>NZ_JAJUWR010000032.1 GCF_021390545.1 Algoriphagus sp. AGSA1 | reverse complement strand
TTTTTGGGGTAATAGCTCCTTTATAAAACTCCTGAAAACCTAACTCAATCCCCATAAGAACCTCACCGGTTCCGTGCAACATCGGTTTCATCGTTCGTGCTTCGCACGCAACGGAAACCTAGTTGTTACCTGCCGTTTTTTTTGTTCGGTTTTTTCAATACTCTATAGTTGCAAGCTTTGTTTTCTTCGTATTCTATTCTATGCTCCGAAAGAAGTTGAGAAATTATTTCCATTGTTTCTTCTTCATTTAGTCCAATTTTTTCTCCAAGGTCAATTTCATTATGTTGACCATTATCTTCTTTCAGTAAGTTATAATATCTGTTTTTATTTTCCATAATTTGCTTGTTTTTTTGTTGCTATCATCATATGTGGGCTAAAAGGTAGAAGGTAAGGGTCATTTTCTGTTAACTGGATTAGCTCTAACAATGTGTTTTTTCGTTTTTCGTTTGACAAATTGATGAAAAAATCCTTGTCAAGCCAAGCTAAACCTTCAACAGCGTAAGTGTTGAGATGGACTAATTCTTGACTGATAAACTCTTTTTTGAGTTGTGATGGTTTGTAATAAAATGCTTCGGCTAACAGCCAGGGAAAATCATCTGGTGGATTATGAATTCCAGAAGTCAATTCTTCCTTGCACATTTCAAAAAATGTTTTTTTGTGGATCAAACCATTTAAAAGTCCAACTAAAGTTGAGGCAGTATAATTTATTGCAAATGCCAGTATAACTCCGTCTATTTTCAAAACACGCTTCGCTTCTTGAATAGTTAAATCTCTATCTTCTTTTTTTTGAAGGTGGTAAAGCGGACCGTGTAGAATAATTAGGTCGGCATAATTATCAGGGAATTCCAATTTCCGAGATTCCCCCAAATGAATGGAAAACTTGTTTTTTAGTCTATTTGCTCTTGTTTTCGCAATCTTTATGTGTTTAGGAACTGGTTCTACTAAATGAACTGAATGTCCCTTTTTTGCAAGCCATTCTGAATATTTCCCTGTCCCACCACCAACGTCAATGATTTTTGAAGAAAAATTCGGAGTGTATTTTTCAATGAGTGACTTAATTCGTTCAAATTCAAATACTCCCATACCTTTTTCAAGTCTGGTTTCTTCCGACACTTTATTATAAAAGTTCTCTATATCTCTGCTTATTAACTGTTTATTATTCATTTTTAATTCATTTTTTTTATCACAGTTGAGCTATTTAGGTATAGCGCAAAGTGATAATGCAATTGATTTGAGGTCAATTGTTTTGATTAACATTCAAGGAAATTAAATGGTAATATTATCTGGGTATTGAAATTGGTAAACTTCAATAGAGTTATTACTCGGCTTCTTTACCGAGTTAGTCCTTTTGATAAGGATGCAGATAATATGTTATGAATAATAAAACAGGTTGCAAATATAAAAATAAAGAATTGATTTGTTGGTACAGTTGTCTTTTAAAATGGCAGGTAACGTGTTATAACCGCAATTACGGTTATTTCCTCTATATCCTTAAAGACAATATTTCATTAAACCTGTCTCTATTCTTTTATTTTGAGGGTTATCCGACATTAATCGCTTACAACTATTTACTATCGCTTTTTACGGTTTACTATCTTTTGGCCATTTTTCTACGTGGTCCAGCTTAATTCCCATGCTGCCAGCAATAGCTAATTCCGGTAGCAGATTTCCGAGAACATCTAGCTCCCGCCTTTGTGGTGGCTCTGCATTGAGAGGAAGTTGCCTGAGCTGGCTTGGTTTCTTTGCTTGATTCTATCTTTTTTGGTTCTGATGTTAGCGGGATTAGTTTGGCTTCACCCGTTTCAGTACTGGAAGGCTTGCATACCAAGCAGGCGGTCAAGCCTTTCTTTTTGGCGGTGGCAAGATCCGAAGCCCAGCCTGTTTTGGAGTAGCGGCAGGATTCCTTATGGAACCTCGCTCCTGTCTTGGTGATATAGACTGTCTGTGCTTGGAGCTGGGCTGCAAGTAGGAAGAAGGCTGTAAAGAGGAAGCCGTACAGCAGTTTGTACATCTGGATAAGATTGGGTTCAGAAGGATGTCCGGGTTTATGTCCGGATGGGTGTGATAAAAGTTGGCTGTTCTACCTCACCCCCTGCCCTCTCCTGAAGAGAGAGGGTGATCGGCTCTGCTCCAGAGATTATTCAGAGATAAGAAGTAGGTTGGTTGTTTTCAATAATTAAAAGGCATGAGCAAGAAAGGAAAAAAAATGATACGAAAACATACCATGTACAGGGTAATTTTTGGGAAAATAGGAGGAATTGTGGTGCTTTTTGGTCGATCAGCAGAATTATCTGCATCCTTCTGTGCCATTTTGCGGATAAAAACACAAAGTGAGTCGCATGATCCTGTTCCGGGTCTGCAATGTGGTCGATTGGTTTGGGTCTTTTTCCTATCTGGCAAATACTATCAGTTGATTTATCGGACTCAGAGGTTTAGGTATCTCAGCCGTGGGATTATAGTTAGCGATTGTCGAAAATGTCCGCTAAAACAGTAAAATGGCATAGACAGTTAATGTCTCTTATCCAAACCTTTTCTATCACTGCGGACTCCGGCACAAATTAGTTTAACATAATGGACTATTAACCGACTGCATAATAAGAGCCGTAATCCAGAGGTTCATCCCGATAGCTATCGGGAGTTATGTGAGAGGTTTAAGGGTGGGATTCCCCTTTGCCTACTCGACTGGCACTAGTTTTTATTTAATTCGTATTCATAAATCTCTTTGGAATGAACTATTCCATTTCTTGCTGTAATCTCTGATTGGATTAACCCATTTGAAAAATTCTTTGTGGTTGTGCTAAAGACTTCTCCGTTCTGATTAATAAATTCCGTTCTGATAATATTTTTTCCTTCATAGGTGTATCTAGTCTGTGACTTTGCATTTTCAGCAGAAACGGATTCTTTTAAAATTATTCTTCCTTGGCTATCATACTTATTAATTTCTTTTACTGTATCGTAGTTGTCGAAAGGAGCCCCTTTAAATTCATATTTAATAAGATTCCCCGCAGAATCATATGTATAAACATTTCTATTCCTCTGTCCATCTTTATCTCCCCAAATTCTTTCAATTAAATTTCCTTTTGAATCATACCTATACTCTGTAAGATAGCCAAAGTCAGTTTTCTCAGTTATTATTCTATTTTTTGAATCATAGATTTTCTCTGTAGTGTTTGAGTTATGTGGATAACTTAGGTCTTTCACTATTATTTTTGCAATGTTCCCATTTTTATCTTGAACGTATTCAAACTCTTCTACCCATTCTGCAGAATCCTTGTTATTATGATACCGTAAGTGTCGTATCTGCAATCCGTTTTTATATTCATAGCAGTCAATGGTTTGTTGTGTTATTATTTTTGGGTCAGTTTCTTTATAGTAAAATGATTCTGAACAAAGAAGATCTCCCAATTCATTGAAAGTATAAATGTTTATATTGTCTTGATAAATCTCACCTTTTGGTCTAGTCCAATAACTTGTTACCGATATTTTTTTAATTTTCTTTTCCTTGATGATGCTATCATTGAAATATTCAGGATGATAGAAATATTGAAATCCTGATGTTTGTCCAATAGCCAAATTCTGAACAATCAAAGTTAAAATGGTCAATATGATGAGGTGTCTTGCTTTCATTTCAAATTAGTGCCAGCGGTTTAGCTATGAACAGTAGTTTCCTGAAAGGCACTACTGTTCATAGTTGATGGGTTAGTTTTTCTTTATCATTTGTTGGACTAATGTATTTTGTAACACCAATACCAATAAATGCAGCAATGGCACTTGCGAAAAGGAATAAGATGATAGCAACTATCCAATTATCCTTGGCCGCATAAAATATACCAGCAGGACTGATTCCATAAACTTGGAAAATATTACTTTTAGTTTTTAAGTCTCCTTCAACAGAAAGGGAGATTACATTATGCATATTATCCACTTTTCGAAGGGTAGATTGATGCAAAGCAACGTAGTCACCTGTATTGAAGGCGTTGGCTTCCTCTTCGCCATTTAGGAAACTTGCCATGGTAACTTTATTTAATTTATAAAGCGATTCCATTCTTGGGTGTGGCGAATATTGCTTCCCATAAGTGTCAACAAAAAGTCTAGCTAAGTCAATCTTTAAATTGTCGTTAATCTGAACTGGTGTACCTCCTAAAACCCTGTATCTATGGTTAATTGCTTCGAAACCAAAGTTTATATTTCGCATGTTTATGTGAATCCATTTGTACTCAAGATGACTACCAACAAATGTGAAATACTCGTCCAACATGTCTTTTTCTAGTTGGTTGTAGTGCTGATTAATCTGGGTAGGAAGAATGCCTTTCAATTCTGCCATTTTATGAATAGAGAAAGAATGTGTTTGCGCATTCCGAACATATCTTACAGCAATAGATGTAATTCTGGGAGTATTTCCTTGAGGTAAGTTGAAAAAGCTCTCACATGAATAGTGAATAACCAAATATTCAGCAGGGTTGTCACTTATATGCTTAAGCACCTCCTTTGCCTTTTTCCTTTTCTTATTTCTTTCAGATGCCTTCGACATGTTACTTTTTAATTATTCTTGACCTAACAGCTCTATGATTCAGCCCTGATTTAATTGTCAGTTCCAAAAATGAGTTCATCAAATTGTCAAGTCTTTTCATCTTTTCTTCATCTTCTATCCATACGTCAACTACAGAACCTGCACCTCCTAGAAGTTCTGCCGAAACCACTTTTGCTTTGAACATATCCTTATCCTCTCTTTGGACAGCCGACAGTATTTGTATCACCCAATGCGCCTGGGTTGTATATGCCGAATCACGAAGAATTTCATATATCTCAGTCAAGAGAGTAGTAAATCCTTCTATATTCTCCTTTTTGAAATCTATGTTATATGTTTTCTTAAATAATCCGAACATGTTTTTTAATTAACCCCAATCGGGTCAGGCAAGGGAATTTCACCCTCACCTTCCCACAGAACTCCCGAATAGCGGGACAGGCTGTGCGTGAGACTCTCATCCGCCGCGGCGGACTCTTCATGCCTGCCTGGTCGGCAGACAGGTTTATAAATCGCTTGGTACTAAAAGTACTTAAGGTTGAACCAATTTCCAATGCTTAAACAAGCCTTGCATTAGATTTCTCCATAGATCCAAATTTGCAATTTGTTTGGTCTTGGGCTAACTGCTCCTGCACATAAGCGGACGATCATCCGTTGGAAAAGACATCATTTTGACCTTTATTCACCATTCAAGGCACACAGCGGTTTCATGGTTGGCTTTGCAATCCGCACGAAAACCTAGCTGTTAGGCTTTGTTTTGTATTCATTTATTATTGCATCATCCCATACCTGGGCTTCTATGTATTTATCATACTTGAATCTTTCCTCAGCTTGGCATTTTTTCTCCGATGGCATTCCATATTCATCTATAAGATCATTTATTTCACTTAGTAGAAAGATTTGTCCATTACAAGCTTTTCTATAGGTTGCAAGTTTTGGTTCGCCATGAAATTGAAAAGAGACCATACTGTCCGGATACGTAAAACTTAAGTGCTCAGCTTTAAAAGCAGACAGAGGAATTTTAACTACACCAGGATTCATATACCAAGATTTTGCCCATTCACATTCTCCCAACATAAAGTAGAATGGGTCGTCTCTATTAGGTTTTCCGCCCTTTGAAACAAACTGTTCTTTTAGTTTTTCTTCCAGACCAAACCTTAGTTCGATGTAGTTTGGTGGTCTTTTGCTATTAAACCCATTCGAAATTCTGCTTTGAATAGCCAAAGCTTTCTCAATTCCCTGTTCGGTAATATTTCGGAAAGGGCCATTTTCTAGTTCATAATAGTGGTATAAGTACGCTGGTATTGCCATCCAATATGATCTCTGTTTGTTTTGTTAGTATATTAAATAAAGCCTAACGGTCAAGTATAAACGTAGTGCGGGATTTCGAAGCACAAAACTGTCTGCCAGTACTGAACTTGATAGGAAGCACAAAGCTTCATTTAAGCACTGAATCCGCTTTTTTGCCAAACGCCTGTTAGCGGTTCGGCTTTCTTTTATCGTGTTAGTTTTTGTCATCGTCCAATAGTTTTATGTCGCCAAACTGCAATCACGTTTGTGTCTGCATGATGTTCGTCAGGGTTGTTTTCTAAAAGTAGTTTCTTTATTTCATAAGCTTTTGTAAAGTCGTCAATTAATCCTTTGTCATTAAGGTCTTTCGGCAAAAATGTTTCGTCAAATCCGCCGCAATTTGTTAAGGCACTTATGCTGAAATCTTGGTCTAACAAGTCATATCCTATAAATTCAAAATCTACGACATTTACATTTTTACAGTCTTGGTTAGGCTCTAAAGCAACTGTCAAAAGGTTAAATTTATCTTTTTCCTTAAGTCGTGTAAAAACAAAGTCGAGAGATGTATAAAAGTCAGTTTGAAGAATACCATCACAATAAATATAATTCCAATCTTCAGCATTGTCATAGTCAGGTTCAACTAAATTTTCATTTAGCATTCCGTCAAGTGAAACAAGTTCTGTTAAATGTGTCAATTTAGACCATTCAATATATTTTTCCCAAGACATTCCGTCTTCACCGTAATTTTTGTTGTACACTCCCCGAGCTGTATATAAAAATGTCATTTCTTATTTCTGTTGTTTCGTTTTAAGCTGACCGCTAACGTGTTATAACCGCAATTACGGTTATTTCTTCAATATCCTTAAAGACAATTTTCATTAAACCTGTCTCTACTCTTTTATTTTGAGGGTTATCCGACATTAATCGCTTACAAATATTTACTATCGCTTTTTACGGTTTAGTATCTTTTGGACTTTTTTTCTACGTGATCCAGCTTAATTCCCATGCTGCCAGCAATAACTACTTCCGGCAGGAGATTTCCTTGAGCATCTGGAAACTACCTCACCCCGCCCCTCTCCTTTAGGAGAGGGAGCATGGCCCTGCTCCAGATGGGCTGAAAAGTAAGAAGTAGGTTGGTCGTTTTCAAAAACTAAAAGGCTTGAGCAAGAAACGGAAAAAAATGATACCAGCACATACCCTATACAGGGTGTTTTTTGGGAAAATGGGAGGAAATTCCGGGGAATTGCGGTGTATTTTGATCGATCTGCAGAATTATCTGCATCCATCTTTACCCTTTTCACGAGAAAATAGAAAGTGAGTCATAGGGTACTGTTCCTGATCTGGTCAGTCGCCCAAAGTCAGATTCTGATCACTACAATTACTTTGTCCCGTCTAAGAAGAAAAGGCTACGAATCGATGCTTTGATGTGTTTATTTTTCTTAATGGTCACATCGAATCTTGCATTTTTGCCACTACGGCCTCCGGAAGACAATTTAGGATGCTCGATTTCTTATTACCTCAAAACTCAACCTACGATCCAGTGAACCGCCGTATACAGCCTGTCCCGAGAATCGGGATACGGTGGCGTGAGACCTGTGCGCCGTGGCGTAGGCGCACCTCGTCAACTTAAAGGTTGGCGAGGTCGTCTACTCGATTGTGCACAGTTTTTATTTTTTCTTCAATTATTTTCTCAGTCAAATCACGGAATGTCTTTATGTCGCCAGTCAATGTTTCGTATCTGTCAGGGTCGAAAATGTTAATCGCATTCCAAAATCCCTTTTTCTTCCTTCGTGTTTCGATTTTGTCAATCGGTTTTGTTCCTGTCAGTGTGATTTCTACTAGTATTGGCGAGAAATACTTGTCCATATAAGCTGCCAATGAAGAAGAAGGTCGGAGTTCAGATACATCTACTCCTTTGTCCTTTAGGTTCTTTTTGATTGTGAGGAATAGTCCTGCCTTTAAGCACGGTTTACCAAACAGAGTCTTTGGTTCATAAGTGTCTTTATTAGAGTAGTTTGAAAGCAGTTGGCAAACTTCAATGAGTTTTCTTGTCCTTGCAGGTTCTAAAACATTATACCATTCTTCTTGACTTATCTGAACTCGAAATTCTTGATTTAAAAATTCGCTCAACTTTTTCCATCCGAGTAAGTCGTTAGCCCATCTCCACTCACGAACTGTCATTTCAGCTGTAATTTCCGCCCACAGGTCAGCTTCTGAGTCAAGTGGGCTGCAAAGTCGGTGTTGCTCCTTGAATATTTCAAGAATTTCTTCTTCCGTGTATTTGACTTTCGTTTCGGTCATTTTTTAATTGGGCACAACGTGTTATAACTGCAATTGCGGTTATTTCTTCTATATCCTTAAAGACAATATTTCATTAAACCTGTCTCTATTCTTTTATTTTGAGGGTTATCCGACATTAGTCGCTTACAACTATTTACTATCGCTTTTACGGTTTACTATCTTTTGCCTTTTTTTCTACGTGATCCAGCTTAATTCCCATGGTTCCAGCAAAAACTACTTCCGGTAGCAGATTTCCTTGAGCATCTGGAACTACCTCTCCCCGCCCCTCTTCCCGAATCGCTTTGCTTTTCGGGACAGGCACTGAAGAGAGAGGGTGCTTGGCTCTGCTCTAGATGGGCTAAAGAGTACGAAGTAGGTTGGTCGTTCCCGAATCGCTTCGCTTATCGGGATCTTCGAAAACTCTATTTTAGATTTACATCTATACTGAAGCCAAGACTTGCCTCGACCATTATCCCAATTATTTCACTTTTTTTAAAACCCATTCATCTTTTCCTTTATTCAGTGAATACAATTTATTTTTTTTGATCAGATAAAACCGGCTTATCAAATTTTGATCTCCGGTTATGCGTAAAGTATCATTAGATATTATCCAGTATCCTTCTTGGTTAGTATCAAAAGTCCCACACTCCCCACCGACATAATAATAACTAAAAGTAGAGTCATCAAAGAGCACAAGTTCTTCTTCAAAAAGCAATGAGGTGCCAATGATGTCGTAATACCATCTAGTGATGAAGTTGCCCATTCTTTCAGTCCTTTTATATTTTGATACCACCTTGGCGTGTTCTTGACTGACAGCTAAGGCGGATAAAAATATTGTCAAAATCAAAAGTGTCAGTTTCATGTGATTATATTTTTGGAAGTGATTGCTGTTATTTAGCCATTTAGCTGATACATATGGGATGCACGTTCAAATTTCTCTTTCAATCGGTCCCTTAATGTCTGTGGTTTGAGTATTTCAATAGAATCGGCAAACCCTAAAAGCAATCTTTCTATTTCAAAGTTGTGATGAACTTTAAAACTGATTAGTATCGATCCGTCCTCGTATGCTTCCAGTAATTTCTGTGAGGCATGAAAAGGCTTTGTAAGCACATAGGGCGCATTCTCACGATCTATCCTCATCTCTATTTCAACGAGTTGCTCATCGGTCAAGACGCTAATGCCGTATGTATTGGCATAATATTGATCTGCACTGAAATCTTCTTGTTGGTAATCTTTGGACAGCTCAATGTCGACCTTAAGTATTCTATCCAGAGCCAGTGTCCGAATATTTGGCAATCCATCCCGTCTGCCTACCAAAAACCATCTATTGTTAAATTCTTTTAGAATGTATCCATGGAAGTCGAAGGTGGCAGGAGAGTCCGATATAAATGATTGGTAGGTGATCTTTAAGACTATTTGTTTTGAAATAGCATGACATAGCTTATCAATGTGCCGTAGCCCTTTAAGGCTTTCATTTTTGTCAATGTGTATGATGGGCTGTCTGTTTTTGGACTCATTATAGACCTTGTCTTCAAGTTTTTGAATCACACCATTCAGTTCTTGAAACAAAGAAAATTCCTTAAACTGTTTGAGCATCTCCACGGATTCCGTCAAGATATCCATGTCCACTTTTGTCAGAGGTATGTCTGTAATAGAAAAATCCGGATCAGAATAGCAATAGTATTTTCTTTCGTAAACCTGAATCGGTGCATTATATCCCAATTTATCGCTACGCATCAGTTGGATATCCAACTGAATAGTTCTTTTGCTGATTTGCAAATCCTTCCCTTCCAATTCGTATAGAACCTCAGAACAGGCCTCGATTAAATCTTCAAGCGTCCATTTCCTTGAGTGATTCTGAAGGCATTTGTCTATTGTCCTATACCTGATCAATGCATTCTTATTCCAGGCCATAAAATAAACTTAAGCTATTTATTTATCTACGCAAAATCATTGCGCAGTTGTTACGTAGGATTGTAAAGTCAAATAGATTCAAGTTAATCATGAAAATCACGGGAAAAACATTAATTGAATTAGGTTTTAAACCGAGCAAGTGGTTCAGTGAGGCCATTTCTTACGCAAATTCAAATCTCCTCGAAGGTCAAGCGCTGAAGGATTATCTCCAAAGTATGGCTCCTTATGTCCATGAACCACACAAAGTTGCGGTCGATTTCTATAAGAATATCAGAGCAGAGTCGGAAGAAGAGACCCGCAATGTCATCAATGTTCTGGCCACAATGAAGGAACTTATGAAGACTCCCACAATAAGCAAAGGTGCTGTGATGCCGGATGCATGTCCGACAGGCGCTATGGGACAGATTCCGGTCGGAGGAGTTGTGGCAGCGGAAGATGCAATTCATCCGTCAATGCATAGTGCAGATATATGCTGTTCGGTCATGATGACTTCTTTTGGTTTTTGTGATCCAAAAAAGGTATTGGATTCTGCCCACTATATAACTCATTTTGGGGGAGGCGGCAGGCAAGACCTCTTTGAATTACCCAAGGGTTTTGAAGAAAAAATGTCGTGTGATTCCTTTCTGGGTGATGAAAAGAGCGCAATGCTAGCCAAAACCCAACTAGGTACTCAAGGAGACGGCAATCACTTTCTTTTTGTAGGTCAATCCAGAAACACCGGAGAAACTATTATGGTTACCCATCACGGAAGTAGAGGATTTGGGGCTAATCTTTTTACGAAAGGCATGAAGGTAGCTGAGTCGTTCAGAAAAGAAATATCACCCAAGACCATTAGTAGCAATGCCTGGATTCCTTATTCAGAAGAAGTCGGCAAGAAGTATTGGGAGTCTTTACAGTTGGTACGGGAATGGACGAAACTTAATCACGAAGTGTTACATCAGGCGACTTGTGATCTGCTTAAGATAGATCCGTTTGTTCGGTTTTGGAATGAACATAATTTTGTTTTTAAAGATGGGAATACATTTTATCACGCAAAAGGAGCAACCCCATTGGATGACAAATTTGTACCCGATAGCCATGAGGGTCTACGGTTGATTCCTTTAAATATGAGTGAGCCTGTATTGATAGTGAAAGGCGGAACTACAGCAAACAATATGGGATTTGCTCCGCATGGAGCAGGCCGAAACATTAGCAGAACGCAGCACATCAGAAATAAGTCCGGCAAAACAATCCAAGAGCTATTTGCGGAGGAGACCAAAGGATTAGATATCCGCTTCTTTTCTAAACATATCGATATTTCAGAGCTTCCATCCGCTTACAAAAATGCTCAAAACGTCCAGGATCAGATGAAGGAATTCGGATTGGGAGAAGTTGTTGATGAAATAATCCCTTACGGATGTATTATGGCTGGCGACTGGAAGGTTGATGCCCCTTGGAAGAAAAAGAAAGTCAAACTGATAAAATGAGACTAGAGATGCTCCACTATATTTTAGCCGAGGACTATACTCCATTATTTGTGCAGCCGGTAATTTATTCAGAACCGCAGCCCAAATTGGGGCTGGATTCCTCTCGGGTAGTCACATCACTTATGGGATGGGGTGAAGCTTTCCCACCCCCCTGCTGAGCGTAGTCACATCGTTAGTCGGAACTGGGTGAAGTTTGCCTCCCCTACAATCCGGGTCAAGACTAAAATCTTTTCCAAAAGATTTCTTAACGCCTTGTCCTACCCTAATATCCTTACCAATTTGTCATTGGCTTCCCTACCTCACCCATTACCCTCTCCTTAAAGAGAGGGCGATTGGCTCTGCTATCATTTTACTATCAGATTCAGAATAAAGTGGGTTACCGGGTTTATGCCCGGACGGGTGATAAAAGTTGGCGTAGTCCCCAGATCCTGTCAGTCTCGGTACTTGAGAGCCGCAGGAGATAAAGAACAGGGACACGAAAGGAAAAAAAATGATATAAAAACATACCATGTACAGGGTATTTTTTGTACCTCACCCCTCCCTCTCCTTAAAGAGAGGGCGATCGGCACTGCTAAAATGAAACTCATGTGTTCCACATAAGGTGAGATGGTGTCGTAGGAACAACTGAATCACTGCCTAGCAATCAGTATTCTGATCTAATACTTGATATATAGCTTCGTACATATTCCAGTACCTTAGGTAACTCGTGCAGTATCTCTTCGTTCTTGATTCTCAGAATGTGGATAGCATACTCCTTTATGACGGCATCTCTGTTGATGTCATGCTCCCGCTGCTCTTCGTCATTATGAACTTCGCCATCTAGTTCTACCACCAGCCGCAGCTCATGGCAGTAGAAATCTGCAATGTATCTGAAGAACTTGTGCGCCGTGGCGTATCGGATGCTGACGCCGAAATTTGTAGCCGTCTAGTTGTTTGTTTTGAAGCACTTCCCAGAGTTTTCGCTCGGCGGGAGTAAGCATTTTTCTTAGCTCTTTTGCTTTTAGGTGTGTGGCTGCTGAAGCTCCGTAGAATAGATTTGAAGAATAGGTCATTTACTAGTCAATATAAGCAAAAGGCTGATTTGAAATAGATACTTTAATGCTAGCAGTGCCTAGTGCCCTCTCCTCAAGGAGAGGGTTAGGGTGAGGTTGATTTAAATCCGTATGGGTGCTAAAAGTTGGCTATTCATCCTCTAATAAAAGGTCATTACAAGAAAAGGGAAAAATCTGAACTTTCCCATCACGCAGGCTGGCTACTTCGCTAAAATGATTCGCCGCGGCGAATCATTTTTTAACGCTCATCCCTCCCGCCCTGCAAGCTGGCCTCTCCTTAAAAATGTCCCCCGGACATTTTCATATGATTTTATTTTATTTTTCAATGGCCATATGGAATCTCGCACCGTAGATAATCATCCCGTTGTGTGCCAACTTCAATATGCTCGATTTCTTAACAGTCGATCCTAGGGTATTTTTTGGGGAAATGGGAGGAAATACGAAGGAAATACGGTGTTTTTCGGTTAGTCAGCGGAATTATCTGCATCCTTCTGTGCCATTTTGCAGATAAAAACACAAAGTGAGTCATATGATCCTGTTCCGGGTCTGCAATGTGGTCGATTGGTTTGGGTCTTTTTCCTATCTGGCAAATACTATCAGTTGATTTATCGGACTCAGAGGTTTAGATTTTCTAGCCGTGGGATTATAGTTAGTGGTTATCGAAAATGTCCGCTAAAAAACAAAAGCATCGATGAGAGTACTCAATTGCTCCGGAATATCCACCTTCAGTTTTAAGATATCCAGAGTTGATGTTTTGTCTTAAGTTTCCAGGTTCCGTCAGTTCGTTCGACGAAAACCAAATAGCCATATCCACAATTGGGTCCACAGTGTTCCATGTAATAGTAGCACGCCTTTGTCCCATCTTGGTTGAAAACGACTCTTGAAAATGTTAAGCTGGCAACCACTCTATCATTTTCTGTTGATTCGAAGTTCACAGGTCTGAGTTGGTAATCTCCTACGTTTGTAAGGTTTTTAAAATTCAGATGCTCACTTCTTAAACCAGACTCAACAAGCTTGATGACCAGCTGTCTCCAAGAATCTTCTAGTTGGATATTTTCACGAAATCCTTTTTCAGTTAACCTGTGAGACAAGTCTAGATAATCAAGTCTTGGAGCAAGTAATGAATCATTAACGAGCAGAATAAGGTTCCGTTTGTCTTTTTTGGGATTGTTCAGGAAAGTCTGCCATTCGACTGAGTCCTGTCTATAGTTCTCCCAATCGAACTTGTTGAACTCGTTTATTAGGCTATCGCGTTCAAGCTCCAACTCATTCGCTTTTGTCAAACTATCCTTTGGTTCGTTTTTCTCTCCATCCAATTCAATTGTCAATTCGATTAAATCTTCAGTTTCGCCGTAAACGGAATCGGGATGAATAGGTCTGTAGGGTGCTGGTGGGGCAGGTTCATTGTAGTAATGGGTTCCTACCATGTCAAGGAAAGTTGAATTAATCACCTCCAATTCAAGTGACTTTTGTTTGGTACAGCTTGTTAAAATAGCGGCAATAAATAGTAAGAGGACAGGTTTGTTGCTATTCGTCATCAAGCAATTTGTTCAGTTCGTTCTCAAGTTGCTTTTTGTCGGGCAGATATAGCTGATATTTGCTGATGAATAATTGATTGCTTATACTTTCTGTCGCGTATTCAACTAAAACATGGTCTTTGTCTGCTCCCAAGACTATTCCAATGGGCTCATTGTCGCCATCTGTGCTTACCTCCTTCTTGAAATAGTTGAGATACAGATTCATTTGTCCTACGTCCTGATGTGTTACTTCGCCACGTTTCAGGTCAATCAAAACAAAACACTTCAAAATACGGTGATAGAAAACCAAGTCAACGTAAAAATGCTTCCCGCTTATTGAAATACGGTATTGCCGTTTTTCAAACGTGAAGCCTTTGCCCAATTCCAGCAGAAAGTTTTGTAGGTTGGAAATCAGTTTTTCCTCCAATTCACTTTCAAAATATTGATGTTTTTCAGGCATCCCCAGAAATTCCAAAACGTAGGGATCTTTCAAAATGTCTTCTGCTTTTTGAATTTCCTGGCCTTGTCCAGAAAGCTCCAAAACACCCTTTTTGTCTTTGCTCAATGCCAAACGGTGGAACAACATACTTTTCATTTGGCGTTTCAACTCCCGCACACTCCAATTTTCCTTTTCGGCTTGCTTAGCGTAAAAACTGATCTCAAGTTCGCTATCAGAGCGTAAAATCTCAAAATAATGGCTCCAACTCAAAACGTTAGACAGCGTCTCACTTTTTGGGAAATTAAGATACAACTTCCTCATATACAATAGGTTTGACCTACTAAACCCTTTTCCATAAAGCTTTGTCAAGTCTTTTGAAAGTTGTTCAAAAAGAAAACTTCCGTATTCGGCCTTTTCTTTACCGCCTTGCTCATACTCCACAATATGTCTGCCTATCATCCAATAGGTATTTACCAAAATGGTATTTACCGACCTGGCAACCTGTTCTCTGCCTTGTTGCAATAGATCGCCGATTTGATTGATTAAGCTGCTATATTTTGATTGCTCTAATTCCATCTTACAAGTAAATAATAAACAATCTTCAGAGATAGCAAAAAGAGACGAAGGTATTTTTAAAACAAATCACTCTCAGTTTTGTAGCATTGTTGTGGTTCTACTCTCAGTGTAGTCAGTTCATCGTGGTGACTGGAAGAAATTTGCAATTGGTTTTATTACCATCGCCGAATGTTTAGTGGTTTTCGGATTTAAGCCCGGATGGGTGTGATAAAAGTTGGCGTAGTCTACCTACCTCATCCCAGCCCTCTTCCCGATATCGCGCTGCTCATCGGGACAGGCACTTTAGGAGAAGGTGATCATCTCTGCTCCAGATGGGCTGAAGGGTAAGAAGGAGGTTGGTTGTTCCCGAATCGCTTTGCTCTCGGGATCTTCGATTTCAAAAACTAAAAGGCTTATGCAATAAAAGGAAAAAAATGATAGGAAGCCAGCCCGCAACCTGGCCCCTTCACTAAATCTCTTCACCGAAGAGATTTTTAACGCTCGGCCCTAGGGTATTTTTTGAGTGAAAGCCAGAAAGTTATCCACATTTTAGGCTGGATAGCCAGGGAGTTGCTTGGATTTGGGGGTGGGTGGTTGCGGATCAGCTCCATCATTACTCACCTATAGGAATCGATGTTCCCGTTTTTCCTTAGCCGCTCACCACATCAGTGTTTCCACTAGATGCAGCGTAAGGTGGTTTACAGATGTAGTGATTTTATTTATTGGCATCTGTGATTCGCTACGCTTAATTGATAGCTGCTCCGGCAAGCCGCCATCGGAGGGCCTAGCTATTGATTTCTCAATAGTCCTCCATCCATTTCAAAGCATTAGACCTACTTTTAAGGTCGATTCAAGTCACACCACGTTCCCACGCTTTGCTTTCGTGCGGGTTTTCGGAGCACCAAACTGTCAACCTACCACTAATGCCCAACTTGAAAACTGAACTTGAATGTAAGCACGTCATCCCGCATGACGCAAAACGTGTGTTGGCGGTTCGTGCTTCTTTTTTATCGTTATTTAAATCAATGAACACTGGAATTTGATGTCCAACTCGTCAATAAACTGGAAGTCATTAATCCATCTTATTCCAATGTTGTCGCAAACGTTTGGTATTTTTATTTTCTTTGAGTTTAAAGCAGTCACCTTTTCTTCTTTGGTAACTACAGTAGCATTTTCACTTAAAGCATGAGCAATTACCCATGGATCAGCCAAAGAACGTGCTTTTGTATTGTCAACCAATAACGGATAATCTTTTAAAATTTTGCGAATATGTATAGTAATAGGTTCGCTTATTTTAGCTATTGGAATTTTGCTTGCTTTCAACCATTTCGAAAGGTCATCTTCAGTTCTAACAATTTCTTCGTAAACTAACTCAGGAATAAAAATCTTTCCGTTTTTGCCGAGTTCGATTAAGATTTTCCAATAATCAGGGCAGAATTTTGGGTTGTAATATTTTTGCCATGCTTGAATTAACACATTGGCATCCAAACAGTATTTATTTGCCTTTGTGCTCATTTAATTAATTGAGATTCGAGTTTCGGAAATTTGTTTACTTGAACATTTAACAGATTACTAGCTAATGTCGGTTCAATAAAGCCGCCACGAAATGCATCTAAAACCGTTTGAGTAAAAAGTCTGCTGTTTCTATTTAGTTGCAGTAAAAAGTAATTCGGTCCGCCTGGTTTATCCTTTTCTTTTTGTTTAGCTTTTTTCTCTGCTTCTCTTTTTAAATATTCAGCAAAATCAATATCCGCCTGCTTTTTTAACTTCTGATATGTTGGTGTCGAAATAATATTAAGATTCAATGCACGAACTAAAAGAGCAAACGAGCTTACACCTAATTGCTTTGCAACCTTGAAAACATCTTTAGAAGTCAGAAAAGAAGTTGAATCAAAACTCAAAACAATTTCTTTTGGCATTAAAGCATTTGCTGCAACTTCATTGCAGAATAGTTCTACCGGATGAAATTTGTCTTTGTGTTTTATGTCGGGTTCAACTTCATTTGAGATACCTGTTTCAGCGATCCAAATATGAGCTAACTCATGAACAAGTGTAAATAATTGTGGTGCATTCCAATCGTCCGAGTTTACAAAAACGAATGGTGCATGTGGGTCAGCAATTGCAAAACCTTGCAACTCTTCCGAATCTAGTTTAAGTCGGGAGTGAATAAAACTTGTTCTTGAAACAAAAATGCCATTCGTTTCTGCTGCATCAATCCACTCTTTAATGGGGTTTTCTGTCTTGTAGGATGCAGGATTTATTTTTAATGTGTCAAGAATGTCTTTTGCTACAGATTGAGGGTTGTCTTTTATTGAAAAGCGACCTACAAAAGCTAATTTGTCTTCTTGATTTTCTGAATATACATCACTTATCCATGCTTGCTTTTGTTGGATTTCTCTGATGATAAAAATTGAAGATGTTGTCAGATTTTTTGCGCCTGATTTTCTAAAGTCTTGAAGGGGCTGGAAGTCTCTAGGAACTTCTGGCAAAAAGAACAAAGCAAAAGGTCTTTTGTAGGCTTTGGCAAGAGTTTGTGCTTGTCTTATTGTCGGTTGATTTGTCCCTGCTTCCCACTCTTTTAATTTGTCAACTTTCACAGAAACTTTGGCAGCAGCAGTTTCTTCGGTCATTCTAGCCGATTCTCTTGCCCATTTAAGAACATTTGGTGTTATGTATGCTTTGTCTGCCATTTAGGTCTCAAAAATACAAATTTTAAGGTCGGTTTTGTCAAAATACTAATGTTTTGTCGGTAGCTGTCGTTTTTTTAGCATTCTGACTAACGGCACCCAAAACCCTTAAATTTCAGCGATTTTGAGGCCTAGATCGTCTTCGGTGAGACCGAATTTCTCGATTTGCTTCTTTATACGTTTAACTAAGCTCCCCCTACGTAGTTTCTTCTCAGTACCCTCTGAAGTTCAATTGGACGCTGGGTGAAGTTTGCCTGCCCTGCAATCTGGCCCAAGGCTAAAATCATTCTCAGAATGATTTATTAACGCCTTTACCTACCCTCAAATCCTTACCAATTTGCAATTGGCTTATTTGCCTCACCCCTGTCCCGATACACTGCGCTATCGGGACAGGCTCTCTCCTTGAAGAGAGGGAGCCTGGCTCTGCTATCATTTTACTATCGGATTCAGAATATAAGTGGGTTCCGGGTTTAAGCCAGGGTGGATGATAAAAGTTGGCTGTTCTACCTACCTCACCCCAGCCCTCTCCTTTAGGAGAGGGAGCATGGCTCTGCTCCAGATGGAGATTGAGGATAAGAAGTAGGTTGGTCGTTCTCAAAAACTAAAATCCATATGCAAGAAAAGTAATTTCGATTTAAAAAGCAACGCAGCAAGCTGGCTTCCCGATACGCTGCGCTATGCAGGACAGGATCTCGCTAAAACAGCCCGCCGCGGCGGGCTGTTTCTTGACGCCTGCCTTGCCGGTAGGCAGGCTCGTCCCTCCTGCCCTGCAAGCTGGCCCCTCCTTAAAAATGTCCACAGGACATTTTCTTAACAGTCGATCCTAGGGTATATTTGGGGGAAATTAGGGAAAATGTGAAGGAAATGCAGTGTTTTGTAAAGGAAATGCATTGTTTTTTAGTCGATTCGCAGAATTTTCCGCATCCTGCAGTATCCTTTTTCAGACAAAAATGGAAAGTGAGGTTCGTAGTTATGCCAAGATCTGGAATGGAGGTGATTGGTGTGGCTACTTTTTTCTAACAATGAAGTAGTATCGTTTGCTTTATCGGACTCAGAGGTCTAGGTATTCCAGACATTGGATAATTAACCTTATCGAAAACATCTGTCAAAAAAACAGGAATTAATAAGATCACCTTATTTTTGATTATTCGTCTCGATTTAAATGTAATCTTTGTTGAGTTTTATATCAACTACTATTACTGTTAAGAGTCATTTCCATCTCAGTCAAAAAAATTAAGACCAAATCCTTTAATGATGAAAGAAAAGCAACTCACCCTATTTGATTGGGAAGAACAATATTCCTTGTATTTCCAAATAGAAGAAGAATTTGATCTTAAGGAAAATGAGGAGGTAGAATACAAATCGGCTATTGATGGTTTTCCGAGTAAAGAATTATGGAAAACCTATTCAGCATTTGCTAACACAAATTCCGGAATAATCATCCTTGGTGTAAAAGAGAAAAAAGGTGTCCTGTCAATCGAGGGACTTGAAGAGGAACAGATTGAGCAGTATAAGAATCAGTTCTGGAATGAGTGCAATAATCCTAACGCAATCAGTAGAAATCTTCTACGAAATGAAGACGTGAAGGTCATCTCCTTCCAGGAGAAAAGCCTTTTATGCTTTAGAATTCCATTTGCTAACAGAACAGAGAGACCTGTTTATTTGACAAGAAATCCTCTGGGAAATACTTATAAAAGGAACCATGAAGGAGACTATAGATGTACTGATGAGGAAGTAAAACGTATGCTGGCTGACTCTAGCGGAGAACTTAAACGCGACAGTCTGATTTTGGAGGATTTCACGGTGGCGGACTTTGACCAGACTTCAGTCAAACAGTTTCGTCAGTTATTTCTGTCATCGAAACCGAACCATCCCTGGCATGCTTCAGAAGACTTGGAACTTTTCAAGAAAATAGGAGCATATCGAGTTGACAGAAAATCCAGAACGGAAGGCATTACGCTTGCCGGTTTATTGATGTTTGGAAAGGAAGACAGCATCAAAGAGCAGACCGCACTTCCGAATTATTTTCCTGATTTCAGAGAGCGGCTTTCATCGGATGAAAAAATCAGATGGACTGATCGGATTAGCCCAGACGGGACTTGGGAATCCAACCTTCTCCAATTTTATCTTAAGGTGTGGCCGAAACTCTCATCTACTCTCCCCAAACCATTTCGACTTGAAAATGACAAAAGGGTCGATGAAACTCCAACCCATATTGCTTTGCGTGAAGCTTTTGTCAATGCGCTGGTACATACGGATTATTCCCTCAGCGGAAATATTATCGTTGAATTGGATACTGAGAAGTTTGTTTTTTCCAATCCAGGAACTCTCTTGGTTTCCATTCACCAATATTATTCGGGAGGAATCAGTGAATGTAGAAACCCTTCCTTGCAACAAATGTTTATGTTAATTGGACGGGCAGAAAAAGCGGGAAGTGGTGTAGACAAAATCATGTCAGGGTGGCAAGAATCACATTGGAGGAAACCTTTTCTGGAATTGGAGTCACAACCCGATCGAATTAAGTTGACACTACCCATGTTTAATGTAATTCCAGATGCCATCTTGGATGAATTAAATTCTACAATTGGAGACGTTAGCCAATTGACCCCTGATGAACTTACCGCATTATCTTTTTGCCTCATAGAAGAGTCCATTTCCAACCAGCGACTTCAATATGTGCTGAACCTCCACCGTTCCGATATCACACATCTCTTAAAAAAATTGTGCTTGGAGGATTACCTTGAATCTGACAATAATGGTCGGTGGACAACCTACAAAATAAAAGCGAAGCAAGGCGCAACAGAAAAGGTTGCAACCTCTACAAAAAAGGTTGCAACCTCTATAAATCAGTCCGGGAAGGCCATTTTTGAGGAGAATAAGGTTGCAACCACGACAGAAAAGGTTGCAACCTCAGCAAAAAAGGTTGCAACCTCCACTTCCAATACCCATTCTGATAAGGATGACGCCCAATATCATGGAAAAAACCTTAAACGGGAAGAACTTGAAAAAATCATACTACAACTTTGCAAGGAAAACTTTATGAAAAAGGAGGAATTGGCTAAAGCTTTAGGCAAGTCGGAAAGTTATATCCGAAATAAGATTTTGCCTGATTTGCTAAAGAGAGGTAAACTTATAAAAAGGTTCCCATTTACGCATAATCACCCCGAACAAGGATACAAAACAAACGAAGACTAACAGGAGACGTCTCAACCCAAAAGTAGTCTTATTGCTTATGAAACTACTCAGGGAGGGATGTACCTGCCTACAGTTTGATTTCCCGGATTGCAATACTATCTGAAATGATTTGTGAAGTATCTCCTCATGCATTTATTTTCTCAGGGTCTGTTAAGATATGGGGCTATTCTGTCCTAACTTACTTGAAAGTCATAAGATAGTAGCCTCATACATCTCTTTATTTATTCCATGTTAATCAAGTTCAAACTCCTCAATTTCTAAGAATAAAAGGGAATTAGCCCAGATTTTCAGTCCAAATTTGTCCACTTTTTTACACTTAAGGCTTGTTATTAAAATCCAGTATCTGAAGCTAAAAAGCACTCCCCTCCAATTTGTCCTTTCGGGAACCAAGGGAATCCATTCCTTTGAAGTCTGATCAAAAACTGCATTGAGAGCTTAGGAAGATTCATTTTCATTGTCCTCTGACATGAAAAATACACGTCCTAAACTTACCCAGCGGATTGATATAGGTTTCTGGCAAATAAGAAAGGTTATGGAAGAGCAAATCATTTTAGATATTATAAACTACTTCGAAGGAGGGGTAAGAATACCTGTTATCATTTCCCTCGTTTTCCTTTTCCTAAAAATATTACACCCCTACTATGAAACTTTTAAGAACAACTACACCAAACTTAAGGAAATAGCATCAAATGAAAGGATAGAGAAAAAGAAGCTTAAAGCTAATCGACCAAAGAAAAAAACCACCTAGTTAAAATTCTTTCAGCTCTACCTTAATACTTGGATCTTGCTATAAAGCCAATTTCTCTGCCAATTAATGTCAAAACAAACCAAGGATAAACCCATAAATCGCACATATAAAGCAAATTACCCTATGTTTACACCTCACTAAAACCAAAATAAAATGCCAAATTTCGTAGTAAACAATGTCGCCCAACCCAATGGAGACCATGAAGTTCATCAAACAGGATGCCCTTACTTCCCAAGTAATTACCGGGATCTTGGATGGCATCCAATATGCAGAACAGCAGTCGCCGAAGCAAAAAAAATCTATAGTAAAAGCAATGGGTGTTTTCATTGCAGTAATGATTGTCACACCACCTAAAAGAAAAGACTGGCTGATATGATTTATCGGTCAGCCTTTTAATTATTAAACTTAAATCTCCCCCTGCGTAGTCATTTAGCTCGCGGCACTGGGTGAGTTTATAACCTCACCTAATATCTTGACCAATTTGCAATTGGCTTCCCTACCTCCTGCCATCTTCCTCCTGAAAGAGGAGGCAATCGGCTCTGCTATCATTTTACTATCGGATTCAGAATTAAATGGGTTTCCGGATTTATGCCCGGATGGGTGCTATAAAAGTTGGCTGTTCTACCTACCTCACCCCAGCCCTCTCCTTTAGGAGAGGGAGCATGGCTCTGCTCCAGATGGGCTAAAGAGCTAGAAGTAAGTTGGTTGTTCCCGAATCGCTTTGCTCTCGGGATCTTCGATTTCAAAAACTAAAAGGCTTGTGCAATAAAAGGAAAAAAATGATAGGAAGCCAGCCCGCAACCTGGCCCCTTCGCTAAATCTCTTCACCGAAGAGATTTTTAACGCTCGGTCCTAGGGTATTTTTTGGGTGAAATCCAGAAAGTTATCCACATTTTAGGCTGGATAGCCAGGGAGTTGCTTGGATTTGGGGGTGGGTGGTTGCGGATCAGCTCCATCATTACTCACCTACAGGAATCGATGTCCCCATTTTTCCTTAACCGCTCACCACATCCCTGTTTCCACTGGATGCAGCGTAAGGTAGTTTACAGATGTAGTGATTTTATTTATTGGCATCTGTGATTCGCTACGCTTAATTGATGTCTGCTCCGGCAAGCCGCCATCGGAGGGTCTAGCTATTGATTGCCCAATAGTCCTCCATCCATTTCAAAGCATTCGAGCTACTTATCGAGCTACTTATAAGGCCAATTCAAGTCACACACGGTTTGCAGTTAAGAAACGTGGGGCTTTCGAAGCTCTTACTTGTCCGCCCGTGACAAATATAGCCACGGGGAACGAACCTTGCGGAAACCACTGTACGCCCCATGTTTTCTTAGGTGCTGTATGTGCAGGATTTTCCGTATTCTAATATTTCAATAAAATTCTTTATAAATTCTATAGTATATTTTCCATCTGTATCCAATTTCGGGTCGAGAATTGTGATTTCAATTCCAACAGCGTTTTTGCTCGAAAATAATGGTATTAATAATTCCGAAAACTCTTTATAGGTTAGTCCGTCAATTTCCCGGCTGTCAACCGCAGGCATAATTGTATCATTCAAAACATCGACGTCAAGATGAATGAAGAAACCGTCTAAATTATTTTTACGAACTAATTCTAAAAATTGATTGACAGTCTTTGTAAGTCCGTTCTTTCGCAATCTTTTTAAATCGAAATAGTTTATTTCCGATTCCAGAATTGGTCGTACATATTCTTTATCATATTCTCTGTTCCCAACGCAAAAGACATATTTTTCTTCAAAATATGGCTTTTGATTAAGGATATTAGTTAATTTTTTGTGTCCGAGGCCTGTAGCAATTGCCAGAACCATTCCCCCTACACCTCCTGTTTGGGAAATTTCAGGCAAAATATAATCTGTATGTCCATCTAAGTAAAAAAGCCCAAAATTTCCTTTCTGTTTGAGTGCAATGGCACTACCAATCAAAATACTACAATCGCCTCCAATGATTATTTTAAAAGAATCTTTTTCTAATTGTTCAGATGTTAATTTTGATTGTGCAACAGCATATTCAATAATTTTGTCTGCATTTCGTACACTTGACTCATTGTCAAAGTCCATTGAGTATTCGGGCGGTTCAAGACGAAAAACAAGTTCGGGTTTTATTTGTTCGTGAAAGCTGTGTTTGTTCAACCAATCTGGAAGTTTTTTCACCCCAGGTTCAGTTTCAAAATCAGTTTTCTTTAATCCCAAATTTGAAGGAAATTCCAAAATGGTGATTTTGTTATTGTTCATCTCTTAAAGTCTGTTTTTTTAGTTGCACACAACATTTGTAGTTACACCACTCCCACTTCCCTATTGCGTCTATATCGCCATTGTCCACAGGTCTTAGGGATGATGCTGTGACCAAATTAAGGATTTCGTCGATCCAATCAAGCGGGCTTTGGGTATTTTTATTGGAAATCGGATTGTTAATTTAGCCCTTTCTTCCAATAATCGTTGCACCCGCTTCGCATAAATAATCATTCGCTCTACCCATGATTCCACCACTTCCATAAATAGGATAAGCCCCGTTCTCGTCTTTTACTTTACTTTGATTTCGTCCATTTTTAATGGTTAGCACTTCTTCCCACAATTTGAATTCCCAACTCATTTCAACAACGCCTCCAACGTTTCTACGTCTATATTGTATATATTCTTCATTCCTTTCATCTCTTAATTAGTTTACTTTTTCTACCAATTCCTCCAACTTGCTATGATATTCTTCATTGCCGACTTTCACTTTTACTGTGGGTTTTTCCATGGAATGGGATTAGGATAGCCATGGGTCATGTAAGGATTTTGATAGACTAGCATTAATTAATTATCATTTGCCAAGGCATTGATTAAATAGGGATTGATGTAATAATTAGGGCGACCTTCTTTTTTTATCAGTACACCATCAGTTGCCAGTTGGTTTAAATAAGCTGCAGCAGTTTGTCGTGATTTGAGCATCAATGCTTGCTGTACATACTCGATCCGGGTATAGGGATGGTTGAAAAGATGATTGAGCAAGTCCTGGCTGTAGAATTTATAATTTTGGCGAAGGATATTTTTGAGATCCATCATTGCCTGTTTAATCTGCAGTACCCTTTGCTGGGTGTGCAGTGCGGTACTTTCCACTCCCTGGATCATGAAGAGGAGCCATCCTTCCCAATCTCCCTGATCTCTTACCGCTTGGAGATGATGGTAATACTCCTTTTTATTTTGGATAATATACCGACTTAGATAAAGAAAAGCTTGCATAATCTGTATGCTAACATTTACTGCTACCTCACTTCTTAAAACAGCCGAAAGCATGGCTACTCCTTGCTCGGTAAATACATATGGATTAGATGAACTGTGTTTCAGGCTCTCTAAGCGGTCACAATTTGTGACCGGTTCCATTTTCTCTTCTTTTGTTAGCTGAAAGCGAAAAGGTTCTGGAAAGCGGTTGCTGTTTCTTTTAACAGCTTGGTTTAAAACTTTGGTATCTACCTGATACAAATCCGATAAATCTCTGTCAACCATCACCTGATTTCCTCTTATTGTGAAAATCCTATTTTCTATATCACTAATGGTCAGCTCCATGCAACTCCTGTTTTTTTACATTTATCATCTAATATTACATCAAGAATTTGCTTGCCGATACCAAAGGTAAACTTCCACCCAGACTTTGTTTGGATGCTATCGCATTTTGCGATACCATGTTGTCCACCTCATTTTCATTTAACTGAAAAAAATCCCCCTTTTCCTTTCTGCAATAGGTCTAGTTTTCCAGAATCACGTGCCGATAGTCTTTTCTGGAAAAAACATCCGCCCAGCCTACGACCTGAAAGGTCTAGAAATAGGGCATCTCTTGGTCTCTGATTTGATACACTTCTCCCATAACTCAAGATAATCTGCGAAAAATGAATTACAAATTCTTAGTGACAGAAAGACAGGATCGAGGGTAAGAAAAGCTTTTGCATAGCTTTTAAGCGAGAGGCCAGAGATTGCAGGGCAGGCAAACTACGCCTGGTCAGACGCCTTCTCTACGCCCAGACAGGGAAGGCAGAAAGGAGGCTGGTCAGTAGCCCAAAGTCGAATTCTGATCACTACAATTACTTTGTCCCGCCTAAGAAGAAAAGGCTACGAATCGATGCTTTGATGTGTTTATTTTTTTAATGGTCACATCGAATCTCGCATTTTTGCCAGTACGGCCTCCGGAAGACAATTTAGGATGCTCGATTTCTCATTACCTCAAAACGCAACCTACAATCCCCCCTACTCTTATGGTTTCTTCTCAGTACCTCTGAAGTTCAATTGGACGCTGGGTGAAGTTTGCCTGCCCTACAATCTGGCCCAAGGCTAAAATCATTCTCAGAATGATTTATTAACGCCTTGTCCTACCCTCATATCCTTACCAATTTACAATTGGCTTATTTGCCTCCCCCTCTCCCGATATCGCTTTGCTTCCCGAATCATAAATCAATACCAGCATTTAATCTGTAAACTTTTTTTAGGACGAGTCACAGATTTCTCGATAGTCCTCCATCCATTTCAAAGCACTCGACCTGCTTTTAAGGTCGATAAAGTCACACACGACTTAAATGTATGAATTGTAGCCCCATTCCTAAACGCCCCGTCCAAATTCAATCTACTTTAACCTCCCAAATAATCTAGTCTATCAGCCAAAATTTTCATAGAAGACAATACATCCTGTGGTAATGGAAAGTCTCCATAAACCAATCCACTAAAATCTCTGGAGTAAGTAGGCTCCAATTCTTTCCAGACTCCGCCAAGATCCGCAAAAATCAAAGCTTCTTTAGGGTGAAGATTCAGCCAAGAATTGTTACTTCTATATCCTATCACATCGTCCTGCCCTACCCTATTAATCATCACTTCAAAGTCCGAGGACATTATAAAAGCCCTGAAATTTTCCTTCCCCAATATTCTATGTAAATCATAAAGATGACGGATCTTCATTTTCAGATCAGCTATGGGGTTTTCAGAATGGCTAAAGCGAACTAAACTCAATATTTTTTCGCACACGGTCCTTTTCACATCCAGCACTTGAACAGTATGTGGCTCCAAATTATACTGAGTAGCCAATTCATTTTGATTAGTACTCCTCATCATATTATAGATAAAAGAGTTTATTGTCTTCTCGTGAAATGGTTCATAGTGCCCTAGGGTAGAAGACTCCAAAATCACTTTGTCTCTGACCTGCCCAAATTTTCCTGAAAAAATCATCGGATATTCATGGGCGGTCTTTCTGATCATCCCCAGCTTGTTGGTTACTCCCACTATCTCAACTTCAGGCATTACCCTCTCCACAACATTATAAATAGCTTTCAATTTGCCTTTCAACTTACTGCCCGACTCCTCTTCTCTAGAAAGAACCACCAAATCTATATCCTCAGAAAATCGCTCTATCAACCCATAACATTTTGAAAGTGCAGTACCTCCTTTAAAAACCACCTCTGTGCCAATGGGATCAGAAAAAATAAGGCTCAGTGCTTTAGTCACCCAGTAGTCTTTTTCCACATAGATATCCAATATCCCCATTTGCTCTGCTGTAAACCGAACAGCCTCTCGGAATAATGACGGATTTTCATGAAGATTCATATAATATTCCAATTTTGAGAAGTGGACAAAACATTTCCTGCACCAGGAAGCTGATATTGAGTAACCGGGTTGAGCGATTTCTTTAGCATATTCAAATATTCAATACGTTTGAGCTGTTCCAAAATGGCCCCCAATAGCGCCCGGCAAGAGGGAGGATATTTTTGGGACAAGCGAACCAGCGTTTTCACTTCCGATTCATTCAATTGCGAAATCAATTCAATAAATCTGAAACAGGATCCAGAAATGGTGGCATCAGGGATTTTCTTGACATAGCGCATGGCATCCAATATCTGTAAAAGAGGGATGTTTTCCTTCGTAATGGTATTGCGCTGGCGTACAAAGGAAATTTTATATCTCCCTCTTTTGAATTCAGGCCTCACCTCATTCTTCCCGATCTGAATAAGATTTCCAATCTGGGTGGACAATCCGAGTTTCGCATAAATACTATACCCCGTCAGATACCCTGTAACCTTTCCGTCTTCCTCCAATAAATCTTTGACAATCTGATACTGAGGAGGTGCCAATTCCCCAAAAGCTGTTTTCTCCGGCTTGAAGTATTTCCCTTTCGATAGTTTGTTAATTCTTCCTGCAGACACCATCCGATTCAATGCTTTGATGACCGCCTCTTTACTTTTCACCTCCCCCATAAAATCAGCATAGGTGAACACATATCCTTTCGGGAGTCTATCGATTCTATCTGCTATGTATTCAGTGATTTTCATATTTTTTTTAGATTCTCAAAAATACAAAAATGTCCAGTTTTTTAATTAAAAAACTGGACATTTTTGCTCATTTTTAAAAAGAAAAAACTTTTCCGGAACTTTTTTAGTAGTGATCCCTAGGATGCTGATCTTTGATCAGCATCCTTATAGAAAACAGTATTCTTCTTCAAATAACAACCTATCATTTTATCTTTCTGTTCATTATCAATTCAGTAAAAGGGATACTGAAATATTGCATTAAGTGATTTTACAATAACCCCAGCTTATGGGACTGTCATTGGTAGAATATTGCTGAGTTCTTGGCTGAAAGTCAACTATTATTCCTTCACAAACCAACTGGCCACAAATGCCCCCTGCTCGGCATAGTCATATAGCTCGTAGCACTGGGTTGAATTTGTAATTAACCCCTCATATCCTTACCAATTTACAATTGGCTTATTTGCCTCCCCCTCTCCCGATATCGCTTTGCTTCCCGAATCATAAATCAATACCAGCATTTAATCTGTAAACTTTTTTTAGGACGAGTGCAAGCCGCACGAAAACCTAGTTGTTAGCGGCTGCCCTTTTTCGTTCCTTACTCCCAAGCCATAAATCCTTCGTAGGCAAAGTATAACACTATTGCATATAAGCTATACTTCAAAATTTTCTTAGTTATTTTATAGCCTTTGAATAGTATCGGCTCCATTTTTAATTAATTTTAAGTGTGAACAAAAAATTGATATTAAAATGTCTCTTTGAGCTGTTTTGTCCATCGCTCAATGGTATCGGCATTTATTCTGTCGGCTTTGTCGAAAAAGAAATGACGTTTTATTTCTAAACCACAATAGATGTAAATACCCTTATCTGACGTAAGCGATAAGGCTTTGTCCATTCCAATTTCATTATATTCCGTATGTGATTTTCCGTGCGTGTTGACAATAACTGTCTGTTTATCGGTCAATAGCCCTTTTTGAACGCCTTGGTCGTATCGGTAGGCAAAACCATAACTGAAAACCCTGTCAATGTAGCCTTTCAAAATAGCGGGCAAACCTGTCCACCAAATCGGGTGGATAATTGTAATGCAGTCTGCCCACGTAATAAATGCCTGTTCCTGCTTCACATCTTCGGCTACTTGCCCTTTTCGCTGCCCCACCATATCTTCTATTGAAAGAACGGGATTGAAGTTCAGTTGATATAAATCTCTAACTTCCACTTCGTGTCCGCTCTCCCACAAATGTTCAGTTAGCACCTGTTTCAGATGATGGTTTAAACTACCTGGGTTCGGATGTGCGTAAATGATCAAATGTTTCATTTTTCTACTTTTTTTAAATTTGATAATACAAAAGTAGAATACTGCTATCCGCTAAAATTGTAAGAAAACGAAAGTCATTTTGAAGGATTGCAAATGTCTTGCTGGAATTTCAGGTATTTTGTAGGGCTAAGGTTGATGTAATGCTTAAAATCATTGATAAGCTGGCTTTGGTCGTAATAACCACATTCGTTGATGATAGTAAACCAATCTTCTTTTGATGCTTTTGAAGCAATAGTTTCGATATATTCAACTGCTTTTAAGAAGCGTTGATAACGGTTGATTTCTTTGGCAGAATATCCGAAATGTTTTTTATAGTTGATTTGAATGTTCCGCTCGGATTGGTTATTATCACTTGCAATGGCTTTGATAGGGTTTAACGATTGCTCTTTGAAATTCGTTATTTGTTCCGCTATTGTGTTTCGTTGTCGCAAATAGGGTTTGCAAAATTCAAGAATGTAATTTACCTGCTGATTTACGTTGCTAATCTTACCAAGCTCATGCCATAATGCCGTGAAACAATTTTCGTTCAAAAGTTCATCAGGATTTATGGGTAAATTTTCTGCAAGCAATGCATTGCCGAAGAAACGGTAGAAAGCATCATCTTTAAAATTAGCTACCAATATTTTTGATTGTGGCGGTAACGAATAATCAAATGCTTTTTTTATCGTTCCTAACACAAGGCATTTGTCAATTTCTATTTGCGTGTTTTGTTTGGAATGCAGCAATGCTTTCGTTCCGAAATTGAAAATCAGAATGGTTTGGTAAGACGGAAACAATGTTTTTACAACGGTTTTGTCTGATTGGTTTTCGGCAAAATAAAAATGCGAAAATACGTCTTCATAGTCTGTCGGAACAGCTATTCGGAAGTTGTTGTATGTTCCATTGCTACTTGGCATTTTTAGACTGTCATTTTTTTGCACGGTCGCATGTCAGGGTTGCCGCTAATCGGATCAGGCAAGGGAATCTCACCTTCGCACAGCCTGTCCCGAAGATCGGGACAGGCTGTGCGTGAGACTGTGTGCGTGGCGTAGGCGCACCTCGTCAGAGATCCTGGCGGGCCATCTACCCGATTGGGCGTAGTTTTAACTATTCGTTTAATTTCTGATAAAACATATTTCTGACCTCTGAATTTGATATTTTCTCAAGTTCGTTCAGCATTTCTTCTGTATTGGAAACTTCCACTTCATTCAGATTACTCAATAAGAGCATAAATTTTTCTTTGCCTAAGACTTCCTCTAATTGATATAGTAAGTATGGGCCTTTAACATATAAGATGTCACTCCAATTTTTACCAAACCGGTCAGATTTCAATAAAGATGGTAATCGTTGAGACTCTTTTTCTAGATGGTTCACTTTTTCCTGAAATTTCTCCAGTCCTTCTGTGTGTCTGACATACAAAAGTTCCGAATATTGTGCAAATGATTCGTCAAGCCACTTTTCCATGGTATAATCATTTCCTCTGTTCCACCAAAAATGTGATACTTCGTGAGCAAGGGTATGAATCAGATCATGATTATGGGTAAACATGATCAGTCTGTCGTTGGTAAGGTTTCGCATTGTCCGAAAAATGGAATCCGGCATAGGCCTATACAGGACGGAAAAACTATTTACCTTCTTTTTTTCTCCAATTGTATTGTTGAAAAACTTCAATATCTCTAAACTTTTATTCCCTAAATAATTCACTACACTATCTGCTTTATTAGAGATAATGTTGACCGTATAACTACCCTCTGTGAATTGATTAAAATTCATTTCGCTGCCTGCCACTATTGAAGAAAAGTAGTTAGCGGAAGTTGCCTCAACATTCAAACGCGAGGTCATTTGTTGATTTTTCGCATCTACAAATTTATAATCCGAATCATTGACTCTAGCTTTTATTTCATAGTCGAACGTATGATAGTCCGTAAACGAAGGTAATATCATAAAATCAGGATCGATATCTATCCATTTATATTTATTTGGCCAAAAACCTTTAGTGGACCTGCCGGAATACGATAAGGTAAATTCAATTGCTTGGCCTATCTCTAACTGCTCTTTAAATTCAACTGTAAGAATACCAAAGGGAATTTGGGCATTTTCCTTTGAAAAAGAATAATCTTTAATACCGTGACCATGCAATTCATCGATTTCAACATCATTTGTGAGGTAAAAAGAAACCTCTGAAATCCCAGCCTCTATAGGAACATATTTATATTCCAACTTAGCCTCTACGTGACGTTCAACTACTCCTAAATATAAATACCCTTTTATAGAAGTAGATTCATTTACCGTCTTACTATATCCAATATTAAATATACATAAGGTTAATAAAGGGAACATCAAAAGCAGATACCCCTTCTTTATATTATATATTTTCAAGCTATTTAAGTGTTTCATTATATCGACCTATAATTTCTTTTCAATATTTATAACATCACCCCACATTTCCAATTTATTTAGAACTTCCATGGTTTTAATATGATTTTCTAAATTAATCAATCAATTTATCAAAAATCAACTTTTGTGCATACGATTTATAATCTTTCTGTTGATTGTAGGATTGCTTGAGTGGATGGTTCGGAATTCCATTCCTGATAGAGGATTGGTCATTATTCCTGATTGATGTAAAGCACTTTCTAATCTAGGAATTTTTAAACCTTCCCAGCCCCACTCGGCATAGTCATTTAGCTCGTGACACTGGGTGAGTTTGCCTACCCTACAAACTGGCCCTTCGCTAGATTAGTCCTCCTACAAGCTGCCCAAGGCTCCCCTCCCTGCATGCTGGCTCCTAGCTAAATCATTTCAATGGAAAGATTCATAACGCTAGGCCCTCCTCTGGAAACTTTCTTCATGCCCTGTCCTGACCTACTATTCTTGCCCATTTGGAATTGGCCTCCCTACCTCATCCCCAAGCCCCTCCTTAGAGGGCGATCGGCTCTGCTCCACATGGAAATTAAGGATAAGAAGTAGGTTGGTTGTTCCCGAATCGCTTTGCTCTCGGGATCTTCGATTTCAATTATTAAAAGGCATGAGCAAGAAAAGGAATAAAATAATAGGAAGCCAGCCCGCAACCTGGCCCCTTCGCTAAATCCTACTCTACAGACTGGCCCCTCGCTAGATTAATCCACTGGATTAATCCTTCACGCTCAGTCCTACCGAAGAGATTTTTAACGCTCGTCCCTTGAGTATTTTGTGGGGAAAAGTGAGGGAATTGCGGCTTTTTTCGGTGGATCAGCAGAATTATCTGCATCGCCCTGTGCCATTTTGCAGATAAAAACAGAAAGTGAGCCATAAGATTCGGTTCCATAGCCACGTCTTGTTTAAATTTTTTACTTGTGACGGACTTTTCAAGTATCACCAAACTTTCCTGACCGATAAAACCCTATTCATTCATAGCTGATATTACAGGGTGTCTTATCTATTTTCATACAGTTCGATGGCTTTTAGGTAATTTGTAGCACCATCCATTGTTAAATCGTGAATAACTCCATCAAGTTCGGGATGATTCCTTTTCGTCTAGTTTACCAGTGAATCTCTTTCGGCTTGCCATACGTTCCAGTCAGCCTCTAAACACTCAAGTGATTCCAGTTTTGTTATTCCGTCCGAGTTAAAGGAGATTTCAAACTTACAAGTTAAAGGATCGCTTTTGAAATTTGTAGCGTTTAGAGCTTGATGCTACAGTTGCAATTATCCATTTCAGGTCAGTATTTTTTGTTAATTTAGGGGAATTACAATCTCTCAATCCCCAAATTGCTATTTATGAATAATTCTCTATTAAAAATTTTTGTTATTGTAGCTGCATTGATGATCAACTTTAATGCCTACTCTCAATCTAACTTCAGCAGTAATTTAATTGGCTCGGGTGTGGTGGTATCTGATCTGGACCGTTCCCTAGACTTCTATGTAGATGGAATTGGTATGGTCAAGGCCTATAACTTCACCATCAATGAAGAGTTTTCCAAACGTTCGGGTCTTTCGAACGGTGTTGCCGTTGAGGTAAGCGTCCTGAAATTAGAGAATAGTCCAAATGCCAATGAATGGAAGCTGATGAGCTTTGGTAATAAGCAAACCAAGCCTAAACCAAATTATATCCAGGATGGAACTGGTGTGCAGTATATCACCATCAATGTAAAAGCACTGAATCCGGTGATCAAACGATTAAAAGAAAAAGGCGTGAGATTCTTGGGGAGTACGCCTACAACATTGAATGAAAACTTACATTTTGTTCTGGTACAGGATCCTGACGGAATCTTTGTCGAATTGATAGGGCCTTTGGAATAGACCACCTCTGTACAGAGAAGCAATACAAAAAGTCAAATAGAATCCCATCCACTTTTCGGTGGATGGGATTCTTGCTGTTATGTGCGATACTTTTTTTGATACAAAAGGTTGATATCATTCTTTTTACATTCTAATTCTTGCCTGACTGGAGAAAATCGGAATCCCAAATCCCAATAAATGTACATCAAAATCAGATTGCGAGGCCTTTATTCATGGATTTTCATAATATGGAATCACATGCTTTTATGGAGGAAGATGCCTAAAAGGCTCATTTACGTGATATTGCCCCGTCCAGGTATAGTCAAATAGTTCGTGGCGCCTAGGTGGGATTTTCCGACCCTATAATCTGACCAAAGACTAAAATATTTTTCGATAATCTCAGGTTTCGGCAGCTCTGCTTCAGCACATGCGCTAACAATTTTCAATGTTCCTCTAGCCCATGTATCAATATAGCCCGACTTAAAACAGGCATCCACAATTATAGGATTCCTAGGCCTGGAATTATGCTCGGTATTCAAACTTGCGGCATCTAAGCCATAGGGCAAGACACCTTCATTCCAGATAGTTAACCGATCATCATAAACCCGAAGTTGAATAGCTGCTCCCAGATAGGTTCTATGTAGCTACACATGGATTCCCTCAAACGAAAGCTCAAGGAGATGGTGTTTTTTGATTGGTCATCAGAATTATTTGCATCCCACTGTGCCCTTTTACAGTCATACGATTATAGTTAGTGATTACTGAAAATGCCAGCTAAAATACCTAAACTATGCTTAAAAGTCATTTGACCGTTATAATCCTTTTTCTTTTTATCTTTTAAGGCGAGTACGTAAACGATCATTGCCGGAATTGCAAACAAAATGGTCAAGTACATATGTTTGTCAATGTATGTGCTTTGCAAACCAACAAGCTTTTCCACGAGCATCCAAAGCAAGGACATTATCACAAATATCAATGCCCATTTAATCTTGAGCCTACTTTCCTTCATATTTTGATTTTAAATAATTAATGGTTTCTTGCATTAATTTCTTTAGTTCGTCTTGGTTGATGTCTGCAAGCTTTTTGATATAAATACATGCCTTCCCTTTTTTGAATGTTCCAAGGTTTCGCAGCAAATGTTCGTGTTCGTCTAAACCCGTAAACACATAAAGCGAAATTTCTTTTTTTCTTGGCGAAAACCCAATAAATGGCGCATTTCCCTCGTGTCCGCTTTTATATTTGTAATGGTAAGAACCAAACCCAATGATGGTCGCCCCCCACATTTTTGGTTCAAAGCCTGTTAGTTCCTGCATCAGCGTTAACAGTTCAAAGCTGTCTTGCCGTTTTTGTTCTGTATCTGCAAATGAGTTTATAAATTCAACAACATTTTCGGTCGTTTCTTTCGTTTTAGTTTTTGCCATATCGTTTATTTTTTAAGTTACACACAACGGAAAATTGTATGTGTAGTGGCAGATTGCGTGGTAGTTTCCTGTTAGACCAATACGCAGTTAGAGCGGTTTGCAAACCTTGATATTAAGCACTTTCCCTGCGATTACTTATACAAAATATTAAAAACTAATAATTTATTTTATATTTTTAAGTTTGGTCAGCATTGTTTTTATCCTAAGATTGCTGTTGTCCAATTCCAATGATTTTGAATAATACTTTATAGCCAGTTCCTTGCTTCCATTAAACATGTATGCTTCTCCTAAGTCATCAAAAACTTTGGCCGAATTAGGAAAGGATACAGCATTCATTTTATAAATCTCAATAGCCTCGTCCATGTGTCCTGAGAGGAAAAGGCTATAACCTAATTGGCTAAATTCAAAGATGAATTCTCCTTCACCATATAGGTCAAGTTGTTCCTTCTTTAATTCTGAATATTTTGATTTTGCGGCTTCAATCCCTTCCTCTTTTAGAACTTCTGCAACTATATTTTTGACAGACTTTTCAGGAAGGTCGTAAGGACGCTCATAAAGAACGCTTCTGATCCTGTATTTAATGAAATTTAATTTTGCCTCGTTGGTATTTGATAATAATATAATGGTGTTTTTATCGTCCACGGAGCGAAGGATTTCTGTAACAAAACCCGCGTTTGCCCCACCATGTTCGACAAAAGTGAGCGGTTTTTTGGTAGTAGGGTTTTCCCATTGGGAGATCCAAAAACCAAATCCATATCCGTTTTTGTTGGGTTCCATCATTTTATTCCTTAATGTTTCAGGCACTAATATATCCGTATAAAGGGCTTGGTCCCATTTAAACAGGTCATCTACTGTAGAATAAATACCACCGCTTCCTTTGGATATTGAATTGTCAAAATAACCGGGATGAATATAGCCATCCAATGGAGCCCAGAGATAGGCGTTTGCCAAATTGGAAATCACAGAAATACTTGGGGCGTATCCCGTGTTTTTCATGTTCAGGGGTTCTGTGATGAACTCCTTTAATACTGCGCCATAGGTTTTACCGGTTGTTTCCTCAATGATAGCGGCCAGAACATTATATCCAGAGTTACTGTAATTGAACCGAGTGCCTGGCTCAAAATCAAGCGGCAAATCATCAAAATTGCCAAGTAATTCTTTTGTTGTGAAATGCTTAGCGGCATACTTCTCGTCAAAATCCGGTAAATTCATAATGTCAGGAATTCCCGATGTGTGATTGAGCAACTGACGAACGGTGATTTTACTGCCTGTATTTTTCGGGTAGTATGGGAGGTAAACAGAAATGGTTTTATTAAGCTCAATTAACCCTTTATCTACTAACTGTAAAACCAACATGGCGGTAAACTGCTTGCTTAAAGAACCAAGCATAAATTTTGTATCCGGTGCGTTGGGTATATTCCACTCCATACTGGCATTTCCGAAACCATTTTCATAAATAATTTTCCCATGCTCGGCCACCAATACAGTTCCGCTAAATTGTCCAACATCATGAAAGGCTCTCATGATTTTGTCTATTTGTTCGGTATGAGATTGAGCAAAAGACGAAACTCCTAAAATGTCGATTAAGAGAAGAATTAAAAGTTTTTTCATAATTCTTTTTTATAAAAAGGACGAGGTTTTTTATTTACTGTTACATTTTAATGAAAGCAATTTTATTGGATTATAGTTACCCAATATAGTCAAAAACCTTTTTTAAAACCTGATTCTCTTTGCCTGTTTGTTGCCAACGGTTCTCGGGTCAAGTACAAGCGCATTTCAGCGCAAGCCTCTCACAGAACCGTACATGAGCCTCTCCACTCACATGGCTCCTGACATACAATCATTCAGATTTTACTCATTGACCAATGTACAAACAGGTTGGGGTAGCTCTACCTGATGTCTCGCAACCAATCGAATGCTTTTTGGGTAACTTCGTAATCTCTTAAGCTTGTTCTTTATCCACTTTGCTATGCGATAGTCCCAATGTCGGAACAATTTCTCCAACATCCGTGTCCCCATCTTGCCAAAATAATTGACCAAGCCCTTTGATTGGGTGTTAATCATTTTAGCTATGTCCTGCAGTGCCCATGTGCTTTCTCTGTGAAAGTCCATTTGCCTCCAGGTTTCAATGATGCGGCTGCGTGACTTCATACTCATTTGGCAGTCAACCCCTAAGAAAATCCCTGTATCTCTATTGCCTTTCTTGATTATTGGCCTGAAGGTAGGCCCTTCGGGTAACTGACCAACCTATAATTGCCGGTCATTCACAGCACACCATGGCGCAGTGGCCGATTTGGGAGCACAAAGCTCAAAGTTTGCACGTCACCCCGCCTGACGCAAAACGCGTGTGAGTGGCTGTGGCTCTCAGTCGTTAGCTGTCAGCCGTGTCTGCTGAATAAATAAAAAAGGGGAAAGGAAGCTAACAGATATTTTTCCTGATTCTGCTCAACGAAGACTGTGTAACCCCCAAGTAGGAAGCCAAATAGGATAGCGGAATTCGATTGACAAGTTTCGGGTATTTCTCTATAAACGCCAAGTAGCGAGTTGTGGCATCTTCCGAAACCAAGGGACTTCTTCTCTCTATCTTTTGGATCAAGGATTTTTTGACGATTTTGTTTACAATACTTTCCCAACCAACAATGGTATTGGCTATTTCTTCCCAATTTTGTTTGGTAAACACAATTAGTTTGCAGTCCGTAACGGCTTGCACATATCCTGAAGATGGAATTTTGTTATCAAAACTGTCCAAGTCCACAACAAAATTGTTTTCGTCTATAAAATACGTGGTAATTTCTTCGCCTTTGTTGCTGTAATAGCAAACCCGAAGAATGCCGTCCACAATGAACCCAACTTGTTTTGCAATTTTGCCTGCTTCTGAAAAATAGTCTTCTTTGCGAAGTGCTAATTCCGTTGACTTGCTTGAAATGAAGTCAATTTGCTGTTTGTTCAAATTTCCGAATTGCAATAAATAATTGATAAGTGCTTCCATGGTTTTATTTCATGCGATTATAATTTGATTTTTTATTGCCACATGGAATCCCTGCCTGCGGCAGGCAGGTCGCATCACAGCTAATCATTCCTCCGTGTGAAGCTGGCTACATGCTCGATTTCATCTGGCTCATGATCAGTTTGTCAAATAGTTTATCGGAAAGGATTTTTCTGAAAAACAACATCATTTTTGCCCCTGAAGCACCAACATATCTTGTTTTCGGATGAGTTGCTTCAATGCCTTGTTTGATCAATTTAGCAATGACAATCGGGTCGGCAGCATCTTTTTCTACTGCTGCATACATGTTGATTACCCCTTTTGCCAACGCGCTGTATGCGGTATTGCCCGAAACTCTTGACATATATTCAGTTCCAAGTCCCGTCATTTCTGATTTTGTGCCCCCCGGCTCAATTACTATTACGTCAATTCCGAACTGCTTTACTTCTTTGCGAAGCGCATCACTCAATCCTTCTATAGCAAATTTGCTTGCGTGATACCATACGCCCATGGGCAAGGTTACTTTGCCGCCAATCGATGAAATGTTTACGATTTTACCGTAGTTGTTTTTTCGCATAGTGGGCAAGGCCAATTGGATCAAACGTGCCACACCAAAAACGTTTACTTCCAACTGATATTTTGCGTCAGACATGGGCATATCTTCCAATGCGCCGTAATAACCGGAACCTGCATTGTTGATCAAAATGTCTATGCTTCCTGCTTCTTTCAAAATTTGTTCAATACAAGCGACAAGGCTTTCTTCTTTGGTAACGTCCAAAGAAATTGGTTTTATGCCGTGTGTTTTTAAGTCTTGCATTTTCTCTGTTCTGCGTGCTGCACCGTAAACGTTGTAGCCGTTTTGTGCCAAATAAATTGCTGTTGCTCTTCCAATTCCTGCCGAAGCGCCTGTTACTAAAACTGTCTTTGCCATTATTCTATTTTTTTAAAGTATTAATGATGCAAAGCTGTCTCAATAAAAATGGAATTATTTGTCATTTGGCAAAAAGTGAGTTTTGGATGGGTGTACCTGGTTCTCTTGTCTTTTAAAATTTCCTGTGCGGTCGGCTTTTTTATTTTTTCTGTGTCAATTGGTCGGGTGTCTGCTGTCGGTTGGGTCGTCCTGCCATTGCCACTAACTTGTTTGTCTCTGCCACAATGTGGCGATTATCTATCGATAAATGGGTGGCTAACCACCATAAAACCTCATTTTTAATGACAGTTCATTTCATAGGTGATTGAATACTCCTCTGAATGAGAGGGGTATGTGCAGTGCTACCATTTGATTTCAGTATCAAAAGGTGATTGAAGGTTTCAGGATTTAAGCCGGATGGGTTTTCTACCTCACCCCACGCTTCTGTTCCGAATCATTTCGTTCTTGGGTTGAAATATCGGGACAGGCTCTTTAGGAAAGGGAGTTTGACGCTGCTAAAATAAAACGCATGTGTTCCAGACAAGGTGAGATGGTGTCGTAGAAACAACTGACTCCCCTGCCTAGCAATCAGTATTCTGATTTAGATTTGATATATAGCTTCGTACCCATTCCTGTATGTTGGGTAACTCATTCAATATCTCTTCGTTCTTAAATCTCAACGTGTGGATAGCGTACTCCTTTATGTCCGCATCTCTGTTGATGTCATGCTCCCGCTGGTCATCGTCATTTTGGACTTCGCCATCGAGCTCTATCACCGGCCGCATCTCCTGGCAGTAGAAATGCCCCCTTTACCCGCCATGGCTTCTCTAGACCTAGTGTCATCTCAAAAATCTGATTGCTGTTCATGAAACTAAATTGGATACTTTCCCAAAATTAGTTTTCAATTACCCATTATAGATCATCCTAGGCGTTAAAAAATAATTTTACCGAACGTTTGGTAAATTAAAAATTATTACTACCTTTGCATCATGAGACCACAGAAAGTATTAGATGGTGATTTGATGAATGGTTTGGCCAAAGTATTCCGATCACTGGGTTATGAAGGAGCTAGTTTACAGGAACTATCAGTAGAAACAGGGCTAAAGAAAGCAAGCCTTTATCACCGGTTTCCTAATGGAAAGCAGGAAATGGCGGAATCTGTCCTGTTGCATTTTGATCAATGGGTCAAAAACAATGTGTTTTCGGCACTGTCAGATGAAAAACATGATCCGATTATCCGGTTAAAACTAGGATTAGAGCAGATTAGACTGCTTTACGAGGGAGGAAATCAGATGTGTGTTTTCAGAACATTATCTATGGATAAGGGGCTACAACTTTTTGAGAATAATCTTCAAGAAGGTATTCAACAATGGATTAATGCCTTTGTAAACATTGGGTTGGCATTTCATCTATCCCTTGAAAAAGCAGAACAATTGGCTATTCAAAATATGATAGACATCCAGGGAAGTTTGGTTCTCTCTAGGATAATGAAGGATAAAACTATTTTCGAAAATGCTCTGAAAAATATTGAAGAGAGGTACATCACCTAAAAAAATTTAAACAAAAAAATTACCGATCGTTCGGTAAATAAATGATCATTAAAAAAAAACATTATGAAACACGTAACAATTGCCCTTTTCGCATTAAGCCTGTTGCTATCCAGTTGTAAAAACACAGACAAAGGCTCACCAGAAACAAATGATTATTCAACAAACAATGTAGATATGAAAACGACAAAATTCAGAAAACTAGCGGTAAATGGTATTAATATCGCTTACCGGGAAGCAGGAAACCCGGAAAAACCAACACTTGTATTGTTGCACGGCTACCCAGCCTCTTCGCACCAATACAGAAAAGTCCTTGACCAATTGTCCAACGACTTCCATTTGGTAGCTCCCGATTATCCTGGCTTTGGGGATAGTGACTTTCCTACACCAGAGCAATATGAATATACTTTTGATAATTTAGCCAATACTATAGATGCATTTTTGGAGAAAAAACGATTGAGTTCTTATGCAATCGTAATGCAGGATTATGGAGCTCCTGTAGGTTTTAGAATTGCTACTAAGCATCCTGAGAGAGTTACTGCTATTATTACCCAAAACGGAAATGCTTATGAAGAAGGTCTTGGTGAAGGATGGAAACTCATCAGAGAACTATGGGCAGACAGGAACGAGAAAACAGAATCTGTACTATTACCCGCATTTTCTTTGGAAGGTCTGAAAAATGAATACACCCATGGTACTAGAAACGAAGAAAATGTAAATCCTGACACATGGCACCTGGACTATCTGAGAATGTCACGTCCCAATGCTCACCAGATAAATCTTGACCTTTGGTATGACTACCAAAATAATGTCAAGCTATACCCCATATGGCAAAAATATCTTCGTGATAATCAGCCTCCACTGTTGGTTGTTTGGGGTAAAAACGATGTGTACTTCCCTGAAAGTGGTGCAGCAGCGTTTAAGAAAGATGTTAAAAATATCGATTATAACATCTACGACACAGGGCACTTTGCCATGGAAGAAGAAGGAGAAGCTATAATAGAAAAAATCCGGACTTTCATGAAAGCACAGAAAAAGTAAACTAATTAAAGACTTATCTTTCTTATTAAAAATCGGCAGTAGGTAATGAAACCATTCAAAACCTACTGCTGATTTTTTTTGAGCAAAATGGATATAATGGTTCGATTTGTGCCGATGAACTTGGCTTATTTCGGTTCGATTTACGCCATCGTCCCTCCCTGTTTACTTTGAAAGATCAAGCAAATAATTCCCCTACCGTTTTAAACAGAAAACGATAGGGCCAATGTACTTGAGATCCTATGGATATAAAACAGATTTTTAGTTTACACAGAGACGGCCCAGCAACAGGAAGATTGCCGGAACCTTGGGTATATCCTGCAATACAGCCAACCAATATATATCCTGGCTTTTGGCAACTGATTATCAAGCAGAGGAACTCCTCAGTTTGAACGGGCACGAACCCAGAGAGTTTTTCTGGTCAAAAACAACCCTAAATAGGGCGTGCTGAAAAACGCCAAAAAAGATTAAAGGCTATCATTATGACTGATTAGCCCTTTTTTCATCCGAAAGGTTTTTCAGCAAGTGCAAGCTTTTTTACTACAATAGGTCTATACCCATGCACCCAAAAAAGACAAAAACCGGAATTTTCAGGCTAGCCTCAGTCATACCATCTTCTGTGTGGACCTCATTCGAAGTATAAGCATACATCTTCACTCGGCCGCCTTGAAGCTGGCATAGCTGAGACTTTTTCGGCAAACCCTAAATAACGACAGATATGAGGTCATGACACGATATTTTGAGAACCACAACGGTTCAGGAAGCCACTCCAGATTCACTTTTCAGCACCACTATGGGGGGGATAGGCTACTCCTCTCACAGAATAAACCTCAGCGGTGAATCTCTGAGGAAAGGAATTTGGATAAATGAATAAAAACTAACCTACTTTAAACGTTTTTTCAAAGTGACTAAGCCTGACCTAAATTCCTGGCATGCTTAGACCAAATTAATCAAACATCTCTAAATGGCAATCTATAATGACCTAGACCTATTTTTATACCGAATTAATAGTACTATTTTTAATACAAAAGTCGGGATGACATCCATATTTCTCACCGTATTTCTCACCGGATGATACAGTGAAATTATAACGGTTGTAAGTAAGGCCAGCCAAAATAATCCAGTGAAAATTTCCATATTGGCAAGAAGGATTGCCTGTGTGTTTATTTTTTCTTTAAAAACTCCTGCTGTCATTGATAAAGACTCATTAACAGGAATTTTTGAAATATTAGCTCCTAAAATCTGGCTCCATTGAGAATAGAAAACAGGATTGGTATCTATAAAATTGGAACTTAATGTATCCGAATGTTTTAACGTTAAGAACAACATTAAATTTTGCATCAAAGCATAACCAATCGCAGTTGTCCAAAATCTTGTTGCCATCCCGACTGCGTTTGCATTGGAAACGTACTGGTCCGGCATTCCTGCAATTAAGAAAAAGGCAAGAGGTGTAAACAGTAATCCCTGCCCTACTCCCTGAAGAAATAACGGTGGGCCAATTATTTGAAGTGTTGTATCTGGATAGAAGGTATAGGTAAACCACGCGCTGTCAATGGCTAGAATCATAAATCCGGTAAAAAAAACAAATCTTGCAGGAACTCTTTTTATGATACAAAGGACTGAAAGAAGAACCCCAAAAAGGCTTCCAGCGACATTCCAGTATTGGATTTCAACGATATAATCCCAAGGCCATTTCCAAACGGTTGCCATTACGCTGTACACATTATTAATGGACGCTCTCAGGATATAGAAAATAAAAAAAAGAATGACACCGGCAATCAAATTTTTTGAACGGAAAACCTCAAAATGAAAAAACGGGCGTGGTTGATTTCTCTGTTTTAACATAAATAATCCTCCAAAAAACAGAAATACTAAAAAACAAAGAATGATAATATCGGATTCAAACCACATGAGTCTTTTCCCATAAATCAGAGCATAACCACCCGACTGAAGACAGACCCAAAGCAAAAACCAACTTGTAATATCCATCTGATAGAGTGGTTTTCTAGGAAAAAATCTGTTTTTATTAAAAATCGAAATGGCAATAATTAAAACAAATACATGAAAATAGGCCATTGTTAAAATCATATGCTTAAAGTCGTAATCTTCAATGCTGGTCTTCAAGAGAGAGGTTGTTATAGTTCCCCCCGTCAGGATAATCGTGTATAAAAATGTATAGGCAATTTCTTTAGCATGTTTTGTTTTGAGTTCGGCTACAATTAATGGTATCAAAATAGCACCTTGCATCACTCCGAAAATACCTTCCAGAAAGCGAAAGACTAAAATAATATGATAATCGCTGGTTTCCGAGAGACCGTAAAGAATAAGTATGGAAGCCGAAGACATCAGCAAGATATAATATTTTACACTGAAATACGCCATAAACCTTTGCATCACTAGAAGAGTAGTCACAAACGTCCCGTACATCAAAATCATAGTGTATTGGATATCGTCAGAATCTACATCCATAAAAGAAGAGGTGAAGGCGATATTGGAGTGCAAAAGCGAAAACAACATCAGATGGGGAAACAGCCCAAGAATAAGAAGCGGCAGTTTCAGCCATTGTGGCACCCATTTATAATAAATTGAATTGTTTTGCATAACTACTATGTACAAAATTCTTATAACTCATTTGCCAAAAAAACTTTGCTTTATTAGCTAAAAATAATTTAATTTGAAAATGAGGTAATTTGAAATTATTACGCTAAATATTTTATTCTAAAGCTGTGCAATTCTAAAACTCTATAACTTTTTCGCACTTACCAAAACATTCATTCCTGCAAGTAATTTTTCGTCGTTTTGGTTTTTATCGAGAATAATTCTTACAGGGAATCTTTGTTCGATTTTTACGAAATTTCCTGTCGCATTATCTGGTTTCACTAATGAAAACTGGGAACCTGAAGCCGGGGAAACGGAAACAATTTTTCCTTTGAATTGTATATCAGGATAAGCATCGGCGGTGATGATAACCTCTTTATTGCGATTGATTTTACCCAGTTGAGTTTCTTTGTAATTTGCTGTAATCCATTTTTCTTTACTTACAATATGAACTAGCGTCTGACCTTCTTTAATCAACTGGCCTTCCTGAATGGTTTTCTTACCCACCCAACCGTCGTAAGGCGCTTTAACGACCGTGTAAGAGAGAAAAAGTTTAGCGTTATCCAAATTCGCAGCACTTTGTTGAATCTGGCTTTTTACAGGAGCAACTCTTGTTTCCTGTTCATTCACACTTGCTATCATTGCATTTTTTTGTTGTTCTAAAGCTAAAAGACTAGCTTTTGCCTGTTCATAAGAAGCTTTTACGTTTTCAAATTGCTGCTCAGTTGCCGCATCTTCAGAAACCAGATTTTTATATCTTTTGAAATCCTGTTCATTTCTACTGATGTCAATTTTCGCAGAAGCAATTTTAGCATCGAGGATTTTGGTTTCGTTTTCCTTTGTGTTGACTCCACTTTCAATTGTGTTGAGATGTTGGGTATTCGCATTTAAATTAGCTATAGCCATTTTTACCCGGTTGACAAATTCACGATTATCGATAACAATCAAAGTATCTCCTTTACGTACAAATTGATTATCCTCAAACTTGATATTTTTAATAAATCCTGAAACTTTACTTGAAACAGGTGTAATATATTGTTCGATCTGCGCATCGTTGGTTGTCACATTTTCTCTTGAAAAGAGATAGAAGCTTAGCATCCCCGTGATCCCACTGATAATAAGGATCCAGGCCAATAAAGTAATCGTTTTGTTGATTCTCTTTTCCTTTTCTGTTAATTGTTTCTTTACCATAGCCTCTATAAGTTTCCAATTGTATAATGGAGTTGGTAATATTTAAGTTGTCTGTTGATTTTTATGGAAATAAGATGGGATTGTGCTGAAGATAGGCGTTATCAGAATCAATTAATTCAGTGATTAAGCTTAATTTATTCACATATTTTACACTTACAATTCTATAGTTTTCCTTTGCCTGATTAATAGCTTCTTCCACAATTTTTACTTTTTGACTGCTTTTTTAAACTTTTAATCCATAGCTTGTGATTTTAAGCTAACGCTCATCAATAATAAACACAACACCGTGAACTGATATTTGCAGGCGCTAAATATCATATTCATAATTTATTTTTTTATAAAATCAGAGTGAAGTTAACAGAGTGCTTTTGATTCTCTCAACTACTATACTTATTAAATAAAGCAGGGAAAAGCCCAAAGAAGCAATTCGCTTTACTTTATCCTATAGTTCTATTTAGAGCCTGCTGAACAACGCCAGTAATAGATCAAAAGCCTTCATTTTGAATGATTAAGCCATTTTTTATGCGAGCGGTTTTTCAGCAAGTGCAAGCTTATTGACCACAATATACCTTTATCCATACATCAGAAAATCTCAAAATCGAGATTTTCAAGCTAGCCTCAGCCATGCCAGGCCTGGCATGGCTGAGATTTTTCAGCAAGCCCTATTTATTCTCCTGATAACAAGGATAATCAGTATATCCCAATTCATTTCCACCGTATAATGTTTTAGCATCAAGCTCGTTCATAGGCCAACCATTGGCAATGCGCTCTGGTAGATCGGGATTGGCAATATACGGTCTCCCAAACGCTATAAGATCTGCCAAATTTGCTTTGATAAGTTTCTCTCCTTTTTCTGGTGTATAACGTCCTGCATAAATGATCTTACCACTAAAAGTTTCCCGTAAAGCCAGTCGGAAAGATTTTGGTAATTCAGGAGCATTCTCCCAGTCTGCTTCAGCAATCGAAACATAAGCAATACCAGCTTCTTCAAGTATTTTCACCGCTTCTATGTAAGTCTCATGTGGATTCTCTTCCACCAGGCCGATATAAATACGATCCTGATCGGTGCTCGTAAACAATGGTGTAAAACGTACTCCAAGACGTTCTGGCCCCGTTACTTTAGCGACAGCCTCTATGATCTCTCGCAAGAAGCGTAGTCTGTTCTGCAATGAACCTCCATATTGATCTTCTCTAGTATTGGAGTGAGTGGATATAAATTGGTTAACGAGATAACCATTGGCACAATGAATTTCAACGCCATCAAAACCTGCCGCCAAAGCATTGCGTGCAGCTTGGGCATAGAGCTCAACTATTTCTTTTATCTCTTTAACCGTCAATTGCCTAGGTGCGGACGGTTCTGCTAATTCACCAACACCTGGTGAAGTTTCAATGAATGCTTTGACTTTTTGCACTTTAATGGCAGAAGGTGCTACAGGAGCTTCTCCATTGGGTTGCAGTGACTTATGGGATACACGACCCACATGCCAAAGTTGAGCAAATATTATCCCATCTCTTTCATGCACGGCATCAGTCACCTTTTTCCAGCCTGCTATTTGTTTTTCCGAATAAATCCCGGGGGTCCAGGAATACCCTTTTCCTCGTGGTTCAATTTGTGTACCTTCACTAATTATAAATCCAGCAGATGCCCGTTGCTGATAATATTTAGCCATTAGGTCCGTCGCCACGTCTCCCGGCTGACCACTCCGCTGTCGAGTCAAAGGTGGCAGAACAATACGGTTTCTTAAAATACGTTTCCCCAATTCAGTTTGGGTGAATAAAGAAGAATATTCCATATATATAAGTCTTTTTTTATGAAAGATTATATACAAACGGCTCTTAAGTTTTTATTTAAGAGCCGTTTATATACTTATTTTTTAATTAATACAGTCTTAGGGTTAGTAAATAAAAGCCTTCCCTCATGACCTTGCTCAGTACCCAAACCAGATTGTTTGTGTCCTCCAAATGGAATATCCACTCCCTGGGTGTGTATCTCATTAACCCAAACCATTCCTGTTTCAAGCTGATTGGCTACTTCTACCGCAGCTTTCGTATTTTGTCCCCAAACCGAGCCGCCAAGACCAAACGGACTATTGTTAGCTCGATTTATCACATCATCTACGTCATCATACTCAATTATAGGAACAATAGGGCCGAACTGCTCTTCCTGAACAATTTTGGATTGTTCGGATGGATTATCCACTACTGTAACAGGGATGAAATAACCTGGCTGATTGTCATCTACGTCACCTCCCAAAACAATATTTTGACCATTAGCTTTAATGTCTGCTAAAAAGGTCTTAACCTTTTCATATTGCATCTTATTCTGTACCGGTCCGAGAACTACGTCAGCGTCCATTCCATTACCAAGCTTTTGTTTTTTTGCGTAGTCAACAAATTCAGCTACGAACTCTTTACGGAAAGAGCTATGCACATAGAGACGTTTTATTCCGACACACCATTGTCCCAAATTTCCTACTGCACCCCAAAATAGCTGAGGAACAATAGTTTTCCAGTCCGCATCCGGTAATACTATAGCCGCATCATTTCCTCCCATTTCCAAGGTCAAACGCTTAACGGTCGATGCAGCAGAGCGAATTACGTGCTTACCTGTCTCGGTAGAGCCGGTAAAACTAATCTTAGCAAGATCCGGATGTTCCGTCATTTGAGGGCCTAGTTCATTACCTCCCGTAATTATTGAGAGTACACCTGCAGGCAATACAGATTGTGCAATCTGGCCTGCACGTAAAAGTGTAAGTGGTGTAAAAGGAGAAGGCTTAACAACCATTGTATTTCCCGTTATAAGTGCAGGAGCGACTTTCCATAAAGTTAGGAGAACCGGAAAATTCCATGGAGTTATAGCTCCAACGACTCCTAGGGGAGTGTGATGAAGTTCAACGATATGGCTTTCGTTTTCCTCTACGATTTCCACAGGAATACGTCTTTCAGCAATTTCACGTATGTATCTGATTGCTTGATCGACCTCAGGCACCGCTTCGGTAGCAAAAGGTTTTCCCTGTTCCAGCGTTAGCAATCTTGCAAGCTCGTCACGGTGAGCATCCAATTCAGCGGCATAGGCTTTTAAGTATTGCTCACGCTCGTCATAACTAAATTTTGACCAACTCTTAAAAGCGGTTTTAGCTGCGCTAATTGCTTTTTCCAATTGCTCGGGACTTGCTGATGGAGCTTGAGCAAAGACTTCTCCTGTTGCTGGATTTTCAACACCAAAGCTTTCAGCTGTTTGGACTAACTGCCCATCAATGTTTAAGTAATAAGGGCCATCAAAAATATTGGTAGCCGATTTTTTTGTTACATCCACTTTCATAGTGTTTTTAATTTATTTCCAATTCAAATTGCGCATATCCGAATCAGAGATTTGTTTGTATCACCGTGATTTTCACCGTGACAATATTAGACCGGTCGTCTAGTATTTTGTTGGTGCAAATTTATACGGATTTTTTTTGTATTCAGAAATTTATATTATATTTAACAAATTTTAACATTTCAATTTCAGTCAAACCACTAGGACAGCGTAGATCACTCTTCTTTCATCCCTAGCTGCTGCTACAAGAGGTAGCTATGCCTTTTTTTAGGAGGTCTCGTCAATTCCGAAAACAGTGATCCAACACTGGCAATCGTTTTGATGAGCCTTTCAATCCAGTAGGAAAACACATTCCATATACACTGAGGATACACATCCATGATATCTGCCGCTTTACTTACAGGCATTTTCGACTCGATCAATAGCATACTGAATGCTTCAAACAGCAACCCGACTGCTGGACGAACCCAGGAGACAATGACCATTCGGGTGCTTCCTTCTGAAGTCTGAACCCGTGGGACTCAGGCATGAAGGAAAAATATCGAGCTATCCCTGCCCGCCAGGCTCTGGCTTAGCCATATCAATCTTTGTAATGTACCAAGGCTTTTCCAATCCCAAAGCCATCCCGAAAATCTGTGTACTCTTCATCTAGCAAAACCAAATCATCACTTTATCAGTTTATGTGCCGCCCCCTATAACCCATTTAGAACCTGTAGATTCAATCACTGATATAATTATAGCCGACTAGTCTATTTTTTTATTAACTTTGCACGCATGAAAAATAAAAATGAAGCCGTGAATGTTCGCGAAAATATACTGACCGTGGGACGTGATATAATATCCCAAAAAGGATTTTCCGCTGTTGGACTGAACGAAATCTTAAAGGCTGCCAATGTTCCAAAAGGATCATTTTACCATTACTTCGAGTCCAAGGATTTCTTTGGAAAAGAAGTCTTAGATGATTATTTCGAAGAATATCTAGCTGAAATGGATATGATCTTTAACCAAAATGAGCTTAGTATTGTCGATCGTCTGATGAAATTCTTTGAACGCTGGCAAGAAAGACAAGCATTTCTTGAATGTCAAGGAAAATGTCTGGTTGTAAAAGTGGCCGCTGATGTGTCGGATTTATCTGAGGCAATGAGACAATCTCTTCAAATAGGTACCTCTGAGATCATTAAACGATTATCTGCAGCAATTGAAGCAGCTAGTGAGGACGGTTCTCTTAAGATATCCAGTGATTCCACTACTACTGCAGAGAGTGCTTTTCATTTATGGTTAGGAGCAAGCGTAATGGTCAAAATTATTAAAAACACTAAACCTTTTGAATTAGCTATGAATACCACACGACAATTGTTTGGTTTACAGCCGAACTAAATATGTTCTCAAAGAGAGACCGTTTTAACTTTAAAAGTTGGCTGTGCCACCTCATTCTTTCCTCCTTCCCGTTTCTCTCCGTTCTTGGGACAGGCTCCCCGCAATACTGCGGGGTAGGCATTTGGGGAAAGGCGATTGTGAGATTAAACCATTCTCCGGATTTAAGCCCGGAAGGATGATAAAAGTTGACCGAGCTTTTTGATGGTAAATAGATAGAGGAAAAGCACAAGTTGACCATGCTAAAATCCATTTTTCACCCTCACACCAAAGGCAATTGAAATTTGGGAAAGCAGTAGGGGTGAAACTCTTTAACAAATTGAAAGAGAGCCAAAATTGTATTAAGCGGTAATTTACTCCCGATCGAACTCTACTCCCCCATCAGCTTTCAGAATTTCCCTACTTTTCTTTAAAACTAAAACAATAAAAATATTTCCGGTTGCTTTCCAGAGGAGATCAAACGCAATTTTTAGACAGATAAAAGCAGAATAGGTGGAGATACTTCACAAATCGGATAGGTTGCAAATACTCAAAAAGCAAGCTAAATTCAACTATCTAATACAACAACTATGCAAGACGAAAACCTATTAAAGCCTATAAAAGCGCTAATGGAAGCTATGGAAGTCGAAGATGCAAAGCTGATTAGAGCACAATTTGCACCTTCCGCAACCCAAGCTTATGGAGCAGAGGGCAAAATGAAAACAGCTAAAGAAACGGCCAAGTGGATAGAAAGCGATATCATCAGCCGCCAAGGCAAGGTTGAAAAACCTGAATATGCCATCATTGACAGAAACCAGGTTGTAGTGAAAGGACAATATTCTAGCCGTGGATACACAAATAAAGCTGATTTTTTATTCACCGTTGAAAACGGACTGATTACAAGCTGGAGAATGCGGTATTGAGTATCAATGGTTAACATGTTACCTATGGTGTATGGAATCCCCCGTTCTCAACTATCAATTAAAAAAAATGGCAAAGTGGCTATTTACAATTGATTGTAGGTATTTTGCTGGTGGCATTGCTGTTTGTTATGGTAGGGCAAAGCTAGTGTGAAGATCTTACTAATACTTTTTCCGCGATGTTGAGTTCTGGACTGTTTACTCATTCGATGATTGTAAATCAGATGGGACACATTTGGTGGTCCATGGTCATGGGGACACCAAATCGATGGTTAATCCCAATGGGACTCACTCCCAGATTATTGGTAATGAAAACACCAGAATCATTGTAAATCCAAACGGAACCCATTCTATTCTAAGCACACAAGACAATTTCTCGCAACTGCAGATCCATCGGAACCTAGGATATAACCCCTTTTCGTCAGAAAGAGGGGAAACAAAATGATTGTCCTTCCCGATGGTTCAGTTATTTATTTTAACCCGAAATATGCATTAGCAATTCTACGCCTCGGCGCACAAGTTATTACAGCCATTAATTGCTTCAAAATCAGCCATTACATTGCTGTTTGGAGAGTTCACGGTAGCGTCGCTATGGTGAACTCTCCAAACAGTCTGATTTTATTGCAATTAATGCCCTCATGACGAAACCTAATGCATAATCCGGGTTTAAGAAAAAGACAAAGTCAAAATCTAAAATATCTTTGAAGTTAATCGAATAACTTTTCAGCCTCCAGAGTTTATGTTCTTCTAATCTATCCTGTGTCTAGGCACTTGCCACGCTAATGTGAAGTCACTCCCACTGAGATTGCCACACTCCTTCGTCGTTGCCGATGACGTGTTTGGGAACTAGCTACAACGTCATCCCGATTTGGGGCGGTTGGCATCCAGATGTTAAGTCTAGCAATGACGCAAACTTCTTATCCCTTGGTCCTGGTCTCTCCTATCTTGATACTGATGTCTTGATACTTGCTACTTGATACCAATCATTCACTTTTCAATGAGTCCACCGGATTTGCAGAAGCGGCACTATAGGCCTGGGTGCCCACAGTAATCAGGGCAATGCTTACCAGCAATACTCCAGAGCCTGCAAATATCCACCAGCTCAGACTTGTCTGGTACGCATAGGTTTTCAGCCAATTATCAGCAAAATACCAAGCCAACGGTACAGCTATTGCGATGGAAAGCAGTATCAGCTGCACAAAATCCCGGGACACCAATTTCAATATTCCGAAAGTAGAGGCTCCCATTACTTTGCGGACACCGATTTCCTTCTTACGCTTTTCAGCAGTGAATGCAGCCAATCCAAACAATCCTAAGCAAGATAAGAAAATCGCCAGCACACCGAAGTATTTTGCAAGCTTGGAAACCCGCTGCTCGGAAACATACAACGACTGATAATCGGCATCCATAAAGGAATAATCCATTGGTTGGGCCGTTCGCTTCACAAAAAGCTCCTCAATTCCCGCAATGGTCCCCTGTTGATTTTCAGAGTTGATTCTCACCATGACCTTCTCGGCAAAACCCGGATCATACTTCAGGAATGCGGGTTTGACGCTCTCTTTCAGTGACTCAAAATTAAAATCCTTGAGCACACCGATCACCTCTTTGTCCTCTCCCCAGAGATTTACAATCTGCCCAACAGGATTTTCAAAGCCAATCGTACGGACAGCTGCTTCATTTAAGATTATCTTTGACTTTTCCTCTCCAAAGTCCGGAGAAAAAGCTCTTCCATCGACCAGTTCCAGTCCCATAGTCTCTACCAAGCCCATGTTGACGGTTATGTTTTCGAATTTCACCTGTTCATCGGGATTCTTCCCTTCCCAGGTAAGCCCGATCGTGGAGCTTCTCAATCCGACCAATGGATGACTTAAACTGGAAGCGTCTTGTACTCCCGGGCTATTTCTCAACTCTGCCAAAAATGAATCCAACTGATTGGGGTGGATCCCAGAGGCGTTGATCTGAAGGAGATGACTCTGGTCGTAGCCGAGGTTTTGGTTTTGGATAAAGGACATCTGTTTGCCGATCACGGAAATTCCAATGATCAGCAAAAGAGAAATTGTAAACTGGAATACAACCAGTCCCTTTCTGGCCAGCAATTCCCCTAAACTTCCTTTCACTGATGATTTCATCACGTCCAAGGGCTTAAACTTGGATAGGTATGCTGCCGGATAAATACCCGCCAAGAAGCCAGTCACAATCCCTATTGCCAATAAAATCAAGATCAGTTCAGGCTCTAAAGCCAAACTTAGCGTCTTGGATGTAACCTGATTGAAAAAGGGTTGTAAAATATAGACCAGTACCACCGCCAGTATCAGTGCCAAAAAAGTGAGCACAAGCGACTCGACCATAAACTGGCTGAATAAACCTCCACGGCTTGCTCCCATGGATTTTTTGACACCGATTTCCTTCACCCTACTCATCGATCTCGCCGTGGTCAGATTCATAAAATTGATGCAGGCAATGATCAGAATAAAGAGTGCGATCACTGAAAAAAGTTTGACATAGCTGATCCTTCCTCCCGCTACTTTCCCATCTTCATAAGTACCGTACAGATAGGTATCTCCATATGCCTGAACAAAAGCTGACACGTTACTTCCCTCATCTTTGGCTTTGATGAAGCCTGCAATCTGTTCATTGAAAGCTTCCACATCTGTATCCGGGCGGAGCAGCACATAGGTGGAAGCATTGAAATTGCCCCAGTGTACGCCGTCTCCAAGCATCTGTTTGAAATAGGAAAAGGACAAGAAATAATCAGACTTATCGATGTCCATAGCTCCAAGATCCTTGTAAACCCCTGTCACTTCTACCTCATTCTGAAAATCGTAAACCTGCCATTTTACTGATTGACCAATCGCATCCTTTGGTGAACCAAAGAGCTTTGTGGCCATCGTCTCAGAAATCGCCAAGGAATTGATCCCGGTCATCACCTGACTTGGATTTCCTTCCACAAAATCAACAGAAAAAATATCAAAATAGCTTTGGTCCACAAACAAACCCGCCCCCGACAACTTGGTATCACCCTGTTCAAAAGAAACTCCCTCTATAAACGGAGAGGTCCCGGCAGACAATTCCACCTGAGACAACTCTGCTTTCATTGCTTCTGCCATATCGCCGGGCGTCACTCCTATGGTCACTATTCCACCGCTGTTATCGTGATTGGTCATCACTGCATAGATCCGATCTATCCTTTCATGATACCGTCCGATACTCAGCTCATCCTTCACCCACAGCAGGATCAAAACCACTGTAGTAAGACCTATTGCCAATCCAAACAGATTGATCGCGAAGATCTTCTTGAACTTCATAAAGCTGCGGAACGCGAGGGTAAGTTGATGGCGGAGCATTGTGCGTGGGGGTTGGAAGTAGGTAAGTTTGGAGGTGGGAAGTTATTTAGCAGTTGATACTAAGGTGTTTCTGAAGGCTGCGATACTATTCATCAAATCAAAAGCCTGTTTATGGCTAATTTGGAAAGACTCTTCTTCAATGTATCCTCGAAGTTTTGCTTTGTGAAGACATGTGACTACTTCTGCAGGTGAACGTAAAGAATAGCCAATAAATTTTCTGAATTCAGCTTGAGAGTTTCCTGTAGCACCTTCAGCTATATTCAATGCAATAGAGTCAACTGCTCTACGGATTTGAGATGTCAGGCTGTATAGTTCTTCTTTTGGAAAAGCCTTTGATAGCTCAAAAACCTCTTCACCAAACGACATGGAAGTTTGCCAGATTCGAAGTTTTTCAAATTTAAAATCCATAATTTTTAGTATTCAATGATCAAATTATTCCAAACCTCCTACCTCCTACTTCCAACTTTAGACATGAAACTGCTCCCTGATATTCTCTGTCACCACTTTACCATCAAATAAGTTGATGATTCGGTGTGCGTAATTCGCGTCATGCGGAGAGTGGGTCACCATGACTATCGTGGTTCCTTCGTTATTGAGTTCTTCCAGAAGACGCATTACCTCTTCACCATTGGTAGAGTCCAGGTTACCTGTAGGTTCATCGGCAAGGATCACAGAAGGCTTGGCCACGATGGCTCTGGCGATGGCCACACGCTGCTGCTGACCGCCTGAAAGCTGCTGGGGGAAATGGTTTCTTCTGTGCATGATATTCATGCGGGTCAATACCTCTTCTACTCTTGTCTTACGCTCATCTGAAGGGATTTTCAGGTAAAGGAGTGGGAGCTCCACATTTTCGAATACCGTAAGTTCATCGATCAGGTTGAAGCTCTGGAACACAAATCCGATATTTCCTTTTCTCAAAGAAGAGCGTTGTCTCTCAGAGAACTTTGCCACTTCATGATCCAGGAAGTGGTATTCCCCATCATCCGGGTTGTCCAATAATCCCAGGATATTCAAGAGTGTGGATTTCCCACATCCTGAAGGCCCCATGATGGCGACGAATTCGCCTTTTTTGATTTCGATCTGTATGCTGTCCAAAGCGGTGGTCTCTACCTCTTCGGTAGCGTACATTTTGCGGAGATTGACTGTTTTGATTACGTTCATGGTTTTGAGTTTGAAGACCGAAGACCGAAGACCGAAGCCTCTTGATCCTCCATCCTTATTGATAGATTTTTTTTAAGACTGAAGACCGAAGACCGAAGACCGAAGCCTCTTGATCCTCCATCCTTATTGATAGATTTTTTTTAAGACTGAAGACGGGAGACCGAAGACCGAAGCCTCTTGATCCTCCATCCTTATTGATAGATTTTTTTTAAGACTGAAGACGGGAGACCGAAGACCGAAGCCTCTTGATCCTCCATCCTTATTGATAGATTTTAAGTTTGAAGACCGGAGACCGAATGACGTTGGATATCTTAATCTTGTTTTTAAGACCTCTTCGGTCTCCCGTCTTCGATCTTCCGCCTTACTAGCTTATTTAATAGCTTTTTTAAACCCTATTATCATATTCATCAGATTGAAACATTCAGAATAAAATTTATCAAACACTGAATCTTCAATGTACTTTCTTCGCTTAGCTTTATGTAAACAGGTTACGAGTTCAGCCAAAGACCTTAAAGAATAGCCAATAAATCTTCCTTGCTCAGGGTTTGTCTGACCTATAGAACCTTCGGCAATATTAAGGGCAATAGAATCAGCAGCTCTGCGAATTTGACTTGTCAAATTATAAATCTCTTCTCTTGGAAAGTTTTTGGATAGCTCATGGATTTCTTCAGCTAAATCCATCGCCTTTTGCCAAATGATCAATTTTTCAAATTTGAAACTCATTTCCAATCAATTTAAATTTGACTACTATCACTCTCATTTAATTCACAGTTTCTTCGGTCTTCAGTCTTCGGTCTCCCGTCTCCCGTCACTTCAACTCCAACACCTCATTCTTCCCGAAATTCTCGTAGCCGGAGATGATTACTTTCTCACCTTCCACCAATCCTTCCAAGACTTCATAATATTCAGGGTTTTTGTTTCCAAGTCTGATATTTCTCTTTTCGGCATTGCCTGAGGAATTGATCACAAACACCCAGTTTCCTCCGGTATCCTTAAAGAATCCTCCCGTAGGCAATAGCAAACTCTGCTCGCTATCACTCAACTGCAATCTGATTCTCACACTCTGTCCTCTTCTGATTCCCTTGGGGCTTTCGCCTGTAAATCTCATATCCACCTCAAATCTACCGTTGGTGATGGTGGGGAAGATTTTGGTGATCTCCAGTTCATGGTCCACGCCACTGAGAGTAAACTTTCCCTGTAGGCCCTGACCTATCCTGGGCAAATACAATTCATCTATAGGCACCCGTACCTTGAATTCGTCCAGCACATCTATCTGACCATAGCGGGCACCTGAGTTGATGGACTGTCCTACCTCGATCTGCTCCATGGCCAACTGACCCGCTATAGGCGCTTTGATCACCAGGTTATCCAAAATCTGGCCTACTCCCTCCAAAGAAGCATTCATCCTGCCTTCCGACTGGCGAAGCTGGGCCAACTGGTATGCCCTGGCAACAGAATCACTTCTATAGGATTTATAAGTCAATTCCCTTCTTTTCAGATTATATTCATATTGCTCTGCCACCTCTTCAAATTCACGGTCAGAAACCAGCTTCTTCTCATGAAGTTCTTTGAACCTCTTGTACTGAGGCTCCAACAAGCTGATCTGATAATCTATTTCAGCAAGCTGTCCCTGTTGGTTCAGGTCATTTTGATCCAGAAAAAGTCGGGTTTGACGCAGGTTGTTGATTTGCTCATACAGCATGGTTTCCCGTTGCATGACGTCCAGCTGCAAATTGGAATTGGCCATCACCAGAATAGTATCTCCTACTTCCACCAAGGCGCCGGATTCCCGTACGATCTCCCCTACCATCCCACCTTCTACCGCATCCAGGAAAAAAGTCTGAGCGGGCTCTATCTGTCCGGAGACCAAAATGTAGTCTGTAAATTCCCCCTTGGTGACAGTAGCGATGCTCAGGCGGTCTCTCTGTACGTTCATTGTAGATCTGTGATCTGCAAATGCAATCTGATAAACAATCCCGGCGACTAAAATAACACCGCCTGTTATCCAGGCAATTCTCTTAGGGGTCCAGGTTTTCTTAGCTATTTTTCTATCCATTGTGTGTTAATGCCATTTTCGGGCTGCTACCCATATGCCAAATGGTATGCCATGCAAAAAATCGGCTGTACAGGCTAGTTTCGTTGATTTTGATCTAAGGCCGATCTAGAATCGCGAACATTATCGTCCGCAAGCGAACAAAATAATTCAAAGTCGTATAGTCCTAACCTGGCGAATAGCAAAAGTACAATTCTTAAAAACATGCGTAGATTGTCCGAAATCAAACGTTTTTTGGCAAATTTAGCATGCCATACGTTTCGGTATGCTTTTGGAACAAGAGCATGACACAAGCAGGATAGGTTTCCAGGCTTTTTAAATTCCCTTTTACTATGAGCGAGCAAAGAACAGGCAAAATTCTTATTGTAGATGACAATGAAGACCTTCTTAAGGCAGCAAAAATTTTTCTCAAACGGCATTTTTCCCAAGTGGACACCGAGACCAATCCCGATCTACTCCCCATCCTCACCCACAATGAATCCTATGATGTGATTCTCCTGGACATGAACTTCACCAAAGATGTGAGTTCGGGCCAGGAAGGGTTCTATTGGCTAGACAGGATTCTGGAACTTGACCCTTCCGCTGTGGTGGTCTTGATCACTGCCTATGGGGATGTGAATCTTGCGGTGAAAGCAATCAAGGAGGGGGCCACTGATTTTGTACTGAAGCCATGGGAAAACGAGCGCCTGCTCGCGACATTGAATTCTGCCTTGCAGCTCCGCAAAAAGAAAATGGAGATAGATCTACTCCGCGACCAGAAGCAGACCATGCAGCAGGACATAGACAATAAGTTCAAGGACATTATTGGCCAAAGCGAGACTATGCAGAAGGTGTTTGAGACTATAGAGCGGGTAGCTGTGACTGATGCCAACGTACTGATTCTGGGAGAAAACGGAACAGGAAAAGAGCTGGTAGCCCGTGCGATACACCGTCATTCCAAAAGGAACAGGGAAGCATTCGTAGGCGTGGATCTGGGCTCCATCACCCAGACGCTTTTTGAATCAGAGCTTTTCGGACATAAAAAAGGATCCTTTACAGATGCCAAGGAGGATCGGGCAGGAAGATTTGAGCAGGCGCATAAGGGAACGCTTTTCTTGGATGAAATAGGAAATCTACCCCTTGCGCTACAATCTAAGCTTCTGGCCGCACTTCAAAACCGGCAGGTAACACGTGTGGGAGCAAACAGACCTGTGGACGTGAATATCCGGCTGATCTCTGCCACCAATATGCCAATTCACAACATGATCTATGAAAATGGTTTCCGGCAAGATTTGCTTTACCGTATCAATACCATAGAAATCCAACTTCCACCGTTGAGGGAGCGTGTGGAAGACATTCCGCTTTTGGCAGATCATTTCATTGCGTTTTACTCCAAAAAGTACAATAAGGACATCAGAAAAGCCTCTGAACCACTGGTAAAACGGATGACCAAGTACCACTGGCCAGGCAATATTCGCGAACTACAACACAGCATAGAACGCGCGGTGATCATGTCAAATCATAATGTGCTTCAGCCAGAGGACCTGTTTTTGCAAAAAATGGCTCAGCCTGAGCGTCAGGATGAGTCGGTAAGCTTAGAGCATCTGAATATTGAAGATGTGGAACGTATCCTTATCCGCAAAGCCTTACAAAAACACAACGGACACATTACCAGAGCGGCTGAAGAACTAGGGCTTACCAGATCCTCGCTTTATCGCAGATTGGAAAAATATGGTTTATAAACGGTTTTCTTTTGGCGTAAGCCTAAGAATCATAGGAATCATCCTTAATCTATACCTAGGGCTATGGTTGTATTATAGCCAGGACTTGTGGCTGGCTCCTGCTATTTTGGCCTTGATAGCCCTCATACAGATCGGAGAAATGATCTACTATGTAAACTCCATCAACCATAAACTTGCCCGGTTCCTGGACTCCATCCGATATGCGGATTTTTCAAGCTCCTTCACTTCCGACAGCAAAATGGGAAATTCCTTCAGGGAAGTAAATACTTCTTTCAATGAAGTAATGGAGGTATTCAAACAAACCCGGGCTGAGAAGGAAGAGCAGATGCTGTTTCTCCAAATCATTATCCAACATATCAATACCGGAATCATCTCATTCAACGATGCCGGGAAAATCGGCGTGATCAACAACGCCGCAAAGCACTTGCTTCAGATCCCTCAGTTTCGGGACATCACTGATTTGGGAAAACTCTCTCCCACGCTTCTCAACGAGGTGATGGAAATGAAGCCTGGACAGCGAATCTCAAAAAAAGTAAATCCCTCCCTTCACCTGATCATACAATCCACTTCCCTTAAAATGGGTGGACAAAGCTGGACCTTGCTCTCACTCCAAAACATCAATGCGGAACTCCAGTCAAATGAACTGGAAGCCTGGCAAAACCTGACCAAGGTGCTCAGGCATGAAATCATGAATTCCATTACTCCGATTTCAAGTTTGGTAGAGTCACTCCGTACTATTCTTGATGAGGATAGTTATGTACAGCAAGAGGGTATTCTGATCAAAAAAGATGGGTTTATGGACATGCAGGAAGGACTTGACACGATTGCCAATCGCAGCAGAGGGCTGGTGAATTTCGTAAACGCCTACCGGGATTACACTAATATTCCGGCTCCGAAGAAAGTTACCATGCCAGTCAGGCAGCTGTTTGAAAATGTGCTAAACCTGATGAAGGAGGACTTAAAAACCGCCGAGGTAAAAGTTGAGACTAAGGTACATCCCGGAGACCTGGATATCCATTGCGACCCGGATCAGATCACCATGATCTTGATCAATTTGGTGAAAAATGCCTCCGAATCCTTACAGAATCAGGCTGACCGTACCATTTGGCTATCTGCCATTGGACAGGGTGATCTAGGCTTGATGATACAGGTAGAAGACTCTGGCCCGGGAATAATCCCTGAAGCTTTAGAGCGGATTTTTGTGCCATTTTATTCTACCAAAAAGACCGGTAGTGGCATTGGGCTGGCCATATCCAGGCAGATCATGAACCTGCACAAGGGCAGTCTCGAAGTGACTTCCATCCCAAATGAGCGGACTGTCTTTACGATGAATTTCAGGTAACGGTTTTTTAACAGCAATGGGCACGGAGAGGTACGCGGAGATCGCAGTGTAGTGCTATAGCTTAGGTCTGATCGGGATTTGTATTTCTGGCCGTCTTGAGTGTCACACTCACGACATTTTGGTAGTATGTGAGTGAGGCACTCACATGGGCGGACCTTCAATAAAATAGTCCGAACCTTCTTACTTGATATACTTTTTCTTCAAGAAGGCCGATATCTTCTTTTCGAGTTCGTGCCACTTGCTAACTGGGGCTATTGTACTTTGCGATAGTAAAGTCATTAAAGATGAAATAAGAATGTTTGGAAATGACCCGTCAATCATGATTTCGTTGCCATGCACTGTTATTTGAACACCAACCCAAGCAGACTTTCGAACTAAGATGCTTTTTTGAGATCCAAGACCGAAAATCTTAAAGGTATAACGATCAGAAAATTCATTTTTCAGTTCCTGAATTATCTCGTTTAAGTTTGGGGATTCACATGTTGCTTGAACTATCATAGTATTCTGTTTCGAACCTAAAAATTCAAGTTACGATAAAAATGGGAAATAATTAGATTAGCTTGGTTCAAGTCTCATGACTTGGACCCTAAATATTGCAGTCTTTAGACTGCCCTTCTCTCCACTAGAATAGTTCAAAAGTATAACTGCTCCTGCAATCAAGGATATAATATAAGCTCAGACTTGCCTCTTTTGCAATCGGGAGACTGCATTATGATTAGTCCAAGTCCGAAGACTTGAACTAATAAAGCTTGTAATTCCGCTAGGAGCTCTGAAAGAGCGAAATCCTGCTTGGTTCAAGTCTCATGACTTGGACCCTAAATATTGCAGTCTTTAGACTGCCCTTCTCTCCACTAGCATAATTCAAAGGTATAACTGCTCCTGCAATCAAGGATATAATATAAGCTCAAACTTGCCTCTTTTGCAATCGGGAAATTGCATTATGATTAGTCCAAGTCCGAAGACTTGAACTAATAAAGCTTGTAATTCTGCTAGGAGCTTTGAAAGAGCGAAATCCTGCTTGGTTCAAGTCTCATGACTTGGACCCTAAATATTGCAGTCTTTAGACTGCCCTTCTCTCCACTAGAATAGTTCAAAAGTATAACTGCTCCTGCAATCAAGGATATAATATAAGCTCAGACTTGC
>NZ_JAJUWR010000031.1 GCF_021390545.1 Algoriphagus sp. AGSA1 | reverse complement strand
GAGATCCAACTCAAATCTTCCGGCAAAAAGCTAAGAAAGACCTTGCTTCTGAACCAAAGTCAGCGAAAACTGGCAAAAATGTTCGGTTTTTGATTTTGGGTGTCCCAGTGTCGAAGTCAGGAAAAAGCCCGGACATCGCCGGGCTTTGCTATTTATTCCTGTTCGCTTTCACTTTGTTTCCAGCAGTTCCCACCGCTTTGTGTCGCAAGAGTACCCATATACATAAGTGGTCCCCCCGCTACTGGATATGGTAACGCTGCTTCTCTTCTTGGATAACCGACCGTCTGCTATTGTAATCGATAAAGTATTGTCAATCAGCACCACGGGTAGTAATCTAAAGACGTTTATCCCGCTTCTCAATTCAGATTTACCGTACTTGACATCATCAAAAAAAGCAACGCTATACTCTTCCGCTATTTTGGAAAATGGAAAGTCCCCCGGGAAGTTGTCGTTCAGGAATACAACTTTATCCAGATAGTCCCGGACAAGTGCTCCTTCCTTGACAAGCTGCTCTTTTGACCGTATATGTTTCTCTATGCTTGTGGCAAGCAACCCATTCAATTGATTTCCAGATTGAGCTGAACAATACATAACAGAAATCATAAAACCCGCTATAACACTGACTATCGTCTTCATATCCGTTCTACTTTTTAGGGGTTACAAAACGGATTTGTGGGATTGTCGCAACCACACCCGATTTATTGTATATATAAACCGCTCCATTCCCACGGGAAAACACATATTCATTCCCGGAAGCACCTCTTACATCGTGCCCGGATGGAGCTCTGCCCCATTTATATGTTGTTGTAGTACCCCCAATTGTCCCTGACCCGGGACCTTCAACTATCTGCCCGCTTGGGTGGCTGTGGAAAGTGATGTCCCCCGTCATTACATCGGGATGGGTTACGGAAGCGCTCAGGTCGGTTTTCGGGTTGCCTACCGGCCCCATAGGAGATTCGATGACCGCCCCGTTTCTGACAACTCCACCGTATTCCCGGTTGTTGGCATCAGATGTCCCGCCCCTGCCGTTATCCTGGTTGACAATGTTGACCATTCCCTGCCGGGTACCCGCATCACCGATTATCTCCACGCTGTTATCGTAAGCCGTTGAGTTGTTCTGGAATGCCTCGGTATTCCCTGAGTTTTTCTTGATAAAGTTTGCCGTGGCTTTGGCATCACTTTTTGAAATCCCGGCAGAAGGCACACCACTGTCAAAACTGGTCTGTGTCGTCTTGACAACATAGACCTTACCATCGTCTATGCCATCGTGACCTATTATATTTCCATTTTCATCAAGAAAATCCCCTGGGGCCATCCCATCAGGGTCGATAAACCTAATCGGATTGTTGAAGGCGTAATTATAAGGCGAATGTCTCCGCATCTGATCCGCCAACGGATCCACCACTCCCCATCTCCCTATCGTGGCATCATACATCCTAGCTCCATAGTCGTAGTACTGAAGCCCATTGTCCTCAATCAGTTCCTTTCCGTTGTAGAGATACTTATTCCATATTAATATAATTTCTACTCAAGACATTTAATTCTCCCTCATTATTTTTGGTAATCACTACTAATTCAAGAAAACCACACATGAAACACTTGTAGTCTATCAGTAAAATTGCTTTTTCTTTATCAAAGAAGACTCTAGAAAAAATCAAATACGGCTTTCTCTCCTCTTCAAAACTAAACTTATCTGTTATAAGATTTACTTCCTCCAGCTCATCTGAAATCTTTTTGCTCGGTAAATTAAACATATCTTCCATAATTCTCGTAGTCAACCCAGCTTGGAGCAGATGTAAAGTGTCTAATTCAAATTCTGTAAATGATAATAGGGAATCATAAAGATATATGCGTCCCCCCCCTTTAATACGAGAAGCAGGATCAAATTCTCCCGACTTCAGTGGTACTTCAAATAAACCTGACACTTCCTGGCTTTTAAGAACATATTCCAAAACCCTAGATTCTGAAAATTCTTCATCATTGAGTCGATGAGACTTGCAAGAGAGGAATACAAAAAAACTAAAAACAATTAGCGCTCTCATTATTTCCATTTTAAATACCCTTTGTTTTCCACCCACTCATACTTTACACCGAGTTTTGATTCAAATTTTTTCAGAACATTCGTTCTAGTACTTGATGGTGATATATAGGAAATATAATACCCAATATTTCCTGTTATATGAGACCTATGACCAGCGGTAGTATTCTTCCAAGTCCCATGACTAATTTGGGCATTATATGCATCTAAATGATTTTGACTTCCTCCTTCAATTGTAGTATTAACCCCAAGGTGATTATCAATATGAAACCGTTCATGCACAGCAGTATTTTTTAAATTATAATAGTTGTTGAATTCTGCATAATTTATTCTTCCAGATCGATTCAAAGAGACAATTGTCTTATTCGTTATAGGATCTCCTCTCATAGTAGAATATGAATCATAATTTACTTTAGCATTTTGGTCAAACCCCAATTCACCCAGATAATGATTGACTATATTTTCTAAAGCACTTTCATTACCTCTAAATCCAACCTTATCTAGCAATTGACTGTTAGAAGTTCCTACTGATTTACTTATTGTTTTTCCATCACTCTCAAAGAGATTTGTCGGTAAATCATTTTTTGAAGAATTTAATACTCTGATTTCACCATCATCAACTCCATCATCTCCAATAAATTCACCTCTATTATCAAAGTAATCTGCAAACATTCCTGTCGGATCGATGAATTTCATTGGATTGTTCATCACCCATGAGTAAGGAGACATAGGATAATACGATTCACTTCCGGGGTCAATTTGCAAAGTCCTACCTATGACGGGGTCATATCCACGGGCATGAAAATCGTAAATATTTAGACTTAAGTCATCTATTAACTCTTTGCCCTGATAGAGATACTTGTTCGCCTTGATCCCTCCGTACTGATATCCCAGCCCTGTCAGCTCCAGCCCCCATGGATCGTAGTGCGTCTCCTGCACGATGGCCGAACTCACGCTCATCACCATCATATTGTCAAACCAGACATCCTCTGCCGTTTCGTTTACCACAAAGGTCTCCATATATCCGTCCTTGGAAATATACATATTCTCCTCCAAGACTTCATGCTGGTTTGCCGCGTTTTTAGAAAGGACTTTCTTGCCCACCTCATATCTGTTAGAATCCTGATCGTATAGTGCATACATGAGGTAGGCCTCCGGGGCTTCTTTCTTTTGAAGGTCTTTTGCCAAAATATCCGCCAGGTTCAGTAAAGCGATCGGGTTCGCACCACCCGCACGCAGGTTGCTTGCCGCCAGTTCGTTCAGGTCGTTGATCAGCCTGTCCGCAGCCCCGACCGTCATAAAGCTCCCCGCATTGGCTTTCTGGCTTTTATCTTCAAGGTATTTGCCGTGAACCTGCAGTTTCAGGCTGTCCCCCGCATAGATCTCCTGGGTCCTGCCAGGGCCTACCATCCTTCCCCTGTCCGCGTTCAGCCAGGCCACTTGGTTTCCTCCCTGCGTCACGTTGTGCTCGGGCTCGGTCTGTCTGGATGCGGATACCATGGAAAACTCCATTTCCTCTGTTTCCGCATGCTGCGTCTCCATCGTGGCCATAAAGGTCTGTACAGTCGGGCTGCGCAATACCTGTCGGGTATTGCCCAGATGGTCCTTCACGTAGAACTCGCTGTGCAGCCCGTCCTCCTCGGCCACTATCCTTCCCTCCTCGTGTACCAGGTAGTCCAGGGCACCGTTCAGAAGCACCAGCTCCCCGATGTAATCCTGGGTCTTGGTCAATGTCCCGCTGCTGTTGTAAACCTTCTGCGTCAGTTTGTTCCCCTCGGCATCGTAGGCGAATCTGATCTTCCCCCCCGTGGAAAAACTGATCTCCTCCGGCAGGTTGAGGTGGTTGTACTTTGTCCCGGATATCCTCTTGTCCTTGTTGACCGTCTGGTTCCCGTTGGCATCGTATAGATAATTCCCCGGTGCCCCGCCGTTGGGCTTGAAATCCTTGGAGGTAAAGGTATTGGAGCTTTGTCCGTCCGCCACGCCTAACAGCCTATTGGAATAGGTATCCTCAAAGGTCGCATTGGTCGCATAACTGTAAGTCAGCGCATCGACAATGTTATAGTTCCCTGCGGCCCTTTCCCCCCGGCGGGTCATTGTCTTAATATTGCCATTGGCATCATACGTGATCCCGCTCAGGTTGTAGCGGCTGTTCTCCCCGCTGGTCGTGGAAGTGAATGTGGCCGCGGTGATCCTATTCGCATTGTCATAGGCGTAGTTGTAGGTACGCGTGCCCGGCGCCGAAGCCTGCCCCCCTGTCCAGGAAATCCTGGAGATGTTCCCGTTGAACCTGTTGGCGGTCGCCCCGGTATTGTAGTAGAGCGCCTGGGTGAACACCCCGGTAAAACCGGTGCCCAGTCCGGTCAGCCAGCCCCGGATATTATACGTACTGGTCTGGTTGGCATTGGAGGCCACCGTCGGGAAGGTCTTGCCTGTCTGCCTGCCCAGGTCATCGTAAGTGTATTGTACCAGGGTCTTCACGGCCCCGCTCCCTACCTGGTGGGTGATGGATGCCAACTGGCCTATCACATTGTAGTTATAGGTGCGGAGGACATTGTAACTTGATGACAGGGAATTGGTAACCAGGCTTCTGGTCGGCTGGTCTTCAAAGTTATAGGCCGTGGAAGCACGTATCGTGCCCCCTGCCTGGTGCTGTCCCAGCGACTGGATCATCCTTCCTTTGTTGTCATAGTAGAACGCACTGGTGTAGAACTCACCCGTCTCCAGGTTCTTTACCTTTTTGCCCGTCTGCAGTCCGTGGACACGGGTACTGGCAGAGGACGGAAAGGCCGAGCCCGGGTTATCGTAAGAAAAACCGGTCATGTATTGGTAAGAATCATAATAATTGACCGTCAGGATCTCCCCCTCGTCAGGTGGCCACGCGCCTGTCGCACCGGATGCCGGAGGCGTTCCGATCCTGGCCGTGAAGGATTGGTTCCCGGTTGCCTTCATGGTGAAACCGGGCTTGAGGGTAATGGAACTTGAGGCCACATACTCCTGATAGCCGTCATACTTGGCAGAGGTGATCGAAGTCCCGGTCTTTATCTTTGCCGTGTTCGCCTTGACTGTCGCATTGTTTGATCCGGACGTGTTCAGTGTGGTCTGCAGGGCAGCGAATGTGGTCGTAGTCGGCACTGTAGTAAGTCCTGTTATCACCACCCTTCCCAAGGCATCATATTTGGTATAAAGCCATTTACTTTCACTCCTCAGATTTCCGTCCTGAAAGCCCACCTGTCTGTCCTGAAGGTCATACAGGTAATATTCCACTTGCTTTTCGGGAACATACTTTTCGGTCAGTCTCCCCCTCCCGTCATATTTATAGCGGAAATATTGGGCAGCGGCCAGTGTCGCATTCGTAGAAAGATTCCACCCTTTGGTCAACATGATCTGGGTGGCCTGGGGCGGGATCACCACACGGAGCTGCCCCAGGTCATCATACACATAATAGGTACAGAGCCAGCCTGTGTGTCCGTTTCCCGTAGGGGTGGCGGTATTCTGCACCTTTTTCAGGATTACCCTGCCCAGTTTGTCGGTGTATTGGACGCTTGTCTTGTCGTCCTCATCCTGGGTGGTCTCCACCCAGAGCAGGTTGTTCCCGTAGGTGGGAGTAGCTGTGGGATTCACGGGAAGCCCTGAACCGTTTACCGTGAATATCCTAACCCCTTCCCCTGAGGTGTTTGTCCTTCTGCCGAACTTCACTTCCTTCCCAGTGCCCATTCTCCAGGCATTGCCAGGAGCGGCCTGCTTGTCCACCCGGTTAAGGGGCGATGGCTCAAACAGGGTCTGGGAATAGCCGTAGGTGTCGCCGGCATATTTGCCTGCATAAAACGAAGCATGGGAAGAAAGGGCATTTGTACGTAACCTACCATCTTGGGCGCCCGAATTCTCTATATAAGGCAGATACTCTTTTTCCTGTCGCCCGAAACCGTCATAAATAATAGGTGTAATCAGATCCTTGCCAGTGATCGTGGACTGTTTACCCACTGTCTGATTTGGCCTGCCAAGGCCGTCAACATACGTAAAGCTTTTATAGGACTGGCTGGGGGTACCGCCCGTCACCGTAGCGGTGGAACTGGTTCCTATACGGGCTTTATATGTCTTGACAAAGTTCTCGGTGGTCTGGCCAATTGAGGATGTGATGGCTACCAAAAACAGGAAAAGGATAGTAAACAGATAGTGTCTCATTCTAAAAATCAGTTACCGGTGGAATAATTGTATTCGTAATGCTCCAATATGTTTCCGTCTTCGTCCTTGATGGTCTGAAGTCGGTTCGCAGTATCGTAAAAATAGGTAACCGTATAGCCCCGGGGGTCGGTCTTGCTGGTCATCCCCACCAATGGTTCATAGGTGTAGGAGGTCATCATGGCATCCGCTGGATGAAGCCTCAGCTCATCTATTATAATATTGCTTCCTGATATGGTCAGACTGGTGGAGGTAATGTTCTTTTCCACCCATTTCCAGGCCATCGTAAGGGATTCGCTCTGGCCCCCCACATTCACCGAACCCGTGCCTGAAACTGTCTTGGCCCAAAAGCCCACCCGGTAGGGGCTGGAGGAGGAAGCTGCAATCCCAGTCTTGGTAACCGAACCGGAACTTAGATTATATCCCTTCTTTCCCGTTTTGAAGGTTGTAACAGGAGTGCCTGAGTAAGTCCATCCACCTTTATCCGTCGTTTCGAAGGAAGTGAAGGCAATCTGACTGTTTGTAGCATTGAAAGCTTCAGCAACTGGATATTGATAGTTGTAAGACCAGATATAAGAAGTCGTGGCGCCTTGCAAATTTTTCCACTGCAGTAGATTCCCTTTTATATCATATAACTGTCCCAAAGCCCTGACAGTATATTTGGTGTCGGGAGAGAAGCCGGCAGTTGTTCCCGATGGGGGAAGGGTCCCTAATGACCGGTTGCTAAACTTGAAGGAACCTAGGGCAAGTGGACTTTGGGTTTCGAGTTTTAGTACCTCGTCTACCAAACCGGTGCCACCAGTTTTATATTTGTTTATCTCACCGGACAGAATTGTCCGGATTGTTCCGGCCTCCTTATATCTAACGGTCTCAATTGGGTAATTAAGAAGGTTTTTGCTTTTCAGATTATCCAGGAATGTATTGCCTGATGGATAATCCAATGGGTAGGACATATTTACTATTTCCTTGGTCCCATCACTTTTATCAACAACAATTCTTGTAGGTTGGGAATGCAAAGGATTGTCGTAGGAATAATTAGTAGTCGTCACGAATGGATTTAAACCTGAAGTATTAAAATCCTCCACTATCTGGCCCCTCAACCTAATTCTCGCATTTGGTATATAATAGCGGGAGTACAAAAACTGTTGCCCTGCACCCCATCCGAATATCTTATACCCAGGTGTGACTGACAATAGCATCCGGTCGTATTCGAATTTTTCTTTTTTCAATAGAACCCCGTCCTCCCTGAAGGTGCTACGCGATTTCAATACTCCCCTCTTCCAAGAATTATCGTAAAATTCAGGATATGGTCCATCAAAAACAGAAATTGCCTTTTGGATGTTGGTCCCTCCTACTGGGGGCTGCATCGATGTGATATATTCTGAGTTGAACAGGTTGTTCATATGGGACATATCGATATCATCATAAACATTGTCGATTCCGTTATAATCGGGATATAAAGAATTGTTGTCAAATTCGCTCACCACATATCCGTTACCCGACTGGGCCACTTTTACACTTCCGTAACCGAATTGGGACCCATTTCCAAGAATTGCCTGGGGGTAGGTTGAAATTTTGATATAGCCGCGTTCTAGAAATGGGGAGTTACCAGTAGGCAATCCAAAAATTGACAACACATCAGCACTTAAAAAAGGTTCTCCACTATTTCTGTAACCAATAGTGAAATACTTATAATAGTATCCCCGGGGATCCAAAGTTAACCACCTAGAATCATAAATATAGCTGGTCTCCTTAGACTCATTATTACCAAAGTGGTCAATTATTTTACCTATCCTTAACCCCCCTCCTATTCCTGACCCTGTAAATACATGGGGCTCAAAAAGAAATTCCCTTTTCCCACCTGTGGGGTAATGAACTAATTTAATTGAATTGGCCTTTATCGCCTCAGCACTGGGTTCCCGATTTGCCCCGTTTGCCATAGTGTTGTTAACATATAAATCCGAATAATCCGCAAATTCAACGTACCAACGGTCACTACCGATACTTCTCCCTTCGCTATTGCCCGGAAAGACGTGCTGGTTGTTGGAATTGTTAAAATAGCCCCAATGGTCCTGTTTGGGGGAAAGACGATACGGGAGTGTATACAAATCATTGGTAACCGGATTATTATCTCCCCAATATTCAAACTTATACGGGCGCCCCACTGCGGTACCGGTGGAAGAAAACTGTTGAAGAGAATCTAACCTAAGGCGATAATTCAAATGTTGGTATACACTTGGGTTGGCCCCATTGTATTTGTTACTGTTGTTCGCTTCAAAGTGGCTGGTATATAAATTTATCCTTTTATGCAGGGAGCCGTCTGCATTATGTACCGAAATATAATCCAACGGATACGATGTTGTTTTATAATCAAGTCTTTGCTGGGTACTCGCTTTAAATTCCACCCACCCACTAGACGTAGTTATTTTTTTCAGCCTCAATTCGCTCACGGAAACACCAGTTACAGGAGTGGGTGCAGGGTAAATTGAGGGGTTGCTAGTCAGTTCAACTACATATTCAGAATATTGCCTTATATCGTGGGAAACAGAACCTGTTGATTGGTTCTCAAATAAGATCTCGCTGCCAAGTGGGGATTTGATTTTTGTGAGATACCATGCAGTAATGTGCATCTGATTCATACCTGTAAAATATGTCTTCTCATAATCTCTGAATTCATAGACAACCCCTTCTTCAGTGGTGATAATTATATCATAATCAAAGCCACTTGTGTACTGAAGATCAATCTTAATATCCTCCTCCTTATTTAAATGCACATTTCCAGAGCCATCGAAGGAAAAACTTCCTGTCTTTCCGTTAAAATTAAAAATATACTCATCAGGTTCTGTATCTATGCTGTTATTTGCGGCGGCCTGTAGATTGTTCTGCTGGATAAACTGCGCCCTTGTGACACCTAGGGAAAGGTTATAAAAACCTATATTTGCCCGTACTGGAAGCCTTACCCCTGCTGCGGACAGATACTCTGCCCTCCCTCTAACTTTTCTTACAATTACACCTCCTGCATCCAGTGACCAGCCAAGTCCGACCCATGAGGCGACCTCATCCACCTTTACCCCAGCCCCATGATATGACAAGGAAACATCAACAGCTTGATTACCTTCATGCATTGTTACAACAGGCACAGATATACTAGGTAAACCGGTATATAGGCTCACCGGTACATCTCCATATTTCGCCAAGCCATATGAATTGGGAGACGGAGGTATGAACTGTGGTTTATTAAGCTGTCCAAATGAATGGATAGAACAACAGCATAAGACAAATAAAAAGTTGGTTAATAGATATTTTTTCATTGTTCAGCGTTTTCTTCTAAAAACTCAATCCTTCTTTTCATTGCTTCATTATTTTTCTGAAGGGTTATCAAATACAGCGTCAGCTCCTCCACCTTCTCCAGCAGCTTTACGTTCATCTCCGCCAGATTGACCCCGTTTTCCATTACCTCGGCCTCAGTGGGCACATCTGGTAGGTGTCCGTTCCTTTGTATAAAAGTTTCCAGCTCTGATAGGGGCATAAGCTTATACTCAGGCTTGAATACATAGTCCGCCCAGCCGTCGGTGGTGATATTAACCTCCATTGCCTTAATTATTCCATTGACGGATAGTTTTGTGCTTGGAGAAATGGTTCCGATTCCTGTGTTACCATTTGGTAAGATATATATGCCTTGGCCACTGGTCCAAGGGGTAGCTCCATAGGCAATGTAAAACCGGGACACACTTTCATTGTTGCCATGTGTCCCAAGTGCCATATATCCGGTCATGTCCGTATAGTGAAAGTTCAAGCCTCTTGCCCATCCTCCCGTTGTTGCAGGACGAACAAATAACAGTCCACCACCATCAATTTTAACAGAAGAGTTTTTGGCGGTAGGGAATTCGTTCTGAGCCATACAGCTTAAAAAGGAAAAGACTGCGATTAGGATAGTCAGGATGAAGTTAATCCGGAAATTTATCTTCATGATAATTCAAGTATTTTGTCATTTTTTAACTGATTCCAGCTCTGCCTTCAATGCTTTAATTTGGGTACTTTGTTCAATTAGATACAGCGTCAGCTCCTCCACCTTCTCCAGCAGCTTTACGTTCATCTCGGCCAGATTGACCCCGTTTTCCATTACCTCGGCCTCAGTGGGCACATCGGGAAGGTGTCCGTTCTTTTGGATAAAAGTTTCCAGCTCTGATAAGGGCATAAGCTGATATCCGGGTCTGAATACATAGTCCGGCCAGCCGGTGGCAGTGACGTTGACTTCTTTTGTCTTTACCGTGCCGTTGACTTTTATCCCACCAAGATTAAAATCAGCCTGAAACCCATCAATGACGTAACCTCGAAGAATCCATGCATTACTGGATAAATTATCAATAGACTGCCTCACAAATTGCCCACTTCCTGTTTTGTTTATTTCTACAACATCTTGATTATTGCCTACCCATCGACTTGAACCATTTACATGCAACTTTGAAAGTGGTGTAGTTGTACCTATTCCTACATCGCCTGTCGTTGGGTTAGTATAAATTTGACCAGATGCTGAAAAGGCTAAATGAACAAAAAGGATTAGTAAATACTTTTTCATATTCTGTACTTTTGTCATGCTATTGACACTTATTTAATTGCAGTTCTTTTTCCAGAACTTTTATCCGTTCATTCTGCCCCACCAGATAAACAGTCAGTTCCTCTACTTTTTCCAGCAGCTTAACCGTCATCTCAGAAAGATTCACCCCATTTTCCATCACCTCTTGTTCGGTGGGGATATTTTCCAGATGACCATTGGCTCTATAAAATCTCTGGACTTCCTCCAACGGCTTCAAAGGATAGGCATCATCAAATACATAGTCCGGCCAGCCGGTGGCGGTCACGTTGACCTCTTTGGTCTTGATGGTGCCGTTTACAGAAAGCTTATGAGTTGGATTAGTAGTCCCGATTCCCACATTGCCATTGTTTTGAATCCTCATTTTTTCCCGGGTACCACTTCCACTATTGGTAGAGAACATTATATATCCACTGCCTCGAACCGCATCTAGCTGTAATCCATTTTGAGTGGTGGGATCACCTGTTGCGGTCAATGTCCCTGCCTGATTTCCGTCTTCTGAATGAACTCTCACTGGCCCATGTGTTCTGATCTCACCTATCACATGTAAGGGAGCAATTGGCGATGATGTCCCTATTCCTACATTCCCGTTTGCCAGAATGCGCATCCGTTCGGCATACCCCCCACTGTTGGTGATAAACCGGAGATTGTTCCCGGCACCGGTCATGATAAACCCATCCTGTCCACTCATAAAAATCCCACCAGCATTTCCATAGGGTTCAGTGGTGGCACCATAGCTTGCCACATCCACTGTTTTACCCCCAAACTCAAACCTGGCGCGGTTTGCGGATGTAGGTGTCTTTACATGGAAAGGATATGCAGGGCTTGTACCTGTGCCTACGCCCACATTCCCTGTAGTTGGAAAATGATTGGATTGCCCATAGCCATTTAATCCTATCAAAAACAGGGTGAGGAAAAACAATAGCTTGGTTGTCATAGCGTTATATCTGATTAAAATCCCGCAATTCAAACCATATTTTTCCATAAAAAAAATTACCCTATATAGGGTATTGTTTTAATCATTTAAAAACCAGTTGATTACGAACCGTCAAATCAGGTATATATTCGGCATAAAAGTGAGTAGATACCAAAATCATCCCAAAAGCCTGTTTTTCGTAAAACACTGATTATCAGAATGAAATTTTTCGGGGTTTTTACTGAAAAAATTATTTTCAGGATCATAGGCCGTTTTACTGACGGTAAAAAGGCACGCCACAACCCAGGGCTGGTGGTACAGAGTTCCGTCAAAGCTTGCCCATGGACGTCATTCGGGGACGGGGATCCGCCACGTCGGACAGGCAGGAATTTGGGGAAGTCGCGGTATTCCGCACCTCTTCCCGGATTTCAGATCCTAGGATAGGGGATCGGGATTACAAATCCAGATCAGCGAGGAAACCGAGCTTGCAAAAGCCCTTTAATAGTTGAAAAGGAAATGGTCTCCACCGAAGGTTCCTATCCCGTAATTTTAAATTGCCACCACTGCTCCAAACCTGCCATGTTTTCCTGTTGGGAGTGAAGACAAACAGCGGTTTCATCAAGACCCGAAGAGGTGAACCTGGCAGGTTTTTCTGGACCTGGCTATATGATCAGGCAAAGCCACAGGCACGCAATATCTTGAATTGAACCGGCCTCTATAATGGATAAGCCTCCGGACTAAAACTAATATTGTCCAGGCCTGCCAGCCGGTCTTTGCCCCACTGATCGTGCCGTTGGCACTCTGGGTACATATAGACTTCGTTGACCCAGAATCGCATTCTGGGCATTTACAGGCCTAGCCCTTGGCAAGGGAAACCTTGTCAGTTCCTCTATTTCACCTGCAGCCGTATAGGACAGGTATTTTCTTCCGTTCTCTTGGCTTGGGGCATAAACCTTTGAGGTTTTGTAAACCTGAAAGGTTAAAAAAAACCCGGACAAGAGTCCTGCCCGGGTTTAAGGTTATGAATCATAGTACTTACTTTACAGCCATCAGCTGTCCGTTCAGCTTCTGCCCATCTACGGTGAGCTGGGAGATGCTGACCAGGACGGTGCCTGCCGTAGGTAGGTAGGCCTGGTCGGTAGCCTAGGGTGGAGACCTGAGGGACGAAGGGTGTAACCCTAGGTCAAAAAAATCAAAGGCCATTTCCCTCGGATATGAAGTATAGTGATAAAAACGAAGGCCTGTCCCGAGGAGGTGTACAGCGTTTGTGAATCAATTATCGGATTAGAAATCCTGAACAACATAAACCCGACCAGAAAGGCCGTGAGGATACACTCACGGGGGCAAAGGAAGACTCCGCCAACTAGGCCGCAGTGGGGTTTCCATGGAAACCCGACCCATCAATTTTCCAGGTCCTTCAGATAATACTCCACCTTTTCATTTCCCTTTTCCTCCAGTCCATCCAGCGGAACCAGCTCCTTCACTTCTTTCCTGAGCTTCCGGAAGGAACCGATCTCAAAGCCGATCTTCAGCTGGAACCTGCTCTTGTGTAAACTGGATCTTTTGTCAAAAAAGGGATCAACGGAGCCCATCACCACTGAGCGTATGGTATTGCCCATAGGGATGGTTCTTCCCAACGCGAAACCGGTAGCCCAGGCTTTTCCATTAAAATCCCTGGACCCATAGCCTGGCGGGTTGGTGACGGTGACCTCATTGCGGTTTACAGTCCCTTGGGCAAACCAGTTGCCCTTGCTGAAACGAACTCCCGCAAAGCCTCCAATCCCCTCTCTCCTCAACTCCTCCTTGTCGTCAAACTGCTTTTTCCAGGTCACCCCGCCCAGCAGGGAGAACTGCTGGGAAAAGGAATAGGACAGCCCAAAATCCAGCAGCAGCCCGTCACCAAAGGAGGTCAGCGGATCATACCACAGCAGCATGCCTATCCTGTGGACAACAGGGACTTCTTTTAATCTGTTTGGCTCAAAAAATTCTTTCTTCTTGTTTTTCAGCTCAGATGGAACAGACTTTATATTCCCAAGGGAATCTATTTTCAGTTTGGAAAAATCCTTTCCCGCCCGTTGGATGTATTCATTGGAAATATGCCCTGCCTTTTCGGTTGCAAGCTCTTTGGCTTTGTCAAAGGGGATTTCTGATGGTAATCCGTTTTTTGTCAGTTCTGCCAGCGCATCCTTACCGTAGAAGTCAGGGAGCTTTGCGCTTCTGGGGTCAAATCCCTCTTTCACCACACCGGTAAGCTGTTCTTCTACTTTGGGCATAAGCCATTCATTGGTCAGTGCCTTAAGGTTTTCATTGTTCTGGTCCACCAGGGATTCCAGCTCATCCACTTGCCTGATATTCCCCAGTCTGGCCTTGGATTCATTCACCCGCTCCAGGGTGTTTCTTGCCGCATGCTTGATTTCCTCCCCGGGGATATCCTCGCTTTGGATCAGGCTTTCCAGGGTTTTGCTTTCCTGTTCCAGCACTTCCCTGCTCCGCTCTTTGGCCAGCGTAAAAAGGCTGTCCCGCTGGGTGCTGTCAGTGGTTATCTCCTTGAGTTCTTTGAGTTCTCTCTGCAGGGAATCGTAGGATTTCTTCAGCGAGTGGATCTGCTTGAGTTCTTCCAAGTAGGGGATTTCGGGTTTGGTGGGAAGCTTGGGGACTACTCCGGTAGCCAGTCCACTTTTGGGAAGTGATACAGGAAGACCAGCTGGCATTTTTTGAGCCTGAGCCTCAATCCAGAATAGGCATAACGTTAACATTATTCCAAGACCTGTACGTTTCATGTGTTTATAGTTGTTTTTCAATGGTCACATGGAATCTCGCATAACAGATAATCATCCCAGTGTGTGACTTTTGAGTCATGCTCGATTTCATCATCTGTTACCTTTTTTTTGGCCCTGTACCAACATATCTTCCATCCTGGATAACAAATCTTTTTTGCTGAACAGTATCTGCCACGGGGTCGGGAGCCGGTTTTTTCCTAGCTCCTGAAGACTGGTTTTTTCGCTGCTCAAAACTCTTTGCCCTTTCAGACCTATAGCCTGCCCCCACTCCAATGTCAGACCCATCTTCCAAAACAAACCGCTTTGTCCTTGCCGAATCCAAAACCTGGCTATCGGTTTTCATCTTCCTGATTGCTCTTTCGACAGAAGGTAGTTTTCTGTTTTTATCAATATGAGCTCCGACATACAGTCCGTCCTCGATTTTAAACCGCCGGATACTGTCAGATTTAGCTCCGGGCTCCCTGGATGTTCTGTTACCCACCTGTGCGGTCGCAACAGATCCTACTGCTATAAAGAGCGCCAAAAAGAGAATCCTCAGACTATTTCCCATCTTTCAGGCTTTTAAGTTCCTCTCTCAGCTGCTGGTTTTCCTTTTCAAGGAATTCAAGTTTTTTCTGATGATCAATCAGGTAAAGCGTGATTTCTTCCACCTTCTTCAGCAGTGTGGCATCCATCTGCCCCAGGTTGATCCCCTCATCGGCAACTGTTTCCGCTGACGGGACTTCGGGCAGCGTGCCGTTCTCCTGGATATAGTGATCCAGTTCCTGTAAGGAAAGCCTTTCATATCCTTTTTCAAAAACATAATCAGGCCATGCTGTCCGCAGTTTTACTTCCACGGTTTCTGCCAGTACACCTCCGGCCACCGAGAGCCGGTGCCCGGTAGCCTCTGTACCGATGCCTACCTTCCCATGGAAGACGGCCGTGGTATCCGGGGCCAGGGACATCACCTTATAGAGTTCATCCCCGTCGCTGTACTCAAAGTGGAACTTCTTGTAATTTCCCGTTCCTCTTTTTTGCAGGCGGATGCCAAAGCTGCTGTTGCTGGGGTAGTTCATATTGTAGAGATCGAGAAACTCCTCCTCATTGTCCCCGTTCACCAGGGCAAGTGTGGATTCATAGGCCTGTCTGGAAGCCGTCGGGCTCCAGATCTTGAATATCGTAAAGTCGGATCCATATCTCCTGATATAGGGGATCCCCGAAGGGGGATAGACCATGATCAGGGAGGAACCGTCCTCCTCGAAGATATCATAGGAGCGGTCAAAGCGGATGGCCCCATCTTCCAATACTGCAGCAGAACCGTCTAAATTGCCGATTACACGCAAAGGATCCCGGTAGTTCATAGACTCTCCATAAATGGTAAAATCCCAGTTTTCCACATAGGCACCATCCTCTAGGCCCAGCCTGTTGGTGGTAATCCTTCCGTTATCGGTCACCGTCTGAAGGGTCTCCTGGGCATAGGCGCCCCCGGATAAGAAGAACAAAAAGTAAATGAGTTTTTTCATGTTGAATATTAATTGGCATTAAATTATTTCATTTAGATATAGGGTATTTGGCGTAAAGTTAAAGCTTTTTAACAATAATCCATCCATTCTATTTCACACTTTGCCAGTCAATAGATCTTGACACTCTAAGCTATCCGAATTACAAACTCTATATTATAGAAAGGTTTAGATACAATCTAAACCTAGTACCTAGGACAAACCTCCCCCAGAAGAAGTTATTATATTCGACAGATCTAACAAGACAATTATTTTATTAGCTCCCCACAACATTATAATTAAAACTCCCAGACACAATTTTCAAATTAGAATTCTTACTTTTAATTAAAACCTCAATACCATCAAAAGTATTGACCCCTAGTTTAGTAGGCGTAAACCCAATGTAGATAGTATCGTTTTTCACAAAAAGTTCTTTTTCACAACCATTAATCCCTTCCTTATCCTTAGAATAATTAATCATTTTCGGACTTTCACAATCAAAATATGCATTGACAATTTCCCAGTTGTTTCTATTTAAAAATGCTTTTGCGATTAATTCCTCATCAACGATATTCTCATCTTTAATTACGAATTCTAGAACAACTTCATCATTGTTATCACAAGAAAAAGAATTGCTTAATAAAAAAACTAATAAAACGACCTTAATAACCCTTTGGAACATAATATTTTTGATCAACTGTATCTTTATTCTCATCTAAAATTATTCTAAACCTAGCTTTATTCCCTGAACGATCAGTAAAATCACCTCTAACTGTATCTAATTTCATAACATCTGAAGAATTCCTTTCTTTTTTACCCATATAATTAGCCTCACTAGCACCTTCTCCTCTGCTAGCATCATCCAAATTCACTCTTTCTTCAGTCTGATTACCATCAGGCTCGATATTATTTGAATCTTCATTATAAAATTCTGAAAATAGGCCTAGCAAACTATTTAAGATTCCAGACAATACTTCTCCAAAATCCCGTGGAGGTTTATTCCCTCCAATAGCTCCTAGTCCATCAATATTTAGGGTTTCAATTTTATCAACTGTTGTATTAGAATCCATAGGACCAGAATCCAGATTTGAGGATAATATGGCACCTACCTTTTGATGATTCTGAGAATTACTTCTAAATGATTTGCCAAATCCAAAGAAGTTTTCAATCCCAGATTTAACTTCTCCAAAACTTTTCTCCATTTCCGAATAAAAAACGGAGGATGAAGATGGCGGACCACAACAGTTCTTTGGTGCCATCCCGTCAGGATCAATAAACCTAATTGGATTATCAAAAGCATAATTATATGGAGAGAATCTTCTCATCTGATCCGCCAACGGATCAATAACTCCCCACCTCCCAATAGTGGCATCATACGTTCTGGCCCCGTAATCGTAGTAATGAAGCCCGTTGTCCTCGATCAGTTTCTTGCCGTTGTAGAGGTATTTGTTTGCCTTGATTCCACCATATTGAAAGCCAAGCCCTGTCAGTTCCAAGCCCCAATGAGTTGTAGTGGGTTGCCGTAACGTTGCTTTACCAATTCTTTCTAGCTAAAATCTGACTCTCACTACATATCGGCTCGTTCTTTACAACCTGCTTATAACCCGAAGACTCAAATTTAATAAGCCCCTTATCTGTTGCTATTTCGAAATCCCACAAGTTAGTTTTCTTATCAGCAGATAGGCGAAGATTTTTTTTATTAATATCTAAAATATCTAGCCCAATAGCATTTTGAAAATCAATATCAATCTTTAAGTTTATAACATTATAAAAAAAAAGTATGCAAGGAGACACCCAAAATTTATATAGATTGGATTTATCATCCAATTCCCATTTAAATAAATAATCAATATCAAAACTCATTTCTAATTCTTCATTGGGAAAAGAGATAGCATGTATATGACAATCATGCCATCCCATATCTTCAAAATCCAATTCAGTCCAAATTTCCTTAACTTTCATATTTTATTGCCTCTTTACGTAATTTCTTACAATTCTTATATCTTGCTGACTCATAGGCTGAACCCACTGCCTGTCTTTATTCCAAAACATCTGGCCTGTTTTAGGATTGACATTTGGTAAAGATTGTTGTACATGCGGAGTAGGAACTCCTTTATGTGTCGCACCTTGAAGATCATAATGTAAAGTTTTATTCGGAGTCCTTATACTAATTGAATTTTTCCCAACTTCCTTGCTAATTACAGCAGCTTGTTCGGTAACCGAAGGTGCTGCCTTAGAGGCAACTGAAACTTTCCCCAAATCTGTAACTGCATCCGATACTTTTCCAATTGACCTTACTTTTGAAAGCCCTTTATCCCCAGCAATACCTAATACGATACCAGTTGCAACACTCCCAGTAAGTTCGCCAACAGAACCTTGGACACTTCCGTTTTCAACTAAACTATTTACAACTCCTTGCTTACCAGCATCTATTAATGCATTAGCAGTACCACCTGGATCATTATAACCAGCAACTGCCAGATCTTTGACTGCCGTGGCAGCATTTACCACATTTTGGCCTCTTGTAGATATAGTTTCGGATATAAAATTGGCTGTACCTTTAACTGCCCCCCAAGCTCCTTTTGCAAATCCTCTTGCGAATTGTGGATCAATCGGCATCATCCCATCCGGGTCAATAAACCTTATCGGATTGTCCAAGGCATAATTGTAAGGGGAATGCCTACGCATCTGTTCGGAAAGAGGGTCTATCACTCCCCACCTCCCTATCGCAGGATCGTACATCCTCGCTCCATAATCGTAGTACTGAAGCCCGTTGTCCTCGATCAGCTCTTTACCGTTGTAGAGGTACTTGTTGGCCTTGATCCCTCCGTACTGATATCCCAGCCCTGTCAGCTCCAAGCCCCAGGGATTCCCGATATCATTCCGCTTCGCTACTTTCATCGGGACAGGCTCCATGTGTCTCCTGCACTATCGCCGAGCTTACACTCATCACCATCAAATTGTCAAATCCGCCAAGGCGGGACTGGCCAGACATCCTCCGAGGTCTCGTTCACCACAAAGGTCTCCATACCTGTGCGCCGTGGCGTATATCCGCCCTTGGAAATATACATATTCTCCTCCAAGACTTCATGCTGGTTTGCCGCGTTTTTGGAAAGGACCCTCCCCTGCAAGCTGGCTCTTCGCTAAAAATGTCCACCGGACATTTTCTTTACGCTCAGCCCTCACCTACGGTCACATTATGCTCCGGCTCGGTCTGTCTGGATGCGGATACCATGGAAAACTCCACCTCCTCTGTTTCCGCATGCTGCGTCTCCATGGTGGCAATAAAGGACTTGACATTGGAGCTTATCCCAGGCTCCTTGAATTACAAATTCAGCAGGATAGTTGGATGTAGTCACAGACATACACCCAGTCCCACGCTTATTCTACACTCAGACGGGGAACAATGAATTTCTCTTATTTCGATCATAATTGATAAAAATGTTCTTATTGGGTACATTTGTGGAAACACGCAACGCCATGAAACTCGGAAACAGCCTCAAAAAACTCAGGGAAAGCAAGGGATATACCCAGCAGCAGATGGCCGACCTGATCCATACACACAGGACCGGATACTCCAAGATGGAAAACAACCAGCAGGAGATCCCCGTCGATGCCCTTGTACTGGTAGCCAAAAGCTTCGGGATGTCGGTTGACGAGGTGATCTATTTCGACGAAAAGAACGGCGTCCCCGCCGAGGTCTCCGTCAACGACAAGGCCGCACTCGAACAGCTCCAACTTATAAACGAACTCGACGAAGAGGAAAAATCCATCCTCCTAAAGCTTATTGAGACTTTCGTTTCCAAAAAAAGGTTTAAAGACTACCTGCAGAAAAACATAGCTGCGTTGTAAATGAAAAAAGCCCGGACTTGCCGGGCTCACACTTTGTTGATTCAATTACTTACTTCGATTATTGAAAATATTCGATTTCAATAAATTTTTTACCGTTTTCTTCATAAAAATCAAAGAGAATTCTTTCTTTTAAGTCATTACTTACTAGACTAAAAATACCCCCTGAATCATCGTCAAAATTGAAATTGAAATTGAAATTGGCAATGGAATTAATAACTATACCACCACAATCACGAGATAAGGAGGTTAGCAAATAAATACTGTCTTCCGACTTGAACTTTTCATTTACTATATTTTTTAACCCCGTTTTATCTTCAAATGGAAGAACAGTCTTAAACACTTCTTTAAGAGTAGAAACTTTTTCAAGTATTTTATCCGTCTCAACTATAGACAATATACATCTTTCACTATCAGTAGTCAACTTTTCAATCGTGTTGATATAGCTCTGAAGAGATTGCTTTCCAAACAACCTTCGTTTTTTTTGATCAAACGTCTCCTCTAACATCTTAATCATTATAGTTTACTTTTGATTTATTATTATCCAATTTAGGTCTACCGTAATTGTTCATCCTTACCTTACCGTTGTCTGTTTTTACCTTTCCGGCTTCCCAGTGAGGTTGTCCTTGGTGACTTCTATCCAATGTTTGTTGTTGAACAGATTTTGTCTGAGTTCCACCTCCTTTTGCTGGTACTTCGTATGTATATTCTCTTCCTGAACTATTTCTAGATTGAGATTTTGGTTGCTGACTAGTAGGAATTCCAGCATCTCGCATTGCTTCTCTTCTGGCCGCTCTTGAAGTGGATGATACTTTATCACCTGATTTGACAGCATCAATCGCATTATTGATGATCTTGACATCCTTTCCGATCTTCCCTACCTTGGCTACGTCTCCTATGTATGGGATTATTCCCGCCGTACTGATGGCAGCACCCAGCCAGTCACCGTTCTTTGCTTGCAAGCCCGCATTCAGGCCATCAGCAATACCTGTAGGATCAACCACTCCGACAATATCCAAAGCCGCACTGAGGATATCATCCCCCTGCAAAGAATAATTGCCTCCCAGATCCCCAACTATCCTTCCCGCATTGACATCGATATCGATAAGGTCGGTCACGATGGTCACACTGGAATTGTTCTCCCCGTGTATCCGGATGTCAAACATCCCATCTGGGTCTATCCGTGACATCGGATTGTTCTGTACAAAATTGTAAGGTGATACCCATTCCCTTTCACTGGCCATGGGGTCCGGGCTTGTCCAGCGTCCTATTACAGGGTCGTAATAACGTGCCCCGTAATCATACAGGTTGAGGTTTTGGTCATCCATCATCTCTTTCCCGTTGTAGAGGTACTTGTTCGCCTTTATCCCCCCATACTGATATCCCAGCCCTGTCAGCTCCAGCCCCCATGGATCGTAGTGCGTCTCCTGCACGATGGCCGAACTCACACTCATCACCATCATATTGTCAAACCAGACATCCTCTGCCGTTTCGTTTACCACAAAGGTCTCCATATATCCGTCCCTGGAAATATACATATTCTCCTCCAAGACTTCATGCTGGTTTGCCGCATTTTTAGAAAGGACTTTCTTGCCCACCTCATATCGGTTACTGTCCCGGTCATACAATGCGTACATCAGATACGCCTCAGGAGCTTCCTTTTTTTGGAGGTCTTTTGCCAAAATATCAGCAAGGTTCAGTAAAGCGATCGGATTCGCACCTCCCGCACGCAGGTTGCTCAGTGCAAGTTCGTTCAGGTCGTTGATCAGCCGGTCCGCAGCCCCGGCCGACATAAAGCTTGCAGCATTGGCTTTCAGTTTCTTGTCCTCTAAATATTTCCCGTGAACTTGTAGTTTCAGGCTGTCACCCGCATAGATCTCCTGGGTTCTGCCCGGGCCTACCATCCTGCCTCTGTCCGCGTTCAGCCAGGCCACTTGGTTCCCTCCCTGGGTGACATTATGCTCCGGTTCGGTCTGTCTGGATGCGGATACCATGGAAAACTCCATTTCTTCCGTTTCCGCATGCTGCGTCTCCATGGTGGCCATAAAGGACTGGACATTGGAGCTTATCCAAGGCTTCTTGAATTACAAATTCAGCAGGATAGTTGGGTGTAGTCATAGACATACACCCAGTCCCATGCTTATTCTACGCTCAGGCGGGGGGAACCAGGGCAATCACCGTGGATGAACTCTACAAAGCCGCACAGCTCTTCAACATGACCACAGACCAAATACTTGCATATGACGGGGACATCCCGTCCGAAGTCGTTATCGAGGACAAGACAGCCGTCGAACAGCTGAGGCTTATCCAGCAATTGGATGACGAGGACAGGCAGACCATATTCAAGCTGATCGACAAGATGCTCACCAACAAAAAATTCAAAGACTTCTTCCAGAAAAATGTGGCAGCATTATAATGAAAAACGCCAAGCTGCTAAGCCTGGCGTTTTGTTTTTCTTAGTGACTGCATTTTAGTTTTGGAGGATCATAATAACCTATCCCTTTGTTGGTGATTACTTTTTTATACCTGGACAGGTCTTTTTTACAGAAGTAATAATGCACTCCTTTTTGGGCATCATCGATAGTAAAGTCAGGGATTGTGACCAAACCTCCCTCATCGTCCTGAAGAAGGTTATATTTCTTATAGACTACAAGGGTCTCTTCTGTTAGGGCATGTTCATCATCCCACCAAAAGAACAATTTCCCCCCTTTTTCAACAAACCGGGTCGGTAGCTTTCCTCCCTTGCTTCCAGCTTTAGTATCCGATGTTAAAAGCAATCTGCTGTTAGCCACAATTATGCTTACAGCCACCACGCCTTCATAGGGCTCACCAAGAATCCATTCATGGTTTTCGTCCAAGACCATTCTACCCATAGTATCATAAAACGATACGGAGAACACGGAATCTTTCCTATATAAACTACTGGTGCTTGAAAAATCCAGAATGGCGTTTTGAATGGCTTCGTCACGATTTCCCGATTGAGTCATCCCATGTTTAAATGCAGAACATCCTACCAGGAATACTAGGAACACAAATACAACAAAGAAGTATAATTTCATAGTTTTCAGTATAAAACTTGTTATCATCGCCTCGGTGAATAACCGGTAGTGTAATTTATCTTCAAAGGGTATTTATCCCCATAATTAACAGGCTGGGTAAGTAGAAAGAACTTCAGGCTTGGTATCATTTGAAGCGCATTGTCCCTGCTATTTAAATCCTGTGTAGAAGGCACTAACCTATCTGAGTTACTGATATCCCGGCCATTGCCCGGATGGGTATGGAAAAAGCCCGTTATATCCAGCCCCTGCTTCATGCCCAAAACATGTCCGCTCCCTACCGCTTTTTTGTGTTCATTATTTATATACCTGCCAATGGTGATGTGAGACGTTTTATCAGTCCCATCATTTGAAAAATACGCCCCGGCTATTTCCTTGCCCACATAATCAGACAACCTTAGTGCAAATGACTCCACCCCTTGTTCACTCGGTTGCCCCTCTCCACCAACTTGGATTATGTTATCTTGTGTTTTGAAGTTTTGGCCATCCTGCAATATTCCCTGTTCTATGCCTCCGATCGCAACTTTCGCTTCTCCATTTTTCTTGTACTTGACATCTCCTTTGTTATTTGTCCTCAGTATCCTATCCGGATCATCATTGGAATCCCCTACCTGTGTAACTTCCCCTGTCTTCCTGTTCAAGGCGTAATCCGTCAAACCTAATGGATCTATTCTGTTGATGGGATTGTTGCTTACAAAGTGGTACGGTGTTTTGTCAGGTGCTATATCCGCCAGCGGATCGACAACACCCCATCTCCCAATAGTAGCATCATACATTCTAGCCCCGTAGTCATAGTACTGAAGACCTTCATCCTCAATCAGTTCCTTTCCGTTGTAGAGGTACTTGTTCGCCTTGATTCCACCATATTGAAAACCCAGTCCTGTCAGCTCCAATCCCCATGGGTCATAGTGTGTCTCCTGCACGATGGCCGAACTCACACTCATCACCATCATATTGTCAAACCAGACATCCTCCGAGGTCTCGTTTACCACAAAGGTCTCCATATATCCGTCCTTGGAAATATACATATTCTCCTCCAAGACTTCATGCTGGTTTGCCGCATTTTTAGAAAGGACTTTCTTGCCCACCTCATATCGGTTACTGTCCCGGTCATACAATGCGTACATCAGATACGCCTCAGGAGCTTCCTTTTTTTGGAGGTCTTTTGCCAAAATATCAGCAAGGTTCAGTAAAGCGATCGGGTTTGGTCCGCCCGCCCGCAGGTTGCTTACCGCAAGTTCGTTCAGGTCTGCCACCAGTCTTTCCCTGCCCCCGGCTGCCATAAAGCTTGCGGCGTTCACTTTTTGGTTTTTGTCCTCCAGGTATTTGCCGTGAACCTGCAGTTTCAGGCTGTCACCCGCATAGATCTCCTGGGTTCTGCCCGGGCCTACCATCCTGCCTCTGTCCGCGTTCAGCCAGGCCACTTGGTTCCCTCCCTGGGTGACGTTATGCTCCGGTTCGGTCTGTCTGGATGCGGATACCATGGAAAACTCCATTTCCTCTGTTTCCGCATGCTGCGTCTCCATGGTGGCCATAAAGGACTGCACAGTCGGGCTGCGCAGTACCTGACGCACATTCCCCAGATGGTCCTTCACATAGAATTCAGTCCAGAGTTCATTGTTTTCGGCTACTATCCTTCCCTCTTCATGCACCAGGTAATCCAGGGCACCGTTCAGAAGCACCAACTCTCCGATGTAATCCTGTGTCTTGGTAAGGGATCCGCTGCTGTTGTACACCTTCTGCGTCAGTTTGTTTCCCTCGGCATCGTAGGCGAACCTCAGCTTTCCTCCCGTGGAGAAGCTGATCTCCTCAGGTAGGTTTAAGTGGTTGTACTTGGTCTCCGAAATTCTCTTGTCCTTGTTGACCGTCTGGTTCCCGTTGGCATCGTATAGATAATTCCCCGGTGCCCCGCCGTTGGGCTTGAAATCCTTGGAGGTAAAGGTATTGGAGCTTTGTCCGTCCGCCACGCCTAACAGCCTATTGGAATAGGTATCCTCAAAGGTCGCATTGGTCGCATAACTGTAAGTCAGCGCATCGACAATGTTATAGTTCCCTGCGGCCCTTTCCCCCCGGCGGGTCATTGTCTTAATATTGCCATTGGCATCGTACGTGATCCCGCTCAGGTTGTAGCGGCTGTTCTCCCCGCTGGTCGAGGAAGTGAATGTGGCCGCGGTGATCCTATTCGCATTGTCATAGGCGTAGTTGTAGGTACGCGTTATCGGGGTGGTCTCCTGTCCCCCTGTCCAGGAAACCCTGGCGATATTTCCGTTGAACCTGTTGACGGTCGCCCCGCTGTTGTAATACAATGTCTGCTTGAAGATCCCTGTAAATCCTGACCCCTGTCCTGTCAGCCAGCCCCGGATATTATACGTACTGGTCTGGTTGGCATTGGAGGCCACCGTCGGGAAGGTCTTGCCTGTCTGCCTGCCCAGGTCATCGTAAGTGTATTGTACCAGGGTCTTCACGGCCCCGCTCCCTACCTGGTGGGTGATGGATGCCAACTGGCCTATCACATTGTAGTTATAGGTGCGGAGGACATTGTAACTTGATGACAGGGAATTGGTAACCAGGCTTCTGGTCGGCTGGTCTTCAAAGTTATAGGCCGTGGAAGCACGTATCGTGCCCCCTGCCTGGTGCTGTCCCAGCGACTGGATCATCCTTCCTTTGTTGTCATAGTAGAACGCACTGGTGTAGAACTCACCCGTCTCCAGGTTCTTTACCTTTTTGCCCGTCTGCAGTCCGTGGACCCTTGTACTGGCAGAAGACGGAAAGGATGAGCCCGGGTTATCGTAAGAAAAACCGGTCATGTATTGGTAAGAATCATAATAATTGACCGTCAGGATCTCCCCCTCGTCAGGTGGCCACGCGCCTGTCGCACCGGATGCCGGAGGCGTTCCGATCCTGGCCGTGAAGGATTGGTTCCCGGTTGCCTTCATGGTGAAACCGGGCTTGAGGGTAATGGAACTTGAGGCCACATACTCCTGATAGCCGTCATACTTGGCAGAGGTGATCGAAGTCCCGGTCTTTATCTTTGCCGTGTTCGCCTTGACTGTCGCATTGTTTGATCCGGACGTGTTCAGTGTGGTCTGCAGGGCAGCGAATGTGGTCGTAGTCGGCACTGTAGTAAGTCCTGTTATCACCACCCTTCCCAAGGCATCATATTTGGTATAAAGCCATTTACTTTCACTCCTCAGATTTCCGTCCTGAAAGCCAACCTGTCTGTCCTGAAGGTCATACAGGTAATATTCCACTTGCTTTTCGGGAACATACTTTTCGGTCAGTCTCCCCCTCCCGTCATATTTATAGCGGAAATATTGGGCAGCGGCCAGTGTCGCATTCGTAGAAAGATTCCACCCTTTGGTCAACATGATCTGGGTGGCCTGGGGCGGGATCACCACACGGAGCTGCCCCAGGTCATCATACACATAATAGGTACAGAGCCAGCCTGTGTGTCCGTTTCCCGTAGGGGTGGCGGTATTCTGCACCTTTTTCAGGATTACCCTGCCCAGCTTGTCGGTGTATTGTACAGTGGTCTTGTTGTCCTCATCCTGGCTTATTTCTACCCAGAGCAGGTTGTTCCCGTAGGTGGGAGTAGCTGTGGGATTCACGGGAAGCCCTGAACTGTTTACCGTGAATATCCTAACCCCTTCCCCTGAGGTGTTTGTCCTTCTGCCGAACTTCACTTCCTTCCCAGTGCCCATTCTCCAGGCATTGCCAGGAGCAGCCTGCTTGTCCACCCGGTTAAGGGGCGATGGCTCAAACAGGGTCTGGGAATAGCCGTAGGTGTCGCCGGCATATTTGCCTGCATAAAACGAAGCATGGGAAGAAAGGGCATTTGTACGTAACCTACCATCTTGGGCGCCCGAATTCTCTATATAAGGCAGATACTCTTTTTCCTGTCGCCCGAAACCGTCATAAATAATAGGTGTAATCAGATCCTTGCCAGTGATCGTGGACTGTTTGCCCACTGTCTGATTTGGCCTGCCAAGGCCGTCAAAGTAAGTAAAAGTCTTGTAGGACTGACCCGGCGTACCGCCCGTCACCGTAGCGGTGGAACTGGTTCCTATACGGGCTTTATATGTCTTGACAAAGTTCTCGGTGGTCTGGCCAATTGAGGATGTGATGGCTACCAAAAACAGGAAAAGGGTAGTAAACAGATAGTGTCTCATTCTAAAAATCAGTTACCGGTGGAATAATTGTATTCGTAATGCTCCAATATGTTTCCGTCCTCGTCCTTGATGGTTTTAAGACGATAATAAGGATCATACTCATATGAAAGAATTTGTCCTCTTGAATCTGTAGTGGACGTTATTCCTGAAATTGGCTCAAATGTATAAGTAGTCATCATGGAATTCAATGGATGCATTCTCAATTCATCCACAATCACATTTGACCCCGAAATATTAACACTAGTGTTTGTAATTGTTTTTTCCACAAACAACCAGGCTGAAGTCAAAGCCTGGGTCTGACCAGATATACTAACGGTTGCTGATGTCCCAGTAGCCCTCGCCCAAAATGCTATCTTATAGGGGTTGGCATTACTGGCAGGAATTGCTGCTGCTGATATCGCCCCATTTGATAGAGAATAAGCTCTTCTTCCTGTTTTACTATAAGTGGTTAATGTAGATCCAGCGTACGACCACCCACCTTTTTCACTGGTTTCAAAGGATGAATAATACGCCTTGTCGGAGTTGGTCAAATTATCGACTTTTGCCATTAAATATTTGCCAAAAGTATCCCATAGAAAAAAACTGAAATTAGAATTTGGGGTTGCCTTGTATTTTTTTAATCTGCCAGTATTATCATACTCGGAAAAAACTGACGTACCATATTCAGAATTGGAGGTTTTTTTTTCATAGACATATTGGGGCACATAAACACCAGTATGAGGTTTAAAATAATCTATCCTTGTAGAGTTTAAAAAAGTTGAGCCTTTGTAAACTTCCGCCTTAACTACCGGCGAGGTAATATTCCTTTGGATCATTTCGGCATACACGCCGGAGGGATCTTGGCCCAAAGCAACTTTTTGATGAGGATAAGTAATTTCTGTTTTTATCAATTCACCATTGCTGTTTCGAATAGTCTCTGACAGTTTCATGAAATAATTATTATCATAGGTATAGTCAATTGTTTTTACATAAGGGTCATTGACAGAGAAATCTTCAATTGTAGTCTTAGAAAGTTGGCTTCTTCCTGAGACCGGTAAATAATCCTTGGAAATAATAAACATTATCCCTCCCTGACTTGTCCAAAAATCATGGAGATTCGCTTCTGAATTCCCTGTATATAGATATTTAACCGGCGCAAGGGATAACGATAGGAAATTATTCCGTCTAACGGGATTATTTGCGTAATTGTCCGCTATATGATTGTAGTCATTTGTGGTTTTTCTAAGCAAAACTCCATTTTTATCGAACACATCTTCATGTTGGAGCAACCCAAACGTCCAACTTCTAAAGTTAGGCGGAACAAAGGGGAAAGTGCTGAAATTAACTACTGGAGCATCCGTATAATTGCTGAAGTAGCTAACAGAATACCCTTCATGATTACTACCTTCAATTCGTTTCTCAACCACTCGCTTGTACAAAACCGCACTTCCGTTAACATAAGAAATCTCAGTTATCGGAGAGGCAGATCGCATTACCTGATTATGTTGTCCAAATGCATAGGATGGCAAAGGTGGGGGAAATGTAGGAGTTTCAAAATCATAAAAAACACCGTATGAATAAACGGGTAAAATCCCAAGAGTCCCCGAAGAATTAGAAGTACCTTCCAATACATATTCGTACTCCTTTGCCTGTAGCAGGATCCCGTTTTTATCGTAGTCAGAGATTCTCTTTGCTCGCAGTCCCCCTACGCTGACATTTGTCCCAATCCTATTATCGCTAGCAGTATTTGATTCCAATTCAAACAGGGTATATCCCCCAGTGGGATATGTGATTTTAGTTAGGGATCCTGCTTTTACTCTAAGTGGATCGGTATTTCTATTACCTCCTGGAAGTGAATAATATCCTCCAACCGGATTGACAAAAGTTTCCGCTGGAATTAAACTAGTCGTAGTGTTATTATTATGAAACCCCCAATGGTCCTGTTTGGCGGAGAGTCTGTCGGGCAGATTGTAGGAGTTAAAATAATCCAAAGAATAAGTTCCAATAACAGATTCACTTGCCCCCTGTGTCAATTGGACGGCAGTAAGGGTAAGCCTGTTCAACGAATAATTCTGAACTAATTTGACACCTTTCTGTCCAAATTGGGATATTAACTGAATTTTCTGAAGCCCATAATCCCCAGGCAGGTCAGTCCTTTGAGAAGAATTATATGTAAAACTCATATACTCGCCTGTAGGAAAATCTATCCTCTTAAGCCTCTTTCCTGCAACACTTTGCTGCAAATTAGAGGCATTGCCAGGTGCTGCCGGCAAGTTGGCACCAACTACAGCTACGCCAAAAGTAAGGGTCGATGTAATATTGTACATATAAGCTGAAGATTCATAGGTGAAGCTTATCTTATCAATCCCAGAAGGGGATTGAATTTCAGATAAATACCAAGCTGAATCAGCACTTTTGCCCGGCCCATAGGCGATCCAATTAGACGTATTTCTTTCTACATCCCGAAAAATGTACTTTATCCCCCTATCATCAGTGATTGTAAAACTTGTTATGCGAGCATTCCCGGACACCTGTTGGATGGTGCGATCTACTTTCAAATTCTGTTGTGTCAGCATCAAAAAATCATTGTTCTTGCCGAAAACAAATCTTCCTGAAATCCCATTAAAACTAAAGTTAAACACGTCTATTTCACTGTCTTCCTCACCTGCATTAATCCTATTGTATCTACGCATATTTGGGGAATTCCCGTCATTTCCTTCAAAATCATTTGCAGGAAGGTTAGCTGAGTTCCAAAAACCATAAGTATTTGTTTCATCAGGAATGCCTTTCATGACGCGAGTAATGGCTCCTCCTGCAAACAAACTCCAACCTATCCCCACATTAGACGACATTTCATCTACTTTTACTCCTCCTGCATGATAGGATAGGGAAACAGATAAATTCAACATATCCTGATAGCTATAATCATAAACAGGGATGGAAATAGATGGTATCCCCGTAGATAAGCCTACTGGGATGCTCCCATATTTTGCTAACGATGCTGCATTTGGTGAAGGAGGAATAACTTTTTCAATTCCAGGATTGTAACTATTTTGACTTACTGAGCTCTTACTTACAAAAAGTTCCGTACTATCTGTTGAAACAGTATCTTGTTTAATACTATCAAGGGTTGCGTTTTGGAATTGCCTATCAATATTTATTGAGGAGACATCCATACACACAAAGAAGAAGCCTACATATAAAATATTTTTCATCTTAAATTTTTAACTAAGTAATTTTTTAAACTATAATTTCAACTCCAAAAATCCATGAATTTCATTATTAGTATCAATCCTAATTATCCTCCAAAATTTGAATTCTTTTTTCCAATGAAATGATGTATAATGACAGCTCCTCCACCTTCTCCAGCAGCTTTACGTTCATCTCCGCCAGATTGACCCCCTTTTCCATTACCTCTGCTTCAGTGGGCACATCGGGAAGATGCCCGTTCTTTCGTATAAAAGTTTCCAGCTCTGATAAGGGCATCAATTGATACTCAGGTTTGAAGACATAGTCCGCCCAGCCGGTGGCAGTGACATTGACTTCTTTTGTCTTTACCGTGCCATTGACCTGAATTCCACCCGAATGAAAAATTGCCTGGATCCCGTTGTCCGCATAACCCCTAATAAGCCAGCTAGAAGTTGTCCCATCATTCGCATACTGTCGGATATACTGACCCTTGGTATTGGATCTGATTTCCGTATAGCTGGATGCATTTCCGTTCCATATGGCCGATCCATCACTCCCTAATCTATGCACCTGTGTATTGTTGGAATTCCTCCATTGGAAGTACATATCGGATTTCTGTAGATCATAAAGCAAACGCTCATGGGTAACAAAAATCCTAGCTTCCCCGGAATTGTCGGAAGTTGCGAAGCGGATATACCCTCCCTGATTTGCAGCTTTACCTTTTATATCCAGAATTGTATAGTTCGAGGATGTAATAGGGCTTGTTGTTCCGATTCCCACATTTCCAGAAGGCGGAAATAAGTTCGTCTGTGCGTATCCAAGTGAAACACTTGTTACTAAGCACAAAAATGTATATACAACCTTACAGACTCTATTTTTCATTGCTATCAATTCTTTTATATAAATCCTTTATCAACTCCTCCTGACGTATCAAATGCAGCGTCAGCTCCTCCACCTTCTCAAGTAGCTTCACGTTCATCTCTGCCAGATTGACCCCGTTTTCCATTACCTCGGCCTCAGTGGGCACATCGGGAAGGTGTCCGTTCTTTTGGATAAAGGCCTCAAGCTCTGATAGGGGCATAAGCTTATACTCAGGCTTGAATACATAGTCCGCCCAGCCGGCGGTGGTAATGTTGACTTCTTTTGTCTGAATTGTTCCGTTTACCGCAAGCTTATGGGTTGGATTATTCGTCCCGATTCCCACATTTCCGTTAAGTTTTACTCTTATTTTTTCACTATATCCGGCTTGAATTGACAAGTCGTGGCTACTTTCTGTTCCGACAATTCCTCTAGCCCCAGACCAGTTATAATGTGCAAACAATCCCACCTTAACCGATTCAAGATTTGTTGAAACCAATAATTTGGCGGAGCTATTTCCATAAACCTCCAACACCTTGTTCCATCCTTGGACATTGCTGGGATTTAGGGTTCCCACCCCAACATTTCCAGAAGGTGGAAAGTTATTAGTCTGGCTACGAGCAATTCCGGTTATAAACAAAAAACACAAGCTGTATAATATCTTATTTCTCATTCTGATTTTGCTTTATTAGTTTTCTAATCAATTCATCCTGCTCTTCACTCTTTCTCTGTAACTCCAAGACATACAGCGTCAGCTCCTCCACCTTCTCCAGCAGCTTCACGTTCATCTCCGCCAGATTGACCCCGTTTTCCATTACCTCAGCCTCAGTGGGGACATCGGGAAGGTGGCCGTTCTTTTGGATAAAGGCTTCCAGCTCTGATAAGGGCATCAGCTGATATCCGGATCTGAATACATAGTCCGGCCAGCCGGTTGCGGTGACATTGACTTCTTTGGTCTTTATAGTGCCATTGACCTCCAGCATTTCTGTAGGAGCACTTACACCTATCCCCACTTTTCCATTTACGGCCAGATGGGTTCCTATAGAAACTGCCGTTCCCACTGTATATCCAATGCCTATTCCCCTAAAATTTGATTTGTCCCCAATATCTGGCTGCAAGTGGAGTGTCCCGTAATATTTACCATATGAAGTATAATTCTTATGACGGGCTAAAATCCACATTCTTCGAGAATTAGAGGCCGCAGCTACTCCTAATTCTATGGAATTGTCCCCATAATCAAGTTTCTGCATTACGTTTCCCAAACTTGTCACAGAAGGATATTGACTTGTAGCTGTCCCCCTTTGAATATTAAGTGGAGCAGTTGGAGAGGTAGTACCTATGCCCACATTTCCAGAAGGCGGAAATAAGTTCGTCTGTGCGTATCCAAGTGAAACACTTGTTACTAAGCACAAAAATGTATATACAACCTTACAGACTCTATTTTTCATTGCTATCAATTCTTTTATATAAATCCTTTATCAACTCCTCCTGACGTATCAAATGCAGCGTCAGCTCCTCCACCTTCTCCAACAGCTTCACATTCATCTCTGACAGATTGACCCCGTTTTCCATTACCTCAGCTTCAGTGGGCACATCGGGAAGGTGACCGTTCTTTTGTATAAAAGTTTCCAGTTCTGATAAGGGCATCAGTTTGTATTCTGGCCTGAAGACATAATCCGCCCAGCCGGTGGCCGTGACATTGACTTCTTTTGTCTTTACCGTGCCGTTTACATTTATCCCACCGTCATCAAAAAATGCCTGAACCCCATCCGTTCCGGCATACCCTCTAATCAACCAGCTCTGGGTTGAGCCATCATTTCCATATTGTCTTAGGTACTGTCCATTTGTGTTAGAGTTCACTTCAGTATAACTGGAAGCATTCCCCGTCCACTTGGAATTACCTGTCACTTCAAGTCTATATGTCGGGCTGGTAGTCCCAATCCCAACATTCCCGTTTCCGCGGATAATCATTCTGGTCTGCATAACCCCCGAGGATTTGCCCGCCTGAAAATAGATGTGGCGGTCTGTCCCCGAAGAACTTGATGGGCCCACGCCTATAATCAGGCTTTTCTGGTTTGTGCCGGGATGGTCTGCCATGATAGTTGTATACCCCGCATCAAATAAAAAATCCAAATAATTCAAATCATTACTCCGTTGAATCCTGGTATTTCCTACCACATGGAGTTTTCTGACAGGTGAACTTGTCCCTATACCGACATCCCCGGTGCTGGGATTAGTATAAACCTGTGCGAAGCCCGAAACAGAAAAAATGATCTGGACAGAAAGCAGCAGAAGTACATTTTTACTCATATCTCTTAATCGTTATTGTTTGATCCTTAAATCATTCAATTCATTCTCCAATGCTTTGATTTTGGAGTTTTGCTCCACCAGATAAACAGTCAGTTCCTCTACTTTTTCCAGCAGCTTCTGCGTCATTGCCGAGCGATTCACCCCATTTCCCAACTCCTCTTTTTCTGCCGGGATCTTCTGGAGGTTTGATTGCCCATAGCCATTTAATCCTATCAATAACAGCGTGAGGGAAAACAATAGCTTGGTTGTCATAGCGTTATATCTGAATAAAATCCCGCAATTCAAATCATATTTTTCCATAAAAAAAATTACCCTATATAGGGTATTGTTTTAATCATTTAAAAACCAGTTGATCACGAACCGTCAAATCAGGTATATATTCGGCATAAAAGTGAGTAGATACCAAAATCATCCCAAAAGCCTGTTTTTCGTAAAATACTGATTATCAGTATGAAATTTTTCGGGGTTTTTACTGGAAAAATTATTTTCAGGATCATAGGCCGTTTTACTGACGGTAAAAAGGCACGCCACAACCTAGGGCTGGTGGTACAGAGTTCCGTCAAAGCTTGCCCATGGACGTCATTCGGGGACGGGGATCCGCCACGTCGGACAGGCAGGAATTTGGGGAAGTCGCGGTATTCCGCACCTCTTCCCGGATTTCAGATCCTAGGATAGGGGATCGGGATTACAAATCCAGATCAGCGACGAAACCGAGCTTGCAAAAGCCCTTTAATAGTTGAAAAGGAAATGGTCTCCACCGAAGGTTCCTATCCCGTAATTTTAAATTGCCACCACTGCTCCAAACCTGCCAGGTTTTCCTGTTGGGAGTGAATACCAACAGCGGTTTCATCAAGACGCGAAGAGGTGAACCTGGCAGGTTTTTCTGGATTTGGCTATATGATCAGGCAAAGCCACAGGCACACAATATCTTGAATTGAACCGGCCTCTATAATGGATAAGCCTCCGGACTAAAACCAATATTGCCCAGGCCTGCCAGCCGGTCTTTGCCCCACTGATCGTGCCGTTGGCACTCTGGGTACATATAGACTTCGTTGACCCAGAATCGCATTCTGGGCATTTACAGGCCTTGCCCTTGGCAAGGGCTTGGGGCATAAACCTTTGAGGTTTTGTAAACCTCAAAGGTTAAAAAAAACCGGACAAGAGTCCTGCCCGGGTTTAAGGTTATGAATCATAGTACTTACTTTACAGCCATCAGCTGTCCGTTCAGCTTCTGCCCATCTACGGTGAGCTGAGAGATGCTGACCAGGACGGTGCCTGCCGTGACCGCATATCCCGCATAGGTAAGCAACACGGCGGGGACGGCACCTGGTGCGGTGAGTACTGCCGTGCCCACGGCTGCGATGATCAGGCCGATCTTCTTTACTCGCTGGAAGAAAGGCGGTGTGGGCGCGGTGGCCCGGTCGGAGATTTCTGTGAGTATGTTCATGGTTTTTGTTGTTTGATGTTAGATGTTGGGTGTCCGGTGTCCGATGTTTGGATGTCCACTGACCACCGTCTGTCAGACCACGGCCGTTTATATCATTTCCATGCCTTCGGCAGGCACGCTCCTTCGGTCGTCGCCTGCCAGCCCTTGGCTGGAAATGACGGGGATCTTCTCACCCTTTGAAGTAACCAATACAATGAGACTGCCGCGTCGGCTTTTGGCCTCCTCGCAATGACGTACTACTCTGGCGGGCTTCTAGTTTGCTGCATCACGGTCTTGATCAAAGCCTGCTCTGCCTCCAGGCGGATAAAGAGCTCCTTCAGTTTGGCCAACTCATCCCGCAACTGACGGGTATCCTCGATCAGCAGCTTCAGGAAGTAGGCGATCACCGACAGCAGCATCATGGTGACCACCCCTGCCAAACTTAATAAAAGCTCTGCTCCAGACATGATTCCAAGAGATATGGGATTCCTTCTGAAATAACCTGAAGCTCTACCACCTCTCCCCGCTCCCACTCCCGCTCCAGCCGCCCCATCAATTTCAGGAAAGCCAGTTTGGTGAACAGGGGCGTGCCGTCTGCCCGGTAACAGGTGACCGGATAGATAGAACAAGATTCCAGCTTTTCCTCTCCAGCATACCCGCAGATTTTGCCTTTATCACCAATTCCTATCTCCCAGCCTTTTTCTTCCGAATGGATGGGTTCCAGTTCATAGACCCCTTCCTCCAGGCAACTTATAGGTCCGTGAAGACACGGCCCCAGGCGGCTGGGGGCTTCACTCAATTCTTCTTGAATTGATTGATATACTGTACCAAAGCAAGCCCTGGGAGGCTCCCGGGTAAAGCAGAGTTGCTGCTTTCCCAGAAACAATCTCCCGAGGGTTACACTTGCCCTGTACTTGCGGTGAAGTACCAGTCTCATCTTAGACCTGCTCTACGCCCGTGATCTTGGCAGCATTGTGCGCCCCGTTGTTGATGGAGTACTCATTGCTGTTCACCATCTGCACAAACTCCACACTCAGCACAAAGGCCCGATGGGTACCCGACAGGGAGGCCTTGGGAACCGACAGGCTGATCGCATCCGCAGGGTCTATCACCGGAAGCAGATCCGAGCTGACTGTCTGCACTGATCTCCCACCTGTCTCAAAGTCCAGCCCTACACCGGTGGCCGTGATCCGCAGGTGTGTGGCACCCTTCGGCACTGCCACGAAGTCCTGCGGGGTAAAGGGCTCAATGCCTATATCCCAAGAAGCCGGGGAATCTGCATAGCTGATGTCCATAAAGAGCGTGCTGCCCAGGGAACTGGACGCGTTCAGTTCCAGATCCTTCATCAGACCCCAGTCCCCGGCACGCACCATGCGCTCTCCCCGGTTGTTGAGCAGATCGGACTTCAGTACCTTCATCATCACCTGGGTGATGCGAAGCGACAGTCTGCTGTCCCCGATCTTGGCGATCACCGGGCGCAGCGCATCCCGGAAGAGCTTGGCCGAGCTGGCATTGTCCGCAAACTCCTTGAGGTTTTCCCGGGTGCGTGCAAAGCGCGGATCGTTCATGATGCGGCTTTTGCTCACCCCTCCTTTTTCCCGAGCCATATGCCCGTCCTTGGTTTTGTAGAAAGACAGTCTTCCCACCTTACCGTTCAGTGTAATTACTCCTGTTTGTTTTGCCATATGTATATGGGGTTTAGGTTAAACATGCAGGGAAATTCGGACTTATCACACTGGTATTCAATTGAATGTGCAGTCTAAACCCGAATCTGCTGTAACTTCAGGTTCTAGCTGTTTAATTGATGACATAGTCCATAAAAAAATCCCGGAACATCCGGGATTATAGAATTTAACTGGTTAAAGATTAGGGTGAGCTAAGTTTTATGATCATAATCCCACCCCTTCGGTGCTTCCCAACTAATTTTTTTACCAAGAAGAAAAACCCGAAGGGTCGTAACTTTTCATAACCCTCGGCGAAGCCGGGGGCCACGAAGACAACTATAAGCAGCCAAGCCCCGGAGGGGTGAGACTATTCCACAGTAAACAGGATTAATTGCACCAAATCGGAAACGGCAACTCATGCCAGTGTCCCTAAGCAAATTGACTCAGAAAACGACCTGCCTTTGTACTTTTTCGATCTATAAAAAGACAAATACACGTATGCCCCCAGCGGATCTATAAGAGGACTTACGGTAAATTGCATCTTGCCTCTTTTTCTAAATACCCCCTCATCTATCAATTGATACTTTTTGCTGAGTGGATGATAGACCAACACCCAGCAAAGATCCGAATGCCGTGCTCTTCCCTTTTCTTCTGCAATCCATGAAATGGAATATCCCCCTTCACCCTCCTGAACCAGGTTCAACCCTGGAGACAGGTCCAGATCCCCATCACAAACTTTGACCTTCCCGGGATACAGCCTTGGAATGCCATCTTCATTTTCCACGGCATGCTTCAATGCCCAGGACATTGCCAGATGGATCCCCCTTTTCCCACCTGAGGCAAACCGCTCAAAGCCTACCGCCAATACGGATTCTATGGGAAGGAGGAATCGCTGAACCTCCACAAAGGCTTTGTTGGAGTACAGCTGTAGCTTGGAAGGTTTGTATTCAGTGGATCTCCTCGCTACCTGCTTAATAAAAGTCTTCCCCTTCTGTTTGTATAACACTAGATTACCGACCTTGCCGGTGACACCGCTTAGCAGTGAATCTGTTACTTTTCCCATGATAGTAGTTTGTTAAAATTGACAGTATATGATTACCAATGGCAGTCCCATAGCAACCGCATTGCTACTCCCATCCAGCTCCCTAGAACCTTCCTTAATCACACGGAGAATCAAGGGAACTGCAAGGGAGGATTAAGGGAGAATCAAGGGCGGAAGTATGACTTTGGCTACCAGCATCATGCTATGATCCCATACTATGGGCTGGATACTAAGCCTGACTGCACAGCAGGAGCGCCTAATAGGTTAAATATTCCCGCAACTTCTCCTCAGGTATTCCAGAGAATGCCGCAAATTCAGCTACCGTGACAAATTGCTTATTTCCTTTTTCATACTTCACTCTGATTTTGCGAAGCACGTCATGGCTGTACCGCTCACTTCTCCCAGTGATCCGTTGTACATCCTTTGCATAGATCACACATCGTTTCATCTTTATCAATTATCTCCTTCCTGATTTAGTTTTTATTAAATCCGTTTATCGTAGTTCCATACCGAAGTGCATTTTCTTCGGACCAATTACAGTCTCCAAGTAAGAGAAGTAATTGCCCGGCCAGTTCCTTACCCGTCTCTATCCCATCCCTGAGTTCAGCTATCATTTCCAGAAAACCATCCATTAAGATTGTCAGCAGGTAGGCCCCATGCCGGCAGGATTCAACATCAGAGACCCCAGTATTGATCTGTCTGATTACCAGCTCATTATCCATTCACTGGGTTTTGCGATGGCATTCGAATGAGGGTAAATCATTGGAAAGGCAGAATAAAAATTTGGATGCCTGCTCCAGCTGATTTTTAATGTATTTGATAATCTCCTTCTTTCCGTCAGGCATGGAGGCAAACATGTAATAAAGCTCAGCAAAATAGGTTGGTTCGGATTCAAAAGCGGAGTTGATTTTTTTATAAAATTCAACTTCGGCCCCCAGCGAATCAAAAGAGGCTGCCGTATTTACCTGATTATAATTACCTGAAACGGTAAGATAGGCTTGTTCGGCTAGTAGGAGCCGGTTGGAAGACGCTAGGCTGATTGCTGCAATTTCTTCCCTCATTTTTAGGAAAAGATGATTAAACTGTTCATTGTAATTCATGATCTGTAAGGTTAAAGAGGGTTCTCCCTCGGTTAATACTTCCCATGGGTTGATAATTTTACAGGCCTGGGTACCAAATAGGCCGGCTACAAACATAGATTGGACACTAAAAAAAACTGCTATATCTCAGGGAGTTAAAAAATGAATCAGGTGAATAAATGTATGGAACACCACATATCCGATTTGAATAAGCACTGAACCACCCCATCAAAACCTCACCTGTTTGTTTAAAAGCGCTATTTAACCTCATTTAGGTAACCAATTGGCTTAAATGCTCCACAAATACCGAAGAGTTTATTAACTTATCTACCTAGGATCTAAGTTTTCATAAGATCCAACACATTCTATAATCGAAAAAGGGAAACTAAATAGTGTGTTTTGGCGAGAAGAAAACTACCAGTACGTTACAACGACCAAGTGATACGCATTCTCTTATGTGTGATTGCAGGCTTACTTGTTGCAATGTACGGCACCGGCGCCCGTTTTCTGGACTCACTGTCCCAAAATTCATTTTTCATCAAGCTTCTTGCCGCGTTCTTAATTTGTTGTCTCTTTATCGAATTCATCCATTGGGTGACCGTTCGTCTTGACCAACGCTATGACTGGCAAGAAAGACCGCTGGTTCGACTCACTTTACAGTTTACCCTTGGCATACTTCTTCCTGGAGTGATTGATTTTCTGTTTTTAACAGTCTATCAATGGTATTTTGGTCTTGCACATATTGGATCATCAAGCATCAACAGCACTATACCTCCGATGCTAATGCCTATCTTTTTGATCAATATCTACTACCTGTTTTATTACCATATATTAAGAAACCGGGAAAGTCCTATTCACAACAAACCTGAGATGGAAATTCTGCTGGTACAACAGGGTAGCAAAACGATCCCCTTACAACTACAGGAAATTAGGTTTATTTACCATAAAGACCGGATGAACTATCTGGTTACGGAAACTCAGTCCACCTATTTCCTCAATGAAACCCTAGATGAACTGGAGCACAGATTGCCAAGCCGTGATTTCTTCAGGATAAGCAGAAAAATGATTATCCATTACCGTGCCTGTCAGGATTATAGATCCAACGGTCATGGAAAACTCCTTCTTCATTTATCCCCCGCCTTCCCGGAAGAAGTCACTGTCAGTCAGAACAGGGGTGGTAAATTCAAGGAATGGATCAAAAGATGAGCGTAAGCCTACCCCGCTCTGATCATACTGTCGGAAATAAAATACACGTGGGTTCTCCTCTAAAATAACCCCTATGCCATTTTGGGTATGTTTAGAAATCGGTGAATGTGAAAAGGCAGAAATAACAAGGGCAAGTTCGACGCTACAATCAACCTATAGAATGCTAGTTGCACCCAAATCCCCTCCTTCTTCACCAAGAAATACATCCTAATCCCAAAATCAGGTAGGATTGATGAAAAATAGCATTACGTTATGACATTTCTCTACCGACTCCCCCTTTTCCAGTTTGACCATGAAGATCCGGCAAGCATAGCCCAACACTGGGATATCATCCTCAATTCCATCAAACTTTCCTCCACGTCCTTCTATAAGGAATTGGAAGAGAAAGATTTTAAAGATCTCAACCTAAAGCAAAGGATCAAACTCAGAAAATACCTGCTGAGAGGCCGCTTCCGCCCCACCCCATTCGGAAGGTTTGCCGGGGTAGGAATAGGAACCTGGGGAAAGGAAATAATGCTTGAGTTTCCTCTCCATCAAACTGAAATAATCGATAACCAAACAAAGGAACAGCCCACGCCAGCAACTGTTGCGGATCCGTTTCAATCCAATTACCATCTGATTCCCGGGATCTACACCAGGCACATGTATTATCATGCCCTGATTTTTGAGCTTACAAGCCATAGCTGGAAAGGGTGCAAGCTTCCGGTCAACCCCCTGATTGAAGGATTGATCAAAACCGGGGAAAAAGAACCCTTAAACTTCAAAAAATTCCAACAACTAATCAGTCCAATGAAATCAGATATCTCAACAGCCCAGCAGAAGTTCCTTTGGGAACAGATCTTGGATTCTGGTTTCTTAGTCCCTGAAACTATAACCGGAATGACAAAGCCAGGGATAGATATGTTGGTGAAAAACCGCCTAACCCTACCGGGAAACCTGAGGGAACAGTTGAAAGATTTTACAACTACCGCAGGCAGTCTATTCTCAAAGGAGGAAAGTACCTATATGAGGGATTTTAAGAAATGGTTTACAACTCAATTTGATGACAGACACATCCGGTTAAGTGGTCTTCTGACCTATGGTGAATTCCTTAGTGGCCAGTTTCTACAGCCGCAGCAGGAATTCTTAACCAATGATATTGATCCCATCCTCATGGGGCATCACACGCAACACCCCATGGATTTAAAGGAATTCTTGCCCCTAAAAAAGTTGGACGAAGGAATTTACGATATCCAACTTCTCTTTCGGCTGGATGCTTTAGGAAATCCGATCATCGAAAATATAGTCTGCAACCGGCCCTTTGTCTATACCGGGAGGTTCAACAGAGATCCCGAAATAAAAGGCCTCTGCCAACAGATCAAAAAGAACATTTATGCAGATACCCGGATTTGCTATGCCCATGTGAAGCTTCTGGAATCAGTACCGGTCCAGCATATCTGTAATGTGGCAAATGTTTTTGACTTTGAAATCACCCCATTTAAACCCAGTGCCCCAAATGAACTTGGATTTGATGAACTCTACATAGGAATCTGGGAAAACCATGTTCAACTTATCCATAAGTCCACGGAAAAAACCGTAATACCGGTGATCCTGCATCCGCTGAACGGCGAACAGATCACCCACCCTATCCTGCGCCTGCTCTGGGAAGCAGCCCATCAGGAAAAGTTTAGATTTCTACCCTACCAAAGCAGGATCCTTTCCCAGCTCCCCTATTGCCCCCAACTCAACTGGGGCAACCTGCGTCTTCAGAGCAGAAAATGGAAACTGGACAGGGAAAGTGTATCTACCACAGCAGCGCTAAGCCAAAAGCTGGAGGAACTGGCAATTCCACAGCATGTACTGGCTGGCTATGCGGACAGGGAGCTCTTGCTTACCCGAAGCAACCCCGATGATCTAAAAATACTCTGGCAGGAGCTTCAACGTGACAAAACCCTTACCCTGAGTGACCCTGCCTGGTTTCCTACAGGCCTTTTCCGCTCCCAAGACACTACCGCTTCCTATCCCCAGTTTGTGTTCCAGCTTTCCAGACCACAGCTAACAACCAAGGAAAAATGGTCCTTCAATCCCATTACCCATAGCCGTCAAAACTGCCTTTGCTTTACTGTCACCGTAGGCCACACTGAAATACCGGAAGTATTGGAACGCCTACTTTATCACCTGGAAGACCCCCAAGTCCTGTCCCAATCCCCTAAATACTTCTATTTGCTTTATGGAAAAAACAAAGCCACAGAAATCCGCCTACGTCTGCTGGATCTAGACCCACTTAATAAAAGGCCACTTCTAGCCTCATTTTCCGAATTCCTTTCCCAGGAAAACCTGGATTGGAAAACAGCTGCCTATTTTCCTGAAACAGCAAAATACGGAGATTCAGGATTGGAGATTTCACACCAGCTTTTTCACCTAGAATCTAAATTTATGGCCTGCAAATCCAACGGAGTGCTTAACCTCTGCTATCCCCCCGGATTTAAAGAAGACCTCATTGTCCACCTGTGGAGAATCATTTTTTACCGATCCCCCCATTACTCCAGTATATTTACCATGCTTAAAGACGATGTGAAACGAATGCCTTTTGACCAGGTAAAGACATTCAGGTGCAGCTTCGAGTATCTTACAACTTTTGAAACCCTAGGGTTTGAATCAGAAAAGTACCTGGCACTCATTTGCTCCCATGAGTATTTTCAAAACGGGGAAGATGCCGGGATCCTTTTGGTATTCAACCACCTGCACGTGATGATCAACCGGTTTTTCCCTCTGGAAACCCATCATTATGAGCAGAGGATCAGATATAGACTCTACAGAGAAGCAGGAAGACAAGTCTATGCATTTCAACAACCTATGCGAACGCTAGCTAAAACAGAACACCCTGAAAAAGTCCCTTTCAGTTAATCCTTCTGTTCTCAAATATCTGCCTAACTTCTTCCTTATAGGTTCTGCTCATGGCTACCTTATCTCCCGAGACAAGCTCGCATTCCTCAGGATGGAGTTTGCTTACCTTCAGGATATTTACTGCAAATGATTGGTGTACCCTGACCATATACCTGGATCGGAGCTTTTTGAGGCTTTCTGTAAAGGAAGAGACCATAACGAATTCACTTCCATCATCCAGTTTTACGATGGATTTTTTGTTTTGCTGTTCCATGTATAAAACTTGTGCAGGCCATACCACCTGGTGCCTATACCCCAATTTATCGCTTATCACCCGAATGTTTCCTTCCAACTCTTTTCTGACCCAATACAGGGAATCCATTTTCTTCCTTGCCTTTTCCAGTGCCTCAGTCAATTCAATGGTTTCAGGCGGTTTCACCAAAAAATCAAGTGCTTCAACTTTATACCCCTGCGAAGCATATCTGGAGTGTCCGGAACAGATAATCACCGGAATTCCTGAATCGATCAGTTTTCTGGATATTTCCAGTCCTCCCAGTTCAGGCATCAGAATATCGGTAATCAGTATATCGGCTTTTCCATCCTGTATGTATTCCAATCCCATCACCGGATTAACTGTAGAAAATCCCACCTCAAAGTCGGGGAGCATGGATATTTCTTGGATCAGTATATCCAGGATATGTTTTTCATCGTCAATCAGACCTACTTTGTATCGTTTTTCCATAATGTATTCTTAGTAGTAAGGAATAATTCGACTTATCTGATTCTACCCTGTAATGGAATCCATCCCCGAATTCATGTCCCAGCACACGGAAAACGGAGGAGGAACCAAATCCTGACCGGGGCTTTATCCCCCTGTTTTGGACTTTGTTGGTGATGTTGACTTTGAACACCCAACCCTCTGTTAAATCTTCCTGAACAAGTAGGAACTTAATCATACAAGGATGGTCTGCATCGGTATAATCCCCGTGAAAAAACACATTCTCAACCAAGGTCAGAAGGCACAGCTTGGGCATTGGAAGCTTGTCGGCTATAGAAGGCGCATCTATAGCTGCATGTAAGGAAAGCTGTGGAAATCTCATTCTCTGGATTTGAAGGTATTTTCCCACTGCTTTTACTTCTTCATTCAGGAAATTAGGCTCATCTAGTTCCTTGAAACTATACCTCAGCAAGGAAGTCAAATGGGAAAATTCTCTCGCCAAGTCCGGCGACAGTTTGATGATTTTCGCCTGATAGATACTTAAAGAATTCAACACAAAATGGGAGCTGAGTTGCATAGACCTGTGCATTACCTTCAACTTTTCATGATTGATTTCCACGGCATACTTACTCTTCCCTAGTTCAAGATTATTATAATAGGCCCAGACCACCGAGGTCAAAATCAAAAAATGGAATAATCGGGTGAATTCAATGACAAGGAAACTTTTGGAAAGAGAAAGTGTACCCAGAAACACATTATGTACAAACAGTTTCACAGCTACTAAACTGGAAAATAGTAGCAGAAAGTAAAACACCGCACGAAGCCTTCTTTTATGGTTAATAAACTCAGGGATTACCAGCTTAAAATATAAAGCACAGATCAGATATCCTGCTGTAAAGTGGTATTGGGCCATCAACCATCCGTCAACTTCACCGAATTCTATGAATGTGGCGACCAGATCAACGAATGCATAAAAAAGAAAAATTAGGAAAAGCAGGTAGAGGGGGTATATGGTAGGCTTGAACAGCATGTCAATTACACCCAGAACCCTGCCACTTACACCCGAACGGTCAGGGGTCTTCTTAGAGTTACTAGTTTCCATGGTACAAAAAATTATACGTTATGATCAACAAACAATCATTGGATGAATGTCAAAAGGCACTCTTATCCATCAGGAAAATCAGTTATCAGAAAAAAAGCAACAACAAAGGAAAGGCTACAAGAAGCTTCTTCAGGGAGTGCCGTACTACCATTACCCGTGCTTAATCGGAGCATCCGAACTGATATGTTTTAGAAGGACTTCTGCTGAAGTCAACAGCTGTACCGGTATATTTTAAGATAATAAACATCAAAAAATCCCCGGTTCTAAAAGACCTGCCACGGGGCAGGTTTTTTTATACACTACCAACAGTGCGCTATAGTACTGACAGTTGCACACTAAAATTGCTGGCTACTTTTAAGGAAACAGATGGAAAATCCCTGTGCAGTAGCATGGGAAGAAAGAATTCCTCAGCCACTATCTGTCTATACAGCTCGATTCCGACAGACTCAGCAACATACTTCAGACAGATCCACCTTACCATTCCCATGAAGTTCCACCTTTACAAGGAATGATTAGTCCGAAAAAGTAATCAAACTTTAAATCAAACTAAGATAATCACTATAATTTACTGCACAATATTTTTTCTTCAAATTCTGAATCGTATAACAGTTCAATTGACTAATCTTTAATCAGTTATGGCGGTCATTCATAGAAAATGATCCGGATTCAGACGCCATCCTGCCAAAAATAGTAACTCATACCATACGTTGCATCAGCTCAAAAAGAACGTGTGGGTGTAAGTTTCACCTAAAAGCCCGCCATGTTCGCCAGATCCTTGCTATTGGATTCTATTTCTCCAGACATTTATTACAGCATAAAAACCAAAAACTACCTTCACTGACAACTGATTTACAGCTTGTTAAAGAAAATAGAAAGAAATACACACATAAAAGCCACACGAATATCATGGACAATACCGACAATAATGGACAACCTATCAAAATTACCCCCTGCACTATTAATCCTCTTGTGGATTTATACCGGCATGGACAAACTCCTTCGGTTTGGGGCAAGCAGGAATGCTTTTCGTAATCAAACCTTTCCAGCTGAGCTAGCGGAAGTATTGGCTTATGCAGTGCCACTAACAGAGTTGCTGGTCGCCGGGCTCCTGCTCTTTTCGGTGACGCGCTGGTGGGGATACCTAGGCAGCACCTTACTGCTGACCGTATTTATTACTTATGTGGGACTGATCTGGGTAGGAGCATTTCCCAGGGTACCGTGCAACTGTGCGGGGATATTGGAGAGTCTGGGCTGGGCGCCGCATTTTTGGTTGAATCTGGGGTTTATTGGGGTGGCGGTGTGGGGATTGGTGGTAAATGAGCACAGAGGAAATATGAAGAGCACGGAGATCTTATAGGATAAAAAAGTTAAGGGTTAAAAGTTAAGGGTTAAAAGTTAAAGGTTAAAAGTTAAAGGTTAAGCTGGACAGGTGATGAAAATTTGGATTGATTGATCTTCAGAACCCTGTGGAAACGGAGCAATGCCGTAGGCATGGCAGATGTTGTAACTTGTCCGCCGTGGCGGAGCACCGGGTTTTAACCCGGCGTAAAAAAGACCAAAAGGCCATTGCCCCTCGGACATGGGACATAGTGATAAGACAAAGGCTTGTCCCGAGGAGGTCTGCAGCGTTTGTGAATTATCGGATTGGAAATCCTAGGATAACATCACAACGATTATCGGAAGTCGAGCAACAAATACATGTTGAATTGGAAAGTTTACCTATCAACTAAAAGCAGTCGGGAGACTGCATTATCCACCGCACAAGTCAGGAGACTTGCGCGAGCTGGTTTGAAGAACTAGTCCGCCGTGGCGGATTGAAAAATTAGGAGAACCCCAACGGGGTGACTTGTAATAGCCTAGGGTGGAGACCTGAGGAACGAAGGGTGTAACCCTAGGTCAAAAAAGATAATAAGGCCATTGCCTCGGACATGAAGTATGGTGGCAGTACGTAAGCCTGTCCCGAGGAGGTCTGCAGCGTTTGTGAATTATCGGATTGGAAATCCTACGGTTTGGGATCGGGATTACAAATCCCGATCAGCATAAAAAAACAGGGAACTCTGAAAAGTCCCCTGCTTAGGTGATCACAGGGCAATCAAGCAACTCTCACACTATAAGATAGTTATAAGAATCCAATATACCAAGAACTAAAAAAAGGGCAGGGCTGCTGAAGGCCCCAACCCAGAAAAATAGCATTTTCATGGGATATAAATCTTCCCATTAGCAAGATCAGTGCACCGCTCCTTTCTAAGACTGGGAGTAGAAAGGCCAGTCCACACTCGGCGGTGCGGGGAGCGGGACCGACTCCCAGACCGGGGCTACCCGGACGGTTCACCCGCTGGACCGGAGTCCTTGGGCGGATTCCTCAAGAAGGATAAAGTCCTCGGAAGGGACTCCGGATCAGTGGATTAAATATAATTTATGTTTAACTGGGAGGCAACTCCCAAAAACCACTCAATTATGAAATCACTAAAAAACCTGCTCCCCGCACTGGGATTAGTGTTCGGAGCAACACTGGCCATGGCCATGAATTTCGCAAACCCACTTCCAGCCGAACAATATGCCCGTGACCCAGATGATCCTATGGAATTCATCAATGTCACAGAACTTACATTGGGGGTGGATTATACCTGCTCAGATGACGGAGAGTGTCTCTACGATGCTCCAAATGGGACAGTAATTGAATCAGGTACTTTTGCCTGGAAACCTTAAAAGGAGGGAGGAGAAATCCTCCCTTTTATTAACTAACTCTGTATTAACCACTTATATATTAGCCACTTCTGTCATTGTTTGGAATAGGATTGAGGTTCACTTCGCTGTCAGGAATAGGATATACATACTTTTTGCTTCCTGGAGTCAGGATGTATTGTTGTTGTTCAACCGTCCTTTTAATTGTTCTGGCATACGTGCTTTCCATATTCAATCTCCTCAAATCAATCCAGTTTACTCCTCGGTAGATCAGGCTTTTCCTTTTTTCATTCAATACTTCACCCAGCACATCATCCGGCATATTTTCAGAATATGGAACATAGGTACCGTCAATATACCTGGTGACCAGAATTTGATCCAAGACTTCCAAAGCACTTGAATTTTCACCTGAGCGTGCCAGGCATTCAGCCTTTATAAAGTAAACCTCATCCAAAGCCAATCCACCAAACCTGGAAAAATCACCCGTATATTGACCCTTAAAGGATACGCCCCCATTACTTCTTTTATTCCCAAATAGATTTTTCCTTAAGTCATTTACAGCATACGAACCGTAAATATCAGGATGGATCCAAACATTGACATTTCCATCACTGAGATAACTATGGGAAAGCACTGAGCTGTGGAAGATTACTTCAGCATTATAGGTAGCAAAGGGATAGGTCTTAAGGGAGTCCAGTTTACCGTATTCCAACAGCTCATGGTCTGGGGAACCCAAAACATAGTCTGCTGCCAGTTCTGCCTTCTCATATTCTCCCATAGTCAGATAAACCCGTGCCTGTAAAGCTTTTGCTGCAATTTTTGACGGCCGGCTCTTAATGGAATAATAAGCAGGAAGCATTTCAAACGCATCCTCCAAGTCAGTGAGTATTTGACTATAGTATGTCGCCATATCCACTCGTGGTGCCTTTTCCTGCATATCTGGATTAAGACGGAGGGGAATTGCCAGGTCAAGCCCAGCTGTCTGGGAATTGTACGGTGCAGCAAACAGCTGGACCAGCATAAAATGGGCATGGGCTCTATGAAAAAGCGCCTCTCCGAACAACTCATTGGTTTGCTGCCCGGGACCAATTTGACCAATGACTACGTTGGCCACAAAAATCTGCCTGTACATACGTGCCCAATCTGCCGAAGTGGTCCCTTCAAACACTTCTTCGGCAAAAATGTAGGCGTTCTGTTCAGAAGTGGTGGACAGGCCTGCCCATCCAGCATCCGAGATAAGCAAGTCATCCGAACCCAACAGCCCAAAAGCCGGAACCACATTCATGTCAGAAGTATTGTCCAGCATTGCCCGTAAATCCTCCAATGTGGTGGGTACAAGAATTTTCTTATTCGGTCTTTCATCCAGGAATCCCTCACAGGCGAAAGATAGGGTGATCAATACGATCAGCCAGGTATTTTTTATAGGTGTTTTCATTTTTATCCAATTTTGTTGATATGCTCAGCATAAAATTCATTGATGTTGGGTACTTCAGTCAATTCAACCGGAAGTTTCCCCTACCAGAAATAAATAAGGTCCCCGGAAAGTGTAAGAAACTTCCATACTGCCTGTAAAGGGAGTTTCCCGGGAACCCCGTCAGAAGGTTCCCCTGATTCCAAAAGCAACTGAGCGCAATGGTCTCATTGTCCTGAAGTCCGGATCCAAGGGATCGTCAGATGCCTTCCAGAGTATGGCCAGGTTATTCAGGTAGCTGTATATTTCCAGATTGGAAAAGACCTTGCCCTTGGATGAACCGGGGAATTTATAGGAGAAGCTGATATCCTGTAATCGGATGTGGTCTCCCTTTTCCACCAAAGCTTCTGAATAGAGATATAGGTAATCCCTGACACTGTTCCTCACATCAGGAAGTGAGGGTACACTGGTCCCTAATTCATCCCCAGGATTTTGCCATCTTTTGCTATAATCCGAATGCCCCGGTGTTCCGGTAAGCAGGGAACTATACCGTACAGATTCCCTTCGATAGTAATATCCAAATTTGTAAGATAGCGTAAAGGAAAGGCTGAATCCACCGTAACTGAAGGTGTTTCTTACAGACCCGAATACAGTGGGCTTAGCTGAACCGTGGTAGACCAGATCATCTGTTGTTGAACTTCTATAGATGGACAGGAAGTCATCCGAGGGATTTCCATCGAGGTAACCCATTGGATTGCCTGTGTCCGGATCCAATCCGGCCCACTTATAACTGAATATTGGAAAGAGAGGGTAGCCCTCTACGGGGGAAAAGACTCCGCTGCCTCCACCTCCATCAATAAGAATATTTATCGGTGTCGACTCCAATAGATACTTACTGACCACCTCCTTGTTTGTGCTGAACAGCCACTGGGTACTCCATGTCACAGCGCTTTGGAGGTTAATGGTATTCAATAGCAAATCAACGCCATGACTTCTTGTATTGGCCGCATTTCCCCGAAACTTGTCCAATCCACTGGAAACAGGCAAAGGGGTATCAGAGATCAAGTCCAGTCCCTGTTTCCAATAAAATTCCAGACTGGCTCCTATCCTACCGGATTTACTTTCCACATCCAGTCCCGTATTGATGATCTTGATTCGTTCCCATCTCAAATTGGGATAGGGAGGATTTAAGATTCGGGCATAGGGAAGTCCGGGATTGGCAGAAGAACCTGAGGAAGTCAGGAATATGGCGGTGGTTTCCCCCGTAAGCGTCCTGTCGATATTACCGTTATATCCAAATGAGGATCTCAATTTAACATAAGGCAATGCATCCCATATATAAAAGCCCATCTGACTTAGCGTCCATCCAAGACCTACCGACCCCAAAGGAACGCCACGCTGGTTGGATTTCACGCCAAAAAGGTTGGACTGGTCCCGTCTCAGACTTGAAGTAAAGTCCAATAAGTTATTGTAAGAATAACCTACATTGAAATAATAGGACAGAAACCTGTCACTCAAATCCGAAAGTCCGTCACCGGAAGAAATGGTACTAGACCTTCCTGGATTGTGGAAATACGGAAAGCGAGTTTGGTAATCTATCAAACCAGATGCAGCAAGTTCAGGCAGGTAACCGTAATATCGGTGAGAGGAGGAATTTGTCTGCATCTTTTTGGCTTCAAAGCCAGCCAACATATTCAGCTCATGACGCCCCCAGACAGCGGAATAACGGAGCATAGTCCGGAACTGCTGGCTCTCAGCCCGGGTATTCGATTCATCCAGGATATCCCCTTTAGGGATCGCATAGGACAACTCTCCCTCCCCATCCTGCTGGGTAAATGAGTTGATCAGGTTCCGGGTATAATAGCTTGCCTGGGAGTACTGTTGCTTTTGATAATTCGTTCTGTTCCAGTACTGATAGGACAACTCAGCGGTTAATCCTTTGGCGATCTGCCCACTCATGCCCGATGTCAATCTGATCTCCTGGGCAGTGCCGGTTTCCGGGGAAAGCCCTATTTCGTTCAGCGGATTATATTCCCAGTTCAACAGTCCCAAATCTTCCGCCTGCTGCACATAGGAAGCCCGGTAATCCCTTACCAAGGACAGCGGGTTTCCCTGATCATCAGATAAACGTGCATAAGGATAGGTATCGATAAGGCCGGTGAAGACAACCGAGCCTGGACCTTCATTGTTTTTTTGGCTTCTGTTCTGGACAAGGTTTATCAGGTTTGTGAATTTCACCCTGTCCTTGAGGAAATTTATCTCATGGTTTGCACGGACTGTGACCCTGCTATCCTTGTTTTCCCTCAGGTCAAGTGAACTGTTGTCAAATCCCATTGAAAGTCCGAAAAGCTGGCTTCCAGTTCCCCCTGATAGCTGAAGTGCATACTGCTGAAACACAGCAGGCTTATAATAATAGCTGTTAAAGTCATCCCTGATGTCATGGGCTGCCAGTGCCGCCAACTGTCTTTCTCCTTCCTGTTCGGGTATTGTTCCCTGCTCCATACCGTACAGGATTTCCACTCCCGGTGTGATCGGTGATTTAGCCGCGGATGAAATTGCGGAACTGTAATAATTCCTGCTATAAAGCAGGCGCTCCACCTCAATGTATTCAGCGGATGTCATCCTTTGCTGGTAGTATGGATCCGGTTTTTCGCGGATGTTTACATTTGCATTGAAGGATACCTGTAGAGGCTGGCCGTATCCCCCTTTTTTGGTGGTGACCACGATGACCCCATTGCCTGCCCTGGCTCCCCATATGGAAGCTGCCGCGGCATCTTTCAGCACAGTCACTGATTCAATGTCATTGGGGTTTATATTCTCCAATGGCCCGTCGTATGGAAAATTGTCCAGTATCACCAAAGGTTGCGTATCGGCATACAGGGTACTCCTGCCTCGGATGCTTATCTTGTCCGCCTGTCCTCCTGTAGTGTTGAATACAAGTCCTGAAGTCACATTCTCCAACCTGGAAATAAAATCAGGGCTTACACTCCTGTTAAACAGCTCATTGTCCACCTGGGAAAATGAACCTGTCGCGCGCTCTGCGGGCAGTTCCTGATACCCCGTGGACAAGACTTCCACCCCCTCCAGGCTCAGCAGTTCAGGCGTAAGAAAAATTACCAAGGGAGCGGAGCTAGGCACTTCCACAGAAATTGTTTTGGCAACAAAGCCAATAAAGCCAACCTGGAACATATACGTTCCCATTTCCAACTCCATACTGAAGGAGCCGTCTTCTTTTGTGATAAGAAGTATATCGGTGTCTTTCACCCGTACGGTGGCTCCTGCCAGGGGTTCGTTTTCCCCTTCGATCATAATTGTGCCGTTCACCGGGAACAGCTCCTGGGCATGGCTGTAACCCAATGCCAAGACTAGGCAACAGCAGAGTAGTAGTATTTTTTTCATTCTATGGTTTGTTTGTTGTGTAGTTCAGATTCAGAAACAGACAGGGAGGATTTCTCCAGGTATCCCTGTATCAGCGGGATCAGTTCATCTCCGCTGAAAGGCACATTGGAAACCATTAGTATCCTGCCTTCTCCATCAAGAATAATTCTGTTCGGGAATGTTCTGATGCCATACTCCCTCAGGAATGGATGTTTTCTGTTTCCCTCTCCTGTATATAAATTGGTGAATCCAGGCAGGGTGTATTTATTCGACTGCAGGCTTTTCTCCCATACCTCCCGGGTAAAATCTGCAGACACGGTGATCACCTTAAGCCTGGGATCCTCCCCGAACTTTTCCTGTATCTGCGTAAGTGTATTTTCTTTGAATGCCACACAGGCCTTGCAACCGGTAATCCAGAACTCAACAAAAAACAGTTCGGCGTCCAGTTCTTCCAGAGACACCGGATCCCCTTGCCTGGAAAGAAATTCAAATCCGCTCACCGGTGACCCGGTACTTTTGAGTTTGGCAAGTGCAGTAAGCAGATCATGGGCATCTCCCCCATTCACTGTACCCAGTGCATCCAGTAGGGAGGCATCCACATTCTCGATGGATTCATACGCCTTATAGAACTTCCTGACCAGTGCTTTTTCCCTCAGCCAGTCAGGTGTGATGGACTGGATAATATCCAGATCAGGTTTACCGGACAACCGGCTGGCTAGCCGTGTCTTCAGGTCGGTATATTCCATCAGCTCAGCAGAGAAAGCAAACAGCCAATTCTCCACTTCCTGTTCAGCCAACTGAAGTCGCTCCTTCCCTAGGGTGGTCAAAGAGGCTATCATCGAACTGTCCCCACGGATTTCCGCAAACTTCAAAGCGTTGTTGATTTTGCCCAGATGCTTTCTCCACTCATCCAATTGCCCCTCTCTTTTAAAGAAGGCCAGGTAATCTCCGTCTAGGCGGTCTTCCCAAGTCTCAATGAAAGCGGCCTTAACAGCAAGCACCCCTCCTTTGGCGTAGGGATCAAAACTTCTTATTCTGGTCAGTTCCTCCGCTCCTCTGGTGATAAATGTCATTTTGGGTCCTGCACCCAACATCACCTCTCGGTAATCTTTGCCATGCACCGGATCATTCATGATTTTCTCTACCCCATCGGTAACCATGACACGGTCCCTGTCCAAATAATATTCCCGCTCCAGCAACTGCAATCCATATTGAAACTTGAATTTATCTGCCTGGGGACCGGCAAACATCACCTGTGTTTTTTCCAGATCAATATAGACCTGGACAGAATCACCCGGCTGTATCAGCATCCTGTCCAGGATATATCCAGAGCCTTTGAGTTTCAGGGAAAGCCAGTGATTCCCCTCCATGTCCAATAGATTGTATTGGAAGATTTTATCCTTGGGATAAGCCCCTTCCATCAGTTTCCCCGGCGCCAGCGGCATGGTGACAAAACTGGATTCGGGTGCATTGGCCGAATTGAAATAGTAATCCTGATAAACCTCCAGAAAAACTACGTCCCTGTCAGAATATTCGGACACCATCCCCCAGACCACAGCGGACCCAAGCGTATCAAAAGCAGAAGGACTTTCGCCCTCCTGCCCATGGATTCCGGAGTAATCAACCAAACTACCATCCTCCGGCAGAGTATCGGGACGGGTCTCCCCGCCCCGATGAAGGTCTCCTTGTTCAGGGGAGACTTGGGGCACAGACCTATGAAGAAAATCCGCCCCTATGGGCGACACATCAACCTGTGCCTTTAATTCACTTCCGTACAGGAATAGCGATGCCAGGAAGCATGTGAATAGATGTTTTTTCATGCCAGTAAATGCCTTCGAAGCCTTGAGAAAAGAACATACTTACGCCACAGCGCATAGTTCTTCCAGCAAGTCCCAAAGGGCTTTTTAAAATGATATAAGAAATAGGTAATGTGATGGGCTACCGGATGTCCTTATCGCGAGTCGGACTATCTTCCATCGTGAGTTTCGTCACTCCCTGATCTGAATGGATAGCCCGCCACGGCGGGGCAATCAAGGAGAAAAAGTGTCCCGATATTTAAATCGGATTCTTGGGTTTCCTTCTGAATAGTAATTCAAAAGAGCTTACTGATGTAAGCAAATCTATTACTTGAAGATGGTCCAAGCATTCGCCACAGCACCCGAAACGGGTACCTCTAGGACTTGATTTATCGAGGGCAGGACTCCAGCCTGTACTGAGGCCTGAGATGCCGGTTGAGACTAAAGGAGTCCCAACCCTCAATTTCATCAAATGATCAAATACTTGAAAATCTTCCATTGTCTCTAACGCTGTTGTTCTCAGGCATCAGTAAAGAGACTCAGTATGAATCAAATATAATAGATAATCTCAATATACAAAAATCGATATAATAAAAATAGCTATTCCACCTCATATTTCTGAAGTGAAACGATATAGAGATTTTGAGAAAAAATTTGGAGAAAAGGCTAAAGAACTTAGATTAGAAAGAGGACTTACGCAAGAAGGATTAGCTCATTTAGCAAAAGTAACTCAAGCTCAGATTTCAAGACTTGAATCAGGAGTAGGTGGCACAACCTTAACTACTATTATAAACGTTTCAGTAGCGCTGGGATATTACCCTAAATTCTTATTTGATGTACAGGTTGAACTCCCATTAAACCAAAACTTTAAAGATCAACTTCAAAGGAAACCTGTAGTACCCATACTGATAAAACTTGTAGAAGAAGGGAAACTACACGCCCCAAAAAAAGTAAGTGAAATCTTAGATCTTGTTAGTAAGGAATTAGGAGTCGAAATTAAAAGCAGTTCTACTTCAAGAGCATTAGGAGAACTTGTGAAAAATGGAGTTATTTCAAAAAAGCCTGCCGCTAAAGGTCGAGTGTATTTGTACTATAAGATTAACTGATCTTAGTTTCACATACTTCCTTGACTATTTTTCCCATCCTTTCAATTTTGTCAATCAAAAAATTAAGTTCTGATTCAGACACTTGAAACTCCTCTTTATACCTAGCATCTATATAACTGCTTTTCAATAGGTTAAATAAATAATATTCTTTCGGATTTTCAGGAAGTGGTGAAAATAAAAGATACAATTCTTTCGAATAGACCTTTACGTATTCTCTGAGCTTAGAAAGGTTATGTGTTTTGGGCTTATAATTTCCAAACACCAATAATACACAGCTAAAAAATCGTTCTGCTGCCTGATGAAGGAGAAAAGCTATATCCTTTAATTCCTCCTTTTCAGAAATGGAAACACTCATACCTACTTTGGCATATTTCAAAATTCTTAATCCGCCTTTATACCATTTTTTATACTTTTCTAATGCCAAGGCTCTTATTTGTTCCTCAGTTAACAGCTTAGGTTTCGAAAATTGATGAAGGGTAGAATCAAAAAGAAGAATTCCATCATTCAAAATTTCCACAAAGAAATATTGCCCCAGCTCGAGGCCTTCATTTACACTACCAAAATCCTGAACATGTGGGTTAATAGGGATTTTATGCTTCCAACTGTTTACAATTTTGTCTTGATAGAAATATTCATTTACTAAACCAAGAGGTCTATTTGTAACCACTAAAAAATCATAATCGCTCAAATATTCATAAAGAATCCCATTTTCAAAATATCTGTCTTCCACCCATTTACCCTTTGCATAACTACCAAATAAAAAAATCTTTTCAACCTCTGGAACTTTTTCAATAATTAGATCCCGTGCTTCAAAAATTTGCTGTCTTTTACCTTCCGGTAGAAATGTAAGTTTCCCTTTACTATCCATATCCTAAAAGTAACAAAAATGGTAGTTTGACCAATAATGATTCGAATTTTCTTCTTAAATTGATAGTGTAACCTGTTTTACTGCCATGAGGAAATTTCTTTTAGTTCTAATCTTCTTATTTTCCACATTCACACTACTCTTTGCCCAAGAACGATATGGTCCATACAAGATTCACAAGTTCGTGGATGGAGACACTTTTTGGGTGAAGATTGGTGCCGGGAAAAACGAGAAAATCCGATTGATCGGTGTGGATACACCAGAAGTGAAATGGGAAGGACTGACAGACGAGCAGCCGGGAGGAAAGGAAGCCTCTGAATATGTGAAGAACCTGCTGAAGGGGAAGAAAGTACTGCTGGAATATGATGTGCAAAAATATGACAGGTATGGAAGGACTCTGGCTTATGTGTATCTGGAGGACAGTACATTCCTAAATGCGCATCTGCTGGAAATGGGACTGGCGAGACTGGCGACTTATCCTCCGAATGTGAGGTATGTGGAGTTTTTTAGGCAGGTGCAGGGAAATAGTATCGAATAGTAAATATTATGGAGAAATCGGTCTATGAAGATTTTTACCAATAAAATCCTGTTCCTTTTTGCGTTTGCAGTACTTTGCACAGCATGTAAGGAATCTCATGAACCTAGCAGTCCAATCGATCCACAACTTGCATTTAGAGACAGTTTAATTGCCATCTATGGTTCCCTAATTGATGTACAGGACTTGGATTACTTGGGATTATATGAGTATGGAGCCACAAAACATACTTATCTCTATGGAGGTGCTAATGGAGAGTTCTGGTTGGGTATTTTTGAATCACCAGATAAAAAAATAACTGAATATACTATAGACCTGGATCCGGATTCTCTTATCCCAGAAGCAATCTATAATCCCATTCTACATTCCCATATGGTTTGGGACTTTGAATTCTTCGAAATTTACGGTTTTTCCAATACAGTCCTAAATGAGGATGCTATCAGCTCTAAAAGCCTTTTAAGGATTAGCCATGATAATTGGGAGCTTAAATCCACAACTGAATATATCCCTAGAAATGCGTTTCCCTTTCTCGATTATGTAAGACCCTGGAAAGGTGGTTTTTTATTAGAGTATAACGGAGAGATTAATGACTATGGCGTATCCTATACTCAATTTATAAGCAGCGATTTTTCAGAAAGCATTCGTTGGGAATGCAGAGCGCCCTACTCTCCTCCGCTGGGAGTATTGTATTTTGAAGTAGATTTCTTTTTAGCCGTATGGGAGAATTCAGTGGAAGGCTTTGATTACTTAATCTGCCAATCCTGGACCAAAAATATATTAGACTTTTATGGTGTAACCACCTGTCCTGGATGTAGTAGTTCTATTAAGCTGCTTAACCAGATTGAGGATACTATTACAGTCGAGGTAAAGTTAAATGAAGAGGTAAGGCTTGTAGCCCTAAAATTTAGAACAGGTGAAGTGCTTTCAAATGAGAAAAAATAAATAATTGGTACTTAACTAATAGATAAAATGAAAATTAAAATATTGGCCTTCGCCTTAATGCTGACATGCTTTAGTTGCGGAGGAGATGAAGAAGATGCTCTCCCATCAATTTCTTGCTACCATAATGGAAATGCTTTACATGTGGGACCGAAGGGCGGATGTTATTATATTAACAGCAATGGGAATAAAACCTATGTGGATAGAAGTGAGTGCAGATGTTGATGTAGAGTTCAAACGCAAGTTTAAACAGCTTACCAAGAAAACCAAATCATACAGCTTCAATGAATGGTTGAAAAAGCTGGCAGAAATCTGGCGGGGAGGGGTAAACAATTACCGCCTTGCTTCCCCAAATGATTCACAGAAAAAAGTATTCAAACTTTCTTCTTAAATTGATAGTACAACCTGCTTTACTGTCATGAGGAAATTTCTTTTAACTCTAATCTTCTTATTCACCACATTCGCACTACTCTTTGCCCAAGAACGACATGGCCCATACAAGATTCATAAATTTGTAGATGGCGATACTTTCTGGGTGAAGATGGGTGCCGGGAAAAACGAGAAAATCCGTTTGATCGGAATGGATACACCAGAAGTCAAATGGGAAGGACTGACGGATGAGCAACGGGGAGGCAAGGAAGATTCCCGATACATGAAAAAGCTAGAAGCAAAGTGGAGTAGACTGGAATCAATAGAAGAATAATTGGTCAGAAAAGCCTTAGTGCTATCAGATCGTAATTCGATGATCTATAAAAGAGACAAAACCTCAGACTATCCAGCCAAAATGGTCAGCTAGTCACAACAAATATGTAACAATAAAAAAGTTATGCGCAAAATTAGAAAGACATGAAGTACACTAAAGAAGATATAAATTTTGACAAAATAAGTCCTAGAAGTTTTGAGAATCTCTGCTATGACTTACTAGTAAAATATAATTTCCATAATCTGATATGGAGAGAAGGTGGGGCTGACAGTGGGCGAGATATTGAAGCTAGTTTTACATTTAACAACACGATTAGAAATAAGGAAACAAAGTGGTTCATAGAATGTAAACACTACACTTCAGGTGGTGTTCCTCCTGAACGCCTTAACTCAAAAATAGTTTGGGCAGACGCAGAATTACCCAATTCACTTGTACTATTTTTAAGTTCTTATTTGAGTAATGGTGCTCGAACTTGGCTTGATAAAATAATAGCGCAAAAACAATACGATATAATCTGCATTGAAGGCGAAGAATTAAAAGAAAGACTACTAAACTACCCAGACCTAGTAGAAAGATATTTTTCTCTTAGTCGATATGACCAAATGCTAAAAGACATTAAGGATTATAGAAGTAAATTCAACATAAACCCTAGTTATGAAATATTGAAAGAAATCATTGAAAATATTGACCTGAAAAAACTTGACACAGAAGATATAGGGTTTATTCTTATGAATTTCTTTGGTCAATATCAATATTTTGAAACAAGGAATGATTACTATGGAGACTTTGACGATAAGATTATTAATCGAGTATTAGAGCATTTAAAGGATATGGTAACAAATGTAGAACTGACTTCATTCCAAGAATTCAAAGAAAATTATGATGAATTAGGCGGTGCTGGAATTTTTGATGAGATGTATTGGCTTGATGATGAAGTAAACATTCACGAAATGAAAAAATTAAATTTTCAACATTATGAATTGCATTTAAATCATAAACTAAGTCAAGAAAATTGGAAAATTGGACAATACCTATTTATCATTTTCGAAGATGTTTTATTTGAATTATTTATAGACGAAAAGACTGAAATAAGAATAATTAGAGACTTTGAACCAAGTAAAATTAATTTGTTGAGCCTAAAATTAAGACCTGACATTACAGATGACTACAAAAAGTATCTTAAAAAATTCAGCGCATAATCGAGGTAAAGGGAATTCCACCCCTAAACCTCTCACAGAACCGTACGTGAATCTCTCGATTCATACGACTCTTATTAGGCAGTCGGATAGTCCATTTTGTTAGACTAATTTGTACCCCAGTTCCCAGTGATAAAACAGGTTTGGATAAGAAACCGTCACTTGCCTAAGCCACTTAATTGCTTTGACCTTGCTTCCTTTGAAGCTTTTGTACTTGTTCAGGATCCATCTGATCATTCGGTTGTGCAGGTAATAAAACACAGGTCTTGAACTTCATCTACTGATTTTCCCATAATAATTTACCCATCCTCGAATCTTTGGATTCAGCATTGTATTAGCCAAATCTTGAATACCTCGTTGGATTTTGTTGTGGAAATCAAGCTTTGGAAGTTCCCCATTGATACGCACTTTAGACTTACGAATCATCTTACAATCAAATTGCAGAAAACTTCCCCCGTCTGGGTGTAGTCATAATATTCGAAGTACTGGGTTGAATTCAAAATTCAACCATACGATCATTCAAATTTGCAATTTGCTTAATGATTCCCCCCTTCTTGGTTTAGTCAGATAACTTGCTGTATTGGATGAGACTTATTAATCAATCAAAAAATTATTATAAAATTGACAAGAAAAAACTAGTCATTTGTATCAGATATATTTAATTTCTTTATGATTTTTTTAAATTCCATATTTGTTTTTAAGTTATCCAATTCACTAATTAAATCGTCAAATGAAGGCAAGTCATTTTGAACTTCTTTTGAATTAATAGAAATATAATTAATATATATATATCTTACATTAGCCCCATCAAACAGCAAACGGAAAGATACTTTAGGTGTGAGCCTATTATCACATACTACATAAGTCAAATAATCCTTATTCATGTAATTGTAGAATTTATCAGAAATTAAAAATTTTTGAGAATGAAAATAAACACTATCATTGATATCATTAACCTTATTTTTAATTAAACTAATTTCATGTTCATGACTTTTAGGCCTTGAAATAATATCTTTATCAAGAATTACTATTTGATTAATTTTCAGTTTATCATTAAATTTAGACCTAAGTAAATATTCTTGATCCTTATACCAAACAGGTAGACTAGGAAATGAATACATTTCATCTTCCTTATTAACTAAATTAAACATTGTCATCAGCATTGTTTTCATATAACTCTCCTTATTGATTGAAAAAGTATGCCTATTTGTACTAATTTTTTCAAACATAAATTTCAAAGTAGGACTAAATGAATAATGCGGTGATGTATTAAGCATTGTTAACCCTAAATCATCATTGTAATAATCATGACTGTTTCTTAATTTTGAAGAATAATAATATATTAAACAGCTAATATATATTAAACCAACGGACAGCGACGCCCCAAGGAAAATTAAAACATTATCTATCATTATTTAAAAATTAAAAGAAACCATGACACAAAACAACTAATAGTTCCAAAAATTGTATGCAACAATATTTTGTCAGTAAGTCCAAAGTATACCGTAATTAAAAATAAGCCAAGGTTCAGGAAAATAGCAATAATAAAAAGATTCTTCAACTTATCAATATCCTCCTTTGGTATATTAGTTGTAACGTCATATGTAACACAAAGTTTACCATTACTATACTCATAATTTGGAGTAATTCCCAAAATTTTATTTGCCACAAAATGATCAAAATAAAAAAATGGAAGAATTTGTCCCAAACCTAGTGCTCCAAGTGTGATACCAATAGTATTAAAATCCTTACCCAATATATACCTAAGGAACAGCTGCAAAAAAATTGCAAATAAGGGTATAACTATAATTATTATTCCTTTTTTTGAAAATAGTTTATCAACCATATTACATTAGTTCAATTTAAAATAACAATTAGCTAAAATCCTCTCCCCTCTGTGAGTTTGCAACTACACCCTAATATTCTAACCAATTTGCAATTGGCTTTTCTACCTCACCCCCCTCCCGATACGCTGCGCTTCCGGGAGCGATAGGCTCTGCTATCATTTTACTATCTGATTCAGAATTAAGTGCGTTCCGGATTTAAGCCCAGAAGGATGCTATAAAAGTTGGCGTAGTCCCCAGATCCTGTCAGTCTCGGTACTTGAGAGCCGCAAGAGATAAAGAACAGGGACAAGAAAAGGAAAAAAATGATACCAGAACATACCCTGTACAAGGTATTTTTTGGGTGAAAGCCAGAAAGTTATCCACATTTCTTGTTGAATAGCCGTAGCAGATGTAAGGATCCAGTAGCGTGAGACCTGGGCAGCGTGACGTAGGGCACTCCCACTTGAGCGGGACAGGCTGTGGACTTATGACAGTACCTCGATCATGGGTAGCTGCTGGCGCGCTACCTCACTTTTCAAAATAATCCAATTTCCCGTTAAATTGACCCTTGAACGAATCGCCTTGTTTTTTGAATCCTTTATCTATCAAATACTTTCTCATAGTATCGTTGTCAGTTGTCGCGTAGACCTTCTCCCCATTGATTAGTTGAAGAAGTTGATCGTTTAGTTTTTTATTAATCCCCTGTCCTCTGAATTTTTGTTTTGTGTAGGAGTATCCTAACTCAAGAGTCGGAATACTCTCACTTTTAATGTTTGCCTTGAGTTGAGTCCGCTTTACTACTTCGCTACTCTTTCTTTTGATTGCCGAAATTCCTACTAATTCGTTGTCCTCGTAGTAAAAGGCTAAGGTTTGGCAGTTCCTTATTCTAGTTTCCAGTCCGTTTGAAATAACCTGTCATCCCCCCAGAACAAGATTCCGAAAATTCTCTAGTTCTTCTGTTTTACAGTCTAATGGACTTTTTATTATCATTTTCGATACCATGCGTCAGTGCTATACTTGTCAGGTACATCCTCTGTCCAAGGATCTATTCCAAGTTTTTCAATCTCTTCAAACCATTGATCTCTTTTTGAAGTAGGGAGTTTTTCCCCACACCACGGACAGAAGTCAATTACAATTGAAGAACTCCCTCCGTCCCAAATTTTCAGCCCGTATTCATCAAACTTTCGAATGAAAATTATTGGTGTGTCAACGTTATCAAAGTCCTCTGAACTGAATTCTTTTAATTTGTCACACATCACTTGTCTTTTGTTTAATCTGTCCCGCACGCTTGCAACTAACGCTTGTGGTTACAGTATTTCTACTTCCTTATTGCGTTCATATCTCCATTGTCCACAGGGCATCGGGGTTCTACTATGACTAAAGTAAGGATTCCGTCAATACCGTCAAGAGGGCTTTGGATGTTTTTATTGGAGATGGATACTATAGCTGCTCTCCTGAAACTTCTAGGGCCAGCGCAGGATCTGGCTAATGGTCCTTACTAATCCTCCATCCATTTCAAAGCATTCCACCTACTGTTATTTTCTATTTGCTTCATGAACAATGGAAATAGCAGTTAAAGTTTAAATGCATTTAATAGCTTGCGACCAATACTGACTTTTGATTGAGATGTTATATCTTCATACTCTGTTGTTGAACTTTTCAAATCAGCAATATAATCAACAAATGTTCTTTTTATCTTCTTATTTAAATCTCTCATATTTGTAAATTTTGACACATCAATTTCATTCAAGAAGTACTCTAATAGATTGTCTGGTAATTGAATCTCATATTCCATATTTACTTTACTCATAATATTATTGACTCTAAACTCAACATATTTTTCCTTATCTTCATCGTACAGCAATGTAAATTGGCCTTTATAATCAAATCTAGATCTTAACTCAGGTGATATTTTTAGTGGAAAATCTTGCTTACTGATATTTGAAGTAAATATTATAATAAAGCCATTTAAGTTAATCTCCTCAGCTAAGGAACTTATAATCTTACCACTCTCTAATACATCTAGAAAATAATTAAAAAGAGAGGCATTTGATTTTTCAAATTCATCTATTAATATAACACCAATATCGGTATCTCTAACTCGAATAAAAATCTCACCATCTTCACTTCCGATGTATCCTCTTGAACTACCTATCAAAGAGCTTAAAGAAAATTCACTGCTATAATTCCCAAAGTTCACCTGCGCTATCTTTTTCTGGCCTCCAAGACATCTATATATAGTTCTCGCAACTTCGGTCTTCCCAACCCCAGATTCTCCCAGTAAAAACAAAGATAGAATCTTATGCTCTTTTATTCTGTTGAAAATCCTAAAAGTTTTAACTAACTCATAAAACTCATCTTTAAACTTTTCATGTCCATATAAACTGTCTCGCAACTTTACAAAAAAATCACCTAATTCTTCCTCTGTAAGATCAATTATCTTTCTATGTTTTATTTTTTCACTAGACGATTTCTCCAAATTAATATCATCTTCTAAGTGATCTTTAAATCCAAGGGCATCAATATCCTTAAATTCTTGGAAACAATATCTTAATTCATATTTGAAAACTTCTTTATGTTTTTTATCTGAAATGAATATTGTTGAATCATCAAAAAGCCTTAATAGTCCTTCAGCAATATATTGTATTTGGACATATGTTGCTAAAGCTGTCAAGTCAATTATCTTTGTATTATAATCAAGTACTTGAGCCAAATCGTTCTCCCTGATAAAATCAGTAATGCTCAAAATTTCGTACCCTTCAACTCCCTTACTTTCTTTTAGTTCATAAAAGTTTTCTCTTTCATAAAAAAGCAATTTATCTTTCATAATATTTGCACCATTTTTAAGATGGAATGTTCACATTTTGAACTATTGCCAAAAGATCAATATAATGATACTCTTTATCGTTGAATTTTGAGCTTCTAAATGAGTGTGTTTGAGTATCCTTACTATATTGGCTATCCTGAATTTCATCATCTGGGTGATTTACATTATTTTGAAAATTTGCAAATTCACCCAAATCTTTGTAGAACTCGAAAGAATTACGTAAGGAATCAATCTTAATTTTCCCCTTATATAAGCCAACTATGGTCACTTTTCCTATAAACAGATCATCAACACTATAAGAACTTTCAAATTCACTCTCAAATGTAACCGGTATCTTAACTAGTAATTCTTCTTCGATTCCATCAAGATCACCTTTCATTTTGTAAGCATAATCTTTAAACATAGAATTGAAGAGATTTGTAAAATCAAGGCCATTGGCTCCAGGAACAGTAAGTCCCTTGAATGAACCGCTTGTAAACATTTTCACTATTCTTAATTCAGCTTCATTTTCAAGCGATAAATTAACATTATTTATTTGAATTAATTCTCCTTCTTTGATGCTTTCCAGAGTCGAAATAATTCTACTCTTCTCTATAACCTCATTTAGTATTATTGATTTTGTGGTTTTAATTTCAAATGTCTCTAAAACTTTTTGGGAGTCAGATCCTGTGCTTTTTGCTTTGCCCTCCAATTCTGCACCAAAGAAATTAAGAAATCTTGCCCCAAGTCTACTTCTCATTTCAAAATCGTTTCCATCAGAAGACTCAGTTTGTTTTTCTTTACCAAGAGACACAATATTACTTAGCATCATCTTTATTTCATAAACTTTATCGAAATTTATATAGTAGATATTGAATATCATATTTTCCATTGTATCATAATTAACAGTTAAAGTTAACATGGGATAAATCTAGCAGAATATTATTTACAGCCTATTAACAGCCAACATCTTTGACAGAAAATGTCGGGATATTTATCAATAGCTAAACAAATCCTAGAAATAGTCGAAAATTCCCCAGATTGTTCTCTTCCCCTTTTAGCCTAATCACTAAGCTAATTTTAAGGATTCAAGTTTAATCCTTTCTTTAATTTCTTTCACCACACCGAACATCACAGCCGAGAAATCTTTTTTGAATTCGTTCCAATCGGTGTAGTCAAATTGCTCGCGTCAATGGGTGAGTTTGCAACTACACCCTAATATTCTTACCAATTTGCAATTGGCTTTCCCACCTCACCCCTTACCCTGCCCTTAAAGAGAGGGCGCTTGGCTCTGCTATCATTTTACTATCTGCTTCAGAATTAAGTGGGTTTCCGGATTTATGCCCGGAAGGATGTTCTACCTCACCCCAGCCCTCTCCTTTAGGAGAGGGAGCATGGTCCTGCTCCAGATGGGCTGAAAAGTAAGAAGTAGGTTGGTCGTTTTCAAAAACTAAAAGGCTGTACGCAAGAAAAGGAAAAAAATGATATGAAAACATACCATGTACAGGGTATATTTTGTGAAAATGCGATAAAAAATGAAAGAAATGCGCTGTTTTTCGGTTGGTCAGCAGAATTATCTGCATCCCACCGCATCCATTTTCAGACAAAAACAGAAGGTGAGGTTCATGATCTGTTGTTCGGTGATTGAATTAAATCCTCTAGGTGTAGTCAAAATGCTCGTTCTGACTTGGTGGGATTTGTAAATCCACCTAGTTAAAATTCTTTCATCTCTACTCCCCCGCTCGGTGTAGTCATATAGCTCCTGGCACTGGGTTGAATTTGTAATTCAACCCTACTATTCTTGCCAATTTGCAATTGGCTTATTTACCTCTCCCCTCTCCCGATACGCTGCGCTATCGGGAGCGATCGGCTATCATTTTACTATCAGATTCAGAATTAAGTGGGTCTCCGGATTTAAGCCCAGATGTGTGTTAAAAGTTGGCTGTTCTACCTACCTCCTCCCGTCCTTCCCGATACACTGCGTTATCGGGACAGGCTCTCCTTAAAGAGGAGGCGATCGATCCTGCTCCAGAGGTTATTCAGAGATAAGAAGTAGGTTGGTTGTTCCCGAATCGCTTTGCTCTCGGGATCTTCGATTTCAATAATTAAAAGGCATGAGCAAGAAACGAAAAAAAATGACACCATCCCAGCCCGCAGGCTGGCCCCTTCGCTAAAAATGCCCGCCGCGGCGGGCATTTTCTTTACGCTCGATCCTCCTGCCCTGCAAGCTGGCCTCTCCTTAAAAATGTCCACCGGACATTTTCTTAACAGTCGATCCTAGGGTAATTTTTGGGAAATGGGAGGAAATGTGAAGGAATTGCGGTGTTTTTCGGTGGATCAGCAGAATTATCAGTATCCCTCTGTGCACTTTTGCAGATGAAAATAGAAAGTGGGGTTCATGATCTGATTCTGAATTTTTAAATGAGGACGTTGAATTTGGCAAATACAACAAAAGGCTAGTTGTTGTTAGCACGATTTCATTATCCGCCAATTTTGTCATGTCGGGCTCGGTTTAAGTAGCTTCTATAACATCCTTCACAGCAATTCTCGGCATAGTTTTAAAACTAGATGGAGACGTCTTATCTAAACTTACCACTGCAACATTAAAGGTCACTCCATTAATTAAAACTGAATTTGAGCCATCAATTTCAAATGATTTAAGTGTAAATATAATTATATAAACAATATTTGAAATTCGAGGGAGTCCTCTTAGTCTTGAATGATATATACTGGCTTGAATAGCTGAAGATTTCAATTTTCTAATTAGATCCTTTACATTCTTAACAAACTTGTGTTCATATAGAAAGGCATTTTCAATATCAAAAGCCAATGAGTCTAATCTTCCCGATCCTAACCGAGCTTCAGTAACTGGATAGTATCCATTGAGAAATAAAAATCTTTCAAATTCATTTTGGCATTCTCTTTCATTTGCTTGATCACCTAGTTGGTACAATTCCATGAATGCTTTAAACCTCAATACAACCAGTTCAAGAGAAAGATTATTGTTCAACTCTAGTTCTATAAAATTGAGAATTTTCTTACAGTCTAGGCCTAATTCCTGATTATTAACATGCCATTCCCCTTTTTTAAGGTTCTCAATTGACATTAATGTAATGAGATCCTCGCTTATCAACTTGGGATTTAAAGCAAAGTAAATACTATAAATATTTTGAGCTGACTGTGCATACAAAAATCTATTTCTGAAATTAATATGATATTCCAATTCTTTGAGAATTCTGTAAAACCTGTTCAAATCATCAAGTAACACCTGCTCAAATTTAGAATGTAAATGACGAGACCAACGATCTACTGCTTCTGACAATACGCCATAAGTTTCATCTGATATCTTATAATTATTGTGTACCTCAAAATGCTCTCTCAATTTACCAAGAAGATCACTAAATTCACAGGTCAAGGATTGCCCATTAATTCCGTAGAATGGATTCTTCCAAGTATTAGATGCACTAGAAAATTCCTTTAACCCTATATGACCAGAAAGATTAGTCACTATATCAAGCACAATTATATTAATCTCATTTATTGCCTTCATGTACACCTCGCTATTTTGAATTGACTTTTCATATGCAAGTAACCCTAAAAATAGTTTCTGAGTTAACTCATCTTGAAAAATAGATTCGACAAAATAGGAAATTTCATAATACAGGTTAAGATTCGCATTAGGAATACTTACAGTTCTGGATTGAATTTGATGTAATGAATCTTCAACATGATTAAAGCGAATTTTTAAAGAATCAATAATATTTCTTCTATATAAACTATCTGCTCTCACAATCTATAAAATTAAAGTTTTGGAACATAAAGTTGATTATTTTTTTATGCTATTAGGAATAAATGCCAACCATCCAAGTGTAGTTAAATCGCTCCTTCTCTGGATGTAACCAGATTACCCCTGTCAGGCTGTAGTCGAATAGTCATTTTGACTGGGTGGGATTTGTAATTCCACCATTATATCCTTACCAATTTACAATTGGCTGTTCTACCTCACCCCTCCCTCTTCCCGATATCGCGATGCTCATCGGGACAGGCACTCTAGGAGAAGGTGATCGATCCTGCTATCATTTTACTATCTGATTCAGAATTAAATGTGTTTCCGAATTTAGAGACAGGGTAGATTTTTGGTGAAAGCCAGAAAGTTATCCAAATTATAAAAGAAATAGTCTGTGATAGCTGGGGTTTTGAAAGGAAGGTAGTATTGAGCGGCACATCTCGCCCTAGGCTTATAGCTAACTGCCATCTCGATTTGCTCTATTCTTCATTTATTAGACGTTGCATGCTTTTCCGCAACATCCTTGGTAATTCTCTATATAATATGTAATCCTCTTTAGAATTCGACATGAACATCTCTTCCATCATAGGATGATGAGTTGTTATTTCAACCATTTCTTCAAATTGCATCACCGCCTTTTCTTTCTCTTTTATAGAAAAATCTGATTTCAAAGTTTTGATTGTATCAGTTCCAAGTTCATACAACCAGGGCATTTTATCTCTTATTAATCCTAAAGCCATTAGCATTCCAATCATGGGATTCGGAGTCAGGTGCATTAATTCTTCAATCATTATTGGATGGATTCGTCTTCTCCTCTTTCTATCTCTGAATTCCGGGTCTATTCTACTTTCAATCCTTGATGGCAGATCCTGAAACATAACTTTGATTTCCTCGAAAAGCTTAGGTGTTTCATTTTCATTGTACTCTACAATGCTCTCATTTTCAGGACTCTCTTTCCTTTTTGTAAATATTTCTTCGATTGAAGTAATGAATTTTTGAACATGAAATTTAATAGTCTCTTCATCAGGTTCAGAATTCGGTATTCTATCAACCAATTGAAAAACCAACTTGCATAGAGAATCTTCATCTCCACTGCAATTTTGAAACTGGGCGAATGGACCGCTTGAAGCTTTAGTTAGTGGTAATCCAAGGGCAACTCCTAAAATAGGTGTGTTTAATTTCCCTTTTGCCATTCCTGCTTCGAAGAGTATCCAAGGTCGGTCGACACTATTAGGGGTCAGCAAACAAACGACATCTGTTGCACCCTGAATATTTTTGATTATTTCTGGATACCATTCAACACCATATTCAATACCTTGATTACCTTTTTTATCAGATGATCTAAATGACTTCAGTACTCCAGCACTCACTCGTTTGAGTAAGGTGCTAAAAGCTTCTGCAATCTCTGCATCTCTGGTGTCGTGACTTATAAAAACCAAGGAGCTAGATGTTTTTACAATTGGTTGTTCTTTCTTTTCTTCAGGCGTGTCACTCATAATTTTCTGGTTTTATTTTATTGCAAATAATTGTATAACACTCCCGCAATCGCCATTGCCCACAGGCCTCCGAGTTCTTCTGAGACCAAGTTAATAATAACCTTAACCTTCCTTGAAGAGGGGGGTTACGTTTGGTATACCTTATTATTTCAGTTTCAAAAGGTATTTGATGGTTTCCGGATTTAAGCCCAGAAGGTGTGCTAAAAGTTGGCTGTTGTACCTACCTCTTCCCTACCTCCTTCTTAAAGAGGAGGCGATCGATCCTGCTCCAGAGGTTATTCAGAGATAAGAAGTAGGTTGGTTGTTTTCAATAATTAAAAGGCATGAGCAAGAAACGAAAAAAAATGATATGAAAACATACCATGTACTGGGTATTTTTTGGGAAAATGGGAGGAAATTGCGGTGTTTTTCGGTGGATCAGCGGAATTATCTGCATCGCTCTGTGGCAGGCATAAACAGAGAGCGGATCATTGGACCCTGTTGAAGATCTGGAATGCGGGTGATCGGCTTGACTCGATAACTTTCTCATGGATCAAGCCCTAAGCAATCGATAACTGAAAAAATACAGGTGGTCAGTCAGGATGGATGGTAGCACTTACCTAGATGGATCAAGACTGATCGCTAAGCAGGAGACAAAGATCAAGCACGTCTAGTTTGAGCCTGTTGTTCTATTCTCTTTTCTCTACTGTTACCCACGACTTATCAAAACCGATTGCATCTAAGATTTTTGCTTTATCAAGAACTTCAGGCTGTTTCAGTTTTAAAATCAAACTGCACTTAGGCACTTCCTCTATGATTGTGAACTGAGAGCCGTGTGGCTGCCAAACGAAACGCTTATTGTCAGTACCTCGGTCAAACCCTACCAGATTCCCATTTGTATTCCATGAAAAGTCGAATAGTTCAGGATCATAGCGAATAGTGTCAAATTCAAAAACAGCAACTTGGGATAAGTCATTGGATTTGACAAGTACCACAGTTCTTAGATGCTTATACTTTTCCCTTATCGATGACACCCGTTCGTTCCAAATTTCCAGCACTTGTCCGCCAACTTCGTTTGGGTCGGCCGAAGTATCAATAATTCCGCCATAAGAGTACACTATGGAGTTTCTACCTGATATCAGACGAATCTTTTTTAACTCTCTAAAATCCTTGACTCCTGATTTCACCGTTTTCGCTCCCCATGCAGTATTGCCCAACACAACATCATCAAGACCTACATTTGAAGGTTTCCAGTCCGCTCCGATACAATGTGCGAAAATCTCTTCCCATTCAGATCCTTCTAGAACTCCTTTTCCTTTTGAAGCCAATAAATAAACAATTTCCCTTCCCAGAATATACGGGAAATCAGGACCAAATTCATTGAGCGTATATGGAGGAAGGGATTTGTTTACTGTCCTGAGTCTTGGGGATAACTTAGCCATTAACTAGGATTATATTTTAAATCATATTCTCTTAAAACGGCAGATTGATCCAGCGAATTGGCAACGTAGGGAAGAAGCTTTTGTACGACTGCTTTTATCATATTAACCGGAACTGCATTTCCGGCTTGTCTCCTGGCTTGCCCGTCACTTACCACGATTTTATACCAATCAGGGAACCCCTGCAATCTAAACATTTCACGAGGTGTCAACCTTCTTTCCCCATTCACAAGAAGGTAATTATATGAAGCCCCTGCTCTTAGCGCACATGAAAACGGATAAGAACAAATATTCCCTGATTTGTTTTCATGCCAAATTGAAGGATAGAATGAAGATTTGTGACTTTCCTCTCTTTTTTCTCGGATGTATTGGGAAGCATAATGCTTTTCATCTACTCCCTTTTCCAGAATTTCAGTCAGAGGCTTATAAGGTCGGATGGGGTCAGGATAAGTAAACATAATTGATTCCTTATGGCCTACTATTACTATTCTTTCCCTTTTCTGGGGAAGACCATAGTCTAGTGCATTAAGAACACTATACTGCACATGATAACCAAGCTCTTTCAGGGTCTTTAAAATCACCTTTAACGTATTCCCTTGGTCATGTCCTACTAGCTGCTTGACGTTTTCAAGAATGAAGGCCTTAGGCTCCTTTTCCTTGATAATTCTGGCAATATCAAAAAATAAAGTGCCTCGGGTATCACTCAACCCCTTCATCTGGCCAATTATGCTGAACGGCTGACAAGGGAATCCGGCAAATAGAATATCATGATCAGGTATGTCCTTTTCATTTACTTTGGTGATATCTCCATAAGGACGCTCTCCAAAATTCGCTTCGTAAGAATCCTGACAGAATTTGTCAATATCAGAGGAAAAGACACACGCGGCATTTAAGTCAGTTTCTTTACAAGCTTCTTCAAACGCTATCCTGAAGCCTCCTATTCCGCAAAAAAGGTCAATAAACCGGATTTTTTCTCTAGTATCGTACATTCATCAAATATAAATTTTTGTTCTATTATTAAAAAATTATCTTTCCCTTCTCGGCGTATTTACATTGCTACTGGAACTGAGCGTGATTTGCATACACCCACTCGGCGCAGTCATTTAGCTCGTGGCACTGGGTGAAGTTTGCCTGCCCCACAAGCTGGCCCAAGGCTCCCCTCCCTGCAGACTGGCTTCCCGATACGCTGCGCTACGGGACAGGCTCTAGCTAAATCTTTCAATGGAAAGATTCTTAACGCTAGGCCCTTCTCTGGAAGATTTCCTCCCGCCCTGCCCTACCCATATATCCCTACCAATTTTCAATTGGTTATATCGCTTTCTGTCCATTATGCGGCCAGCAATAACTACTTCCAGTTCACAGCATTCACTGAAATCATCGTGGGGACTGGGAATTGGATTGGATTAAACCCTTTGCCGGTTACGCCTGTCATTTTATTGCCGTTTAAAATTTGATGTGACGCAAACTTAAATCCGGTCAGTGGCAGCCCTATGTCAAGAGTGAAAAGGAACCAGTTGTATTTGTGAAAATACTCTTGCAAAGTCATGGTATGAGGTTCAACCCGAATTATGCATTAGGTTTTCCCGATTTATCGGAAAAGGCATTAATTGCAAGAAAATCAAGTTGTTTGGAGACTGAGCCCGTCGGCGGATATGGTGAACCTGCCGGTAGGCAGGGTTGAAAACAGCAATGTAATGGCGGTAATAATTTGTGCGCCGTGGCGTAGAATTGCTAATGCCTATTTCGGGTTTAATGATAGTTCACAGTTCCTCTGGAATTAAAAGTAAGGGTCGATTTTGCTACTCCGAAATATTCAGAAATCGATATTCCGGGAATAGCATGACAAGCTAACCTTATCAATGCCTGGTGATGGACACAATGCTCCAGATTATACAAAAGCTCCCGGAAATAGGTTGTATTGATTCCCTCAGTTTCCTGATTTTGATCCCGATACAATAGCAGATCCTTGTCCGGAAGAATGATTTGATGTTGGATTAGCCTGATCTTCTCCAAAGCAAAGATAGGATCCTGCTCCATCCTTAAGTCTCTTTTTCGGAGATCATAATTGATTTCGCCGGAGTCATACTGAGAAACCAAGCATTCGAAAAGTTCCAAAATATGCCGTACATGCTGACCAATTGAGGAGGTTCGAAATACTGGAGAAAATTGGGAATAATCCTGGGGAGAAAGTTGCAGCAGAAGATCATTGAGCTCCTCGAGCTGATTAGCGCATGAGTTATATAGCATACCGATGTTTGATAAAACTGATCAATTGATTTTTTAGGATAATCACCTGCCCCACACAAGCCAGAAAACAGACCAATGCAAGTCCGAATAGCTTTCCTCCATCATTATTGAATATAATTCCCAGTTGGAAGATATGCGCTCCGAGCGCTCCAACCATAATTATAGTCCCCAAAATTGCTCCAAGAAGTGTGGCTTTTGGTGTTAGAATTAAGATGGCCACAATTAATTCAATCACCCCTAGACCTATTCTCCCGAAAGGCTCGAGACCCAAAGTAGTAAATAGCATAACAGAATCCGAATGCGCACCAAACTTAAAAATCAGTGATTGAATCAGAATTATTGCCGCCAAAATCCGCAGTCCCCAACTGAGGCGTTTGGCATTTATAAATGATTTGGGCGGAAAGCCCGGTCCATGCAGCATAGTCTTAAGATTTCATGGTTCTATGCCTCAAAGATGCAGTGTCCAACTGGCTCCAATTGTCATAAAACTTACACTTTGAGCAATTTTAATCGAGCTCGCGCAGGTTTTTTATCCTAATTTCTTTCCTAGAGTAGGTGATCAAACCTTGCTGTTCCCATTCGTTGAAAAGTTTGGTGGTGGTTTGCCGGGAGCTGCAGATGATTTGGGAGATTTCCTTATGGGTGAGAAAGTTGTCGATGCTGACCTGATTGCCAGTGAACCGGCCCTCACGCTTCGCCCAATCTGTAAGAAAAGCGATAAGTCGCCCTTTCGTGTTTTTGAAAAAGAGATTGGAATAATTGTTTTTGACCCGCTTCAGCCGAAAGCCGATGAGCTTGGTGTAAGATATAGCCAAGGTTGGGTTCTCTGCCAGCAAGCGTTCAAAGTCCGCGGTGTTAAAGCTGCATAGCACCACGCTATCGGTCAAAACCTGCGCATATTCATAAATGCTTTCGTCTTTATCAAGATTGAGAGAACCAAACAATTCCCCCTTTTGGATAATATCCACGATCAATTCATTCCCTTCCTCATCGACTTGGACAATCTTCAGATTACCACGCTTGAGCAGGAAGATTCTGGAGCTTTCATTGTCTCCAAAATCTATCATTTCGCCCTTCTTGGCGCGCTTGAAATTGGTGATGATGCAAAGTTGCTTCACCTGCGAGTTGTTCAGCACCCAAAACAGCTGATGATTTCTCAAGTGCCAAAATTTAATCTCATCACTCATTGGTGTCCCTTGTGAGGCGTTTATAAGATTGGAAACTGTGTTTCAAGGTTGAAAGACCAGGCTTGGTTGGCATGGACTTCAGGTTAAATTTGGCGATTTTTGCCATCTCCCTGAAGAATGTTGCAATGATTTTTAGCGAAGCGACATAGGAGTTTCCCGGCGAATAGATGTGAATCGGCTCTGCATTGGCACCATTCACTTCCAGAATAGAAATTGCAAAGGCATCTTCGAGATCTGCCGAAGATTCCACTTTCACATCAAATCTACCATAGTAGAAGCCTGATAGCGGTCGACAGATTTGCTCAAAAGCCAGTAATGTTTTTGGGGAAATCAGCTCCGATCTATCCAAAAACAGTGCGCCTCTGCAATGGTTCCCACTATGACTGAGTTGGAAGATTTCATTTTTTGCCGGGATGATTTCTAAAAGCTCCTTCTGTATTTCATGTAAATACCGCCTCACTCTTGGGTGGTTTTCTGCGAGCATTCGTACAGAATCCACTCCGTTTCCGATGACTTGGAGCGGGATTTTTTGAGTGATGGACGGAATGCTCAGCTGACCTGTTTCAGGATTTTTTACGATAAAAATTCCATATTCTTCTTTTTTGGAAATGAACTCCTGCAATATCAAGGATTCGTTTTCGAATGCTTCGAGGTAATGCCCTACATCGGTTTGATTTGTGATTTTCCGTACCCCTCGGCCTCGCTCTCCTATATTAGGTTTGAGGATCAAAGGGAAGTGAATTCCGTTTTTCAACGCTTTTTCCAACAATCCATTTAAGTCATGGGGTGGATTACTGAGAATGCTTTTGGGTATATTTTCCTCAGCAAGGTCAAGCATCGAGTCGAATTTTGAATAGTTGAAAAGCCCTCCATTCTCAATAGCCGGGTTCAGGGCCTGAAAGTAATTGAGATTCTGAAGTCGGAATCCCCAGTAGATCCCAAGCACATACATCGGAAGGTGAATTGTCCAGGCAGGCCAAAACTCAAAAGGATTGGTCTCAGTAGTTGGGTCGAAGAAAGCCTGATCCTTGGTTTTTGCGTTGATCGGGAAGCTTGGATTAGTTACCTCTATGATGTTCATTTTACTGTTTTTTGACGGTAGTCCAGTTATGATCGGCTTTTTTGATCATCCCATTTTGGTCTTTAAGCCAGTCTTTTTGGACATTCAAGTTATAATTTAAATAAAGTTTGTTGTCCACCACAGTCCATGCATCCGGAGAAATTTTTGCTTTGTATCCACCTGCCACGCCAAAGGCACAATAGCCGCCATATTGAGGCGCATAAGTCTGGGGATTTGCGTCAAAAAGCTTTTTGTTGGCAGCACTTGAAAAGAACCAATTGGCATTCATGTAAACCGATTTGAATTCTTCTTTGCCTTTGACAGGCTTCTTTTCAGTAAAATAGGCAACAGGATCATAGCCTCCGATTGCCTTACCATCAGCGAGGTAAACTTCGGATTTTTGGGCGAAAGCTACTGTTTGGATAAAAAAGGCGAAAGCCAGGAGTAAGAACGTTTTCATAAGAATTGGATTTAATTTAAGGTGTTTTTTTAAGTTGATAGAAAAGACCCATACCGTAACCGGGGCCGTTTAGTATATTTTGAGCTTGGGGGACATGATTGACGTAGGCAGAAATCCCAAGGTTATTTGGGAAAAACCAACCTATTTCCAGGGAAGGAAGCAAGTATTCAAGGTTGTTGGAAAAGATTCCGATGTTTACATTTTCGGCATTTCCATTTTCGAGCGATTGGATGGCTATGAAGTGAAAGGCAACCAGAACTTTTTTCTCAACATAGCCCAGGTCAAACCCATACCAGATTTCGTCCGAAAAGTCTCTTGTGCGATTGTTGATAGCTCCGAAAGCTGAAAAGTAAATGGAAATTGGGAGGGAAAAACCCAGGTCAGTGCGCAACTTCTGATTGAACTCAGAGTCTCCCGTCTGAAGAATTCCGGTCTCACCTCCACCAGTTTTTCCTGACGGGATTCCGAAAATCAATGAGGCAGCGAGTACAACAGGTTTATCCTGGAACCAGCCATATTTCACGCCCAAATCCATGTCGCCAAAAGATGAAAATGAAGCACCCGGAGCGCTGTTTCCGTTTGTTCCGCAGCCAGTTCGATGACAGGATCCAAAAAAGCGTCGTCTTGATAGTCTATTCCAATGCAGGACCAAGCCAAGAAAAGGCGCAAACCGTGCGTTCCGAATTTTTTGTTAAAGTGCATAAATGGGAATTTTGCTACAAGCTCCGGGATTCCTCAGAATTCAATTGTCAGGCATATGACACCTTTCAAAAATTCTCCCCTAGGATGAAAAATGGAAAGGGAATCGTATGATCCTGTTCCAAGGATATTCCAACTCCAGAACGGTGCGATTGAGGGGTAGAAATACACGTACAATTCAAAATACTAATTCAATTACTCGTACCCGCTGCCATGCCGCACAACCCCTCGTGAATCAAGCCCCTCCTGTCTGCCGCACATCGCCTAGCTTGATTTCCTGTATGGTGCGATTGAGAGCAGAGACATACATACAATTCAAAATCCTAGTTCAATTACTCGTACCCGCTGCCATGCCGCACAACCCCTCGTGAATCAAGCCCCTCCTGTCAGCCACACATCGCCTAGCTTGATTTCCTGTATGGTGCGATTGAGGGGTAGAAATACACGTACAATTCAAAATCCTAATTTAATTACTCGTACCCGCTGCCATGCCGCACTACCCCTCGTGAATCAAGCCCCTCCTGTCAGCCGCACATCGCCAAGCTTGATTTCCTGTATGGTGCGATTGAGAGGTAGAAATACACGTACAATTCAAAATACTAATTCAATTACTTGTACCCGCTGCCATGCCGCACAACCCCTCGTGAATCAAGCCCCTCCTGTCTGCCGCACATCGCCAAGCTTGATTTCCTGTATGGTGCGATTGAGAGCAGAGACATACATACAATTCAAAATCCTAGTTCAATTACTCGTACCCGCTGCCATGCCGCACAACCCCTCGTGAATCAAGCCCCTCCTGTCAGCCGCACATCTCCAAGCTTGATTTCCTGTATGGTGCGATTGAGAGCATGGTCTATATGGATAGTCCGGGAGGGGAAGTAGAATTTCAATTCCTGTATGGTGCGATTGAGAGTGTGCAGTGGCGTACCGTCGATTACCCACTTGGCATATTTCAATTCCTGTATGGTGCGATTGAGAGTGTAGGTTTGGGCTATGGAGGAAATTGCCAAATGGCATTTCAATTCCTGTATGGTGCGATTGAGAGTTGTTTTTGATCTGAGTATTGACTTAAAGTACATTTATTTCAATTCCTGTATGGTGCGATTGAGAGTAAGCTGTACCTCTGATACTAAGTCACTTAAACTTGAATTTCAATTCCTGTATGGTGCGATTGAGAGAACAGGACAGACAGTAGGGCAATTGCTTAGATGGAAATTTCAATTCCTGTATGGTGCGATTGAGAGTAGAGACATACATACAATTCAAAATCCTAATTTAATTACTCGTACCCGCTGCCATGCCGCACAACCCCTCGTGAATCAAGCCCCTCCTGTCTGCCGCACATCGCCAAGCTTGATTTCCTGTATGGTGCGATTGAGAGGCACTTTTCCAAGTGTCCCCGCCCATGGCTCTTTGAATTTCAATTCCTGTATGGTGCGATTGAGAGCTTTGAATTTCACGGCAACAGATGGGTTGAAATCGTATTTCAATTCCTGTATGGTGCGATTGAGAGGTAGAAATACACGTACAATTCAAAATCCTAGTTCAATTACTCGTACCCGCTGCCATGCCGCACAACCCCTCGTGAATCAAGCCCCTCCTGTCTGCCGCACATCGCCAAGCTTGATTTCCTGTATGGTGCGATTGAGAGAAACCCATTTAAGCATATCGATCAAATGATCTACAATTTCAATTCCTGTATGGTGCGATTGAGAGCCTGCTGTGGTCATGACTAAGATAGATGTGAGGGCAATTTCAATTCCTGTATGGTGCGATTGAGAGCTACAAGCACAAGCCAAACAGACTGGTCTTCATCTAATTTCAATTCCTGTATGGTGCGATTGAGAGTCAGAGACATACATACAATTCAAAGTCCTAGTTCAATTACTCGTACCCGCTGCCATGCCGCACAACCCCTCGTGAATCAAGCCCCTCCTGCCTGCCGCACATCGCCAAGCTTGATTTCCTGTATGGTGCGATTGAGAGCGGAACGCTGGATCTCGCTCTGGAAGCCTTCAAGATTTCAATTCCTGTATGGTGCGATTGAGAGCAACCAAATCATCTGGGGAGCAAATTACTTTGACTTATTTCAATTCCTGTATGGTGCGATTGAGAGGATTGACCAAAGCCCGTTTTTGGCTAGGGTTTGAATATTTCAATTCCTGTATGGTGCGATTGAGAGTGAATTTGCCGGAAGGATGAATTTCTATCTAGCAGAATTTCAATTCCTGTATGGTGCGATTGAGAGTCAGAGACATACATACAATTCAAAGTCCTAGTTCAATTACTCGTACCCGCTGCCATGCCGCACAACCCCTCGTGAATCAAGCCCCTCCTGCCTGCC
>NZ_JAJUWR010000030.1 GCF_021390545.1 Algoriphagus sp. AGSA1 | reverse complement strand
TTCAATGCAAAAATCAAGGCATTCAGGGCTCAGTTCAGAGGTGTCACCAACATTGAATTCTTCCTGTTCAGACTATCAAATATCTATGCTTAAAATAACCAGCTCCCCAGCTATTCCGGCTGATCCTTAAATGTCAGTCCCTCCTCACTATGCTTTCTGATCCTATACTGGTCGAGATGCAAACAAAAAAGAAAAGCCAACCTTATTTCTAAAGTTGGCTTCAAGTGTAGAGGGTGGGGGATTCGAACCCCCGGTACGCTTTGACACGTACGACAGTTTAGCAAACTGCTGGTTTAAGCCACTCACCCAACCCTCTAGGAATATTTTACCGGCTTAATATCACTTTACAATGCATCTCTCACATGAATTCCCCTAGTTTTCTGATGGTTTTCACCGATAATCCCTTGTAAAGCGATGCAAATATAAACCAAATGATCAGACTTTAACAAATCATTGTCCATTAGGAATTTAATGATTTCATCTTTTGGGCTAATGGGCTGAAAATCAAATAAAATAATTTGGCAATTTGTGCCCGAAAACAAAAAAAATACCCTGTACAGGGTATTTTTTTTGTTTTCGGGTACCCTTAATTTTGGCAATCATTAAAATCCGAGTATATGATAATCCAGACTTCTACCGCACAATTCCTGATCAAAAACTGTGATTCCAAGGTTGGATGTGTCACGGTCAGTTCCGATTCCCTGGAAGAACTCAACCGGTTTTTTGGTTCCTTACAGATCACTTCGTCCCATGAGCGTTGTTTTCCCTATGCGGTTTGTGCATGCAAGCAGGAATTTTCCAATGCCTTGATCCTCATGGTAAAAGAAATAGATTATTCGGACTTTTCGCAGTATGATTTTTCACAGTTCTGATAATGGAATCTTGCTTTTATCGGATTGGGTAGCGGTTTTTGTACATTTATGGTATCCAAAGCAAGCTACTGTCCCCATAGCTTAGAAACCTGTAGTTTTTTTCCAACGCTTCCCCATATACACGTTTCCAGTCCTCCCCGAGTATCGTTGCGATCAATAGGATCAGTGTTGAGCCTGGCTGATGGAAGTTGGTGATCAGACCCCGGACAACCTTGAATTTATAACCTGGGAAAATAAATATCTCGGTACTGCCCATAAGTGTTTCCAGCCCTTTGGTTTCCATGTGGGCAAGAACAGCTTCAAAGGAGGATTGGGGGCTTGGTTGACTCTCCCTTACTTGGTAAGGGAATAGCTTTTCGATATGCAGATCCTCTCCTTTTTTCTCAAGTAACTTTACGCCAAACCAATACAGGCTTTCCAAGGTACGTACAGAAGTGGTGCCTACCGCGACCACTTGGCCCAGGTTGTGCAGTACCTTTACGATAGTATCCCGGGTGACGTGGACCTGCTCACTGTGCATAGGGTGCTCAGTGATCTGGGCAGCCTTGATCGGCTGAAATGTGCCCGCACTCACGTGGAGTGTGACCTGGGCTTGCTGTATTCCTTTGACTTTAAGCTTTTGAAATATTTCCTCTGTAAAGTGCAGACCAGCCGTAGGGGCGGCTACGGCACCTTCTTTTTCCGAATACACGGTTTGGTAGCGAGACTTGTCCTCCGCTATAGGTTTTCGGTTCAAATAAGGGGGGAGAGGAACCTCCCCGCTGGCTTCTACAAGATCCACGAATGCCACCGCCGAATTGTCCCAAGAGAACTCTACCTGGCGGGATTCTCTGTCAATTAATTTTGCATAAAGACTGATCGTGTTTGCCCCGTATTGAACCTGGCCTTTTAAAATTTCCCCGTCTTTCCACTTTTTTGAATTTCCGATCATCGTTTCCCATATCACCGGATGCCGGGCCAGCATGATTTCGGGGATCACTGTAGTGGGAGCAATTGGTTGGAGTAAAAAAATCTCGATTCTTGCTCCTGTCTCACGCTGGAATATCAACCGCGCCGGGATAACTTTGGTGTCATTGTAAACCAGCAAAGTGTCTGCCGGAAGCAAATCGGGGATATTGTTGAAGCTCAGGTGGGAAATCTTACCTGAATTATACAGCAATAATTTTGAAGCATCCCGGGTCGCCAGTGGGAATTTGGCAATCTTATCTTCGGGTAATGTATATTCGTATTCTCTTAAATCAATTGCGGGGATCTGCATAGGTGCTGTTATTCTGCCTGCAAATATAGCTCAACTCATTTCAAGTATCTGCCTTAACCTTACTTTATCCATGTCCGCTCTAGCCCAAATTACTTTCGATTACATTAAGAGAACCTTGAATTTCAAGTTTGATGCCGGAACCTCCAGGGGCGTATTGAAGACCAAAGAAGTATATTGGATCAAAGCTTTTTTCAAAGGAAAAGCTCAACAAGTGGGTTGGGGAGAAGCTGCTCCATTGGTGAAATTAAGCTTGGATGATAGAGAGGATTTTGGACAAGTTCTTCATGATACCCTTCAGGAACTGTCTCAAGTGAAGTGGGAGATAGATCAAGAAGGCGTATTGGTCCAATTGAGCAAATTAATACCCTTCGGATTGCCTAGTTTAAGGTTTGCCCTGGAAACAGCTGTGCTGGATTTGTTGAACGGGGGTGAAAAGAAGATTTTCGAAGGGGATTTTGCAGCGGGAAACAAGGCCATTCCCATCAACGGATTGATATGGATGGGGAAAAAAGACTTTATGATGGCGCAGATCGAGGAGAAATTGGAAGAAGGGTTTGACTGCCTCAAAATGAAAATCGGGGCTATAGATTTTCGGCAGGAGTTGGGGTTGCTGGAGTATATACGCACTCGGTTCTCCAAAGATGAAATAGTTTTAAGAGTGGATGCGAACGGAGCTTTTGCTGTGGAAGAAGCCACAGCAAAATTGGATCAACTTGCAAAGTATGACCTGCACAGCATAGAGCAGCCGATTAGAGCGGGAAACCGGGATGCCATGAAGGAGCTTTGCGCGACCACTCCACTGCCCATAGCGCTCGATGAAGAATTGATAGGAGTGGAGGACAAGGTTGGTCTGCTGGATGCTATACAGCCACAGCATATTATACTTAAGCCAACCTTGTTAGGCGGGATATTGGAGACCCAAGAATGGATCGCTCTCGCTGAGGAACGGGGGATAGGATGGTGGTTGACTTCTGCACTGGAGAGCAACATTGGGCTTAATGCCATCTCCCAATTTGCGGATTATTTAGGAGCTGGTATTCCACAAGGACTGGGTACTGGTAAGTTATACAGCAACAACCTAGAATCTCCCCTGGAGATTACTCAAGGGCATATCAGATATAACCCAGCCCTTGTGTGGGAAGAGCCTTCTTAGTCACCAAGTCTGAACAGATATACGGGTTTGTGGACTTTTACCTTCATGGAAGTCTGGCTGAGTTCTCCACTTTCTTCATTCCGTTCGAATACCACAATATCATTGCTTGCCTGATTGGCGGAAAGAAGATATTTGCCATCTGCGGTCAGATTGAAGTTTCGGGGCATTTTTCCACCGGAATCTACCTGCTGGACCAGCTGGTGATTTCCCTCACCGTTTTTGGAAAATACAGAAAGCGTATTGGCATCTCCACGATTGGATGCATAGACATGCTTTCCGTCAGGGGAAACCCGCACTTCAGCAGCTCCAACTGCTCCAGGGAATCCATCGGTTACTAGAGATATTCTTTGCTTGGATGCAAGCTTGCCTTCGTTGAAATCCAATACTTCCAGCACAGCTGTCAGTTCCTGCAAGAGAAATACCTCAGCACCATCGGCAGAAAAAACGAGATGCCTAGGGCCATCTCCAGCCTGGGTTTTATAGGTGTTGCTTAAAGTCAGAGGCTCCGGTGCATCCTCGTCAAAAGCATAAACGTAGATCTGATCGGTGCCTAGATCAGCGGCAAGTAGGAATTTTCCGTCAGGGCTAAACACTGTACTATGTACATGGGGAGCGTTTTGTCTATCCTTATTGATACTGCTTCCGGTGTGCTGAATAGTCTGCAGATGAGCCAATTCTCCATTAGGGGCTATTTTATAAGCACTTAGATTACCACCACTGTAATTGGCAACAGTAAGGATTTTTTCATTAGGAGAAAGCGCCAGGTAACAAGGGTGATCTCCAAAACTTGATATTTCGCTAACTTGAGTTAGGCTGTCTTCTCCGTTGGTACGGCTAAAACTAACGACATTTCCACCGGGAACTTTGTTTATTTCCTCCAGGGAATAGACCAAATCCCCTGTAGAATTAGCTACTACAAAAGAAGGGTTTTGGATTCCAGGAAAGATTGTCCGTATGGTCAGTTTGTTTTCCGAGGGGGTGAAATCAAGTTGGTTGATACCCTGGCTCGCCTCCTCTGTATAGGTGCCTACCAAAAAAGAGTAGGTTATTGGAGCTTCGGTCATTTCTGTGGTTTTATCGGTGGAGCAGGCAAGGGAACCCGCAAGTATGGCTGCTGCTAAAAGTGGTTTCTTCATAGCGAAAGATAAAGAATTATCCGAGATACTATATTTGTGTTTTTATTGAAAAATGATTCGTTTGGTTAATAAAAAGAACGTAAATCTGATTATTTGTTAATGAATAGGCAAAAGTCGTTTCGTTTTTTGGAATTTTTACTAATTTGCTCAACCATTAAAAAGGAAGATGAATAATGTACAAAACCTATGATACCCAAGTAGCCAAGCGCTTCACGATTTACAACAGTTTATTTTTAGATCTTCCCTTCAGTGACATTTACCGTACCGGGACATTACTTCCGATTTTGGGTACGGCTTGTCAGGATGGTTTCCAGAAAGGATTGACTCCAAAGGAAATTATTGCAGGGTTTTTCGATGAGTTGATGCCTGACTCTACGGAGTCTCAGCAGTCTGATCTGCTGTTTCAAATGATCCAATATGTAGAAAGGCAAGTGGTGCTGTTTGATTCTATCGAAGATGCCGCTTATGAAAAAATCCATGATCTGAAAGGAAAAGGAACGATTAAAGCACTTATATACCGGACTGATAACGACAATAAACGGGAGGAGCTGATAGAGAAGTTGAAGACTTTCTCAGTGAGGCTTACCCTTACCGCCCACCCTACGCAATTCTATCCTGGAAACGTACTGGCGATTATCACAGACCTGGAAAATGCTATCCGCACGGATGACATAGGTAAAATCAATTCCCTTTTACAGCAATTGGGGAAAACTGGCTTTACCAAGCGTGAAAAACCTACTCCATATGATGAAGCGGTGAGCTTGATCTGGTTTTTGGAGAATATATTCTATGAGAGTATTGCCGATATCATGACCCGCTTACTGGGCTCATTGGACATTTCTCTTCACGATTGGGAAAACCCAGGTTTACTCAAGGTTGGTTTTTGGCCAGGGGGTGACCGGGATGGGAACCCTTTTGTAACCCATACAATAACCAAACAGGTGGCTGACCGTCTGAAAAAATGGGTGCTTAAATGTTATTACCGCGATGTGCGTAAAGTGAGAAGAAGACTCACCTTCAAGCATGTAGAGGAGATCCTGATAAACATCGAGCGTGGCCTATATGCTACCTTATTTGAAAATAACCCGGTTTACCAAAGCAAAGATCAGTTGCTTGCAGACCTCCTTTCTGCCAGGGAAGGCCTGATCAAATACCACGAAGGGCTTTTTCTCGAAGTATTGGACCAGTTTATCCTGAAGGTGAAGATTTTCGGTTTTCATTTCGCGTGCATGGATATGCGACAGGACAGCCGCAAACACGATGCGCTGATAGAGGAGATTTTCCAGCTTCAGGGTAAAAAACTGGAAGGAACCGAAGATGGGCAGATTGCACAGATTATGGGGCTTACGGAATTACCTGAAATCGTGTCTTTTCAGGATCCATTTAACCAGGAGATGCTCCAGTCATTCGGGATAATAGATGCTGTGCAGCAGGAAAATGGAGAGGAAATCCTTAACCGCTACATTATTTCCAATTGCCAATCCAGAAAGCATCTGCTGGAAGTGTTCAAACTTGCCCAGCTGACCCTGGGTGCGGATAAGGAGAATCTACCGTTGGACATTGTGCCGCTGTTTGAGACAATTGACGATCTGGCTGAGGCGCCAGGGATCATGACCAGTCTCTATAAGCTTCCAGAATACAAAAAGCATCTGGAATATAGAGGAAACAAGCAGACGATCATGCTTGGCTTCTCGGACGGGACCAAAGATGGGGGGTACCTACAGGCAAATTGGTCTATTCTTAGAGCCAAGGAGGAGATGACCCGTGTGTCCCGGGAAAACGGAATCGAGGTAGTCTTCTTTGACGGTAGAGGGGGGCCTCCTGCACGTGGAGGGGGTAATATGCATAATTTCTATGCATCTCTCGGAGAAAAAGTGGAAAATTCCGAGATACAGGTGACCATACAGGGGCAGACTATTTCCGCCAATTATGGCAAAGTAGCGTCATGCACCTATAATTTCGAACAACTGCTAAGTGCGGGATTGGAAAATCATCTTTACGTGGGCGCTGATAAGAATCTAAATACTGAACAGCGGGAATTGATCGATGAACTCGCCGGCGAAGCCTATGAATCCTATAAGAAATTCAAGAGTCACCCGAAATTTGTGCCTTACCTGGAGCACGTGACGCCGCTAAAATATTTTGGCAAGACTAACATAGGTTCCAGACCCTTGAAAAGAGGTAAAGGAGAGGGCTTGAAATTTGAAGACCTCCGGGCTATTCCATTTGTAGGCTCATGGGCTCAGATGAAGCAGAATATACCCGGATTCTATGGAGTGGGAACTGCCATAGAGGTTTTGGAAAAGAAAGGCAAATTGGAAGACCTGAAGAAACTGTATGATAATAGCTTATTCTTCCGGGCTCTGCTGGGCAATTCCATGCAGTCCCTGACCAAGTGTTTTTATCCTGCAACTGCTTATTTGAAAGAAGATGAAAATTACGGAGGGCTCTGGGAACTCATGTATGATGAATATCTCAGATCAATTGAGAAATTGAAGGAGGTTTCTTCCATGGACGAATTGATGGGAGATAACAAAGTAATCAAAAAGTCTATAGAAATCCGTGAGCGTATCGTATTGCCGCTGATTACGGTACAGCAATACGCCATCCAAAAAATACTTGAGACAGGCAAATCCTCAGACATTCTTGAAAAGTTGATCTTGCGAAGCATGTTCGGGATAATCAACGCTGCAAGAAACGCAGCATAAGTTTCAAAACCTATCAGCGTAAAACCCCGGCTGATGTTGATTTCAGTCGGGATTTTTTTTTGACATATAAATGTAGCCCCCTCAGATATGCGCAGAAAAAGTCGCTGATGTACGCTGATCTTTTAAATGATTACATGCTATTTTCATCACCGTTTGCGAAGTTTTAATTCAAGAGTGTTTTTGTAAGCCTCAGAGTTCATAAAGGTTTGCGCAGAGGACACGGTGGTCCTGCTTCTCCGGAAGCCGGACTTTACATATTTCTGATAAGAGGAATTACAAATTTATAGAATAGAAGTTTGGACCTTCAAGCTTTTCAACATTACATGACTATTCAACGCCGCGCCGCCGCGAGAAAACAAAATCACAGTTAATTATTTCAAGTAGAATGTTTTTCCTACTCTCTCAATATGCTCAATGAGCCCTTTGTGATCTAATCTATCGAAAATAGAAAGGTCAATTTGATAAGGCAAAAGCAGATCATCTAACTGATTTTCTATTTTGAGGAGCTCTGTGAAAGATAATTCCTCTCCCACCAAAGTCAGATCGATATCAGAATTGGGACGGTATGTTCCCAAGGCTCTTGAACCATACAGCACAGCTTTTTGAATTGCCGGGTGATTTCTAAAAACCTGATGCATTTTTTCAATAGTTTTGTCCGGTAATCCGAAATCCTCACGGGTTTTTAGCTTTGAGCTCATACATTTTGTCTTCCAGTGCTTTGAAAAGTTGATGGTAATTTTCTGTAATCCTAGATGAAATTTCGTCAGCTACAGCTTCATTGTAAGTATGGGATGACTGATTTCGACTTTTAATCATTTCCATCCAGTTTTCTCCATCAGCAATCAAACCCAAGCGAAAGGCTTCCCTTGTTGCATCCCGGGAGCCTGTTATTGATGAATTGCCTTGAAATATCAAATAGTCCTTTAGTAGATTCCAAGACAGTTCATGCGTAAATTCAAAAGCCTGAATAAGTCCTTGTTCTTCCAAATCGCTTAACTCCCGTTCTTTAGAAAGAGAAACAGCCTTTTCAAGTTGACTAAGGGCTTTAGAATAGTTTTCTAGTCGCTGATGCCATCGCACGTCTTGTTCCATCTTTCCAATTTAACCCAAAAAGTCCCTTTTCACCAAAAGGATATAAAAAATCCGAAGTGTTACGGCTCCGGATTTCTCTTTGAATAAGAGTGGAGTATCAAATCGCCTCCATTAGGTCATCTTGTAAGGCTTATATTTACTCCAAACCTTTAAGGTTTTTAAAACCTCAAAGGAAGGTTATCCCAATTTTACCAGACTCTCCTCCAATGCTTTGATTTTGGCCTCAGCATCAGCTTGCTTTTTGCGCTCCATTTCTATGACCTTGGCAGGGGCACCAGCGACAAAGCGCTCATTGCCCAGCTTTTTCATGACGGAATTCAGGAAGCCTTTGGTGTAATCTATCTCCTTCAGGATGTTTTCCTTTTCCTCCTCCACATTGATCGAGTCTCCCATAGGGATAAAACACTCATCAGACTTCACCACAAAGCTGATCGAATTGGCTGCTTTCTCACCGAAATTAAGCGAAGAAAGATTTGCCAGCTTATTCAAAACAGCCTCGAATCGACCATATAACCCTTCGTTTTTGGCATTGATGGTCAAGTCAAGCGATTCTTTTGGTGACATGCCCTTAGAAGCACGTAGGTTTCGTACCTGAGAAACCACCTCAAAGACCTGATTGGCCTCCTCGATGATCTTGGTGTCAAACCCTTTCTCCTGAGGCCAAGAAGCCAAGATTAAGGATTCTTCGACAGATCTTTCCTTGATCTGATGCCATAGTTCTTCAGAGATAAACGGCATAAATGGATGAAGAATTTTCAGGATATCTTCAAAAAGCGCAATGGTCTTATCGTAAGTCGCCTGATCGATAGGGTGCTGATACTCCGGTTTGATCATCTCCAAATACCAAGAACAGAAATCTCCCCAAACCAACTTATAGGTAGTCATCAAGGCATCGGAAATCCTGAATTTCTCATAGTGCTCGTTGATTTCTACCAAGGCTTGGTTGAATCGGTTTTCAAACCATTCTATACTTGAGGCATTTGCCGAACCGTCAAGGTTTGGATCGATTTCCCAGCCTTTTACCAGGCGGAAGGCATTCCAGATTTTGTTGGCAAAGTTTCTTCCCTGCTCCACCAGTTTGTCATCATAAGGCAAATCATTTCCGGCAGGAGAGGAGAAGAGCATACCTGTACGTACGCCATCTGCTCCGTTCTGTGCGATCAGTTCCAAAGGATCCGGTGAGTTGCCCAGGGATTTGGACATTTTTCTGCCGAGTTTATCGCGGACAATACCTGTCAGATAGACGTTTTTGAAAGGCTTTTCGCCCATGTATTCATAACCTGCAATGATCATTCGTGCCACCCAGAAGAATAAAATCTCCGGTGCTGTCACCAAGTCGCTGGTAGGGTAGTAATATTTCAGTTCTTCATTCGGCTTGCCGGTAGTGAAAACCTCCGGGTCAAAAACCGAAATCGGCCAAAGCCAAGAGCTGAACCAGGTATCCAACACATCTTCATCTTGCTGTAAATCCGCTAAGGTAAATTTGCCGTCAAATTTCTCATTGGCGATTATCAAGGCATCCTCAGCAGTTTTCGCAACCACAAATTCCCCATTTGGAAGGTGGTAAGCCGGAATTCTATGCCCCCACCAGAGCTGACGGGAGATACACCAATCGCGCACATTTTCCATCCAAGAACGGTACATGTTCTTGAATTTAGGCGGATATAACTGGATCACATCATCCATAACTGAGTTAAGTGCCGGTTTGGTGATTTCATCCATTTTCAGGAACCACTGCAAAGAAAGTTTCGGTTCGATCACAGCATCTGTTCTTTCGGAGTGACCTACATTGGACTTGTAATCTTCTATTTTCTCCAACTGGTCTATTTCCTTCAGTTTTTTACCGATCATCTTTCTGGCAATGAAGCGATCTTCACCCACGAGGATTTGAGCTTTTTCATTTAGCGTTCCATCATCATTCAAGATGTCGATCACTTCCAGCTTGTGCTTTAGCCCAAGCTCGTAGTCATTGATGTCATGGGCAGGTGTCACCTTCAGACAGCCTGTACCAAATTCCATGTCCACATATTCATCGGCTATGATGGGAATGGCACGGTCGATCAGTGGAATAATGGCCTTCTTACCTTTTAAATGAGTAAATCGAGGGTCATTTGGATTCACGCAGATCGCCACATCGGCCATGATGGTCTCCGGTCGGGTAGTAGCTATAGTAAGGAATTCATTCTCCGATCCCTCGATCTTATAGTTGATGTAATATAGTTTGGAAGCGATTTCCTTGGTGATCACCTCGTCATCAGATAGGGCGGTTTTGCCTTTGGGATCCCAGTTCACCATGCGGATACCGCGGTAGATTTTTCCCTTTTTGTGCAAGTCCACAAAGACGGATATCACCGCATCGCTTAGTCCCTCGTCCATAGTAAACGCCGTACGGTCCCAGTCGCAGGAGGCTCCCAGTTTTTTCAATTGTTCTAGGATAATCCCCCCGTATTTCTCTTTCCACTCCCAGGCATGCTCCAGGAATTTTTCACGCGTAAGGGACTTTTTGTCTATACCTTGCTCTTTGAGCAGGTTTACTACTTTGGTCTCCGTGGCGATAGAGGCATGGTCAGTACCGGGAACCCAACAGGCATTTTTGCCCTGCATTCTGGCGCGGCGGATCAATACATCCTGAATGGTATTGTTCAGCATATGCCCCATGTGCAAGACGCCGGTGACGTTTGGTGGTGGGATTACGATGGTGTAAGGCTCTTTCGAATGATCAACTTTCGAAGAAAAAAGCTTGTGCTCCATCCAGTAGGAGTACCACTTGGCTTCGGTAGCTGCTGGATCGTATTTGCTGGCAATAGACATAATCAGGAATTAATTGAGCCGCAAAAATAGCGAAAAAGCCAATTTTGGAGGCATGATTGGCGGATCAATTCTGCTTTCATTCTTATTTTACCACAAAGACTACGGAGGATTACGCAGAGAGCGCAGCTTTAGAGTTGTCCTAATTTTGCAGAAGCTGGATTTCCTTAAAGATAGTAAGTGATAGATTCATAGAGTTTGAAAATTACTAATCTGTATTCCATCTCGCTCATGGTCTAAATTTCCGGCATAGATAAGTTTCGCAGCACTTTCAGGAGCTATTTTTTGGAAGTATTTCAAGCCTTAATATGTCTATCAAAATAATCCATTTTGTGTAAATTAGGAATTTAATTCCAAAATTACACAAAATGGATTTGGTTATAAAATAATTTACTGAAAACGAGTGTGTTGGAGGTGTGTTTTTTTGTGTTAACCGTATGTTGATTTGCAACTTTTGCCGGTTTTCCCAATCCCTCCAAGATGAGTATGGTGAAAGCTGTCGTTGAATTTCAAGCCATAGCCCATCATTCTATCAAAGGAAATGTGAGCGAAAAGTATGACCCCGGCAAGTATCCAATACTCATTTTCAAATACCAGTCCGTAGAAAGCGACACCGGCAGCCAGCAATCGATGATGGAAAACATTATAGATAAATGCTCCAATCTTCGGGTTGAATAAATACCCTATCATTCCTACGTCAGGCACTAACAAGAGCGCTGGAAACCACCACCAGGCAAAGTCTAATGTGCTGAATAAATAAATGCTCAGCATAAATATTGCCGCTTCTTCCAATTTTAGTAAGTCTCTCATTTTTAAGTGAATTAGTGTGGTACAAAATTGGGAAGTAGAAGGGAGAGCGCTCTTGATAAATATCAAGAAGTTGGGCTGAGTTGCTTGTTTCTGATTCTGCTGAATGTCTCCGGTGTCATTCCCAGCATAGAGGCGATGTATTGGAGCGGAACCTGGTTGAAAAGCTCCTTATTATGCTCAAAAAAATGAAGATATCGTTCTTCGGCTGTCATGGAAAGGTGGGTAAATACCCTTTCTTCCAGCATAGTGAAGCATTTTGCGATAAACAATTTTTCAAGCTCATGCCAATTGGGAACAATAGTTCCGATGGACTTGTAATCTTCTCCGCTGATGGTGAAAAGCTCAGCATCCGTCAAGGCTTCGATAGTCCAGCGAGCTGGAGTGCCAAAAAGTAAACTGGAAAGATCTGCCACAAAATAACCTGGACTAGAAATCCATTGGGTGACTTCCTTGTCAGGAGTTTGCTTATAGACCCTCAAAATCCCTGATTTGATAAAGCTAAGCTTTTTGCACGGCATCTCGGTTTTCAAGTAGAATTCACCTTTTTTGAGTGTTTCTGATTGAAACCGGGAACTTATCGCTTGCAAACTATCCTCATGCATGACGCCAAAGTAGTTTTTTATGTTTTGTTCGAGGGCTGTCATAATTAGTGTTAAATCATCAATTCAATTAGACCTGTGTTTCTCTTTATATCCTTTTACCCAGGATTAATTTTTCCTTTTCAAAGAAGTGAATAACGAACTCATCGGCGCCAAAAAAGAATTTCACAAGCTCATTGGTAGGATGGCTATTTAGTTTAAACCCCAATAAGCGATAAAATTCCTTCATCCTTTCGATATTCTCTACTCCTAAGTTTCCCAGATTTGTTTTGGTTTCATAGTGTGTGGATTTGTTACGGTTAAATTACAGAGTTTATGGTACTGCTTAATTCTCCTTCGGAGCCTTATTTCAGTAAGAGCATAACTAGTTATTTTTCTAAAGCAATTCAACTCTCCTGAGTCAATAGTTCCATTTAGATTTCTGCAAATTAAAAAAACAACATAGAACTCTATCAATTAGGCATCTTGTAACTTAAAAATCATTCCTATATTTTTAATAATTAATGCTGTTATGACACAAAAGACCAAGCTTCTGTTTTTTTTACTAGCGTCGATAATTCTCTTCCAACATTGTACCCAAAGGGAAAATGTGCCAGAATTACAATTTGATCTTAATGGTGAAAGCAAACTTGCTTTCTTAAACCTGAGTACTTCACCCATGCAGATCAAATTTGAAAAGTGGTCGAGCATTCCTATAGAAGTAACAATTGTGGATACCCTTTTGAATCCTGAGGCAAGTGTTGATATTTATCTTAAAAACCGCAGTATGGATTATGTCCATTTGGATATAAATCAAAGAAACCTTGATGTTTTCATGCTGCCGGGTTCTGTGGACACCTTGACTTTTTTGGACAATGACTCAATTGTTTTTTCAGGTGACCTAAGTCCTATTAATTTGTTCCTTTTCCAAAACGCAAAAAAGAAACTGAGTTTTAATCACCTTAACCAGATAACGGCGATGGCCACCCATGGTGAGAAAGATTATGTGCGTTTGAATGAAGTGAATGATTCTGTTTTAAATATCCGGCTAAACAACCTTGAATTGAATAAATCCCAATTGCCTGATTGGTATGTGAAACTCGAAAAAGAGAGATTGCAATATAGATCTGTGGCAACTAAGCTAAACAGCATTTCTTACAGAAAAGAAATGCTCCAAATGGAGGACAGCATACCTGATGATTTTTTGGCGGATTTGGTTAAATCCGTTCCCTTGGAAAATGAGAAATTTATCGGTGAGTCAAGTTACATGCAATTCTTACATGAATACGCCAATCTAAAAAATCGGGAAAAAAATAAAACTAAAGAAAAAGTGGATAGCTCAGATGAGCCAACGAGTATTTATATGGCCCGGGAAATAGATGAATTGTTTACCGGAAACATCAAAGATGCTTTCTTGGCCTACCGCACAAGTATGATAATTAAGCATGTCAGATCCGAATATGACTCTGCAGTATTAGATTATTTCTCTGACGACCAAATGAGGAATTTTATAAAGGAATATTATTTTTCCAGTGTGGCATTGAAGCCGGGTTCCGGGATGCCATACTTTTTTCTAATAAACGAAAAAGGGGAAGATGTGGAATCAAAGGATTATCTCGGAAATGTAGTATTGGTCAATTTTTGGGCCGATTGGTGTAAACCTTGTATAGAGGAATTCCCATACGAAAATGCTTTGGTAGAAAAATATCACGGCAAACCTGTCAAGATAGTCAATATCTGCCTAGAGACTAAACCTGAGAGGTGGAAAGAATATATCACCAAATATGGTCTGGAAATGGACAATCTTTATGCAGACGAAGTATGGACCAAAAATCTCAAAATCAAATATGATATTAAAGGTATTCCACATTCGGTTCTTATAGACTGGAACGGGAATATTGTGGAAAACAGATCAAAAACTGCAAGCAAAGGGGCTGATGAATTGATTGATAAGCTTTTGGAAGAAATGGAATTATAACCACAAACCAAAAAAAGGGGGAAGCGGATCCCCCATGGGCCTTCTGGCTTTATCAATTTTTCACAATCGGCAGTACAATTCTACTCAGATGCTTTCCACCATGATGAATTGAATTTGTAGCAATGACCCCCTCAGTCTCATCGTAGGTGTTTCCTCCGGTATTCATATTCCTGTCAAAACGGGGGAAGTTGGAGCTGCTTACTTCAATACGGATTCTATGCCCTTTATCAAAGTAATTGGAAGTACTCATCGGGGTCATTTTTACTTCATACACTTTGCCATCTTCCATCCATACTTCCTGGTCATAGCCTTCCCTGTAGCGAACCCGCTGTATCGTTTCATCCAGATTATACGCTTTTCCGTCTGGATACACATCGATGAGCTTGATGGTCACATCGGTGTCTTTGGCATCGGAAGATAGGTAAAGGTAGGACTCAATAAAACCAGAGACTTCAACTCCTTTTTCCAGTATTTCGGAAGTGTACACCAAAATGTCCTCCCGCTTTTCCATCTCACTTTGATCCAGGGAGCCCCCACCTCCGTCGATCGCATTTCCTGTACAACAGACATTTCCCCCGTATGATGTCACAGGATTCATAGGATCATATTGAAACGTATCGGGATTGTCTTTCCTAGGTTTTTTGGAAGTAAGTTTTCCATTTCCATTAAGCGTATTTGCTTCACCATCCGAGTCTAAGTACATGGTGGTCATCACTGCCTCTGCTGGTGGCCATACTTCGGAAGTCTGCCATTTGTTGGAGCCCATGGTGTAGTATTGAACCCGTGGAAGTTCCTGGACGGTGTTACTGTCTTCACCTTTCAGCCACTTGTCAAACCAAGCGGTGATCATTTCGTCGTAATTCAGCCGGGCATCTCCTACGTTGAGCTCACCCACCATGGTGTTTTCTGTGGCACGGGCAAAGGAGCAGTGAAGTACCGGAGCGATGACCAGGTACTGGTTATCTCTTGCCATCTGGGAAACCGCATTCTCACGGGCATGATTGAATAATGCGATGTTTGGCCCGGCTGACACATCAAACCAGGAAACAAACCAAAAACTAGGTTTGTCAAATGGCATGTCGTCATGGTACAAACCTCCTTCAAACCACTTTGGGTCATTTGGTTTTCTGGTGATCATCTCCTCGTAGATTCCCATGGGGCCATGTTGATTTTTGATTATGTCCTGGATAGGGAGATGTGCCAAGGCTTCTTTGGAATCAATCCTTGGATAGGTTGGGGACATATTATAGAACCGCTGGAGCCTCAGCAGATCCTTCTGCTCGATTCCTGTGGGCAGTTTAGGAGCCATGGGGTCATGCTGTACACCATACAGCCAGTTTGTGAAAAGCATCTGTCCGGCACCACCCCGGTACCAGTTACCTTGCTCATTGAAATCTCCTATACGTCCAACTCCTGCACCATATCCTTGAGGAACTAGCGCCGCCAAAGCGGGATGATCCAGTGATGCCACGGCCATCTGCCATTCAGCAGTGGAAGAGCAACCCAATAAACCGATTTTCCCGTTGCTCCAGGCTTGCTTGCTCATCCAATCAAAGGCGTCATTCCCATCTGTAAGCGGCACACCTAGAATGTCCCAGTCACCCTCGGAGAAGTATCGACCCCTTTCGTTTTGTACTACATAGGCATATCCTTTTTTGACCCAGTCCAGGGCAGTCTGCATGGTACGAGTATTCATTTCCCCATTTCCCCAGGTATTGAAATTATAGGGCGTTCGGGAAAAAACGATAGGATATTTTCCCTCAGCTTTGGGACGGTAGATATCCGTGGCCAGCCTCACTCCATCCCGCATGGGCATCATGACTTTCTGGTCAACTATGGCTACTTCTTCGAGTTGGTCTATGATGCTTTTTTCTTGTGCGGAAACAAGCGAGACTGCCATCACCAACAGGAGGGCCAGGAAAATAGTGTAAAGATGTTTCATTTGGGTAAAATTTCTGTTCGGACTAAGTTAGCAAACAGATCATTGAGACCCCAGAGAAAATGATGATTGGTAAAAACGATGCTTAAAAACAAAGACTACTGTTATAATCCAGGGGCCAGGACATGGTACGAAACACGCGAAGCATAGGAGCAACCAAATGCGTGAATGGAGTAGCCATCATTGGAAATTAATTGAAATTTAGATCCGTGTCCCCAATAAGCAAGTAGCCAAAGACTTATGAAGCTGGATAGAATTTACATTTCCCAAGCTTTTCAGTTTACACTTTTCATTTCATACAATAAAGCTAAATTTGCAGTCACAACGATTTTTACCCATGAGCGACAGCCCAACCAACACCCTGAATACCTGGGTGGAAGTACCAAAAAATTCTGATTTTACGATTTATAACCTGCCTTTTGGAGTTTTCCAGAACAAAAGGCTTAGTCCACGTATCGGAGTGGCAATAGGTGACAAGATTGTGGATTTAAGTGTTTTGGATCAGGAAGGGTTCTTTTCAGACATGTTTTTGCCTGAAGGAGTTTTCTTAAATGAATCCTTGAATGAACTGATCGGACTGGGGAAGGTAATTACCAGAAAAATCAGGGAGAGGGTTCAGGATTTGCTCTTGGAAGACAATGAAAAGTTGAGAGACCATTCTGCAAGAGGAAAGGTGATGGTGAACCGGAAGGAAGCAACCATGTTGCTGCCAGTGAAAATCGGTGACTATACGGATTTCTACAGCAGTTTGGAACATGCGGCCAATGTGGGTAAGATGTTTCGTGACCCGGAAAATGCCCTGTTGCCCAATTGGAAACATCTGCCGGTGGGATATCATGGGAGAGCCTCCTCCATCATCGCTTCAGGGACGCCGATCATCCGACCTAAGGGGCAGATGAAGAATCCTGAATCAAATACTCTTGTATTTGGGCCGAGTAAAAAGCTGGACTTCGAACTGGAGCTGGCATTTATCACCGGGAAATCCACCAAGCTTGGCGATTCCGTTTCCACTGCCGATGCAGAGGATTATATTTTTGGTTTTGTGCTGTTCAATGACTGGTCTGCCAGGGATATTCAGGCATGGGAATACGTGCCATTAGGGCCTTTTTTGGGAAAAAACTTTGCCTCTTCCATATCTCCATGGGTGGTGACATTGGAGGCATTGGAACAATTCAGGGAAACAGGACCCCCACAGGAGCCAGAGGTGATGAGTTACCTGAAATGTGATAAACCTCACAGTTTCGATATTCAGTTGGAAGCTTATATCCAGCCAGAAGAAGAAAAAAGCAGCAAAGTCTGCTCTTCAAATTTCAAAGATATGTACTGGAATGTGGCCCAGCAACTTGCTCATCATACGGTCAATGGCTGCAATATCAATGTAGGGGATATGATGGCATCTGGGACCATATCTGGAAAGGAACGAGACTCTTTTGGTTCCATGTTGGAACTTTCATGGAATGGGAGTGAAGTGGTAAAATTGGAATCTGGGACCGAAAGAAAATTTATTGAAGACGGGGATACTGTCCTGATGAGAGGGTTTGCGGAGAAGAACGGTGTCAGAGTAGGTTTTGGAGAATTGAAAACGAAAGTGCTTCCCGCCAAATGATTCGCGGAAAATAATAATTTAAAAACCTGACTTAGTACAAGTCAGGTTTTTTTATACCTCAATTTTTTCAGTGATTCGGCAGGGGAGTTACTTTTGGTAAGTTTTTGATCAATAGGGTATTGTTATGTATTTTATATCCTTTGATCAGCTGGTTCCTATGATGAATGTAGGATTATATTTAATGTGAACGTCTCAGATTTTTCAAAGAGACAAACTATTCTTTTCTATTTCAAACAAACAATTCTTATGGCTAAACTTAGAAACCTGTCTATCACAACTCCCTTGCTTTTTGCTTTACCATTGAAAAGCACCTGGGCGATCAGCCCCGTGGACATCAACAAACCCATCATGGAAGGTGATTGGGAAGGAGCAGGAAGCCTCAAATTCACGAGAGGCTTTGTGCTGGCGAAAAACGATGCGAATTTCCTCTACCTCACGCTGGATGTGGTCTCAGATACCGGCAATGACGCAGGTACCAATGATTACTTTTGGCTTACTTTTGACAACAACCGTGACAGAGCCATCACCTCTAATGTGGATGTGAACTATGGGCTATACCCAGGTCAGCCCAATAAACTTGGAAGGCAGAAATATCTAGGGCCAGGTCGCTGGACTGGCTTGCTTTCCGACTCTTCGAATTCGGCTGTGGTACAGGAATTCGGCCCCAGTCCCAACTCAGAGGTGTCGCACCGCATCTGGAAATTCAGAATAGAGCTGAGTGAGATAAACGTCGCCCTCTCCTGGCCATTGAGTACTCCATATACATATTTTGGATTTAGGGTCAAATCCAGTAACCCTGCGTTTACCACTGACTTTCCGGGAAATTTTTATAAGGATTTTACCAAACTTCGACAGTTGGTATTAAGTAGAAAGCCTAGCATTCCCACCAAAGATCTAGGGCCAATCATAGGCAGTATAGGTCTGATCCCAACGACTAAAATCAATGCCCAAGGCCGGGCCACTACAGATTCAGGTTATTATCATTTTGTGGAAAATGCGGCGTTCGGAGGCACATTGAACTTAATCGGAAACCGTACTAAGTTACAGTCATTGTATTCAGCGGGTAACCGGAAGTACTTGGTGGAAATAGCACCTCCGGGAGGTAGTTTTTCCAAGTTGATAAGCAATTGGTCAAATTACCGTTGGAACGGAAGTACATACGTTTTGGAATCCTTCGCTCCGTCCTCCTTCGGATACTATCAGCTGGCCAATCCAGCTTCAGAATATTCTATTGATGATTTATTGATACAGTTTCCTACTTCTGGCCTGCTCCCAGGACTTTACAGGGTGAAAATCACCTTTTTCGTAGGGACGAGCTATAATGTGTTGGAAAGCCAAGAGGAGAAAATCTTTATAGATAATCACGTGCCTGCAACTATCATTGAGAGTGTGAAACATGGCTCCAGTGAAGTTTCAGCCTGTGCCATTGAGACCATAGGCGCGGCTCCAGACGGATTGAATTTCAGGATTACGGCAAATGATCCTGAAGGTAATCTTCGGGGGGTGAGTTTCTATGCTACGTATGGGGATGGGCTTTCTGCGGGCATATATTCAGAAAATTATGCTCCTGCGATGGGCAATTGGACAGGTTTTACCAATAAACTGGTTCCTGCTTTGGGAAACTGGAGACCTCCCCAATCCTGCGCATACAGTTTTGTGTTGACTGCCTCTGCCCGGACCACAGATGGGTATAAGTGGATTGGTAGAAGTACCATTCACAGGAACTTGACCTTATTGCTTGGATAAAATTAAATGGTTCTATTAGGGAAAGCCACTTCTGCTTAGGAGTGGCTTTTTATTGTTTTACCACTATGGTCACTGAGGTTTCACAGAGGGCGCAGGTTAGTATTGTCCTACTCCTGCGGAAGCTGGATTTGCTAATCATCTTTTCTCTTCGGATGATTTTTACCAGATGTCTTATATATCAAAAATCCTACCCCAACGACAATATGTAAGATTACTATCCCGACCATACTATAGATAAATGCGTTGCTCGTCAGAAGCTTAAGCTAGTGATTATGCCTATAATTAAAAAGCCATCCGAATACTCAGATGGCTTTTGCGATTTGGGAAGTTTGGAATCTTAAATCTTATTTAAACCCGATTTCTTCCAGTCCTTTATGGCTGATTTTGATGGCTTCCATAGGATCCAAACCAAACGTCTGATCTTGCTCTACCAGATAGAATTCCATTCCTGATTTTTCTTTTTCGGCCAAAATTCTTTTGAAATCAATGTTTCCAGTGCCAACAGGAGCAAAGTTTCCTTCGTCATTCATATCTTTCACATGCCATGCAATAAATCTTCCAGGGTATTTTTCGAAATAGGTCAAAGGATCTGCTTCGGCTTTGTTCACCCAAAAAAGATCCATCTGAAAGTTTACATGCTTGGGATCACATTTTTCCAAAAGCAGCTCTTCGATGATTGTTCCATCTTCCATTGCTTTGAACTCAAAGTCATGGTTATGATAAAGGAGCTTGATTCCTGCATTGGTGCATTTTTCCCCTAGGGTGTTCATAATAGTAACCAATTCATCAGGAGTTCCCTTCATGCCCATGCCTTCCGGGCCAAACGTGAACATACCCATTGGTGGTACCGGGATCACAAAATACTCAATTCCCGCGGCCTTCACATCGGCGATCAGTTGATCTGCATTATCCATGTTTACCATGCCCATATGGGCGCTTTTGACGGTCATACCGAGTGATTCTACGTAAGATTTAAACTCGGCAGGTGCCATACCGTAGAATTTGCCATCTTCATAATTTGCTGCCTCAACGTAAGCATAGCCTGCATCGGCTACAGTCTGTAATGTACTTTTTGGGTTGTTTGCCATGGAATCCCGTACCGTATAAAGGGCTAATCCCCCGAAATTGGAAGGTGCTGCTTCTGTTACTTCTGCTGTCTCTACTACTTCTTTATTTCCTGATTTGCTGCTACAAGCTGTGAAACCCAGAGTTAAGGCTAGAAGAAAGCTGATACTAAGGTCTAAGTGTTTTTTCATTTTAGATTAGGTTTTTTACGGAGTCCAAGTTAGCTAAATCACCGCAATATTATATGTCTGGACTGATATACTGCGAGCCACCCTCATTTATCCTGCTTTTGGTTTCTTCAAATCGATCAAGGCAATCATTGAGTGGATTGCCTACTGTATGTATGCATTCACAAAATTCAAATCCGGCTTCCTCATTCCCTCTATCAATGAATTGTGATTTACAATCCTTCAGGGAATTCATGGGCATGACCTCATGCCCATAAAAGGAGAACCATATGACGAAGACCATGGTGGAAATCACTCCCGCAAAAAACAAAACCGGGAATTTATTCTCGTATTTCGCAGGTTTTGCTAAACTGACCCCTTTCGAATATCGGCTGAAGGGCAATAGGTATCTAAGTTTATCATAGTGCCAGACTAGCAGGTAGAGGTTGGCCAAGACCATCAAAGGAGAGGTCATGTAGGATCCAACAAAACGAACCGCATAAGATAAGATCCAGATATTTAGGATGATGGGGAAATATATCAACGCTCCTAAAAACACTGTGCCTGGTATAAGAAGTAAGATCCCCGCCAACACTTGCGCATAACCAATGAAGGTATAATAATACCCGGTATGATGCAATGCCTCCAAATAGGCTCCCATAGGGTGTATTTCCGATAGACCACTGGCAAATCGTTCTCCGAGAATTTTGACCATACCTGCTACTATAAATGCATAGGCGAGCAGAATTCGGCAAACGATTTGAAAAATCCAGTGCCATCGGTTTTTCTTAATGCTGAAATAATATGTGTCCAGTCTTTCAGACAAACATGAAATCTTCATTTGGCTTCAAAATATATGGCTTTCAAATAGGAGATATTAAATTTAGTTTTTATACCAATCAATTTTCCTTGATATAAACATAGTAGCAGCAAGCGCCACGAATAATCCAATACTTCCAATCAACAAAGCATAGTCTTGTTGCTTGATGATTACAAATATGAATATGTAAAACAGGGATAGTATTCCCGTGAAAATCCCGGTTGTTTTAAGTTGGGAAAATATGCTTTTGGAATATAAGGACAGAAGCCCCACTGTAGCTATACTGGCAATGAGATAGGCAGTCGAAAAGCCTAAATGCTCAGAAAGTGCGATTAACAAAGTATAGTATAAAACTAACCCGAATCCGACTAAAGTATATTGAAGTGGGTGGATTCTCTGCTTGGTGAAGGTTTCCATTAGGAATAATGCCAGAAAACTCAACGTGATGATCAGTACCGCATACTTGGAAGTTCTAATACTTTGTTGATATTGATCTACCGGCATTTTGAGGCTGAGACCAAAGGAGCTATCCTGAAAATCCGGTAATGAGTTGGTGAATTCCTGCCCAAATGGTCTGTTGAAATGCAGGATTTTCCAGGTGCTTTCGAATCCATCGTTGTTCAGTGTCCTGTCTTCCGGCAAAAAATCACCCTGAAAGCTTGGGTTAGGCCAGTTGCCGGTAAGTTTTAGTTCGGTGGTTTTACCTAAAGGAACAAAATGGAAATCTTTGCTTCCTTTGAGTTTGATTTTCCCTGAAATTGTAAAGTCCTTTGATGCAGAATCAAGTGATACGGGAAATTGAAGTCCCTTTAGGTTAGTCTGTGTATCGGTAAATGGCTCTGAAATAAGCGGAACATTATTGAGCGTTATATCAGGATTTTCACCTATTCCCCTAAGGTCACTGACGGAAATCAAGAACGATGCCTGGTCCCAAAGTACCTGTTCGGCAGTGATATCCAGTTTTTCGAGCGCAATGGAGCCAAAGTCAGCTTTGAGCTGAATGTCGCTTTGATAAACCGCCACATCGAAAATTCCCCGATGAAGGGATTCTGCTTGAAGGTCTCCCGTGATATCCAATAGATCGGGTAAGAAATAGGCGGTTTTCAGCTCCTTTATTAGTTTATTCTCTCCATTGCTATGTACTTCTCTGTAGTGGTGATAGGGGAGGGCCAAATAGGGGCCGATTACGGTCTGAGATCTAGACCATTTACCTGTTACCTCATTTTCAGTTTCTTCCAGCCTTGCCTGTCTCTCATTGATCAGGTCAGTAGTCAGTGCTTGGGGGATCAACAGAATTAGGGCGATAAAGCCGATGACCAGTAGCTTTAAACTGGTGGATTTAGAAATCCAATCCTGGAATTTCTCAAGCAATGAAAGGTTTGTGTTTGTTTCCATAGTGTAGTTGTTAAAGGTAAAGGAGTGATTTTTGAAGATGTCAAGATGTTTCCAGCAGGCCCGACTGCGGTGGGCATGGTCCGTCTCCCGTAGGAAAGGATACCCTGCTTCAAGTAGGTTTTTACGCTTCAGTGATTCGGTGGATTAATCCCAATGCCCTGTAATACTGAAAGCCAAGACAGCAGAGACCCAGATTGTGATGAAATAAATAATGACACTGAACACAATGGCAGCGAGCTTTTTGCCTTTTGTGGTAAACCAGACAAAGCCCATCAGATAGAAGAATAAGCCTCCGAAAATCCCACCAGTAGGAATAATTGTCAGTGGAATCAACATCCAGGTTTTGAAGAGCTCTTCTTTTGTCAGAATAATGAAACTGAGCCATGATAGCGGAATTCCCGCTCCGATGAGTCCAGCGATTAGTGCAGGTTTTGCTTTGATGCCTTGTAGAAATTTGATTTCTGTTTTCATGATTCAAGAGTTTGGAAAGTACTTTGAGATTCAAAGTGAATGAGTAAATTTTTTTAGCTTTTGTTTTCCTGTATTAAATTTTCGAGGAATTTCAGATGCTCTTGAAAAGCCAGCTTGCCTGCTTTGGTTGCTGAATAATTGGTCATCGGCTTTCTTCCTACAAATGATTTGTTCACTGAGATGTATTCCTGCTTTTCCAGATTTCTCAAATGAGAAGCCAGATTCCCATCAGTTACCTCCAAGATTTCCTTGAAGGAATTAAAGTCATACTCGGCATTGACCATCAAGATGGACATCACACGGAGTCTAACCACATTCTCAAATGCCTTATCGTAAGTTCCCTTCACGTTATCGGTCATATTTGTAGTACATCATCGCTCCATAGATGATGTGTAGTACACCAAAGCCTAAAGCCCAAAATATGAGCCCGTAGCCCGGAAAGAAAACTGAAAGTACTCCCAAGGCTAATTCACAGTACCCAAGGTATTTAATATCGCTAAGTGTGAAATGTGAAGCATTGATTAGCGCCAAACCATAAAAAATCAAAGTGGCAGGAGCAATAATGATGGTGTATCCCCGGAGAAAGAGGGCGATGCAAAAAAAGCCGCCTACCAATAGAGGTATTAGCAATGCTTTTACAAACCGTTTCCCGGCCGGGCTCCATAGTTTACTGGAATTTCTTTGGCTCTTTTGCTGGCTCAAGACCAAGGCAGTGGCAATAGAAAATACCAAAACTACACAAGCTGTAACAACTAGCTTGGTGAGGGTTGCCATATCCAGTATATAAGTCGTTCGGAATCCGTAAGGTGGATTAGGATAATAAATCCAGGCATATGCCATCCCAACAGCAATAAGTGCATAGGTGCCTGCTAAAATTCCAGAAAGTCCACTGAGTGACAGAAAGCGGGTGCTCCGCTCCATCATGGATTTGATTTCGGCAAGTTCTTGTTCCGGTTTTCTCATATTTAAAAGTACTTTGAATTACAAAGTAAATTTAAATAATTTATATTTCAATGCTCTCCGAAAAAAAAAAGTTAGAAAATTTTTGAATTATTCTTAATCCTCTTCAGGAATCGCCATTGTATGATTTCCGACGAGGAGGCATTTTCCCCCAATCCCTACATAAGTTCGCATAAAATGATACCTAGTAGGAGATGGATCCCGGTCAACTACAGTGAATCCAGTGACGATGGCTGTGTTTCCTGTAATCATCACTTCTACGTTGCTTTGGGTCCTGGATCGTGTATCGGAAGTCCCTTTCGAGACTTGTATCTCAGCCCGCTTGACCACAGCATCTTTGGTGTCGATCATGGAAGCATGATTATGCACCCAAATGAAATCTTCTGCCAAGATATTCTTGAAAAATTCAGGGTCAGGATCCAGGTTATTGGCCTCCCATTGAGCGTCCAGGGACTTAATAGATTGTACTGTCATGCATTTTTGCTGGGCAGAAACAGTAAGACCCATCAGCAAAATGACCGATAGTATAATTAGGTGTCTCAATTTATCAGGATTGTTTGTTAAGGGATAAATATATTGATTTTCATGGGATTTTTAATCCTGAAAAATTAATTGCTTTCGATCAATTCATCCTGATAAATACTAGGAAGGAATTATCTGCAGCATTATTTTGGTGAAATAAATTTTGGACAACAATGGAAGAACAAGAAACGTCCACGGAACAGACCCCAAAACGAAAATCAGTATGGAATGTGGATAAGATCATAGGATTAAGTGCTGTGGTAGTCAGTCTTGCAGCGTGCTTGTTAATAGCCTACCAGACATTTTTGATGCGTGAACAGCAATTGCTTTCCGTTCTCCCTCATCTTTCTCTCGGAAATGAAGGATCCTATACCCCAAATTTTAGATATGTACTCAGCAACTATGGAATCGGTCCTGCTTTCATTGAGGATATTAAAATTATCTATAAGGGGGAAGTTGCATCTGCTCAAGATATCGCGGCTTTTTTTATACAGAACTCCAATGAGATTGAAAATCTTCACAGTGTTCTTCATACCAATGTTTTCCCTGGAATGTTGATTCCCGCCGGTTCTGATATTGCCATTTTTGAGGTTGCCAATTCCAAAGATGACGCCGCAAAACTGCATGAAGTTATGAACTCATATTATAAGGAAGGATTACGTTTTGAGATTATTTATACCTCAGTCTATGGAGAGCGATGGAAAATAACCGAGAGCTCCCTTTCTCCTGAGAAATTATAGGATAGAGCATACTGGGATTATCCTTCTACATTTATTTAGTGACTCATCTATTTGTCCTCATACCACGCTCTTTAGATGTTCTTGTTTACCCATTAAAGACATGTTTTTCAGCTGAGAAGGTAAATCCAAATTGCCATAATCCCGAGCAAGCCCATTAACCAGATTATCCAATAAGGTTTTCGTTTCAGTGGGTTTTTCCCCCAGAAAGCCAAGGTAAGCTTCATCATCAGCGGTCTATTCTTTGCAATCCAATTGTAGCCGTGATCACTGATTGACTGAAATAGCTCTGATTTTAGATACCAGCGATGCCAGTGTTTTTTGGATTTGGGGAAATACCAGAACGTCCTATAGGCGGAATCCGGTCCACTAAAGACAGATCCATCAGTCTCGATCAACCGGGATGCTTTTTTAAACTCTTTGAGCGGAATATCAGGGAAGTCAGAGGCTATTTCCTGGAAAGTTTTATAGGTCAAGCCCTTCGTTTTGCTTTTCCATAAGGTAATCCAATATTTGCAAAACCCACATTCCCCATCCCAGATAAATAAAGGCTGAGCTGGTGGGGTTTGTGTTTTTTGGATGTAGGCAAACATAGGAGGAGATATAAAGTAAAAAGATGTTGGCTGACATATATTCTACGGATTTCAACGCTGATTGATTTGGGGTTCTTATCCTTGGTCAGGGGAAATATTGTTTTTCATTGATAATCAAGGTCTTGGTCGATCGATCTTAAGCTTATGGATGATCGAAAAGATTTATTGATCGAAGTGCACCTTTCACGTATTGTTTATTGTCTTTATTCATTGATGGGTATAAATAATTAATCATCAATTCTTCATCATTTAAACTCCCAAACTGCTTACTTTTGCAGCATTCAATTATTGATGAATGTTATTAGATTTACTTACCGCGATGCTTTGGAGCATTTCCCCTTTTGGGGAGGCTAAAGTTGGAATTCCTTACGCCTTACTGAAGGGCGTGAATATTTATCTGGCGTTTTTTTGTTGCTTTTTGGCCAATGTGTTGATTTTCCCGATCATGAATTTCTTTTTTGATGTAGTCAACCGGTATTTTTTGAAGTGGTATTATTACAAGAAGGCTGCGATTTTTGTAGGCCGCCGCGCAAAGGCGGGAGCAGGCAAAAACGTTAAGAAATATGGTTTTTGGGGTCTGATGGTTTTTGTAGCCTTGCCTTTTCCGGGAACCGGTGTATATGTAGGGAGTATTGCCGGCTATCTGTTTGGACTGGAACGGAAGAGGGCATTTTTAGCAAATGCAGTTGGTATATTCATCTCCTGTGCGATTATTTGGGTGGCTACTTTGACCGCTATGCAGGGATTTAACAAATGAGAAACTGAGGCAATTTGGGACAAACGGCGCTTCCCGTGCAATAAGAACCTTGTTGTCGAGGGCTGCCTTAATTTTAAGCGCGTTTACTTTGGAAGATGAGCTATCAGTTCCACCTCTAATTTGGCACTTTCCATATACAATCTATCAACTTGCACCCAAGTCGCAGCGGGAAAATCATTGTTGTAGTATTTCTTGCGGGCTTGGTTATGTTTTTTCATCGTTTCGATATCAGTTGTATATAGATTTTCTTTAACGACATTTTGGAAAGTTGCACCGTAATTTTTCAGTGATGACGCCAATGCATTATAAACCCCTTCTATTCCTTCAGGGGTTAGTTCACTTGTCACGACACCTGAAATGTAAAGTATGTTGTCCACTTTTATTACTTGGGCGTAGCCCGCTACCGTATCTTGTTCTGTGTTATTCCAATGCCACTTGTCTTTTTTGATGTGGGATTGTGCCATTCCCAGATGACTGAGCAAAATGGCAAACAGAATTAAGAAGATTTTAGGTTTCATGTTTATTTGATTTATAGATGGTTATAGTATTAGTCCCGGATTTTCACAAAACAGTTAATGTTTTGTTGAGTTTGAAGACGGATTTCTCGCAATTCGGATGGCTTAAAAACCATTTGTATTCTCTAGTTCAAATTAATCTAGTAGAAATCCAGCTATTTTTGCCGCTTTTTCATTGAATTATTTTCGCCTTCCTTCCGTTATTTTCATCCTTGCCTTTCAACCTACCCAAGTATGGATTCCAAAATCTTCATTTGGGATTGGCGACGGGCAAAAGTATCTTTGTAACCTATCCATTAAAACCGAACTATTTTGGCAAATAAAACTGTAAAAGTGGGCTTAGTCCAGTTGAGTTGCTCTCCTGATGTGTCCGCAAATATGACTAAAACCATCACCGGAATACGTGAGGCTGCGGCAAAAGGAGCACAGGTAGTGGTGCTTCAGGAGCTTTTCCGCTCTCTATATTTTTGTGATGTGGAAGATTACGAAAACTTCAAACTTGCTGAAGCTATACCCGGTCCTTCTACAGAAACACTTGGTGATCTTGCCAAAGAGCTTGGTGTAGTCATTGTGGCTTCTCTTTTTGAAAAAAGAGCGGAGGGGTTGTATCATAATACCACGGCGGTTTTGGATGCGGATGGAGCCTACTTGGGTAAGTATAGAAAAATGCATATTCCTGATGATCCCGGATATTTTGAGAAGTTTTACTTTACTCCGGGAGATTTGGGCTATAAGGTTTTTGCCACCAAATTCGGAAACATTGGCGTACTGATCTGTTGGGATCAGTGGTATCCGGAAGCCGCAAGAATCACCGCGCTAAAAGGTGCTGACTTCTTGGTTTACCCTACGGCTATAGGCTGGCACAAGGATCAAACACCTGATGTCAATGACGAGCAGTATGGAGCTTGGCAGACCATACAGCGTTCTCACGCTGTGGCAAATGGCATTCCAGTAGTATCTGTCAACCGTTGTGGTAACGAAGGGGATATGAAATTCTGGGGAGGTTCTTTTGTTGCCAATCCATTTGGTAGAGTGATCTTCAAAGCAAGCCATGAAGATGAGCAGATCCATGTGGAGGAACTTGATTTTACCAAATCGGATCAATATCGTACCCACTGGCCTTTCTTAAGAGACCGTAGAATTGATTCTTACCAGCCCATTACCAAACGATTCCTAGACGAAGAATAGACATTTAATGACAGATATCTTTGCACTTGCCAGTTCGGGAACCAAAACTCCCGCTGAGTTGGGATATTATTTTCCTGCTGAATTTGCGCCACATACAGCCACTTGGTTGAGTTGGCCGCATAAGGAAGGTTCCTGGCCGGGGAAACTAGAGACCATCTTTGCTCCCTATTCTGAGTTTATCAAATACGTAGCATTAGGGGAAATCGTCAATATCAACGTGGCAGATCAGGCCATGAAGGATTTTGCTTTATCCCATTTGGAAAATGCAGGTGTAAACTTGTCGAACATCCGTTTTCACTTTTTTCCGACAAATGACGCCTGGTGTAGAGACCATGGCCCGGCTTTCCTGATCAATCCGGATGCCGAGGTGAAGAAAGTATTGGTGAAATGGAATTACAATGCATGGGGAGAGAAATATCCACCGCATAATCTTGATAATCAAATTCCTATCAAAATTGCTGAGGAGCTTGGGATCCCCTGTTTCAAGCCGGGAATTGTCATGGAAGGTGGGGCAGTGGAATTTAATGGGAAAGGTACGCTCTTGACATCTGAGGCATGCTTACTGAATGAAAACAGAAATCCACACCTAAAGCAGGATGAGATTGAGCGATATCTGCAGGATTATTATGGCGTGAAGCAAATCCTTTGGGTAGGAGATGGGATTGTCGGTGATGACACTGATGGGCATATAGATGATATTACGCGTTTTGTGAATGAAGATACCGTGGTGACCGCTGTGGAAAAAAACAGAGCAGATGAGAATTACACACTTCTTCAGGAAAATTTGGGGAGATTGCATAAAATGCGATTGGCAGATGGTAAACAACTCAATGTGATAGAATTGCCTATGCCTGCTCCTGTTATCTGGGATGATCAGCGACTTCCGGCTTCCTATGCCAATTTCTATATTTCCAACCATGCGGTGGTGGTGCCTACTTTCCGGGACGCCAATGATCAGATAGCGTTGGATATTATTACGGATTGCTTTCCTGACAGAAAGGTCGTTGGAGTTGACTCTACTGATATTATCTGGGGCCTGGGTAGTTTTCACTGCCTGAGCCAGCAGGAACCGGCGGTTTAGTAAAAATCAAGTCTCCCGCAAAGGCACAGCGGCGCAATGAAAATTGTGTGTTCAGCAGTAATTTGGCTAAAGCCAGATAGGAATTTCGGATTGTTAAACCTCCAGCTGAAGCAGGAGGGAATTGATGCTAATACGATTTAACTATTTATAAATATGGATACTATCAAAAATTGGTATTTGCTTGATTCTGAGGAAGAATATGATCGTGCGGTTGCTCGATATGAAGAGCTAAAGACCACGAAAAAAGGCGAGGAAGAGCATAAGGAAAAAATGCTTTTGGTGCATTTGATTTCTGATTATTAAAGCAAACAATGGGACTTGCCTGAGGTAGATCCTGTAGAAATGATCAAAATCAGAATGGAGGATTTTGGGTATAACGCTTCAACTCTAGCAAGAGAATACGGAGATAAAGGGACAATCAGTAAAGTACTGAACTATAAACAGTCACTTTCCTTAACGATGATCAGGAAATTTAGCCATCTCCTCAAGATACCTGCTGAATGGCTGATTAAAGAGTATCCTTTGAAAAAGGCTGTATGAAGAGAGGATAGCGATTGTTTATTTCGAAAGACTTTCTATCAGCTCCTCTGGAGTTATCACTTGTAAATAAGGTTTGGAGAGTTTTAGAAAATCACGATCAGAGGTTAGAATTGCATCCATATGGTGATTGAGGCACATAAAATAATGGATGGAATCTTCTATATCTGTGTGCATGGATTGGATTGCTGACAGGATTGGATTTTGATCTCCTTCAACCAGTGTGAATTTCTCACAAATCACACCTATTATTTCTTTGCAAATAGGAAGATCTTTGGCTTGCTTAAGGTAATAAGCAGAGGTTTGAATAACTGAGATGGTGACATAACCTTGAATTTGATTTCTATCCAATTTTTCAAAAATTGAATTTATTAAATCTTGCTTTGGGCTTCTTTCCAAAAAAAAATCAAGAAGGATATTTACATCAAAGAAGATCTTCATAGCCCATTTTTTTCGCCTTGGCTTTATAATACTCCTCTTTCCAGTCGTAATCTCCAGGATACTCCACCTTTGATTTCGGCAATGATTTCATGTATTCCACCAAGCTCATTCCATTTTTTAATTTGGGTTTGGGTTTCACCAAAGTTTCAAAATGCTCTTCTACCAAGCTAGAAATACTTGTGTCATTTTGGTCTGAATAGGTTTTGATCTTCTCCAGCAAATTTTCCTCAATCGTGATGTTAAGTCTCTTTTTCATTTTTTATGCGCATGATCAAGTGATTATACGCATAAATATATAAAAAAGGTTTTAAATTATTGATAATCAGGGTGTAGAGCAGTGTCTAATTTTCCAATATTTCAATCCGCCCCGGCGGACAAGTTCTTCAAATCAATTAATCAACTTGGATCCACATCCACCACAAACCTCACCGAGCGAAATTCCGGTCTGGATTTCAGTTCCTCTGTGATTTTCCAAAGGTGTTCTTTAAACACCACAGGAGTATTCCCTGAACGATCAAGTTTGATCAAACTCTCAAATTGATATTGATTCTTGATTCTGGCAATTATGCCCTTTTCCGGACCAAGCACGATCTTTTTAATCGGGATCTCCGCCATTCCATGATGGAGATTCAGCGCTGCTTTTTCGGCTACTTTATAATCGGTATGTCGGGTAGTAATCTTCACCAATTTCACAAAAGGGGGATAATAAAACTTCTTTCTGTCGTGGATTTCATGATTGAAAAACTCGAAATAATCACCCTTGATCACCTGGGCATACAGCTGTGTTTCAGTATCTCTGGTTTGTACGATTACCTGTCCTTGGGCATCTCTTCTGCCGGCTCTACCGGCTACTTGGGTGATTTGCTGAAAGGCCCTTTCTCCGGCCCGGAAGTCGGGGAAGTTTAAGATTCTGTCCCCATCCCATATCCCGACTACCGTCACCCGGCCAAAATCCAGCCCTTTGGTGATCATTTGGGTTCCGACTAAAATATCTAGGTTTCCTGATCCAAATTCGTCCAAAAGTCGTTGGTATCCATGCTTGTTTCGGGTGGTATCCAAGTCCATTCTTCCGATTCTTGCTTCCGGGAAGAGCAAGCTCAGGGATTCCTCAATCCGCTCCGTTCCCATACCCATGGTGGTCAGTTGGGTACTTCCACAGGCAGGGCAGGAGCTGGGCACCTTTTCCTTGTACCCACAATAATGGCATCGGAGTTCTTCGGAGAACTGATGGTAAGTGAGGCTGACGTCGCACTGCACACACTGTCCTGTCCAACCGCAATCCTCGCATTGGATATAGGGGGAATAGCCTCTGCGGTTTTGGAAAATCAACACCTGTTCTTGCTTTGTCAGAGCGTCCTGAATTTTCTCTCTTAGAATTCGGGTGGTGTCAAGTTTGAGTAGGTTTTTCCGTTTATCTGCCGCCATATCGGCAAGATGGAAATGAGGCATGCTGGCATCACCAAAGCGATGGGTCAATTCCACATATCCGAATTTGCCCTGGCTGGCATTGAAATAGGATTCGAAAGAAGGTGTGGCAGAGCCCAAAAGTGTCCTTGCCTGGTGAAAATGGGCAAGCATAATCGCAGCATCACGAGCTTGGAATCTTGGTGCCGGATCAAACTGCTTGTAGCTGGACTCGTGCTCTTCATCTACAATGATCAGCCCCAGACTATCAAAAGGCAAGAAGATAGATGATCTCACACCCACCACAAAGGAAAACCTTCCACTTAAGACTCCATTCCAGACTTCCACGCGCTCATTGTCCGAATACTTCGAATGATAAACGCCCATTTGGCTTCCGAAGACCTTTTTTAGGCGGGTGACGATCTGGGTGGTGAGCGCTATTTCCGGTAAAAGAAGCAGGACTTGAGAACCGGAATCCAGCACTTCCCGGATCACCTGGATGTAGATTTCAGTCTTTCCGCTGCCAGTTACACCATGTAACAAAACGGACTGCTTGCTTTCGAATTGGTGCTTTATCTCTTCGAAGGCTGCCTGCTGGCTGATGGAAAGTGTGGCAGGTTCGGATTCGGGCTCTTCCTCAGCAAGACGATTAACTATCACCTTGAAAGATTCGAAGATGCCGTTTTTGATGAGTGTTTTCAGCGAACTTTCAGAGTCGCCTTCTTCCAGTAAAGTAGCCTTGTCAACGCCATTTGTATTGGCATTTGCAAGCTTCACGATAGGTACCTCACGAAGGTATTTGAGGAGGATTGATTCCTGCTTTGCTTTTCCTGATAAGGCTTCGAAAACTTCCTGCAAGGCGTTTTTGCTTGAAGCAATTTCCGGTGCCAGCCGAATTCTCGTTTCTACTTTAGGACTGTATTTCTCCTGGATTTTTTCAAAAATCAGAATAGCTTCTTTTTTTACCAGGCTTTTTAAGATAGGATGGATACTTTTGATGGAAAGGACTTTTTCGCAATCGTCGTATGAAAGCTCCGGTTTGTCTTCCAACGCATCCAAAATCATGATCTCTCGATCATCCAAAGGATACTTGCTTTCTTCTCTATCAAAATTTGGATTAAGCTGAACCTTGCTTTCACTGCTCAGGCGAAGTCCAGAAGGCAAAGCTGCGTGCATCACCTCACCGATGTGACAGAAATAATACTCCGCCATCCATACCCAAAACCGGATTTGGATCGGATTGACACTGGGCTGATCATCCAAGACTTCCAAAACCGGTTTGGCTTGATAGGCTTGAGGTGGCTTGTTATGGACTTTTCCTATGATACCGGTGAGGACTTTTTTCTTCCCAAACTGCACAATCACCCGTGCTCCCAGGTTTATCTGTGATTGCATAGCATGAGGAATGCTGTAAGTGAACATCCTGGGGATAGGTACCGGCAGAATAATGTCGGCGAAATTATTTCCGCTTTCGGGGGGGAACAAATCTTGACCTGCAAACAGACTTTCCAAGGATCAGGCTAAATAAGGGAGTTGAGAAATCGCCTCTTCACAAGTGCCTACCGGTTTTTGGCAAGCATGATCGAAGCAGACATAAATTAAGGCATTTCCTGCCGGATCAGGGGTTTTGTCGGAAAGAATTGCGGCATTTTCTGTCAAGGATTCTGAGAAAGCCAAAATCATGTTGGGGAGATAGGTTTTGTGAAACTCCCTTGCCTTTTCTGTTGCTCCTTTTCCTACTATAGCCACTTCGGCTGTAGGCACTAGTTTTTCCAAAAACAGACTTGCCCAGTTGCACAGAAATGCTGGCTCCTGGAGGATCAGTTCTTTCATCCCGCCTAGCATTTTGGAAGCGATTTTCGTGTATTTTTCTTCATAAGTGAAAAGCGATAGTCGATGGAGATTTCTGGCCATTATGGAATTGGACGCAGGTATCACATTATCGAAAAGTTCCTTTTTATTTGCGATGAGTTTTTCAGCTTTGGGATTGTTGAAAAAGAAAAAGCCATCGGTCTCATCGTAAAATTCCGCCAGACATAAGTCCGTCAGAGGTCTGGCAAAATCCAGCCAGCGTGCTTCCCCAGTAGCTTCGAATGCCATTAAGGATGCGCGGATCACAGCTGCATAGTCTTCCAGAAATCCGGGTGTATAGGCTTTTCCTTTTTTATAAGCCCGGTGTAAAACCCCATCAATCACTAAGTTTTTTTTCAGAAATTCCAGATTGGCTATAGCCAGGTCCAACATGCTTATTTCTCCTGTGGCACGATAGGCTTGGATCAGTCCCGCACTCATCAGCCCGTTCCACCCACTGAGGATTTTGTCGTCTTTCCCGGGCCAGACACGTTGATTTCTAGCTTCCAGGAGCATGTCCTTTATCTCTTGTAAGTTGACCTTAAAGTCATTCAAGTCCATTCCAAACTCGGTAGCTATAGTCTGCTCATTCTCAGTTTGAAAAAGAATATTCACTCCATCCTCCCAGTTTCCTCCTGGCTTGAGGTTGTATAGTCTGCTAAACCATGGGAGCTCCTCCGGAATCAACGCTTTCAATTCTTCGTATTGCCAAACATAGAATTTGCCCTCCACTCCTTCCGAATCGGCGTCCTGTGCCGCATGAAATGCCCCTTCAGCCGTTAGCATTTCTGCTTTCAGCCAACCGACTGTTTCTGTGACTTTCTCCTTGAAAAACCTGTCACCGCTTCCCTGGAAAGCTTTTGCATACAATTCCAGTAATTGCCCATTGTCGTAGAGCATCTTCTCAAAGTGCGGGGCAAACCATTCTCCATCCACAGAATAGCGTGCAAAACCACCTCTTAACTGATCGTAGATTCCACCCATTCCGATTTTACGCAGGGTAAAAAGTACTTCATTGATAATCTTCTCGTCCCGATGAAGCAGCCCATAATCCAACAGAAAGCTCCAAATCGCAGGCATGGGGAATTTCGGTGCCCGTTTCATTCCTCCCCATTCCGGATCCTGCTGGGCAGTAATCTTAGCGACGATTTCTGCAAGTTCGTCTGGATCTAATTCCTGCTCACCGGTAGAAATACCATATTTCTCAGTTTCTTTTCTGTTTAGGCTTTTTCCAAACCCCTCTGCACTCTCAGCCAGTTGATCTTCGTGCTTTTCAAAAGCGTCCGCAATGTTTGCCAGGAGACCTTTCCATTGTTGGTTTGGGAAATAGGTTCCACCGTAGAAAGGTTTTTGGTTCGGCATCAAAAAAACATTCAGCGGCCAACCGCCTTGTAATCCCATCGCCTGCACGGCATCCATATAAATGTTGTCAATATCAGGACGTTCTTCTCTGTCGATCTTGATGCAGACAAAATGAGCGTTCATCAGCTCGGCCGTAGCTTCATCTTCAAAGCTTTCCCGCTCCATCACATGGCACCAGTGACAAGCAGAATAACCAATAGAAACCAGGATCGGCTTATTTTCGCTTGTTGCCTTTTTCAGAGCTTCAGGTCCCCAAGGAAACCAATCTACCGGATTGTGGGCGTGTTGGAGTAGGTAAGGACTTTGGGAATGTATAAGGCGATTAGACATGGTGGATTGGTTAATTAGAAAGTGGTAAGGTTGTAAAGTTTTAAGATGAAAAGGATTAATAAATGTGAAGAATTGGAGGGTACGCCTAACACTAAGGGCATCTCGTATATCGTATTTCGTAAATAGTTCATAAATCACCTACCCAAGTTGTGTGGTAACATTCTCCATCTCCTTTGAAAAATCAAATTCCCCGTTCAATCGTTCCAGCTTTTGCAGAAGATTGCGGAGGAATTTGCGATGTGCATCACTTTTGGGATTGAGTGGGCGATGGGCTAGCTCTTGGTTGATCTTGTGAATCTGTTCGGTTTTGTGTCTTGTTTCTTCAGAGAAATTCGAGTTTCCCCATTTTTTCCAGATGTAATTTTCTGCTTCAACGCTGGGGTGAATTAGGTCTTCTTTGTAAAAGCGATAGTCGCGCAATTCATCTATAAGAATTTCATAGGCAGGAAAATATATTGTATTACTAAATCTGTTTTCTAGTTCATGGCAAAGAACCCGGAGAAGGCTTTTGCTGAGCTGGTTTTCCGGAATCCCGTCTTTGATATGTCTGACAGGACTCACTGTCAAAATGATTTTCAACTCAGGATTTATCCTGGAAATATTGCCGAAAACATGGCTCAGGTGGGAAACCATCTCCTCGAGAGGCACAAGTTTTTTTCTGAACAGCTTTTGTGGAAGCTTATGGCAATTTGCGACTCTTCCAAATCCCTCTGTTTTGTAAATCCATGAAGTTCCCAATGTCAAAATAGCATGCGAGCCGTTTTCCAGATAATCTTTTACCACGGCAAGCTGGGTATGGTACTTTTCTGCAAGCTCCTCCCGGGAAAAAGCAAAAAGATCTGAATGTGCGCCTAAGTAGTAATATACACCATCACGCTCTATAATCCCGTTTTCTTCCGCTTTGTCCAGGAGTGTTGCGTGATCCAGAAGATCCCCCAAAACCATGGGGTGAAAGATTGTTCCAAATGGATTGACCAAGCAATCAAATTTGTGAGCTAACATTTTCTGACCTATAGTCTGTGCAAAGCAGGAACCCAAACTTAGGATTTTGCTCTGATGTGAAATAGGGAAGGGAGATTCCGGGATTGGAAAAGGTGCGAACCATTGCATAACACGAAAATAAGGATTTGCGATGGATTGTTTTAACCACAGGGCACACAAAGGTTTTCAAGCAGGATCCAAAGAATTATTTTGGCTTCTGCTGTAGTAGTTGCCTGATAGTTGTCCTGCTTCTCCAGAAGCTGGACTTGCTTCCGCCACTGTTCGTGTATTCGAACGGTTTTAAATCTACTATTTTATTTTTTTAAATATTTTTCAGCAATTCTGTGATTTTTCCAAATTACTATAGACTAATAGTGAAAAGAAGCCAAATGAGTAAAGAGGAAGAGTTCGTAAATCTTATCCATGAAAATCAGGGACTGATCTATAAGATTACGACTATTTACGCCAAGGAGAAGCCAGAACAAGATGATTTATATCAGGAGATTGTGTATCAGACCTGGAAGTCCTTTGCGCATTTCAAGAAAGCTTCCAAGCCCAGCACCTGGCTCTATAGAGTGGGAATGAACACGGCAATTACTCATTTGAACAAAAACAGAAGAAAGTTAAACACGATGCCTTTTGAAGAGGTCAACCTTCAGTTTATTGACGATACGGATCCGGAGAGGGAGGAGAGAATCCAACATCTCTATGATCAGATCAGGAAGCTGAATCTGCTGGATCGTGGTATTATATTTCTCTATTTGGAGGGGAAAAGCCATGAAGAAATAGCGGAAATATCCGGAATCTCAGTGAGTAATGTAGGTACTCGTATGTCACGCATTAAAGCCAAGTTAAGGTCAGAAATCACAATGAAAACAAGTTAAGCCATGGAACTAGAGGAAATGAAATCCCTTTGGGCTGATGTCAGTCTTCGGGTGGAAAAACAGGATAAAATCCAAAAGGAGTTACTCCTGGAGATCACAAGACAAAAATTCAGGAATAAACTGAATTCTATCAGAATACCGGAAATATTGGGGTCTTTCGTATGCGTCGCCTATGCCATGTATTTATTGTCTCATTTTGGGGAGTTAGAGCTGTGGTACAATCAGGTGTTTGCTCTGATCAGTATTTTTATCTTAATAGCACTTCCCACGGCAAGTTTAAATGCTATTAAAAGAATGAGAAGCTTGCGCCCAGACTCAGATGCCCCTGTGGTATTGTTACAAAAGTTTACAAAGAGTAAAATTTACTTTTTCAAATTACAGCATTACGGGATAATCTTTGGAGCTGTTCTCATGTTCACAATTCTGCCTCCTTATGCTGAGTTGAATGACTCAAAAGGTATTACAGATCCTTTGTTTTGGATGATTTTTATCCCTTCTGGCCCTGTGTTGATGTATCTCATAAGCCGGTGGGTGCTGAAGAAGTATAAAGGTGTGATAGCATCCTCAGAAAACATTCTTAGGGAAATAGAATGAAAAAAGCGGATTAGAAATCCGCTTTTCCTGTCAGACTGAGCCATCCGTTTTCCAATGAACTGAAAGTTTTTTTCTGGCTAATTTTAAGCGCGTTTGCTTTCCCTTTTCACTGGCGGACAGATACTCAATGAGACTTATGGTATTGCGGATCAGGCTCTCTTTGATTGTTGTGCCTGTTCTCCACTTTTCAGTTCTTCCCAGAGTCGCTTCACCTGTAGATCACCATAGCCATAAATAGCATGCTTGATATGGAATGCCCGAAAGATTTTTCCGAAGTCATCTGTTCCCAGTTCAGCAGCTATTTTTTTCAGGGCGGCTTTGGGTTTGCCTGGATAATCCCCATGTGCAATTGATTCTTTCCAGGCTACTACCGCAGGATATAGATAGGGGATTTCCGGCATAGTCTGATGCGAAAGAGTCAGAGCTTCGGAAATATCCTCTTTTTGGTAAATTTTCCACATATCAGCCAACACATGTCTTTCGTTGGCTGTGAGCGGTTTGGCGTCTCTGTAAGCTTGTTCTAGTTGCACCTCCTTCATCCCACCAAATCCTTCGATCAAATCGGTGGTGGGGGAAACCAAGAAAACGGGACCTTTATGTTTTTTGAGCAAATGAACAGTGAACCATAAGTTTACCTGACAAAAGAGATCGTATTCGAACCAGAGATATACTTCTGTTCCCGATGTGGCAGTCATTATTTTTTCAAACTCGGGCACCACCTGTGTGAAGTAGTCTTCTCGGGATGCCTCAGGATAATTCATTGTGAGAAACCTTTCCCGGATCACCCAGAGCTCTTCTGTGGAATCTGATTTTACAGGGCCATCTACCAGAGCTTCCCTGACGATTGCGATTCTCCCAGGAATGCTGGCAGGGAATGTAGATGCTAGCGCGTCACCATTTAAAACATGTAGCATGGTCTTGTGTTTTTTGTCCTTAATAAATTTATGGAAGTACAGCTCATTTCCCTAGTGGATTTTCGTCTATACTTTTAAAATCCCTTCATTAAAGACATTTTTTTTAATGTGAATGTTTCACTGGTTGTATGTTGACACCATACCTCATTGTACATCAGCTTAATAAAATTGGAAGTGATGTATTCTCTGGCAGTGGGAGGGGAATCTTAGGGTGGGGTTTTTGTCTTCCGGAAGGCAGGACAGTTCCATGGCAGAAAAGAATGGACATAAAAGCCGTGAAAAAGAGCTTGCATGGGGAATAACTCAAGAGTCGCACGGAGGAAAGATTGTCTGTGGTGCGACCCGCCTGCCGGCAGGTATGGCCTGTAAAAGTCAAATTATAAACACATGAAATCAAGCATGTCGCAGGCGACACACAAAGGGATGATTATTCCCCGGGCGAGATTCCATGTGACCATTGAAAAACAATTATAAACACATGAAATAGGATAGAAATCAAATAGGATAAGCGGATAATTTCAAAATTTCTGAATATTCCCCTTCAATCTGAAGGTTAATATCCCGATATCTTAGATTCAAAGTGTCTTTTCACCACTTATCTTAATCTGACCATGTTGGAAAATAGAATTTAATAATTTGGTGTGACCAAAATATATCAAGATGAAATTAAAAGTTACTAAAATTATTGCCTTGGCAATAGCGCTCAGTTTTTCTGGGACAGGGTTGTTGGCTCAAAGCACCTATCAAACACCTCCACAATCCATTGCTGATCTGGCAAATGCTTCCAGTACTCCATCTGTGAGATTCAGCAAAACCGGGGCTTGGATGCTTGTGATGGAAGGGGCTGACAATCCTGGCATAGAGGTGCTTTCGCAACCGGAACTGAAAATAGCAGGTATGCGCATCAATCCTGCCACTTCTGGCCCAAGCCGGGACAGAGGAATAGAAAATATTATAATCAAGCATACCCAGTCAGGAGAAGAAAACCAGATATCTGGCCTGCCTATGCAGCCGCACATGGGGGGATTTAGATTGTCCAATGATGAAAAATACCTGGCTTTTACACAGACAGATGCAGATGGTATTAGTTTGTGGATGGTAGATATGGCCACCTATTCTGCCAAGAAGCTGACGGATAAAATCATCAATGACATATATGGTAATTCTGTGCTTTGGACTCCTGAGAATAAGTTGTTGGTCAGGGCCGTGAATCCTTACCGCGGTTCAATTCCTAAAAAGCCCTCTGCGCCTGCAGGCCCTATAATACAGGAGACTACCGGGGACGCGGCTCCTAGCCGAACCTATCAGGATCTGCTTGAAAATCCATACGATGAATCACTTTTTGCCTACTTTATGGATTCGCAACTTATGGAGGTGGATTTAGAGGGCAACAAAAGAGCCATAGGTATGCCTGGTATGATCAAATCAATGGATCTCTCCCCTGATGGAAGCTATATTTTAGTGAGTTTGATCAGAAAGCCCTTCTCTTATTTGGTACCTGCAAATAGATTTCCTTACGATGTGGAGATCTGGTCAAAAGACGGCGGCAAAGTTAAAACAGTAGCTGAAATCCCCTTGGATGAAAATAGACCTACGGGATTTGATGCTACGGTAACTGGTCCGAGAAATATCAGCTGGAGAGCAGATCAGCCAGCAATGCTGTATTGGGTGGAAGCCCAAGATGGGGGAGATGCGCGCATAGAAATGGAAGAGCGGGAGATCATCTATACATGGAAGGCTCCATTTGCAGGTGAAAAGCAAAAATTGGCCACTTCTTCCTATAGATTCGCGGGGATTGACTGGTCCGATGATTCATTTGCGATCATGGGCGAAAGATGGTCTAAAACCCGCAAAGACTTACGGTCTGTTATTAATCCATCTGATCCTTCCCAGCCTAAGCAAGTGATCATAGAACGCTCTTTTGACGATTTATACAATAACCCGGGAGATCCTGTGATGACTGAAAATGAGTTTGGCAGGAATGTATTGCTGAGAAAAGGCGATCTGGTGTATATGACCAGTCCAGGAGGGTCACCTGAAGGGGACATGCCTTATTTATCTACTTTTAATACTAAGACCAAGAAAGAGGAGATACTTTGGAGATCAGAGGCTCCTTACTATGAGCGTGTGGCCAAGGTGCTGAATGATGATGCGACTGAGTTTATTACTTTAAAAGAAAGCACAGACATTCAGCCCAATTATTGGCTTGTGAACAGAAAAAAGAGGATTGCCCCCCTTCAGCTAACCGATTTTGATAACCCATACGAATCCATAAAAGGGATCCAAAAGCAGCTGGTGACCTATAAAAGAAATGATGGGCTCAACCTGTCGGCGGTAATCTACACTCCTGAGGGCTTTGAGCCGGGAAAGGACGCTCCGCTCCCTGTTTTGATGTGGGCCTATCCTAGAGAGTACAAATCCAAAGAAGTGGCTGCCCAGGTAAGAGGTTCCCAATATGCCTTTACGCGGGTGAGTTATGGGTCTCCGCTTTTCTGGGTGACGAGGGGGTTTGCTATCATGGACAGGACTGAGATGCCCATAGTAGGGGAAGGGGATAAGGAGCCAAACGATTACTTCATAGATCAGTTGGTAGCAAATGCTGAAGCCGCAATAGATGAGATAGTGGATCTGGGCATAGGTGATAGGGACAGAATTGCGGTGGGAGGACATTCGTATGGTGCGTTTATGACCGCTAATTTGCTGTCCCACACAGATCTGTTTGCTGCGGGAATAGCTAGGAGCGGAGCTTACAACAGGACATTGACCCCTTTTGGATTCCAGTACGAGCAAAGAACCTATTGGGAAGCTCCTGAGGTTTACTTCAACATGTCCCCATTCTCCTTTGCCCATCGGGTAAAAACACCTATCCTGCTAATTCACGGACAGGCGGACAATAATTCCGGTACTTTCCCGATTCAGTCGGAGAGATACTATAATGCATTGAAAGGTCATGGGGCTACTGCCAGACTGGTGTTCCTGCCAAATGAAAGTCATGGGTATGCGGCCAAAGAATCCATTAACCATATGTTGTGGGAAATGGATGCTTGGCTGGAGAAATATGTAAAAGATAAAAATAAGCTAGAAACAGCTAAGTGAAAGTTGAGTATAAATAGAAGTTGTAAAGGCCTCCTGAGATGTATCAAAAATCGGGAGGTCTTTTTTTGAGCAATAGGAGTTTTTGAAGAAGGCTAATCCTTACAAAACTTATTTTTACCAAAAATCAAAAATATGGTGTTTTTTAACCGGTTTTTAAATGGTTTACATAATATTTTCTAAATTTACGTTCGTATAATCCCAAATATTAAACAAAAAAGTGTTCGCTTTTGAAAAAATGGTTGTTGCATTTTTTTTCTATTTGATCGGGATCGGACATTTATAATAGAGCTATGAGAAGTTATTTAGATAATAAGGCAATCATATATTTCAATTGCATACTACCGATTGGCCATCCACACTCCACAAGAGTTTAATCCTTTCCAATCCGAATTTCAGATCATAAAGACAATGCAGTTTCAAAGTGGAGCTGTGCTTATTTATCAATTAATTAAAACTTATGAAGAAAGTATTACTTAGTTTGCTCTTCGGGTTACTAGTAACTGTTTCGGCTTTTGCCCAAAGCAAAACAGTGACAGGGAAATTAGTCTCCGCCGAAGACCCAGAAGGACTCATAGGAGTCAGCGTTTTAGTAAAGGGTACTACTATAGGGGCAGTTTCTGATCTTGATGGTACGTATTCCATTGAAGTTCCTCAGGGATCAACAACCTTAGTCTTTAGCTACATCGGTTATCTTGTCCATGAAGAAGTGATTGGAAACAGGTCTGTAGTAAATGTTACCATGGAAACAGATGTTCAGAATCTAGATGAAGTGATCATTGTAGCTTATGGAACTGCTGATAAAGGAAACTTTACCGGTTCTGCCGTGTCTCTAAAAGGTGATCAGATTGCAAATCGCCCAATCAACAATGTGGTTAATGCGATAGAGGGTCAGTCACCCGGAGTGATTACCACCTCTGCATCAGGTCAGCCTGGATCCACTCCTGCAGTTAGAATTAGAGGTATAGGTTCAGTAAATGCATCCAGTTCTCCTCTTTATGTAGTGGATGGGGTACCGTATGATGCAAATATTTCAAATTTGAACCCGGAAGATATTGAAGACATGACTATCCTTAAAGATGCATCTTCTACTGCATTATATGGCTCCAGAGCTGCAAATGGTGTGATTATGATAACTACAAAAAAAGGAAAATTAAATAAACCAAACTTTACTTTTCGAGTTCAACAAGGTACAGCAAGCAGAGCATTGCCTGAATATGATCGTGTAAATGCTGATCAGTATTACCCTCTTGTTTGGGAGTCATTGAGAAACAGTCAACTTACCGGTGGAGAAGACGCAGCAACTGCTGCCACATATGCCTCAGAAAATTTGATTGATGTTTTGGGATACAATATTTATAACGTTCCAAATGACCAAATCGTAGGTGCTGATGGTACATTGAATCCATCTGCTGTAAATAATTTCCAAAGTTTAGATTGGTTTGATGATGTAGTAAGTAGAGGGGGAAGATCTGAATACAATTTGACTTACAGTGGTGGATCTGGTAAGACTGACTATTTCGCTTCAGCTGGTTATTTGAATGAGAAAGGATTTATTATAAACTCAGATTTCGAAAGATTTACTGGACGTCTGAATATCAACACACAGGCAACAGATTGGTTTAAAACTGGCATTAATCTTTCCGCTACTATGAGTGAAGGCAATAATGCCAGAACAAGTGGAAGTACCAGTTATGTCAATCCTATGTTCTTCGCAAGAAATATGGGGCCTATTTATCCGGTATACGCACAAACACCAATGACTGGTGGCTACGTGTTGGATGAATTTGGGAATAGAATATTTGATACAGGTGATTTAACTAATCTGGATCTTCCTAGAAGAGGTCCTGGGGGATCTGCGGGGCGCCATGCTTATCAAGAAGCTTTGCTTAACGTAGATCAAATTGATAGAGATGTAATTTCTGCTCGTGCCTATGCAGAAGTTACCTTCTTGAAGCACTTTGCTTTGAGAACTAATATCGCTACTGATGTGACTTCTCTATTGGATATTGGATATGACAACCCGATTGTAGGTGATGGAGCTCCTGCTGGACGTACCAATCGTGCCAATGCTCGTACCAATTCATATACATTTAACCAATTGTTGACCTATACTAATACATTCAATGAAAAGCATTTTGTAGAAGTATTGGTAGGGCATGAGAACTATGATTATAAATATAACTACCAATACTTAGCTAAGCAGGATCAGATTTTGGAAGGAAATATTGAGCCAGGAAACTTCGTGACAATTAGCTCAGCAAATGGTAGAGTGGATAGACACAGAATAGAATCTGTGTTTTCCAGATTGAATTATGTGTTCGATGACAAGTATTCAATCTCAGGATCATTCCGTACTGATGGATCATCAAAGTTCTTTAGGGATGTGAGATGGGGGAATTTCTATTCTGTGGGTGCTGCTTGGAATATCGATAAGGAGAATTTCTTCAATGTAGAGTTCTTTGATATGTTAAAATTAAGAGGATCTTACGGTGAAGTAGGTAATGACGCAATTGGTGGGTATTATCCTTGGCAGGCACTATATGATTTAGGATTTAATAATGCCTCTGAGCCTGGTATTTTGCAGGCAAGTCTTGCTTCTGAAGATCTGGAATGGGAGTCAAATAATACCTATGATATAGGTTTGGATTTTGCTTTTGGCCGTAGATTCTCAGGAACTTTAGAATACTACAGCAGAGAATCTCAAAACTTACTTTTTAATGTTCCGTTATCATTGACGACTGGCCTCTCAAGCAAGCCTCAAAATATTGGCACTTTAACCAATACAGGTATTGAATTCAGCATTCAAGGAGATTTGATTAGAACAAACGATTTCACATGGACTGCAAATTTGAATATATCAACATTCAAAAATGAATTCAAGAAACTTCCTTTTGATGAGCAAATCGTTGGAACCAAGAAATTTATGGTTGGAAGATCAATCAATGATTTTTGGCTGAGAGACTGGTATGGCGTAGATCCAGAAACTGGTGAAGGCTTATTTAGAGCAGAAGAATATGAAGAAGATGATGTGACAACTAAAATAATAGGACAAGATACAGTCACCACAAGACAGAATAATGCTAGATTCCATTATGCTGGATCTTCTATCCCTGATTTCTTCGGCGGCCTTACCAATACTTTCAGATACAAAGGGTTCACTTTGAATGTTTTGGTTTCATACGCAGTAGGAGGTGACGTATATGATGGTATATATGGTAGCTTGATGAGTGCTGATCCCGATGGAAATGCACTTCATATGGATGCATTGAACAGATGGCAAAACCCAGGTGATATTACAGATGTACCTAGAATGGATGTGACCACTTCCGCCCAGTCTAACGCATCTTCCGATAGATGGTTAACTGATGGGTCTTATCTTAATTTACGATCAATCAACCTGAGTTATAGTTTACCAAAAACACTGTTGCAGCGAATTAGTGTAGCAGGTGCTTCCATATATGTGGCTGGAGAAAACTTAGGATGGATGTCAGCTAGAAAAGGAATGTATGTATCAGGGGATTTTGGTGGTACTACCTCTAATACCTATACTCCGGCAAGAACCTTTACGGTTGGTCTTAACGTCAACCTTTAAACAGAGATTATTATGAAGAAGATATTTAAATCAATAGTTTTAATTGCGCTTTTACTGAATTTTAGCTGCGCTGAAGATTACCTGGATACTATCCCCACAGATGCGGTATCAGGATCATCTGTATTTACCTCCACTCAAAACGCCATGACAGCCTTGAATGGGATTCACAGGATGTTACTTTTGAGGTTTGATAGTCAAGGGCAAGCAGCAGAAGGTGGTGTTATGATTATGCGTGATGTGATGGGTGATGATGTGGTGATGACTACTCAAGGTAATGGATGGTATGTATCTATTAGCAGGTGGCAAAATCACACATTGCAAACAAGTGGGGATGCCCGTTTCATTTGGAGATACTACTATAGAGTCATTGGTAATGCTAATATGATTTTGGCTGGTATTGACGATGCCGAAGGTCCTCAGTTGGAAAAAGATGAGATTAAGGGTCAGGCTTTGGCTTATAGAGCCTGGGCGCATTTCAATTTGGTACAAATGTTTGCTATCCGCTACGATGCCGCAGGAGGAAACAGTCAGATGGGTGTACCTATTGTATTGGAGCCTATCACTGAGGGAGGTGCTAGAAACACAGTAGAGGAAGTATATACTCAAATCAATACAGATCTAGATGCGGCGATTGCCTTACTTGATGAAAGCAGAAATGCCAAATCACATTTGAATATCAATGTGGTAAAAGGAATAAAAGCACGTGTTGCAGCTACCCAGGGTAATTATTCATTGGCAGCGACCATGGCCAATGAGGCAAGGGATGGTTTTACACTAATGTCACAAAGTGCACTTTATGAAGGTTTCAATAATGTGGATAACGAAGAATGGATGTGGGGTAGCCACCAGGTGGATGATCAGCAGACCTATTTTGCTTCTTTCTTTGCCTATATGTCTCTGAACTTTAGTTCTACCAATATCCGGGGAAATCCTAAAGCTATCAATAGCAAGCTTTATGATATGATTCCTGATACTGATGCCAGAAAAGGCCTTTGGGATCCAAATGCTTCTGATCCAGACTTGAGAGATCCTTTCATTGATGAGATGACACTTTCCAGCTTTGCCAAGATTGATTACATGAACCGTAAGTTTCTAGCTCAGGGTAATGCTTCTTCTGTAGGTGATGTACCTTACATGAGAACTGCGGAAATGATTTTGCTTGAAGCTGAATCTTTAGCCAGATCAGGAAATGATTCGGATGCTGCTGATGTTCTATTTGAGCTTGTATCTGCTAGAGATGATGCATATACTAAGTCTACTAACACCGGGGAAGCATTGATCGAAGAGATCATGATTCAAAGAAGAATAGAACTTTGGGGTGAAGGTTTCAGATTCTATGATTTGAAACGTCTTAACCTGCCATTGGATAGAACAGGTTCTAACCACGTAGAATCTGTGATCAATGGTAAGTTTACTGAGCCTGCTGGAACCAACAACTGGCAGTGGCAGATTCCCCTCGATGAACTGAATGCAAATGAAAATATGATCCAAAATCCATCCTAACTAGGGATTGAGAAAAATAACAAAAGCCCGGGAAAACTTTCCCGGGCTTTTTCCATGATTAGAATGAAACTTCAGAGTTCATAAAACTCGATCGGTAAGCCGTCCGGGTCTGCAATGAAGGTAAATCGCTTTCCGGTAAATTCATCTATTCTGATAGGCTCAGAGAGCACATGGTGTCTATCTAAGTGATTTATACTTTCATCTAAATTCGTTACCGCAAAAGCCAGATGTCGTAAACCTGTCGCTTCCGGCCTGGACACCCTGTCTGGGGGTGAAGGAAAAGAAAAAAGCTCGATGACATAGCGTCCATTAAGACTAAGGTCTAGTTTGTGGGAATCCCTCTCTTTGCGATACACCTCCCTGACTATTTCAAGTCCTAAGATTTCTGTGTAAAACTTTTTTGAACGATTATAATCCTTACAGATGACAGCAATATGATGGACAGATTCAATTTTCAGCACGGATCAATCTATTAAATGTTTCTTCAGGAAGTTGGCAGTCGCCTGGTCCACTAGGATCATATTAGACCATTTCATCCAGTGATGTGTGTCTCCGGGAATGAGAATAGATTCATAAGGTTTCCCCAGCTCTTCAAATCTTCTGATCAGATCAGCGGTTTGACTCACGCTCACATTTCGGTCATCATCTGCATGAATAAAGAGTACAGGAGAAGTCCAAGTACCTAAATCAGCCATAGGTGAGGATTCCCAGGCTGTCTTCTTCGCTTTGTCTAGGTCAGTGGCAACTTCGTATGTTTCCGGCAAATCATACCTGCCATCCAAATCGTGGACTCCATGGATATCTACTCCGACCTTGAACAAGTCTGAATCCCTTGCCAAAGCCAAAGCAGTCAGGTAGCCGCCATAGCTTCCTCCATAGATTCCGATTTTTTCCCCGTCCACCTGAGGCAGGTTCGCAAGAAATTCTCCCCCTGCCTTGATATCCTGATATTCTACAGCCCCTTGATAATAGCCGTTTGCAGGGCGGTGGAATTCATAGCCATACCCGATTCCCAGCCGGTAATTGACTGAAAGGACTACAAAGCCCAGTTCCGCTAAATATTGGTTCAGGGCATAAGTGTTGGAATAATAATCCATATAACTCCAACCCAGCAGCATTTGGCGCTGCGGTCCGCCATGGGCAAAAATAACCCCGGGTTTTTTAGAAGCCCCACCTTCTTTTTCAAATAGCTGGCCATAGACGGTGGTGCCATCCGGAGCAGTGAATTTCACTTGCTGTGGTATCACCATTGAATCTTGAGGGAAATCTGCTGGGATAATTGACTCTTGAAGAAGCTGGGTGTTTATGCCATCGTTCACGGCAATCAGATGTGATCGCTTCGCTGTTGCACTGAAGTAAGCCATTTTGCCTTCAGTACCGATCCAGACTGGATAGGCTTCAATTCCTTCTCCTGCTGTCTCCCAAGTGAGTTTTTTGGTGGCTATATCAACTGTTCCGATGTGCCTTCGATCAATGTCTTCAGGTTCTGAGCCTGCATTAGCCGCAAATATAAGTTTTGACTTAGCTGGATTTATTTTGATCTGTTCTACCATATAATCTCCGGAAGTAAGAAGTGATGATTTTCTAGAGGCCACTTCCAAGGAATACAGATGCTGCCAGCCATCTTCATAAGATTGGTAAACTAAATTGCCATCTGATGTAAATGAGAAAAAGGGATAAGAATAGGAACCTCTCATAGTTTCCGGTGCTTTCCAAAGTTTTTCTGCTTCCCCTGTCTCTACGTCTGCAAGCCATATTTCCCAGGGGACATGGCGGGGTTCAAGTAGTGGGAAAGCCGCTCCTTTTCCACCTTGAAGTCTGATAAATGCCAGCTTCTTTCCGTCGGGCGACCATCGGGGGAGCACATCTCGATGAAAGGAAGGAGATACCCACTTGATAGAAGTAGAGGCATTTTGGTAGATGCCCACCAGACTATGCGAACTGCGATTGGAAACGAAAACGAGCTGGTTCCCATCAGGAGAGTACTGGGCAGAATTTACATTTCCTTTTACTTCGAAAAGCTGGGAAGGCTTAGATGAAGATTCTAGATCCACCGTCCAGATTTGCCCCCCTTTGAGATAGCCTAATTTATTAGGAAATCCGACAAAAGGATCATCCGCTTCGGTGATGGCTTCCGCTTTACCATTTGCAAGGTCGATTTTCCAGATTTCCACTTTGGGAAGTTTCGGGAGATTTTGCGCATTTACGGTGGATGACGAATTGCTTCCTCCATGATCCCCACCACGCACGAAAACAAGCCATTTTCCATCAGGAGTAAATTGCAAACTGCTGATTTCTTGTCCGTCATCTTCATTGAATTCCGTTAATTTTCTTGGGTTAAATGATGGGGCTTCAGCGAAATATATGTTGCGTTTTCCCTGTTCATTCATCGCCCAGGCAATCTTTTCGCCAGTAGAAGAGGAGGTCAGTTCAGAGGGGAAACTGAATTTTCCTACCTGCCCCATGGTGAATGTCTGGGAACGGATATCGTGTGGCAGGAAGTAGCAGGTGAAAAGGAAGAGGTAAACTGAAAGTTTGGAGAAAAAACTCATCGTTGTTTTAATTAGGGTGTGATAGTAAGGTTATTGATGTCTTATGATTTTTAGTTCGCTGATATTTCGTCAAATGCAAGTGTTGATTCTTAAGCCAAATACTCAGTCCGCCATGGCGGACTAGTATGTTGAATCTACCAATTCTGTCAATACTTATCATGAATATAATAAAGCACTTTTGTCAACTCGGTTTTAAGCTCATTTCCAGAGATCGGATAATTGTTCATAAGACAGGAGAAGTGGAGGATTTTTCCACTTTTTGTAAATAAGTAACCACTGAGTGCATTACTCATGGAGAGTGTTCCTGTTTTGGCATAAATATAGGGTGGCTGACCTTTATCCGCTGGATACCAATTTCTGATCGTACCGGATTCCCCTCCTGCCGGGAAATAAGCTTTGATTTTCTCCAAAGGCACTTCTGCTCTGATTTTGCCCAGTAACGCAATGATACTTCTGGGGGTAAACATATTCTTGGATGAAAGCCCTGAACCATCTACCCAGAGTGGTTCGTCTGGCAAGTCAGCTAATAAGTTCTCTTTGGCATAAGCAATAGCATCTGCCGTGCTCAGTTTGTTGTCCAGCTGGTCAGAGACTAAAAGAAGCAGTTGTTCTGCCAGGAAGTTGTCTGAAATCTTCATCATCTGTGAATAAATACTGTCAGCCGGGGCGGTCAGCAACTTCTTGGGTTCTTCTTCCATGTAGTTTCTGCTGCTGAGGAGTGTGATTTCTTTTCCGACTGCTTCAGAGATCAGCTGTGCTGTGAAATTGGCGGAAGTAATAAAGGGTATGTCAGTTTCAAATCGTTTGCCTGTAACTTCTGAAGTCACGAAATAGTCGAATTTGTTTTCCAGATGATTTCTACGGAAACTGGAACTTGAATTACCTTTGGGTTCGATAATTTGCAAAGCGGATTCAAAACGTGGAGGATAGACAGTGAAAGTAGAGTCTCCCTCTTTTTTGGTGAAGCGGACAATGTCTCCATATACGGGCATAGCTGAGCGTTCTGCCGCATAGTAAGCATTGTACCAATCCCATGACCAGCCCGAACCGAAGGCAGTAACCTGATCAAAATTATCCAACAAATAAAGTTGTTTATCCTGCTTTTTCAGAAACTCGATTACTTTGGTGTTTTTAAGATCGGGGTGAAGTAAACTAGGATCTCCTGTGCCCCAGAATATCAGTGAATCTCCTTTTTCCAGGTAGTTCAAGCCGTTCACCAGACTGTCTCCCAGGATAGTATAGGAAGTATAAAAGGTGAACAGTTTGGTATTGGACGCGGGTATAAAGTATTTGTCAGAATTGATGTCCACAAGCACTTTGTCTTTCGTAGGATCGACCAGCATAAAACCCAGATGACCTTTGTCAAAGACATCGGACTTACTGATGGACTTGTTTATTTTTTGGACTGTGCAGGAGGAAAAAGCAATCAGTGCTGCAAGTAGGAGTTTTTTCATAAGTGGTTTTAGTTAGTAAACAAAAAAAGTCTCCCGGAATATAGCGGGAGACTTGTCATTGTTAAATTCAAATTCATTGGTTCCACCAGATTCTGTCCAGTAGGGTAACGCTCGGTACATTGGCACCGTTTCTACTGATCTCACTATCTGGATAAGCCATTCTTCTGATGTATTCTCCTCCGAGATTTGGATTCATATTGGCAGGTGGGGTGAAATCCTTGTAACCATAATCAAATCTACGGGCATCATTCCAAGTCTCAGGATGTAAGAACAGTGCTACATATTTCTCTTTGAATATATCATCCATCGTAAATGCTGCTACGCCCATACTCACACTAGGATGGGACAAATACGCCTCTTTGTCTGCGGTCTCGACCTCAAGCATGTCCATATGTGCTTCTATTCCGGCTAGATAGGCTTCGTAAGCACGGGATTTGTCTGAATCAAATGCTGCTTCCGCTTCTATAAATTTCAATTCTGAATAGGTGGCAATCAGCACAGGGGATTGTCTGGATGTATAAAATTGTCCTTCTACCAAAGTAGATCTTGCTCCTTGCTCAGGAGCATTGCCTCGTCCGGCACCATTGACAGTTCCAATATATTCACCATCATCAGTAGTCCCTATCATCAGTGGTAATCTTGGATCAGAAATCGGATAGGAGGTACCGTCCAACGCTTCAATAAACTGCTCTGAAATCCAACCCCCCAGAAGCAAATTTGCATTATCGATTGCCACATTAGCCCAAGGATTAAATCGTTGCTCGAAGAAAAATATCTGGGCATCATCATCATTTGAAGTGAACCCTTTTTCGATTGCAGAAAGTACTTCAGAAGCGCTATACCCTTGATCTCCTTTCATGTGGATCATGAATCTGGCTTTTAATGTATGCGCAAATTTCAACCACAAATCTATATCACCTCCATAAATAAAGTCATCATCTCCTATAGAAATCGAGGTGGGGGTTTGAAGGTTTGCTATTCCTTGATCCAATAGTGAGAGGACTTGTCCATAAAGTACCTGATCATCATCATAAGCAGGTGTTACGGTACTAAAGTTAAAGCTTTCAGAAAAAGGAACATCACCAAAGAAATCCACCGCCATGCCCAGATTTAAGGCCATAAGCACCTGTCCTGCACCTAGATAGTGCGAAGCTTCAGCAGCTTCGGCTTTTTCGTTCATGGTGTAGAGGTCAGTCATTACATTATAAAGATTGAACCATAACGTGCTGAAATTAAGTGGCTCCATAGTGTCCGAACCACTGCCAGGGTTTGGAGAGGCCAAGTATTGCACGTAATTGCTGACAGCACTTCCCTGCCTATAGACATTTAGACTGGTCTCATAGGTGCTATTGGTCATGAGCCCGGTAATAGGAGCGTCGGTTGGATTGTTTGGGTTTTCATTTACATCAAGGTAGGATTCGCATGCTGAAGCAGCGAGCAAGACTGAGACCCCAATTATAGCTAGTGTTTTGTTTTTTAAATTCATCATTTCTTTCATTTAGTGATTAAAGTCCCAAGTTCAATGTGAAGAAATAACTCTGTACCCCTGGAAAACCTAGGCCAGTAAATCCTATGGCGTTTCCTCCAGCTCCTGCTGAGAAGGATTCTGGATCAAATCCATCCCACGGAGTGGAAAGGATGATGTTGTTTGCCGCTAACGACACCCTTGCGCTTCTGAATGGAGTTCTAGACAATAATTCTGGTTGTAAGCTGTAAGCCAATGTGACATTTCTTAGCTTGAGGAAGCTAGCGTCTTTGACAAAATTCTCGGAGGTGGTTCTGTAATAATTTCTCCAATATCCAGCCCCATAATCTACTCCGTCAGGGCCTATGCCTTGACCTAACCATACTTCTTGAGTGTTTTGTGATCCATCTGCCAGTACACCAGGAAAGACGACCGTTTCATTTCTTCGCTCAGAGTCTTCATGTTTACCAAATGCAGTAAGGAAATTGCCAAATTGGTCATACTGATCCATTCCTGTTCTGAAATCTATCAGCATTGATAACTCTAGACCTTTATATGTGATTGTGTTTCTTAAGCCACCAAAGAATTTTGGGACGGCATTGCCTAATATAATCTGATCACCTGTCCGAACGGGGAAGCCATTTGCTCCGATTTGCATCGGCAGCGATCTGTCCAAGTGGGTCGCCCCTTCGGCCAACCCTGGGCGTATGTAATAGGATCCATAAATATTGCCATAGGCTTCGCCTTCAGTCAAGATCATGGTCACTGTGCTTCCTACGTAGCCAAATTGAGAACCAATTACGATCTGATCTATTCCTTCACGGATTTCTTTTATTTCATTGGTATTAGTAGTCAAGTTGGCTGTTACGTTCCATCGGAAATCCGTTGTTTCAATTGGGGTTCCACCCAAAACTATCTCCCATCCTCTGTTTTCAATTTCACCGGCATTGGTGATGTAGGAGGAAAATCCTGTGGCGTCCGAAATAGGTACTGGTATGATCTGGTCCCTTGCATTGGATTTATAATAAGTTACATCCAGATTTGCGCGATTATTGAAAAAGGCCAACTGAGTTCCGAATTCTATTGAGGAGGTTAGCTCTGGACGTAAATTAGGGTCACCAAAGTTGGAGTTCTTGCTGAATCCAACCTGTCCATTTAGAGGGAAAACTGAGGGAGAAACAAACGTGGCACCGAGAATATGTGGATTGGTGTCTTTACCTACTTCAGCCCATGATCCTCTAAGTTTTCCAAATGTGATCCAGGAAGGCATGTTAAAATTCTCACTGAATACCCACCCCAAATTTACAGAAGGATAAAAAAACGAGTTGTTGTTTTCAGGCAGGGTAGAAGAAATATCATTTCTACCAGTGATATTCAGAAACAGATAGTTTTTATAATCAACCATCAAGTCCCCATAAAAGCCTACGAGTCTTCTGATACTTGAACTTTGGCCTCCGAAAATCTGTGTTGTATTATTTACATTGTAGAACTCAGGTATAACAAAATTTTCTCCTCTAAGCCTTACCTGGTCATATTTTCGTTCGAATATATCATTCCCTAACCTGAGCTGAGTGTTCCAGTCGCTATTCCATTGCTTTTTCAAAGTGATGTAGAAGTTGGAATTCAGGTCCCGGCTATTGATTCTAGTCTCTTCTATAAACCCTGTGGAACTAAGTGCTTGCTCTCCATCGATTCCTTTTGGTCCAGGAGTAATTTCTTCCCTGCTATCACTGTAGAAATCAGTGCCCAATCGATAAGATAGCATTAACCAATCAGTTGGGCTATAGTTGATGTTTATATTCCCGATAAGACGGTTCACATTGTCCTCATAGGTGGCAAATCTCGCATCATAGATAGGATTAGTATTGCCTCCGGTGGATTTCATAGTGCCATCAGGATTGATGTAGTCTGTCACATCAGTAGTCTCTGACCAGTACATCATCCTTTCCAAAAATCTGTCATGGGGGACCCGGTTACCTCCTGAATTGGAGAAGTTCATAGAACCGGAAAAGTTGAACTTTTCACTGGCTGTAACCGTGCCAGAAAGTTTGGCGGTGGTTCTTGCCCAATTGGAGAACGGAATAATCCCATCTTGGTCCAGCCTTCCTACAGATCCAAAGAATGTCGCTTTTTCATTACCTCCCGATACGCTGAAGCTATTGTCTATAGTTACTCCTGTGTCAAATGCATTGTCCCAGTTGTTCTGATAGACATAATTGGGGTCATTTTCTTCGGCTATATTTGCACCCCAGGATGGCCAGAAACTATTATCATCTCTTTCCCCAGAGAATCCTTGACCGTATTGATCTTGTAAGGCTGGCATCTTCACCAATTTGTCAATTCCTACTGAGCTGTTGAAGTTGATTTGAACCTGTCCTGATTTCCCTTTTTTGGTAGTGATGATCACTGCTCCGTTAGCTGCGCGCACACCGTACAAGGCTGTCGCGGCAGCACCTTTCAGTACAGACATGGATTCTATGTCATTTGGGTTGATGTCTGCCATTCTATTGGACATTCCGCGTGGGGTCCCGGTTGATTCTACCGTAGAATTATCCACGGGAACCCCATCCACTACAAAGAGTGGTTGGTTATCAGCAGAGGGATCGAGTGAGTTGATTCCTCTTATGACGATACGGGCTGACTGTCCCGGGGCGCCACCTGAACTGGTCACTTGGACACCCGCTACCTGGCCTTGAAGAGCATTCACTATGTTTGGTTGTTTAGTAGCAGTGATCGCTTCTGAATCGATGCTCTGAGCGGCGTAGCCTAGTGATTTTTTCTCCTGTGATATACCAAATGCTGTTACGATAAACTCATCAAGTTCGGAGGTTTCTGTTGGCATGGATACATTGACTGTGGAATTGTTTCCTACCGCTTTACTGACCGTCTGAAAGCCAATAAAGGAGAATACCAAAACAGATTCAGAACTAGGGACGGAAATCGAGTAGTTGCCTTCCAAGTCGGTCACGGCACCTGTAGTGGTGCCCTGAACCACGATGCTCACCCCAGGAAGTGGCATGCCATCTTCTTGGGCTGTTACTTTCCCTGTGACAGTCTGCTGGGCGTAGAGTGGAATATACGCCAGAAACCCCAAGAGAAAAAGCAAGGTCATTGCGTAGTTTTTCTTCATGTGTTTAGTGTTTATGGATTATAAATTGGTTTTTATTGATATCTGGCAATTTCCTGCACAGCTCTTTTCGCTTTTGTAATGGCAACTATAAGTTTTTCAGTAGTCTAAACTGTAAAATCTGTGTTAAAGGGGAAACTTGAGCGGTTTTGTTTTTAATCCATCTTGCCGCCTGTGAATTCACCCTAAAACCTATAATTATCCAAAAATCGGATTGATATAGGTTGTTCTGTCTATCATTTTTCCATAAATTAAGAATAATGCTTTATTAATTTCAATTTTTTGAGGGTGATTTTTAATGAAAACACAATAATAAATTTCTCTTCAAATAATATTTGCCGTTGCGTGTTTATGCCGTATTTAATTCTGGATACATGCAAGTTTTCGCTAAGGTGCTAACATTGAGCAAAAAAAAGCTGCCTTCTTAAAAGGCAGCCTTGCAATAAGCGTGAAATATCGTGGAGGATTAACTCACCTGATTTCGGTGATCACCTCTGACACTCCATTTTTCCCGTCTTCATAGTTGATTTCTTTTTTTATCTCAATTTTATCGGTCACAGGATCTGCATGAGGACGCTGACTGATGTGCGGAGCGATGATCAGTGCTACTATGGACATCAGTTTGATAAGAATGTTCATTGAGGGACCAGAGGTGTCTTTGAAAGGATCTCCTACCGTATCACCCGTGACAGATGCTTTGTGAGGCTCAGATTTTTTATAATACATCTCGCCATCTATTTCCACTCCTTTCTCAAAAGACTTCTTGGCATTATCCCAGGCTCCACCTGCATTGGACTGGAACATTCCCATCAATACTCCGGAAACGGTCACACCGGCAAGTAAACCTCCTAGCATCTCGGCTGAAGATACCTGCTCAAATACACCTTGAAAACCAAAACCTATAAGCATGGGGGTGATCAATGCGATAGCTCCGGGGAGCAGCATCTCGCGGAGCGATGCTTTAGTGGATATTTCCACGCATTTTTCATATTCAGGCTTGGCTTTGTATTCCATGATGCCGGGGATTTCCCTGAACTGGCGCCTAACCTCGTTGACCATATCCATTGCGGCTCTGCCTACTGCTGCTATGGCAAGGGATGAGAAGATGAATGGTATCATACCGCCTACAAACAGTGCAGCCAGTACAGGAGCTTTGAAAATATCGATCGCATCTATACCTGCCACACCTACAAATGCCGCAAACAGCGCTAAGGATGTCAAGGCCGCTGAAGCTATTGCAAAGCCTTTGCCTGAAGCGGCAGTGGTATTCCCTACAGCGTCCAAAATATCTGTTCTATGCCGTACTTCCTCTGGAAGCTGGCTCATTTCCGCTATGCCTCCTGCATTGTCCGCTATTGGTCCAAAAGCATCAATTGCCAGTTGCATAGCTGTAGTGGCCATCATTCCAGCAGCTGCTATGGCTACACCATACAGACCTGCAAATGCGTAAGACCCCATGATTCCACCAGCCAATACTAGAATAGGGAGGACAGTGGATTCCATGCCTACAGCAAGCCCGGCTATGATATTGGTGGCGTGTCCTGTGCCAGATTGTTGTATGATGGATTTCACCGGGCGTTTGCCCATGGCAGTGTAGTATTCCGTGATGATACTCATCAGCGTGCCTACGATCAAGCCAAGGACAATTGCATAGAATACATCCATATTGGTGAATTCATAGCCTCGAATTGACAAGGTCTCAGGAAGCATATACTTCACTACAAAAAAGGAAGCGATACCAGTGAATACGATTGAAGACCAATTGCCCATGTTCAGGGCATGTTGTACGTCGCCCTTATCGTTTTTGATCGTCACAAAAAACATCCCTAATATGGAGAAAACGATCCCCAGCCCTGCCAATACCATAGGAAGTAGGATAGGGGCGATTCCTCCGAAGTTATCCACGGAGACTATTTCGCGTCCCAAGACCATGGTGGCAAGAATAGTGGCTACATAGGATCCAAATAAATCAGCGCCCATACCTGCTACATCACCTACATTGTCCCCCACATTGTCAGCTATTGTTGCAGGATTTCTTACATCATCCTCTGGGATACCTGCTTCCACTTTTCCGACCAGATCAGCCCCTACATCTGCGGCCTTGGTGTAGATACCGCCCCCCACACGTGCAAAAAGCGCAATGGATTCAGCCCCTAATGAGAAGCCTGCCAGTACCTCGAGCGCCTTTTCCATTTCCACTCCGTTCACTCCCGCACCTGCGCTCTGTACATACATATGATAGAATAGGATGAATAAGGACCCTAATCCTAAAACAGCCAGTCCGGCCACGCCAAGCCCCATTACGGAGCCCCCGGTAAAGGAGACCTTAAGTGCGTGTTTCAAGCTTGTTCGGGCAGCCTGGGTAGTTCTGACATTTGCTTTGGTGGCGATGTTCATCCCTATGTATCCGGCGAAAGCTGAAAAAACCGCTCCGATAAGGAAAGACATAGCGATAACAGGACTGGAAGTCTCCACGGACATACCAGACCATGCCAATAAAATGATGGCTATAACAGCGAAATAGGATAACACCTTCCATTCTGCCTTCAGGAATGCCATGGCTCCATCAGCGATATGACCGGCGAGTTCCATCATGTTTTTATCACCGGTTTCCTGTCTGGTGACCCAGGCAGACTTAATGGCCATCACGATGAGGCCCACCAGTCCCAGTGCAGGGACTACATAAATTAAAGCTTGTTCCATTGAGTATGTAGTACAGTTATATTGAGATTGTTAATTGAACAAATATATAACTTCTCAATTACCGATCAATTGCAGATAATTATTCCTTAAAATCCCCTTTTTAAAGAATTTATTGTATAAATCGCAAGAAAATGATGGTTTGATTTGGGTATTAATTGAGAAAAGCTCAGATTAATTGAAATTTGGCAAAATGAGGGAATCTGGCTCTTCCTTTAATCTTTATTCTTTCAGAAGTTTTAATCGAGCCTGTCAATACCCTCTCTGTAAACTAGTTTGATAATTGAATAGAATTTACCAGATGAATTAGTTACTTTGTGTGCCAAAGAATAAATTGTTATGGCAAAGCACAAAGGTGAATACGCTGCTTTTCTTGACGAAAAGACTTCTCTGGACACATATTCTCCCATGCTCAGGGCACTTTGGTATGATGGCAATGGGGATTGGGAGCGAGCGCATGAGCAGGTGGATAGCTTAGGTGGAAAATCAGCTGCCAGAATACATGCATACCTACACCGGAAAGAAGGTGACCTATGGAATGCTGATTATTGGTATGGACGGGCAGGGGTGAAGAGACCGGACATTACCTTGGATGAGGAGTGGGAAATGCTGTTAATGCAGTATTCCGTTTGAAAATCCGGTGGAATTACAGGTGGATTTTTGCTCAAATAGCAAAAAAAATACCCTGTACAGGGTATTTTTTTGTAGGGACAGGGAGGTTAATTTTGACTAATTATTAATGTTTTAAATCAGAGCATGAAATTCTTTTACCTGTCCTCTAATCCGAACGATGAGGAAGCCTATGTGATTCATGAACGGGAATGCGGGGATATGCCCGGTATCTATGAGCGCGATTACCTAGGCCCTTACAATTCCGGACAAGAAGCTTTGAGAAATGCCTCATGTTTAAAGCAGAATGTGAAGGTGTGTGAAAAGTGTTGCAAGTGCCAGGAGTATTCTGTGGTTTCAAACCTCTAAGGTATGTAGAGAATGGGATATTAGGTAAGTACTTTCTTATCCGAATCTCTCAACTGTTTTCCCAAACATACTTTATCAATATGCTGACAGAGCTGCTGCGGCGACAATTCCGTCTTGAGCAGAGCTGGCACCTGAGATCCCAATGGCCCCTACGAGCACATCATCCTTGAAAATCGGTAATCCCCCTTCAATTGCTATGGCATTTGGCAGCGTTGCTATTCTGTTGCCCCCTTCGCTTTTCATCATGTCTTCAAAGGCTTTTGTCGGCCGTTTGAAATACACAGATGTTTTTGCTTTAGCCAGTGCCACGTCTATGCTGCCGATTTGCACCCCGTCCATTTTGCGGAGCGAAATAATGTGGCCGCCGGCATCTAGTACCACTATAACCATATTCCAGCCCTCTTCCTTGGATTTTTCCTCAGCTGCAGTAGAAATTCTAGTCGCATCTTCCAGTGTGAGAAAAGGCTGGGTATTGCTCTGGGCCAAGCTGAACAGGGGAAGCAAAAGAAGGAGGAGGATAGCTGATTTTTTCATTTTATATTTGTTTTTCAATGGTCATATTGCCACAACTGAACCTGTGTCATGGGATTGCCCGTGGATAATCCCTATCTACGTGCTTTAGCTTATACGTGGGCTTTAGAAGGTTGGATACGTAATCAAGAGGTTGAATTTAATATTTTTTTGGAGGTTGCCATGAAAACCTTAACTTGATAAGTATATTAGTTTTCAAACCCTTAACCTAAAGATCTTATGAATTACATTTCGAGAAGAAGCACCTTAAAGTCTCTTGCACTTGGAGCCGGAGTTGGATTAGTGTCACCTTTCAGCGTATTTCCTTCAGCTTCAGCACGTAAAGAGAAACTCGGAATAGCCTTAGTGGGACTGGGATATTACAGTACTGACCTACTCGCACCGGCGTTGGAAAAAACGGAGAATTGCTACCTCGCCGGCATTGTGACCGGTACGCCTTCCAAGGCAGCAATATGGAAGACGAAGTACAATATCCCTGAAAAGAATATTTACAATTACGATACGTTTGACTCAATTGCGGAGAATCCTGATATCGATGTGATCTACATCGTATTGCCTCCATCTATGCATAAGGAATATGTCATCCGTGCCGCCAAAGCAGGAAAACATGTATGGTGCGAGAAACCTATGGCAATAACTGTGGAGGAATGCCAGGCAATGATAGATGCATGTAATCAGGCAAATGTGTCACTTTCTATCGGATATCGCTGTCAACATGAGCCCAATACACAGGCTTTCCAGAAAATTGTGAAAGAAAAGAGCCTTGGGGACGTATTGGGTCTGGACTGTGCGGCTGGCTATAGGGAAAACCGGACAAACCACTGGAAGCAAAAAAAGGAAATGGGAGGAGGGGTCATTTACGATATGGGTGTATATGCAATCCAGGGAGCCAGACTGGGTGCCAACATGGAACCAATCGCAGTGAACTCAGCAAAGGTTTGGGCGGAAAGACCTGAGATTTATCAAGATGGGCTAGGTGAAGTTGTGGAAGCGGAACTGGAATTTCCCGGTGGCATTATAGGGACGATCAAAACATCCTTTGCAGAAAACATAAATTTTCTGAATATAAAATGTGAAAAGGGAATGATTGAAATGGAACCATTCTCTGCCTATGCCGGAAATAAAGGTAAAAGCCCTTTGGGTGAGATTAATTTTCCCTTTCAGCAACCTATGGAGCAGGTATGGCAGATGGATAATGATGCGAAAACCATAATGGAAGGTAAACCTCAAGCTGTACCAGGGGAGGAAGGGCTGCGAGATATCCGTGTAGTGGAGGCGATTTTAGAGTCGGCTGAAAAGGGTCAAAAAGTAGCGATTTAGCGGTATTCTCCCCATTCTAGCAGTGTCCTGAGCAGTTTTGGCCACATTTAGTCAATTTTCGTCTAAGTATTTTAGTTAATTTTTAGCCCAATATTTTGCGGAAAATTTAAAAAACCCAGCAGTTTTATGAAAAGATCATTTTTCTGCACTAAAAAATAAAAATAAACACCAAAAGACTTCAAATGGCACTATAAATGATGTTTATTGTATCCAATTACATTTTATAACCAACCAATAAGACGATTATGAGCAAACACCAAGAAGTTAAGGATTTGGTCGATTCTTTAGAATCAGACTTTGCGAAGTTCTATGAGAATGGTAACAAAGCAGCCGGCACAAGAGTAAGAACTGGGATGCAGGCCCTGAAAAATCTAGCACAGGAAATCAGAGCTGAAGTGACAGCAATGAAAAATGCCGCTAAATAATCACTTTAGTGACTAACAATAAAAGCCCCGATGGAATTTTCCACCGGGGCTTTTTAGTGCTTTAACCTGGATGCATGTAAATATTGCTATATCCCCTGTCCTGACTTCGGGCTTTCCTGTTTTTCTAAAATGTTTCATTGATATTGAGATAGAACCCGGAATTCCCGTTTTGTCCGAACCCATAGTCCGCTGTGATAGTCGTACGTTTTTCCTTGTTGACCATTACCCTCAGCCCTACACCATAGCCAGGATTGATCTTATTCATCAGTTTTTCTCCATCGAGCTTGCTGGAAAATGAAGCTGCATTCACAAAAACTGTCCCTCCGAGGAGGTCTTTGTTTTGCTGGAGTGGGAATCTATATTCCAGTTCAGAATAAGCCATCTGCTCTCCTCGGAATCTTCCCTGGGCATAGCCCCTTCCACTTCTGCCAAACATGTCCCAGCCAATGGCTTGTAAATTCATATATGGCAGATTACCTGATACCAAGAAGCTACCATACACCCATGCAGCCAGAACATGTCGTTTTCTATCTTTATTTAAGGTGAAATAATGTCTGTAGTCGAGCAGTAGGGTGGAGGATGATTGGTAAGAACCTAAAAATTCGGGATTGACCCTTTAGGAAACCATACCATAGTTTCGTTCATAGGGAGATACAGCTATATCGCGGTTTTCCATTACCCCATTTAATGATATCCCCGAAAGAGTATATCCGTCGATTGGAAACCCAGACGTCTTATTGTAGTAGTTATGACTGTATTCATTGGGGAAGTCAATGAGCTCTTCAGCATAGGATTTTATCTTTTGATGTATATCCAGGTGGTATCCCAACCCCATATAGAATTTGCCCCTGCCGACTCTCCTTAATATAGTTTCGTAAAATCTAACCAAGGTAAAATCCATTTGTTGTTCTCCCTGTAGTACAGGGTTTTGCCCTATCATTTCAAATTGTAGTTCATTGGGACTACTACTTCCTAGTCCATAGGTAGGTTGGGAGGTGATAAAGTAGCGCCAGTCTCCTATCAGATTCCATTTGTCATCCGCCAGGAACACATTGCTTTTTGAACTGATGATCCATTGCTTTTTGGTGGTATAAAGGAAATTGAATACAAGGTTGGACTGATGAGTAGTCCTCGGCGCCCCCATGTACCACGAGCTGGCAGCTGCCACCCCAAACATCCATCCGTTAGCGGGATTGTAAGCAACTGCCGGGAGCGGTAATATGCTGAAGTTATTTATCCGGTTAGGTTGGTAAGTGATCGTGTCCTCTTGTGCTATGACAACTCCGGTGGACAGAAACAGCAAGAATATGACAAGCCTTATGCCCATTAGAACGAAATATCGTATTGGATTCTGAACCTGAGCTCATCCTGTTGAGGCAAATTATCATCCTGAAAAGTATATTTGGTCAATTCTGCTGTTAATTTGTTTTTATGATCTGAGAAAAACCAGTTGAATACCATTCCTGCTTCACGCTGCTTTAATCCATTCGCCTTCAGGTCTGGATCTACTACAGCATACCGTGTGGCAAACTCAAGAGGTTTCGGCCAGAAATCCACTATCTGACCTGGAAAATAACCAGCCGTGATATAGTAGCCACCAAGTCTGGTCTCTACCTCATCGAAGGTGTCATAAATATATTTCCTATGAAATTCCGATGACCATGAAAATCCTTTATAATTGAAGGCAGTTTCCACCTGGAATTGCTTGACATTATATTGGCCGTCGTTGGTTCCTTCAAAACCATGCAGATTGCCACCTCCGGCTGATGAAAATCGGGTATAGGGGCTGGTATTAGTAACTCCCGCAACAGCAATAATTCCGGCAGGTTTAGGTGATATTTCCACGTCTCCTCCGGAAAAAGGCACTTCTCTACCCAGGAAATTCCATTGGAATCTGCCAAAACGCATCATGTTGTCGTCATCATTCTGAGTAGAACCTATCCCTGTACCGGTAAATATCCCTAGCCAATAATCAAAGTTTGCAATTCCACCAGCATCCAGATTCCCATACACTTCCAGACCTTGTTGTCTATCAATGGTGAATTTTCTGTTCAGAAGCGATCTGTCCACCATCTGCTGGTTCCCGCTGCTGATAAATCTCTCTCTGGTAAATTCGACTTTCCACTGCCCCATTTTGAAATTAAGCCAAGGCCACTTTTCTATCATGACTCTATAGTCCAGCAAAATACTGCTGCTTAGTTCATATTCGAAATAATATTTCAGCCAGGGCTCGTATGCATGACCTCCTATCTTTAACCTAGCTCTGTTTATCTTAAAAACCCTTGTGTCCTGATTGGTGAAATCAGCAAAGGTGACGGGGTTCTGATCGTCCGGGACTGCAAAACGGAGCTGTAATCTCGCCTCGATTTGCATTTCGTACTTGTCATCCTCAGTGGCTAATACGAAACCTTTGGAGCCGTGTTTCAGGAAATTGTTTTTCTCTTTTTTTTCGATATGCGTAGTATCAATTTCTTGTGCTAGAGACGGATTAATAGAAACAGTGAAGAAAAGAACCGAAAAGAAACTTAACCAAATTGGTGAAATAGACCTGATTTCAAGCATTATGGATTGACTTGTAAAATTTATCCCGTAAATAACAAAAAAGCACCGGGGAATCCATGTTCACGTCGATGCTTTTGTTCCAATAAGAACCAAATCACTCTAAAGGCCATCCTGGGGTGTTTTGAACATAAGCCCTCCTTCAAAACCAGATGGATACATAGTAATCATTTTTAGCCGATGCATCTCTTAAGGAAGATATGGACAAAAAGTATGATTAAAACAGATATGCTTTCCCATCAAGTTGGGGGGATGGATTTATTTTATATATCCGCTTTCCTGCAAGTAAAGAAACTACAGCATTATAGCATTTGATCAATACTAGCATTGAGGCCACTTCGGTCACTGAGCGAAGTCGAAGTAACGGTATTCTAGCAAGTAAACAAGGGGATATGGTTACTAGCATCATTGCGGATAATCATAATTTATTTTAACAATATCTTAAGAATTTCTCTTTTTAGGAAAACGATAATGAGCCAGGATATCAGTCCTGCTAATGCACCTATAAGCGCGCCTACTAAAATATCCAGTGGATAATGGACTCCAAGATAGATTCTGGAATAGGAAACGACAGTTGCCCAGAAGAATAACCAGGGAAGAAACCGTAGTTTGCCTTTCATCTTCAGGTTTAGAAACACGGCAAACCCAAATGTGTTGGCCGCATGGGAAGAAGCAAATCCATACAGCCCCCCGCATCGCCTATAATTGAATACCTGATCTGTCCATCGTTCATCATGACAGGGTCTGAGTCGCTCAAAGTAAGGCTTCATCAGACCTGAAGTCACTTGGTCTGCGATCAAGATGGTCAGTGCTATTCCACCAAATACCCACCAGCTGTTCTTTGGATCGTTTTTATAGATAAAGTAGATGATTATCGCATACAGGGGAAACCAGGTAATTGTTTCTGACAGCTGAAACATAACTGGATCCATCCAGTTGTAGTGGTTGGCATTTAACCATAGGAACAACTCTTCGTCCCATGTTTTTAATCGTTCTATCATGGATTAAAAGAAAGCCAGTCTATACCCTTTTTCAAATGCTTTAGCGTGAACTCCTCTTCCGAGCCGGGAGTTTCCTTATGCATATATTCCCAGCATGCCTCAGGAGGCATGCTCATTAGGATGCTTTCGGTGCGGCCGTTGGTATCCAGTCCGAATTTAGTGCCCGCATCCCATACCAGATTGAATTCCACATACCTTCCTCTCCGTAGCCCTTGCCAGGCTAGCTCCTTTTTCCCATAGGGTAGAGGATGGTTTTTCTTCATCAGATAGCTATAGACTATGGGAAATAGCCTGCCAAGGGAAAGACTGAATTGTAGGATGTTTTCAAATTCCCCATCTGATCCAGCCTTTAAACGATCATAGAAAATACCGCCTACACCGCGGGTTTCATCCCTGTGCTTTATATAGAAATACTCATCCGCCCAGTTTTTAAACTTAGGATAGTACTCTGCATTGTACTGATCACATACTTTTTTTATTTCCCTGTGAAAGTAACGGGCATCTTCAGGCACTATATAGTGGGGGGTGAGGTCAATTCCTCCTCCAAACCAATGGGTGCCATTGTCCATCTCAAAGTACCTGATGTTCATATGGATGATAGGAACCAGAGGGTTTTTAGGGTGAATGACTATAGAAACCCCGGTAGCGAAAAAGTCAGCCGTTTCGAGTTTCAGTTTTTTCAGGATCTTATCAGGCGTAGGCCCATGAACCGCTGAAAATGCCACCCCTCCTTTTGCTATGATTTGACCACCTTCGAAAATGCGGGTCCTTCCACCACCTCCTGCGGTTCTCTCCCAAAGATCTTCCTTGAATAGCCCAGAACCATCAGCCAGCTCCAGCTCTTTGCAGATATGATCCTGCGTTTGTTTGTAGATTTCAGCTATTTCTTCTTTACTCTTTCGCGACATAGATGTGGTTTTTTGCGGTTAGAATGGGTAACCAATACCAAAGTTAAGAACTGTTTGGCCTTTTAGTCCAAAAAGATTGCTGAATGATATATTGTCGAGCACCCAGCGGTCACCCTCAGGCATTGACGGATCCACCGCTTTCGTGGCTAGATCAAGTCGTATTACCAGGAAATTGAAATCCATTCTTACGCCCACCCCTGTGCCTAAAGCGATCTCTTTATAGAACCTGTCATACCTGAAATCGGCCCCTGGTCTGGAATTATCCACCCCGATGACCCAGGCATTCCCAGCATCAACAAAGACGGCCATATCAAAATAACCGACAAGGTTTCTTCGATATTCCAGCATGGTTTCAATGATCATTTCCGCAGGCTGTTCAAAAGCATAGTCGTAGCGTCCTCGGTCACCTATAGGAGGAGTGTAGCTCCCAGGGCCAAGTCTTCTTGCTTGCCACGCTCTGATACTTGTCCCTCCACCCGCAAAGAAATATTTCTCATAAGGGAGGATTCCGTTACTCACTCCATAGGGATTGGCAATTCCGAAGTTGGCTCTATATGCGATTGTGGATTTTTGGTTGAGAGGGTAATATCTTCTAAAGTCGGCCTGTAGTTTAAGCCATTGAAACCTGGCAAAATCTGTTGTTTCGCTGTTGCTAGAGGTATTTATAAAGTTGAGTGTGGTCCCCCCACTTTCTACGAATAGCTTAAGTAAGGATGCTTTGTTCAAGGAAGTATAGTTGCCATAATTATTGAAGTTAATTATGGATTGTGCGGAAAAACTGCTGATTAACGAAGGCAGAAAGGACCATATTAAATTATTCCCCTGGCTTTCCAGATCCAAAAGAACCTGTGCGAAATCACGTGATATCTGCGGAGTACGTACATAATTAACATCTGCGGCGTTAATGGTAAACTGCTGTCGATTGCCCCGGGTGACCCAGGTATATGCCAGTAGTCCGTTTAGCCCTGATCGGGTATATTCCGGGCGGTTGGTATAATTATAGCCTATCTGTGTACGGGTGTTTGGGTTATACCTTCCAAATTTCTCCAGACTTCTTCCATAAAAGGGGATGAGAAACCTGGGGAAAATCACTGATCCGGAAATCCCAAATTCCTTGCTTTGGTAAACTCCCTGATCAGTCGCTGAGGCCACTCCCTCGAATCCTGCACGTGTATTGAATTCCAGAATCTCGCCTGCCCGGAAGAAATTTCTGTTTCTCAAAACCATACTGAAAAATGGGCCTGGCAACTGCTCGGTGATACTGAGACCAAGCTGATTGGTGAGCTGGTATTTCTGGTTGGGCTGAGTAAGTATTTTTGCGGTAAGTGAGTTGCCCAAGGTGTCAAAGGAGATATTTATATACCTGAAAAGATCCAGGTTGCTAAGTTGTTTTTGCGTTTCTACTATATCTATTCTGCTATATTTTTGTCCCTCGTCAAACAAGATCCTGGAACCGAGTAGTTTGGCCGAAAATCTATCTCTGTAAAAGGTGAAATCTATATTCCTGAAATTTTTCCCAACTTTTTCATCGATAAACTGATCGCTTGGAGGACTCACCTTGAATGTGATAGAGTCTATTCTATAGACTTCGTGTTTTTCAGAAAATGAAGGTTTAAGGATCCGTTGCTCTACATTGATTTGATGCTCGGCTGTGTCATAATACAAGTTGTAGTCAATGAAGCTCTTGGTGAACATGTAGTAGCCATTGTTCTTGAATAGCTCTTCCAGTCTGTCCCTTTCTCTGGTAAAATTGGTTTGGTCGTAGCGGTCTCCTTGCTTTATAAAGGATTTTTCTTTGGTATTGTTGATCAATGACAACAGCCCTTCATTCACAGAATTGGTATAAATAGAATCTATGAGGTAAGGTTCTTTTTCATTGATCATATAGGAGACTTTAGCCTTTTTTTTCCTTGTTTCCACGGAGAAAGATACTTCTGCGTCCAGAAATCCCTTATTGTATAGGTAGTTGTCAATTTCAGTAACTGTTTTTTCGGTCAAAGCACTATCCAGAACCGCCAGTGGATTTCCAGTCCGCATCAAGAAGTTTCCGTATTCCTGCAGTTTTTTCAGATCCTGGATTTTTGTCTGGATTTTATCTCGCTTTTTAAGAAGTTTTTTTCGGTCCTCAGATTGCTCCAATCTGGCATTCACTTCTATGAGTTCCGAGTTTTTTGCATCAAGCCTCGCAGTCACTTTAGCACTGTCGTAGAAAGACTGCCCTATTCTATAGATAGTAACCCCTAATGATGAATTCGTCAGAGGGATCCGGGTATTTGGTTCCTGAAAATACAACCCTTCTATTTCTGATTTGTTGGACTTTTCCACTCCTTCAAGTCTGTTGTCTTCAAGGACATAGCTGTTTTCGGGTAAGTTTTTGCTTAGCGAACAAGCAAACATGCCCCAGAGGACACAGATAAAAAGTATATATTTGGTGAATTTCAAAATGGCAGAATCGATCCGAATGCTTAGCAAAAATACAGTTAAGTTTATAAAATCCTTACATCAAAAGAAATTCCGGGTTCAGGAACGAATGTTCTTTGTGGAAGGGGAAAAGAGTGTTGTTGAAGTGTTGAATTCTGATTTTAGATTGGAACTTCTGGTGGCGACGGAGTCTTTTATCCATAAGAATAATAGGCTTATCAATAGTTCCTCTGCTCATGTGATACAAGCTAGCCAGAAACAGCTGGAAGGACTGGGACAATATCAGAGCAATGATAGTGCATTGGCTGTAGTCCATATGAAAGTCAATAGTTCATTTGATTTTCCTGAAGGTGAATTTGTGCTGGGATTGGATGAGGTGAGGGATCCGGGAAATCTGGGGACAATAATCAGAATAGCAGACTGGTATGGTATAAAAAATCTTGTTTTTTCTGAGCACACAGCAGAGTTCTACAATCCTAAAGTAATCCAATCCACCATGGGGTCATTTACCCGGGTAAATTTCTTCTATGCAGACCTTAGAAGGACTTTCCAAGCGTGGAATGTGCCTGTATATGGGGCATTCCTTGATGGAAAGAATGTCCATGAACTGCGCCAGGTTTCCAGCGGTGTGATCCTCATGGGAAATGAATCGAATGGAATATCTGATAATATAGGGGGATTTGTGACTGATCGGGTGACTATTCCTGGATTTGGGCAGGCTGAGTCATTGAATGTGGCTATAGCCACAGCCGTACTGTGTGATAATTTTAAGCGTTTACAAGTTCAATGATCAGGAAATTAGCCGGGATTTTGGGTAAGGTTGGGATCAACGGGTTTTTATTGGGCTTATTTGTGGCTATTTTTCTCGGATGGCTTTTTCCGTTTGCAGGTTCTAATCAGTCTCCTTTCCCATGGAAACCTATCATCAATGTGGGGATTGGCCTTGTTTTTTTTCTTTATGGGGTGAAATTAAATCCTGTGCAGCTGAAAACTGGGCTGAAAAACTGGAAGTTGCATGTACTTATCCAGCTAAGCACATTTGTGTTCTTTCCACTTCTAGTACTGGCCATTATTCCTTTGTTTCCCTGGATAGCCAAGGATTTTCAATTAGGCATTACTTACCTCTCTGTACTCCCATCTACAGTAAGCGCTTCAGTGGTTATGGTTTCTATAGCTAGGGGAAATATCCCAGGAGCTATCTTCAATGCGAGTATTTCCAGCCTTCTTGGTGTGGTGATTACTCCTGCATGGATGGGGATCCTGGCAGATGCCTCGGATATACAGATGGATTTTCTCCCTACGTTAGGAGAACTTTCTATAAAAGTCCTGTTGCCTGTGATACTTGGTATTTTAGCACATAAATGGCTCTTTCCAAGAATCAGCAAGTATCTCTCTGTGCTCAAATATGTAGATCAGACAGTAATTATGATGATTGTGTTTACTTCTTTTGCACAGTCATTTTTCCAAAATGTATTTGCACCTTACAAATCAAGTGTATTGCTTGAGGTGGGAGCGACCATGCTCGGGCTCTTTTTCATGATTTGGATACTCATAGCAATCCTCTGCCAGCTACTTGACTTTAGCTGGGAGGATAAAGTGACTGCTTTGTTCTGTGGCTCCAAGAAATCACTCGTCCAAGGGGTAGTCATCGGAAAGGTGATTTTTCCGGATCCGGCAATTTTAGGATTGGTGCTCTTACCCGTAATGCTCTACCACATACAGCAATTGATTGTGGGGAGTTATATAGCTACGAGATACTCCAAAAAAGTTGATAATCCATCCTTGCATTAGATATGTGTTTTAGCAAGTCGCTCTACTAACTGGATATATTGACCGGCAGCCTCTTCTTTTGAAAGCCCTTTTTGATTAAGCCAGGCATTATATTTTGCGGCTGCCTTGAAATCAAAGCCGCCGGGTCTTTCTGTCTCATTGTCTCCTTCTGTGGCTTGTTTGTAAAGTCCGTACAGCTTCAGTAACTCTTCATTGTTTGGTCTATCAGTGAATTTTTTGGTCAAGGCAACTGCCTCTTCAAGCGTTTTGGCTGACATGATTTAGGTGGTTGATTTGGGGTGAAATAACAAATTTAATACCACGTATTGGATTTGCTCCTTTTGGCCTATAAATAAAAAGCCAGCAGAAACCTGCTGGCTTTTTATTTATGGTGGGGATTCCCTCTACACTTATCGCTTGTTCATGGACACATAGTCTCGCTCATTTGCTCCTGTGTAAACCTGTCTAGGACGGCCAATAGGCTCACCGTTTTCACGCATTTCTTTCCACTGGGCTATCCAGCCTGGAAGTCTGCCCAGCGCAAACATCACAGTAAACATGTCGGTAGGGATACCAAGTGCTCTGTAAATGATTCCGGAATAGAAATCAACATTTGGATATAGCTGTCGGTCTATGAAATATTGGTCATTTAGTGCTGCGTGCTCCAGTTCTTTTGCGATTTCCAATACAGGATCATTCACACCCAGTTTCTCCAATACGTCATCTGCGGCTTTTTTGATGATTTTTGCCCGAGGATCGAAATTTTTATAAACCCTGTGCCCAAAGCCCATCAATCTGAATGGGTCATTTTTGTCTTTGGCTTTATCCAAATATTTTTTAGCGTCTCCACCATCTGCCTTGATGGCTTCCAGCATCTCAATCACAGATTGGTTGGCTCCTCCGTGAAGTGGCCCCCAAAGTGCATTGATGCCTGCGGAAATAGAAGCATAGATGCTAGCCTGGGACGAACCTACTATTCGTACCGTGGAAGTGGAGCAATTTTGCTCGTGGTCTGCATGCAGGATAAGTAGTTTGTCCAGAGCTGAGGATACGACAGGATCTACATCGTATTTCTCAGCAGGTAGAGCAAACATCATTTTCAGGAAGTTTGAACAATAGTCAAGTGAGTTGTCCGGGTAATTTACCGGATGCCCCATTTCATTTTTATAGGCCCAGGCAGCAAAAGTCGGCATTTTAGCAATTAAACGGACTATGCTCAGGTTGATCTCCTCTTTGTTTCTGTTTGGATTCAAGGAATCCGGATAGAAAGCAGTCAACGCACAGATTAGTGAAGATAGAACTCCCATGGGGTGGGCGTTGGAGGGAAAACCTTCCAGGATCTTCTTGATATCTTCATGTACTAATGTGTGGTGGGTAATCTCTTTGGAGAAGGTTTCATACTGTGATTGGGTGGGGAGTTCACCATAGATCAATAGATAAGAAACTTCTAAGAAGTTGGATTTTTCTGCCAGGTCTTCTATCCTGTATCCTCTATAGCGAAGAATTCCCTCTTCCCCATCTAAAAATGTAATGGCACTTTTAGTCGCGCCTGTATTTTTGTATCCCGGGTCAAGGGTGATCAGTCCCGAGGAGGCTCTAAGTTTTGCGATATCTATTGCCGATTCGTTTTCGGTACCGGTGATTACCGGAAATTCATAGTCTTGTCCTTTGAAAGAAAGCTTAGCTGATTCAGACATATATTTTTTATTTGGATTGCGTATGTTAAAAAACCTCGAATTAAGCCTGTAAGATAATAAAATCAGTCAGTTTTTGGAAGGTAGAATGTGACCTTTGGGTGATTATTCGCCCGAAAATGGAATTAGCGATCAATATCTATTTGCTTCACTTGGGGTTTTATTAAAATTACATTTTAATAGGCTTTTGATTTTAAGAGAGGTAAAATAAAAAAGCCCCTGAGGGCTATTTTACTAAACACAGAAGTGCTCGAATACTTCTACTAAGTGGTCACCTATCATTTTGGCATTTCGGCCTTCGATGTGGTGACGCTCAATGAAATGCACCAGCTCCCCATCTTTGAACAATGCCATTGCAGGAGAGGAGGGAGGATATGGAAGGCAAAGTTCCCTGAGTTTCTCCACTGCCTCTCTATCATTTCCTGCAAATACTGTTGCCAGCTTAGTAGGCTTAACTTTGGAATTTTCTACCGCATAGGTTACACCGGGTCTTGCCGCGCCAGCCGCACAGCCGCATACTGAATTCACTACGATCAGGGTGGTGCCTTTATGGTCAGGGCCGAGATGCGTAGCTACTTGCTCAGCAGTTCTGAACTCTTCAAATCCTACATTGGAAAGTTCCGCTCTCATCGGAGCGATCAATTCTTCTGGATACATAATATTACTGGTTTTAAATTTCTTGTTTATAGAAAACCTAATTCAAGTTTAGCTGCTTCGGACATCATATCCTGAGAGTAGGGCGGGTCAAATGTCAACTCTATCTCCACATTGTTGACTCCCTGGATCTGCTGGATTTTATCTTTTACTTCAGAAGGAATAAACTCAGCTGAAGGGCAGTTAGGTGATGTCAATGTCATCAGCACATACACATTATTGACCGGATAAACCGTGATCTCATAGATCAAACCCAGATCATACACATCTACCGGGATCTCGGGATCATATACCAATTTAATAGCCTGTATTACCTTTTCCTTGAGGTTTTCAATTTGTCCTATCGGTGTATTGATGTTTTCTGTTGACATAGTATCAGGCATTTTGCTTGCTTTGGATAGCCAAAGCATAAAGTTTTATTTGCTTGATCATCGATGCGAAACCGTTTGATCGCTGGCTACCGATGATAGAGCCCATTCCTATTCTCTCCACGAAATTAAGCTCTGCTTTAATAATCTCCTCTGGACTACGATAGTTCAATACACGCAGTAAAAGAGAAATTAAACCTTTGGTGATATCAGTATTGGAGTCAGCAAGGAAATGTACTTTGCCATCTTTCTCCTCTGCTATTAGCCAGACTTTGGACTGGCATCCTTTGATGGTGTTAGCCTCTATCCTTTCATTATCAGGAAACCTTTCCAGATTTCCTCCCAGCTCCATGATATAATAGATGGTAGATTCCTTGTCGTCTCCTAGAATTTCAAATTCTGAAACTATTTCATCTTGAACTTCTTGAATACTGCTCATTTATTTTTGATTCGGGCGATGCGGGTTAAGCTTTCCGCCAGTTTTTCTATTTCTGATTTCGAATTGTAAACGGAAAATGACGCTCTTACAGTTCCTTCAATTCCAAGTCTTTTCATCAATGGCTGCGTGCAGTGATGCCCGGTTCTGACTGCAATGCCATTAGCATCCAACATCATCCCTACATCGTAGGGATGCATTGCATTGATATTAAAGGAGATTACACTTACTTTTTCTTTAGCCGTGCCTAGAGGCACAAAACCTTTAATCGGCAACAAGAGCTCGTTTGCATAGGCAAGCAATTCGTCTTCGTGAGCCTTGATGGCATCTTTACCCAATCCATTGACAAATTCAAGTGCTGCTTTAAAGGCAATTACATCTGCTATATTAGGGGTCCCGGCTTCGAACTTGAATGGGATTTCGTTGTAGGTAGTCTTTTCAAACGTGACTTCTTTGATCATTTCCCCACCTCCTTGATAAGGTGGCATGGATTCTAAGGTTTCTCTTTTTCCATACAGACAGCCAAGTCCTGTAGGTCCGTACAACTTATGTGCTGAGAAGGCAAAGAAATCGCAGTCAAGATCCTGCACGTCGATCTGTAAGTGGCTTGAGCTTTGGGCTCCATCCAGAAGCACTTTAGCCCCTACGGCATGAGCAGCATCAATTATTTTCTTAACAGGATTGATTGTGCCCAGCGCATTCGAGGCGTGGACGATGCTGACAAGCTTGGTATTTGGTGTGAGGAGTTTCTCAAATTCCTCATAAACAAGCTCACCGGCTTCATTGATCGGAATTACTTTCAGGACTGCGCCTTTTTCCTCACAGAGCATATGCCATGGGACAATGTTGGAGTGATGCTCCAATGAGGAGATGATGATTTCATCACCTTTGCCTATATGTTTTCTGCCAAAGGTAGAAGCGACCAAGTTGATTCCTTCTGTAGTACCTTTAGTGAAAATAATCTCTGCGGATTCACGTGCATTGATAAATTGCCTAATGGCTTCCCGTGTCTCCTCATAATATCTTGTGGCCCGATCTGCCAGTGCATGGGCACCACGATGTATGTTTGAATTGTCCTTGCTGTAGTAATTTGTCAAGGCATCCAGTACTGACTGGGGTTTTTGGGTAGTAGCGGCATTGTCAAAATACACCAGGTGCTTACCATGTACTTCTTGGTTCAGTACCGGAAACTGTTCTCTGATTTTTGCTATATCTAATCCCATTGATACTGTTTATTAGAAGTTGCTTCCAAGACGCTCTTGAACCTTCGCGATGCAATAGTTTTTGAAGCTTTCGTCCGTAATATGCTCTAAGACTTCTCCAGCGAAGGCATACAGTAACAAACCCTTTGCTTGGTTCTTTGCTATACCCCGAGCCTGAAGATAAAATAAAGCCTCTTCGTCCAACTGACCTGTGGTACAGCCGTGAGAGCATTTCACGTCATCTGCCCATATTTCCAATTGAGGTTTGGTGTTGACCACCGCGTCTTCAGATAGCAGGATGTTGTTGTTTTGCTGGAATGCATTTGTCTTTTGGGCATCTTGTCTCACGAAGATTTTCCCATTGAATACACCCCGGGAACTGTCTGCCAGAATACCTTTATAAAGCTCATTTGATTCGGCATGAGCGACGGTATGATCTACATTGGTATGATTATCCACGTGTGATTTGCCGTTTAGCAAATACAATCCGTACATGTTTCCTTCAGAATTGCTTCCAAGTATATTTAGACTGAGATTATTTCTGACCAATTCTCCTGAAAGAGAAATGGTCACCGAAGTAAATCTTCCATCCTTTTGGATATCAGTTTCTATAGTGCTGACCTCTATAGCATTCTTATCTTCGTTCTGCAGCTTGTAGTAGCGAAGCTGCGTATTGAGTCCGCCTTTAACTTCCACTACCTTGTTAACAAGGTATGGAGTGTCACTGAGGTTTACACTGTGTGTGATGAAAGTCGCTTCAGCAAAGTCTCCGGCTTCTATCCATACCCTTGGCTGTATCACTTGGCCCTTATTGGATTGATAGAAGTTCAACAAAAGAATCGGCTTCTGTAGGTGAGTTTTCCTTGGGATAGCAATAAATAATCCCCCTTCAAAAGAACTTTGGTTCAATGCACAAAAAGGGTCTTTTTCAGGTTTGGCCACGCTTCCAATCGGAGTATCCGCTTTTTCGGGAAGCAGTGCGGTCTCCACTCCTTCGATATCCGAAGAAAGGGAAGGCTGAAAATGTCCGTTGGCAAATACCAAAATGTCTCCTTCAAAACCTTCGAATACGTTTGCCTTCACCTGTTCAGCACTTACTTCAAAAGCTCCCGCGGAGGCAAAATTTTGGATGCTGCTCTCGATCTTCTTGGTGAGCGGGGTGAATTTATATTCCTCTGATTTATTGGTGGGGAATCCTTGGGTTTGGAAAGCTTCCTTTCCTGCAGCTCGTGCCTGTTCAAAGCCTTGACCTGCATTTTCCAGTAATTCCACAAGTATATCTTGCTTGATAAGCGTACTCATGAGTGATGTTTTAGAATGAAAATCAGACTGTGGCTTTGGAATCGACTTCGTCTTTGATCCAGTCGTACCCTTTTTCTTCCAGCTCAAGGGCAAGCTCTTTGGTACCTGACTTCACGATCTGCCCTTTGTACAGTACATGTACATAATCAGGAACGATGTAGTCCAACAACCTTTGGTAGTGGGTCACCACGATCGTAGCATTGTCTTTCGATTTTAGTTGGTTCACCCCATGCGATACAATGCGGAGCGCATCTATATCCAAGCCGGAGTCAGTTTCGTCCAAAATAGAAAGGGTAGGAGCAAGCATAGCCATCTGGAAGATCTCATTTCTTTTCTTTTCCCCTCCAGAAAAACCTTCATTCAATGCTCTGCTTAACAGCTTCTGATCCATCTCCACCAACTTCATCTTTTCTTTCATGAGTGTGAGAAATTTCACCGCGTCCAAAGGATCCTCTCCACGGTATTCCCTTACTTGGTTTACCGCTGTTCTCAGAAAGTTAGTCGAGCTGACTCCTGGGATTTCCACAGGATATTGGAATGCCAGAAACACACCTTCTCTAGCTCTGTCTTCAGGGGAAAGATCCAGAAGGTCTTTATCTTTGAAAGTGACTGCGCCACCTGTTACTTCATATTCCTCTCTTCCTGCCAAAACTGAGGCAAGAGTTGATTTACCAGAGCCGTTTGGCCCCATGATTGCATGGACTTCACCGGCTTTTACCTCTAAATTGATACCTCTGAGGATAGGGGTTCCTTCAATAGAGGCGTGCAAATTCTTTATACTTAACATAATCTTAAATTTGACATTTGATGTTTGAAATTGGGGCAACCTTATTTTTAGCTTTTAAACTTGTTTCCCCTGATCTCACTGTCTTTTAAATATTTTATAAAGCCAGAAATAGATTTACTGATTTCTATACTTTTCCTACTAGTTTCTTCTAGTGTTACTTCGGTAATGTAGTTTCTGTCAAAAGCTCGATATAGTTGGGATCTTGACTCCCCTGCTAATGCTTTTGCAATACTCAGAAATTGAATAAATTCTCTATTTCCTTCCCTCTCAAAGCCTTCAGCTATATTGTCCATAATAGAACCAGAAGAGGAGTTGATTTGATTTTTCAAACTGAAATCATTCTTAAAACCTTCCTTCTTGGTTAGTTCAAAGATTTCTTTATACTCTTCTCTCGTCTTTTTCCAGATGTCTAAATCTTCAAAGCGAATGAGAATTGCCTTGATTTCAAATGAGAAATTTCAAATCGCAAATTCTCTTAACCTACTGAACCTTCCAGGGTAAGTGCCAAAAGCTTCTGCGCTTCCACAGCAAACTCCATTGGCAGTTGATTCAATACTTCTTTGGCATATCCATTGACGATTAGGGCTACTGCATCTTCAGTTGCAATGCCACGTTGGTTGCAATAGAAAAGCTGGTCCTCTCCGATTTTGGAAGTGGTGGCTTCGTGCTCTACTTTGGCGGATGGATTGTGTATATCTATGTATGGGAAGGTGTGCGCACCACAGCGGTCTCCCATCAATAATGAATCACACTGGGAGAAATTACGGGCATTGGCAGCACGTTTCATGACCTGTACTTGGCCTCGATATGAGTTTTGTGATTTGCCAGCGGATATACCTTTGGAGACGATTCGCGACTTAGTGTTTTTACCAATATGGATCATTTTCGTTCCTGTATCTGCTTGTTGGTAGTTGTTGGTTACCGCTACGGAATAAAATTCACCTATGGAGTTGTCCCCTTTCAGAATACAAGAAGGATATTTCCATGTCACAGCGGAACCTGTTTCCACCTGTGTCCAGGATATTTTGGAGAAGTCGCCGGCACAGATACCGCGTTTGGTCACGAAATTATAAATGCCGCCTCTTCCTTCTTTGTCACCGGGAAACCAGTTTTGTACAGTAGAATATTTCACTTCTGCGTGTGCTCCGGCGTAGATTTCTACCACTGCGGCGTGGAGCTGGTTCTCATCTCGTTGTGGGGCAGTACATCCTTCCAGGTAAGATACGTAAGATTCATCTTCGGCCACGATGAGTGTTCTCTCAAACTGGCCGGTGTTGGCCGCATTGATCCTGAAATAGGTGGAAAGCTCCATCGGGCATCTGACACCTTTAGGGATATAGCAAAATGACCCGTCAGAAAATACAGCGGAATTTAACGCCGCATAATAATTGTCGGTCATTGGCACTACAGAGCCCAAGTATTTCTTAACTAGTTCAGGGTGTTCTTTTACAGCCTCACTGAATGAGCAGAACACTATTCCCAGTTTGGAAAGTGTGCCTTTGAAGGTAGTGGCCACCGAAACTGAATCCAATACTGCATCGACAGCGATTCCCTGCAATCTTTTCTGTTCGTTGAGATTTATACCCAGACGCTTATAGATATCCAGTAATTCAGGATCTACTTCATCGAGACTTTTTGGTTTACTGGACTGTTTCGGAGCGGAATAATATTTTAAGGACTGTAAGTCAATTTTTGGGTAATGGACATTTGCCCATTTGGGCTCAATCATTGCCTCCCAGGTTTTGAACGCTTTCAATCTCCAGTCAAGAAGCCATTGTGGTTCTTCTTTCTTTGCAGATATCCATCGAATAGTCTCCTCAGTAAGGCCTACGGGAGCCTCATCGGCTTCGTAGTTCACTGACCATCCGTGTTCGTATTCTTTTGATGTTAGTTCTTCTAAAATCTGATTGTCTTTGCTCATTGTTGCTGAGTTATTTAGACTAATTACATTTTAATGGCGAAGGTACAACATATAATGAAATTTTCATGTTTTTACCCATTGGATAATTCTATCGGGCATACCTTCTCTCGATAGAAAACGCCTTTTCCGTCCACTCTACATGGACTTTACAAAAAAAAAGAGGCTGTCTCATATTGATGTTTGATAATTGAAGACAGCCTTTTTTATTCAATAGAGGCCGATTTCCTGATTTCGGCCTCTATTTTTTTGAATACCGTTTAATTTTATAGGAATCGGGAT
>NZ_JAJUWR010000029.1 GCF_021390545.1 Algoriphagus sp. AGSA1 | reverse complement strand
TGCTACATTAGAACAGGCAGTCTGGATGAGGTTTTCCTTTTTTTTTCATGATTGATAAGAGTTAATAAATGATCTAAAAAGTTACCTCTTTCTGGCTGCTCTTGAAACTACCGCAGGTTTAGTGCAATCGAGTAGACGGCCTCGCCAACCTTTAAGTTAGCGAGGTGCGCCTCTCACACCACCGTACGTACGGGTCTCGTATACGGCGGTTCACTGGATTGTAGGTTGTGTTTTGAGGTAATAGGCAAGCATCGATTCGTATCCTTTTCTTCTCAGGCGAGACAAAGTAATGGTGGTTATCAAAATCGGGCTCTGGGCTACCGCCCATCCTCCTTTTCTGGTTCTGCTCCATGCGTAAGCATGGTCTTGGTCAACTCCCAATCTGATGAGGTTTTTACGTTTCCGCTCGGGCTTCTTCTCCGCCGCGGCGGACCAGATACAGTAGCGAAGTCGGTTTCGCAGCCATTCATCGAGTGATTTCAGCTTTGCGGTGATACTCGCAAGGCGGTAATTGTTTACCCATCCCCGCCAGACTTCTGCAAGCTTTTTCAACCTTTCCTCAAGACTGTATGGTCTGGTTTTCTTGGAAATCTGCTTGAGCTTTCGTTTGAGGGAATCCCAGCTGTTCTGTTTCACCACCAGCTGGTATTTTCCCTTGACTCCTTTCTGATAGGTCGGGACAAAAGCATGTCCCAACAACTCAAAATTGGAAGGTCTTCGGATGCCACTTTTCTCCCTGTTGATGGGCAATCTGAGTTTGTCCCTTAGAAAGAGGTATATCTCATTTCCCACTTTTCTGGCTTCTCTTTTTGACTTGGTGTAGATGCTGAAGTCATCAGCATAGCGGACGTATCTTAGGTTTCTCCTGTCCAGTTCCTTATCCAGAACATCCAGTAGGATATTGCTCAGTAAGGGGCTGATCGGGGAGCCCTGCGGAACGCCTTTTCTACGTTTGTGCAGTTCTCCGTCAATCTGGATCGGCGCACGTAGCCATTTTCGGATAAGCCGCAGGGTTGTTGGGCATTTTACCCGCTGATAGATGAATTGCAGGAGAATAGAGTGGTCAACCTCGTCAAAGAACCCCTTGAGGTCGATATCCACTATATCCTGATAGCCATCATTGATGTTTTCCAGGGCTTGTGTCACTGCCTTATGGATGTTCTTCTCTGGGCGGAAGCCGTAACTGTGTTCCTCGAACGTGAGTTCGTATTTGGTCATCAGCACTTGGCTTACCGCTTGTTGTAACCATCTGTCTACTACTGTTGGGACTCCAAGTAATCTCGTCTTTCCGTTACTCTTGGGTATTTCGACCCCTTTGATAGGTTTGGGTACATACGTGTGGTTCAGGATGGAGGTGGCAATATCGTCCCTGTGGCTTTCCAGGTAGGAGAGCAGTTCGGTGACCTTCATGCCGTCCACCCCTGCCGAACCCTTGTTCCGCACCACCTGTCGGTAGGCTTTGTAGAGGTTCTTACGGTTGAGTACTTTTTCTATCATAATTACATTATTAACCCTGTCCGCTTAAGATGAGGCTGCACCGATACGGTACTCCCCATCGAATTTGGACGTAATCCAGCGTTCAGTCCTTCACTGGTTTGTGAGGCCGTCAGGGATATGGTTTTAGCAGTCCCTGCTCGTTTCTCCAGCTACTATGACTTCGGCTGACTTCTCTTGGATGTTCTCGACATCCAGAGATCTCCCCAGGTAAGGGCATATTCCTTCCCCCAATATCCACTGGATCTACCAGCAAGGTGCATGTTGGTTCCCCAACCTTTGGACGTCAGTATGCTGTGCTACCTCATCCGACCTTACTGGCCTCCGTATCCAGTTCCTGTTCGTTGGAACCGGGGTTTGCAGGCTCGCTTCCTTCAGTGCATGTCTCACGACAAACCACCTTGCGACTTGCTAATGCTTCAGGGCGTTACCCCCGCACATAAGGGACTTCCACCCTCTGGAATAATTTGGTATCTTCGATACCAGATGCCCATGCTGGGCACACACAGGCGTTTGGCTCAATGGCGGGTGACTTGGTTAATTGAACATTCTACCTCGCATCAACATTTGTGGTGTATTGACAGTTTTGTGCTCCGAAATCCGCCACTGCGCCAAGCGCCAAAACGTTAGCGGGCATTGTGACGAAGACGTACCAGACAAAAATGGAAGAACGTATTCCAGTAGCGACACAAAATAAAATCATGACTAACTACAGACCTAACACCGATACAGACGGATTGCCCTTTCACTACTTTTCGATTTTTTTTAAGACGGTTTACAAATTCAACCTATTTATAATTGTTCCAAAGTTCTCTTTCAAGTTTACTGATTTTTTGAAATTCATCAGAAGTCAATTTCCATTTCAAAGAAGAAAGATTATCACTGACTTGTTTTAAATTTTTTGCTCCGGGAATATAAATCATTTTGGGATGACTGTTTAACAACCAATTTAAAGCAACTTGTACGATAGTAGCTTGGTGGGAAGAAGCAATGTTTTCCATCAATTCAAATAGTGGCTCCAGTTTCTCTCTTTCCAACTCATAAGGCTTTTTGAATAGACTTTTAAACCAGAAAGTAGGGTGTCCAGTACCGAAAATGTCCAATTGTGTAACTTTCATAATGGACTTTACATTTTTGGGATAATCCAAGCCACCAACCCTGTATTTACCAGTCAAAATTCCTTCTGCCAAAGGAAGAATAGCAATTGGAGCTACATTCAGTTCATCACAGGTTTTCAATAATCCATTGGTTTCGGGATGTCTGAATAACAAGTTATACCCTATTTGATTTGAAGCAATAGTAACACCTTTTTTGTCTAAATATTCATAAGCATACCGCAAACGGTCAGCACTAAAATTACATAAACCTATCGATTTTGCCTTTCCACTTTTAACTGTTTCGGCAAGTGCATCCAAGTAACCATTTATTTTACTTTGTGATTCAGGGTAATGCATCTGATAAAGGTCTAATTGTTTAAGACCGAGATTGTTTAAACTATTATCTATTGCAGGAAGCACATCTTTGGGCGATTTATAATTTCCCGGGTCATACCATTTGGATTTCGTGAATTTGGAAGCTATCACAACAGGACGACCATCATTCTTAAAGAATTTACCTAATAGTCTTTCAGACTCTCCTTTTGCATAACTATCCGAAGTGTCAAAGAAATTAACCCCTGCATCCAGACTTGCTTGAAATGCCTCAAAAACGTCTTTTTCAGTATATCTTGAACCATAGCCAAAACTCTCTTTTCCCCAAGCTTGAGTTCCGATTCCCATAGCTGTTACGTTAATTCCACTATCTCCCAATACACGATATTCTATTTTATCCATTTGTTTGAATTGTTTTTGATGCATGGCAAAAGTATGGAATATTTGGTATATATTTGTAACCAGTTACCCAAAGGAAACCAGTAGGGAATAGAAACTAATGAAAAAGGAAAAATTATCCGAGAAAGAAATAATCAACTATCTACAAGATACTTTGTATGTAATAAATGGTAAATGGAAACTACCAATTTTAATCGCCATAAAAAGAGGAAACACCCGTTTTAGGGATATTCAACGTTATGTCCCGCCTATTACAAGCAAAGTGTTATCGTCTGAATTAAAGTTATTAGAACAAAATAAGTTGATCAATCGAAATGTATATGATGACACACCTGTTGTAGTGAAATATACTTTGGCAGAATACAGTCAAACATTGTTTCCTATGATTGAAATGATGGTATATTGGGGCAGAGACCATAGAAAGGTAATATCAGGGAATTGATTTTAACAATTCAAAAAATGAAAATAGAGATAAACAAACAAGAGAATATAAAACAACGAACCGCAAGTCGTAGACGGCCTCGCCAACCGTTAAGTTAGCGAGGTGCGCCTACGACACGGCGCACAGGTCTCACACCACCGTATCCCGACCCTCGGAACTGGCGGTACGGGTCTTCCCGATGAATCGGGAGCGGTTCTCTGGATTGTAGGTTGACTTTATTCACGAAGCTTCTTTTTATCATCGGAGTACATGAATGCCTCGCATTTCACCCGTTGGAACGACCATCTTTTTGGTCAATTTGGTGGCAACCCTAACCTCACAACCGTGTAGGCTCCACAGACAGACAAAAACTAACAGACCAAAGCATACACACCACCAAAATTTCCCAAAAAGTCAATTAAAAATCCCCAATCGTTGATTTCAGCACAACGACCATTAATACGGCTACATCCATCTTTTTTTAGCACAGCATCTTTGCAGTGTAATTATTCAATAGGTATATCCGCTTTTCTGCCAGTAAAACAATAAAAGCATCATAGGATTCGGAAAACACCAGCGTCAAGGCCACTTCGGTCACCCGTATTCGGTCTTCCGTCCAGTAAAGCAAAGAGAATAGGGTTACTGGCATCATTGCGGATAATCACATTATTCAATAACAATAAAAAATAAAAAAATGGACAACTCAAAAAAAGTATGGTTTGTAACTGGTGCCTCAAAGGGTTTAGGATTAACTCTTGTAAAAAAGTTACTTTCAGAAGGCTATAACGTAGCAGCTACATCAAGAAGTGTAGAATCTTTAACCAATTCCGTTGGTGCTGACAATTCCAATTTCTTGCCTCTACAAGTAGAGTTATTAAATGAAGGTAGTGTATCACAAGCTATCGAAACTACAATCAAAACCTTTGGTGGTATTGATGTGCTAGTAAACAATGCTGGTTATGGACAATTGGGTACACTGGAAGAAATGACCGATGCCGAAGCTAGAGAAAATTTTGACATCAATGTATTTGGATTGCTAAATGTTACCAGAAACATTATGCCACATTTCAGAGCTAAAAAAGCAGGCCATGTAATCAACATTTCATCTATTGCAGGTTTATTGGGTGCATTCCCAGGATGGGGTGTGTATTGTGCTACAAAATTTGCAGTAGTTGGTCTAACAGAAGCCCTTTCGGTAGAAGCAAAAGAATTTGATGTAAAAGCCACTATCGTTTACCCGGGCTATTTCAATACCAATTTTCTAAAAGAAGGTTCTATGAAATTAGCAGCCAACCCTATCGCAGACTACACAGCTGCCCGTAACACCGAAGCATGGCACGAAACGCAAATGGTGGGCAACCAACCCGGCGACCCAAGCAAAGCAGCCGATGTGTTTATAGAATTAGCAGAAATGGAAAATGCACCATTGCATTTCTTCATGGGTTCAGACTCTTTCGGTATGGCAAACAACAAGATTGAAATCTTACAAAATGCACTTGCTGCCAATGAAACTTTGAGCAAATCAACAGATTACGCAAAATAATTCAAATAAATTTTAACTTTGACAGGGCTTTTGGCAAACGTGAGCCTTGTCATTGATTTTGAAGACGTGAGCAATAAACAAATTTATCGTTTCAATTCCATTGCCGAATTTCATAAAATGAGTGGTTTGCCAAAGCCAGAACATCCCTTAGTAAGTTTGGTAGATTATGGCATGGTGGAGTATCAAACCGATGAAACAGAAATAAGTTGGATGCAAAATTTCTATTCCGTTGGTTTAAAGAGAAATATTCAAGGCAAGTTTAAATACGGTCAGCAGCAATACGATTTTGATGAAGGACTGATGACATTCGTAGCCCCAAAACAACTGGTAAGTATTACTATTGATAAAACGCAAACAGTAAAACCAACAGGCTTATTATTGTTTATCCATCCTGATTTTCTTTGGAATACAAATTTGGCAAAGTCTATAAGTAAGTACGAGTTTTTTGGCTATAATGTCAATGAAGCCTTGTTTATGTCTGAAAAAGAAGAATCCGTAATTATAGATATTTTAAAAAACATACAAAGAGAATATCATTCTTCCATTGATAAGTTTACACAAAACATCATCATTGCTCAGATAGAACAATTGTTGGGCTACTGCGAAAGATTTTATCAAAGACAGTTTATCACAAGAGCCAAAACCAACCATCAGATACTTGCAAAAGTAGAATCCATTTTAGAGAACTATTTCAACGATGACAATATTATTGAAAAAGGAACACCCACAGCTCAATATTTGGCTGAGCAGCTGCATCTTTCGCCCAATTATTTAGGCAGTCTTTTAAAATCACTTACTGGCAATTCTACCCAAACACATATTCACGAAAAACTCATCGAAAAAGCAAAAGAGAAGCTATCAACGACTAACCTTACAATTAGCGAAATAGCTTACGAATTGGGTTTTGAGCATAGCCAAAGTTTTAGTAAGTTGTTTAAGAGCAAAACTAATCAAAGTCCTTTAGAGTTTAGAGCTTCTTTCAATTAATGGATTCGTTGGAACCGGGGTTTGCAGGCTCGCTTCCTTCAGCGCATGCCTCACGGCAGACCAGCTTGCCACTTGCTTGGCTTCGGGGCGTTACTCCCGCGCTTAAGGGACTTTATTCACGAAGCTTCTTTTTTCATCGGAGTTCATGAATGCTTCGCATTTCACCCTCTGGAATAATTTGATATCTTCGATACCAGATGCCCATGCTGGGCACACACGATGTGTATTAAGCAATAGCGGGGAAAATGCTAAATCCAAAGTTTCTACTTTTTAGCTATCTTTGTTCTAAACTGAACAGTAAGTGCGTAAAGCCGCTACTGCTCATGCACTTGACCGTTACCAGCCATTTTACACGACCGCACAACCCGACAGTTTTAAAGTCTGCGGTGGACTGTTCGCTGCCGAATTTTAATCGGACTTTATGCTAAACTTTGGCGACAGTGCTTTTATCAACTTTTGTACAGGTGGACGGTTCTTTGCTGATTTTAGGAAAAATATAACGGATAAATAAAAACCTGAAATATCTTTACAACGTAATTGCCAAAACTTATATGATAAATAACTATAAAAAATTTGATTTGTATGGAAAGACCCTTGTACAAAAAATTGTATTAACATCACCAGCTGAATACAGTTTTCCGGTTAACGAACAGGCGTGTTTTTTATTTGTCAAAAAAGGTACACTTCTATATCAAAAGGAGGATTATCAAATAAACATTCCGTCCAATTATTCCCTATTTCTGAATTGCTTAAACTCCGGAAACAAAATACAAAATTCCGAAAATGATTGCGAGATTGTAATTGTTACATTCTACGCAGATATTCTGAAAAAAATCTACGACAAAGAGTTACCCGCAATAGTCCATACACCTAAAAACACAATTTCAAATAAGTCGAGCGAAAAAATAAATAACGACTTTCTAATCCAAAAATATATTGAAAGTTTACTGTTTTATTTTGAAAACCCGTCCCTGGTCAACGAAGATATTTTGATTTTGAAACTGAAAGAAATTATCCTTTTATTATCGCAAACACGAGATGCCGCATCGGTTCAAATCATATTGTCCCAACTTTTTTCCCCAACAACATATACATTCAAACAAATAATTGAAGCAAATCTATTTTCACAAATGACAGTGGAGCAACTGGCACGGCAAACAAATTTAAGTGTTTCTTCATTTAAGCGAGAATTTGTAAAGTTGTACAACGACACCCCTGCCCATTATATTAAAACCAGAAAATTAGAAAAAGCGGCAGAGCTACTTGTGGTTTCCAATGAACGTATTTCCGACATTGCCTTTGATTGTGGGTTTAATGACCTTGCAAATTTCACTAAGAGTTTCAACGAAAAATACCATACATCTCCCACAACTTACCGATTGAGCCAAATTGCCAAATAATTGAGCCAATTTACAAAATCTATCCTTCCAATCTTCTCCATCTTTGCATAGTCAATAATGACATCAAATTTTAAAAATGAAAAAAATGAAACGTACAGCAAAGGCGCATTGGGAAGGCAATGTTAAAGACGGAAAAGGGAATTTGACAACAGAAAGTGAAGTTTTAAACCATACCAATTATAGTTTCAAAACTCGCTTTACAGGAGAAGAAAAAGGGACAAATCCCGAAGAATTGTTAGCTGCAGCCCACGCAGGCTGTTTTACAATGGCGGTTAGTTTTGCGCTAACTCAAAAAGGGTTAAGCCCAACATCATTAGACACAGAAGCTACCGTTTCTATGGACAATATGGGAATTACGGGAATACATCTTTCCATAACCGGTAATGTTTCCGGCATTAATTCGGATGAATTTGAAGCGATTACGAAGGAAGCTGAAAAAAACTGTTTAATTTCTAAAGTTTTGAATACGGCAATTAGTTCAGAAGCACATTTTATCTATTAAAACAAACAACATTAAAATATTTGAATAATGGGATTATCTACTTTGGGTATTTTTCATACCATCATTGGCATTATCGCTATTGTAGCGGCAATTATATCTTATGTACGATACGGCAAGATAAATTTGACCCACATTACAGGTAAAATATATTTTTACTGCACGCTAATTACCTCACTTACAGCATTGGGACTATCTAAATTGGGTGGCTTTAACCCGGGTCATATTTTTGCTCTATTTATTGTTGCTTTAGTTGTTTGGGCCTACTTTCTTCATACTAAAAAACAAGGAAGTAACAGAAGCCGATATTTTGAAAACTTCTTTCTTTCGTTTAGCTTTTTCTTGTCGTGGGTTCCCACAATTAACGAAACATTTACCCGTGTTCCAGTTGGACATCCTTTGGCAAAAGCACCAACAGACCCTGTAATAGCTAAAACACTTCTTGTTTTCTTGATCTTGTTTGTGGCAGGTTCAGTTTATCAGTTTATACAACAAAAAAAAATAAACAAAAAAGCTACTGCCTAAACTCTTGTTAGCAACACATTGCAAAATAATTGAGATTGACTTTTGTGCTGCAATAATCAGATACTACATCTGCTTTCCGAAATGTTAAACCAACTGCACAAGTCGACACGGCAGACAGACAATTTGTTTTCAACTTTAGTTTTGTTTTTACTAATTGTTTAACTTTGTCAATAATTTGGCAATGGAAACCATAGAACAATTTTATCAACATAAATTCAATAAACATCCCGAAAACCTGCACCAAACAATCGGGCAGTTTAATGTGTTTCGCATAGAAAACAGAATGAAAAGAAACGAAGAATTACCCGTTCACGTTCGTAGAAACTTCTTTAAAATAATGCTTTTTTCGGGCGAAAACACGTTTAAATACGGCAACCAAAATATCAAAGTAAGCGGAAATACTTTAATGTTTTTTCACCCGAATATCCCGTATTCATACGAACCTTTATCAGCCAAAACAAAAGGCTATTTCTGCGTTTTTAAAAGTGCATTTTTTCAAGGTAATTACAGGTTAGATTTAGACAGTTTTTCTCTTTTCAAATCATCAAGTCCGCCCATTTTCAAACTATCAGAAAGCAACTTTCTGGAAACAAAAAATCTATTTTCTAAAATGCTCGAAGAAGTACAAGGAGATTATATTTACAAGTATGATTTGATTAGAAATTACGTTAGTGAATTATACTTTTTGGCAATGAAATGGACACCGCCCGAAAATCTTTTTCAATATGGCGATGCAAGTAAACGGCTTACCATTATTTTTTCGGAACTATTGGAACAACAATTCCCTGTTCAATACAAATCGGACAAACTAAAACTTCGTTTGCCCAATGAATATGCTGAGAAAATGTTTGTCCACGTTAATTATCTTAATAGGTGTGTGAAAAAAGCTACAGGAAAAACAACGCGCGAACACATATATGAACGAATATGCACAGAAGCAAAAATATTACTTAAACACACAGATTGGACAATTTCTGAAATAAGCGAAACGTTGGGGTTTGACGACCTTGCCCACTTTAATAAGTTCTTTAAAAAACAAACAGGAATAAACCCAACTTCTTTTAGATTGGTTTGATTTTTACAAATAAGGGTTTTCTTTCTACTACCACTACTCGAATAAACCATTCTACTTTTGCAGTCACTAAAAAGTATAAAAATGGACAATTTGAAAGTATGGTATATCACAGGATCGTCAAAAGGTATTGGACGTTCATTAGTAAAGCAACTATTATCAAAAGGACATAAAATTGCTGCAACATCACGACAAGTTTCCGCATTTTCTGACATTGCAAGTGAAAACTTTTTGCCTTTGGAAGTTGATTTGACAAACGACAAATCAATCGCAGCATCATTAGAAAAAACAATAAACACTTTTGGTAAAATTGACGCAATTGTAAATAACGCAGGTTATGGGATTGGCGGAGCAATTGAGGAATTATCAGAGCAAGAAATAAACGACAATTTCAATATCAATTTTTTTGCTGTTGTAAAAGTAATTCAGCAAGCACTACCTTACTTAAGAAACCAGCGGTCGGGGCATATCATTAACATTTCATCAATCGCAGGTTTCGCACCAGGACTTGGTTGGAGTATTTATTCGTCGGCAAAATTTGCCGTAACGGGTTTATCAGAAGCACTGTCGGTTGATTTGAAACCGTTGAACATAAACGTAACAGCTATTTTACCCGGCTTATTTCGAACCAATTTTGCAAAACCAGACTCCATTGCGTTTAGCGAAAAACAAATTGATGAGTACAGTTTTTTGAGAGCAGCGCATCAAAGAATGTATGATTTAGACGGCAAACAATTAGGAAATCCCGACAAGGTTGCCGACACGTTTATTGAATTAGTGAGTAACCAAAATCCGCCAACACTTTTGTTTTTGGGTAGTGATGCCCATAAAAGAGCAACAAACAAGATGGCTCAACTATCACAAGAAATAGAACAATGGAAAACAGTTTCCTTTTCGACAGATTTTGAATAATGAAACCTGACAGACAAAAAAACGGCTGGTAATTGAGTAGGGAGATAGGGGTTATATAAACGAGAGTAAAAATTTCGTATTTTTGCCCTTGTATTAGAAACGAGTGTAAAACTTACTCTTCAACAAAATGGGCAAATTTAACAGAGAAACACCTTACAACGACCTGCCATTCTTACCGCCAAAGACAGATGTAGAAACGAAAAATATACTTCGCAAAACTATTTCAGCTGGTAGAGCATTGGCTCACCTGAACGGAACTTTGCTTAACCTACCAAATCCTACTTTGTTTTTAGACACGATTTATTTGCAAGAAGCAAAAGCAAGTTCTGAGGTAGAGAACATAATCACAACAAACGATGAACTTTACAAATCGCTAGTTGCCGACAAAAAAGTTGAAAATTCAGCAACTAAAGAAGTTTTGAGTTACAACGAGGCTCTTTGGTTAGGAATAGAACAATTAAAGAAAAAGCCGTTTATCACGACTAATCTTTGTGTAAGAATCGTTCAATGTATCAAACCAAATACAGCTTCCATTCGCAACACGCCCGGCAAAACATTGAGCAGCACAAAAGGCGATGTAATCTACACACCACCAAACGGAGAACCTATTATTCGTGAGAAACTAACGAATTTTGAAAAGTTCATCAATGAAGACGATACAATTGACCCACTTATCAAAATGGCATTGATGCACTACCAATTTGAAGCCATTCACCCTTTTTCGGATGGTAACGGAAGAACAGGAAGAATTTTATTGTTGTTGTATCTCAAACTTTCGGGTTTGCTTGACACGCCAGCAATTTATTTGAGTGAATACATCATCAAAAACAAAGCAGAATATTACAAGTGTTTACGTGGCGTAACCGAAAACAGTGATTGGGAAAACTACATTTTATATATGTTGGATATGATTGAAGTAACTTCCATAAAAGGGTTGGAACGTTTGAACAAAATCACGCTTGCACTGGAAAAAACTGCTGACGAAATAAAAAAGAAATTACCGAGAATTTATTCAAAAGATTTGATTGAAATTTTGTTCCGTTTACCTTACACTAAACGCCAACATTTGATTAACGGAAACATTGGTAACCCAAAAACAGTCGGCAACTATTTACAAACATTGGAAAAAAATGGATTTTTAAAATCAGTAAAAGTTGGAAAAGAAAAATTGTATTTGAATGAACAGTTATTGAAAATTTTAGAGGGTAAACAAGATAAACTAAAATGAAAAGCCAAACGACAAAAAAGAAAAACCTATATTTGCAACTTAAATATAAGCCACGATAGTGTAAAAAAAAATTTCTTTCAGACAATTAAAGACGGTAAACCACAAATGGTTTGCCCCATTCATTCATCTTTAATAGAAAGGAATTATGCTTGTTTTACAGAATATTTCATATACCCATCCCAACAAAAACCTGTTGTTTGACAACATCAATCTAACAGTAAGGAATCACGATAAAATTGCTTTAATCGGCAACAACGGTTCCGGAAAATCTACTTTACTGAAGCTAATTGCCAATGAATTACAGCCTTTGGGAGGTCAGTTAATTGTAGAAACAGAACCTTATTTTGTCCCTCAAATCTTCGGGCAATACAATCACCTCACTATTGGACAAGCACTGAAAGTTGAAAACAAATTGAATGCTTTGCAAGAAATTATTAGCGGCAAGGTAAGCGAAGAAAATTTCACGACACTTGACGATGATTGGACGATTGAAGAACGCTGTAACGAGGCTTTGAGACATTGGCAATTAACCAATTTGAACTTATCGCAAAAAATGGAAACATTAAGCGGAGGACAAAAAACAAAGGTATTCCTTGCTGGCATTTCCATTCATCAACCAGAATTGGTTTTGCTTGACGAGCCGAGTAATCATTTGGATATTGCTGGAAGACAGCTTTTGTACGATTTTATTCAATCAACGCAAGGCACCTTAATCCTTGTGAGCCACGACAGGAAACTTTTAAACCTTTTAGGCAAGGTTGCTGAATTAAGCAAACGAGGGATAACAATTTATGGCGGCAATTATGACTTCTATACCGAACAAAAACAAATAGAGAACAATGCTTTAAACCAGGATTTGCAGAGCAAGGAAAAGGCATTGCGAAAAGCAAAGGAAAAGGAACGGGAAACTTTGGAACGGAAACAAAAATTAGATAGTCAGGGAAAAGGCAAGCAAGAAAAAGCAGGCGTTGCAAGGATAATGATGAATACTATAAGGAATAGTGCTGAAAACAGCACATCCAAAATGAAAGGAGTTCACGCTGAGAAAATTGGAGGTATAAAAGAGGAATTACAAGAGCTGCGTTCTGCTTTGCCAGACATTGACAAAATGAAATTTGGCTTTGACAATTCAGCGTTGCACAAAGGGAAAATTCTTTTCAAAGCTGATGAAATCAATTATAGTTACAGCAATCAACCATTGTGGAAAGACAATTTGAGTTTCCAAATCACAAGTGGCGAACGCTTCGTATTGAAAGGCTTAAATGGTTCAGGCAAAACAACTTTAATCAAAATAATTTTAGGTCAATTAGAAACACAGACAGGGACAGTTTACCGAGCAGACAATAAAGCGGTATATATAGACCAAGATTATTCGTTGATTGACAACCAACTCAAAGTTTATGAACAAGCTCAACAATTCAACGTTTCATCACTACAGGAGCACGAAATAAAAATCAGGCTCAATCGGTTTTTATTTACCAAAGATGATTGGGATAAACCTTGTAGTGCATTAAGTGGTGGCGAAAAAATGCGTTTAATACTTTGCTGTCTAACGATTAGTAACCAATCGCCTGACATTATTATTTTGGACGAGCCGACAAACAATCTGGATATTCAAAACATTGAAATGTTGACGACAGCCATTAATGGTTATCAAGGCACGTTGATTGTGGTATCACACGATGAAACTTTTTTGGAGGAGACAAAAATTGAGCAGACAATTCAACTCTGATAGAAGTACAGATGCTAATCGAGACGGCCTCGCCAACTGTCGAGTTAGCGAGGTGCGCCCACGCCACGGCACACAGGCCTCATACCACCGTATCCCGATGTTCGGGACAGGCAGTAGCTCCCCTGCATTCCGGCCCTCCGCTATAATAATCCACCCGGATCATTTCTTGACGCTCAGTCCCGGTTCAGTATAGAATGAAAAAAAATCAGATTATTTTGAGCCTTTCCAAACCCGTTCTGGAAGGGCTTTTTTGTGGCATGGGCATGGCTTCGCCAGCCCGACAAAAACCAAGAATTAAAATTGAGTTGCGGATGTTGGATAGACGGCTTTCGAAGATCCTCATTTGGGCAGTCACTGCTTACCATACATCTCTTCACAGGCCGAATTCATCCCCCACTTTCCTGAACCTAGGCCACACTTGAAACCAAACGGAATGTTGTGGGTTTCTTGGCCTAAAGGTGGAATATGGGAACTGATCTAAATATTTTTAAGTCTTTGATTAAATTGGGTAATGATTTTGGGCTTATTGAAAGCACCTGTTTGAGTATTAATGATATTTGGTCAAGCTTAAAACTCACCCGTCCCAAAAAAGGAAAAGTATATAATAATAGCTATGGAAAATTAAGTCTATAAATATGGTTAGACAGAAAACAAAAAGAACTTGTAAGTTCGGACATACCTTCTACAAAAGCACAGATTGCCCAACATGTCCGACTTGCGAAAAACTAAAAGAACCTTCTTCAGGTTTTTTGGCTAAGTTGAGCAATCCCGCAAGAAATGCGCTAATTTATTACGGAATTGATACTATTCAGAAATTATCTGCTTATTCGGAAAAGGAAATTTTAAATCTGCACGGAATAGGAAAAGCTTCATTACCAATTTTCAGAAAATCACTTGAAGATGAAGGTTTGACTTTTAAGCAGAATGATCATAAAAAGATTAAATAATATGAGAAAAATAATAGCTGCGCTCAATATGACACTTGACGGAAATTGCGACCATACAGCAGGGATTCCAGATAAAGAAATACATCAGCATTATACAGAATTATTGGAACAGGGGGACGCAATTCTATATGGAAGAACAACATATCAACTTATGGAATTTTGGCGAACGCTTTTAGAAAAACCCTCCGATGAAAAATCAATGAACGACTTTGCTAGTGCTATTGACAAAATCCCAAAAATAGTTTTCTCGAAGACACTTAAAAATGTGGGGTGGGAAAGTGCAACTTTGACAAAACGTGACTTAAAAGATGAAGTTCTAGAATTCAAGCAACAGCCAGGAAAGGATGTTTTTGTTGGTAGTCGCAGTTTAATTATACAACTGATAAACCTTGGGTTGATTGATGAACTCCAGCTTTGCATTTATCCAGTTATTGCGGGGAAAGGGTTACAATTATTTGAAAACATAAACGACAGGACTATTTTAAATCTCGTTAAGACTAAAAACTTTAACGGCGGAGCTATAATACTGTATTATCAACTGAAAAATGACTGACAAAGAAAAACAACTAACCGCCTAGAAAATCGAACTCCCCTGGCCTACATCTAAGAAAAGCTTGCCAAATATCAGACCGAGCTTGCCCAAGCAAGAAGGAAACCCTCAAGGCCTGAAATCAAGCGGGAAACCAAAAAAAAGGTCTTCTTACATTTAAACCGAATGAGGGTTTTTAGACGAACTGACGTTAGAGCAATTTTAGACAGCTAGGGATGAACAGACAAAAATTTATAAAAAGGACTTTTTGGGGACTTTCCGGAATAGGTTTTTTCAGCGGCTTGTATTCTTGGCAAATTGAACCATTTTGGTTGGAATTTGTAAAAGTTAAAATGCCAATAAAGAATTTGTCAAGGGATTTAGTTGGTAAGACGCTTATGCAAATAAGTGACATTCATATTGGAAATCGTTTTGACTATCATTTTATAATTAACTCATTCAAAAAAGCAAGAGAATTTAACCCTGACTTTGTTGTTTATACTGGGGACTATGTAAGTACCTACAAAGACGAAGTTCAGTATAACAAATTAGAAGAGACATTAAAGAACGCAGTTAAAGGGAAAGCAGGAACTATTGGCATTTTAGGCAATCACGACTACGGGCGAAATTGGTCGCAAAGCGCAGTTGCAGACAAAGTTTCGGAAATGCTTAAAAGTAACGGAATTAACTTATTAAGAAATGAAAGCACAGAGGTGAACGGACTAAACTTTATTGGCTTTGACGATTTTTGGGGGCTAAACTTCAATCCTGAAAAAGCAATGAATAGCTTTGACAAATCCAAGGCAAACATTGTGTTGTGCCATAATCCTGACGTTTGCGACTTAAATATTTGGGGAAACTATAATAGCTGGATATTATCAGGACATACTCACGGAGGACAGGTCAAACCGCCTTTCCTTCCTGCTCCAATGCTTCCTGTAAAGAACAAAAAGTATTCAGCGGGGCAGATAGAATTAAGCAACGACAGAACATTATACATAAACAGAGCATTAGGTCATTTATGGCAAGTAAGATTCAATGTCAGACCTGAAATAACAATATTTGAACTAACAAACAGTGGATAAGCTGCGGCCAATCGAGAAACCGGACCTGACCCTATGATGGCTGGTCGGGTTTTTCACTGTAACCCTTGGCAGAAGACTACCAAAGACCATAAGTAAACTGCCGTTACTGCTACTTGTATTATTTACATTCAATGCCCGTGCGCGACATAAATTACTGAAAAATCAAAAATGGGATATAAAAAAGATTAGACGCCTATCAAAACGAAAAATTTCATAGGTTGATTTATCAATTAGGTAAGGAACCCGTGCCCCGTGAAGTGACTGGTTTTCACACCTGTTTTTTAGAAATGGCGGCAGCTTAGATAACCATGAAAACTTTAAGATAAGCATCTCAGATATTCAGAAAAAAGCCTCCCAAAACAAATCGGAAGGCCTTTTATGCTATGCTGTCTTATTTTCTGATTACTTCGTCTTAGGAAGCACGTTCGAAATCAAAGAGACTTTCTCGATCGGTTCAGAAGCATTGGAGTAAACTCTCACTACGGAATTCTGTTTCCCCATTTTGCCGGCAGAATTAAAAGACACCTTGATCTCTGCCGATTTGCCTGGAGCGATTGGCTCCTTTGGCCAGCTTGGGACGGTACATCCACAGGTAGCGGCTACATTGGAGATTATCAGCGGAGCGGAACCGGTATTCGTAAGTTCGAACGTATGGGAAACCTTATCTCCTTGGGTGATATCCCCAAAATCAATGGATTTTTCTTTGAAAGTGATTGATGCACCACTTTGTTCCTGAGCATTGGCATTGAATGCAAACACCAAAGCAAAGACGGTCAATAATACTCCTAATTTTTTCATGGCTATACTTATTTGATACTCAAATATTCAATTTTTTAAGTCAACTTCAAAATAACGGAATTCAAAGCTTTTGGATGTCTCCTTCACAATTTATATTGAAAATACCTTGCCAAAAGCGCTTTCATAATGCTTAAATATATTAACAGCTGAGGGCACGGCTGTATTTTTTTCACCTGCTTCTCCACTGCCCAGGCCTAAGTCATAGGCCACTCCCGTTCTATTCTTTGCGAAATCTTTTCTCACGCATTTCCAGCCGCGGCCCCCGGCTTGGATCTCAATTCTTTAAATCTTGGCTCTTGGTTTTTTGGTTCTAAAATCTTGATTCTTGATTCTTACTTCCATCACTCCTCCCCATCCACTCCCTTAGGTTTCACAAAGAAGCTATGGGAAAAATTCACCAGATACAATTCTTCCGTAGCCCGGGTAATGGCAGTATAGAGCCATCGTACAAACTCCCTATCCACTTTATCTTCCGTAAGGTAACCTTGATCTACAAAAACCGCCTTCCACTGCCCCCCTTGAGCCTTGTGACAGGTCAGTGCATAAGCAAACTTCACCTGTAGGGCGTTTAGGTAAGGATCTTTTTTGATAAGCTCCATCCGTTCTTTCTTGCTTGCTATATCCGCATAGTCCTCCGATACCTGCTGGTACAGGCTCCTGTATTGATCCCGTGTCAGAGAAGGGCTTGGAGAATACAGGGTATCCAGGATCACTTTTGCTTCAAAGTGGGGCTCATCTGGATAATCAAGCAGTCTAAGCTCCAACGTGGCAAATCGCAAACCATACAATTCCTCAAAAGACCTGATTTTCATAACCTCCGCCATATCCCCATTAGCAAGGAAATTCACTTTCTCCGATTCAGCCATATAGGTGTAATTGTTCTTCACTATCATCAGGAGATCACCTGAGCTGATCTCATCCTCATAGAAGTGGATCATCCTACGGATATACTGGTTGTATTGTACAGCGGCTTTATTGGAACGGGTCACGATGATAGTATTCTCAGCCCCATACTTATCATAGGCATAGCGCAAGCCATCCTCGAGGCGTTCTCCCGTCATCTTAAAAGTGTCCTTGAAAGTCTGTGTGCTGATCAGGATTTTAGGCGTGTCACTCACTATTTCGAGTCGTAGGTTGGTGGCGTTATATAAAATCCCAGATTCCAATTTCTGCCTCATTACCTCCGTAAGCTCTACCTGGTCTGTGTCTAGGCGATAGTGACGCTGTAAATAACCAGACTCCAAAGCAGGACTGTACTCACTGCCTACAGGTGGAAGCTGGGCCGTATCCCCCACTAAGATCAGCCGGTTGTTCTGTCCATGGAATACATAGCTGATAAGATCCCCCAGCAAGTTGCCGGACATCCCCCCGTCGTCGGCCAGCATAGAAGACTCATCGATGATAAATACCGTGTCCTTGTAATAATTTTTCTGAAGAATAAATCCCCCTCCCAAACTGCCATCTTCGGCTTTTGGCTTGTAAATGATTTTATGGATGGTAAATGCAGCCCTACCGCTGTAATTACTCATCACTTTGGCAGCTCGTCCGGTAGGTGCCAATAAAAGGGAACGAAGCGAGAGTTTAGGGAGAATCTGCACCAAAGCAGAAATCAGGGAAGTTTTTCCAGTCCCTGCATAGCCCCGCAGGACAAAAGCCTGTTTTATCTCCGAATCACTTAACAGGAACGCATCCATTTTCTTGAAAAAAGTATGCTGCCCCAAAGTAGGTTCAAAAGGGAACTTATTAACCAGAAAATCGGAAGGCCTCCACAAAGGCTTGCTATCTTTACCCATAGAAGCGAATGTAAATGGCAAACAAGGACATCAGCAAGGAAATCAGCGCGAAATTTGGAAATCAACTCCGCTCAAGGGTAAATGGCATTCTCATAGAAGATGGAAAAATCCTCATGATCAAACACCTGATGGGCAATGACCGGTACTTTTGGTCTGTACCTGGAGGGGGCATGCATTTCGGACATGGAGCTGCGGAAAATCTAAAAAGGGAATTTTTGGAAGAAACTGGCCTTCATATAGAAGTAAAAGACTATCTTTTCGTCCATGAATACCTTGATGTCCCACTTCATGCCATGGAACATTTCTTCCTGGTGAAGCGGAATGGGGGGAAATTAATCCGGGGAATAGATCCAGAACTGTATCCTGACTCCCAAATAATCGAAGAAGTCAAATGGATGAGTATATTTGAAATCCAGTCATTGCCTCATGCCGCCCTTCATCAAATCTTTTGGGGAATTAATTCCCTTGAGGACTTAGTATTGTTGCGAGGATATTTTAATTTTGGAAATAATTCTCTAAAATAGCACGATTTATAACCTTCAACCTTACCCAGATTCTTAAAAATTTAGCAAATGAATTTATCAAAAGTACTATCCTTGGTTTTCTTCCTAGTGGCAATCGGTCTTGGCTACCTTCTATGGAAGGGTGTTGATGACGTAGTTGAAGAAGAAAAAAGAATCGCGCTCATCGAAGCTGCAATCATCGAAAAGCTGCAAATGCTCAGAGATGCCAACTTAGCTTTCCAAGCTTCTAACGGAAGATATGCCAATGATTGGAATGAACTGAAAACCTTCATCCAAACCGGTAAGATTTGGCTTATACAGAAAAAGGAAACCACCAAGATCCTTGATTACGGCGCCGAAGAGACTACCGTGACCTATGACACGCTAGGTTCTGTAGCTGTAATTGACTCCCTGTTCAACGAAAGAAAATACCCTAACTTCAATTTAGATGCATTGGCGACCGTCCCTGGTTCAGGAGGAAAACAATTTGAATTCTTCGCCAGCAAAGTAGAGAGAAACTCGTATGAAGTATCAGTATTCGAGATCAGAGACCCTGCTCCGATCAACCCGAATAGAAGATTGAACAACAACGAAAAAGCCTTGAAAGTAGGTTCAAGAACAGATGCCTCTACTGAAGGTAACTGGAAATAAAACCTCCTATTTTGGAAAGCAATCTGAAAGTATTTAGAAGTGATAGGTTTGATGTGGAAGACACAGCAAGCCTATCACTTTTTTTGTACCCTGAGTCTCTGTTCATTTTTGCCAAGGACAAGAACCGGACAAATATCTGTATCAACCTGTACGAAGATTTTGAATGGAGTTCTCTGGAGCAACTACTTGTCTCAGATCAATTGTTACGAACCGATCTGCCCGCAACAGTTTATCTGCATCAGCCCGAGTTCAGCTTGGTACCCGGGGTACTGTACCAGCCTGGCCAAGAGTCATCTTACTTGGGTTTTGCACTGGATCTACCAGCCCATACCAGCTATTTCAGTACTGGGCTGGACAGCAATAACCTCCAGGTAGTTTCCTGTGTTTCCGCAAAACTAAAAAAGTCACTTGAGGCACGCTTTACGGAGCTTTCATTTCATCATGGCGCCGTATCTTTTCTCTCTTATTTGTTCAAAGAAAGATTCAACCTCATAGGCCAGGAAATCCTCATCAGCATTTTAGGTAAGCAAATCTATGCAGCCGCATTCTCCAACCAAGAACTGGCAGCGTTCAATGTGTTCGATATAGGTTCAAAGGACGATATTCTGAAGTACGCCTTGATTCTCATAGAGCAACTCAAGTTTGAAAGGAATCTGGTGCGGATAAGTGTATTTGGCGCAACCAACCAAAGTGGTGTTTCTGAAAGCTGGGGAAAGGAATATTTCCATAATTTCCGACTCTTAGCTGCCCATGCCAACCAAACCTACACACATGGGTTTAAACATTTGAAATCCATTAATTTATTTGAAACAAATTGGCAATTTGACTAAGCCATAACACCCTGACAGGTATTACTAAAACGGGCAGGTCCCAATTTCTCCTTTGAACTCAAAAAGTGATTTCCTTTAGTTTTGGACAGACACAATGAAGATGAAAAAAATTGCCATTTTCCCAGGCTCATTCGATCCCTACACGCTGGGCCATCACGACATCGTGATGAGAAGCTTGAACTTATTCGATGAAGTGATCATCGGCATAGGATATAATTCCAGCAAAAAAACCCGGTACTTTGACATAGATGCCATGGTAGCCAAGGTGAAAGGCGTGTATGAAAATACTCCTGAGGTAAAAGTCATCGTCTATAATGAACTCACCTCCACCCTGGCCAAAAAGCATAATGCCCAGTTCTTGATAAGAGGCCTGAGAAACACCACGGATTTTGAATATGAAAATACGATCAGCCAAATGAACCGGTATTTGAATCATGAATTGGAAACCGTTTTTTTGATCACCTCTCCTCGCTATGCCGCTATCAGTTCCACTATAATCAGGGAAGTCCATCGATTCGGAGGTGATGTGACGGAGTTTCTTCCCTACAACGTCTGAGCTTTCAGGTGATTTTTTATGTACTGCTTGAACAGGTATCGCATCGATGGGTAGGAGTTTACCAAGGCTATTTTTGCATCTCCCTCCGAAAACCACCTGATATCCTCAATTCCCTCTTCTTTTTGCGGTGTCATCAGGGCATCGTCAAGACAGTCCATCTCAAACCAATATGTTTTTTTAAGGATGCTTTTCCGGTTTTGGGTGTAGGTATGCCAAGTATTGCAGATTTTGCCCCCTGCTTTCACTTTTATCGCACACTCCTCTTCCACCTCCCTTACCGCACATTGCTTTGGGGTCTCCCCTTTCTCGAATTTGCCTTTGGGGAAATCCCATTTTCCAAGTCTGTAGATCAATAATATTTTATCCTTTTTTGCAACTACCCCGCCTGCGGCTTTGATGGTAAAAAAGCGGCTTTTTACAAATTTCTTCAACGCCGACTTATCCTTGCTTACCAAGGTGATGGAATCCAGATCCTTTAGCTTACGGGTACGCAATAAATACAGTAATCGGATAATGAGGTCATGGGAAGGTTCATGGAATAGAATATCATCTTTCCAGGGCAAATTGGTAGGAAGCTCCTCCAGATGATGGTAAACTGCCTCATAGGACTTCGACGGGTTCAGCTCCTCGTAGCTTATCAGGTCAAACGGTTTGTCGTTCACAAAGATTCTCATGGGCGAATCAAAGGCATGGTTGGAATATGCCAAAAGTGCATATTTTTTTACCTTGCCACAACCTTAACCTGCGTTAATCTCTTAATTTTGATCCATGGAAATTTTAGATGCGAATGTAGCTGCTGAAGTAGCTGATAAATTATTGGAAATCCAGGCAATCCGCCTACAGCCTGAAAAACCCTTCACCTGGGCCTCTGGATGGAAATCACCTATCTATTGTGACAACAGACTCTCCCTTTCTTTTCCTGGAGTGAGGACGCTGATAAAAGATCAGCTGGTAAGATGTATCCAACATTATTTCCCCAATGTCGAAGCTATCGCCGGAGTAGCGACCGCAGGAATTCCTCAGGGCGCCTTACTGGCCAATGAGCTAGACTTGCCCTTCATCTACGTACGATCCAAGCCTAAAGGGCATGGAATGGAAAACATGATCGAAGGAAAGGTAGTCCCGGGACAAAAAGCAGTCGTCGTAGAAGATTTAGTCTCCACAGGAGGGAGTTCCCTCAAAGCTACCCAGGATCTGTTGGATGCGGGCTTTGAAGTCCTGGGGATGGTAGCCATCTTCAGCTACGGCTTTGATGTGGCCGCACAAAATTTTGAAAAAGCCAATATGAAGCTGGTCTGCCTCAGCCACTACGAAGCAATGCTGCCTAGGGCTGTAAAGAGAAATTATATTACCAACGATGCCCTAGCGTCACTATCCGAATGGAGAAAAGACCCGGAAAACTGGAAAAAGCAAGTTTAATTTAAACCGTTCACAGAGACTGGCCCAGAAGTACTAAGATCAGCAGTGTAGTAAAAAGTAAAGAGGGCAGCATAGATCACGATGGCGAGGAGTCTAAGACTAGCCTATAAATCTACTGATAGACTTCGCTCCGGCTGAGAATGAGCAGGTACTTTAAGACAGTTCCTGCTCATTTTACTTTGCTTCGGAAGGATACCAACCTGCATACATAGGGTAATTTTTGGCTGTTCTGGTGATAACTTCTTCCATCACCGCTCCGGTATCCTTGACTTTCCGCGCTGGCATGCCCGCATAAATGGAATTCGCTTCTACAATCGTATTGGCCAGCACCACCGCTCCGGCCGCAATCACAGCGCCGGAATGCACCTCTGCCCCATCCATCACAATCGCCCCCATCCCAATCAGAACCCTGTCGTGTATAGTACATCCATGAACGATCGCATTATGGGCTATGGATACCTGATCTCCAATATAGGTACCTGCTTTTTGATAAGTGCAGTGAATCACAGCCCCGTCCTGTATGTTGGTGTCATTGCCGATACGGATCTCATGCACGTCCCCACGGATCACGGCATTGAACCACACGGTACAGTTATTTCCCATGATTACGTCCCCCACCACCGTGGAATTTGGCGCCAACCAACAACTGTCCCCAAATACCGGCTTTTTACCGTTTACTTCTACTAGCAATGCCATTTTTCTAGAACCTATTCCGTTTCAATTATTAATTAATCAGAAACAAAGTTTCACTTTTTCTTTTGAGTAACGAACTTTTTGACAAAATTTGAGTTTTCGTGTATATACATTTAAATTAGAATCTAAACTCATCACAATGAAAACAATCAAACAATCAGGATTAATCCTAGCAGCGGCTCTTATGACATTTGCCTGCGGCAAATCTGGCGACACCGTAGAAGCAACTGACGCACAAGAAGTAGCTCAGGCAGAGGGAACTACTCTAACTGTTGATACCGGAGCAAGTACTATTGCCTGGACTGGTTACAAACCTGCCGGACAGCACAACGGCATAATCCCCGCAGTAGAAGGCACCCTAACTACCCAAGGTGAGACAATCGCCGGTGGAAAAATCACTTTCGACATCACTAAGTTGGAAATTCACGACCTGGAAGCAGGTTCTGAAGATTATGGCAAGCTTCATGGCCATCTGCAGTCAGCAGATTTTTTTGATGCAGCCACCCACCCTACCGCCACCTTTGAAATCACTTCGGTGGAACCGTTCTCTTCAAGCGACTCTGTTTCAGACAAAGATGAATTTGAAACTGAATACACCCCTTCATCTGATTCTGAATTGGCACCTGATGCTCCTACGCATTGGATCAGCGGTAACCTTACCATGAGAGGAACCACCAAAAACATCAAGTTCCCAGCAGCGGTAAGCATATCAAACGGAACTGCAACTGTGAAGGCAGGGTTCAACATCGACAGAACAGACTGGGGTCTTTCCTATGGTGACGAGGCTTCCGCTACTGACAAGACAAAAGACAAATTCATTTACAACAGCGTGTCTATCGTTTTGGATACAAAAGCAAATTAAGAATTAATGCATATCAGCTTTTGTCCCAATAAAGCAATAAAAGCACCATAGGATCCAGAAAACGCAAGCATAGAGGCCACTTCGGTCACCCGTCATCGGTCTTCTAGCCAGTACAACAAGGAAATATCACTACTGGCATCATTGCAGATAATCACAAAGAATTAACTATTCTGGATTTAAAGAGGAAATCAGCCGATTTCCTCTTTTTTTTGTCTTGCCATGTCCAGACCCTCATTCATCTACCCTATTCCGGATAAATCCTGGATCGAAAAACTTTGCCGTTGGGCAGACCTACATTTTGACTTTTTCGCCTTTAGCAATGGAAATGGCCATAGCTATCCTGAAGAACCTTTTGCCACAAGGTTCTTTGCGGGAAACAAACAGCTTGCAGAAAACGAACTCTGGAGCGAGCATGCGGATTTCGCAAGGGTGGGAATAATAGGATACGACTTCAAAAATAGGCTGGAAAAGCTCCAAAGTGTCAACCCTGCCTTTTTTGAACTTCCTGAACTATGCTTTTTCCTACCTACGCTATCGATGGACTTTCACCAAAATGAAATCCATTCGGCTCATGAACTGGATAGGCTGTTCTGGGATGAAATAGAACACATGGAAATCCCACGAACTCCAAATACCCGCTGCCATGTCAGTCCTCAGCTTACTAGAGAAAGCTATCTTCAAACAGTCAAAACCATTCAAGATCACATTGTAGAAGGCAACACTTATGAATGCAACTTTTGTCAGGCCTATTCAGGATCCTTTGAAGCCTGGGATCCAATAGGAGCCTATTTCAAGCTCAACAGTCTTTCTGCCATGCCTTTTTCCGCTCTTTTCAAAGCTAAATCGCAATGGCTAGTTTCAGCCTCTCCCGAGCGATACCTGAAAAGAACCGGGAGTAGGATCATTGCCCAACCTATCAAAGGAACCATCAAGCGCGGACGTTCAGAAACCGAAGATAGAAGGAACAAGGGTATTCTAGCCTCCAGTGAAAAGGAGCAGGCAGAAAACCTGATGATCACAGATCTGATGCGAAATGATCTGTCCAAGATTTCCGTGACAGGAACTGTCCAAGTCAGGGAGCTTTTTGGAATCTACCCCTTGCCGCGCGTGTTTCAGATGATCAGTACCATAGTTTCCGAGTTGAAAGAAGAGATAGGCTTCTCCGACATCATCCACGCATCCTTCCCCATGGGAAGCATGACAGGTGCGCCAAAGATCCGCACCATGGAAATCATCGATGAACTGGAAAGCTTCAAAAGAGGCTGGTTTTCGGGTGCTTTTGGAGTGATTGAGAAAAATGGGGATTTTGATTTCTCCGTGATTATACGGAGCATCATAGCTGATCTCGAAGTGAAAAAACTCTATTTTGGAGTGGGGAGCGCAGTCACCTATGATGCTGACCCAGAACAGGAATATGAGGAATGTGGCCTCAAGGCCCAGGCAATTCTAGAAGTGCTCAGTGGAAAATGACCAGGAAAATATAACCAGTCCAACCCGCAAAATCATCCATGTGGACATGGATGCATTTTACGCTTCCGTGGAGCAACTGGATCACCCAGAATGGCGAGGTAAACCACTGGTAGTGGGCGGAAATGCTGCCAGAGGGGTGATTGCTGCGGCAAGTTATGAGGCCCGGAAATATGGCGTTTATTCCGCTATGCCTTCGGTCTTGGCAGCCAGGAAATGCCCTCAACTGATTTTTGCACCTGCCAGATTTGAACGGTACCGGGAGATATCCAGTCAAATCCGGGAGATTTTTTATGAATACACAGACTTGGTAGAGCCTCTTTCCTTGGATGAGGCATTTATGGATGTGACGGAGAATAAAAAAGAGCTCAGATCCGCTATCCTTATTGCCAGACAGATCCGTCAAAAAATCAAAGAACGAACAGGTTTAAATGCCTCCGCAGGTGTTTCTTACAATAAATTTCTGGCAAAGATCGCCTCAGACCTCAATAAACCCAATGGACAGGCAGTGATTCTGCCTGAGGAAGCTGAGGAGTTTCTGGAAAAGCTCCCTATCAAAAAATTCTTTGGGATAGGAAAAGTGACGGCAGAAAAAATGGGTAGTCTGGGCATCCACACTGGCAAGGATTTAAAGCAGTTTTCACTGCAGTACCTCACCCGGAAATTTGGCAAATCAGGTATCCATTACTTCAACATCGTCCGTGGCATCCATCTCTCCGAGGTGCAACCGCATCGTATCAGAAAATCCCTAAGTGCAGAAAACACCTTTGCCAATGACCTGTTGGCCACCGAAGATTTGCTGGCAGCCTTAAAGCCCATCTGCGATGAACTGATCAGACGGATAAAGAAATCCGGTATAAAAGGCCGTACCATAACCCTGAAAATCAAATTTTCGGACTTCACCCAACAGACCCGCAGCAAAACCCAAGAGCAATATCCCGATGAAGAAAACATCTGGGAGATCGCTCAGGAACTTTTGGTCCAAGAGTCGTTCGGAAAATCTATCCGCCTTCTAGGACTTGGCGTCTCCAATCTCAACATAGTGGAAGAACATCAGCATTTTGGTGAGCAGCTGAAAATACCTTTTGATTCTAATGATCCCTAAAGTTATCCCATGTACACCTCCAATACATGTACAGATTCGGATGCGCACAAATTTTTACACCCATATTAAAGGATTCTGCAGTTAAATTAGCAAGTTATAGGTTATTGTCCGAAATTTTATATTAGGTAATTGTAGCATTTCTGATGTTGATCACGTACGGGGAATAAGAAGTAAGTTAATCAGACACTTAAACCAATGATGATATGAGAACTTATTTATTTCTTCCAATTCTTGCCTCATTTTTTTCACTAGCAGGCTGTAACCAAGATGATACACCAAACTCAGATTATCCCGCTTGGATTTATCTTTATTTCGATTTCGTAGATACAGATGGTAAAAAACTGCCCGAATCTTATGTTGAAATCGTAAATGCCCAACTTGACCATAATGGCAACCTAATCCCTTTTGGAAACGAATTCGAATGGCTTCCTGTGGGGCTCTCTAGTATGAAAGAAGATACATTCTTCGGTCCTATGATAGTAGGGGGCAACGTAGAAGAAACCATAGAATACAAAGAACAGTCTCTTAAGCGTGATTATTATTATCTATATCGCTTTTCCGAAAGTGATATAGATACGCTTAGAGTTCATTCCACATCAATAGTTACCGAACAAAACCATGTGATGCAAGGTGGTATTGCAGTTTTCTACAACGGTGAGCTGGTAACCAGTTATAAATGGTTACCGGATACCGGCAATACTACTTCAGGTATTTACTATTTTGACGACAATGAAGTTGTATCCACACAGGCACATAGATATCCGTGGATATTGAAAATTATAAAAGGAAATTAGAGAAATCTAGTAATTTATATTGTAATACATGTATTTGTTAACCCAAAATAGTAAGAACTATGAAACAATCTTTTACACATTATTTCCAAAAAGCCCCACTTTTATTCCCATTCTCTCGGGCTAAAGTTTTCTTTGTTTTATTGATCTGCACTTTTATTGGTGCCGGTTCTATATTCGGTCAGGAGCAAAAGGAACCCCTAGAAGCATTCTGTGGAACGGTCAGCGAACCGGATGACTATAAAAAAGCTGTTTTCTTTGGCAATAATCAGTTACTGGTAGATAATCTCATTAAAGAGGGATTTAATATTGATGAAAACTACCTGAACCGACTTGGGGATAATTAAGAAATTTTATCTATAAGGGAAAATATGGTCTCCAATCAGACATCTTTGCGTTATATCCCAATAAAAGCCTGGATTTATCGGCAAAACAATGGTACAGGTAATATTACCTTGGCTCAATTGGAGCAGGTTATTGAAGGCCTTAATGATCTCTATAGTTCACAAACCAATATCCGCTTTTATCTACTCTGCGATGTAGATGAGATCAACAATAGTGATTTTGCCAATAACGGAGCAGCATTTTACAATACTTATATTACTAACAATAGAATTCCCGGGGCATTAAATATTCACTTTGTGATTGAATCAGGTGCTTGGGGAGGCCGTGCCCAATTCCCTTGGTATAATCCGAATTATGCCAGTGCTGTGGAAACATTTTTTCTGACGGAGGAAGTGATATCAGGAATACTTGCCCACGAAGTTGGACATAACTTGGGATTGTTCCATACCCACCATCCCGGAAGAAACAACAACCATGATAAAAATGAAGACTGCGGGGACTGCTATCAAGAATCGGTAAGCAGATCCCGTACACAAGGTCTTGCCTGCGTCAGTACTATAGGGCAGAGAAAATGTGAGGTTAACGGGGATTTTCTCTGTGATACACCTGCTGATCCTGCCTTAGTATGGGCTGGCAGGCTTCCTAATGTTTCTTATGTAAATAACTGCAATTACCTTACCGCAATAGGAGGAACGGACAATTGGGGAGAGAACTGGCAGCCAAATGTCGCCAATATCATGAGCTATGCTCCTACACAGTGTTTCAACAACTTCAGTCCTCTCCAGATAGGGACAATGATTGGTTTCATCAGTGATATTGGAATAACTCCGGTAAATTTCTCCATAACTGGTAACTCACAGCTGTGCATTAATCAGTCCTCTACTTATACTGTTAATGCTTTACCGGGTATCAATACTTATACCTGGGAAGTTCCCCAAGGATATTCCATTATCAGTGGCCAGGGCACAAATTCCGTGGTGGTGCAAAAAAATGTGTCCAGTGGAGGGACGATTCGGGTACGTCCAAACTGCGGTACATTTGAGGCCACTTTTGAAGTAATGAATATGTCTTCAGTCACAATTGAAGGCCCATACGTGGTATGTCCAAATATCGGTTATTCTTACCAAGTGCCTTTCTATGAAAATGCTACCTATACATGGTCTGTTACAAATGCTACTATTATTGATGGACAGGGAACCCGATTTCCATATATTATTTTTGATGGCTATAATGGTAGTTCATTACATGTTAACATAAGTGTTCCCGGTTGTACCTCCAATATCCAGGGAACTATTGGAGTAGCCCGATATCCGGAACAACAATGTAATAGCATGCGAGCTGAAGAAGAGGAAACTGAAGAAATAGAAAAGGAAATAAATGAGGAAGAGAGTTTAGAGGGAGAAAAACAGGAAACCCAAGAAGAGATGAAGGAAGTATCGCATGGAAATATGCGTATTTTCCCAAATACAGCAACTTCTTCCACGACCATCGAATGCCCCGATGAAAAAGGACTGTATCAATTATTTATATTCAATTCGACCGGAGATAATGTTTTTTTCAACAGAAAAGTGCAGGGTAGGTATGAACTGGATATAAATAATCTGAAAAATGGTATTTATATCGTATATCTGGTTAATTCTAATGAGGTCTATCAGGAAAAACTGATTGTTCAAAAGTAAGGTAAATATTGGAGGGGATATAATAATAATTATACTGATTCTTTCCCCTCCTTATTTTTATTAAAAATTCTCTGATTTCACCCAACAGACCCGCAGCAAAACCCAAGAGCAATATCCCGATGAAGAAAACATCTGGGAGATCGCTCAGGAACTTTTGGTCCAAGAGTCGTTCGGAAAATCTATCCGCCTTCTAGGACTTGGCGTCTCCAATCTCAACATAGTGGAAGAACATCAGCATTTTGGTGAGCAGCTAAGGATACCTTTTGAAGAATAGGAAGGCTTCATTCCCTCCAAATGGCCTACTATTTGGAAGTACTAAAAATGCCTACTCAAATGAAGATAAACCCAGTGACCCAACTTTAGGCGTTTTAACAAAATAAAGAATCATACTTTCTGCCATTTTGTCCGCATTTTCGTAATTTCGCCCTCCGAAAGAATGGAAATACCCAAGTACATGAATAATTTGATTGCAGACATAGATATCATTTCAGGGGAAGAAGCACAAGCCTGCGACTTCAAAACCACTGTAGATGAAAATACCGGCAAAACCCGGAAACTGTATATAGAGAGCTACGGCTGCGCCATGAATTTCGCTGATTCGGAGATTGTCGCGTCTATCATGAAGGAAGGCGGGTTTGATACTACCTCAGACTTTAATCAGGCAGATGTGATCTTCCTGAATACCTGTTCCATACGCGAAAAAGCCGAACAGACAGTCAGAAAACGACTCTCGGACTTCAACAGGGCTAAAAAGAGCAATCCTGAGATGACCATAGGTGTGCTGGGATGCATGGCAGAGCGTCTGAAGGAGAAGCTCCTAGAAGAAGAGAAAATCGTGGACATAGTCGTAGGCCCTGATGCCTACCGTGACCTGCCTAATCTACTTGCCGTAGCAGAAGAGGGACAGAAAGCCGTTAACACTTTTCTTTCCCGTGAGGAAACCTACGCTGATATCGCACCTGTACGGCTAAATTCCAACGGGGTGTCCGCGTTTATCTCCATCATGCGGGGATGTGACAATATGTGCTCCTTCTGCGTGGTGCCCTTCACCAGGGGCAGGGAAAGAAGCCGAGACCCCTACTCCATAGTAGAAGAAGCCAAGCAGCTTTTCTCCCAGGGATACAAGGAAGTGACTTTGCTGGGCCAAAATGTGGACAGCTACAAGTGGTCCCCTGAGGAAAACAACAAAGCCAGACTGAATAAAAAAGAAGAACAAGTATCTACGGTAATCAACTTTGCCAATTTGCTCGAAATGGTAGCTTTGGTAGATCCTTCACTCAGAATCAGGTTCTCCACTTCCCATCCCAAGGATATCACCGACGAGGTACTATATACGATGAAGAAGTACGATAATATCTGCAAATACATCCATCTGCCTGCCCAGAGCGGAAATTCCAGAGTATTGGAAATGATGAACAGAACCTACGACAGGGAATGGTATCTGGAGCGGGTAGCCAAAATCAGGGAAATCCTAGGAGAGGAATGCGGCATATCCTCGGATATGATCACAGGATTCTGCAGCGAAACGGAGGAAGAGCATCAGGACACACTTTCCTTAATGGACATTGTGAAATTCGATTTTTCTTACATGTTCTTCTATTCAGAGAGACCGGGGACTTTGGCCGCAAAAAAATATGCGGATGACATCCCGTTGGAGGTGAAGAAAAGAAGGCTGGCCGAGGTGATCACCAAGCAAAGTTCGCTTTCGCATGAGCGGAATAAACTGGATCTTGGCAAGGAGCAGCTCATACTGATAGAAGGGACTTCCAAAAAATCAGCAGAGGAACTAAAAGGACGGAACTCAGCCAATAAAGTAGTGATCGTACCTACTGGAAACTACTCCAAAGGGGATTACATAAAAGTAAAAATCACCGACTGTACACCGGCAACGCTGTTTGGCGAAGTGATCGAAGTAAACCCGAGTTTTTAATGATAACAAACCCAGAAATTCAAAGCGTAAAACAACGCTTCGGGATCATTGGCAACAGTCCGCATCTGAACCATGCGATACAGGTAGCTATGCAGGCCGCCCCTACAGACATGACTGTCCTGATCACCGGGGAAAGTGGCAGTGGTAAGGAGAGTTTTTCCAAGATCATCCATTCCTTAAGCCTGAGAAAACACGGCAAATTCATCGCGATCAACTGTGGGGCGATTCCTGAGGGAACTATCGATTCCGAGCTTTTCGGACATGAAAAAGGCTCCTTTACCGGTGCTCATGAAGCCAGAAAAGGGTATTTCGAAGTTACCGATGGAGGATCAATATTTCTGGACGAAATAGGTGAAATGCCACTGGGAACCCAGGCTAGGCTACTCCGGGTGCTGGAAAACGGGGAATTCATCAAGGTAGGCTCCTCAAAAGTCCTGAAAACCAATGTTCGGGTAATCACCGCTACCAATGTCAAACTGCTCAATGCAGTGGAAAAAGGCAAATTCAGGGAAGACCTCTATTATCGGCTGAATACCGTCCCGATCTTTGTCCCCCCGCTTCGTGAGCGCGGAGAGGATGTGGTGTTGCTGTTCAGAAAGTTCACCTCGGACTTCTCTGAAAAATATCACGTGCGCCCTATCTCGCTGGATATTGAAGCTCAGGCGGCATTAATGCGGTACTCTTTTCCGGGCAACATCCGTCAATTGAAGAATATAGCGGAACAGATCTCACTGCTGGAAAATGAGCGGGAAGTGGATGCGGCTACCTTGTCGAAATACCTTCCTTCAGACAACTCACGACTGCCGATGGCGCTTCCTCACCAATCAAAAAGCGGGGAAACCACGGATTTCTCCGAGCGGGATTTATTGTACAAAGTGCTTTTTGATATGAAAAAGGACATGAATGAGTTGAAGAAACTGGTGCTAGAAAGTTACCATAGTGGCGGGTTGAATTCGAACATCATCCAAAAGCATCAGGGGCTGTTCGAGGATATGGATAGTGGATTTGGCACCAAGGAAAATACGGAATCCAACCCTAGTTACGTTCCTTTGGTGATAGATTCCAATAAATCCGGCCCATCCCAAGACGATGGTTATGAAGATGATGCCATCGAGGACATTATCCACGAAGAGGATGACAACTCCCTCTCGCTGGAAAAGAAAGAAAAAGAGATGATCCTAAGAGCTTTGCGAAAGCATAACAATAAAAGAAAGTATGCGGCCAGCGATCTGGGGATCTCTGAGCGTACCCTATATAGAAAAATCAAGCAATATGAAATTGACCAATAAGCTTCCAGTACTTGCACTGGGATTGGTCTTTTTCCTATTCCAAAGCTGCTCAGTCAAATACAGCTTCACCGGCACCAATATCAACTATGATGTGGTCAAGACCTTCACCGTAGAAAACTTCTTCAATGACTCCGGGGGAGGACCTGCCAATATTGAGCAACGATTCACAGAAGCACTGAAGGAATATTACCAGAGAAACACCCAGCTGGAACTGGTACGTACCAATGGTAACCTGCAGTTTATGGGAGCTATCACAGGATACACCCTCACTCCCCAGGCGGCTGTATCCAGTGGAGACCCCAACCGTCCTGATCGTGCAGGTACCATGCGGCTCACTATAAGAGTAGAGGTAGAATATATCAACACCACCGATGAAACCGAAAATCTAAAACGTCCGTTTTCCTTTTTCCAGGATTATGACCCACGGACCACCACCTTCCTGGATGTGGAAAGCGAGTTGGTGGATGAGATTTTCACCAGTATCATTCAGGATATTTTCACAGCTACAGTTGCCAACTGGTAAATTGCCTATATTCATTAATCAAAAGAAAACCGCACGTGAACGCAGCCCAGTTTTTAGAAATAATCCAAAAATCAGATTCCTTAGATAGATCTGACATCCTGCGGTTGCAGAAAGTGCGGGAGAATTTCCCTTATTTCCAGATTCCCTACGTCCTCACGGCCCGATTTGAATATCAGAAAGACGGTATCGAAAACATCCCGACACTAGGCTATGCAGCCATTACGAGTCCTGACAGAGTTTGGCTTAAAAGCCTGATAGAAAAGCCAGCAATGGAGGTCCCTAGTGCAAAAGTGTCGATAGAGAAGCCAAAAGACCCTGTTCCCGAGGAAGCCGCAACCCATAAAAGTGAGCCCCATCCGGAGGTCAAAGCCGCACCGGCCAAGTCAAGGCCAAGAAGAAGAAAACCACCGCAGGATGATCTTATAGAGACCATCAAGAAAAAAGAAAAAAAAGCAATACTTGATACGAAGAAAAAGGAGCAGATTGATCTGATCAAAGCTTTTAGCAAAAAAACCATAAAGCTAGCCACCATCAAAGAGATCGAGGCAAACCAGAATACCGAAAATCTGGCAGCCAACAGCACCAAAATCAATGACAATCTTCTGTCAGAGTCTTATGCGAAAATTCTTGCAAAACAAGGGAAGAAGCAGCTGGCCATCGAAATTTATGAGAAATTGCTATTGAAGTTTCCGGATAAAAGGGCTTACTTTGCGGACTTGATTGAAAAACTGAAAGATTAACACCCACTTAATATGTTTACTTTATTGATTACAATTATTCTAATATTGGCAGTACTGCTGATTTTAGTAATCTTAGGCCAGAACTCTAAAGGAGGTGTTGGTGCAGCATTTGGAGGAGGCGCCTCCCAAATCATGGGTGTGACCCGTACCGGAAACGTACTGGAGAAAGCCACCTGGGTTTTGGCGGTTTCCATATTGGTGCTTTCCTTGGCCTCATCTGCGTTTTATGGCGGCCCTCAATCCAATCAGTTTTCATCTCCAAATATCGAGAACGCCAAGCAGCAAATAGTTGCCCCTTCATTTGGCGAGGATGAAAGCCTACTTCCTGCCGCTACTGAAGAGGCTCCTGAAGAAAGTGATACTGACTCAGTTGACTAAGTGAAATAGTCGCTCAGCACATAAAGTCTGCTCCGAAAGGGCAGACTTTTCTTGTATATATGCCTTTCTTAAAATCAAATCTTTAGAAAAGGGGACTCAACCCTTCTAGGACTTGACAGAAACAGTCTTTAACAAAAGCCGCTTACTGATGGGCACCAAGGTCTCCTCTATGGGGAATTCCTGCTGGCTATGAATCCTCCACGTAGCGGGGTTTGGCAGCTCCTTGATTTCTTTGACCAGATCCATTTTGATTTTTTCCAAGGTATTGACCAGACTGCGCTGGAATACGCCTATTAGCCACATGCTGATACTGCGGAATTTTTCGCCGGCAAAATGTATCAAACCAGACTTGTACCGGAAAGCATGTATTTCTTTTTTCTTTTCTCTTGAAAGCAAAATATAGCCTTCCTGATTGTAGATAGGCAATATCCCCACGGGTTCGAATTCCAACTGGTCTTCCACATAGTCGTAGATGGCCTTGCCTTCCTCTATCTGGGCACCAAATTTGGGCAGGGCATATTCAGTAATCAGGGAAAGCTCTTTCATAATCCCTTCCTCATTGATGGTAGAAAGGTAATTGAGTTTCCCACGTTGGAGGTCGATGGATTCCAGGGTTTTTGGAAAGAGGTTTTTCAATTCAGTTTTACCTGACTTCAATTCTTGCAGATTCCGGTAGTGGTCTATCAATTCAGCTAAAACGGGATAAAGCTTTATTTGCTGGAATCGTCTGTTGGACTCCTGTAGATAGGCTAGCAACTGATACTTTTTATACTCAAAATCTATGTGGCCTTCTGTGATCCAGTTTTTAGGTAGTGTAGTCATAAGCAAATAGGTTTGACTATAAATTACGAAATTCTGACAATTCTGTATCATTGTTAGCAAAAATGGCAGTGATTTCTGCCAATTAAATTTAGCCTCTCGGCCCTATTGACGGACATTTACGGCCGATTTGTCAGCCTTTGGCCCTATTATTTCATTGGCACAGGAAGTGCTATTAGGCAAATACATTTTAAACTAACCTTAAACGAATTTATATTATGTCAAATGTGAACATCAAACCTCTTGCAGACAGAGTTTTGGTACAACCTGCTGCAGCTGAAGAGAAAACAGCATCTGGTCTTTACATCCCAGATACGGCGAAAGAGAAACCACAAAAAGGCACTGTAGTGGCAGTAGGAAATGGCAAAAAAGATGAGCCTTTGACTGTGAAAGTCGGGGACACTGTACTGTACGGCAAATACTCCGGCACAGAACTCAGTGTAGAAGGAAGCGACTACCTCATCATGAGAGAGTCAGACATCTTTGCAATCCTTTAATCAATCATCCTAAATCGTTAACCAAAAACATTTAACAAAATGGCTAAGCAATTATTTTTCAATACCAGCGCGAGAGATCAGCTGAAAAAAGGTGTAGATGCACTTGCAGATGCGGTAAAAGTGACCTTGGGACCAAAAGGTCGTAACGTGATCATCGATAAGAAATTCGGTGCCCCTACCATTACCAAAGATGGTGTATCGGTAGCAAAAGAAATCGAATTGGAAGAGCCAATCGAAAACATGGGTGCGCAGCTGGTAAAAGAAGTAGCTTCCAAAACCGCTGACAATGCAGGTGACGGTACTACTACCGCTACTGTACTTGCCCAATCTATCTTCGGCGTAGGTATCAAAAACGTAGCTGCCGGAGCTAACCCAATGGACCTTAAGAGAGGTATTGATAAAGCTGTATCCGCTGTGGTAAAGCAACTTCAGGCTGACTCCAAGCAAATCTCTACTTCCAAAGAAATCGCTCAGGTGGCAACCGTATCTGCCAACAATGACGAGGAAATCGGAACGATGATTTCTGATGCAATGGACAAAGTAGGCAAAGACGGTGTCATCACCGTAGAAGAGGCTAAAGGCACTGAAACTGAAGTGAAAACTGTAGAAGGTATGCAGTTTGACAGAGGTTACCTTTCTCCTTACTTCGTGACCAATACGGAGAAAATGGAGGCTGAACTGGAACAACCATACATTTTGATCTACGACAAGAAGATCTCTTCCATGAAGGAGCTTCTTCCAGTACTTGAGCCAGTGGCCCAGTCAGGTAAGCCTTTGGTAATCATCTCTGAAGATGTAGATGGCGAAGCTCTTGCGACCCTAGTAGTAAACAAAATCCGTGGCGCTCTGAAAGTGGCCGCTGTGAAAGCTCCAGGTTTCGGTGACAGAAGAAAGGCTATGTTGGAAGACATCGCTATCCTTACGGGAGGCACTGTGATCTCCGAAGAGAGAGGCTTCAAACTGGAGAACGCGACTATCGACATGCTAGGTAGAGCTGAGAAAATCAACATCGACAAGGATAACACGACTATCGTAAACGGTTCAGGTGATGCCGCTGCCATCAAAGGCAGAATCTCTGAGATCAAAGCACAAATCGACAAAACCACTTCTGATTACGACAGGGAGAAACTGCAGGAAAGACTTGCAAAACTATCCGGCGGTGTAGCTATCCTATATATCGGTGCTGCCACTGAAGTGGAAATGAAAGAGAAAAAAGACCGTGTAGATGATGCTCTTCACGCTACTAGAGCTGCCGTCCAAGAAGGCGTTGTAGTAGGTGGCGGTGTCGCACTGGTAAGAGCTGCTGAAGCACTTAATGAGCTCAAAGGTCTAAATGAAGATGAAGATACAGGTATCAACATCATCAGACAGGCTATCGAGTCCCCACTCAGAACAATTGTTTCCAATGCAGGTGGAGAGCCTTCCGTGGTGATCAATAAGATCAGGGAAAACAAAGGAAACTATGGTTACAACGCCAGAACTGATGTCTATGAAGACTTGTTCAAAGCTGGTGTAATCGATCCTACTAAAGTAACCCGTCTGGCATTGGAAAATGCGGCCTCTATCGCCGCGCTTCTTTTGACTACTGAGTGTGTAGTAGCTGATATCAAAGAAGATGCTCCTGCCATGCCTCCAATGGGCGGCGGCGGAGGAATGGGCGGCATGATGTAATCATCCACTCCAAAAATCCAAAAGGAGGTTCCCAGGGACCTCCTTTTTTATTGCCTGAATACTAGCATTTCTATAGGATAAAATTAAAAAAGGTAGTTAAACCTTTTTCTTGGATCAGTATTAATTGTATTTTGGCTAAGTATAAAACTCCCTTTTCCCACACCCGTATTCTCTCAATGGCTCAATTTGACACCATTTTTCTAGTGGATGATGATCCGATAAACAACCTGATCAATAAAAGACTACTTGGAAAAGTTGGTATCGCTGAAAAAATAGAAGAATTCCTTGAGGGTGAGGAAGCGCTCATCAGGCTCAATGACCTGGATCCAAAGCAGTCCCTCCTGATCTTTTTGGATATCAATATGCCGGTATTGAATGGCTGGGAATTTCTGGATAAATACCTGCAACTACACCCCGGAAGAGAAGATAAAATAGTCATCCTGTCCAGCTCCATCGATTATCAGGACAGGTTTAAAGCCCAGGAATATTCCATCGTCTCAGGTTTTCTGGAAAAACCCTTGACCTTGGAGAAAATCAAGCTCCAAATGGAGAAATATCAATGATTATACTAACAGCTCATTTTATCACGGGCGCAAATTGCTTCCAAATCTCCAGGATCAACTGCAGATGGATTATGTTCCGGTTTTTGAGCTACAGCATATGAAACCAGAAAAAAGGGTAATACAGACCAATAGACACCACTGACCTACCTTGTACTGATCTTTGCATTTGGAGCATTTTTAAAAAGACACATGGAATTCACTTTTCAACTACGCTAGGAAATCACTATTTTTAAAGACAATTAGTTTTTTATGACAGGAGGTGCCGGCTTTATTTCCTCAGCAAATAAATCTTCGAAGGAAAATCGAAACCTTGGAAAGATACGCCCAAAACGCAGGGGATCTGAAGGTATTTCCAGAGAAAAAAACATGGACAAGGCCGATCTGAAAAACATAGATGACAGCATTAATTATAGAATGGACAGACGAAGTTCATTTGCGAGAAGCAGCTATTTCTTCGCCGGATTGGTTTCTCTTATTATCGGCTTGCTTTTATATATGCTGTTTTCTTGATATATCTTAGGCAAGAACATCCCGCAAATCTTCCTTTTTCTTAAACATCGCTTTTGCAAAGGGACAAAGCGGAATCACTTTAATCTCCTCCTTCCTGACATAGGCCACCAATTCTTCCAGTAGCTTTCCGCCTATCCCTTGCCCTTTCAGGCTTTCATCGACTTCAGTATGCTCAATGATCATCTTGGCTGGACCAGCCATCACATAGACCATTTCAGCCGAGCGCTTCGCTCCTTCTTCTAGGTAAAAAGAACCTTTTTTTCCGTCAAATTCGTGTTGTATTTTCATCTCATTAGTAAGTTTTAGCTTTTTGTTCTTCCTACTACCAGCTCATCATAAACTTCATCCACCGGCTCCCAAAGTTCGATACTATGCCCATCCGGATCCAGAATATGCACGAACTTGCCATATTCGGTTTCATCGATCTCATCCAGGACCACCACACCTTCAGCTTTTAATTCCTTTACCAGTTCCAGAAGATTCTCTACACGGTAATTGATCATAAAATCCTTTTCCGAAGGTTTGAAATAGGCTGTATCGTCTTTCATAGGAGACCATTGCGTGAAGCCCTTTCGATCCGGATTTTCAGAGCTTCGCCACTCGAAAGCAGACCCATAAGCATCCGTATTGAGCCCGAGGTGTTCCTGATACCAAGACTTGGTTTTTGCCGGATCTTTTACTTTGAAAAAGATACCTCCTATTCCGGTGACGCGCTTTTGCATAAGACTGCTTGGTTTTTCAGCAAACCCTAAGTTAAGGAAATTGAGAGTTTAAAATGGAAATCAATGCCCCTTTTAAGCATTGCGACAGAAATCCCCCTTGCGCCACTCATGTCAATTGAACTTCACTATTAAATGGATATAGGGTTAACATCTTGACCGCTGAGAAACTCCCCACTGAAAACTAATTCGCTTCCTCTATTCTCACTTTCACTTTTTTCACCCGTTCGTTCTTTAGTTTGGGTAGAAGTTTTTGCACCAAATTGCTTTTCACAGCCACATAAGAAGCAAAATCCATGATTGTGATCAAACCGATTTCCGAACTTGTCAACCCGCCTTTTTTGGTGAGCATCCCTACGATATCGCCTTTGCTCACCTTGTCTTTTTTACCTGCACTCACATATAGACAGGTCCATTCCTGGGAAATCGGCGGTACTAACTTCTCCCCCACTTTAACCTCATCTATAAATCCTTCCAAATATTCTGGCTTGGATTCATCGTTGGCAAGAATTAAATAAGACAAGCCTTCGGCATGCATTCTTGCCGTCCGTCCATTCCTATGGATAAAAGCGTCTTCTTTTGGGGGTAGTTGGTAATGCACCACATGCTTGATCTCGGGAATATCCAATCCCCGTGAAGCCAAATCCGTAGCAATCAACAAATTGGTGACCTTGCTCCGGAACCTGATCAAATTCTTCTCCCGGTCGATCTGCTCCAGACCTCCATGTAGAACCGAATGAAAATAACCATAATCATTAAGCAAGGTGCTTAGTCTATCCACTGCATCCCTGTGATTACAAAATACTATGCAGGATTCATCCTGAAAACCTGCCACCAAACGCATCAGCGTCTCTCCCTTTTCTTTACTCGAACTGTGAACGATCTTCAACTCAAGTTTGGACTCCGCCACATCTTTTAGAAAATTGACGGTGCGATGATCCACAAAGGGTAGAAAATCAGGCATGCGCTTCAGTGCTGTCGCAGAAGTCAACATATGTCTTTGCTGCCCAGAGAGCGCTGCGAAAATCACCTTCAACTGCTCATGAAAGCCCATTTGAAGTGATTTGTCAAACTCATCCAAAACCACAGTCTGAATAGTCTTGGCATCAAACGATTCCCGTCCTATATGATCTGCCAATCTTCCGGGAGTACCTATAATCACTTCTGGCGATTCGCCTAGGCTGTTCGATTCTAGTTTGGAAGAGTGCCCGCCATATACTGTACTGACTCTAAAGGGAGTTTTCATACCCTTGAAAACCTGCTCGATCTGGATTGCCAATTCACGGGATGGCACAATGATCAGCGCCTGAACTTCACGTACATTTTCCTTCAGTGAATTAAGAAGAGGGATTAAAAACGCGACTGTTTTGCCTGAACCTGTAGGAGACAAAAGAACGATATTTGGATTCTTGGCAGCTCTGGAGATAAACTCAGTCTGCATTTCATTGAGGCTGTCAATCGAAAGGCTTTTGAGATACTGGGCGGTGGTTTCTTGGATATTTTCTGACACGCCCAAAAGTACCTATTTCTTGTGAGCTATACATTTTATTCCTGCTGTCTCACTAAACTTCCTTTCCCTTCACCACCAAAAACCAATCGCTCTCCAGCTCCAAATATCCATAATCATAGCAATAATGATAGATGTTGCCTTTTTTGGTCTCATAGATATGGGTAAAATACTTGAACAGAAAACCATCCCGAAGCAAACGGTCCCGGGTTGTTTTTCCCATATCTTCTCCTGCAGGAATGACACCTTCCAGAATATTGCGGTTTTTCTTCAGGCTGTGATTAACCCGCCGGATATAGTTGGTAGAAAATGCATTCTGCTGATTATTGTAGGTATTCCTGCATTGATCATCACAGAATTTCTTATCAATTCTACCCTGGATCACTGCATTGCAGTTCAAACAGTATTTTTTCTCAATTGCCATACGCTAAAAAGTTTGAAGGAATTTAAAAAAATAGTTTCAAAAAAAATAGTGGGAGACTGAAAATTCAATCTCCCACAATAATTATCGTCAATTAAACTTATATACAAAGCCTGTCGAAACAGTAATAAAGTTAAGCCAGTTCTTCACATAACCATCTCCCGGCCCTGGCTCATCGTCTGATGCGCCTTCCGCTCCTCCACCAAGATATCGAAGATTGAGAAATGCATTTACATCCTGGGTCACTTTAAGACCAGATCGGATACTTGCATCCAAAATAGCACCCTTCACCTCATTGTCACTGCCATTCAGATAGCTGATCGGCGCATAGATTCCGTCAGCCTCCAACTCTAGGTATAGCAGTTTCGATAGATCATACCTACTCCGCACTTTCAATGCAGGTACCACCCCTACGTCTTGGTTAGTTCGGAATCTCTCCCCGTCCGTGGATTCGAATGTAATGGTAGCATTTCTCAGCTGCACACTACCCCCCACTGCCAGTCCCCATCTTTCTTGGTCTGGAAGCAGTTCCCGCAAATAACTAACTCTATAAAAGGGAAAATTGTACAGTAAATCAACGGAACTGTTAGCAGGAAATGTCAAATCATTTACTACCACATCCTCTGTCAGCAAGGCCTGTGTCTGAATCGTAAGTGGCTGGTATAATAGAATAACGGTATTTCTTTCTTTTATGTCCAGTTCGAGTGAGACTCTACCTACCGGGAAAAGAACATTTTGCCCACCGCTTTTTTTATAATCGAAGTAAGTACCATTTTCTCCAAACTGCACTTTATGGCTCAGAACTCCTAAAAACCCCAATTCGGCAACTGCCCGGAGTTCAAAATCTTTCTTGCCATCGGAAATCTGAAATACAGAATTTTGAGCGTAGGAAGCTGTCCCTATACATGTGAACAGAATCATCACAATAATTGTGTAAAATTTCATAGTTATAGTTGGTTAGTGGTTTAAGCTTACCTCTTTTAACTAATAACACAGGAAATGGTTTCAATTACCTTTTGAAATTTATAGTTTTGAGATTGAAGGTGTTCCAGATATTGACACCCCTTTCTGACACATATACGAAATATAAATCCCCGTAAAAATCCGAAGTCCTAATTGGTAACAGAACTTCAAACCAGCCCTCTTCAGGCCCTGTGACCGGTCTGGATTCTCTATTCAAAAGGTCAGTTTCTCCCACTAGCGGTCCATCGGGTGACCCTGCCCTCACCTGGATTTTGCCTATAGTGTTTCCTGGCATTACAGAAAGTGTGATATTATTGATGTGATCTAAATCAAGGTCTTTAAGCATTAGCCAAGAACCTGATTCGGTAAATTGCACATAGTATTCGTCTTCAGGATTAGCCCTTGCCGCACCTTTTAAACCATCAGCACTATAGGCAGATACCAGTGTATTCCTCAGTTTTAGTTGAGTTGTGGTTTTTATCGGAGGAATCCCGTTGGCACCCTGATCCTCATAAGATGCCTGCACCATGTAAAACCCATCCTCTTCATCTGTAGATTCAATGGTATAACTGCCAGCTGCCGGCAACGCAGATTTTGCATTTGGATTGGCAATACCCAACACAAAGTCAACCATCTGACTCACTCTAGTCTCCTCCAGGTGTGTATGCCCCGGCATAATCTGCTCTCCCCAGACTCCAGAACCACCATTTTTTATTTTATCGACCAGATAGGCTTTTGCATTGGGATCATTTTTGTATTTCTCCGATACTGCCGTATAATCCGGGCCTACAGACTCATTGCTGATTCCGTGACAGGCCTTGCACCCCGCCTCATTGATGTATGTCTCTCCTATGCTCAAGACTTCTTCCCGATGCCCCATTTCGATCTGATCATATCCCCCTTCCAGATAGTCTATGGTTACATTAATTTGCTTTGGATCTATCTCCCCATCTTCCTTGTCTGTTGCTTTTACGGTATAGTTGACCGTCTCCTTTCCGAAATAAAAACTTCGGTTGCCCTCCCACTCAATGGAAACAACAGGTGCCTCATTCCCAACTCTTACTTCCAAAAAGGAAGTTGCTGATTCGCCTTCCTGATCAGTTGCTGTCAAGGTCACCTTGTACACACCAGGCGATTCGAATGTATGCGAAGGGTTCTCTTCGGCGGATATAGCTTCATTGTCTCCAAAATCCCAATGAAATGTGATTTTATCTTCCATGTCCGGATCTTGTGTTCCTGCTGAGGAAAAATCCACCGTCAATGGAGCCGAACCTTGTATCTGGTCAGCAGATATTTTCACTTCCGGTTTTCTATTCCCTTCGGAGAAAACAATTCTATATAAGCCGGAATCGTCATTGTTTGCCCGCCAGAATGTACCGTATTCCAATAAATACAAAGAACCATCTTTGGCAAACTGCATATCCATAGGTTTCTCAAAATGGGTTTCCGGCATAAAGCGCTCCATGGTATCGTATTCGAAATTTTCAGTCAGGCTGACCGTAAAAATCCAGTTTCGCATCCAATCATAGATAAAAAGCTTACCATTGTAATAACCGGGAAACCTCACCTTGGAATCTTCATAATCCTCCCGGTAATAGACCTGACCAGCCATGGCATTTCTCCCTCCCTGCCCTAGCATGGGGAATTCATCGGATTCGGCATATGGATAATAAATCAAAGCCGGTTGAGCCTCTGGAAGTATTTCCATCCCCGTATTATTTGGGGAAGTATTTTTGGGTGCTTTAGGATCAAACTGAAACAAACTTTCTCCGGTAGTAAAATCATACTTCCAATAGGCATAATTATTTCCCACAAAATAAGGCCAGCCATAATATCCCGGGCCAGTAGCCACATTGATCTCATCATAGCCTCTAGGCCCTCTGCCTTCTTTATCTTCGGAAGCATCCGGGCCTACTTCCCCCCAATAAAGATTTCCATTATGGCTGTCTATTGAGAACCTAAATGGATTCCGGTTTCCTTTTACGTAGATTTCCGGACGGGTATTTGGTGTGCCTACGGGAAATAAATTCCCATCTGGAATAGTGTAACCTCCTTCAGGTTTGGGTTTGATCCTGAGAATTGCCCCTCTCAAGTCATTTGTGTTCCCAGAAGTCCTCTGGGCATCCACGTTTTTGGGCTGATCCTGACGCTCGTCTATAGGATTGAAATTGCTGGACTCAAAAGGTGTGGAATCATCTCCGATGCCCAAATACAGATTACCTTCTGAATCAAATTCCAAACCTCCACCTGAGTGGCAGCATCCACGGTAGATATCCACATCCAAAATCAGTACTTCGGAGCTCAAATCCAGCTTATTGTCCACAAAATCAAAGCGGGAAATTCTATTCAATGCAGGCTCACTGACGGGAGCGTAGTACAGATACAGCCAATTGTTTTTTTCAAAATCCGGATCCTTTGCCATCCCCATCAAGCCATCTTCCCGCTCGGGAAATACATCCAAGGTTCCCACTATCGAAGTTTGTCCAGTTTCGGCCTGGTATAATTTAAGATTTCCATGCCGCTCAATGATCAATACATCGCCGTTGTCCAACACCTCGATTTCCATGGGTTCATTGAAATTTCCCGCCAATGGGACCTTCGTAAATCTTGATTCATCGGGCTTTACCTCGGCGAAGGGATCCTCAACTTTTGAAGTACAACTCAACACACACACACAACATACTGCAAGCAGCAGCAGATACTTTCTCATAGGACTGGCTTGGATATTTTCAGATCTTGAAGGTAAAGAAATTTGAAAATCTTGGCCTATGAATTTGATTAATGGTTTGTATAGCCAAGTTTTGAATATTAGCGCAAAAAACACGAATCAGCGCTATATCCAGTGAGATAGACATTCTATTTTCATTAGAAAAGACACCTAATCTTTCATAAAGAACAGGCAAGCCCATTCTAAAGTAAAATTTCTATAACTTCCTGTGTAGCAAATCATTGTTCAGATTCGTCTATAGATAAAACACATTTATACCGCTAAATCCTATCCATATGAAATCTTTCTACAATCCCTTTCCACTTTTATTGTTGTTTGTGATCCTTGCATTTTCTTCCTGTCAGGATGAAGTCACGAACTCATACACCTATCATACGATGATGCCCGTTTATTATGAAATGAGCGACATCAGGGCAAGAACCATCACTACTGAGCCCGCAATGCCTCTGGATAATCCAGGGAAAATCTACATTTATGAAGATTACCTTTTTATCAACGAACCTACCAAGGGAATTCACATCCTGAACAATGAGGATCCTGCACACCCTGTTAATTTAAGCTTCATCCCCATAGCGGGTAACGTGGACATGGCCGTAAATGGAAACATCCTTTATGCGGATAATTATGTCGATCTATTGGCATTTGACCTAAGCAATATTGACAATATCAAACTTACAAAACGGGTTGAGGATGTGTTTACCCATATGTATTACCATGAAACTGGTGAAATCATCACATTTAAAGACACTGTACTCACCACAGAAAATCCTGGATGGGAAAGAGGTGGATGGCAACAAGGTGTATGGATGATGGATTCTAGGATGAGCTTTTCCGCCAACCTTTCAGCTGCGTCCCAGAGCTATGGCACTGGAGGATCCATGGCCCGGTTTACCCTGTCAAACAAGCATTTATATGCAGTAGATGAAACCACACTTCGAGTATTTGATGTGGCTAATCCTTCCGATCCATCCTTTGTCAAACCCATTGACCTAGGTTGGGGAATCGAAACAATTTTCCCATTTCAGGACAAGCTGTTTATCGGATCCAATGTAGGTATGCACATCTATGATGCCAGCACACCTAATTCCCCTACAAGAATGGCCGTTTACGAGCATGTCCAGGCTTGTGACCCAGTGGTGGTGAATTCCGATCATGCATTTGTGACCCTAAGAAATGGCAATGCATGCTGGAATGGCGTGAATGAACTTCAGGTAATTGACATCAAAAACCTATATAATCCTACACTTAAAAAAGCATATCCCATGCTCAACCCACATGGATTGGGACTGGCAGGTCAATACCTCTATATAGCAGAAGGAATTCATGGTCTGAAAAGCTTTAACGTCAATGATGTGATGGCTATAGACCAAAACCAACTTGAGTTTCTGACCAGCCAAAAGTCTGTTGATCTGATTCCCGGCCCAAAATCTCTTATCGTAATTGGCCCTGACGGCGTATGCCAATTTGATTATAGCAATCCCGCAAAACTGCAAAAACTAAGCTGCATACAAGTCAAAAATCCAATCAATGTCTATTGATCAACGAATGGCTAAATTTCTACTAATCTTATTTGCTGGATTTATATTTTTCTTTCAGGTCAAGGCGCAGGATAAACTCTATTTTGGGCAGACGGAAATCGGCATGCTAATCGGGAAAGGTGCCGAACAGTGGGACGGAACTCATGAAAAGCGCAGAGATATCAGTCTCATGAGTTTTCATGGTGCGCGTATAAGCCGAAATCATATAGTGGGTTTTTCAGTTGGACTGGATCAGTATGATGATATTTCTATTATTCCTTTTGCGTTTGGCTACCGGGGTTTTCTGGGAAAAGATGGCAGGCCGAAGATTTTCGGAGGCTTGGATCTGGGAATAGGCTCTGCACTTCTGGAAGAAAAAGTAAGTACTGAATGGAATAAAAGCTGGTACCGTGGTGGATTGCTGTTCAGTCCTTCTGTAGGTATCAGCTTTCCTGCCCGAAAAGGCAATACCGCCCTTTCTTTCAGTGTGGCATACAAGCGGCAGGACCTATCCTATTTTCAGGGAAGCTTGATACAGCCTGGTGCCCAGGTCGTTGCTACAGACCAGCTCCCCCCAGGGTTTAATTCATTGAATGAAACAGAGTACCTGTATCGAAGTATGGTTTTCCGGATTGGGCTGATGTATTAAGCTATTACTAACTTCAAAATGACAAGTCATGAAGAAAACAATACTAACTATAACGACAATACTATGGATGACTTTCTCAATCTTCGCACAAACCAGTGATTTTTTTATCGGACCAGCTTTTTCATTCCAAAGCGAGACCCGCAGTAAAATGATTTATGGTCCCGGACACGAAGAAAGAAATAGCAAGACAGATTTTTTTGGAATTGGAATTCGAATGCAAAAGAGGTTTATGAATTCTTGGGGGCTCAACTTCGGTGCTAATTACATCAAAAGACATTATGAAATGATTGTTCCATTTGACCACTGTCACTTCTCGGAACCAGGTGTAGGTTGTACCAAAATTCTGGCTCACGTTGAAAAATACGGTTATAACACCATTGAAATACCGTTAGGAATCAATAAATATATTATTTCTAAAGAAAAATGGGAGCTATATATGAGTTTGAATGCTGTGACAGCATACGATTTTCAATCGTTTTACATTTCATACATACCTAAAATGGAAACTAAAAAAAAACGTGAGGTTAATCATTTTTCAACTTCTCTGACAGGCAGTATAGGATTTGCTTACAAAGCAACAGACAATATAAAATTTATTGCTGAACCTTTTATGCGCCTTGCTCACAAGCAACGATTAGATCCAATTCTGATAACCGGACGCGAGAAAGAGCGAACAAGTTTTGACAACTACGGATCACACTTTTTATTGCTTTATCAATTTTGAAAGAAGAACACACCTTACTGAAAACTAAAGTAACACTTGGTAAAAGTTAAGTAGGACATGCTGAAAGACGCCAGTAATAGATCAAAAACTATCATTTTAAATGACTGATCTATTTTTCATGTGACCGGTTTTTCAGCTAGTCTAGTACAAGCTTATTGACCACAATAGGTCTTTATCTATACATCAGAAAATCCCAAAATCGGGATTTTTAAACTAGCCTCAGCCATACCTTCTTCTACCTTAGCCTCATTCGAGGTATAAGCATACATCATCACTCGGCCGCCTTGAACCTGCCTTGCCTGCATCCAGGGCTGGCATACCTGAGACTTTTCAGCAAGCCCTAAGCATCGGTTCAATTCGAAATAATCTTCGTATGACAACAGAATCTCCTTTTTGGTTGACACTAAACAGCTTTCAAACCGCTGTCGCATATTCATAGTTATAATCCGTACTGCATGACAATATTCAAAGCCGAAGAACTACCTCCCGCAAATTTCCTGATAAGGACAGTACTCACATTTCTTCAAGTCTTCCGTCTGGTCAAAAGGGATTTCCGGATTGTAAATATCCTCCAATAATCCCTTCAATCCAGCTCTGTATTCATCCTCAAACTGTCGGTAGTCATTGACTTCAACTCCTTCCTTTCTTGGCAACTTCTGCTGTAAATAAGGGTTGAAATCATCACCAAACATCTCCCTGAGGTTGAATATGGCAGGTTTCAGGGGCAGCGAGCTCTCAGGATGCGTGGCCTGATAGATCAAGCCATAGAACATCGTCTGCATAGCTGCCTTATTCCTGGATTTATTGTTCCTGTCAAAAAGTGAGGGGACATCCGGAAAGGTTTTGTTGTCCTGTCCTGATTTATAATCAATTAACCTTACAGAACCATTATGTTCATCCACCCGATCAATTATTCCCTTTAGGGAAATCATCTGATGTCCCATAGCGGTTTCTATCGGTAAACCTGCCGTGTATTTTTTCTCCTTTTCCAGAGAAATCAACCGGAATGGAGCGGATTCCTTATCAATTTTCAGAATCTGATGCAGGTATTTCTGAAGCACATCCCTGGCTATAGCCATCTGACCGTTCAGTTTGGTGTCCGCTTCCCCTTCCAAGTGATAAAATTGACGAATGGCTTTTTCTATGGCAGGAAAAACCCAGTTTTTGCCCAATTCCTCGAAATCTGACTTTTCCACCAGAGTCCTCCCCTTCCTTTTCGCAAAATCCTGATACAGAATCTCCATACCCAGGTGCGCCAAATTTCCAAAAACAGCCGCATCAATCTCCTCACTCACTTCCTGTTTTTCTTGGATATTCGCCAGGTACTGAAGGTAAAATTTCAGCCTGCAATCCAAGAAAACGCTCAGGGCAGAGGGCGAAAAGGAAGTTTGGGAAGATCCATGCTCATCGATCAGATACTTGTCCAACAAGGCCAAAACCTCCCTGTCTTTATGGATGGTGATAGCTTCTGGTGACTTCTGGTCTATCGGGATGAAAACCACCTCTTCTTCCATTTCCCTTCCCAGTTCCACTGCCATCTGCTGGATATACCGGCTCTTTTCCCCTGCTTTTCCCTGGTCCGAAGCAGTGGTGTAGATCATATGCACTTCCTCAGCACTATGCAAAAGGCGATAAAAGGTATAGGCATAAATCGAGTCATTCTGCTCCTGCACCGGCAAGCCAAAGGCCTTTCGGATATTGAAAGGGATCATTGAATTCAAACCAGCAGAAGGTGGAAAGCTATCTTCGTTCATATTGCAGATAATCACCCGTTTGAAATCAAGATTCCTTGACTCCAGCACCCCCATGATCTGCAATCCTTGTAACGGCTCTCCTTCGAAAGGCAGCTTCACCTCCCGGAAAACCTGACGGAATAAACGGATAAAAAACTCCCTGTTGATGCTCAGAATATCCTGACCGGCAAAAATCTCCCTCAATCGGGTCAACTGCTTGAAGCACTGATAAAGATAGGAACGTTGCAAAGGCTCGTCTTTCAATTGCCCAGCCAGGGCTTCCATCAACGTAGCCAAATAAGGGAACAGAGAATCATTCTCCAGTTTCTGAAAGATAAGCTGATAAAGGAGTCCACCCTGATGTAATTTTTCGGCAGAAACATGAATCTGGTTCAAAAGCTGCATTTCCTCCATCAGCTTACTGGCAAAGCCAGGGTTTACGCTTTTCAGGTAAGTCGAGCTCAACAGGTTTTTGACAGCGGTATGGTAAAACAGTACTTTTCCATCTTCCTCCTTGATGAATCGCTGCATCTCCAGCACCGCCTCCAAAAATGAATAAACCGGGGCATTTTTCACCGGATATCCCATGGTGACGTTTACCTTATCCACTTGATCGGGCAGCGTGTGCAACACCGGAAACAGCATCTGCTCATCTGGCAAAATCACCACCGTTTCTTCCCATGCCTCTCCCGCAGGGATTTTCCCCAAAATCGATCCTACAAGATTTGCCTGATTTGTCTTCAGAGGAGTAGCATACGTCTTTATAGCTGCTTTTCTTTCTTCTATCAGGGTCGGGATGTGTTCTGGGAAAGTAGGCCCAAATATTTTATCCTTTCGATAGTCCCGGAAAAACATGCCTGCCTCCTGCGCTTGGTCTTCCAGATAATAAGCATCCACGTCCCAATGGATTTTTGCATCAAACTCAGTGATATAATGCTTGATCAATGCTTCCTCAGTTCCTGTGAATGCATTAAACCCTACAAAATGATGTACCTTCTCAGGCTGAGGAATAGTAGCAAGTGCTTCTGCTACTTTCCTGTAAAGCATCCCTGAATACGCCATTCCAGATACTGCCAGGGAAGCCTGAAAGCCTGTATAAAGGGGACTGAGCAGCTGCCAGAATTTGAGAAACTTCTCCTGATGATCTCTGTCCTGACGCACAAAAGAAGACCAAAATTGTTTGATGAGTTGGATTTGACTTTCGTTCAAAAAACTCAGGTCTGACTCCAACTCTTTGATTTCGGACAGGTGATGATAAAGCTTGCCCGCATCAGCCATAAACTGATCCACATCATTGAAATCCTTGAGGATCATTTCCCCCCAAAAATAAAACCGATCAAAAGTTTCCGCTTCAGGGTTGAGATCCTGATAGACGCGAAACAACTCAAAAATCAGTGTCAGGTCATCCGCCGGACGATTTCCGGCGAGTTCATAGAAAATTTCTTCTATCGTTTTCACTTCCGGCATCCAAGTAGGTTCACTGATCAGGTTTCCCAAATGCTGGGTAAAGAACAATCCCGCTCGCCTATTTGGCAACACAACAGTAAGGTTTTGCAGATCTACTCCGCTCTTGAGAATCCCTCTTGCTGTATTTCTTAAAAAACTATGCATAAATCTCCTCGATTAACCCTGATTCCAGATAACATAAATAGCCTTTTGTCTTCTTGTGGGAAAGACCGGAAACTAAAGACATGTATTCCCTCACTTGGTTGGCATAGCGGCTCTGCGCTTCTCCTGTTTTGAAATCAACAATGACGGCTTCCTTTTCATTTAATATAATCCGATCTGGCCTTTTTTGCTTTCCTCCGGGAAGAAGAATACCCTGCTCAGAAAGCAAAATGCCTTCTGTACCAAACCATGAGGCAAAAATTGGGTCTTCAAACAGACGGTCGAGTTGTCCCTCCACCAATAGTTTCTCTTCTTCATTCAGACGTCCCTCAAAATAAAACTTCTGCAAATTCTGACGGGCACTGACTTTGTTCTTGGAGAGTTCAAGGATTTCATGGACGATCAAACCAAATTTTTGCTTTTTCCGCTGCTCCAATCCTTCCTCAGAAAAATCAACAGCATATTTTTTTAGAGTCAATACCTCAGACCAGTTTTTATATGCCCAGCGGAGTTCCGGAGACCGAAATGGAACAATGGCTGTAATCTGACTGGCTGGCCAGTCCCCAAATTCAAATACTTTTGACTCAGGGTCATAATAATTGACCAAGCTCAAATTTTCCTTTTGATCTGTAGGTGACTGGATCAATTGCTGAAGCTGCACTTCCATGGAATTCTGGGATCCTATTTTTTCCTTGTAGGGAATATATCCTATAAATACATCCTCTGCCCTGGTGAGTGCCACGTACAACATATTCAGACTATCCAAATAAGCCATGGTCGCCTCTTCCGCATAGGTTTCGCTGAAATCAGAATTAGCAAGATCCCCGTTCAGCGTAAGCGGAATTATAGCAGAAAGCCCCTTTTCCGTGTCTTCAAAGGGAGACCAGACCACATTTCCTTTATTGGTGTCGAAGATTGTCCATTTCAAAAAAGGCATCACTACCACTTTGAACTGAAGCCCCTTGGACTTGTGTATGGTGAGAATCCTCATGGCATTGTGACCTTCGGGGATTTTGACCGTTCTTTTGGTTTTATTGATTTCCCACCACTCCAGAAATCCACTTAGATCCGCCCTATTATTTGCTGTAAAGTCATACACCGCCTCTTTAAACCCAGAGATGTAGGCCTTTTCCAGACCCAATTCCATCAAGCCGAGAACCTTGATCAGCTCTTCCAAAGCTTCCATCAGAGGCAACTGAAGCATTAAATGCTCCTTCTTTTGGAAAGCAATGACTTGCTCCTGAAGGTAAAGCGGCATTTTGTCCAGGGCAAAAAGCTCGTGGTCTATGTGCGCATCCATCAAGACCGCCAGATAATACCACATGGTTTTGAACTGAACTTTGTCAGCCGGATTGTGCAGGTAGTTGAAACCCGAGATCAAAGCCTTCACCGAGGCGGCCTTGTTCAGGTACATGGATTCGTCCGACAGCACGTCAAAACCATACGGTAAATCAGGATGTGCCACCGCATAACCCATCATGCGATCCGCAATAGCTTCGCCTTCTGATTTTCTTCTGACTAGAAAAGCGATGTCTTCCAGGGCATAGCCATGATCCTGCAGCTCCATGACCATTTCGGGTAATTTTGCCAAAACCAAATCATCAAAACTGTTCTCCTCCTCCTCTTCTTTAGGATCAATGAACTCCAGCCTTACTTTCCCTTTAAATTCAGATTTGGACTTCTTGGGTGAAACTTTCTGAAAGGAGTCTGCATAGGCCTGGGATAATATTTGCGGATTTTCAACTCCATAGGAAGTACTTAATACCTGCTCCATTGCCGGTGGAAGAACCTTAAATACGGCATTATTAAAGTTGATGATATTGGGAAGGCTCCTGTAATTGGTATCCAGATTTTCCAGTTTGATATTCTCTTTGCCTATTTCATCCTCCACCTCGGAAAGCAATAACTTCATTTCCCCACCCCTCCAGCGGTAAATAGACTGCTTCACATCGCCTACCAGAAGATTTATCTGGCCATTCCCCAGAGAGTTTTCCAAAAGAGGCTTAAAGCTATCCCATTGAAATCCGGAAGTATCCTGAAATTCATCGATCAGGTAATTTTTGTATTGATTCCCTACTTTCTCGTAGATAAAAGGCGTGTCATTTCCTTTGGTGATTTCCTTCAAAAATTCATTGGCATCTGAGATCAATAGGATATTCTCCTCGTCTTTTATCAAGGTAAGTTCATCGAGGAGATTTCTGAATACCCCATACACATAACTGTTTTTGGCGATAGCCTGAAGCGTATTCCATTTAGAGGTTAAAGCTACGGTTTGATGTAAAATCTGATTCAGCCCCTGATCATAGGCAGCTAAAATTGAGTCAATTTGCTTACTCGATTTAGAAAACCACGCGTCAGGATTATCGATTTTCCCCAGCTGGGAATCCGTAAGAACTGGTATAGGCTGATTTCGTTCGCCAAATTTTTCAAAAACCCTTGCGAAGGATCTTGAACCTCCGGCAAAATCCGTCCATTCCAATCCATTTGAAATCCGGATTGCATCAGCTTGCTTTCCCAACTCCTTTGCGATAGCGATAATTTCATTTTTTCGCTCCCTGACGAAGGACTGTAGTAAAGTAATATTTTGCTTATCCTCCAGAAAGGCCTTAATTTCAGGAGCATATTTTTTAAAATCTTCCTGGAAAATCTGCTGCCCAAGACCACGTATGTTTCTCCTAATGTCCCAGGATTTTCCATTTTGGATTTGTTCATATGCATAGTCCACTAGCCATTTATGCAGGAATTCATCTTCCATCACAAGCATTACCACCCGATCCACCACACGCTCCAACACTGCCAGTTGATCTAATTCCACATCAAACTTGGCATTCAGATCTATCTCTCTGGCAAATGCACGTACTACCTTTTGAAAGAAGCTGTCTATAGTAGTGACAGAAAACCTGCCATAATCATGCAAAATAGCTGTAAGGGTCTGCTGTGCCAGTTGCTTTAAGCCAGCCTCATCCACTTTCAGAGCATTCATCAATTCTGCATCCATTTTCTCAGCCGGATCGACCTCAGACCTCAGTCTTTTTAGCTCTTCTACTATCCGCTCTTTCATTTCCTGAGTTGCCTTATTGGTGAAGGTCACTGCGAGAATCTGCTTATAGGCATGGGGGCTTTGAAGGGCAAGTTTCAGATACTCCAGTGTGAGGGTATAGGTTTTTCCGGACCCGGCGGAGGATTTATAGATGATGAAGGGTTTTTGTTCCATGATAGAAAGTGAGCCTCTAAGATAAGGAAGAGCAGGATAATTCATCTTTCTTATCGCGAGGATTGACATGGAATGTCTGAAAATCCCCGATTGCAACTTTTATGAATATTTCATGCAATCCATTGCAATTAGCCCTGATTTTTCGATCTTTTGACTTTCAAACCAAAATACCTATGCACAAACCTATTTATCTAACGGCTCTTCTTTGGCTGTGCATCTCACTGGGTTCCTATGCCAATGACGGCTACAAACTCTGGTTGGATTATCAGCCTATCAAAGAAAGCCAACTCAGATCAGAAGTGGAATCGCTCCTGTCAGGGATCTACTTTTTCGGCGAAAATCCTACTTATGAAGCTATCAGAAATGAGCTGAATCTTGCTTCCCAAAGCATGCTTGATAAAGGGCCTGGCTATTCCAAAGACAGGCTACAAAACACAAAACTCTGGATAGGTACAAGAGAGCAACTATCCCAGGTTCTCTCCCTTACTAAACAGACAGAAATCAAAGCATTGGGAGAAGATGGATACTGGAGAGGAACCGTAGAGTTGGATGGAAAACCATTTTATGCCATCATAGGAAACCGCCCGGTTGGAACGCTCTACGGGGTATATAACTGGCTGAATTCTATACAAAGCAATACTTTCAATAAACAAACAGAAGCATCTGATTTTCCAAAAATTAAGATAAGGATGTTAAACCATTGGGACAATCTGGACAGAACCGTCGAGAGAGGCTATGCCGGTTTTTCAATCTGGGATTGGCACAGGCTTCCCGGGTACATAGATCCCCGATACGTGGACTATGCAAGAGCAAATGCGTCCATAGGTATCAACGCCGTTTCTCTGACCAATGTCAATGCAAATGCCTTGATCTTGACTACTGACTTCATGAAGAAAGCAAAAGCCTTGGCTGATGTTTTTAGGCCTTATGGGATCAAAGTATTCCTTACTGCCCGCTTCTCTGCTCCTATGCAACTGGAAGGACTAAAAACAGCCGACCCCCTAGACCCTGAAGTAATAGCTTTCTGGAAGAAAAAGGCAGATGAGTTATATTCACATATTCCTGATTTTGGTGGATTTCTGGTCAAGGCCAATTCCGAAGGGCAACCGGGCCCTCACGAATATGGTCGTAATCATGCCGAAGGAGCAAACATGCTTGCGGATGCTTTGGCTCCTCATGGAGGAGTGCTGATCTGGCGTGCATTTGTCTATTCCCATGAAGACGAAGTGGATAGACACATGCAGGCGAATAATGAATTCGGACCGCTTGACGGGAAATTCAAAGACAATGTGATCATACAGATCAAAAACGGTGCGATAGACTTTCAGCCACGCGAGCCATTCCATCCGCTGTATGGAGCGATCAATGAAACCAATGTGGGAATGGAGTTTCAGATTACCCAAGAGTATCTCGGGCAGGCCACCAATCTCGTTTATCTAGCCCCTATGTGGGAGGAAGTGCTCAAAAGTAAAACTTACAGTCCAAGCCCTACTTCCACCGTCGGCAGTATTCTGGAAGGGAAGGATACAGGACAGAAAATGACCCTGATCGCCGGAGTATCCAATATAGGAACCGACCGCAACTGGACGGGGCACCTTTTCGCCCAGTCCAATTGGTTTGCTTTTGGGAAAATGGCCTGGAATCCGGAGGTCACCTCACAAGAAATAGCCGAAGAATGGACAAAGCTTACTTTCGGCTTAGATCGGGAAGTAGTATCAAAAGTCGGAGAAATTCTGATGGAATCCCATGAGACCGCAGTGGACTATATGACTCCTCTGGGACTGCATCACATCATGGGAAGAAGCCATCATTATGGCCCGGGGCCATGGGTAATGGGAGGAAGAGCTGACTGGACTGCGCCTTATTACCATCAGGCTGATAGTCTGGGGATAGGTTTTGACAGGACAGGTGAAGGAAGCGGAGCTTTGGAGCAATATGCTCCTGAAATTGTAGAAAAATGGTCTGATCCAAATCAAATACCGGAGAAATACCTGCTCTGGTTCCATCATCTCCCTTGGGATTTCCAATTGAAAGATGGAAATACACTCTGGGAAGGAATAGCCTACCGATATGACCTCGGCGTAAAAGAAGTGAGGGCAATGCAGGCAACCTGGGCTTCCTTGGAATCCAAAATCGATCCTGAGGAATTTGATCATGTCAGACAGCTTTTGGAAATCCAGGAACAGGAAGCAGAATGGTGGAGAAATGCCTGCTTACTTTACTTTCAAACCTTCTCAAACAGGCCTTTTCCATCAGATATCGAGCAACCTGAAGGAGATCTGGAATATTATAAGAGCTTGCAGTTCCCGAACGCACCAGGGATATAAAATTTGAAATTTCTTATTTGAGATTTGAGATTTTCCATAATTCTGGCACTAACCAAGGGTCAGTTCGGTTAATTTCAAATCTCAAACTTCAAACTCATGGATCTTCCCAACTATACCATTCCCGCCGCCACCCGCATTGGCCATGTTCATTTGAAAGTATCCGACCTCCAGAGGTCATTGGATTTCTATCAGGGCTTATTGGGTTTTGAACTTGTCACTATGTACGGGCAAGATGCAGCGTTTATATCAGCGGGAGGATACCATCATCACATTGGACTGAATACCTGGCAGAGCAAAGGGGGAAGGCCTGCTCCTAAGAATACCGCAGGGCTTTTCCACACGGCTATTCTTCTTCCAAGCAGACGTGATTTGGCCGTACTCTTGAAAAGGCTCGTAGATGCAAACTATCCACTTACCGGTGCGGCAGATCATGGAGTTTCAGAAGCCTTGTATTTGGATGATCCTGATGAAAACGGTGTGGAATTATACTGGGACAGGGCTAAAGAAGACTGGCCTCTCAACCCTGACGGAAGTATCATGATGTACACACGGCAACTGGACATCAATGGACTTTTGGCTGAGATTTAGATCCTATCCTTTATCCAATCCACAATCAGCGCCATTACCTCTTCCCTATCCAGATCATTGACCAATTCATGGTATCCTCCGGAGAATATTTTCAGGGTTTTGTCACTAGAAGCAGCTTTTTCGAAAAGCAATTCTGAACCGTGCGGATTGGTAAGCTCATCCGCGGATCCATGAATGAGCAAAAATGGCAAGCTAAAGCTCTCGGCATTTTCTTGGATATACTTCATTATTTGCAACAATTCATAGCCTGTTCTTGCAGGAATAGCTTGAGTATAAATCAGTGGATCACTAAGGTAGCTGGATACTTCTTCCGGGATTCTTGAAATCTTGTTGGCATTCAGTTTCAAAGCTTTTAGCCTTGGTAAATACCTACTGACCACCCCAGAAATTACCTTCAGGAGCTTTGGTGTGCCTTCTGCCTCCATTATTGCCGGTGAGCTTAAAATCACACCTGTGGCTCCTGGTTTATATTTCAATACGTATGCGGCCACCAATCCTCCTCCCATGCTATGACCATAGATGAAAATTGGTAAACCGGGAGCATACGATTTTACCTTGCCAAACAAAGCATCAATGTCCTGGAGATAATCTTCGGCAGAGTCAAAATATGCATCCGGCTTACCTTTTGCGGATTTACCATGACCTCTCCCATCAAAAGTAAAAACGGACAATCCTATGTCATTTAACATCTCAACCAAATGCTTGTATCTTGAACTATGCTCTCCCAAGCCATGTACAAGCAACAATGCAGCTTTTGCAGTCTCAGGTATCCAAGCTTGTAAATAGAGTTCCAGACCGTCATGAGTCTGATAAGAAGTTTCCAAATGCTTCACAGAATATTACGTTAATGGTTAATGGTTAATGGTTAATGGTATAAGTTGCATAAAAAAAACAACCGGAAAAAACGTCTTTCAATTTCCATTTCCACACAAACCAAGCTGATTAGCAAAACTTAACCAGAAGTTCATACGCTTGAAGAGAGATTTTTTTAAATTTAGATACTTAAGTCAAGTAGAATCCTACCTACTTTTCAAATACACTAACTACAAAATCATGAAAAAGATATTATTCCTCACAGGGGATTTCGCAGAAGATTACGAAACCATGGTGCCGGTCCAAATGCTGGAAATGGTAGGCTATGAAGTTCATTCCGTTTGCCCAGGGAAGAAAAAGGGAGAAACAGTCAAAACTGCTATCCATGACTTTGAGGGGGACCTAACCTATACTGAGAAACCTGGTCACAACTTTATGCTGAGTTATTCCTTTGATCAGGTCGATGTGGATGATTATGTGGGACTCGCAATCGCCGGTGGACGGGCTCCCGAATATTTGAGGTTAAACCACAAGTTATTGGAAATCGTCAAACACTTCTTTGATACCAATAAACCTGTGGCCGCGGTATGTCATGGGATACAGATTCTTACAGCAGCAGGTGTTGTTAAAGGCAGAAAGTTGACCGCCTATCCTGCTGTCGGCCCGGAAGTGACTATAGCTGGCGGGGATTTTCAGGATATTCCTGCCACGGACGCATATGTGGATGGCAATCTGGTCACATCCCCAGCCTGGCCGGGTCATCCAGCCTGGATCCGTGAATTTCTGAAAGTGCTGGGAGCAAAAATCGAGATTTGACAAAATGTTTGGTGTCAGGTGACCGATGTCCGATGTGACAAATAGCAATATGTGCTTCTCACAAAAAAAGTACTTTAGAAAAAATATTAGAGCCAAGATTCTAGGCTATTCCGATCTAGCTTCTTGGCTCTAATTTGTTAATTCTTGATACTAATGTCTTACTACTATTATCTCTTTACGGTATCCACTTATTCTTGCCAAAATCCGGCTTTCTCTTTTCCAAAAAAGCATTCCTACCTTCCTTAGCCTCTTCTGTACCATAAGCCAATCGAGTCGCCTCTCCGGCAAAAACCTGCTGGCCGACCATACCGTCATCCGTCAGGTTCATCGCAAACTTCAGCATCTTAATGGAAGTAGGTGACTTAGCCAATATCTCCTGAGCCCACTCATATGCTGTTGACTCAAGTTCAGCGTGAGGGATCACCGCATTCACCATACCCATTTCGTAGGCTTCTTTGGCGGAATAGTTTCTTCCAAGGAAGAAAATCTCACGTGCTTTTTTTTGCCCTACCATTTTTGCCAGATAAGCAGAGCCGTAACCACCATCGAAGCTGGTCACATCAGCATCAGTCTGTTTGAATATCGCATGCTCTTTACTCGCCAGGGTTAGATCACAGACCACGTGCAGGCTATGTCCTCCCCCAACAGCCCAGCCGGGAACTACTGCTATCACCACTTTAGGCATAAAACGGATCAGACGTTGCACTTCCAGGATATTTAAGCGATGATACCCGTCCTCCCCTACATAGCCTTGATTTCCTCTGGCCTTTTGGTCTCCGCCAGAGCAAAATGCCCAACCACCATCTTTTGCGGACGGCCCTTCCCCACTCAGTAAGACTACACCGATGGAAGTATCTTCCTGGGCATCGTAAAAAGCATCGTACAGTTCAGCGGTGGTTTTTGGACGAAAGGCATTTCTCACTTCCGGCCTGTTGAAGGCAATTCTTGCTACTCCATCGCATTTTTTATAGGTGATATCTTCGTATTCTTTTACAGTGATCCAGTTCATATCTTTCGATTTGGGTAAAAATCTAATTCTTTTGCAAGATAACAGCCTTCCCCGAATTTTGAAGAAGGATACTTACCTTCGGGAAAAGGCATGAACAGTAACAAGAAAATGTTTCAACTTACTTTCGGTAAATACAAATTTCAAAACCTGACGGATCTTGGCCTGGACATTGCCGATTTCCCTTATTATGCGCAGGCAGCAATGGAATTTTGCGGGAGTTGGCTATCAGGATCCACCAGTTTTGTGCAGCAGACATCGGGATCCACAGGAACACCAAAAGAAATAGAGATTTCCCGAGCTCAAATGATTGCCAGTGCAAAGGGAACCCAGTCATTTTTCCGTACAGATGAAGGCTCTACCTTGCTCTGCTGTCTAGACCCACGATACATCGCTGGCAAAATGATGCTGGTACGGGCAATGGTATGGAACAGTCCTATCCACCTAGCTGAACCTAAGTCAAACCCACTGGGAGGATTAAGGGTACTAGCCGATTTTGTAGCGATGGTTCCTCTGCAAGTAGAAACATGCCTAGCTGATAAATCCTCACTTAAGAAGCTGAAAGCTATAGATCACCTCATTATCGGTGGTGCCCCCATTTCATCTGCCCTGAAGGAGAAACTACTAGAAAATGACATCCAGGCCTACCAAACTTATGGTATGACCGAGACCGTGTCCCATATCGCTTTGGCTAAAATCACTTCCGGAGAGTTGATCTATTCTTTCCTGCCTGATGTAGAATTTGGACTGGATGGGCGCAGCGCACTTTGGATAACATCAGCTTCAAGCAACTACAAAAAAGTTCAGACGAATGATTTGGTGGAATTAGTGGATAACAGTTCATTCCGATGGCTGGGAAGGGCAGACTTTGTAGTCAATTCAGGTGGGGTGAAACTCCACCCTGAGCTTTTGGAATCAAAATCGGAAGCCACCATTTACAGTTTTTTCCCTACTTCATCATTCTTCTTTTTCGGGAAAAAAGATGATAGACTCGGAGAGAAATTATGTCTGGCAATAGAAAGTAACCATGGGTCAGAGAAAACCGAAAATCTTTTGTTTGAGCTGAAGAAAGTATTAACCCGATTCGAAATTCCTAAAAACATTTTTATCATTCAGGCGTTCGCAAGAACAGAGTCAGGTAAAATCAACCGGTTGAAAACCATTGAAAATCTGGGGAACTGAACCTGATGAAAACCACCTCCACTGATCTGCTTAGGCTGAGGAATTCCCTGCCTCACGGCATCCAAATTCGATAAACATAATCCACCTCTTTCATATTTCATAAAGGAACATGTCATTAACTCCAAAAACCGAAAATGAAACTAGCCATATTTAGCCTTTTCTTATTGCTAGCCAGCACTCAAGATCAAAGGGATTCTGGCACTATTGAAATCAGCATTTCTGAAACTTCTTCAGAGGAGGGAGTGGTTCAGGTGCTCATTTTTAATAAGGATGATGGATGGCCTGAATCACTGGATAAAGCCTGGAAAATGCTCACCATCCCAATTGAAAATAAGGTGGCCAGAAAGACAATCGCAGATGTTCCACCCGGGAATTATGCTGTTACGGTCTTTCATGATCATGACGAAGACGGGAAGATCCGAAAAAACAAAGTAGGATATCCACTCGATTCCTTTGGATTTTCCAACAATCCAAGTCTGCTTTTTGGTGTGCCTTCCTTCTCCAAATGCAGTAAAAAAGTAAACCCCGCTGTTACTACTCAATTTGATATTGAACTCCGCTAAAAGATTTTGAGGTAAAAGGCGTACTTTTGCAGCAATGAAAAAGAGTAACGACCAGACTACCGGCATTATCATTGAATTTGATTCAGGTGTTATTCCACCTCCATATAGCCATGTATATAGACTTTCTCTGGATTGGAGCACTTCTGATTTAGTAGCTGAGCTGGATATACATTACACGGACAGAGAAGATCTGTCTGAAGAGGAAATACTGGACGAAGGGTTTACTTTAAATGATGATTACACATTTAAAGGCACATTGGATCGGGTGTGGAAGAAAGTAGTGTCCAAGCACTATGAAGCAAGCAAATGGAGTGGTAAAATCATTACCGAAGGTGGGATTACTATCGCGGCCCTGGAGAATGGCAAACCCCAGCAGGCAAAGGCTCCAGCAGAGCAGGAAGGATGGCAACTACTCGCCCAGGATGTAATCCAGGCAATATATGAGACTGCCAAGAAGGAAGCACCGCTCACTGTCAACTATCGTCAGGTGGCCGGAGAAGAAAAAAGCGACTGCTCCATTACCATGAATTTTTCTACCAGAGAAGCTGTCTTCCTGACTAAACATATGTCTCGGATCATCAATTGGGAATATGCTGTACAGTTGATGAAGCTGGTATTTTCTCCTGATTATAATTACGAAATCGCCAAGGAAGACGCCCCTACAAAGGAAGGCTCATACATAGAATGTGGAGACGGCTATTGGCATGAGCTAGGCAAAGGGGTAGTCAACATTGACAGCTCCTTTGATGCAGTTGGAAAGATAAAAGATGGATTTGAAAATCTGCTAGAAGAATAAAAAACCACAATATCTTGAAAATAAGAACCTGATTCACTTAACTTTAGATAGAATGAATCAGGTTTTTTATGGAAAAGAATAAAATTTTTCTCAGCCACAGGCATTCAGACACCCAAAGTGACTGTCACAGGATCAGAGAGACCCTGGAAGAAGAGTTTGGGAAGGATGCTGTTTTTCTGGATATAGAAAATCTTGAACCGGGAATCCGCTTTGCCGATGCTATCGAAAAGGCATTGGCTGAAAGCAAGGTAGTACTGGTTGCTATTGGGCCGGATTGGTTTGGTGCCCCGGATGAAAATGGGGTCAAGAGACTTTTTCAACCGAAAGACTGGGTACATCGGGAAGTGAGTGCTGCGCTGAGCAGGCCGGACACCCGGGTGATTCCCTTGTTACTCAAAGGTGCCAGCAGACCTACCTCAGATCAACTCCCCGAAGATTTACAGGAACTGGCCGATCTTCAAACTTTCGAGATTTCCATCACACGCTGGAAATATGATTTAGGCGTGTTGGTAGAAGCGCTTGCCAAACTTATCCCCAGAAAAAAGAAAGCTGAACCAGAACCTACTCCCCATCCGAGACCTGTCCATGTACCCAAGCCCCCGAAAAGCTGGTGGGCAAAAAACTATCTATGGGTACTGGGGATTTTTGTAGTGCTCATTGTATTGATGATCAGTAGCGAAGATTTTCAGAAAGGCTACCAAGAAGGGCTGAATGGCACTCCTGCTACTGAAACCGATAAACTGAGCCAGGCGGACATCAATACCTTAAGTGAAGATAATCCTGCAGGAACTGTAACCTATGAAAATCTGGAATCAAACAACAACAATACTGCCCCACCAGCATCCCAAGCATCCTTTGACTACTCAGGTAAATGGTGGATATGGGAAGAGGGCGTTAGAATGGGGTATATAGTAATAAACCAAGATGGATTTTATTTTACTTTCGACTACTACTTTTTCAATCAAAAAACAGGGGAAGGTACAGGGGAGTATGACGGCACCTACCTGTATTCCACCCAATTTAAGATAATTGGTGACCCAAATAATTATGGATTTACATTTGGATCAAATGATGGAGGAATAAGTTGGGTCGGGCAGACATTCAACAACGGAATTCCTGCTACTGCGGAAATGCGGAAAGATTAACCTTTAAGCGTTCTCAGATCCGCACGGATATCCGAGATCATTTCACCCAGATCTTCTAAGGTCAATGGCTTTTTCTTATCACCGGGATTGGGGAAGTCTGTACTGATAAAGGCCTTTGCCTCCCATACTTCCATCACATCCTCCCCTTTCACCTCATAAGGCTTGTATTGTTCATTATCCGAGACAAGATACAATTTCCCATTCTCTTGTAGGTAATTGAAGACCCGCTTATATACCACACCTTCTGTCTCCGTCACCAACACATAGGTTTTGCCACTTTTGATATCCTGAAGCTGCTCCACATATGCACCTATCACTATAGTGCCGGAGGTCAGTGGAAGCATGGAATCCCCGGCAAGCTCAAAAGCCCTATAGGTTGCCTGTCTGGAAAGCGTAGGAATCTGAAACTGGGGAAGGCTCTCCATGTATTCAGAGTCAGCATACCCATTTAAGTATCCAGCGGAGGCTTTTTGTCCTACCAGCGTGATATTTTCTTTCTCATCCTCATCGCAGGCAATAGTCAGGATATTGATCCCTCTCTTTTGTACTGCCTTTCTTCCTCTGCCCTTTATATCATGATACAACAGCTCCTCTATCCCTACATCCAATATATCTGATAGCTTTCCAAGCGTCAAAAGCTTAGGTTCTGACCTTCCATCTTCATAGGCAGAAATCATTGTGCGCTGCACATCCAATTGATCAGCAAGATCACTTTGGGTTATGCCTTTTTGCTTCCGCAAAAACCGTAAGTTGGAAGCCAGACACTTCATGCTGAGTATAGATAAAAGTTATGATCCTCAGGAGAAGCAGGGACAGGGAAAAACGGATTCATATTCAAGGCCGCGTTTCTTCTTCTTTCCATCCGCCGCTTGATCTCATCGATGATCTCCCCTACTGGTTTGGGACCGTTCACTAGCAGATAGCCATATTGGGGCTTAGCCTCATCTTCGATGAAAAATTTAACCTGGCAATTTCCGGATGCCAAGGTCTTTGTCGTGATGCTGATTTTTTCCTGGTTTTCCATATCTGGTTTGTTTTAACATCAGCTAAGATAGAGTGTTGTTTTTATTAACACAAGTATGTTTTAAAAATTAACATTATATTGACACAAAATGTCATTTGATGAACTCCAGACAAAAAACTTAAAGCCTATTCATTAACATATCAATCTTTACCTAAGGAAACTGATGACGGGAAATCCTATACAGCCAACCGATGGAAACGTACTATCTAAGAAGTGGGGAAAAGGTAAGGTGCAGTTAAGTTCACCTCAATCCAACTGACTTTTTAATACTGATACCATGAAAACAAAGCCCATCAAACCTGATCTCAACAACTAAACCCCTCTATAATCGAGAGGGGATCTGCGAAAAACCGCTGCTTAATTCAACATATTACCGCTTAGACAATAATCGCTCCCAATCCGAACCCCAAGTGCTTTTCTTTGTTAAAAATACACAAGGCAACCCAGCGATGCCGGGTCATTCATTCAAGCGACTAAGAATAGTTACTTAGCTCTCCCAATTAACCTATCTCGATGAAAAATTTTATCTATTTGATTTTAACCTTTTTATGTCTTTCCCAAGCCACCGCCCAGACTTATTCCATAAAAGGGAAAATTAAACAAATGGGCACGGAAATCACCATCCCAAATGCCACCGTCTTGGTCCAGAATCTCCCTGATTCCGTTCAAGTGGACGGCATGATATCTGATATGGACGGGGAATTTGAAATCACCAATATAAAAGAAGGTGAATATCTTCTGAAAATCCAATACTTAGGCTATGAAAACCTATTTAAGTCTATACATGTAGCACAGGATCTCGATTTGGGAGTGCTTAACCTGCGGGAGGAATCCACCGATCTGGAGGAAGTGACCATCAGTGCCAGAAGATCCCAGGGAGAGCAAAAAGGGGACACCACCCTTTTTAATGCAGATGCTTTTAAAACCATGAAAGACGCAAGTGCCCAGTCTCTGGTACAAAAGCTTCCGGGTGTGGTGATGCAAGATGGCGCGCTACAGGCCCAAGGGGAAAACATTGCACAAATCCTGGTGGACGGCAAGCCGTTTTTTGGAGGGGATATTACGACGGCCTTGCAAAATTTACCAGCGGAAGTAATCCAGGGCATAGAGATTTTTGATCAAAAAAGTGATCAGGCACAGCTCAGTGGATTTGATGATGGAGAGCGTATGAAAACGATCAACATCATCACCAAACCCAATAGAAGAAAGGGGCAATTTGGCAAGACTACAGTAGGATACGGCACAGATGACCGCTACTTGGCAGGAGCCAGTGTCAATTCATTTAATGAGGACCAGCGTATTACTTTCACCGGGCTGAGCAACAACATCAATGTATTGGACTATTCAAGTGATGCCAATGCCCAGAATAACAACCGCCCTCAAAACGGGATTATAACGACCAATATCCTCGGATTGAATTATTCAGATAACTGGGGAGAGAAAATCCAAGTCAGTGCGAGCTACATATATAATAATCGTAAAAACGAGGGAATATCCAGCTTGGTAAGGGAATATGTGACCGGCTCTGAATCTGATCAGATTTACTCGGAAGAAAGCCGGGAAACACGGACCACCCAGGACCATAGGTTTGACATGAGGTTCGAATATAATATCAATGAAAACAACAGGATACTATACCGTCCTAGAATTTCCGCTTCCTTCGAAAAAGAAAATTCAGGATTCTTTGGTCAAAGTGTGAATCAGGAAGGGCCACTGAACCAGACAGAAAACATACGCAAAGCAGACTATGAAGATCTGGATATGTTTCACCGCTTGTTTTACAGCCATAATTTCAGCAAAAAAGGAAGAACCCTTACACTCCGTGCGCAAACTGGCAACCATATCAACAATGATGATGCACTAAGAAGCGCACAAAACATTTACTTCCAGCCGGAAGAAAGAACAGAACTGATCAACCAGCAGATCACCCGGGACCGATCCGGCTATGACTGGGAAACGGGGATTTCCTATACCGAACCTATAGGTAAAAACGGGCAGATGGAACTGGAATATGAAATCGGCAACCGAATGAATGATTCTGACCAGCTCACCTTTGACATCCTGAATGATGATGTCAACAATCCCAATCTTTCCCTTGATACTGCACTGAGCAATTCCTTTGAAAGCAAATACCTTCGCCAGGAAATTGAATTGGGCTACCAATACAAACTGGAAAAACTGAGATTTCAGGCTGAACTGGAATATCAAAACGCCTCACTCCAAAACCAGCAATTTTTTCCTGCGGAAGGGGAGTTGGACAGGACCTTTAAAAGCTTTATGCCTACTGTGAGATTTGCATACACCATCTCAAAAAACACCAATTTCGAACTGGACTATGACACAGATGTGGATGCACCCTCCGTGGATCAACTGCAAAATGTAATAGACAATTCTAACCCCTTGCAGCTGAGAACAGGGAATCCAGGCTTGGATCAATCCTATTCTAATCGAATAAGACTGAGGTTCAGAAGCAATAATCCGGAGACGGACCGCTCTTGGTTTGTCTTTGCCCAATACCGTCTGGTAGATGATGCCGTTTCCAACAGTACCTTCACTGCTGAGGAGGCTACGGAACTTCCTGGTGGGATCATTCTGGAAAAAGGCTCCCAGCTTTTCATGCCCGTAAACCTGAATGGCTTCAAGGATTTCAGGTCTTGGGTGAGCTACGGAATTCCATTGGATTTTATCAAATCAAATTTTAATATCAACGGGGGATTCAGCAGCACAAACAGACCGGGTCAGGTAAACAATGAGATAAGCTTCAACAATTCCTCTAGACTCAGCACAGGAATCTCACTAAGCAGCAATATCTCCGATCAAGTTGATTTTAATATCTCCACACGGTTTTCTTACAACGATGTGGAAAACACCTTGAATTCCAGTCTGAACAACAATTATTATAACCAACGCTCCAGGTTGAACCTCAGCTGGATAATCTGGGAAGGATTTATCTATAGAGTTGATATGAACCATCAGGTAAACTCCGGCCTATCGGAAGGATTCGATGCCAATGTACTTCTCATGAATATGAGTGTGGGGAAAAAAATATTCAACAACCAACGTGGTGAGCTATCGGTGAATGTATATGACCTACTGGGACAAAATAGAAGCGTTTACAGAAACGTGACTGATGCATTTGTTGAGGACGGGCAAAACAATGTCATGCAGCGTTATTTTATGTTATCGTTTTCTTATAACATCCGTCATTTCAATAAAGGCACCAGTATGGATGACTATAATGAAATCTATAACAATTAAGGAGACTAGTCTTACTAATTCCAGTGACTGGTCTTTTTGCTGTACAGCCATGAATCCCCTCCTTTGATGGGAAATTGATCGAATCAGCTTAAAACCAGCGGTTTTTCCAATCAGATGTCCCTATTAAATGCTCCCTGCAAAGAAGCAGCATTTATTCATAAACCTAAATAAACCAAAGGCTGACCGGATACCCGATCAGCCTTTTCGTTTAAGCCATCATGGATTCGCATTCCGCTATACAATCCCGACAAGCCCGAGCACATTCCTGGCAGCTTTGATGCTCTTGTTTTTCACATTCCTTGGCGCAATTATAACATGCGTCGATGCATTGTTGCATTGCGATAGCTTCATCTAAGGAGCTTTCATTCCTATTAATACAGCCGTTACAAGCATCTATACACCGCTCACAGAGTTTGATGCAGTCCCCCATACCTGGTTTGTCCTGGCAGTCTTCTATACATCTTTGGCAAACATCTATGCATTTTTCACAGGATTCGATTACACTGTTTTTAATTTTTGACATCGTGTTCATAAGACAATCATTTAGTTAACTATAAATCTTGCATGAAAAGGCAGCTTGATCTTTAGTTGCCATTTCTTAGTTGTCACGTAACACTAATTATTCAAATTTAAAGCCATCAATTGCCTGCAACCTTAAAGGGGACCAGCGGGTAGTCCGCCATGAAAACCAACTGTTTTTCAAGCAAATATGAGGAAATACTATCTCAAACTGGGGATTGCCCCAACAGCAAAGTCTAAGTATTTATCGATTAGCAGAAACTTTCCTGCCCAAAAATCTATTTGCTCTATAACACTACTAAACCACCTGTTTTGAATACTACCAAACCATACTCTCTGCTTGAGCTGGCCATTATCCGGGAAGACTTTGATGCCAAAGATGCCTACGACAGAAGCCTGCAGATCGCCCGGCATGCAGAGCAACTTGGATACACCAGAATGTGGCTCGCAGAGCACCACAACATGGCCAATGTTGGCAGCTCCTCCCCTCAGATCCTGATAGGATACCTGGCCAACGGCACTTCTACTATCCGTTTGGGTTCGGGCGGAATCATGCTGCCCAATCACAGTCCGTTGATTATCGCCGAGCAATTTGGGACATTGGCCACGCTTTATCCAAACCGGATTGATCTTGGGCTTGGAAGGGCTCCCGGAACAGATCAGACCACTGCTGCCGCCCTGCGAAGAGGAAGGCATGAATCGGTTCAGGAATTCCCAAATGACCTCGATGACCTTCGACAGTATTTCTCTGAAGAGAACATGGACTCAAAAGTACGCGCCTTTCCGGCGGAGGGACTTGACATTCCCATTTACCTGCTTGGGTCCAGCATGAGCAGTGCCGTACTTGCTTCTCAGAAAGGCCTTCCCTATGCTTTCGCCAGCCACTTTGCCCCAGGGTATCTGATTAGCGCTTCCAAGTATTACCGGGAAAATTTTCAGCCTTCTGAGCATTTTTCCAAGCCTTACTTTATCTCCTGCGTGAATGTGATCGCGGCGGATACGGATGAGGAAGCGCATTATTTGGCCACTTCCTTCTATCAGACAGCTCTGGGTATTATCCGGGGCAAATCCTATCCGATGAAAAAACCTGTAAAAAGCATGGAAGGAATCTGGACCGAGCCGGAAGCCGCTGCCATACAGAATATGATGGCATGTACCTTTATCGGTACTAAGGAGTCACTCATTCCACAATTTGAAAGTTTCTTCAAGCAGGTGGAAGTGGATGAATTGATGGTGTCCTCGAATATTTATGACCCTGCCAAGCGTCTTAGATCATTAGAGATCACGGCTGAGGTGCTGGGGAAATAACAAAGCGGAATTGATGGAAGCATTCAACGGCTTCAATGTGGGGGAATTTGGCTACTTGGAAGATTAAAGCCGACTTTTAGAAATTGTAAAAGCCTCTGGATCGTCGAGATTCAGAGGCTTTTCTATAAACCTAATTGAGGGAATACTTTTCCTGCGGATACTCGTTGACAAATACCGCGGATTTTTGCGGATTCCTTATCAAAATTATAACTGCTAAAATTTAGTTATCAGCGATTATCTGCGGGAAACTTTTTTGCGCTAACCTGCCTGACGGCAGTCAGGTCTGCGGGAAATCAATCTAGTTTTCACTTTCGTTTATTATTCATCCGCCAGACTATCCACAGGATTGCTCAATGCAGCTCTTATAGACCTAACCCCTACTGTAGCCGCAGTGATCGCAAGTGATGCCAGGATTACCAAAACGTATAAACTGATCGGAACTGAAGTTTTATAGGAGAAATTCTGCAACCACTGATCCGTAAGGTAGTAGCCGAGTGGCACGGCTATCACACATGCCACAAGCACCAGATAAATAAATTCCTTGGACAGCAAAAAGGTGATTTGTGCGATAGAGGCTCCCAGCACTTTTCGGATTCCGATTTCCTTGAGCTTCTGCCCTACCAAGAAAGAAATCAGACCGTACAGCCCAATAGAAGAAATGACAATCGAGAGCATGGCAAAGATTTTATAGACAAGCGATAGCTGGTTTTCTCGTCGGTAGAAATTCGCAATCGTTTCATCCAAAAACTCTCCTGAATAAATGGCATCTGGATAGCTGTTTTTGAACTCCTCTTCTATGCTTGCCAATGTTTCCTGACTAGCATTCTTCTCCAATTTCAAGCCTATAACTCCGTATCGGGATAGTTCGGTGGCGATAATAAATGGCTTCACTTCTTCCCGAAGCGAGTTTTGCGCAAAATCCTTCACTACACCTGTGATCGTCATCCATGGTTCTCCCCCACCGATGGTTATCGTTTTGCCTATGGCTTCATCCGGACTGGAGAGGTTCAGTTTTTTAGCCATGGTCTCATTGATTACGGCTTCTTTGAGTGTATCACTTTCAGAAAAACCAGTCCCAGCTACAAATTTCAATCCGTAATTATCAAAATAATCCGCATCACCGTACTTCAGTGAAGTCATAAACGGCACATTTTCCCTTCGTCCATCGAACCAAAAATTAGAAGCCCAATTATTATTCGAAGAGGGTACATCACTGGATACGCTGACAGTTTTGATCTGGGAATTGGCAGCTAAGCGCTGCTTCAGCGTAGCGAGCCGGCTGTCTTTTCTCTCATCCGACGGAAGATCAAAATAATAAACAGCTTCCTTAGAAAAGCCAAGATCCGCATTCTGGATTTCTGTCATTTGCCTCACGGCGATTACTGTGGCGATCATCAAAACCTGGGCTATCACGAACTGCGTGACCACCAGGCCTCTCCGCAAGGACACTCCGCCTATCTGAGCCACCTGTATCTTGTTTTTGAGTGCCTGAACAGGCTGGAATCCAGACAGGACCATAGCCGGATAAAGGCCTGAAAGCAACGTAACCCCGATAACTATCCCCGCAGAGAACAGCAGGAAACCAGGTGTGATCAAGCGGATTGATTCAGGTAATTCGGTGAATTTGCTGAGATAAGGGAGTAGTATCGTCGCTACCAACGTAGAAATGATTGCCGAAATAAATACAACCATGAATGTTTCTCCAAAAGATTGAAAAATGACCTGCGTCCTGCTGCCTCCCATTACTTTCCGGATTCCCACTTCCTTGCTTTTGCCAATGGCCTGGGCGGTGGAGAGGTTTACAAAATTGATTGAGGCCATCAGGAGGATGAAAACGCCGATCAACGCTAAGGTATAAATGGTTCCTTTACGTATCATTTCCCCACTGATAGGGTCGAAGCGAGTGTCAAAGTGGATATCTTCCATTGCCTGCAGGAAAAATGACTTCTTCGAGGTTCCTCGGTTCTTGTAGTTCTTTTCCGCAAAGGCAAGTAACTGCTTATTGACCTGGTCTGCGTTACCTGATTCCGGTAATTTTACATAGACCTGAAAATTACTGCCAAAGCTCCCCCATTCGTCAAAGTAGGTATCAAATACCTCCTCATTGCTTTCCATAGTCTTATAGGAGGCCAGCATGTTGAATTTGAAATTACTGTTGTCAGGAATATCCGCAACTATCGCTCCCACAGAGGCTTCTATACGTTTGGACAGGACCACTGACTTCCCTAACGCATTTTCCCAAGTTCCAAAAAGTTTCTTGGCCTCAGTCTCAGTAAGTACCACTTGTCCAGGATTATTTAGGGTATTTAGGTTTCCTGCCAGCACCTCCACATCAAACAGTGAAGCATAATCCCCGGTGGTAAAAAAGACATCTTCCACAAGAAAATTAGTAGTGCCTGAAGAATTCACAGCATCATCCAAGGTCACAAAAACAGAAGAGTTGACTACGGGTACAATCGCATCAATTCCCGATAGATCAGCCTTCAGTGCCTCGGGCATGGGGGGTGACACCCCGGGGGTGTAACTCATCCCATCGGAATATTCATCCTGGGTCACCACTCGATAGATCTGATCTGAATGGGATTGAAATTTGTCAAAACTAAGTTCGTAGCCGACTACTGTGAAAAGCAAAATGGCGGCTGTGATCCCTAAGGTAAGGCCGAAAACATTGATCAGCGTGACGCGTTTGCCTTTCTTCAGGTTACGCCAAGCGATTTTAGAGTATATTTTCCACATAGGTTTTGTATTCAGAATTGTCTAACTGGCCACTCTCAAACCAAGATCAAACCAGAAAAAATAAGCCCTTTTGAGCTTAGAATGAAGATTGTCTTCAAATCGAGTAAAACTTTCCGAACAATTTTGTCCGCTTTCGGGCGAAGGTTAATTGGAAATTGCCGAATGAGATCGACAAAACGCTCGTAAAGTTGTCGTCTCAAATCGACAAATTCTTAAAAAACAAAATCCAATGACTTTCATCACAGGATTCTACCCAATTCCTCTGTGCTCTGCCCATGTGAGTGTCTTCACTCCCATGCCAAAAGCCAGTTAGTGAGCACTCACGACGGCAAAAGAAATTGTGGCCTCTGTGTAAACCTCCGCGTTCTCTGTGGTTCAAAACAGAATCATCCTGTGCTCTGCCCATGCGAGTGTCTTCACTCGCATTTTCAAAATACTCATGGACTTCTTTCCCTATCTCAGCTCATTTTGAGGTTAAAAAAAAATCAATTTTCAATGTTCAAGTAAGCCAAAAGTTAGCTTCTGTGTTTCAAATCAATGTGTGTGAAAACCATAACTTTGCTCTTCTTGACGCTGAGGTTTACTTTCGCCCATGCTGGTGTCTCCACTCACATGTCAAAGGCCAGTTAGGAAGCACTAACTGGGGCAATAACAACCTATCTTACTTGGGCAGATCCTGAAAAATATAAAAAACACAAACCAACTAACGTAATGATTCTTTTCATATCTGTTCTGTTTTAATTAAACAATTGGAAATTATCGATGCTATTCGGCCTGCTGAAACAATAGAAACTTTTCCTCATCATAGAATAGATGCAAGCCTTTCGGGGACATCTTGAACGTGACCACTTTATTCATTGTCTCGATATACAATGGACCGTCGAAAAGCTCATTGATTTCAGTAGCATTGCCAAAACTGGAAATCAATAACTGATTATTGCTCATCGAATATTCACCATACGCCTCATTGGTAGAAGTCATGCCTGTGATCGTTCCACTTTCCCCAAAAACAAGGATAAAGTTGTCATCTGAATACGGCTCCACCAGTCTGATTTTCCCGGTCTTTTCGTCAGCAAAACCGAGTAATTTCCACTGAGTCCCCATCAAGGGGAGTGAAGTGTATGCAGGATTTTCGGGAATCCGGTTTAGCGAAACAGTTGCCCCCGGTTCAAGAGGATCTTCACTTTCCTGACAGGATGAAACCATCACCCCTGTGATCAATACCAATAATGTGACCAGTGCCTTCATAAGATCTAAGAATTAGTAATATTATACAGAGGACGATAAGAGTGCACTAAACGCTTCAACAAAACACAAAAACATCCAGGGAGAAAGGAAAACATCTGGAAGAATAGAGGCCTGTGTGGACACAGACCTTGGTGGAGAAAATTGCTATCCAAGACATCTTCAGAGGAATAGTTTTTTACCCCAAGCGGATTCAAATTATCGATTTTCCGTGAGTGAGCTCACGGCGGCAATAGTATTAAGATCAACACCACTAAAAGAGTAGCGTTTTTTTCATACTATATTTTATTTGCTCCTCACCTCAAAAACAATTTTGAACTTTCGATGAAACGGATTATATAGGGCAAATGTGATCCCCTGTTCGAATTCCACAAAGTATTTCCCAGGTGTGAGGGTTTCCCTTTCATGGTAATAAATAGACCAATTATCGAACATGAATGTGTTTTCTCTATTTCCTGTCCAGGACATCAGGATACGCATCTCTCCATTGGCAGGGATAATTCTTCCTGTCCTTGCATCAATTTGCAAAGCAGGGGTTTGCGGAGTGCCGATTTTAATAACATCGCCACCTGGCCTCTCTGGCCCAGGTTCCTCAACTTTATAAACAGTAAACATGTTGTGGTAACTAAACGCACTGTCAAAATACCATGTGACTGTTTCATCTATCAGGTTGACTATGCTGTAATCAAAAAGAATATCTTCCCCCTCCTGAAATATAGTAGTGGCTTTGCCTTCGGAATCTGTCAGATGGAACTCTACTTTTACAGGGGGGCTGGGTGCTTCACTCTCCTGACAGGATAAAACCATCACCCCTGTGATCAATACCAATAATGTGAACAGTGCCTTCATAAGATCTAAGAATTAGAATACTATAGACAGGACGATAAAAGTGCACTAAACGCTTCAACAAAACACAAAAACATCCAGGGAGAAAGGAAAACATCTGGAAGAATAGAGGCCTGTGTGGACACAGACCTTGGTGGAGAAATTTACTGACGCTGAGGTTTACTTTCGCCCACGTGAGTGTCTTCACTCACATGTCAAAGGCCAGTTAGTCAGACACTAACTCGAGAGAAGAAAAAATGTCGTGAGTGAGGACACTCACGACGGCAAAACTCTCTGCGTTTTCTTTGCGGAATGATTAAAGTTGTCGTGAGTGAGACACTCACAACGACAACGGAAAAAAGGTTTAATACTATTCCATTATAAATCTTAGAATATGTGAGTGTCTCCACTCACATATTCTGTTTAAAATGCAAATTAGGCAAAAGTCTTGTTGCATTGGAAAGTCGTCAGTGACAAAATAGGCCGAAGACTCTTTGTGCCTCTTCGCGCTCTTTGCGGCTTATCTTCACCCTCCAAACTTCCCTTTGAGCGCAGCCAATTTATCGGCCATTGTGCCTTCGGGTTCCTGACGCTGAGGTTTGGATGCTGGCCTTTTCTCCGATGACCGGGATTTGGAATCCCGGATCCGCTCCGCAAAAGGATCTGACTTCATACTCAAACCGATTCTTTTACGAGGGATATCCACTTCCATCACCGTGACCTGCACTTTTTGATTGACAGAAACAATCTCATTGGGATCCTTCACATACCTGTCTGCCAAATGACTCAAATGCACCAAACCATCCTGGTGCACTCCCACATCCACAAATGCTCCAAAAGCCGTGATATTCGTCACTACACCCGGCAGTTTCATGCCGACTTTCAGATCCGACATGCTGTTCACACTTTCTTCGAAAGCAAATACCTCAAAACTCTCGCGGGGATCTCTTCCCGGCTTGGCCAGTTCCTCCAAAATATCCTGCAGCGTAGGCAAACCAACGGATTCTGAAACATAATTTTTTAGGGAAATCCTATTTCTCAAGTCCTCCGAACTCATCAAATCTGAAACGGACGCGTTCACATCCTTGGCCATCTGCTCCACCAATGCATAGCGCTCGGGGTGTACAGCAGAGGAATCCAGTGGATGTTTAGCCTTACTTATTCTCAAGAAACCCGCAGCTTGCTCAAATGCCTTATCACCAAGTCTAGGGACTTTTTTGAGTTGTGCCCGGCTTTTGAAAGGGCCGTTTTCATTTCTGAACTCCACAATATTCTGAGCCAAAGTCGGTCCCAGACCAGAGACATAAGTCAGCAGTTGCTTCGATGCAAGATTTACTTCTACCCCTACTCCGTTTACCGCGGACATCACGGTATCATCCAGTGCATTTTTCAAGGCATTCTGATCCACGTCATGCTGATACTGCCCCACTCCGATAGACTTAGGGTCTATTTTTACCAATTCCGCCAAAGGATCCATGAGCCTACGACCAATGGAAACAGCTCCCCTAACGGTCAAATCAAGATCAGGAAATTCTTCCCGAGCTACATCAGAAGCGGAATAAATAGATGCCCCGGATTCGTTTACCATAGTCACAATCACTGATTTTGACAGGCCCAAGCTCTTTACAAAAGCTTCCGTCTCACGTCCCGCAGTTCCATTACCTATCGCTATAGCTTCAATCCCAAATTTCTCTGCCAAGCCCTTTATCGTCATACCTGCTTCCGCACTTCTGCGTTGCGGCTCATGCGGATAGATCGCCTCATAGTGGAGAAACTGCCCTTGAGGTCCAAGGCACACCAGTTTGCACCCTGTACGGAAACCCGGATCAATCGCCATCACCGACTTTTCTCCCAAAGGAGCTCCAAGAAGCAATTGACGCAGATTTTCGGTAAATACCTTGATCGCCTCTTCGTCCGCTTTACGCTTAGTAAGTAGGCGAACTTCGGTCTCCATGCTGGGTTTCAGTAGTCTTCTATAACAATCCTTGATTGCCAGTTTCACCTGCTCCACGGATGAATTTGCGGCATCAGCCAGAATCATTTTCTCCATTTGATAGATTGCTGAAGCTTCTTCTGGAACTGAGTCGAGCATCAGAAAAAGTTCTTTTTCCCCTCTTCTCATTGCCAAAACCCGGTGAGAAGGCGCAGTTTTTATAGGCTCAGACCAATCAAAATAATCCTTGTACTTTATCGCTTCCTGCTCTTTGCCCGGCAGGACTTTCGACGAAAAGACTCCTTCTTCAAGAAAAAGCTTACGCATCCTTTCACGTAACTCAGCCTTTTCGTTGATCCACTCAGCCATGATATCACGGGCGCCTTGGAGGGCTTCATCTATTGAATTCACTTCTTTGGAAGCATCTACAAACTTCTCGGCTTCAAACAGCAGATCAATAGTTTTCTGCTCAAAAATCTGCTCTGCCAGTGGCTCCAAACCTTTCTCTCTGGCGATTGTGGCTTTAGTCCGACGTTTTGGCTTGTATGGCAAATAGATATCTTCCAGCTTGGACATGGTCTCGGCTGCTTCTACTTTCTGTTTCAGGTCCTGAGTCAGTTTTCCCTGCTCATCGATGGATTTCAGGATTGCTTCTTTTCGTTTTGCCAACTCTCTCAACTGCAAAACCCGGTCTCTAATCGCAGCCACCTGCACCTCGTCCAATTCGCCGGTGGCTTCTTTTCTATATCGGGAAATAAAAGGCACTGTACCGCCTTCATCCAGCAATTGCACCGTGGCATCTACCTGATGTGGTTTGATTTGGAGTTCAGCGGCTATTTGTACTTCGTAGTTCATAAGCTAAAGAAAATTCTAATCTAAATTTGAGACGCAAGTTAAACCTCCTTTTGGAGACAAAAAGTAAGAAATGTGAGAGTTGTCACTAAGCGTCTGATTTTAAGATTGTAAAATTGGATGTTCTTAAAATTGAAAAATTTGCGCGCTTTTTTGAATTCCGGTCATTGGTAGCGAAGTCGAAGCCGAGTTCTCGACTCCGAAAGCTGCACGGGACTCTCGAACTGACAAACCTTAGTATTAAAATTTGAGCATAATGACGGAAGTCCAGGAAATCTCGTAAATCGTATTTCGTAAATCATACTTCTACATGAACTGGAAAAAAGAAATCAAAAGCTGGGGAATTATGCTCAGCGTTATTGCACTTTTATATTTCACAGGGCTTTTGCCTGTGATCATAGGCGGATTACAGTCTGTGTTGCTCTCCACAGGACTCATCAAGCCCAAGATCGAAATCCCCGACCTGACCGACCAGCAATTTGACTATAGGGGGAAATTCCTGACATTTAATGGTGAGGAGATCGACTTGGAAAGTTACCGCAACAAAACTCTTTTCATCAATCTATGGGCTTCCTGGTGCGGACCATGCCGGGCTGAAATGCCGCATATTGCTGAGCTATACAAATCCCTTCAATACGAACCCGATCTTGCATTTTTGCTTGTAGGAATAGACAGTGACATCAAAAAAAGCCAAGGGTTTATTGATGGGAAAAGTTGGACATTTCCCACTGCGCATGCGAGTTTTGGGCTGAATAAAAGTCTGCAAAGCCAGTCGATTCCCACGACTTTGGTAGTGAACCCTGAAGGGAAAATTGTTTTTTATCAGGAAGGAATGAGCAATTTCAACACGGAGGAATTTAAGAATTTCCTGATTTCCCAGTGAAAAAATGTCCAAATCTCCGGCACTCATTCGTATGGGTAGAGTAGAAATCATCATGTAGGTCAGTAGGGTAAATCCCAAAATTAAAGCAGTAGCTGAAATCCTGTTCTTTCCCTTAGAATCTCTACAAATTTCACCGAAAACTGTCAAAAAAGCACCTTTGAGCCTCCACAACGGTATTTTTGATGGAATTAGGTTGGCGACTTCAAAGATTTGTCGTAATCTTATTTTTTGACCCAGAATAACTATGAAATCGAGCATAACGCGAACGACACCGAGTGGGGTGATTTTAATCCTGCGGGATTCCACCTGTCAGCAGGCAGGCAGGTGTGGCTATATAGTATCAAGTATAATCACATGCAAAAAGTACTTTCTAAGCATACTGCTTTCAGCCATCCTATATAATTACACTTTAGCCCAATCTCCTTCAGTACTTTGGTATAATCAGCCCGCTGTAGAATGGGAAGAAGGTTTGCCTGTAGGAAATGGTCGTCTGGGAGCAATGGTACTGGGGGCACCAGGTCAAGAGCATCTGCAGCTCAACGAAGATTCATTATGGCCTGGAGGATATGAAGATTGGGGTTTGGCAGAAGGTAAAAGAGCAGACCTGGATCAAATCAGAGCCTACTTGCTGGCAGGGGAAAATAAAAAAGCAGACTCTTTGTTGGTTTTGAGATTCTCAAGAAAGGGCGTGACCCGATCACACCAGACCATGGGTGATCTTTGGTTTGATTTTGACTGGTCAGAAACGACCAATTATAGAAGGAGTCTTAATCTTGAGACTGCTATTGTACATACCAAATTCAACAGTGATGGATACGAAGTGAGCCAGGAAGAAATCGCCTCGGCCCCTGATAATGCCATAATCATGCGGTTCAAGACAAATCATCCTGAAGGCTTCAACGGAAAAATCACCTTGAGCCGGCCAGAGGACAATGGCTTTGCAACAGCAAAGACCACTGCCCTAAATGACAGTCAGCTGGAAATGTCCGGCATGATCACCCAGCGTGGGGGGCAGTTGGACTCAAAACCCACCGAAATATTACAGGGAGTAAAGTTCCGTACCTTACTTATCGCACAAAATCAGTCTGGTGATATCACCACCTCAGATTCTTCCCTTGTAATTTCAGGTGTACGGGATTTTATGCTGAAACTGGTCTCAGAAACCTCCTTTTATCATGAGGACTTCGAGGCAGAAGCCGGACGGCAATTGGAAAAAATCCAGTTGAAAAGCTGGGGAGAAATGCTGCACTCACATCAGAAGGAATATGCGTTCTGGTTTGATCGGATGAAACTGGATCTTGGGTCGGTAGAACCCGACAACATCCCAACTGACCAAAGAATAGAGCGGGTTAAAGAAGGGACTACTGATCTGCACCTGGAGAAAATACTTTTTGACTATGGCAGATATTTACTGATCTCATCGAGCCGCCCCGGCACCAACCCAGCAAACCTACAAGGGATATGGAACAAGCACATTGCGGCTCCCTGGAATGCGGATTACCATGTAAACATCAACCTACAAATGAATTATTGGCCGGCTGATGTGACGGGGCTAGGTAGCTTAAACCAACCTCTTTTTGATTTCATCGACGGAGTAATAGCTAACGGGGAAAATGCCGCCCGGGAGAACTTTGACATGGCAGGGACTATGGTTCCCCATACCACCGATCTTTGGCAGGTAGCTTTTTTGCGTGCGGCCACCGCCTATTGGGGAGGCTGGATCGGAGCCGGTGGATGGATAGGAAGGCACTATTGGGACCATTATCTATTTACCCAGGACAAAAAATTCCTGGAGGAGCGGGCTTATCCGGCCATGGAGAACATCTCCGCATTCTATTCTGACTGGCTGGTGGAATACCCACAGGACGGGACTTTGGTATCCTCACCGTCCACCTCTCCAGAAAACCAGTTTATCAACTCTAAGGGCGAAAATGTAGCTACGACGATGGGGGCAGCCATGGATCAGCAGATTATAGCAGATGTATTCAGCAATTATCTAAAAGCCGCGGAAATTCTCGGAAAAGAGAGCTGGCTTAAGGAAAAAGTGAAGGTTCAATTGGCAAAGCTGCGGCCGGGGGTACAGATCGCAGATGACGGAAGAATCCTGGAATGGGACCAGCCCTATGAAGAGTATGAACCTGGTCACAGACATGTGTCTCATCTATACGCTTTTCACCCAGGAGATGCCATTACCCAAAGTAAAACTCCAGAAGCGTTTGCAGCAGCTAGAAAAACGCTGGAGTACAGGCTGGCAAATGGTGGGGCCGGCACCGGCTGGTCACGTGCCTGGCTGATAAATTTCTCTGCAAGGCTCCTGGATGGTGAGATGGCCCATGAGCATATTCAAAAACTACTTTCCCAATCCATTTACACTAATCTTTTCGACGCCCATCCCCCATTTCAAATAGACGGCAATTTTGGTTACACAGCGGGAGTGGCTGAAATGCTTATTCAATCTCATGAAGATGGTCTGGTCAGGCTTCTTCCTGCCTTGCCGAAGGCATGGAAAAATGGAAGTGCATCAGGGCTAAAGGCCAGGGGCAATTTCACCGTGGATATGAGCTGGAACGGGGGAAAACTGAAATTTTACAGGATCACTGCAGGATCCAGTGGTAAAATCATGATCTTGTATGATGGCTCTGAAATGGATCTTGATCTTGATCAAGGACAAAGTTTTGAGATAGAATTATAGTATCATGCCCATAAGACTGAAATCACTGAGCGTTCGGAAAACGGGTATCCGTCGAAACAATCCTTAAATCCCGGCAATGGTAAGAAACTTTATCACACTGATTACCTTAGCTGTTTTTGTATGGCTTGTTTGGTCCTTTTCAGGCAGAAACACCCCTCTGAAAAGTCCAGATGGGTATATTTCGGTAGTAGAGGAAATCAATCTTGCTGACACACTGTCGAGGAATATCTTAGGGGTACAGCCCTATATGGAAGTATCAGATTATTTTAACCAGGCAGTATTCAAAGAAAAACTAAAGAAATATATAATAGCATCAAGTGCCAAAGGATTGATCAGGAAAAACACCTTGATAGTTTACCCCGAATCGATTGGGACCTGGCTTTTTTTGATCAATGAAAAACACAACCTCGCTGAGAAAAAACAGCTTCATAAGGTTTTGAGAGCAATTGCTTTTAGCAACGCCTTTGATTTTCTACTGGGATACATCAAAACCGGGGATGAGTCAAACAAGGAGTTTTCGTCTATCATCCGTATGAAAGCAAAATCCATGGCCAAGGCATATTTCGAAACATTCGGTGAACTGGCTATAGAGACTAACTCATACTTGCTGGCAGGCTCTATAGTACTACCTGGGCCTAAAGTAATGAACGGTGAAATCTATGTAGATCTCAACGGCTCCCTTCGAAATGCTTCTTTTTTGTTTGGCCCGGATGGAAAAGTTGTGGGAGACCCCATCTTTAAAACATTTCCACACTCAGCTGAAAGCACCTACTTCAGTTTCCCCGACTCTGCCGACTCACAGGTTTTTAATTTGCCATTTGCAAAAACAGCGGTGATTCTAGGATATGATTCATGGTTTGATCAAGCCTATGAAAGTGCTAAATCAAATGATGCGGAAGTTATCATAAACCCCTCTTTTCTAAGTGGAAACCATTCTTTACTTTCAAAATGGCAAGACTTTGATGGAATTCATGAACCTAAGAATCTGGATCCTGCTGATGCAGGGGTACTTACCATCAAGGACGCATGGGAGAAATACAGCTTACCTACGCAGCTAAAGGATATGAAATCAAAAGTCGGCCTTACTGTGTTTTTTAATGGAAATCTCTGGGATATGGGTAAAGGAGGGCATCCGATAGTCGTCTATAATGATGAGATCCTTCCCTCTATTCCCGCAGGAAAAGGAGGGATTTGGTCATTAAACTATTAAAACACCCCATATCCGGCATAAGGCACAATCGCAAAAAATAAATTAATCCCCTGACTTTTAAAGATATAGGCTTTCAAAGAGCGAAAAGAAATCACCCTTATAAAGCTACTCGCCCATGGTATAAGTTTTTGTTGTTCAGTAGATTAATAAATCTTATATTAACCTCAAACTCTACTGATGCTATCATGAAAACGTACTCTTTAATTTTGCTGATTTTAGGCATAAGCCACTCTTTTTCCTACTCCCAAGAGGTGCTGGTCCCCACCAAAGAAATTCAGATCAAAACGGCGGTTTTGGCTGCCCCGGAAGAAAAACAGTCAGATGCCAGTGTACTTGGGTATGATCAGAAAGGAGAGTTAACTCTATTGAGGGAAGGAACGAACGAGATGATTTGCCTGGCCGATGATCCTAATGGCAAAGGATTTAGCGTTTCCTGCTACCATTCTGACCTTGAACCTTTTATGAAAAGAGGTAGGGAATTGAAGAAAGAAGGGAAATCCTTTCAGGAAATCTTTGACATAAGGGAATCAGAGGCTAAAAACGGAAAGCTGAAATTGCCCAAAGATGGCGCTACCTTATTTGTACTGACTGCCGATGCGGAACATTATGACTCTACTACGGGGGATGTTTCTGATCCCTTTCTAAGGTATGTGGTCTATTTGCCTTGGGCTACTGCTGAGACCACAGGATTACCACTTAAGCCAAGCTCCGCCGGCATGCCTTGGATTATGGATCCGGGCACACATCGGGCGCATATCATGATTACCCCGGCAAGAGATTGATCTGTAAGTATATAGGGCTTATGCGCTTTAAGACCCTGCTACAGTAATAGCGATTTATCCCTTACTGCGTGCTACCTTACCATCCCGCCAACTTTACAAAAGTTGCCCCATCTCTTAGTCTAGGCCATATCCTAAAGTGCGAAATCATAATTCCTTTATAACTTGTATATCCGCTTTTCTACCAGTAATGAGGCTAATGCAAAATAGAATATGATTTACGCTAGCATTTAGACCGCTCCGGCCACCCTCGGCCTGCCTGTCGGCAAAGGCAGGTCTTCTGTCCGTCTGCGCAAAGAAATCATGGCTACGGCATCATTCCATATATCCATGTAAGGAAATATTATAATTATTTCAAAATAACCTGTCCACATATCCCCCACGGGCACTTTCATTTGAACTGGAAATATGATTGTGCCGTGATCCAACCGAATACATGCTACCGGAAGCATTGATGGTTCGAACCGGATTTTGTATTAAGCTCCGTAGTGAGGATTGTAATTTCAAGATAATGACTTTTTAGAGAAGAGTCCACCGCAGCGGGTATGATATGCCTGACGGAAGTCAGGATTGAAAACAGCAATAGAATGATTGATTTTGAAGCAATCAATGGTTGTAATAACTTGTGCGCCATGGCGTAGAATTGCTAATGCCTAGTTTGGGTTTAAGCAAAAGAAAAAATCTTCAAGATGTTCCGTTTCGGATTTACAAACTGGGTATCCCCAACTCAAACTGTGTATAATGCAGACAAGTAAAAATATCACCTCGCAATTAAAAGGCATAACGATTGCTTAATTCCCTATAAACCAACCAATTCTGAAAAAAACATCAATATACATTCTACGAAATCCAAAGAATAAGCAATAAGTCAATTAAAAAAACGCATACTTTATAGTTTAAACACATCTAAAAGTATTTAGCAAATTCGGAATGGAACTTGTAAACTTAATTTGGTGCTTTTATTTTGAAAATAAAGTCCCTCCTGATAAAAAACAAACAATCCTAGCCCAAGTTAACCCACTAAAATAAATCCCCCTTAATATCGCCCTTTTACTTATTCTAAAACTCACCCTAAATCAAGAGCAAGTGATTTTTCACGCATTAAACACCACTGTTCGAAAGACAACTACGATGAAATATCCTAATGATTTTCAATTAATCCGCCCTAATATAGGGCAGGGAGAAGATACTATTGACAGTTTTTCTCTCCTAACCAGTATAATTAATGACTTAAACTACGCTACATTTAAATTTCGCCTAGCAAACTCCCTTCCTATAATAATCGGTGATTTCGACACTGTCAAAGACTGTCTTAAGGAATTTATTATAAAGGCTATTACTAATTTCTCTGGGTTTCGGGGAACATGTCATATACTATTTAGAGAAGATTTGGAATCATCTTTTCTTGGATATTTCATAGAAGAATCAGAAGAGACCGGAGCATCAGAAGACGAAAACCATTTAGCGGATTTAGTCGATGTTATCTATAGGTTTAATTTAGGTATCTGCCCTGAAATCCAAATTGGATCCAAGCAGCAAATAACCGAGAGCGACACATCTTCTTTCTGATGTTCTGATAGCATATCAACTAACTGGTCAGCAGTATATCCAAGATTAACTGCCTAATATTCTGTAATTTTAAATTCCGTCCTCCTATTTTCCTGATGTTGCTCTTCTGTACACGCCACATTATCCGTACAGGAATTCATCAACATTTCTTCCCCGTACCCTATTGGTTGAAGCCTGCTTTGATCGATACCATATTCTATTAGGTAAGCGATTGCGGACTTAGCCCTTTTATCGGAAAGTTTGAGGTTATAGGCATTTGTGCCTCTGGAATCAGTATGTGAATGGAGTTCGATTTTAATTGTAGGATTGTCTTTTAAAATCTTGACCAGTCTATCCAGTTCAGGTTTGGCATCTTCTCTTATATCCCATTTATCAAAATCATAGTAGATATTCTCCAAGGTATAGGTCTTCCCTACAGCTATTTTATCCAAATAGATATCGCGGACGATTACGGAATCACGGATTTGGGCTGCGGTAGGAACAAGAATATCCCCGCTGCTACCGGTTAAATATCCGGTCTTCTTTCCTTCCAAGTGGATCATTTGATCAAATTCCACTTTAAATCTAAAGGAACCTCCTGCTTCTGAAACATAGGTATTCATTACCTGCTTATCATTATTAAACAGTGTAACAACCGCATCATCAAGCTTTTCCCCAGTTTCCTTGTCTATTACCAAACCTTTTATCACCAGATCCTTTTGAACATACAAATCCGCAAAATAGATATCATCCAGTCCTTTTCCCCCTATCCTATCAGAAGAATAAACCGCTTGGGTATCACTTCCAGGCAGTAAAGAGAGCCCAAAATCATCCCTATTGGAATTGATCGGACTTCCCAGGTTTTCAGGTTCCGTGTATTCCCCATTCTCAAGTTTCACCCTGAAAATATCCAATCCCCCAAGACCTGCATGACCGTTACTGGAGAAATAAAGGACTCCATTCTTATCCAAAAATGGAGTCCTCTCGTCTCCGGGGGTATTTACCACATCACCTAGGTTAATCGGGGCAGTCCATGCTCCTTCCTTCCAATCTGAATAATACAAATCAGCCTGACCACTTCCACCAGGCATATCTGAGGAAAAATAGAGTCGGAGAGAAGATGCATCGAAAAAAGGGTCGGATACTGAGTAAGAAAACGGCGCATTGAATGGCAGTGGTCTAAAGTTATCCATACTGAAACTTCCGGTATCTAAGGCAAAAAACAACTCAGGAAACAAGGTATAATCCCTGGAAGATCCGGAATCAGACTTGTTATGCTTCTGAACTTGCGTAAAAACCAAGAACAGATTGTCCTTTTTCTTAAATAATGGCCCTACGTGAAGATTTCCGTCCAACACCTCAGACCTGACAGGGGAGTCGATTGCCTCATTCTTTTTGCTGTCCCAAGCGGATTCATACATCTTTAGAAAACCGTTTCCTGTCCAGCCATACACATCGCTTTTAAGTGCATTATTCGGATCTACGCGTACTTTATCAGGCATTAATCTATCCGAAGTGAAATGAAGTACGGTATCGTCAGAAATCAGTGGGCCAAATTCAGAAAAAGGAGAATTAACCTCAGGAACAGGTCTAACAGAAGATTCTGTCGATTTATTCAGGAAAGCTTTACCTCCCAGAGCGGTCTTCCAGATCAGTCCCAACTCAGGATTGGTCCGTGCGGAATCCAATTGACTAAGTATATTGGTAGCTTCCGAATACTTCGAGTTGGCAATCAACGCTTCAGCAAAGGGCTTAAGGTCGTCCTCTTCAAGATCGCCATCTCTTTCCAGCCTTGTGTACCACTCCTCCGCCTGTTCAAAATTCCTTACCTTGGAATAAGCCTGAGCCAACCCTCGGGCTGTCTCAGGCTCGGGTGATTCGTTCCAACTTTCGAGAAATTTATCTATTCCTACAGAGTAATTGAGGTTTTCGGTTTGCTTTATGCCTTCCATATATTTCTTATAGGATAAAGGCTTACAGGAAACCAAGCAAACAATCAAGAAACAGGTAAAGTAGAGTATTCTTTTCATGGGGGTATCTTTTTCTTAAAAAAATCGTGGACTAACCAATCGTACTCGCTTGGGAGGAAATAAATAAGCAATGGATATATCATGGGTAGTAAATGCTCCTACTGAAAATCCTGATATCGTATGGTCATAGGCATATCCGAATCTTAAACCTTCACGAAGTTGCACCTGAACCATGCCCAGCACGGCTGTGGATTTCTTTAAACCTGGATCTATATCTCTCCCAGGCATATCTACACCGAATCTATAGCCTCCGCCTAACCAAAACATATCATTCAGGATCAAAGCAGCGTTGATATCCATCCTTGCCGGCGCTTTGAAATCATCCATATACATGATAGAGGGCACCAGGGAGAAATTGTAATTCAGATCAAAATGATATCCTCCCGTAAGATATAGATGTGGAGCAGGCTTGACCATAACATCTCCTCTATCAAAATCCACTACAGAAGAAAGCATCTGATCCGAAGCCAAGCCTATGTAATATTTTTCATCATAGAGAAATAATCCGACCTTCAAATCTGGATAAGTCATCCTCTCTCTGCTTGCCGGAATAGACGGATCATCAGCTATGTCAGGATTTAGCATAGAACCATCCAACTGGGAGTTAACCACACCTGCACCCACACCAAAACTCAGATATTTAGTATCGCTAAGTCTCAAGTGATAGGCGAGGTTACCGTAGGCAGCTACTGTCCTTTGGGCACCGAGTTTATCAGTGAGGAATTGTCCTCCTAGCCCAAGTTTGGAATCTTCCAAATAGGTATCTCCGGCAACTGCAAAGGTTTCAGGACTTCCTGTAACCCCAGTCCACTGCTTTCTATAGTAAGATTGCAGATAAAGCTGCTGTTTATAACCTGCATAGGCAGGATTGATAAACACAGGATTAAAAATGTATTGGCTGTACTGGGGCACCTGCTGCCCAAAGCTATCGCTAAGGGACAGAAGCAGGCATCCAGTGAGCAAAGTAATTACCTTAAATAGTTTCATCTTGCTTACTTAATTATAGTTACGTATCCTGTCATTGTATGACTTACTCCCTGAACATCCCTTAATTGGAATTGGTAGAAATAAGTCCCTCCGGTTAGATTGTCACCGTTCCAGTCATTTTGATAATTGGTAGAGCTGTAAACTTCCATGCCCCAACGGTTGACTACAATCAGTTCATTTTGCGGGAAGAATTCCTCTAGGCCTCTGATCACCCATGTATCATTGATCCCGTCTCCATTTGGCGTAAAGACATTCGGGATCTCAAACACCAACTGCTCGTGACTCACAGTGTCCGTGTTATCGGAAGGTTCCAGCTCCTCATCCTCCGATTCTGCAGTCGCAGTATTGGAAACAACACCTTCAGAAACGGCTGTCACACGGATTGTCATAGTCTCCACTGCCAATGGATCCACGGTAGGAATATTCCAGGTTAATGTTCTCGTATCCTGATTATAAGAAACTGAACCCGAAGTCACATCAGCTCCAAGATATTCTACCGCTCCAGAGAGGATATCTGTTACGACTACATTGTTGCCAGTATTCTCAGAATTGTTTGTGAGCGTGAGCTTGTACTCAAATACTGAGTTTACCTGGATCAGACTTGCAGAGACTTCTTTGTCAAGTACCAGATCGACTTCATTGACCGGATCTTCAATGGTAACCGGATCTGTTTCGTCGCTATCATCCGGGAAGTTATCCCCCACCACTGTCACTTTATTGACAATAGAACCTTCTTCGGCCATTACCATCACTATAAGTTCAAGCGAAATAGACTCTCCCGCACCCAGACTCTCTACTGTCCAAGTAATGACATCCTCGCTTACCGTAGCTTCAGGGCTAGTCTCAACCAACAGGGTTCCCTGTGGTAAAGTATCTGTTACAACTATTCCAGTGGCAATGTTATCTCCAAGATTCTCAAGCAAGATTGTGTAAGTAATCATCTCACCCGGAACAACTGAACTGACATCTTGAGTCTTGGTAATGTTGATATCCGTAGGGCTATCTATTACTTCCACTCCATCTCCAGGATCAGACTCTGTAGGATCCTCACCATCATCAGGTAGATCCACTACCGCGGTGTTGAAGATAACATCTCCTACTTCCACCTCATCAGTTACCTGTGCAAGAAGGGTCAACTCAATGTTTTGTCCTGGGGCAAGTGAAGGAATTATCCATGTCACCACTCCATTAGCAAACATTCCTCCTTGGTCAGATTCCACATACATCAACCCTACCGGAAGAGTATCTGTCACCTGAATCTCTTCTTTTACAAGACTGGAAACATTGCTGACTTTAATTGTATAAGTGATAACATCCCCAATTTTGGCTTCTGAGACATCTGATACTTTCTCTATAGTGAAGGATAAAGGATCAACTACCTCTACCACCTCAGGATCAGATTCTTTTGGAGTATCAGGATCATCAGGACTGGTCACCACCGCTACGTTGCTAATCATAGTGCCAGCTGTGATATCCGCCGGTACACTTACAGTCAGCACCAGATCCATCGAAGTATTGGCCGGGATAGAAGGAATAGACCAAGTAACGGTTCCATTATCAAACGAGCCTCCATCACTTGCTGACACAAATGTCAGCTCATTAGCCAGCTCATCACTTACCACTACATCGCTCATTGTGACAGAGGCTGTATTGACAATACTGATCGTGTAGGTTATTTCACCTCCCGGTAATACCGTAGGACTCGCTGCTGCTTTGGAAATCTGAAGTCCATCATTCAGATCACACAATGTAAGTGCAACTGTGACACTAACTCTTTCCACACTTTCGCAACCAGTCATAGGATCTGTTTGAGAGGCGTAATAAGTCATACCATCAACCAGTGGAGATGAAGGATCTAGCTCAAAGCCACCAACTTCAGATTCATACCAGCTAATATTGCTGCCTGTCACATCAAGTGATCCTACAGTAGGGTTATCAGTGTCTCCACAGAATGTTTGAGTAGGATTTGTAACAACCGGAGCCGTAACCGAACGAACCGTTACTGTCAGGTGCGCTGCTTCCTCAGGCTTAGATTCACAAACTTCATCTCCGGTAACAGTGACATAGTATCTTGTCGTAACTGCCGGACTCACATTCAGATCAATTACTTCTTCAGTAAGTGCTTCATCAGTATAGAATCTAAATACTGGATTTGTTACAGAGTTACTAGTAGCGGTCAGTAAAGTGCTTTCACCTTGACAGATCACCGAATTCATTACCTGAATATCAGAAGAAAGTGCTTCCCTACCTACATTCACTGTCAGTTCGGCAGCATCACCCGCAGCGTTCTCACAAACTCCATCGCCTGTTACGGTTACATAGTAAGTGGTAGTCACCATAGGGCTCACTTCAAGATCCGTGAGCTCAGTGGTCAATGCCGCATCGCTGTAGAATCTGAACACTGGGTTGGTCACTCCAGCAGCAGTGGCAGACAGCATGAAGCTATCCCCCTCGCAGATCGTACCGCCCATGGCGTCTATATCGGCAGCCGTTGCCCTTGGAGCCACGGTCACTACCAGTCCTGCCCCGTCTCCGGATGCATTCTCGCATACATTGTCACCGGTTACGGTCACATAGTAAGTAGTAGTGGTAGCAGGGCTCACATCAAGATCGGTGATCTCGTTGCTCAGTGCGGCATCGCTGTAGAACCTGAACACTGGGTTGGTCACTCCAGCAGCAGTGGCAGTAAGCGTAAAGCTATCCCCCTCGCAGATCGTGCCGCCCATGGCGTCTATATCGGCAGCCGTTGCCCTTGGAGCCACGGTCACTACCAGTTCTGCACCGTCATTCGCCGCGTTCTCGCATACATTGTCACCGGTTACGGTCACGTAGTAAGTGGTGGTCACCATTGGGCTCACTTCAAGATCGGTGATCTCGTTGCTCAGTGCGGCATCGCTGTAGAATCTGAACACTGGGTTGGTCACTCCAGCAGCAGTGGCAGACAGCATGAAGCTGTCCCCCTCGCAGATCGTGCCGCCCATGGCGTCTATATCGGCAGCCGTTGCTCTTGGAGCCACAGTCACTACCAGTTCTGCACCGTCTCCGGACGCATTCTCGCATACATTGTCACCGGTTACGGTCACGTAGTAAGTGGTGGTTACCATAGGGCTCACATTAAGATCGGTAAGCTCATTGGTCAACGCAGCATCGCTGTAGAATCTGAATACAGGATTGGTCACTCCAGCAGCAGTGGCAGACAGCATGAAGCTATCCCCCTCGCAGATCGTGCCGCCCATGGCGTCTATATCAGCTGCCGTTGCTCTTGGAGCCACGGTCACTACCAGTTCTGCCCCGGTATTCGCCACGTTCTCACATACGTTGTCACCCGTTACGGTTACATAGTAAGTGGTAGTCACCATAGGGCTCACATCAAGATCGGTAAGCTCATTGGTCAATGCGGCATCGCTGTAGAATCTGAACACTGGGTTGGTCACTCCAGCAGCAGTGGCAGACAGCATGAAGCTGTCCCCCTCGCAGATCGTGCCGCCCATGGCGTCTATATCGGCAGCCGTTGCTCTTGGAGCCACGGTCACTGTAAGTTCTGCCCCGGCTCCGGACGCATTCTCGCATACATTGTCACCCGTTACGGTCACGTAATAAGTGGTGGTTACCATAGGGCTCACGTTAAGATCCGTGATCTCGTTGCTCAGTGCAGCATCGCTGTAGAATCTGAACACAGGGTTGGTTACAGTTCCGCTTGTGGCAGTAAGCGTGAAGCTCTCGCCTTCGCAGATCGTGCCGCCCATGGCGTCTATATCGGCAG
>NZ_JAJUWR010000028.1 GCF_021390545.1 Algoriphagus sp. AGSA1 | reverse complement strand
ATTCAATGCAAAAATCAAGGCATTCAGGGCTCAGTTCAGAGGTGTCACCAACATTGAATTCTTCCTGTTCAGACTATCAAATATCTATGCTTAAAATAACCAGCTCCCCAGCTATTCCGGCTGATCCGGGCTCTGTCCCTGACCCAGAGATACCCGAGCCGGTAGAGCCTGCCTCTTTGCGGCCAGATATGTGCTTCAAAAAATGACTTCATTTACTGCGATAATGCATGGGATTGACAAATGTTACAGTTAGTGTGAAAAAAGATAGATATTTTTAATTCACCTTGTTTAATAGAGGAAGTAAAGATTGTCAACTGTTTAAGGTTTTGGCTGTGCGGGATGGCCGGCGTAAATTGCTTCTAAATTACAGATGGAAATAGTATGCATGCCGACTATTTATTAATTTGCATACCGGCGTTCAAAAAATGATTCAGTTTCTTGCATTAAAGAAATCTCAACACTAAATGGATAGAGGATATACAAACGAGAAAAAAGGAGGGGGGATTGTTCTGGTTTTTGGTTCAGAATATGGAATTGTGTCCTCAGTGAAATCTTTGAGCCCTTTGTGGTTCGATATGGGCATAAAAAAAGCCATGAAGACATTCATGGCTTGTGGTGATAAGTGGACTCGAACCACCGACTCACGGATTTTCAGTCCGATGCTCTACCAACTGAGCTATATCACCTTGTTTGTAAAGTGATGCAAAGGTAGGTATTTGGATATTTGAAGCAAGCCATTTTAGAAAAAAATATTGATTAAAACCCGAAAAACACGCTAATAACGTCACTATGAGCTTTTTACCACAACTTATATTTTTGATCATTTTGATAGCTACAGGCTTCTTTTTGATCAGACGAGTCAGAGTCCTGCGTAGAAATATTCTTTTGGGTAAGCCCGAAGCGCGTAATGACCAGCCGGGCAAGCGATGGAAGGCTATGCTGTTGGTGGCATTTGGTCAGCAAAAGATGTTCAAGCGATTTATTCCGGCATTTCTGCACTTCTTTGTATATGTGGGATTTTTGGTGATCAATCTCGAAGTGCTGGAGTTTGTCGTGGATGGAGTTATAGGGGGCCATAGATTATTTGCCCCTTTTCTGGGAGGCGCCTATGTGGTGGCGATGAATATTTTTGAGTTTCTGGCAGTGACGGTTCTTTTATCCTGTGTGGTTTTTTTGGTTCGCAGAAATGTGGTGAAGGTGCCTAGGTTAGCCCAGCCTGATTTGAAAGGCTGGCCGGCGATGGATGCCAATATAATTTTGGTGATAGAAATTGTGCTAATGATTGCTATCCTCACGATGAATGCGGCAGATCAGATATTGGCCTCAAGAGGCGTGGGTAATTACATCACAGTAGATAGTCTTTTCTTCAGCGGACTTGTACGCCCCGTTTTTGAGCAGATGAGTTCGGGATTCCTGGTGTTCCTGGAGCGGGCGGCATGGTGGTTTCACATCGTAGGGATATTGGCTTTTGCTATTTATGTGACTTATTCTAAGCATTTACATATCTTCTTGGCTTTCCCCAATACTTGGTATACTCGATTGAAGCCTAAGGGACAGATGGAAAACATGCCGGCGGTCACTAATGAAGTAAATATGATGCTGGGTATACCATCTGAAGCTCCCACTGATGCCCCTATGGAGATAGCTAGGTTTGGAGCAAAAGATATCAATGACTTGAGCTGGATCAATATTATGAATGCTTTTTCCTGTACGGAATGCGGAAGATGTACTGCGGAGTGCCCTGCAAACATTACAGGGAAGAAGCTCTCCCCGAGAAAAATCATGATGGATGTGCGGGATAGAGCAGAGGAAGTGGGCAAAAGTCTGGATGTTGGGGGAAAAGGCCTAGAAGATGGCAAGTCTCTTTTGGGAGACTATATTACCAAAGAAGAACTGAATGCCTGTACCAGTTGCAATGCATGTGTGGAAGCCTGCCCTGTGAATATTGATCCTCTGGCCATTATTTTGGAGATGAGAAGGTATGTGGCAATGGAAGAATCCGGAACCCCGGCACAATGGAATGCCATGTTCCAAAATATGGAAACCAGTTTCTCCCCATGGAAATTCAGCCCTCAGGATAGGTTCAATTGGGCGGAGAAAGTGAAAGAAGAAGATATAAAGTGATCAGTTATCAGTGGTCAGTCTCAGTTTTCAGTAGGCTGAATAAGTAAAAAATGCTATGAGGTTCAGATTTCAGGGAAAAAATCAATTATGACGATGGCCTCGTAAATCCAATATCGTAAATCGTAATTCTAAATCATGTCAACATATAAAGTACCAACTATGGCCGAGCTGGCCGGTAAAGGAGAAAGCCCTGAAGTATTGTTTTGGGTGGGATGTGCAGGCTCGTTTGATGATAGATATAAAGCCGTAACCCAGGCCTTTGTGAAAATCCTGAATAAAGTGGGAGTAAGCTTTGCCGTGCTGGGCCCCGAAGAAGCCTGTACCGGTGATCCGGCCAGGCGCGCAGGCAACGAATTCCTCTTTCAGATGCAGGCAGTCGCGAATATTCAGGTGATGAATGGGTATAACATCAAAAAAGTAGTCACTGCTTGTCCTCACTGCTTCAATACCATTAAAAACGAATACCCGGCTTTAGGTGGAACTTACGAAGTCATTCACCACTCCCAATTCCTCCAACAACTCATAAATGAAGGGAAAGTAGCCCTGAAAGGTGGAGGTGAATTTAAGGGCAAGAAGATTACTTTTCACGATTCCTGTTATTTGGGAAGGGCAAATAACGTGTACGAAGCTCCCCGGGAAGTCATCAAAGCACTGGATGTGGAACTGGTGGAAATGAAGCGGTGCAAGACCAAAGGCCTCTGCTGTGGTGCAGGTGGGGCGCAGATGTTCAAAGAACCAGAGCCGGGAAAAAAAGACATCAACGTGGAGCGCACGGAAGAAGCCTTGGCCACAGGGGCAAGCGCCATAGCGGTGGGCTGCCCTTTCTGTCTTACTATGATGACAGATGGTGTGAAAAACAAGGAGAAGGAGGCAGAAGTAAAGGTGTATGACTTGGCAGAGATGATTGCCAAAGACATGGGCATTTGATGTTTATCCGTTGAATCAATTTGACCCTTTTTGCCGTTAGGTAGAAAGGGTTTTTCTTTGCCATAAAGTATCAATAAACTATGTACGTCGAATTTAAAGATTTGCCAGACGATTCCCGTGTTTGGATTTACCAGTCAGAGCGCCAATTTTCGGAAAACGAAAAGGATCTGATCACCAAAAAACTATCCGCATTCTGCCAGTCGTGGAATACGCATGGCAACAGTATGCCTACATCTTTTAAGATATTGGGTGCCCACGTGATACTATTAGCCGTGGATGAATCAGGTTTGGGAGCTAGCGGGTGCTCTATAGATAGCTCGGTAAGAATGCTCCGGGAGTTGGAAAATGAACTGGGGACCAACATTACGGATCAGGGGAAAGTCACTTTCAGGTCCGATTCGGGAAAAATCAACGTAACTTCAGCACTAGGGATCAAGTCAAAAGTCACTTCAGGGGAGATAGATTCGCAGACGCTGGTGATCAATCCCTTGGTGAAAAGCAAAAAAGACTTGGATAGTGTGTGGATTTTAGCAGGGAATAGCTGGATGAATCGATACTTTCCAAATTAATTTAGTAATATTCAGAATAGATCGTCAATTACCCTTTCACATGAAAAACCATTTTTTGTGGATTTGTCTTCTACTCCTGGTGGGAGTGAGCTCATGCAAAAGCCTTCAGGAAAAAGGAAACGACCAGTTTCTTTCTGGGCAATACCAGTATGCCATCAATACCTTTTCCCAGATTTTAGCTGAGGATCCCGACAACAGGGAAGCAAATCAGGTCGTGGCTGAGAGTTACAGGCTTTCCAACAGAATAGAAAATGCCGCTCCGTATTATCAAAAACTGATAGAAGAGGAGCCTACTTTCGAAAGTTATTACCGGCTAGGATTGAGTCTGAAGGCCCTGGATAAGAAAGATGAAGCTAGAGAGGCTTTTGAAAAGGCCAAGGACTATACACAGGATGAGTCTTACCTGGCAGAAACTCAGCGGCAGTTGGAATCCATCAAATTATCCCAAGGTATAGAGAATTACTGGCCAAATCATGTGTTGGCGAATTTCAAAGACCTCAATACTGCTGGCCCTGATTATGCACCTGTGATCAGTGAGGATTTTCTGTATTTCACTTCAGGCCGTCAGGCAAGTGGGATTTATCCTGCAGATGGATCTCCCTATACCAAATTGTTCCGCGCCAGAGCTGAAGGGCTGCGCGTAGATGTCAGTGGGGCCCAAGCGCTGCCGGAGTTTAAAAATGAAGAAGGTCTCAATCAGGCTGCAATAGCCATCAGCCCTGACGGGAATACCATTATTTATGCCAGAGGCAATTCTACATCCGACAAAGATCTACCTGAAACAGCTCTATTTGCATCCTACTTTCGGGGTGGAGGTTTTACCCAACCGATCTGGCTACCGGTGAACGAGGACGAAACCTGGTGGAATTCCACCCCAGCTTTCAGTCCTGATGGAAATGAGCTTTACTTTGCCTCAAATCGTCCGGGAGGATATGGTGGGATCGATCTGTACAAAGCGACAAGATTGGCTAATTCTGACTTTGGTAATCCGGTCAACTTAGGGCCGACTATCAATACTCCCGGAAATGAGTTGTTTCCAAGACCTATGGCTGATGGGAAGTTGTTCTTTTCTTCTGACGGGCACCCGGGATTTGGCAAGCTGGATCTTTTTGTAGCGGAAAATGACGAATCCGGAACTAAAGTAATCCGGAATCTTGGAGAGAACTTTAACAGCATAAATGATGATTTTGGCATCTTCTTTACGGAGTATCCAAAAGCAGGCTTTATATCTTCCAACCGGGAAGGCGGAGTAGGTGATGATGATATCTATTTCTTTGAGGACAAAACCCCTAAACCGAAAATCATCAATGTATTGCTGAACGTATATACCAAGCAGCGGGTAGCGGGAGAAGATGATGCAGTATTGGAGCAGACCAGGGTAGTGCTATACGACAGTCTTAATAAACAAGCCGGAGGTGATTTCTCCAATTCCAATGGGAGGGTTCGGTTCACACTTGCCCCCGATGCCGACTTTTCTATAATCGCATCAAAAACTGGCTATTTCTCTAAGTCTATAACATACACCACCAGAGGCAAAACCCCTGATGTATCCACGTTGGTTCAGGATGTCACGAACATTACCTTGGATACTACTATAGTCTTGGACCAGCTGGTTTTGGATAGATCTATAGTTTTGGAAAATATCTATTACGATCTGGATAAGGCGGAAATCAGGCCTGATGCGGCGCTAGAGCTTGATAAACTGGTACAGATACTGAAGGATAATCCTTCAATCAGAATAGAACTCAGTTCCCATACCGATGATAGATCATCTGATGCATATAATCAGGATCTGTCGCAGCGAAGAGCACAGTCTGCAGTGGATTACATCGTGTCACAGGGGATCTCCGCAGATAGATTAGTTGCCAAAGGATATGGCGAAAGCCAGTTGATCATAGAGAATGCTACTACAGAAGAGGAGCATCAGGTAAACAGAAGGACTGAATTTAAGGTGATAGAGATTCAGGAATAGAAGAAGCTGTATAAATATAGATCAAGGGCCTAGACAATATCATTTGCATAGGCCCTTTTTTTGTTTCTTCAAGGTGTGTGTATTAAACTTCAAGGGGTCAGAGCCTATTCCTCTGCTGATTTACAGCTGTTTATTGGACAGTTGATTTGGAGCTTGTTTTAAGTTTATTCACAACATCTTCCACAATCATCCCTGCGTGTACCACACTGTTTTCGATAAAGAACTCTCGCGTATTCAATCCTCCGCAGACTACTCCCGCAAGATAAACCCCTGGTACATTCGACTCGTGGCTTAGCTCGTTGTACTGAGGTTGGCATTTCCCGTCTTCACTCAGTTTTACACCCAGTTGATTCAATAATCCGAAGTTCGGTTTATATCCCGTCATGGCCAATACAAAGTCATTTTCTATCGTCACGTCTCCATCTGGAGTGTCGATGACCACTTCGTGCTTTCGGATTTCCTTTAGTTTTGACTTCGTAAAAGCTTTAATTGATCCTTCTTTGATGCGATTGACAATGTCCGGTCGCACCCAGTATTTTACGGCCTGATCTACTTCTTCGTCAAGTAAGATCATCGTGACTTCGGCACCTTTTCTCCAAGTCTCCAGTGCGGCATCTACTGCAGAATTGGCTCCGCCCACTACTACAATTTTTTGGTTGATAAAAGGCCAAGGCTCCTTATAGTAATGATGGACTTTGGGCAAGTCTTCTCCTGGGATATTCATGAGGTTGGGCAAATCATAGAAACCTGTCGCCATGGCGATATTCCTAGCAAGGTATTCTCCCTTTGAAGTATTGACTTGGAACAAATCGTCTTTTTTCTCTAGCGTGTTCACTGCTTCATAGAGCTTGACATTTAAGCCGAAGTGAGTGAATACCCGGCGGTAATATTCCAATGCTTCGGTACGGTTTGGCTTGTTGCCTATAGACATAAACGGTATCCCTGCCACTTCCAGTCGGTCTGAAGTAGAAAAAAAAGTCATGTTGATCGGGTAATTGTAGATAGAATTGGTCAGTGCGCCCTTTTCAACAATGACATAGTCCAACGCTGCTTTTTTTGCTTCTACTCCACAGGCAAGGCCTATAGGGCCGCCGCCGACGATCAGCAAATCGTATATTTTATTTGACATTTGGTTTTAGGTTTGATCGAGATGAAATTGGTATTCTATATCCCTGTAGATCTCAGATTTCCATTCGTAACTTCTTTGCTTGAGCTCAACTAGCCCAGTTGTATGTTGAACCAGGGCGATTGCCGAAACCGTTCCATAATTGCCCTGCATTCTTATTAATTGTGCTGAGAGGGCAGTTTCCATGTCCAATGGGACTCCAGTGTCTGGGAGCTTTTCCGGAGGATAGGTTTTTGTTGACTTTAGAATATCCAGTAGGTCATCGGTAGAAAAGTCTTTTTCGATCAATTTCATCAATTGGGTTTTGGCCAGTTTTACCTTAGGCCAAGGATCGTCAATGAGGGCATTGCTCAGACCGTAAATCCCAGGTGCGATTTCCCTGATGTCAGATGAATAATTACTGAGATAAAAAAGCTTTTCTCCATCGCTCACCAGAAGATTAAAACCATCGTATTGATCTTGGGATTTTTGTATTCCAAGCAAATATTCTTCAGGTGAAATATGGCTTTCCAGCCAGGCCTGTACCAGTTTTCCCCTGCTGATATGGGCATTTCTTGGGTTTTTGAAATCTCTGTAATTGGTTAGTAGTGACCAGCGACCGTTAGGGTGATACCCCATCCAGGTGCCACCGCTGCGGAGATCTTTTCCGCCATAAAAGCCACTTTGCCACTGATGGATCTCTTGAGAGGGGCGTTCATAAAATTCATCACGATTTGCACTGATGATGAGGGGGTATTTAGGATGGCTCTGCCACGATAATGCTACAAGACACATGGGATAAAAATAAGTAAAAGGCCGGGAATTCCGGCCCGGAAGATTGTCCTACTTAAGATTTCTTCATAGGAGGGTAATCGGTATAGCCTTTCTCCCCTGGAGTATAGTAGGTTTCTTTGTCAGGCTGGGCAAGTTCTGCACCTGATTCAAAACGCTCTACCAGATCAGGATTAGCAATGTAAAGAGTAGCATAAGCCACAGCATCGGCATCTCCCTCTTCGATTATTTTATTGCCTTTTGCTTGATCAAAACCTCCGTTGGCTACCAAGGTTCCTTTATAAAGTGGTCTAAAATGTTTGGCTACCTCGGTAACCAGATATGGTATATCAGAGACATCTGAAAAAGGCTCTGAAAGGTGGAGGTATGCCAGGTCATAGGAATTGAGTTTTTCGACGATGTACTCAAAGGTTGGGATAGTGTTCTCGTCTGCAGTCATACCAAATACGCCGTGCAGAGAAGGATTTAACCTTATGCCAATCTTTTGCTCTGGCATCACTTCCTTGAGGGCATCGATGATTTCGAATAGGATTTTGGCTCTGTTTTCAATCGACCCCCCATATTCATCTCTTCTTGTATTGCTGGTGGCATTGAAAAATTGATGAAGAAGGTAGCCGTTGGAGCTGTGGATTTCAACACCGTCGAAACCTGCTCCCATGGCATTTTTCCCCCCATTTTTAAAATCCTGGACGGTTTTCTTGATTTCTTCCCGGGTCATTTCTTTAGGTGTGACTGTTTCTTTAAAGCCTTCCGGGGTAAATGATTTTTCATTCGGGTTAATGGCTGAAGGTGCCAGAGGTAAGTTTCCGTTATGAAAGTCGGGATGGGATATCCTGCCCACGTGCCAAAGTTGGATAAAAATCTTTCCGCCTTTATCATGGACGGCTTTTGTCACCCCTTTCCAGCCTTCCACTTGGGCGTCTGAATATATGCCCGGTGTGTTTATATAGCCTACTCCTTCTTGTGATATTTGGGATCCTTCAGTAATTATCAAGCCAGAAGATGCCCGTTGAGCATAGTATTTCTCGTGGATTCCAAAAGGTTTATTTGCCGGGTTGTCCGCACGGCTTCTTGTCATTGGAGCCATCCATATCCTGTTTTTTAGTTCTAATCCCCCGGGAAGTGTGATGGGAGTAAGAAGCATTTGATTGTCATTCATGATAGTAGTTGGTTTTTTTAAAAATTCAATGTCTATACAACTAATTTTATTTACACATAGTTCCGCTTGCTATATGGTGAACGGTCCTTATGCCTTTGATTATCCTATCAAAACCTTTCCAAAATTTGGAGATGACCATTTCATAAGTGATGAATCTTTATTTTAACCCTGTTTTTTCCGGTTAAGCCAATTTTTCTATTTTTTCAACTGTCTGTAAGTAACTGTAAAATAGTGATTTAACACTTTTTAATACGATTAATGTCGTAGATGTTTTGAACTTACGATTCTCTTCGTATATATTTGTACGAAAGCAATCGTATATATGCTATGAATAAGCCTACCGAATCAGAATTAGAAATACTTTCCCTACTGTGGGAAATGAAAGAAGCTAGTGTTCGCCAGATTCATGAGCGACTGGCAGAGACTAAAGACACAGGTTATACTACCACGCTGAAAACAATGCAAAACATGCATGTCAAAGGATTGGTAAACCGAAACGAGGAGCAACGCACACATATATATAGCCCCTTGACCAGTCAGAAGGAGACACAGAAGTCTTTGTTGAAAAATCTGGTTTCTACTGCTTTTGGCGGCTCGGCCCAGCAGCTGGTGCTTCATGCCTTGGGAGAAGAAAAACCTTCCAAAGTGGAGTTAGATGAAATTCGCGCATTTTTGGATCAACTAGAACATACGAAATAATGGATCTTTTGAACGATTGGATTCCTGAGAGCTTCCTTTACGCCATGGGGTGGACGCTCGTACACTCATTTTGGCAGTTGGTTTTAATAGGAGCCGCCCTGTGGCTTCTGCTAAAAATTTTCCATAAAAAGAGCCCAACATTCAAGCATAACCTTTCTCTGGGTGGTTTAGTACTGAGTTTTCTAATTGCGGTATCCACTTTTTTCTTTGAGTTATCCAGCTTTAGACCAACTCCTTTATTGGAGCGGATAGCATTCGATGAAGTGGTTTTTGCTGACGCACAGGCTTCGGCATCTTTAGGAGCGGGAGGGATGATCGATATGCTTATCAGCTGGATAGAACTCCAGCTACCCGTCTTGGTAAACTTTTGGTTCGTGGGTGCATTACTTTTTCTTTTCCGACTGTTCAATAGTCTCTCTGAGGTCAGAACATTGAGAAAATCATCTTCAGATCCTCAGGACTTCCAACTGGAGAAAATGATGTATCGCATGATGGGAAAAATGAACATTTCCAAAAAGGTGGATCTTCGAGTGACTTCCTATGGAGTGTCTCCTATTACTTTCGGCTATTTCAAACCTATTGTTCTTATTCCCGCTGGTCTGATTTTTCAGCTCAGTCCAGTTCAGTTGGAAGCCATCATTGCCCATGAGTTAGCTCATGTGAAGCGAAACGATTACCTCATCAACCTTCTCCAGTCGTTGCTCGAAGTACTGTTTTTCTACCATCCATGTTATTGGTGGATGAATCAGACGGTGAAAGAGTTGAGAGAAAATGCTGCGGATGATGCGGCTGTAAAAGCTGGGATTTCACCTCGTGAACTGGCTTTTGGTTTAGCAGAGGTGTTGAACTTTGCAAAACAAAATCCTCCTGAGTTGGCCTTGGCGGCTTCCGCAAAACGAAACCCTACGCTTCAGCGAATCAAAAGAATACTGGGGCATCCCGCCCAGACATATCCTCAAAACCCTATTATATCTATCCCTATGTTACTTACTCTCTTATTAAGCGCTGGCCTGATGGCTACAGCACAACAGGACGTTTCGGTGTCCGTAGAACAGGAAATACCAGTTTCAGTGAATGTGACTGCCGAGGTCAATCCGGTTGCTGAGGTGGAAGAAAATGTTGAGTCAAGAATTGAAGTCAATAGCAACGTCAATATAAGTGCCTCGATAGATACCATTATCAGCAAAGTCGATACAGTTATTTCGGTTAAGAAAGACAAGTCATTTGTCTATAGCCATAATGGAGAAACCATCATCCTAGATAATATGCCGGAGCTGGAGCTGACTCCTATGCCTCCTTTTCCTGTCGAAGCTATGGCCCCTGTGATGGATTTTCAGATGGCTCCCATGCCACCAATGGATTTTCAGATGGCTCCGATAATAGATATTGACATGGGCTTCATACCGGTGATGGACTTTGATATGGGAACTATGCCGGTGATGGATTTTATGGTTTCACCTCCGGTTTTTGAATTTGGCGGGAATTTATTTTCTCCAAAGGACACCGTGAATATGTCCAAATCCGAAAGAGAGCAATGGGTAAAGGAGATGGAGAAAAGAGCTGAAGCATATGCGGCAAAAATGGAAGACTGGGAGCGTGCCATGAAGCCTAAGCTGGAAGCTTATGAGAAAAAGATGGCTGAGTGGCAGAAGGCATATGAACCGAAAATGGAAGCTTTTGACAAAAGAATGGCCGAATGGCAAAAAGCTTACGAGCCAAAAATGAAGGAGTTTGAGAAAAAGATGGAGGAGTGGCAGAAAGCTAATGAGCCAAGGATGAAAGAATTTGAGGCCAAAATGAAGGCTTGGCAAGATTCAAACGAGCCAAAAATGAAGGCTTATGAGGAGAAAATAAAGGCCTGGGAAAAAGAGATGAAGCCAAAGATGGAGGAGTATCAGCAAAAAATGGAGATCTGGCAAAAAGAAAATGCCGCCAAGATTGAAGAATATCAGAAAAAACTGGAGCAGGAATTAAAGAAAAAGGAAGATAATAAGTAGCGAGAATCTTTATTGCCCAGATGAATTAAATAATTGTGTGTTAGTACTTTAAAAACACCTGTCTGCTGGACAGGTGTTTTTTTATACTTCGATAGAAGTTGTTGACCATTTCCTGAGGCAAAGCTAGTGTCTATTTTCATCAAGTTGCTTTAAATTCCTTATGAAGAGAGTAATAGTGGTTTTTTAACTGTAGAGGAGACCTCTACTTAGGGATGAGCGCTTTTAGATCATCGAGCGTATTGGCATCCTCGATTTTTTTATCCTTTCTCCAACGAAGTATGCGGGGGAACCGTACGGCTACCCCACTTTTATGACGACTGGAAAAGGCTATCCCCTCAAAGGCCAGCTCGAATACAAGAGAGGGTTTTACACTTCGGACTGGGCCAAACCGTTCAAGCGTTGTCCGTTTGATTATGTTGTCCACTTGAGCAAACTCCTTGTCAGTAAGCCCTGAGTACGCTTTTGCAAAGGTGACCAACTCCATTTTTCCCTCTGCATTAAGCTGCCATAGCCCAAACGTATAGTCTGTGAAAAGATTTGTCCTTCTCCCGTGCCCGCGCATGGCATAGGTAAGTACTGCATCAATGGTCAGCGGTTCGATTTTCCATTTCCACCAATCCCCCTTTTTTCGTCCCACCTGGTAAGGTGCTGACTTCTTTTTTAGCATCAAGCCTTCGCTGCGTTTTTCTCTGGACAATTCCCGTTCGGCAATAGCTTCATCCCAGGAGGTGAAGTTCATTTGATCCGAAAGCTGTAGTGAAGGGCGGTTTGTTCCGCTCACCAGTTCTTCAAGGAGAAGCCTTCTGTCTTGGTAGGGCATTTCTCGGATATCTTTTCCCTGATACTCCAGAATGTCATATGCTTTGAAGATTACCGGGACTTTTGCCAGTATAGATTTGCTCACATTCTTTCTCCCTATGCGGGATTGTAGATCATTAAAGAGGCCTATCTGACCATCAATATATGGCAATATCTCTCCGTCGATGACTATGCCCAAGGGAAGAAAATTGACTAAATCGGCAATCTCTGGATATTTGTCTGTCACTAATTCTTCCCCCCTTGACCAGACGAAAATTTCACCTTTCCGACAGATAATCTGCCCCCGGATGCCATCCCATTTATGTTCTGCGGCCCATTGAGTAACTTCTCCTAATTCATGGACATTGCATTCTAAAGCGTATGCCAGATAAAAAGGATAGGGTTTGGAGACATAGGCTTGCTCATTTCTTCCAAATATCAATTCTTCGAAAGTAGTTTCTTCAGTGTTCCAGTTGCCCATCAGTCTATAGGCAAGTTCATCTTCTGGCACTGAGGTGACTCGGGAAAGTGCTTTGGTCATTAACTTCTGGCTAATCCCAATACGGAAGGATCCTGTCAGTAATTTGGTAAACACAAACCTCGAATAATAATCCAGCTGCATCCACATGTGTTGCACATACTTTTTCTTTTCTAGATCTGGCTTTGGTTTTAAGAGAATCAGTTCTTCAAGGATTTCACTCAATGATTTGTTGCAGGTATGCTGATCATTCGGCACCACAAGAGCAATAGATTCTGCCAAGTCTCCCACGATATGGTAACTTTCTTCAAAAAGCCACAGGGGAATCTGTGCGAGTTCTGCAGCGTAAGTCCGCAGGAGAGTTGTGTTTACTGGTCGTGGAGGGCGTCTGTGTGAGAGAATGGCAATTGTCCAAAGCTTATCCTGCTCTTCAGCCTGGGCAAAGTAATCTGCCAATGCGCCTACTTTTTGGTTGGTTTTATTGGTTCCATCCAGCTTTTCGATTAGTTGGGCAAACTGTTTCATGTTGCTTGTTCGGGGTCTAGAGTGGATGCATCTTCCTTTTCACCTTCATAAAGGGTGTTTTCAACACTTGCGTCATATCCAAGTTCACATAGGTATCGACTGAAGATATCTGTGTATCCATGGGTACAGATCACCCTGCTGGCATTACTGGCTTTGATGCTGTGGAGTAGGCCTTGCCAATCACAATGGTCTGAAAGAACAAATCCTTTATCGGTAGCCCTTCTGGCTCTGGCACCTCTAAAAGCCATCCAGCCACTACACGTTCCGGTTTCAAAGGGAACCATTTTACGAATCCAAGGAGAGCCATGGGCACTGGGAGGCGCTATCACTATATTTCCTCTGATCTCCTTTGCAATTGTGTCTTTGGTGATAAGGGTTGTCTTCGGCATATCCACCAAGGGCCGGATCACCTCCGTCATATTTTCCACAGCTCCATGTGTGAATATTTTTCCTACAGATGGATCTAAGTGCTTGAGAAGTCGCTGAGCTTTGCCCAGTGTGTATCCCAATAGGACTGAGGTTTTCCCTTCTTCCTTATTACGCTGGCACCATTCATTGATGTCATCAAACACGGTGGTCTGGGATTTCCATTTAAAAGCAGGAAGCCCAAAGGTGCATTCGGTAATCATCGTATGGCATTGAATAGATTCATAAGGAGTGCAAACCCCGTCATTTTCTGTTTTGTAATCACCTGTGAATACCCATACTTCATCCTTATAGGCTACCCTTACCTGGGAGGAACCTACAATATGTCCGGCAGGATGAAGGCTGAATGTCACACCATTGATCTGGAAAGGCTCATTCCAAGCTATTCCTTGCACATTGATATCCCCTAGTCTGTGTCGTATTATGGGTATGTTGCTGTGATGGGTGAGGTAAAATTTATTTCCAAGCCGGGAATGGTCAGAATGTCCATGCGTGATAATTGCACGCTTAACCGGTTTCCACGGATCGATATAAATTTCAGCTTGTGGACAATAAATGCCCTTGGAATTAAAGACCAATAGATCGGAAGTCGCCATCTGAGTGTGGTTAGTATTTAAAAACTCTGGAACTCAACGATTGTTCCGCTTACCCGAAGGTGTCTCCTGAGATGATAGGGTTTTTTAGTTTAAGGTGACTCAGGGTTTGTGAGACTGGATCTTTAGGATTCGGACAGAAATCTATTCCTCACTTACTTTTTTGTACCACTCATTTATACGATAAATTCTTCTCAAATCCTGAATTTGATTCCCCAACTTGGTTCTTTTTGTCTAGCCTGATTTCTTGTAAAATGCCTCTTATAGCTATAAACGAGGCTTTTTTTGAGGTAATTAAGTTTAGCATTAATTGTGGATACACAGTAGCTATAATCAATTATTTAATATAACCACAAAATGTAGAAATCATGAGCGCATTCGAAGATAAAGTAAAAGGAAACTGGAACGAGATCAAGGGTAAATTAAAGCAACAATACGGTGATTTGACTGAAGATGATTTGACTTACAGCGAAGGACAATCCGATGAACTTCTAGGTAAAATCCAGAAGAAAACGGGTAAATCAAAAGAGGAAGTAAAGTCATTCATAGACAAATTATGATCTAAGTTGGATTGTTTCCAAGAGCTAAGGCGTTCCCTGACAGGGGATGCCTTTTTTTAGTTTAAAAGAATAGGTAATATTCAGTTTTCGGAGAATTTTTTTGCCTGCTCAGTAGGATGCGGGATTCTTCTCCACTTGGTGATCGTAGTCCGGATTTGTGTGGGAAATCGCCCCACGTTCTCTTGTCCCCTACTGCGTCCTCGTTATGAAATTTTAAAATCAGCCCGAAAAATGGCTGAAATGCCTTGTTTTGCCCCAATTTGGGGAATATCTAACCTCTTTCTAATCAATAAAATACCTCCAAAAAAATCAAGGATTTTTTCGATTATCTATTGGGATGCAATAAAGATTTGCCTACTTTTAAGTGAAAGTGGGAATTTGTGGAGTAAAGTGGTAGAAAGTGGAAAGCATTTTGTTACTTTTGTCTTTACTATAAACGCATCATCATAAAGAGTACAAGAATTTATGTTCAGAAGTCAATACGATTGCAAGCTAGATCCCAAAGGGCGTCTGGTGTTGCCGGCCAAGATAAAGGCGGCAATACCAGAGGCTAATGGGACTACGCTTATGCTTCGGATGGCTGAAGATAGATGTTTGGCCCTTTACCCCATGGTGGAATACAAAAAACTTGAAAATAAAATCAAGGCACTTTCCATCCATAATCCTGAACAGAGGTTGCTGCAACGCTCCTTTTTCAATTCTGTAGTGGATGTGGAGTTGGATAGTACGGGGAGATTGCTGATCCCAAAGGTCTATCAGGCCTATGCGGGACTTGAGAAAGAGGTGGTGGTAGTAGGTAACGGTGGGCGGATAGAGTTCTGGAGCCAAGAAAACTATAGTAAGAATATAATAGTAGATCCTGCAGATCTATCCGGTCTGATGGAGAAGCATCTCATATAATCTCATGGCAGAGTCTATTTACCATATCCCAGTGATGCTAGCCGAATGCACTGAAGGCTTGTCTATTGATCCAGATGGGATCTATGTAGATGTGACTTTTGGTGGGGGTGGGCATTCTAGGGAGATTCTGAAATACCTGGATAAAGGGCATTTATACGCCTTTGATCAGGATGTGGATGCTGAGGCCAATATTCCTTCGAGTGACAACTTTACCTTCATAGCTGCCAATTTCCGGGATTTGAAAAAATACCTCAGGCTTCATGGGGTGAAGAAGGTGGATGGTGTATTGGCGGATTTGGGTATTTCGTCCCATCAGATCGATGAGCCCACTCGGGGTTTTTCTACACGCTTTAGCGGTAGCCTGGATATGAGAATGAACCAGTCGGCAGATCTGTCGGCCAAAGAAATATTGAACACCTATGATGAAGGTAGGCTTCACAAGATATTCGGGATGTATGGTGAGGTGAAAAATGCCAAGACGCTGGCGCAGGCTGTAGTCGCTGAAAGGGCATCGCAGCAGTTTGGAACCACGGAGGGATTTACGTCTTTTCTGAAAAGATATGCTCCCAGAGGGAAAGACTTTAAATATTATGCGCAAGTCTTTCAGGCGTTGAGAATAGAAGTGAATGACGAAATGGGGGCTTTGGAGGAGATGCTGCTGGCGGCAGTAGATGTGTTAAAGCCTGAAGGCAGGCTTGTGGTGATGAGCTACCACAGTCTGGAAGACCGTCTGGTGAAAAACCTCATGGTCAAAGGAAGGTTTCAGGGTGAGGTGGAAAAAGATTTCTACGGGAATCTAATTCGTCCCTTGGTACCTATAAGCAGAGGTGCTGTGGTGGCAAATGCTGAAGAAATCGCATCCAATCCACGAGCTAGAAGTGCCAAACTCAGAATAGCGAAGAAGACAGAGGTATGAGTACAAACACATTTAGAAAAAAGATAAAGTCAGGGAACAGGCCAAAAGGAGGCCCGAGGAAATCCGTTTTTACCTGGATAGAGGAGAAGCTGGATATTACCGGGCTCTTGGGTGAGGGGGTTCCTGTACAATTGGTTCCGCCGGTTGGTTTTGTGGCATTATTGGCTCTGATCTATATATGGAGTAATCACCGGGCAGAGAATATGGTCCGAAAGATCGACAAGGTACAACAGGAAGTGGAAGATCTTCGTGCCGATGTCACTACGCTGGAAGCGGAATACATGCTGAGTAGCATGCAGTCAGAAGTGGCTAAGAAAGTCGCGGCTCTGGAAATATATGAACTCAATCAGCCACCTATAAAAATCGAAATCGAAAAGTGAATTTCAAGCGATCCATATTGCTCAGGGTACGGGTGGTTTTCATACTGATAGCACTGTGCTCAGCCGCTATTCCGTATAAAATCACCAAGTTACAGATGGCGGATGGGGACATATGGCGTGAAAAAGCTGAGACGATCAATTTTCAGTACCGTGAGGTGCCTGCCACACGTGGGAATATCTATGCGGCTGACGGGAGTTTGCTGGCAACTAGCCTGCCTTTTTATAGGGTAGCGCTGGATCCTACCATTGTCAAAACCGATGTGTATAAGTCTGGGGTTGATTCTTTGGCCGAGTTGCTCTCGGCATATTATAAGGATAAATCGGCAGCGGCATATAAGAGAATGATAAATGATGCAAGGCTGGAGAACAAGCGCTATTTGGTACTGAACAGAAAGCAGATCGGTTATCAGGGGATGCAGGAAATGTCCACCTGGCCGATTTTCAGAGAAGGAAGGCTGGGAGGTGGAGTGATTTTCGAAAAAGTAGAAAAGAGATATAGGCCTTTCAATTCCCTTGCCAGCAGAACTGTTGGCTTTTTGAATGAGGATGCTTACGGTGCAGGCATAGAGTATAGTTTCAATGAGTACCTACAAGGGCAAGATGGAAAGGCGCTTTTCCAACGATTGGTAGGCGGGACATGGAAGCCTGTTTTTGATGCGGAAGACGTAAAACCCGAAAATGGCTACGATGTCACGACTACGCTTGATGTGAATATTCAGGACGTGGCAGAAACTGCTTTGAGGAGACAGTTGACTGATAGGGATGCCGAATTTGGTTCGGTGATCGTCATGGAGGTGAAAACAGGGCAGATCAAAGCCATTGCCAATTTGCAAAGGAATACCAGCGGAAATGGCTATGGGGAAAACTACAATTTTGCGATAGGTGATCAGGGGAATACGGAACCAGGATCCACATTCAAGCTGCTTTCTATGCTGGCGCTGCTGGAAGAAAATAAGGTTACGCTAGAGGAGACGATAGAGACAGGAAATGGTGCGCACAAATTTTATAATCAAGTGATGCGGGATGCCAAAAATGGTGGCTTTGGCACCTTGACTATACGGGAGGCTTTCGAAAAGTCCTCCAATGTGGCAATTTCCAAGTTGGTGGATGAGCACTTTGGCTCCAGTCCTTCCAAGTTCATGGCTTACGTAGATAAAGTAGGTTTGAGAGAGCCCTTTGGGTTTCAGCTGGTGGGTGAAGGTAAGCCATATTTCAAAAAGCCTGGGGCAAAGGACTGGTATGGCACCACGCTTCCATGGATATCCATTGGCTATGAGGTAAAGCTTAATCCGCTTCACACACTTGCTCTTTACAATGCGGTGGCAAATGATGGGAAAATGATGAAGCCATACATCGTGAAGTCAGTTTCCCGAGGCAATATCATTAAAGAAGAATACGGGCCTGAGGTAGTGAGGAAACAAATAGCTTCAGAAAAAACCATTAAAAACCTTCAGGGTCTGTTGGAAGGAGTAGTAGCACAAGGGACGGCTAGAAACATCGCCAATGCGGATTATAAAATTGCAGGGAAGACAGGCACTGCACAGAAGCTGGTCAACGGAAAATATACCAAAAAGTACTACACCAGTTTTGCGGGATATTTTCCTGCGGACAATCCCAAATACTCTATGGTAGTGGTGATCGATAGCCCTACAGGCTTTGCTGCCTACGGGGGAGATGTGTCAGCGCCGGTTTTCAAGGAAATCGCAGATAAAATATATTCGCTTGACCTTGAATTGAACCCGGACAATCAACAGGAAATATTTAGAGCGGAAACGGAAATTGAACATATGCCTTATGTCAAAGCTGGCAAGGCAGAAGAGCTTCAGGGAATATTCCGGAAGCTCGGACTGAATGCTTCCGCTGCGAACCCTGAGGAATGGGTGAAGGTGGTGTCCCATGATGCCAGCGTGGAAATGAGTGTCAATGACACCGATAAGGCATTGGTTCCGGATGTGTCTGGATTATCGCTCAGGGACGCGCTTTTTATCCTTGAAAACAAGGGGTTGAAGGTGAATTATTCAGGCAAGGGCAGGGTGAAAGGGCAGTCCATTGCTCCTGGAGCAAAACTAACCCCCAACGCAACGATTAATCTGGTATTAGGATAAATGAAAGTACTGAAGGACATATTATATAAAGTATCTCTAACCTCTACTACCGGTGATATGGAGGTGGAGGTGAAGGATATTGTCTTTGATAGCCGGCAGGTGAAGGAAGGAAGTGCTTTCGTGGCCATCAAAGGTACGCAGGTGGACGGACATGAGTTTATTGAGAAGGCAATTGAATTGGGAGCCCAAAGTGTTGTCTGTGAACGGTTGCCGGAGAAGCTTCTGGATGGAGTCACTTATGTAGAGGTAGTGAATTCTGCACGTGCATTAGGAGTCATGGCAAGCAACTACTTTGACAATCCTTCTAAAACAATCAAAGTAGTTGCGATTACAGGAACCAATGGCAAGACGACTACAGCCACACTTTTGCATCAGTTGTTTATGCGGATGGGCTATAGTACCGGCTTACTTTCCACTGTAGAGAATAAAATCAATGAAACAGTAATCCACGCCACACACACCACACCGGATGCGGTGAGTGTGCAGGCATTGCTACGCAAAATGCTGGATGAAGGATGTACACACTGTTTCATGGAAGCAAGTTCTCACGCTATAGTTCAGGAGAGAATAGCGGGATTGAACTTAGCTGGTGCTGTATTTACCAATATCTCACACGACCATCTGGATTATCACGGCACGTTTGACGAATATATCAAAGCCAAGAAAAAGTTGTTTGATGAGCTTCCAAAGGAGGCCTTTGCGCTGGTAAACGGTGATGATAAGCGGGCAGCGGTAATGCTTCAAAATTGCAAGGCCTCGCATCGGACATTTGCTTTGAAATCTCCGGCAGACTTCAAAGCGAAAATCATCTCCAATACATTGGAGGGGCTAGAGCTGGATATCAACGGAAAGCAGATCTGGTTCAGGATGATAGGTGCGTTCAATGCCTACAATCTCTTGGGGGTTCTGGGAGTGACCGTGTTATTGGGAGAGGAGGAAGACGAAGTCTTGCGGGAGCTGTCTGGGATTCGAGGAGCCAAAGGGAGGTTTGATAGAGTTTCTATCGCTGGTATTACAGCTATTATTGATTATGCACATACGCCGGATGCCTTGGATAATGTGCTCAAAACTATCAACGGGGCAAGGACAGGCGGTGAGCGACTGATCACAGTGGTAGGATGTGGAGGAAACAGGGATAAGAGCAAGAGACCTGTGATGGCAAAAATTGCCGTGCAGGAAAGCGATAAGGCCATACTTACTTCCGACAATCCCCGCTTCGAAGAGCCTTCGGAAATACTGAACGATATGCAGGCGGGTGTAGGCCCATCTGAGCTCAGAAAAACCTTGACCATAGTGGACCGCAGAGAGGCAATCAAGACTGCCTGTATGCTTTCACAGAAAGGTGATATCATCCTGATTGCCGGCAAAGGGCATGAGGATTATCAGGAAATCAAAGGGGTGAAGCACCACTTTGATGATACTGAAGTAGTAACAGAGTTTTTACAACAATTGACACAAGACTGAGATGTTATATCCTGTTTTTGATTATTTGGACAAAGTGCTTGACATTCCTGGAATGGGAGTGTTTCAGTACATTTCGTTCCGCGCCGGGATGGCATCGCTGTTTTCATTGATAATTACCATTTCTTTTGGTCATAAAATCATCGCTTGGATCCGAAGACAACAAATCGGGGAGACGGTAAGAGATCTGGGACTGGACGGGCAGAACGAAAAGAAAGGAACCCCTACGATGGGTGGCTTGATGATTATGGCTGCGATTCTGATCCCTACTTTGCTTTTTGCGGATCTGAACAATATCTATATCATACTTCTGCTTATCACCACCGTATGGTTGGGGACGATAGGCTTTATCGATGATTACATAAAGGTTTTCAGGAAAAATAAGGAAGGCTTAGCAGGTAAATTTAAAATAGTAGGTCAGATAGGTATTGGAATTATAGTAGGATCTACGCTCTATTTTCATGAGAGTGTGGTTATCCGTGAATTCCAGAATCCGGTTTCTATCGAAGAGGGAGTGGTGGAAACGCCTGCCTTTCGTGATGTGAAGGTGGCCAAAACCACCATTCCATTCACTAAAAACAATGAGCTGAACTACGAGTCTTTGCTTGGTTTTATGGGTGAAGCCATGACGCCTGTCTTCTACATTTTCATAGTGACATTTATCATCACAGCTGTTTCTAATGGGGCAAATATCACAGATGGAATTGATGGACTGGCAGCTGGAACATCAGCTATTATAGGTCTGACTATTGCGATTTTCGCATACCTCAGCGGCAATGCCATATTCTCCTCTTACCTCAATATCATGTATATCCCCAATTCAGGGGAGCTTGTGATTTTTGCCTCGGCATTTATAGGAGCATGCGTGGGATTCCTGTGGTACAATGCGTACCCGGCACAGGTGTTTATGGGAGATACGGGAAGTTTGATGCTGGGTGGGGTAATAGCCGTTTTGGCTTTGACTCTTCGAAAAGAATTATTGATACCAGTGATGTGTGGCGTGTTTGTGATCGAGAATCTAAGCGTAATGCTCCAGGTGGGGTACTTCAAATATACCCGGAAGAAATACGGTGAAGGCAGGAGGATATTCCTTATGTCTCCACTACACCATCATTACCAAAAGAAAAATATACCTGAAGCCAAAATTGTAACACGGTTTTGGATTGTGGGGATTTTGCTTGCAGTAGTCACATTGGCGACTTTGAAATTGAGATAGAACAATGAAAGGATTGGCTATTCTTGGTGCGGGAGAAAGTGGATTGGGAGCAGCTATGCTTGCCAGAGGGAAAGGCTATGCCGTTTTTGTTTCGGATGCAGGACAAATATCCTCCGGTAGAAAATCCGAAATGCAACGCTTGCAAATTGATTTTGAGGAAGGAGAACATACTTCTGATAAAATACTTTCGGCCGACATGATCATCAAAAGTCCGGGCATACCGCCGAAGTCAGATTTATTGCTTAAAGCAGCACAGAAAGGTATTCCGGTTATTGATGAGTTGGAATTTGCATTTGGCCACAGTAAAGGAAAAGTGATTGCCATCACTGGGACAAATGGTAAAACGACCACCACCTTGCTCACTTATCACTTGATGAGAGAAGCAGGATTGGATGTGGGACTGGCAGGAAATGTAGGTCAAAGCTGGGCCGCTCAATTGGCGGTAGGCGATCATGAATGGTGGGTAATTGAGTGCAGCAGTTTTCAGATTGATGGCTTTGTGGATTTCAAACCTGCCGTAGCCATCCTGACGAATATCACTCCAGATCACCTGGATCGATATGATTACAAAATTGACAATTACATAAATTCCAAATTCGGGATTTTCAAGAATATGACTTCAGATGACAAGGCAATTCTTTTCGCTGATGATGCCTTGACAAAACAAGGTCTGAAGAACAATACCATTGGTGCTGGCACGCTGTGGGTTTCAACCCTGGCAGTACAGAAGTCCGGAGCATGGACAGATGGAGAGCACTTGAGTTTTGCAGTTGCTGGAGACTCTGTGCAGGTTCCTGTTCATTCCCTTTCTATCCAGGGAAAACATAATCTGCTGAATGCCATGTGTGCAGGTACTGCAGCTTTGATAGCAGGAGTGAAAGAGGTGGAGTTGGTGCTTGGTTTCCAAACCTTCAAAAACGCCCCGCACCGCATGGAGCTGATCAGAGAAGTGGATGGAGTGAAATTCATCAACGACAGCAAAGGTACCAACGTGGAAGCTACCGCTTATGCTTTGGCAAGCTATGCCAATGAATTGATCTGGATCGCCGGAGGAGTGGATAAAGGAAATGATTACTCCGTGCTCTTGCCTTTGACTAAAAATGTAAAATCACTGATATGTCTGGGCAAAGACAATGAAAAACTAAAGGCAGCTTTTGTGGCGGAGATAGATGATATCAGAGAAACGCAGCATATAGCAGAAGCAGTAAACTGGGGGCAAGAACTTGGAGAGTCCGGAGATGTGGTCTTGCTATCTCCAGCCTGTGCAAGTTTTGACCTGTTCAAAAATTATGAGGATCGCGGAACTCAGTTTCGCGAGGCAGTAGAGAACCTTAAACCTAAAGCTATCGCATGAATCAGTTTAAAGCATGGATAGACAGGAATTTCAAAGGCGACCCTATTATTTGGGGGATTGTAATTCTATTGTCTTTATTCAGCATTCTGGTGGTGTATTCTGCCACGGGATCTTTGGCTCACAAGTATGCGGGAGGCAATACGGAAATCTACCTGATCAAGCATTCCATGTTGATTTTGGTATCCCTCCTTGTAATGTGGTTCGCCCATAAAATCCCGTACAGAAAGTATGCTATGTACGCCAAGCTTGGTGTACTGATCTCAATTCCCTTGTTGGTGGTGACCTATATGTTTGGCTCAAATATCAATGAGGCAAACCGCTGGATTACAATTCCGGTGATCAACCAGGCATTTCAGCCTTCTGATTTGGCCAAACTTTCCCTAATAGCTGCGATTGCTCTCATGCTTGCGAAGAGGCAGAAGAATATTTCTGATTTCAAAAACACTTTCGTCCCAATCATTATTGCAGTTGGTATGATTTGCGGGCTGATAGCAATGGCCAATTTCTCTACCGCAATTTTGCTTCTGATGACCTGTCTATTGATCATGTTTATCGGTAGGGTGCCGGTGAAATATATAGGAATTGTCCTTTTGGTGGGTGTTTTGGGACTGACAGTGGCGGGATTTACAGGACAGCGTGGAGGAACATTGATCTCTAGGGTAGAGGCATTCTTTAACGAAGAAGAAATACCCTTTCAGGCGGAGCAATCCTATATAGCCATTGCCACGGGAGGAATAGGGGGCAAAGGCCCGGGTAATTCTGAGCAGAGGAATTCACTTCCTCATCCCTATTCGGATTTTATCTATGCCATTATAATTGAAGAATATGGCCTTATAGGTGGTTTCTCAGTACTCTTTCTCTATCTGGCACTGCTGTATAGAGGAATGCGCATCGTAGCTAACTCCAATAAGGCTTTTGGTGGATTGCTATCAGCAGGTTTGAGTTTCGCTCTTGTGATCCAGGCTTTGGTGAACATGGCCGTAGCGGTGGGTCTAGGGCCTATCACAGGTCTGCCTCTTCCGCTATTGAGCATGGGAGGGACCTCATTGGTGTTTACGGGGATTTCCCTTGGAATTATACTCTCTGTCAGTCGTGGGGATCATCAGGATGAATCTCAGGCCAGCAACTCAACTATAGGAAATAGAACAAGACTTAAAACAGCATAACTATTAACACACAACGCACATATCGCATTTTGATCAGTGGTGGGGGAACCGGAGGACATATCTATCCGGCTATCGCTATAGCCAATGCCTGGAAGGAAAAACACCCTTCCAGTGAGATCTTGTTTGTGGGGGCCTTGGGTAAAATGGAAATGCAGAAAGTACCTGAAGCTGGATACAAGATCAAAGGCCTCCCTGTGGCGGGTCTGCAAAGAAGCCTGACATTCGAAAACCTCAAATTCCCTTTCAAGCTTTTGAAAAGTCTTACCCAGGCTTCTCAGATCATCGGGAAATTCAAGCCAGATGCAGTGGTGGGAGTAGGTGGCTATGCCAGTGGCCCGGTACTGTATGCCGCACAAAGAGCCGGAATTCCAACTTTGGTGCAGGAACAGAACTCCTATGCCGGTCTGACGAATAAGATTTTGGCAAAAAAAGCCAAAAGGATATGTGTGGCCTATCCTGATATGGATCGGTTTTTCCCTGCGGAAAGAATCGCTTACACCGGAAATCCTGTTCGTAAGGATATTCTGAATCTAAAGGGAAAAAGAGAAAAGGCGATGTCACATTTTGGGCTAGATCCCGCTAAGAAAACGATCCTTGTGTTGGGAGGCTCCCTAGGTGCTCGGACACTTAATCAGGCGGTGTTGCACGATATGCAGAAGTTGGATGAAGAAGGGTATCAGGTCTTATGGCAGTGTGGCAAGTATTATTACGAAGAGATGAAATCCAAGCTGGCAGATTCAGGTCTTACCTCGATTAGGCTGAATGAATTTATCAGGGAAATGGATCTTGCTTATGCCGCAGCTGATGTGATCGTATCCAGAGCTGGAGCACTGTCGGTTTCAGAGCTTTCGCTTGTTGGCAAGCCAGTGATTTTCATTCCATCTCCTAACGTAGCCGAGGATCATCAGACAAAAAATGCTATGGCGTATGTAAGCCATGATGCAGCACTTCTCCTGAGGGACTCAGAGGCAGTGGGCTCGCTTCAGCAGAAGGTGGGAGGACTACTAAGGGACAGGGATCTCTCTGTGAAGTTAGGGCAAAATATAAAGAGCTTGGCAAAGCCTGATGCGGCAAATGCCATTGTATCAGAAATAGAACAATTGATTGGATGAGCTTCGAAGGTATAAATAGTGTCCATTTACTCGGTATCGGCGGGATAGGCATGAGTGCCTTGGCCCGGTGGTTTCGACATGGGGGATATGCTGTGTCTGGTTATGACCGCACACCTTCACCACTTACAGAGGAATTGATCGCGGAGGGAATGCGGATTTCCTTTGTAGATAGCATTGACACTATCCCTGTGGAAGTAATAAAGAACCCGGCCGAGGTTTTGGTCATCTGGACTCCTGCCATGCCTAAGGAGAGCGGACAGCTTAATTTCTTTCGTGAAAAGGGTTTTTTGCTTAAGAAAAGATCTGAGGTACTTGGGATGGTGACGAGTGCCTACTATACTATCGCAGTGGCTGGCACTCATGGCAAGACTACTACTTCTTCCATGATCGCCCACATGCTGAAATCAGCAGGTAAGCCTGTAGTCGCATTTTTGGGGGGTATTACCCAGAACTATAAAAGCAACTTGATTCTCGGAGACAAGAAGTCCAAGGAGCCGGTTACGGTAGTGGTCGAAGCAGATGAATTTGATCGTTCATTTCTAAGGCTTCATCCAAATGAAGTAGTGCTTACTAGTGCAGATCCAGATCATTTGGACATCTATGGAGATGAGGAGCACATATTGGATGGTTTTCTGGAGTTTGTACACCTGATAGATAAGAAGGGAAGGTTATATGTGCAGCAGCACGCCGCCCAGAGGCTCGGAGAAGGCAGACTTCCAAAGATAACTACCCGGGAATATGGATTGAGATCAGAAGGTATCGGAGCAGAGAATATTCAGGCTAGACCTGGATCTTTCGTGTTTGACTATCATGATGGCAAGCATGGTATAAAAGGATTAGAGTTGTTTATCCCTGGATTCCATAATGTGGAAAATGCCTTGGCAGCGATCGCCATTGCTTTGGATCATCAGATATCCGAGGAGCAGATACGTAAAGGTTTGAGTTCTTTCAAAGGAGTAAAAAGAAGATTTGAAATTCATGTAAACGAAGGGAACCGTGTCTTTATAGATGACTATGCGCATCATCCAGAGGAAATCAGGGCCTGTTTGAGTTCAGTACGTGCGATGTTCCCAACCAAGAAATTGACGGTGATCTTCCAGCCTCATTTATTTTCCCGTACACGGGATTTTGCCGAAGGGTTTTCTGAAAGTCTCTCACTTGCGGATTCTGTGATTTTACTGGATATCTATCCGGCCAGGGAAGTTCCGATACCGGGGATTACCTCAGCCATGTTGCTTGACGGGATCAATACTGATCGGAAGGAACTTGTGTCGAAAGAGGATTTGATGAGGTATTTGGATCAGGCTAAGCCAGAAGTTTTGGTAACGCTGGGCGCTGGAGATATAGATCGGTTAGTGCCGGGTATAGCTGCTTGGATGAATGAGAGACTAAACCCCTACGCACTATGAAAAAGGCTAACCTGAAGAAAATACTCGCTTTCGTATTGCTCAGTGTTGTGCTGGTAGGATTCATTGCTTTTGTGGAGAAGCAGACGCTATACAAGACTTTCCAAGGAGCCGAGATAGATATAAAAGGGGTAAGCGGGGTTTATTTTGTGGAGGACGCTGAAATCTCGAAAATTCTGAAAGAGGCATTCCCGGAACTTAAACCTGGCTTAATGCTGAGTGAGGTGCCGATGAAAGAAATAGAAGGTAGGCTGCTCGGCCATCCTTTTGTGAAGTCTGCGCAGGCGATGATAGGCCAGAAGGGGATTCTGAATTTAAAAATAACCCAGCATCAACCGATAGCTAGAATAGCCCAGCCTTTGGGACCAGATGGATACATCACTACTGAAGGCAAGGTGATTCCTACCTCAACCTCATATACAAGTAGAGTGCTGATTTTGCAGGGAGCGTTTGCTGAGCATATCATGGATATAGGGGATGTCAATGCAGAGATGCCAGAATTGATGGATCTGATCGTGTTTATCTCGGAAGATGAATTTTGGAATGCCCAGATTACAGAACTGGAGGTGGGTTCAAGGGATGATATCCGCCTCTTTCAACAAGTGGGAAGGCAAGTTATTGAGTTTGGTGACGGATATGATATAGCAAATAAGTTTGACCGGATATCGGTCTTTTATAAAGAAATATTGCCTAGAAAAGGGTGGAATGCTTACGGGAGGGTAAGCGTAAAGTTTAAGGATCAAATAGTCTGTGAATAATAGCTTGGATATGGAAAACAAAGAACTAATAGTAGGACTGGATATTGGGACCACCAAAATCTGTGTCATTGTAGGGCGCAAAAACGAGTATGGCAAACTTGAAGTGCTGGGCATGGGCAAGGCCGTTTCGGACGGTGTGGATCGCGGGGTAGTGACTAACATCGACAAAACTGTCCACGCAATAGAAAAGGCTGTAGAGGAAGCCTCTGAAATGGCCAATGTGGACATCGCAGATGTGATTGTGGGAATAGCGGGACAGCATATCCAAAGCAAAATCCAAAGTGGTAGCATCATGCGTCAGCCTACGGATGATGAGATCACCATAGAAGATGTGAGGAGACTTTCCAGTGAGATGGAAAATATACTTATCCCTCCCGGAAACACCATTATTCATGTAATGCCACAGGATTATACAGTGGATTACGAAGGGGGGATCAAAGATCCTGTAGGTATGTCGGGTACCCGCCTGGAAGCAGATTTCCATATCATCACCGCCCAGACTACCGCTATCAATAATATCAACAGATGTGTTCGTCGTGCTGATTTAGTTTCCAAGCAACTAATTCTAGAGCCCTTGGCGAGTTCACTTTCTGTATTAAGTGATGATGAAAAAGAAGCAGGTGTTTGTCTGGTGGATATAGGTGGAGGTACCACGGACATCGCCATCTTCTATGAAAATATCATCCGACACACAGCTGTGATACCTCTAGGAGGAAATATCATTACCAAGGATATCAAAGAAGGCTGCATGGTCATGCAAAACCAGGCTGAGTTGCTGAAAACAAAGTTTGGTAAGGCAATTACGGAAGAGGCTAATCCCAATGAAATCGTATCTATCCCAGGTTTGAGAAATAGAGCTCCAAAGGAGATTTCCATCCGCAATCTGGCTTCTATTATCCAGGCCAGGATGGAGGAGATCATAGAAATCGTCCAGAATGAGATCATGCAGAGTGGGCATTATAAAAAGCTTGCCGGGGGTATTGTTTTGACCGGAGGTGGTTCCCAGCTGCAGTTTATCAGTCAGCTCTTTGAATACATGACCGGATTGGATACCAGAATCGGCTATCCTAATGAACACCTTGGTAAGTCAGTGATCGAGGAAGTGAAAAGCCCAATGTACGCTACTTCAGTAGGTCTGGTGCTCGCTGGATTCAAGGCACTAGACGATAGAGATCAAGGTTATGCCAAGCGTACTGCCAACGGGAAAAATATAAAAAGGGCAAAGAATATGGAGATTAATCCTAAAGACATTTTCGATAAAATCGCAGGAAGGCTGAAAGGAATTCTGAGTGATGATATCGGTGACGATATTAACTACTAGGGCTTAAGATTGGGGGAGGTTGATGGTTTTACTGCCAATTTCCCCGCTTTATACACCACTAATACAACTATAGAAAATTTCACCAATAACAATAAATATGTCAGATAACATGAAAGATTACAGATTTGATTTACAAAAAAATCCAAAATCGATTATTAAAGTAATCGGTGTGGGTGGAGGCGGTTCCAATGCCGTAAACCACATGTTTGGTCTGGGGATTAAAGACGTTGAGTTTGTGGTAGTCAATACCGATGCCCAGGCCCTTAAATCCAGTCCTGTGCCGCTTAGATTACAGTTAGGAGCCAATTTGACCGAAGGTCTTGGTGCAGGTGCTAATCCTGAACAAGGAAGAAATGCGGCCATAGAATCCGAGGATGAGATCCGCGAGCTATTGGCTGACAATACCAAAATGGTATTTATCACCGCTGGAATGGGCGGAGGTACCGGTACAGGTGCCGCTCCCGTAGTAGCCAGAATTGCAAAAGAGCTTAATATCCTGACTGTGGGCATCGTTACTGCTCCGTTTATGTTCGAGGGCAAAAAGAAAATGAATGTAGCCCAGGCCGGTATTGAGGCACTTCGAGAAAACTGTGATACCGTACTGGTAATATTGAATGACAAATTGAGAGAGATCTATGGCAATCTAGCCATCAGAACTGCTTTCAGCAAAGCTGACGATATCTTATCGACTGCTGCCAGATCTATCGCTGAGATCATCACTGTTCATCAGGATGTCAACGTCGATTTTGAAGATGTGAAGACCGTGATGAAAGATGCAGGCGCTGCCGTGATGGGTTCTTCCACAGAAGAAGGAGAAGGACGTGCGATCCGTGCCGCAGGTGCTGCGATTTCGTCTCCGTTGTTGAACAACGTGGATATCAAGGGAGCTGAGAAGATCTTGCTTTCTATCATGTCCGGTGAGGAAGAAGAGCTTTCTATGGACGAATTGAGCGAAATCACCGAGTATATCCAGGAAAAAGCAGGGGATAATGCCGAGGTTATTTTTGGTCAGGGAATCGATCAGGAACTGGGCAAAGCCATACGTGTGACTGTGATTGCCACGGGTTTTGAAATGGACAGATTGGAAGGTACAGGGACTAGAGCGGAAGCTCAAAAAGCCACTCCAGCTCCAGTAGCTAGTACTCCGGTAGAAGATGTGGAAGAAGAAAAAACCGTAATCAACCTTGACTCTGGTAAATCAGAGAAAGTGAAGGAGGAGTCTGTTGCAAATGGTTCTACGTTTGTTTTCTCTATGCCAAAATCCCCGGTTCCAGCTCCAACTCCTGCCCCGGTAGAGAAGCCTGTAGCAGAAACTCCAAAAAGAGAAGAACCAATCGAAGCTCCTAAGCCGGCGCCAAAGAAAGAAAGCCTGTTCTCTTTCATTAAGCCTAAGGAAGAAGCTAAAGCTGAAGCTCCAAAGCCAGCCCAGGAGAAAATTGTACACGATCTTTTTGAAGAAGAAGATGAAAAGAAAAATGTAGAAGAGCCTAGGAAAGAAGAGCCCGCGACTCCGGCTTTTGCCAATGATTATTATGAACAAATGAAGCAAAAGGCAATTCAGAGAGCGCACGAGCGCTTCGAGAAGCTGAAAGGTAGCCGTGCATTTAACCCTACTCCGGAGGAACTGAAGGAGAAGATGGAAGTGCCTGCCTATCAGCGTAAAAATGTAGTATTGAAAGAGCCTCAACATAGCTCTGAACCTAGCATCAGCAAGTATAACTTAAGCGATGATAATGAGATTCTAGGAAACAACAGATTCCTGCATGATAATGTGGACTAAGTCCTAAAATTCAAGCAGCATGTCTGCCTGGGTTTGCAATAAGTCCATGTACAGCCTGTTGGTGAGCAGGTTATCTGACATATTTTGCTCTATTTTAGCCAGTTTTGGTTTTAGAGCTAGGACATGCATCCCAAGATAATGGAAGATGTCGGTAAGGTGGCTCATAGCGATGCCACCACCGCCTATTCCTGAGGATATTCCCACCAAAGCACATTTTTTTCCCCTGAAGGTATTGGGATAGGTCATTCCGTCGATAAATGTTTTGAGGATTCCCGGGAAAGAACCATTGTATTCTGGGACTATAAACACAAACTTTTTTCCATTTACTAATTGATCATGGAATTCATTGTATAATTCATGTTTGCCGTTGTTCTCGTAAAGTGCATTTTCAATAAAATCACTTGGGAGACTTTCTAATTCCAAAATTTCAGAGGGTTTTCCCTTTTCTTTTAAAATAGACTGATAAAGTTCAGCAATGGTCTTGGAGACAGAATTCTTGCGGTTGGTTCCTACGATTATCTTGATCATTTTCTTTTTTTTCTGAAAGGATTACATTCTTGCCCTGGCAAAAGTTCGAAGCTAAGAGGTAATTTATATATTTAGGGCAGGCAAAACATACCTTATGGACTACCTAAATCAAATCTCTGAAGCGGCTTCTTTTATTCGCTCCCAATATACAGGTGAAGTTTCAATCGCCATCATCCTAGGCACTGGTCTTGGGCATTTGGGAGATCAAATCGCCGTAGAAAAAGAAATCGAATATGCTGATATCCCCAATTTCCCCCTTTCTACGGTAGAAAGCCACTCTGGGAAACTGATTTTTGGGGAGCTTTCCGGGAAAAAAGTAATGGCTATGAAGGGACGTTTTCATTACTATGAAGGTTATTCTATGAAAGAAGTCACTTTTCCCATACGGGTAATGCACCAACTTGGAATAAGAAGACTGCTGGTTTCTAATGCATCAGGAGGGCTAAATCCTGATCAGGAAGTAGGAGATGTGATGCTGATCCGAGATCAAATCGATTTGTTTCCCGAGAGCCCTCTTCGTGGGCGGCACTATGTGGAATTTGGGCCTAGATTCCCTGATATGAGTGATGCATATTCAGCGGATTTGATCGCGATTGCCGTAAGCTTCGCAAAAGCAAACAATTACCATGTGCACACGGGAGTTTATGTGGGGGTGCAGGGACCTAATCTGGAAACTCCTGCTGAATACAAATATTTGCGGGGAATAGGAGCGGATGCTGTGGGCATGAGTACCGTGCCGGAGGTGATTGTAGCAAGACAAATGAGCATAGAAGTCTTTGGGATTTCCGCAATTACGGATTTGGGAGTTGAAGGGAAGATCAAGCCTGTCACCATAGTGGATGTACTTGCAGCGGCCGCCAAAGCAGAGCCCATCATGGCTGCCATCATCAAAGAGGTGGTACGACAGATTGATTGAGCAGACTCCTCATCGCAGTCCTGCTTCTCCAGAAGCAGGACTTTAAGCTACATTTTTCAATTAAAAATTCATGACTGAGATTGAAAAACAGGTGACTCTGCCAAGAAATTTACTTACCCACTAAGGGTAAATCCCTTTCCCTATGTCATAGCTGCGAACATATCCCAGCTACGATGAAAGTATTTTCTAAACTTCTTTTTCTATTGATTTTCTGCACAGCTCATTCTGTGCAGGCTCAGCAACTCAAACAGACAATCCGAGGGACGGTCGTGGATCATATTACCAAAGCACCTTTACCGGGTGCAACCGTGGTGGTTTTAGGCTCGGATCCATTGATTGGCACGACTACCGATAAATCAGGTGATTTTAGGCTGGTAGATTTACCGGTAGGATCATACACGCTAAAAGTGAGTTTCATAGGTTTTAAGGATGTTCTCTTGCCTAACGTCAAACTCAATTCAGGCAAGGAAGTCGTGCTCACCCTTTTTGTTGAAGAGGATATCACCCAGATTGATGAATTCATCGTGACCGCCGATGAAAAGGACCGGACTATCAATGACATGATTCAGGTGAGTGGGAGGACTTTTTCTGTAGAAGAAACCAGAAAGTTTGCCGCTGCGGTGAATGACCCTGGGCGTATGGCTATTTCTTTTCCAGGAGTCACAGGTACTGATGATGGGAACAACAATATCTCTATCCGTGGTAATAGCCCCAATGGCCTTCTCTGGAGGATGGAGGGGATAGATATTCCCAATCCGAACCATTTCGTAAATCCTGGTACAGCGGGAGGAGGCATTTCCATTTTAAGTTCCCAGCTGCTGTCGGATTCAGATTTTATCACGGCTGCATTTCCTACGGAATATGGTAATGCACTTTCCGGGGTTTTTGACCTGAACCTGCGTAAAGGGAATAATGAGAATCAGGAATTCACTTTTCAAGCGGGGTTTTTGGGCGTGGACCTTGCCGCAGAAGGACCAATTGCCAAGGGCTATAGAGGATCCTATCTTGTGAATTATCGATATTCTACTCTTTCTTTATTGTCAAAGTTAGGGCTTCCACTGGGGGATTTTGTGACCAATTTCCAAGACTTGTCTTTTAATGTCTTTCTACCTACAGGCCCGAAAAGCACTGTTACAATCTTTGGTTTTGGAGGACTGAGTGATCAGGATGGAAATGCACAGAAAGATTCGCTGAAATGGGAATCCGATTGGGACCGATACAGCAGTAGATTTTTCTCCAATACCGGAGCTGTAGGACTGAAACATTCTTATATTCTAAATCAAAGCAACTTTCTCCAGTCCACAATTTTGGCCTCCGGGAACTCTCTTGGTAGTACTTCGGCAAGACTTGACGACAACCTGAACTTTCAGGGAAGGTCTAATGAAAATTACAGTAATTCCAAAATCACCTTGAGTTCAGTCTTGAATACGAAGATCTCTGCAAAAGCAGCTTTGCGAAGCGGATTTTATCTCAATCAACTTTATTACAATCTTCGGGAAGATGCTTTCGAAGAAGAAATACAAAGCATGCAAACCCATATCAATTCCAAAGGAAATACGCAGAGTGTCCAGGCTTTTTCCCAGCTAAACTACCGCGCCAATGAGCGTCTCACTTTCAACCTTGGGTTGCATTATCTGCAACTCCTCTTGAACAACTCAAAGTCCTTGGAACCCCGTTTTAGTGCATCGTATGCCTTGGACGAAAAGCAGCGGCTAAGCCTGGGATATGGGTTGCACGGTCAGGTGCAGCCATTGGGAACATACTTTGCGGAGCAGGAGGTCAATGGACAAATCATCCTGCCAAATGAAAACTTGGACTTAAGCAAATCCCATCATTTTGTACTAGGCTATGACCGCACACTCAACTCCTATCTACGGATGAAAGTGGAGACTTACTACCAGCATCTTTTCCAGATTCCTATCCGAAGTGGAGCTGATGAGACGTATTCTATTATCAATCAGCAGTGGACATTTACTACCGATCCTCTGGTGAACGAGGGTTTTGGGAGAAATTATGGAGTGGAACTGACCTTGGAACAGTTTACGTATAAAGGGTTTTATTTCCTGCTTTCCAGTTCCATATATAATTCACTCTATAAGACGAATGAAGACGTATGGAGAAACACTGCGTATAATGGAAATTATAATGTGACGCTGACTGCCGGAAAGGAATATGAACTGAAGAAAAACAGGGTGTTTGGGGTGAATCTCCGGTCTATATACAGTGGGGGACTACGCGACACCCCGATAGATTTGGATGCTTCGATTGAAAAAGGTGAGGGTGTTTATATAGAAGATCAGCTTTTCTCGGAGAAAAACCCAAGCTACTTCCGGGCAGATTTGCGTTTTAGTCTGACGAAAAACAAACCGAAATCCACCCGTATTTGGTCTCTCGATATTCAGAATGCCACTAATCGCAAGAATGTCTTCGGGGAATATTTCGAACCCTTGAGCAATGAAATCAAAACTTCCTATCAGGCTCCATTGATACCGATTCTGAGTTATAGAGTAGAGTTTTGAGAGAGAAAAGACGAAGTGTGAAAATGCTTCGTTTTTTTTATTTCACTAATTCAGGTGGTTAGATATTTAGTTTAAAATATCAGTAGTTTATATTTGAATGCTTCTATGATTGGTTTGGGATTTGCCGGGAGGTTTTTCCCAAAACTACTATTAATCTATTTTACGATGAAGATTCTCAAATCTATATTTTTCGTGAGTTTCATACTTCTAAATCTTTTTGCCTGTACTACGGATGAGGAGCCTTTATTTCAGGATAAATATACGGCTGAAGATTTAGTCAAACTTCATGGAGGGGATTTCAAGCAATGGGAATTACAGGCTTTTTATACTAACTGTAACCAGAAACAGCTAAGTGAAAAAAACACCTGTTTTGTTGATGATTTTTTTGTTTTTCAAAAAGATTCGAATGAGATAAATGTGACTTCAGGAGAAGGGGGCTGTGATAATGTCGCACCGGAGGATGAAATAACCACGGCTTCCTATGAATTTTATGAGGAAGAGGGGCTTGTCTTTATTTCTATCAGTAAGGCTTCATCAGTCAATGGAGTCATTAAAAACATTTTTTTCAGTCTACAATTGGTAGAGCTTTCTACTAATCAGATGATTTTTGCGAGTGGAGAAAAGGGTGATTACAGAATAGCTTTGGTTTTTGTAACTAGCTAATTGAGCCAAGCTAGTTGCTATAATTGTTTTTTTAATCCTCGCTTTTATCTGTCCATTCCCGCCAGCATTTCTTCACCTTTTACCAGGTTTTTTTGAAGAGTTCAAAATCCCGGTGTTGAGGTTCTGCACCCATTTCCACAGCTTTTTTGAAAAGTGGAACAGCTTCTTCCACTCTTCCGAGTGCCATCAGGCCTTCCCCTAGGGAGTCATAGACATTCGGAGAATCTGGGTGGTTTTCAAGATTGTATTGGAAGAGTGCCAAGGCATGTTTGTACTTATCAAAACGCATGAGGCTATATCCCAGCATATTGAAGTTCTCCTCGGCTAATAAGGATACTGGTATATAAGCTTCCAAATCAGCGATAAAGGTGGCAAATTCCTCAGGGGAAAGTTTGTGAGCAGCATTTACGATTTTCTTATTTGGGTCGGCGTAGAGTACTTGGCGTACAGACTGGGCAATTCGAGTTGGCTCAGCGGCAGGTAGTCTATTCATGGTTCCCGAAGATAGAAGCACTGAATATTCCGGGCGAATTAGCGTGTACTCATCAAAGAAATCCAGCTTGCTTGCTACTAACAATTTGTAGAATTCCTGCGAATTCATAGACAACTCATTTATCATCGGAAATACATTGATACTTCTTCCTAAAATAACTACCGAGGCCACTTCTGGAACAGCTTGAGACGACCAGATTAGCTCGTCTTCATTCAACATGCCCAAAAAGAGTTGAGATTCCAGATTATTTCCGACAGAATTACCAGTCATTCGCTGGGCTAATAAATCCATGTATTCAACGACTAATTTTTTTCCATCCACACCTTTCTCGCTTAGATATTTACTTAGCTGAGTCGCATTTTCAGTGTCTATCACAGGGTCTACGTAGATCATTCCTTCCACTTGAGTTGGATTATTTTCTGCAAAATGTCGGATGAGTAGATTTCCCCAATTGTTTCCCGCTAAAATGTAAGGCGGCTGGATATTCATTTCTTCTAAAAGCCCTTCCAATGCCTTCACTTGCGACTCTATAGTAGGTTTTTGATCAGAATCAGAAGACTTCCCAAGACCTACTCTATCGTAGGATAGCACAGGAGAGAACTCAGCGATTTGCTCAAAGACAGCGTTCCATGACTCTAAACTTTGCCCAGTCCCAGCTTCCAGAATCACAATGGGTTGATAAGCTTTCCGCTCTGCCAAACCTGAAGTTTTTGTCCGTATCTGGTTTCCATCTACAGATATAATTTCAGTTTTTGATTGAGCATTTACTTGTGGAGCTAACAAAAATGCTGAGAGGAATCCGAGTAAAAACAGCTTTTTCATAGGATGGATTGATTTGAACTAAAAGTTAACTAAAAAATAGGATTTATGAAAAGCTGATTTGCAGATTTTTACAAGTGTTAACAAAATCCCTGGATGGTTAAGGGAAATAGTTTGTCAACTGTTTGATGTAAGCGCTACCCAGAAAAAGTGGTAAACCCTGTTTAGTTTGATTTATTTTCTGCGACACATCGCAAGCTAAGGTTAAAAGATTGGGAAAGAATAGAACCAAAATTGCGCTATTGCCAAAGAAGAATGGTTAACCATAGCTAATTATAAGATCCACAGTCCTTTATCAAATTTTGGTCCCTTTGCGTGTAGAAACTGATACGACTTTGTATAAAGTGCCAAAATTCAAATCCAGTGTTTGTTCATCGCCGATAGGAATAGGGAATTCACTGATGGTGGTTTCTATAGCATAATTAGAAATGATATTCCCGGTGGCTGTTTCCATCAGCGCGACTCTTAGGAGACTTTTAATATCAGTGTCACTTTCCCAGTAGCTGGGAGAATGTATGTTTGTAGGATCAGTTCTTTCCCAGTTTCCAGTCCAAGCCAATTCTCCCAAACTTAGCCCCAAAAGATAGGGAATGCCTAATTCCAGATTAATATTGGCACGCTGCACAGGATCTTCTACGTCTTTGATTCCGGTATTGAGAAGCTCATAATCCATCTGATCATAGAGAGTTACATTTTGAAACCCTTTATCCTTGAAAGTTTTTAGAATCGTATTTTCCAAACTGTTTTGTTGGGCAATCGAAAGTTTGTGAAAGCTTTCTTGCCATTTGAGCGGGAGTAGTAAAATCCCATCTGTCTTGCTCAGGCATATATGGCATTTGATTCGAGGAAAGATTTTAGTAGATATACATGCGGGGCAAAACGCTAAAATGGTTAACGTAAAAATTAATATTCCCAAAACAGGTCGAGAAGGTCTTAGTTTCAGATACAAAACTAATCACCAATCGAACGATAAAAGATATAATGTTCTGAATAAATCCAACTCATATTCGATAAAATGGAATTAATCAGCTAATTTTTACAGGGTTAACTGCCGTTTCTAATGAGAATAATGTATTCTATTTTGGTCTTATTGTTTGCAGGAGGAAAGGTTTTTTCCCAAGGGGAATTGGATTCCCTTAAGACCATACTTTTCGAACCAGGCCTTCACGACTCCACAAAGATTTCAGTATATAACGAACTTGCATTTTATTTCGCTTCCCGGGATCCGGAGCAAGGACTTGATTTTGCCGATTCTGCCCTGTCACTCTCCAAGAAAATCGAAATGGTTTCCCTAGAAGCAACAGCCTACAATAATAAGGGAGTAAATTATTGGTATATGGGGGCGGATAGCTTGGCACTTGTATCTTACCAAATGGCTTTAAGTATTTTCCGGGATTTAAAGAACAGACGAAGGGAAGCCATCGCAATGAATAACATGGCCCTGATTTCTTATAACCGGGAAGATTATGCGAGTGCTTTGGACTATCATCAGCAAGCGGAAGTAATCTTCCGAGAACTGGATCTTCAAAAGAATCTGATTAGCAGTCTATCCAACATCGGAGTGGTTTATCTGGCTCTGGCGGATTACCCTAAGGCTCTAGAGATGTTTTTGGAAGCATATTCCCAAACCGATGAAGAGGATGCTGCTATTCGCGGAAACCTATTGTCTAATGTGGGATTGGTGTATAAAAACATGAACAGACTTGATAATGCCCTTGATTACCAAGCGCAAGCCTTGAAGGTTTTTCAGGACAATCTGCTGAAGCAGGATGAAGCCAATGCATTGGCAAATCTTGGAAATATTTTTCAGCAGCTAGGAGATTTGCAAAAATCTGACAGTTTGCTGACTAGGGCTTTGACGATCAACCTTGAAATAGGGAATTCCAGAAGAATAGCCTCTGATTATTCTAATCTTGGGATTTTGTATAGGTCATTTGGTGAATTGAGCAAAGCAGAAGCATCATTTACCCAGGCTATGGGACTTTATGAAAAATTAGAGGATAAAGTCAATTTATCCCTAGTGAAATTGGAGCTTTCGAGCTTGGAAATCGATAAAAACACCTATAATCCTGATTGGGGTCGTGTGTTGGCCTTACAGCAGGAGGCTCTGTTGCTTGCAGAGGAAGCACGGTCCGTCCTCAGGAAACAACTGGCGCTGGAGGCTATATCTGGGACTTACCAAAAGTTGGGAAATCCTTCAAAAGCCCTTGAGACCTTCAAAGAGAGTGTTGTTTTGAGGGACAGTATATTCAATGATGAAAACAACAAGAAGTTACTCAGGTTACAAATAGAATACGATGTCAAAGCTAAGAACGCCGCGGTTTTGGCGGAAAATGAGTTGGAAAAAGAACGGTTGAGATCTGAGAATGAAGCGGAAAGTTTTCGGGCCAAAATCTACTTGATCATCTTGATTTTCGTGTTGGTGTTACTTTGTGTTGGGTACTATTTGTTGCGCAAGAGGTCTCAGGTGCGGCAGGTTGAGTATCGGCGCAAGATCGCCGAATTGCAGTTGAAATCGCTTCAGGCTCAGATGGATCCTCATTTTATTTTCAACGCATTGAATTCCATAAGTAATTTCCTTCTGAAAAACCGTACAGAAGACGCTGATTTCTATCTGGGAAAGTTTGCCAAGCTGATACGGATGATATTGGAATCCTCTGAGCAGCGCTTGATTCCCCTATATGATGAAATGGAGCTACTGGAAGCGTATGTCAGCATAGAAAGTATGCGGATCGGGAAGGAGATAAGCCTTCGCTGGGAATTGACTGGTGGATTGGATGCAGATGAGGTTTTGATTCCGCCTATGCTACTCCAGCCTTTGGTGGAAAACAGCATTTGGCATGGGGTATCCAAGGTGGATCACACAGGTGAGATTGTGATCAAAGTCCAGGCTATCTCCGGCTCCTTGTATATATCGGTGACTGACAATGGGAAGGGTGCATCTGATGCGCAGGGAGAAGCTGGTGGGAATCCAAAGCATCAGTCTATGGCCTTGAAGATTGTGCAGGAAAGAATAGAATTGCTCGGAACAAGTGAGACCAAGAGCCATGTAAATTCCATATCTTGGAGATCCTTGGAGACAGGTTTTCAGGTAGAAATGGTAATACCGGATTTTTCAGGCGTATGATCAAAGCAGTTATAATTGAAGATGAGCAACAGGCCTACGAAAGGCTGAGACTGTTAGTAGAACGTAATCATTCTGATCAGGTAAAGTTGATCGCTTATGGCAGCTCATCGGAAGAGGCCTTGGGGATTTTGCGGTCAGAGAAGGTGGATTTGGTGTTTTTGGATGTGGAGTTAGGAGGGAGTAATGCCTTCGAAATGCTTCGGCAGCTCGATGAGATTCCTTTCAAAATCATTTTTACAACAGCCCATGAGCGTTTTGCCTTGCAGGCCATCAAGTTTTCTGCCTTAGATTACTTGATGAAGCCAATAGATCCGGGAGAGCTTTCGGTTGCGGTCAACCTATTTGTTGCTAAGGGTAAAGACTTGATAATATCTGAAAAGCTGGACAATATTTTTAGCTATTATGCTGAAGGGGCCACACGGAAAAAAATAGGATTGCCTACGCTCGCAGGGATTGAATTTGTGATGATTGCAGATATTATCCGCTGTCAGGCCGATGTGAATTACACTTATTTTTTTCTTCGTGACGGAAGGAAGATTTTGGTGTCCAAGACACTAAAGGAATTTGAGGCGCTCCTCTCTGGGTTCCAATTTTTCCGGATCCACAATTCTCATCTGATCAATCTCCAAGAAGTGAAAAGCTACCAGAGAGGTAAAGGAGGTGTGGTGCAATTAATTGACGGCTCGGAACTGGAAGTAGCTCAGCGGAGAAAAGAAGGCTTGATGGAAGCACTGAGGAAGATTTGATTCTAGTGCGCGGTAGTTCAGGAAGCAAACTCCAAAATCCTGCTTTTGTACCATTCCAGAAGTTGAGGAGCAGAAATGGGTATTGAAATTAGCTCAACCAAAATCCCGTCTTTGATGATATAATGGGTAGGTGATAATTTAATGTTGAAGTTTTCTTCTACCCATTTGCTGTCCACACTAGCGGTCTTATATCCAAAATCTCCTCTTTTGGAAAAGTACCTTTCAATTTTTTGGGGAGAAGACATCGCAAAGCTGAGAAACACTATATCCTCTCTGTCTTTGAGTTCATCAGTAAGTTTTATAAGATACTCTTCTTCCTGCTTGCAACCGGTACATCCTACAAACCAAGTATTGAGCACAATCAGTTTGTCTTTGATGTCTGAATATTCAAGTTTGTTTCCATCTATATCTACATAATCAAATTCGGGGAATTCGGAACCAATAGGCAGCCCAAGAGATCTTTCTCTTTCAAAGTATATAAAATTCTCAAGCTCATCCGGATTAGCTAAATTATAGCCTTGGCCCATAGACAAGGTGTATGGACCTAACAGAGCGAAAAGTACTAGCGATAGTTTTTTCATTTAGATTTAAATTAATATCTGTAAAACTATTGTTTTTTTAATCCAACCTCCAACCTCTCACTTCCTTGGATGAAAATCAGTCAGCACCTGCCTTAAATAATCCCGATCCAAATGCGTGTAAATCTCCGTGGTCGTGATACTTTCATGGCCAAGCATTTCCTGCACTGCACGGAGATCTGCCCCGCCTTCGATCAAGTGGGTGGCAAAGGAATGCCGGAATGTATGTGGGGAAATGTTCTTTTGGATTCCTGCCTGTTCTGCGGTTTTTTTGATGATCAGGAAAACCATAACCCGGGAAAGTTTCTTTCCTCGACGGTTTAGAAAAACAAATTCTTCATGGCCTTTGGCGATGGTCTGATGCACCCGAACTTCATCTTTATAGATGTTCAGGTATTTCAAGGCGTCTTTTCCGATTGGGACGAGCCGCTCTTTGTTGCCTTTTCCCACTACTTTCAAAAAGCCTACATCTTCATAAACCTGCCCTTTTTTCAGTTCAACAAGTTCACTCACCCTCAAACCTGAGCTATACAACATTTCTAGCATCGCGCGGTTGCGATGACCTTCAGGTTCTCCAAGAGGAATGGCCTCTAGGAGCTCTACTATTTCTTGGTAACTCAGGGTGTCTGGCAGTTTTCGGCCAAGTTTTGGTGCTTCCAGAAGTTGTGAAGGATCTTCGGTGATTTTGTCCTCATACATCAGGTACCTATAGAAAGCTTTTATTCCTGAGATGATCCTCGCATGGGTATAATCCGATATTTCCAGTTTAGCAAGTTCATTTACAAACTTACGTAAGTGTTCCAATTCCAAATCCAGGGGGTTTTTGTCAGGAAAATTCTGCATGCAGTAATTCGCCAACTTCTCCACGTCCCGAGTATAAGCTTCAATAGAATTTCCGCTAAGGGAACGCTCCAGTTTGAGGTAATGGCGGAATTGTTTGATGTGGTTTTGCCAGAGATTATTCATTGGAAGATTGAAACATTTAAAAATTGGAAAATCAACATTTCCGTATTTCGGCTATATTGCCTTCCCATGTAGTTTTTCCTTTTTGATTGGCTATTTCATCCAGCTTGATTTTCCTCAGATAAACTTTAAAGCATCTTCTACGACTTACTGGACAGTTTTTAAATCAGTTCATTTTTTGATTTCAGCTACTAGCCTATCATCAAGATCAATATGCATGACTTTTTTCGAGGTTCCTAAGTAAAATTACAACTTTACAGCCTTACAACCTTCTAACTTTACCACTTTATAAATTGAAAATCCTTTTAACTTTGATCTCCTAATCACCAAACCGAATTTTGTTTTGAAAATCCTGATCATTAACGGACCCAATCTAAATCTTCTTGGAAAAAGAGAGCCTGATGTCTATGGAAGCACTTCTTTTGAAGAGTATTTTGAGGGCTTGAAAAAAGCCTTTCAGGACGTTGAGCTACATTATTTTCAAAGCAATGTGGAGGGAGAATTGATCAATAAAATCCATGAAGTCGGTTTTACTTTTGATGCTATTTTACTCAATGCTGGAGGATATACCCATACCTCAGTAGCTATCTCAGATGCCATCGCAGCGGTAACCACCCCGACACTGGAAATCCACATTTCGAATATTTACAAACGGGAGGAATTCCGCCACAAAAGCATAATTTCCAAATCCTGCGTAGGGATGATCTCCGGACTTGGCCTGAAAGGCTACGCACTTGGAATTCTCTATTTTCAATAACCTATCTCTACCTATGCTCACATTTGCGCCTGGGCCATCCAAAGTATATGATGCCCTTCCCACCTATTTGCAAGATGCTTACAACGCTGGCATCCTGAGTGCCAATCACCGCAGCAGCGCCTTTATGAATTTGTATCAGGAGACTGAGCAGCTCATGCGGGAAAAACTGCATATGCCGGATGATTACAGGTTGCTATTCACTTCCTCCGCTACTGAGAATTGGGAGATTATCACCCAGTCCATTGTAGAGAAGGCAAGTTTTCATATATACTCAGGCTCTTTTGGGAAGAAGTGGATAGGCTTTGCCAAGCATATCAATCCTGCGACTGACGGACTGAAGATCGAGGCTAACGAGGCGATTAATGTGGCTGAGCTGGATATTCCAGCCGGATTTGATGTGATCGCACTCACCCAGAACGAAACAGCCAATGCAACCGAGGTTCCCCTGGAAGTGATTGAAGAGATCAAAGAAAAATATCCAGAGAAAATGATCGCAGTGGACACCACTTCATCTATGGCAGGAATCGAATTGGATTTCAGCCTAGCAGATATCTGGTACGCTTCCGTGCAGAAGTGCTTCGGCCTTCCGGCAGGGCTGGGAATACTGATACTTTCTCCTAGAGCAGTAGAGAAGTGTGAAAGAAAAGGTGAAAAAGGGAGATACAATAGCCTGAGTTTTATCTTGGAAAATGCCGCTGGGTATCAAACGCACTACACTCCAAATGTTTTGGGGATCTATCTGTTAAACCGGGTTTTGAAGGATTTGGAGGAAGTCCAGCACATCGATGCGAATCTTCGGGAAAGGATGCTGAAGCTGGAGACGGCAGTTGCGCAGTCCAAGTCGCTACGCATGCTTGTGGACAATGCCGAGACCAGGAGTAAGACCGTACTGGCGGTTTCTGGATCGGAGGAATTAATCGTGTCCGTTAAAAAAGATGCAGAGAAAGAAGGGATGCAGCTGGGTTCAGGATACGGGCCACATAAGCCGACCAGCTTCCGGATCGCAAATTTTCCTGCGATTACCAATGCCGAGATGGATAAGTTGATTGCGTTTTTGGGAAGATATTGATTATATGGGAACCGCGGGGGACGCAGAGGTTTTCGCAGAGGACGCAGTTTCCAAGCCACTTTACTGGTCCAAGTCTTCGGACTTGGGCCTTTTTGTTTTCAGTTCTTTTATATCCAGTCTTAATCGTAATAAATTCTGTTTGGAGAAATATACTTGGCGATAGGGAATTCTTTGAGGTATGCTAGTCATCCATGGGCAGGTTTTTTTCTTCATTATTCCGTAATTTAAAAACCATTGAGGTTTTTGATAACCTCAATGGTTAAATAACTATTTTCGCGGAATGTTTGATCTGAAAGAAATATTGTCGGTTTCCCTGATTCTTTTTTCTGTGATTGATATCCTCGGTTCTATACCGATAATCGTCAATCTAAGACAGAAGGTGGGGCATATCCAGTCCGAAAAAGCCACACTTGTAGCTGGGGTGTTGATGATCCTCTTTCTTTTTGCGGGCAAGTCTATTTTGAGCCTTTTTGGAATAGGAGTGGAGGACTTTGCGATCGCAGGTGCTTTGATCATTTTTGCCATAGGTGCGGAGATGATTCTGGGAATAGAACTTTTCAAATCTGATCCTGATGCCAGAGACAGTGCTTCCATAGTGCCTATCGCATTTCCCTTGATCGCAGGGGCAGGTACGCTGACTACCATTTTGACCCTTAAGGCTGAATTTGCCCAGATCAATATTGCGATAGGGATCGTGCTGAATCTTATTCTGGTATATGTCGTACTGAAAAGCACAGGATGGCTGGAGCGGAAAATCGGGAAGACGGGATTGGATGTCTTGAGAAGGATTTTTGGGATCATACTGCTGTCCATCGCAGTGAAAATATTCAAAACGAATGTTTTTGCCATAGGGATTGAGCCTGGAGTATAATCCAGATCTCTTGCACATTTTCACTTACTTTACTACATGATTACCATTTACACTGATGGCGCTGCCAAAGGAAACCCCGGCCCGGGAGGCTATGGAGCTGTTTTGAAATTCGGCAAACACCGAAAGGAGCTTTCTGAAGGCTTTCGCCTGACAACGAACAACCGTATGGAGCTTTTGGCGGTAATCCGTGCGCTTCAAGCACTTACCACAGACGAGTTTCCAGTGCAGATTTATTCAGACAGCAAATATGTGGTTGATGCGGTAGAGAAGGGTTGGATCTGGGGCTGGCAGAAAAAGGGCTTCAAGGACAAAAAAAATCCTGACCTCTGGCTGCGCTATATTCCATTGCACCTGAAGTATAAACCCAAGTTTATCTGGGTAAAAGGACACGCAGGAAACATAGAAAACGAGCGTTGTGACCGCCTGGCTGTAGAGGCAGCGGAGGGTTTTGACCTGAAGGTAGATACCGGATACGAAGCTAGTTTGTGAGAATGTTTGAGCAATGAGGCTGAAAATGACCTGTACCTTTGTAATGCAGGGGCAATTCGTCTGGAGCTAATTTGTATAAACAATCTGTTTCTCCTTCCCTAGGAACGTTTCGAAAATGAAAATCATCCTAAGTTCCTACGGAACGACCTTACACTAACCTGTTATTTGCCTACCAACCATTCGTTTCTACATAACGGATCTATGGTGATTACCATCCTTAGTCCAGTTTACTTTTATAAAAGATACTAGTTTACGATACTAACGTAAATTATTGGGGCGCGCAGGTTTATCTAGAAGATTGGATGCATTATAATTTTCCCATAGTCATCAGCGGTACATCCTCCCGATTGATTTCCAGAAGGGGCTTGTATTCTGGCTCAGGGTATTGCCAGCCGTTTTCTCCCAATTCATACAGCAAGGGAGCCAAGTTTTGCACAGCAGCTTTACAGCCTTGTACAATCGCTCCCATGTTGCCAGTCTGCTTGGACAGCACAGCTTCGTTTTCGATTTCAAAAGGCCCTGAGAAATTCTTCTCTTTTAAAATATTCACAAAAGCCCTCCAGTCCATGGAATCCCCCAATCCAAATCCTGGTAAAGTAGCCTCGTAATGATGCCTGTCCCAAGGATTGGTGCTATTGGGGATCCCGGCTTTTTCCGCCCATTCTGCAGGTACATGTTGTATGGGATACATATTTCCCCAGAAAGGATCAGGATTGTTTCGGGTGGATTTCACATGGATTCTCTTGAGGCGGTTCATGTCTGTGTTTCTGATCACTTCCACAGGATCGGTATGCTGCCAGATGTCATGTGAAGGATCGTAAATCTCCCCATGGTTGCTTTCGGGGATCAAATCATACATGATTTTCCGTGCGGCCAACAGTCCTGGAAGGTTATTATAGGTGCCAAAGTACCCAGAACTTCTCCAGCCTTCCATGGGACAGTTTTCATAGAGCACCGTTACTCCAAGACTATTAGCATAGCGTATAATGGGGCCAAAAATCTTCTGGTACTCCAAGAGGTTTTTCTCAAAACCGCCATCCTGATTCCCCAGCTCATGATTATAGCCGACGAAGGTGCCGACTTTGACATCGTTTTCATCACCGCCCAGCAAATAGGCCATTCTGATCAATCTGAGAAGATGATTCTGGTTTTTGACACGCTGATCTGTATCACCCCCGATCAGGTTCTCAAATGCTCCAATAGAAAGCCGCAGCTTAGCACCATTAAATTTTGAGATCAGTTTATTTGCTTCTTCTACTCCAAAGTTCTCATAGTCCAAGTGTGTGGCCACAAAATCATCCCGTGTCCCGTCTTTTCTGAAAACGCACAAGTCTAAACCCTGCACGCCTATTTCCAATGCTTTTTCTACTGTCTGATCCAAGTTGAGTTGATCAAAAGCAGATGTCATTATCCAGATTGGGTTTGCCATTTTTAGGTTTATTAGGTTGTAAACAAAAAAAGGAAATATACCAGCCTTTGACAAGGGCTAAGCCTATTTCCCTTGTTATACTAAGGTTGAGTTAATCTATCAATGTACTAAAGTCAAGGTTACCTCCTGTGTACCGAATCCTGATAAAGCTACACTTTGTGTAAGCACCAAATTATCTGAGTTCACGCTAACCACTTTAATGTCGCCACTGGCACCTGGGATGTCAATAAGATCCGTATCGACAGAGAGTACCTTCGTGGATTCATTATATGTCCAAACAAAATTTCCGGATTGAGGTTCTGTTTCATCGCATTTGATCGCTCCCGCATCTACTACTCCTGTGTTGCCACTTTGGTTATAATTGAAGGTTATAGTGTTGTCCAGAAAACACTCAGGAATAGCCGAGGTGACAGGAAAGCCACCGGCTGATGCACTGCCAAACTTCCAGGCTACGCCGGATCCTATTAATTCTTGGTCAGATTTCGGAGGGTCGTTGTCATCATCAGAACAGGATCCAAGTAAGATCACGCTGAGAAGTGCAAGTAAAACTGAGAATGGGGAGAAGATCTTCATAGGTAAGGCTGTTAGGGACAGAAAATCTAAAATAAGAAAAATTTCCTGTCAGAAAATCAAATTTTTATTTGCGGATGTTTATCCATTCGATGAATATCTTTTGCGGATTTGCACCTTTTGTTTTTGTCGGTTCCACAGTGCTGTCGCCAAATCGATAGCAACCTCATCTGGCTCGGATTCATGTAGGATTTTTTTAAGTTGTTCTTCCCCCAAGTCTATGCGGTAGCAAATCTGTAACAGGCGTTCGAATTCCCTGTCAAGCATATAAGCGATGACTTTGGATAGAGTGGCAATCGCCTTTTCTTCATCAAATTCAGTTGGGCTTTCGGGAAAGTCAAAATCCTTTTGCAGCAGCAGAAAAGTTTCTTGGGATAGGGGCTCACTCATGCCGTTATCAAAAAAGCCCCGAGTCTGTTCGGGGCTGGATTATTAATTGTCTGATTTTTCCTCTGACTTAGTCTCTATAGGTTTTTCCTCCTCAGTTTTCTGTAATACTTCTGGAGCTTCCTCCCGGATTAGTTTGTACCAATTGATCAGTTTTTTGATATCGGAGGTATATACTCTCGCTTCGTCCACTTCTGGAAGAACGTGCTTCATGAAAGCTCTAAGTTCAGTGTCATCAGGATTGGCGTCCAGGCCCAGATCACCCTGAAACTCAGCCTCCATCTTCTGCATTACAGATTCTAACGGCTCAGCGCCTTCTTCTGTCAAGGTGTAGATAGAGATATCACTCAGGATAGATACTCGCTGGGACATTCCCGCAACGAGCTTGGTCTTCTTGGCATCCATGCTTTCCAGGATCACCCCAGTGCGTGAAGGCTTCAAAACTTTGAACAACCCGGATTTCCCGGCTACGGTGGCAAGATCTTTAAAATTCATTTGGTTTGTTTTTTCGAGGCTGCAAATATAGGATTATCAATTTAATGATTTACCGGACTTCATATTCTGTTACCAATTCTTCCATAAACCGTGTCAGTTCAGCTTTTCCAGTGCCTGCCTCTGCGCTGCTGATAAAGTAGTCAGGTTCTTCTTCAAATATTTCCTGGGTTTTGCTTAGAAACTTCCGGATATTCTGGTCAGTTTTTGCCCTGGATTGCTTGTCAGCTTTAGTAAATACCAAAACCGTAGGAACTCCTTGGGAACCACACCAGAGTAAGAATTCCAGGTCTATCTGCTGGGGTTCTAATCGGCTATCAATAAGTACAAATACCCCGCATAGGTTTTCCCGCTTGGTGAGGTAGGTCGTGATCATGCTCTCCCATCCCTGCTTTACTTTCAGGTTGACTTTGGCGAAACCATAGCCCGGAAGATCAACAAGGTACCACTTATCATTGATCAGGAAATGGTTTATCAACTGGGTTTTTCCGGGTTTTTGGGATGTTTTGGCCAGGCCTTTCTGGTTGACGAGCATATTGATCAGGGAGCTTTTGCCCACATTTGATCTGCCTATAAAAGCGATCTCAGCACGGTCTGGTTTTGGACAATTTCCAGGGTTGGAATTACTGATTACGAAAGTGGCTTTATTGATCATCTGCTGGTGTTTAGATGCAAAAGTAAGACATTATCCGTAAAGGGCAGGGGAAAGCGAAGCGTAACATTTTTCCATTCCTCGTGTTTCTTCCCTATTATTGCTCTTTCAAAGACAGAATTCTGATGGCCGTAGTTCCCTATAAAGACAAACAAGACTCCAAAAAAGAACAAGTAGCTGAAATGTTCAACAACATTTCCGGCAAATACGATTTGCTCAATCATGTGCTCAGCATGGGAATTGATATCAGCTGGAGAAAAAAAGCAATTAAATATCTGAAAGATGATCAGCCTAAGCTGATTCTGGATATAGCGACGGGTACGGGTGATTTTGCCATTGAAGCACTGTCATTGAACCCGGACAAGATCATCGGAGTGGATATCTCCGAGGGCATGCTGGAAGAAGGCAGAAAGAAAATGAAGAAAAAAGGACTGGATGATAAAATAGAGCTTCAGCTTGGTGATTCTGAAGGGCTGCTTTTCGAAGATAATAAGTTTGATGCGGTCATCGTTTCATTTGGTGTCAGGAACTTTGAGAATCTGGAAAAAGGACTGGCAGATATGTATCGCGTACTTAAACCGGGAGGTAAAGTGGTGATATTGGAGTTTAGCCAGCCGACCAAAGCACCGATGAAACAGGCTTATGCATTTTATTCCAAAGCTATTTTGCCTCAGATCGGAAAGATTGTATCCAAGGACAATTCAGCTTATACCTATCTTCCTGAGTCAGTGGAGGCCTTTCCGTACGGAATGGATTTTCTGAGAATTATGAACAAAGTCGGATTCACCAGCAACCTATGCAAACCACTTACATTTGGAATAAGCTCAATCTACGTAGGAACAAAATAGTCCTACTGGGTTTAGTGTTTTTCTCGGCAGTAATCCCTACGTTTGGGCAAGGGATGTTTGGCTTGACCTCAACAGCAGGTTCTGATAACCGGACGCTTTCCTATGGTTTTTTTCTGGCTGCCCACAATAGTACGCTGCGAGTGAAATATACCGATGCGTTTATGAATCAAGGGTCAAACAGCACTAATCCCTTTTCCCGGGTTAGGAGTGTTCAGCCTCAGTTTTCTCCGGGTTTTTCACTGGGGTTTATCGGTATTCTGAGGCTTCACGATCAAGTACAATTGCTTTTTACACCGAAGGTGGGCTTCTATGAGTATAAGACAGAAGTGACTTATTTTTACGATAAGCTAGATGAGGGGCTCATACAGACAACTCCTGGGAACGAAGGTACTGTGTCCGGAGGAGTTCAGGTGTATAGCTCAGAAGCCACTATGGTAGAATTACCTTTACTCTTCAAATACCGTTCGGTGAGATTCAATAATACCCGCATGTATTTTATTGGAGGCGGGAGCTATCAGTTCCGTACCAAAAGCCAGGATGAAGCCAATGTGGACGATATCGTGATGACGGGCCGGGACGTTTCAATAGAAGCAGGGATGGGCTTTGAGATTTACTTCAAATACTTCAAGTTTGCCCCGGAGATACGCTTTTCTCATGGGATGATGAATACCTATCAGGCGGAAAACACATTGCCGGAGCTTCGGGATGCTATTTCTTCACTTAAAAGAAAAAGCATTACGCTTTACCTGAATTTTCAGTAGTGAATAGAAGGTGAAAAGTCGAAAGGTGCGAAGGTTTTGAACCAAACCCAGCAGTTAGCATTCCTGTTTTAATAATCGGCACAACAAGCCCTGCAATTATTAGAAGACCTAGAATAATGTTTGAAAAACTGTGGATGAGTATATCCGAACCCTTGGAATTTTTCTTTTGATCACTGAGTATTGAAAATTGTCCATTGATAATTTTTTTATCTTTCAGGATGAAAAACAAAATTGCCCTAATCACCGGAGCTACTTCTGGAATCGGTAAAGCTGCCGCAATCACCCTTGCCAAGATAGGTTTTGATATCATCGCCACCGGAAGACGTGGAAACCGGTTGGAGGAACTGAAATCTGAATTGCCTGAGGATATTGGTTTTTTGCCTTTAGTATTTGATGTGCGTGATCGGGAAAAAGTAAAGGAAATCCTTGACAAACTTCCTCAAAAATGGAAAGCCATAGATGTACTGATCAATAACGCGGGAAATGCTCATGGGATGGATCCGGTGCAATCTGCAGATTTAGGTGACTGGGATGATATGATGGATATCAATGTGAAGGGGCTTTTGTATGTGTCGCGGGCCATTATCCCAGGAATGACGGAGCGGAAATCCGGTATGATCATCAACATAGGTTCCATAGCCGGAAAGGAAGTCTATCCCAACGGGAGCGTGTATTGCGGGTCTAAACATGCGGTAGATGCCATTACCAAAGGAATGAGAATAGACATGAACCCGTTTGGGATCAGAGTGGTTGCTATTCATCCCGGGCTGGTCGAGACTGAGTTTTCTCTTGTTAGGTTTAAGGGTGACGAAAACCGTGCAGATACGGTTTATCAAGGAATGGAGCCATTGGTCGCCCAGGATATTGCGGATATCGTCGAGTTTGCCGTAACTAGGCCTCCGCATGTGACTATTGCCGATGTAGTGGTGTTGCCCACAGCCCAGGCTTCAGCTACTATTGTAAATAGAAATCCTTGATGGTGAATAATTCTTATTTCTTCTTATTCTTGATGTTGATTGCCTGCGGCACAGCGCAGAAAAGCGATCAGGAGATTTTCTCTGAGCAGCAGCGGGAAGTGCTGGATCCGGTAAAAGATGTAGAACTGGAAGCGAAAATTCCTGAGTTGGAGGAAAAATTGATTGCCCAGGGATTGGTGGATGTGGAAGAAGTAATTCCTGGGATTCTGGTGGAGCTAAAGTATTCCACGCCCGACAATTTCTTTGGTGAGGATGTGTATGGTGATCTGACTAAGGCTTATCTTCAGCCGGAAGTAGCAGAAAGATTGAAAAAAGCCCAAGAAATGCTGAAAGGGATGCACCCGGATTATACCTTGCTGGTGTATGATGGAGTTCGTCCGCTGAGTGTACAGCAGATTTTGTGGGATGTGCTGGACAAACCTGACAGTATCAAGCCTCTATATGTCGCAGATCCGAAGAAAGGTGGTTTGCATAATTATGGCGTAGCTGTAGATCTGACTATTTACGATATAAAAGCTGATACAACCCTGAATATGGGTACAGCTTATGATTATTTTGGCTATCTAGCGTATCCGGACCGTGAAAAGCAAATGCTCGCCGACGGGAAATTAACGAAAGCGCAAATTGCCAACCGGGATATTCTGCGGAAAGTAATGACAGGTAATGGATTTAGCGGGATAGGTTCTGAATGGTGGCATTTCAATGCCTTCAGCAGGAAAGAAGCCGGGGAAAAGTTTGAAATCATCAAATGACAAATCCAATTATCAATATTCAAGATGACAGTATTCAATTTTCAATAAAAGTAATAAAACCCAACATCCCAACCTATGAACTTAAAACGTGCAATTCTGGCCTTAGGGCTTATTTTCAGTGTGATACTGATTGCTCCCGCACAGCAATTTAAAGCTTTGGTTTTCAGTAAAACCGCAGGTTTTCGCCATCAATCTATCCCCGAGGCTGTGGCTGCTTTGAAAAAGATGGGGAAAACGGAGGTCTTCAGCGTTTATACCACTGAAGATGCAAGCGAATTTACAGATGAAAAACTGGCCAAATACGATGTGGTTATATTGACCACCACCACCGGTACCATTTTTAATGATGAGCAGAAAGCAGCTTTTCAGCGCTTTGTCCAAAGCGGAAAAGGTGTGGTCGGTATTCACTCTGCTACAGATACCGAGTATCAATGGCCATGGTACAACGACATGATAGGAGCATACTTTTTGTCACATCCTGCACAGCAGACTTTGCGGCTCGAAGTAGTAGATCAAAATCATCCATCTACATGGCACCTGCCTAAAAACTGGATGTTCACAGATGAATTGTATGAGTTTAAGGATATCAACCCCGATATCAAGGTCTTGATCAAAGCCGATGAAAGTACGTACAAAGTAGCCAGAGGGAATGGTGATAACCATCCTATGGCCTGGTACCATGAATTTGATGGGGGAAGGGTATTCTATACCGCACTAGGACATGTAGAGGCAGCTTGGGAAGATCCTGTTTTCTTAAAGCATGTGTATGGAGGGATCTGGTATGCAGCCACCGGACATCCATTCAAATAAGTGCATTTGCCATGAAAATCTAATTTGCTGGAACTTAATCCCCGCAATTCGGTTTTCTAAACAAAAATCGAGATTACCATGCTACAAGCTCAAGCAAGACCTGTTCACCTCTATATGGAGGCCAATCCTAACCCAAACTCCCTGAAATTTGTCGCCAATTTTATGTTGGTGGATGAGGGAGTAAGTTTTGATTTTCCTGATGCAGAGGGTGCCAAAATCAGCCCATTGGCCCAAGAGCTGTTTAATTTTGCGGCAGTGGAGCGGGTGTTTATCGCTTCTAATTTTGTGACAGTCACTAAGTCTGAAGATGTGGAGTGGGCCGAGATACAAGGCATAGTGAGAGATCATATCAAGCAATATTTGGAAGCAGGGAAAGCCCCTGTTCCTGTTGGTTTTGACAAGGATCCTCTTTTTGACGAGAATGATTCGGAAGTTGTGAAGAAAATCAAAGGAATTCTTGATGAATACATCCGGCCTGCCGTGGAGCAAGATGGTGGAGCGATAGTGTTTCATTCCTTTCATGATGGGGTAGTGAAAGTGCTGCTCCAGGGGTCTTGCTCAGGATGCCCTTCGAGCACTATAACATTAAAAGCTGGGATCCAGAATTTGCTGACCAGGATGCTCCCGGAAGTTAAAGAAGTAGTAGCAGAGGGAGTATAAGCTGATTTTATGGGAAAGAGAGATTGGTCCTGGGCGATTCTCGGAGTTATTGCTTTGGGGATACGCTATTTGGCAACTCAAAACCCAGAAGCTACTGATACTATTTATTCAAGAAAATTCTTTCCAGGTATCCGGAATGTAATAGATATTACGCTGGGAAGATTGCCCTTTCCCAGCGTTTATTTATTTATAGCTTCTGTATTGTTAGTCATTGGTATTTATTTTTGGAGAGTTAGTCAAAAGACGGGGTGGAAAAGCAGAACGTGGTATTCTTTAGCGGCTTTGGTTAATGGACTGGGTGCCTTGGTCTTCTTTTTTCTGGTATTATGGGGGTTTAATTACCAGCGTACGCCTATTGTGCAGCAGCTGGGACTTCAGCCCAAATCCATGAATCTGGAACAGGTGAAGAGTGAAGTGCAGATCACTTATCGTCTGGCCCAGCAATATAGAAATGCGGTTACGCGGGATACCGCAGCCATAGAAGAAATCTTACCCTATCCTGAATTAGAAAAGCTCGTGCGGGCAAATATGGCGGACAATTTAAATATGCTGGGTTTAAATTTCACCGGAAGGCCGAGGACCAAACAATTTCCTCCATCCGGCTTTATGCGGAAGATGGGGATTTTGGGAATCTATTTTCCTTTTACCGGAGAAAGCTATATAGACCCTTCTCTGCATGCTTTGGAGAAACCTTTCACTGTTGCCCATGAGATGGCGCATAGCTATGGAGTGACTGATGAGGGAGAGGCTAATTTCATCGCATGGGTGATCTGTACCAATTCGGATGATCCTCTTCTGCGCTATTCAGGGCAGTTGAGATTATTGAATTACCAGCTTTCGGATTATTATAGGATGGCGCCAGAGGAATACAGGGAGTGGGTGAAAACTCTCGATAGAGGGATCCGTAACGATATGGTTTCTATCCGAAAAGCCAGCGAGGCCATCAAGGCATATTCCTTGGAACTGAGCCGAAAAACCAACGACGTCTTCCTGAAAACACAGGGGGTAAAAGCCGGCGTCAACAGTTATCAGGAATTGCCAAAATTGGCTTTTGCATGGAGGGAAAGGATGAAAGACTTTTGACGAATAGGCTTAGGAAATGGAGGAAACTTAAGCCACGAGTCTTTTCCTTTTATGCTATGAACTTTTAAGTTTTTTGTAATTAGTTGTTTCCGAATGTTTTTTAAAAGTTTATTAGGAGTGTTTTGTGAAAAACACTAGTTTGGTTTTTGTGAACTTCTCTCTTCTGACAGCCAATAGTATGCTTTTATTTTCCTGATTGCTACTATTGAGAATTTGACGGTATTCCTTGTTTTACGACAAGAAGGCATACAGAAAAGTAAAAAATAGCTTCTATATACTAGCTAATATTGAAATTAATTGTTTTGGCATATTTCATCCACATAACATGCTCCTCTTTATGACTCGAATTCTTAACGTCTTGCTAATGGTCTTTTTTTTCAGTCAGACCACATTCGCCCAGATTACTATGGATACGGAGCGGAAGAATGATGGTATTATGGAAATATATGCTACCAATACTGAGCAGGTTCCATATACTGTTCTGATTAATTACACTGAACTCACAAATATACTTCCAGTAGGTTCTTCCGGCTTGGCTGTGGTCCGTCCGGGAAGATCGAAGGTTTCTACTTTGAAGCGAAGGGTTGAAGGACAAAGTACTAACCTACGCTATACTTACACTTACATCAAGGGAGATTATTACGGGAAATCAAAACAAGAGCCGGTGTACCTTATTCCATTACCAGAAGGCACTAGGACGACAGGAATACGGATGACTCATATCCAAAACCGTCTTCAGCCAAAGGAAGAGAACAAAGAGTATGTAGGTATCTCATTCAAATTTGATCTGCCTACGGAGATTCTTGCGCCACGGAAAGGAGTGGTTTCAGCAATCAGTATGGAGAAGTATGATGAGCGGGAAAACTTGGACTTTGATCATTCAGAAAATTATATTGAACTCTTTCATGAAGATGGATCGCTGACCAAGCTCATGGTCTTGAGGCCTGGAAGCCAAAAGGTGAAAGTGGGGCAGGTGGTATTTCCTGGTGATGTGCTGGCGGATTCGGCTGGAGAAGATTACAATTCAGGACTGCATGTACGGTTAGTCAATATGAAGCCCGTGAAATCAGGAAAGGACAAGCTAAAATATCATCAAGGACCAATGAAATTTATCTCCAAAGAAGGAGAATCTGATTTCTCCGAGCCACACAAGGTGGAAGTGGTTTTTCCAGATGAAATAGTAATGGCTGAGATGAGCAAAAAGGAGAAGAAAAACCATTTATCAGAAAATTAGGGTTGAATTACCTTTTTCCTATTCCCTACCCACACTCCTATGATCACAGCGACTATCCCTATATAGTGGCCTAAAAGCAAAACCTCCCCATCCAAAACGCCCCAGAATATAGCTACAATGGGAATGATGTAAGTAACTGATGCCGCAAATACCGGTGTGGCGGTTTTCACCATCACATTGAAGATGATCAAAGCGATAGCTGTTCCAAGTACACCTAGCAGAGTAAGGTATCCTAAGGCGGGCATGGCCCCAACCGAGTTCACGACTTTATATGAAAACTGCGTCCCCGCCATCAGATAGATCAATGCCATCGGCAAAACCATGAGAAGGGAGATAGCAGTGATTTCTATAGGCTTAAGTTTAACGAATTTGTATTTGATGATATTCAGGTTGAACCCATAGCAGATGCACGCCAGAATTACGTAGAATGCATGGGAGTTGATATCCTCAAAAGCTCCGAATCCTGTGCCTTCTTTTACAGTCACCAAAATAAATACCCCGATAAATGCAATTGCTAAGCCAATTGCATTTCTTCGTGTGATTTTGGAATGATAAAACAATGCACCGATGACTACTACAGACAGGGGCGTAAGTGCATTCAGGACTCCCGTAAGGGAACTGCTTAGTTGTGTCTGGGCTTTTGCAAAGAGGAATGCAGGGATAAAACTGCCAACAAGCCCTACAATGATCAGGTTATTGATCTGGGTTTTGTCAAGGTTCTTAATCCGTGGGATTGAGAGAGGCAATAAAAACGTAGCTGCGGCCACAATTCTATATGCCCCTACTTCTCCAGGGGAAAATACCTCCAGCCCTCTTTTGATAAGGATAAATGAACTGCCCCAAATCAGGGAAAGAAGGAGGAGCAACCCCCAGTTTTTCAAGGTGCTGTCGTTGGTGGTAGTGGGCATGGGCTATGACAGTGGATTGTCTGCTTTGCAAAGGAAGCAAAACCCTAGAAAAGTTTGCGGAAAAATTACAGGAGTTGAAAAGCTGTTTTGCGAAAAACAATATCAGTTGTGAATTGGCTAAATTTTACTCACTAGAATCTATGGAAATTTTTATGATTATAACCATAAAACTGCAGTATATTGGTTTAATTTTATGGTTATAACCATTATTTGTTTACGATAGAAGGTAATATTTGGAGGTATAACCCTAAATAGTATGATTGAAAGAACAACTTACTTCGAGCAATTGCGAGAATTCATCGACAAGCCACAGATCAAAATCCTGACAGGAATAAGAAGATGTGGCAAGTCCACCTCTCTATTGCTACTCAAGGAAGAGTTGTTATCAAGGGGGATCGGTGTCGATCAAATCGTTCTTATCAACTTGGAAAGTTTTACTTTTTCCGAATTGCGCACAGCTGCACGGCTATACAATTATGCCGCAGACAGGATACAAAAAGGGAAGAAAACATACTTGCTTCTGGGTGAAATCCAAGAGGTGGTGGAATGGGAAAAAGCTGTCAATTCATTTTTGGTGGATTTTGATGTGGATATTTACCTTACAGGCTCCAATTCCCATCTTTTGTCTTCCGAGTTGGCCACCTATTTAGCTGGACGCTATGTGGAGATTCCTGTTTATACGCTTTCTTTTTCCGAATATTTACAGTTTAGGTCTGCCTATTTCCCAAAAGATAAAGCTGATAACAAAACCGCATTTCTTTCCTATTTGCGTTTGGGGGGCTTTCCTGTCATACATACTGCTGATTATTCGGTGGAAACAGCCTATAAAGTAGTGTATGACATCTATTCTTCTGTCATCCTTCGAGACACGGTACAACGCTTCAAAATCAGGGATGTGGAGCTATTGGAGAGGATTGTCAAATATGCTTTTGATAATATTGGCAATACTTTTTCCGGCAAAAATGTAGCTGACTATTTCAAAAGCCAACAACGGAAAATAGATATCAATACGGTATATAATTATCTCAATGCGCTGGAGGGTGCTTTTATTTTATACCGTGCATCCCGGTATGATATCAAAGGGAAGGAAATTTTGAAGACCCAAGAGAAATTCTATTTGAGCGATGTGGGCTTACTCTATGCTACCATGGGTTATCGGGATAGAATGATTTCGGGTATTTTGGAAAACATTGTTTACTTGGAATTCAAAAGAAGAGGATACACCGTTTATGTAGGAAAATACCTTGATAAGGAAATTGACTTCATAGCCGAGAAGCAAGGTCGAAAAATCTATGCTCAAGTAGCATATAAGTTAGAAAGCGAGCAAACTATCGAACGGGAATTTTCCACCCTTTTGTCAGTCAAGGATCAATACCCAAAATTTGTGGTCACATTAGATGATTTTTGGAAAGAATCCATTGAAGGTGTGCAACACGTTCACCTATCTGATTTTTTGTTGCGTACCTTCTGATTCAAGGAATATCGACCTAAATCAAGCAGGATTTTCCGCAGAGAGCTAACAAGCTTAGACTAATGGTAAAGTTGAATCTAACCTTCCAACTTTACCATCTTTCAACTTTTTAACTCTGTTTCCTAAAACACATGATCTGCATAGATATCGGAAACTTGCTCCAAAATCTCACAGACCTGCTCATAAGTCTCGGCAGTGACCATTTCGGTACGATATTGCTTGAAATTCGGCATTCCCCGGAAGTAATTAGTGTAGTGTCTCCTCATTTCCAGGATTCCCAGTTTGGGGCCCTTCCATTCTACAGAGAAGTCCAGGTGTTTTTTTGCGACGGCAATCCGCTCATCCAATCCCGGAGCGGCAAGTTTTTCTCCAGTAGCTAGGAAATGTTTGATCTCATTGAATATCCATGGATAACCTATGGATGCCCTGCCGATCATCATTCCGTCCACGTTGTATTTATTCTTGTATTCCAGTGCTTTTTCAGGTGAATCGATATCTCCATTGCCAAAAACCGGAATATGTAAACGGGGATTGTCTTTCACTTGATTGAGGTAGCTCCAGTCAGCTTCACCTTTATACATTTGCTTGCGCGTGCGGGCGTGAATGCTGATAGCCTGTATTCCCACGTCTTGGAGACGCTCAGCCACTTCTACGATGCGGATGGTGTCATTGTCCCAACCCAGGCGGGTTTTTACTGTCACGGGAATATTCACTGCCTTCACGATCTCTGCTGTCATGGACACCATTTTATCAATGTCCAAGAGAATTCCGGCACCGGCACCTTTACAGGCCACCTTGTTTACCGGGCAGCCGTAATTGATATCCAGAATATCGGGATTGGCTTCTTCTACTATAGCCGCAGCTTCGCGCATAGAGTCTATCTCGTTGCCGAAAATCTGTATCCCTATGGGTCTTTCATAATCGAAAATATCGAGCTTGGCGACACTTTTTGCGGCATCCCGTATCAGTCCTTCAGAGCTGATAAACTCTGTGTACATCAGATCAGCACCATTCTGTTTACAGACTGCTCTGAACGGAGGATCACTCACATCTTCCATTGGTGCGAGCAGCAGGGGAAAGTCCCCTAATTCCAAGTTTCCTATCTTAACCACTTCTTATTTTAAATTTGCACGTAAATTTACCTCAAATATGGAGATATACGAAACTGAATCTGAAATAGCCAAACGTAAAAATTGGCTCTTGTCCCTGATAGTCATTGTTTTAGTGTCAATTGGCATTTTGGTGATCCTGCAAGTCTCGGCGATGGCAGTGGTTCCATACCTTTTCAATATGAGTATGGCAGAGACTATAAGCATGTTGACAGGGGATTTTACCAATCCAAATGGCCGTATGGCGATTTATTTTGTCCAAGGGATCGGTTCAGGAATTGGATTCTGGGTGGCGGCTTCTATAGTGATACACTTTATAGACCAGGCTAATCTACAGTGGGAGGTGCAGTTGGCTCGGTTTAACTGGAAGGGAGGACTTTTGATGTTGATGATTGTGTTTGGAGGGATGCTTGTGAATGGATTTCTCGGATACCTCAATTCTAACCTTGTTTTGCCCGACTTTATGTCTGACATAGAAATATGGATGCGTGAAATGGAGGATCAAATGGCTGAACTGACAAAGTTCATTACAGACTTCCAGACTATTCCGGAACTGTTCGCAGGGATATTGGTGATTGGTATATTAGCGGGAATAGGTGAAGAAATGCTCTTCAGGGGATTGCTCCAGCCTAAAATGCATTTATATACCGGCAATGCCCATGTCGGGATATGGTTGACCGCTTTTATTTTCTCTGCCATCCATGTACAGTTTTATGGCTTTCTGCCGAGAATGTTGCTAGGCGGGATATTTGGCTATTTATATTATTATTCTGGTAGTCTTACGTACCCAATTCTGGCTCATATTTTCAACAACACCTTCACTGTCCTTCTGATATATGCCAGTAACCAAGGTTGGATTGATTTTGATTTTGAATCTACCGATACCGTATCTTATCCTGCTGCTTTGACAGGTTTATTGGTTCTTATGGCAGGAATCTTTTACTTTAAGAAAATAAATAAACCCAATGGAAAACTGGAACAAAGTATTTGAAAGTGCTATGCAGGTGAGGGCTGAGATCGTCAAGGGGATTTTGGAGGAACATCAAATACAGGCCGTGGTGTTGAATAAAAAGGAAACGGTTTATCAGATTTTTGGAAATTTCGAGGTGCATGTGCAGCAAGAAGATATGATGAGAGCCACTAACATAGTCCAGAATGAGATCTCGTTTTAGTATCAATAATTACAGCAATCTGGGACAGCGGGCGATTACGGCTTTGTTTGGTGCCTTGGTGATTGTAGGCGGATGTATTTATTCTGATTACACTTACTTTTTGGTTTTTGCGTTGATTCTGGCATTTTCCCAGATGGAGTTCTATAAGCTGAGCGGCCTAGATGGAATGCTTCCTCTCAAGAGTTTTGGGACTTTTCTGGGATTGATGATTTTCTGTCTCACATTTATGGTGGAAAAGGAACATTTATCAGATAAGTATTTTTTCTTCATCTTTCCGATAGTCTCGTTGACCTTCTTTATCAAGCTATATAAGAAAACCGATAAAAAACCTTTTACAGGGGTAGCTTACACGTTTTTGGGGTTGTTTTATGTGGCAGTGCCCTTTTCCTTGCTGAATCTTGCCGTATTTTCAGTAGATGCCACCTATAATTACGAGATTATCATTGGCTGTCTGCTCATTCTTTGGGCGAGTGATACCGGGGCTTATTTTGCTGGAACAAAATTTGGTAAGACTAAGTTATTCGAACGAGTCTCTCCCAAAAAATCCTGGGAAGGCTTTTTGGGCGGGGCCTTTTCAGCAATTGGGGTGGCTTTTGCCCTGACCCGGTATTTTCATGTGATTGATGATTGGAAGTGGCTGGTCATAGCCGGTATCATCATTATCGCCGGAACTTATGGTGATCTGATTGAGTCGCTTTTTAAGCGTTCTATAGAGATCAAAGATTCAGGTAGAGGGCTCCCAGGCCATGGGGGATTTATGGATCGTTTTGACGGATTGTTACTTTCGGTGCCATTTATTACTGCCTTTTTGAAAATATTCTAATATGAAACCCTCTTGATTGAAAATCTGCTTAATATTGTGTCGCATTTGAATAACTAAATCAAACCCGAATATGGCTTACATTGAACCGGCTCCGATCAAGGATAAAGAAAACCCTTTGGAGTCAATGATGGAAAGATTCAACATTGCAGCTGAAAAGCTTGGCCTCTCCGATGAGGTGTACAATGTCTTGAAAAACCCTGCCAAACAAGTAATCGTATCTCTTCCCATCACGATGGACAGTGGGAAAATCCAGGTCTTCGAAGGAATACGTGTGATTCATTCCAATATTTTAGGCCCGGCAAAAGGCGGTATCCGCTTCGCACCAGATGTACATATCGATGAGGTACGGGCTCTTGCGGCCTGGATGACATGGAAGTGTGCTGTGGTGGATATCCCTTATGGTGGAGGTAAAGGTGGGGTACGATGTAACCCCCGGGAAATGTCCAAGGGAGAAATCGAGCGCTTGGTCAGAGCTTATACGATGGCTATGATCGATGTGTTTGGCCCAGACAAAGATATACCTGCTCCCGATATGGGAACCGGGCCTAGAGAGATGGCTTGGTTGATGGATGAGTATTCCAAGGCTAAGGGGATGACAGTGAGTTCGGTCGTTACCGGTAAGCCGTTGGTGCTTGGGGGATCCTTGGGGAGAACGGAGGCTACTGGCCGAGGAGTAATGGTTACCGCACTGGCAGCCATGCAAAAACTCAAGATCAATCCATTTCAGGCCACTTGTGCTGTACAGGGCTTTGGCAATGTAGGTTCTTGGGCAGCAAGATTGTTGGAAGAAAGAGGGCTGAAAATCGTGGCTATTTCCGATCACACCGGTGCGTTTTACAACGAGAAAGGCATTGATATAGTGAAAGCGATTGAGTTTAGAGATGCTAATGGAGGCCATTTGGCTGATTTTGCCGGTGGTGATAAAATGGATAATCCCGCTGATCTATTGACTTTGGATGTAGATGTACTTGTGCCAGCTGCCGTGGAAGATGTGATCACTATACATAATGTGAACGACATCAGAGCAAGGCTCATCGTAGAAGGGGCCAATGGTCCCACTTCGGCAAAAGCTGATGCCATTATCAATGAAAAGGGGATCATGGCTGTGCCGGATATCTTGGCCAATGCGGGGGGGGTGACTGTTTCTTATTTCGAGTGGGTTCAGAATAGATTGGGATATAAATGGACGGCAGATCGTGTGAACAGACGTTCTGACCGTATCATGAAGGATTCCTTTGAAATGGTCTATCAGGCATCTCAGAAATATGATGTGCCGATGAGAATAGCGGCATATATCGTCGCAATCGATAAAGTAGCGAAGACTTATACATTTAGAGGGGGCTTCTAAGTCTTTTCTATCGAAAGAATATTTTATCTTTGAGGCGTGGAGTGAAATCCACGCCTTTTAGTTTTAAAGCTTATGACTATACACCGCGAAGGAAGGATCCTGTTATTTTGGCTTCTGATTATTTTAGTGGCCGGTAACTACCTCATTATCTATTTTATTCCTGATGCCAGGGTACTATCTAATGTTGCTGTTTTAGGGAGTATTGTGCTTTATTTGATTATTCTCCAGTTTTTCAGAAGTCCGATCTTTAAGTTGCCATCGGATGAAAACCTGGTATATGCCCCTGTGGACGGGAAAGTTGTGGTGATTGAAGAGACTTTTGAGGAGGAATACCTGAAGGAGAGCCGAAGGCAGGTCTCCATATTCATGTCTCCTATCAATGTGCATATTACAAGGTCTCCTATCAAAGGCGTAGTGGAGTTTTTCCAGTACCATAAGGGTAAATATCTTGTGGCTTGGCACCCAAAATCCAGTACTGAGAATGAGCGGACCACTATGGTGATCAAACATGAAAATGGGACCAAGCTGCTTGTAAGACAAATCGCCGGGGCCTTGGCTAGAAGGATAAAATGGTACGTGAAACCAGGTTCAGAATTGGTACAAGGCGGAGAATTCGGATTCATCAAATTCGGCTCTAGGGTAGATGTTTTCCTGCCTTTAGATGCGGAAGTTTTGGTAGGGCTGGAGACAAAGACCAAAGGGGGGAGGACTCCGATCGCAAGATTTACTTCCTAAAAAGATGGGTTCGTTTTGTAGCGTTCATTTTCCGGGATTCGTATTGTGAATATGAACCAAACTGATTCATGAAATGAAAGCTTTTTCACTTCTTGCCGTTTTGTTGATTTCTATCAGCTTTGTGTCTTGTGATGATGTTGAGGATAAGTCCCCGAACCAGTTGTCAGGTACATGGGAAGATCGTTTTTATGTAGATTCAGTGGATTATTGGGTGGTCAATACACTGGAGTTTAAATCTGAGAACCAATATCAATTTAGAACTACTGTGCGCCAAACAGAGACTGGCTCTGATTTAGGCTATCGCTTTTATTATGACGATAGTTATGAATGGGATGGAGAGACTTTCAGCTATTCCCCGGATCTGGCTAGCTGGATAGACCATCGTGAGGAGAATTTTTATGTCCCAAAGGAAGAATTGAATGCTGGGATAATAGATTATTTCCGGATGCCTACAGCTTCCTTGGTTTTTGAGGAGAACAATACCAAAATGATTTTCCAAGAGAACTGCCAGGAAGACCTCTTGCCCTGTGAGGATCCTTTTGAAGTAAAAGAGTATGTTCGCGTTTATTAATAATAAAGATATTCAAAACCTGGATTACTTAGTAAAAACTAGGTTTTGAATATCTTTTTATAAAGGATCATTCCAAGTCCTAAACTCACCAAAAACAGGATCAGGCTAAGCCATTCGAATGTCCTTCTTTCGGATAATTTTTCTTCAAGTTGTTTGTCACGCTCTGCTACTGCTCGTTTAAGGGCTTGTACGTCTTTTTCTAATTTGAAGGCTATGGCCTTATAATCCTCTCCAGTCTGGGTGGCGGTGGTTTTCTCGATATCCCCGATCATCCTCAGCTCGTCCATGATCAGGTTGTCTTTTGCGATGATACGCTCCAGCCATTCATTGGTCTCGATCATATCCTTTTTGGTGCGATTTCCGAAAATACCTGACTTTTTACTTTCAGATTCCTTCCATTGCCGGGTCAATGCGTCGCGCTCCTGTACCATTTTTTCCAGTTTGGCCTGACCCGCTTCCGTTAATTGTGGGGTAACGAGCTTAAAAAGCAATAGAATTATTCCTAAAGTCATTTTTGTGGTTTGGATAAATTACTGAAATCTGTCATTTCTGGGGCGTTTATGGATTAATTGCTTCCACTAAAGAAATACGATGATTGATCTACTTACAACAAAAATGCCAAGGCTGTAAAGGATTTCAAGCGTTACGAATTGTGTGGTTTATGCGTGGGTTTGTAGGTGCAAGCTAATTGTTTGAGTATGTATTCCATTTGTTGGCAGTAAATAAATAAAAGCATCAAAGGATACGGAAAACACTAGCATCAACGCCACTTAGGCCTGCCTCGCTTTGGCGGGTCATCCCCGCCTGGAACGGGTAGACGTCTTCGGTCTTCCAGCAAGTAAAACAAAGAAAATACGGCTATTGGTATCATTGCAGATAATCAATATTTCTTATCTTTTCCATCCTCTGGTCATTTCCTTTTTACCTGGAGGGCCAGGCAAAGTTTCCACTTCAAATCCAAGTTCTTTAAGGTCTCTTTTGAGTTGTCCGCTCGCACAGTAGGTGGTAAAGATCCCTCCCGGGTTTAACGCTTCAAAAACCCTGCTTAAAAGTTCTTTGCTCCACATTTCCGGTTGCTTACTTGGAGCAAATGCGTCATAAAAAACCACATCGGTGGGATAGAGTTTTACCTCCTGAAGTGTGGTTTTTTCCTTCTTCATGTTGAAATACTCAGATATGATAATTCCCTTGTCCCACTCCGCCTTGTGTAGGCGTTGTAAATAGGGTTTATAATGGAAAATGGCATCATCCATGTCACCGTAATTAAGCTGGGAATAGATGTCTTCGGGCAGTGGAAATGGCTCGATGGTATGATATAGCACAGGTATTTGGTTTTGCTCTGCCCAGACTAATGTCAACCAGGCATTTAATCCAGTGCCAAAGCCTACTTCGAAAATCCTGAGCGGTTTTTTGTTTGGATTGTTGATAATCCAGGAGTCAAGGCCATAAAGCATGAATACATGGATGGATTCCTTGAAAGCTCCATGAAAGCTGTGGTAGGTTTCCTTCAGCTCCTCATTATATAGAGAATGTGAGCCGTCCTCTGTGGTGATGATTTTTAACTTCTCACTCATATAGTATAGATCAATGCGGCACAATATGCGGATATGCCTTCCTGTCGGCCTACGAATCCTAATTTCTCGGTGGTTGTGGCCTTTATGGAAATGTCATTTTCGGAGACTTTCATCACGTCTGCCAGACATTTTTTCATTGCTGGGATGTGAGGGTTGACTTTGGGGAGCTGAAGACAGATAGTTGTATCTATGTTTCCGACTTCGTACCCTGCTTCCCTGAGGAGGATGAGTACCTCGGAAAGTAGGATCTTACTGTCTATGCCTTTAAATTTCGGGTCTTGGTCTGAAAAATGATAGCCAATATCCCGAAGGTTGGCTGCTCCCAAAAGAGCGTCACAGATGACATGTATCAGTACATCTGCATCAGAATGCCCTACGGCACCTTTGTCATTTTCTAGTTTGATCCCACCTAGCCAGAAGTCGTGCCCTTCTTTGAGTTGATGGACGTCATACCCGAATCCTATTCTGAATTTATTCATTCCTGCACAGATTTATAGTATAATACTGAAGAGTTTTCTTCTTTTAAGATATGGCTGGCCCAATGCATGATTTCATTTCCCTTTATTTTGGACTTGATGTCAAAGACCTCATCATAAAGAGCAGGATTACCTAAATGGGCATACCCTGCAAGATTCATTGCCCTGTTTAGGATCTCCAAAGATTCGTAAGTTTTATGCGCCTCTTCTTGGTTTTTTATTTTTTGAAGGGTGTGGTCAGAAATCTGGGATTTCAAAAAGCCTGAAATTACTTCGTCCAGAGCTTTTTCAGCTTCTTCGGCAGCTACCCCAGATTCCATTTTCCCTGCAAAAGTCAATAGGCCCGGATCCACTGATCCAGTGATGTAAGCACTTATAGATGCGAATAGCTTCCCGTTTTTCACTAAGGTTTGCTCTAGTAAAGATGACTTGCCAAATCCCAGGATATCTGTGATCAGGTCTGCTTCCCAATATCCTTCAGCCAGCTTTGCTGGCATTTTGTAAGCTTTATACAATGCATCCGTGGGTACCGGAGCTTCCACGAGTTTGACTTTTTTAGTTCTTTGGACGGGTTCAGTTGGGATTAGTAGGTCTGGTTTGGGATGGTTCTCTATTGGTCCAAACCATTTTTTGGCCATGCGTTCTACTTCAGCTTGTGTCACTGCGCCGGCAACTACAAGCACGGCATTATCTGGACGGTAATTTGACTTGTAGAATTCCCAGATATCCTCACGGGTATAGTTAAGGATATCTTCCAGGCTTTGGCCTATGGTAGGCCATCGATAGGGGTGGATGTCGTAGGCAAGGTCGTCCAGATGATGGTATGCATCTCCGTAAGGCTGGTTTAGATAGCGCTGCTTGTATTCCTCTATGACCACTTTACGTTGGGTCTCTATCGTCTTGGTACTAAGTGACAACTGGAACATTCTGTCTGATTCAATCCAAAACGCGGTTTCCAGGTTTGCTCCAGGAAGAGTGATGTAATAGTTGGTGATGTCTTGACTAGTGAAAGCATTACAGGAACCACCAACCCGCTCCAGTTCACGGTCAAAAACCGGGACATTGGCAGAACCTCCAAACATCAAGTGTTCGAAAAAGTGCGCAAGCCCGGTTTTGCCGTGTTTTTCATTCCGTGATCCAACTTTATAGAGCAGGTTGAAAACAGCTGTTTTACTGCTGTGATCTTCGTGGACGATCACTTCTAGTCCATTGTCTAGGAAAAATCTTGTGTAAGGTAGCATAATTGTAGCCTGCAAAGCTAAGATAATTGCCAATTTTGGCTAATTAAGAAGCGGGTTTTTAAGCAAACCTTTAGTGTAATTCATCAGTTTAACCTAATGCATGCTTGCTTGAGTCCTCTTTCCGGGTTTTTCCGAAAAAAAAACGAACTTTGAAAGATTTCCCAAAGTTAACTTCCCTAATTAGCCCACAGCTCAGATTCCTTATGAAAAAACATTGCGTAGAACTCCATCTTACCGGCCAGTTTTCACAATTTTTTTTGGATTATATAAATGGAAAGGAGGAGCTGAAATCATTTTATGAACATTCACCTTCCTTGGAAAGCTTCAAGAAAGCAATAGCACAAAGGGGGTTTCCTGAACACGGCCGTCAGGTGCTGGTAGAAGTACTCCAAGACCAATACGCTTCTTTGGAAGTAAGTAGTGCTGTTTCAGCTAACATTGGGGCATTGGATTCTTCCCGGACATTCACAGTGACTACGGGGCATCAGCTCAATTTGTTTACAGGGCCGTTGTACTTTGTCTATAAGATTGTTTCCACGATAAATCTCGCCAAGAGATTGTCCGGGGAATATCCTGAAAGCAGGTTTGTGCCCGTTTACTGGATGGCTACGGAGGATCATGATTTTGAGGAGATCAATTATTTCAGGTTTGACGGGAAGAAATATCAGTGGAAGTCTGGGCAGACTGGTGCTGTTGGGGATTTTGAACTGGATGCTTCCTTTAGAGAATTCTTGGAATCTGTACCTTTTGCTCCGGGGTTTTTTCGGGAGGCATATTCTACATCCAAAACCTTGGGAGAGGCCGTGAGGAAATATGTGAATCACATTTTTGGAGATGAGGGATTAGTAATAGTGGATGGAGATGATCCCAGGTTAAAGCGCGAATTCACAGATGTGATTCTTTCAGATCTTTTTGAGCATCAGCCCTTCGAGAAGGCATCTGCCTCCACCAAAGCACTGGAAGAATTAGGTTATGGTAGTCAGATATTTCCCCGTGAAATTAATTTGTTTTACAAGGACAAAGGAGTGCGGGAGCGAATTGAAAAGATGGAGTCAGGATTTGGTGTAGTGAACACGGAATTGCGGTTTACAGATGATGAGATGAAAGCTTTGGTAAAGGAGCATCCGGATCGATTTAGTCCAAATGTGGTTTTGCGCCCGCTGTATCAGGAAATAATTCTCCCAAACCTGGCTTATCTGGGGGGACCCGCAGAAGTGGTTTATTGGTTGCAGTTAAAAGAAGTTTTTGCTCATTTTCAGGTTCCTTTTCCGGTTTTATTGCCTAGAAATTTCGCTTTGATCCTTCCCAAGAAGGTACTGCGAAAAATGGAGCAAATGAATTGGGGGGTAGAAGATCTGTTCATTGATCTTGAGCAGTGGAAAAAGTCATTTGTAAAAGCTGAGGCCAGCATGGATGTGGAATTGACTAAGCAAAAAGAGGTGGTCTCTGCTCTTTTTGATGCCAAAGGGAAGGAAGCGGCTTATTTGGAGAAAAGCCTTGAGAATTCCTTTGAAGCAGGAAAAGTAAGGGCTTTGAAGATTTGGGACCAGATGGCAAGAAAGCTGCGAAAGGCTGAGGAGCGCAGGTTACGGATTCAGATTGAACGTGCCTGTTGTATTCATGAGATCCTAAAACCTGGTGGAAGTCCACAGGAACGGGTAGTGAATATGATGCAGTTTTACCTGAGTAATCCTGAGTTGATTTCGGAGCTTTTGGCATGTTTTGATCCGCTTGATTTTCGGATGATAGTGTTGGAAGATGGGGCTTGATAAGCAACATATCAGAGATAAGTACAGGAAGCTAAGAGCGGGACTGAGTGACGAGGAACTAGCGCAAAAATCCCAACAGATTACTTGCCGGGTAAAAGATTTTATTTCCTCGCATCCTGAGCTTTCCCATTATCACTTATTTTTTCCGATTGCAAAGCAGCGGGAAATCAACACCTTTCCTATCAAGGATTTTTTGGATTCAGAAGGTGCCTCTGTCTATACTTCCAGGGTTTCACAACATGCTGTCGTGATGGAAACTTTGAAATTGAACCCTGACACCCGCTTTGAATTGGATTCCTGGGGAATACCTTTGCCGCTGGATTTTGAATTGGTTGATTCATCCGGGATCCAGGCTATTTTTATCCCTTTATTGGCTTTTGATAAATCAGGGAATAGAATAGGTTTTGGAAAGGGGTACTACGACTCTTTTTTAAGTCAATTGCCCCCCTTTGTTCTGAAAGTGGGATTGAGTGTTTTTCCGCCAGAATACCATATCCCGTCAGAATCGCACGATATCCCATTGGATTATTGTATTACACCAGAAAATATCCTTATTTTTTGATCTTAATCTTAAACGATCAAGTATGCGTGTATCTGTTATAGTCTTGTTTATCTTGTTTTTGATGATGGGATTGACCACTGAACGAGCAAGTGCCCAAATGAGAGATTATAACACTATGGTGGGGGTAGTAGGGGGAACCAACCTTGGTGGAACGGTCAAACAGTTTATTTCCCAGCCAGGTGCAGTGGATCTGCTTGTCTATAGAAGGTGGAAAGGTACTGTTGCGGCTCTACTTTATGAGCATCATTTCAACATTACTGAATTCCGCGGATTGGAATGGTTTGCCGGTGGAGGGGCGCATTACGGGGTTTGGAAAGATGGAAAAGGCGAGCCGCCGTGGGTGTATAGGATTGATCAGGATTACAAGCCCTTTGGTGTGGATGCTATTGTGGGGTTGGAGTACAATTTCCATCTAAGCAATTTCTATCTGGGTCTTTATTGGAAGCCTGCATATAATTTTCAAGACTTCACTGATTTCTGGGGGGATGAAGCTGCCTTTACGTTAAGGTATGCGCTATAAGGTATGCGTTATAAAGAGTGAATCGGGATCGGGAGCTGGCAGCGGGCTCCCGCCGTTTGTTTAAACGCCTACATTTTTAGAAGCATTGAAGTAAAACTAAAATTGAATTTCTTATTACTGCTCAAAGACCGCATCGGTCTCCTGTCCTTGATTTTTCGTTTCCTAGGTGGCAGGCGTCCATTGAGGATAGCCAAATTAAAGTGGTAAAGGGACATTTGCCATGAAGAATGGAGGCATAGGAAGTCAATTTTGACTGAATTGTCGTCACAGTTTCAGTTCTACTGTAGCTGATATAGGAGCATGAATTAGCTATTGTTTACTAGGTACAATTGTTCATATGAAAAATACAATTTGATCTCATTTTTTCCCCCTTTGACGTGGAGAATAGGATGGAATATAATTTTCATTTCATGATTTAAAATATTAATTACATTTTAAACCATTTTTTTGAATATATACGTTTTACTATTGAATATGTGTCCAAAAAATACCCATGATTTTTTTAAATGAATAAATTTTTTGACTAAATGAATAGATTTTTACCCTGTGGTTAATTTTTTAAAAAAAATTTCGAAAATTTTAATGTTTTTTATTATATAGATTTTCAGAATATAATTCTGTTTTCGACATTAAATTTTGTCCTAGCATATATTTTTTTAATGTTTAATAAGAATGGGCGAATTATTAACTTGATAAGGCTATTTATATGGCATAAGGCTCATTGATTTACTATTTTGACCACATATTTTTATCAAATCAATATTTATTATTGATTTGAAATTTATTAATGTTTTAAATTGTGTTTAAACTATTTTTTATATAATATAAACAATATGACTGAACGTGATGCATACATTTTTTTATTCAGTTGAAACCGATTTTATTTAGGAACCAACCAAATAAATACCTTATGAGAAAAATTTTACTAGGCGTTGTCTTGCTCCTGTTTACTAGCCTCTGCCATGAGGCTTTGGCGCAACAGAGGGAAATTACCGGGACGGTAATTTTCGAAGAAGACGGAACCACCTTACCGGGGGTGACCGTGGTTTTGAAAGGGACATCAACGAGTACTGCAACAGATGTAGATGGACGGTACAGCTTATCTGTACCATCTTCTGGAGGAGTTCTTGTGTTTTCCTTTATTGGTCTCCAATCCAAAGAAGTACAGATTGGAGAAGGCAATGTACTTGACATTACAATGGTTTCGGATGTGACACAATTGAGTGAAGTAATTGTCTCAGGTGTCGCTGGTGCAATTACGCGGGAGAAGCTCACGGTTTCAGTTACGAAAGTAGGAGCAGATCAACTTAATAGAGTGCCTGCGCTTTCGATAGCCTCGGCACTAACCGGAAAAGTGGCCGGTTTGAGGACGTCTTCTGTAGGCGGGGCTCCGGGCCAGCAAGTGGACATGTTGCTTCGAGGTGACAACGTCTTGAATGTAAGTGCAGGCCCGCTGATATTGGTGGATGGGATAATTATGAACGGTAGTCTTGCCGACCTTAACGTGGATGATGTGGAGTCTATGGAGGTGATCAAAGGTGCAGCGGCATCGGCCTTGTATGGTTCCCGTGCGGGTAATGGCGTGATCGCCATCACCACTAAGCGGGGGAAGGGCATCGCAATGGGCGCTCCTGAGGTGTCCATTAGAAATGAAGTGGGTTATCAAGAGCTTCAGCACTATTTGGAAACGTCCAAAGGGCATATGTATGAACTCGCCGACGATTGGCAGGATTATCAGGGGCAGTTCACAAAGTACGCCGGAGTTACCTATCCCTCAGGCTATACCGGTGGATATAGTCCTGAAATTTCAGGAAGCAGAAGTATAAAAGAGGACGGGTATATGGACAATCCTTATGGGGTGTATCGCTTCGATCCCGCAGATGTGTTTAAACGGGGAAGTTCGATGACTAATTACGCCAGCGTGTCCAATAGGTCAGAGAAAAACAATGTTTTTCTATCCTTTGAAAACAATGTGCAGAATGGCGTGGTGCAATACCGCGACGGATTCAAGAGGCAAAACTTCCGCTTCAATATCGACCAAGAAGTAACCCCTTGGTTGAGGGTCAGTGCCACTAACCTGTATATCAACCGGTGGATACAGCAACCATCAGGTATTTTCTATGCTGTGGCCCGTATGGAACATGATATGGATTTGTTTGCCCTAAATCCGGATGGTCAGCCATATAACTTGAGGATCAATCACTTTAACGGAGAGGTGACGAACCCTTTGTATCCTCTTTATAAAAGTGAGGACAATAGGCATTCTCGCAGATGGATGGGTAATTATACAGCCAATATTGAGTTTACCAGTTGGCTTAATTTGGACTTGACCCAGACATTTGAAATTGAAAATTACAGGAGAGAGTTGATCAATCCGAAGGATACTTGGAATACACAGGGTGTGTACACTAATGGTAGTCTCAGACATGAAAGCAGTGAGACTACTACACAAAACAGCCAAGCTACCCTTAATTTTAATAACAAGTTTGGGGATTTGATTCTTAGGGGAAAATTGTCCTATCTATACGAAAACCGTCATTATGAATCAACTTTTGTTAGTTCTTCTGTATTTAAGGTTTCGGATATTGAGGCTTTCAATAACTTCGAATCGATCAATAGTGCCGGTTCAAGTAAGACCAATGAAATAGCCCAGAACTATTTCGCCATCCTGGGGCTGGACTTCAAAGATCGATACTTGTTTGACGGAATGTTTCGGTATGATGGATCCTCGCTTTTTGGTCCTGATGCCCGCTGGAATCCTTACTATCGGCTTTCCGCCGCATACCGTATTTCCGAGGATATCCAGATCAACGGTGTGGATGAATTGAAATTGAGGGCTGCACATGGTACCGCTGGGATACGTCCCGACTTCAGTTGGCAGTATCAAATCTTCAATCTGTCCCAGGGTAACGCCACGAAATCCCAAGATGGTAATAGGGAGTTGAAGCCTTCACAAACTAGGGAGACTGAAATTGGCTTAAATATTAGTTTCCTAAAGAAATTCAATTTTGAAGCTACTTACGCTCAATCTAATACCACAGACCAGTTTCTTAATGTATCGCTTATCCCATTCTTAAGTGGAGGGTACAACAGCCAATGGCAGAATGCCGGTGCGATCGAATCTAAAACGTTTGAGTCGTTGTTTGGGGCAGATTGGGTAAGGACTCCCAAATTTTCATGGAACTCAAATATTGTCTTCTCTAGAGTCCGTCAAAAAATCACCGAGCTGCCCATTCCCGCTTATTGGCTAAGTCCTGTGAGTGGTGATGTGACCGCGTTTCGTGTAGCTGAAGGTGAGACATACGGAGCCATATATGGTCACAGAATGGTTAGAACCTTGGAGGAGATGTCGGCTCAGCTCCCGGAAGGCAGCTCGATCAATGATTATGTCATAAACAGTGAGGGCTATGTGATCCCTGCCGGAACTGAAGGTACCCGGGATGAGCTGCCAATACTCTATCAGGAGAATGGAGAGACTTGGCTGGGTAAAATCGGGGACGGCAATGCTAAGTTTAATATGGGGATTGCCAATACCTTTGATTTCAACGGGCTCTCTTTATATGTCTTGTTAGACTGGAAAAATGGCGGTGATGTGTATAATAGTAACGATCAGCGTCTAGCATTTAACAATATCAGCAAAAGGCAAGATATGACGGATGTGCCTGATGGTGAGAAGAAAGCCGCTTCTTACTGGACGGTAGGGATGTATGATGCGAACTTTGCCAATGAGTATTGGGTAGAGGACGCAAGCTATCTGAAGCTAAGAGAGGTGGCCATAGGCTACACCATACCTGCAAAAAGCTTTAGCAGGATCTTCAATGGAACCATTAAGGGGTGCACAATTAAGGCGGTAGGCAGGAACCTACATACCTTTACGGGCTATTCGGGCTATGATCCGGAGGTAGGTACGATAAGACAGCCAATAGATGGTATTGGGGCCAGCCCAATCTATCGTTCTGTGGCTTTCTCATTAGGATTTACATTGTAATAACAAAAAGACTTTAGTTTTATGAAAAAGATAAATAAATATCTGTTTGTCATGGCAATTGCAGCAACAGTGTTGTTGCAGGGTTGTGAGGACTTGGATGTTCCCAATGAGAATAACCCGGATTTTGATCAGGTATTGGCTACGCCTGCGGATGTGGAAACAGTGGCCGCTAGTATCTACAATACGGTATTTAGTGGTGAACACCGAGTAGGAGGTGTGCAGGCCATGTTGGCAACCGCTGCGGATCACGTGACCTGTTCTTGGGGTAATTTCGGAATGCGTGATATGTCCTGGGAACCCCGGGATATGGCTTGGGACAACTCCCCGGCGTATTCGAATCAGGGTTATACAAAATACTCGTATGATCAATGGTACTCCGCAATAGGATCCGCTACTGATGTATTGACTGCTATTGATATTAATGGGATGGTAGTTGAAGTTGGTGGGGTAGATCAAACCGTCCGTGCCAGGGCGTTTGCCAAATTTGGACTGGGACTGGCTTACGGAAACCTTGCTTTGGTGTTTGACAAGGCACACGTTGTAGATGAGAAAACAACGGTTGAGCCTGTCATTGAAACAGCTCTTCCCTATCAGGAAGTAGCTGCCGTTGCGATAGCTTACCTTGAAGAGGCCTTGGCGCTATCCGATGCGTCTTTTGAAATCCCCGGAGGCTGGCTGGGTAGCAGCACACCTGTAAGCAGTGCCGATTTCCAAAAAATCATCAATACTTCTATAGCTCGGATCATGTCGTATCTACCTAGAAACAGTGCAGAGCTCGCTGCTGTGGATTGGCAACAGGTGAAGACCTTCGCCGATAATGGCATCACTTCGGATTGGATTGTTGAAATGGATGGTACAAACAGGTGGTATTTTGAGGCTGGTGATTATTTGACTTATCCAGGTTGGGGACGAACAGATATGTATGTGGCTCACCTCATGGAGCCATCTTTGCCTCAGCATTGGGAGGATGATCCTACTTTCCCTCACCCTGCAGAGCCAACTGATCCCATGGATAAAAGATTGGAAACCGATTTCCAGTATATGGCCTCCAATGATTTTCTGGCGGCTAGAGGGTATTATCACTTTTCTGCTTATAGGTTTAAGCGGTATGACAACATCTATACTAACTCTATAGGCCCAAAAGCTACGGTGATGCTGGAAGAAAATAACTTGATAAGAGCTGAAGCAAGAGCGTATTTGGGTGGGGCGGAATTGAGTGATGCGGCTAATATTATCAATGCGGGAAGTCGCGTTGCCAGGGGAGAACTCACTCCTGTGGCAGCAGATCTTGATGAGATTATCGATGCCATTCACCATGAGCGGCATGTAGAGCTATATACTACCGGGTGTGGGCTACAGTTCTACGAAATGAGAAAACTAGATCTTTTGCAAGAAGGGACTCCTTTGCATCTTCCCATTCCCGGCCGGACTCTGGAGCTCTTTGGGGTAAATCAGTTTTATACCTTCGGAACAACCGCCAATGCAGATGGTATAGGTACCTCTAATAGTGGATGGAGATAGCCAAGGTTTGTGTGATTGTGTCAATAGGATTGGGTTGTCTCAAAACCTCAAATAAAAAATTGAGACGATAGTGTTAAAAAAAAGGGGCTGATTTTACAAATTCAGCCCCTTTTATTGTCTTGGCGGATGCAGTGCACAAAACAGATACGGGCACGAGTATAGGAGCTTCGGCAAAGGGCTTTGTTGCAGGAGGATTACAAGGCCTTTGGTGTGGATGCTATTGTGGGGTTGGAGTACAATTTCCACCTAAGCAATTTCTATCTGGGGCTTTATTGGAAGCCTGCATATAATTTTCAAGACTTCACTGATTTCTGGGGGGATGAAGCTGCCTTTACGTTAAGGTACGCACTATAAGGAATGAATCGGGATCGGGAGCTGGCTCCCGCCGTTTGTTTAAACGCCTACATTTTTCTTAGAAGCATTGAAGTAAAACTAAAATTGAATTTCTTATAACTGTAAAAAGACCGCGTCGGTCTCCTGTCCTTGATTTTTCGTTTCCGAGGTGGCAGGCGTCCATTGAGGATAGCCAAATTAAAGTTGTAAAGGGACATTTGCCATGAAGAATGGAGGCATAGGAAGTCAATTTTGACTGAATTGTCGTCACAGTTTCAGTTCTACTGTAGCTGATATAGGAGCATGAATTAGCTATTGTTTACTAGGTACAATTTTTCGTATGAAAAATACAATTTAATCTCATTTTTCCCCCTGTGACGTGGAGGATAGGATGGAATATAATTTTCATCTCATGATTTAAAATATTAATTATGAATTAAACCATATTTTTAATAATTCTCATTTTTTAACTAAATATAGAATAAAAAATTACCCTTGATTTTAAATTTTGTATTAAATGGAAAGGAATATGATTAAATTTTTACCCTATGTTTATTTTTTTTAATAATTTTTTTAAAATTTTTATTTTTTTTAAAAAAATGGATTTTCAGAATATAATTCTGTTTTTGAGGCCAAATTTTATATTAACATGCATTTTTTGATGTTTACTAGAAATGGACGGATTATATACTTGGGAAGGCTATTTATAGGATATAATAGTCAGTAATTCATAGTTTTAACTAGATATTATTGCTAAATGAATATTTTGTATTGATTTATTATATATAAAATATATTAATTGTATTAAACATATTTTTTATATAAAATAAATTATAAACTTAAGTTAGATATGTGCATTTTTTTATTCAGTTGAAAGCGATTTTATTTAGGAATCAACCAAATAAACACCTTATGAGAAAAGTTTTACTAAGTGTTGTCTTGCTCCTGTTTACAAGCCTCTGTTTTGAGGCTTTGGCGCAACAACGGGAAATTACCGGGACGGTAATTTCCGAAGAGGACGGCCTCGGTTTGCCTGGGGCAACCGTCATTGTAAAGGGAACTACGCTGGGAACTACCACCGATCTGGATGGTAGTTATTCCATTACGGTTCCGGAAGGTTCGGATGTATTGATTTTTTCTTTTGTAGGATTAAAATCCTCGGAAGAAGTAATAGGTAACCGAACGATTATTAATGTCACTCTTATGACCGATGCAGCACAACTAAATGAAGTAGTTGTGACGGCGATTGGTGTTGAGAGAGAGAAAAAGGCTTTGGGCTACGCAGTTACCTCCGTTGGCAGTGAGCAACTGGAAAACAGGCCTGAGCAAGACGTAGCCCGCGTACTGCAGGGGAAGGTGCCTGGAGTAAATATTACTTCTACAAACGGAATGTCGGGGTCAGGTACGAACATGATAATCAGGGGATATTCCTCGGCTACCGGTTCTAATCAGCCCTTGTTTGTAGTAGATGGTGTCCCATTTAATACTAACACAAACGCGACCAATAGTTTTACTACTGGTGGAGCAGCGACTTCCTCCCGTTTCTTGGATATTGATCCAAACAATATCGAGAGTATGTCAGTGTTGAAAGGCTTGTCCGCTACTGTTCTGTACGGTGATCAGGGTAGAAATGGAGTAATATTGATTACTACCAAATCAGGTTCTTCCAAGCGTAAAATCGCTGAGGTGACCATCAACCAGTCTTTCTTTTCAAATAAGGCTGCGTCTCTGCCTACATTTGGTACTGAGTATGGAAATGGTTTCCAACAGGCTCCGGGTTTCTTCTTTTCCAATTTTGGGCCTAGATTGGATGAAGGGCTAACTATCAACCATCCAATCGCCTCATCCTCTGTGGCTGCAATCAGAAATGCATTCCCAGAGTTTTGGGTGGATGGTATAGTGGGAGGAACTCCCATCCAGTATGAATATAAAGCTTATGCAGATCCTTCGGAAGTCTTTTTCCGAACTGGATTAGTGAGCAATTCCTCGGTGCAGATCAATGGTGGCTCGGACAAAACCGGCTATAGTGCAAGTTTTGGTTATACAGATGATGAGGGTTTTACTCCTGGCAATAAATTGGTTAAATACAATTTTGGCTTAGGGGTGAATTCAGCTGTCACGGATAAATTGAGTATCAACTCCTCGTTTACTTTTGCCATTACAGATCTTGAGACACCTCCTGTAAATGCAGCGCGGGGTTCCGGGCCTGATAATGGTGTGCCTTCTGTATTTGCACATGTCCTTTATACACCGAGGTCGGTGGATCTTGGAGGGTTGCCATTCGAAAATCCAGTAGATAACAGCTCGGTTTACTTTAGAGGGGGAAATGATATTGTGAATCCGCTTTGGCTGGTGAAATATTACAAAAATACCTCTGACGTAAAGCGTTTTTTCAACGCTACTTCCTTGGTTTATGATTTCAACGACAATTTCTCGGCTACTTATAGACTTGGTTTGGACACCTATTCTGAATTGCAAGAAGCCATGTATAATAGGGGGGCAGGTAGCGGTACTGCAGCTGTTCAATCCGGCTACTATCGGTCAATTAATATCGCAAACACAATCTGGAATCAAGATCTAGTGTTTAATTGGAAGAAGGAGTTTACAGATAAGATCGGTTTCAGTGCTTTGTTGGGGGGAAATAGCAGATATGATACTTACTCTCAAAATGGAATTGCTTCGCAGGGACAGCTGGCTTTTGGGTTGTTTAGGCACAATAACTTCACGAGTTCAGCTTCGACAGAGCCTTCTGCATTTGGAGGAAGAAGTTTGAACACCACTGAAGAGCAGAGAAGGCTAGGGGTGTATGGAACGGTTACGTTGGATTATTCCAGCTTTCTGTATCTAAATATCTCTGCAAGGAATGACTGGACTTCAACGGTTGAGGAAGATAATAGAAGGATTTTATATCCAGGGGCTTCTGTTTCCTTTATTCCAACTTCAGCTTTTAATTGGAATTCTACTGCATTGAATGAGCTGAAATTGAGATTGGGTTATGGGACCTCTGCGGGTTTTCCACCCCCTTATCGTACACGAAACACATTAGATCAGAACGCAATAGCATTTGCCAGAGACGGTTCTGTGACTCAGACTCACTCTGTTTCTAATGAGTTGGGGAATCCAAACATAAAACCTGAACTAATCGAGGAATTGGAATTTGGAGTGGAGGCAGCAATGTTTACCGGAAGATTGAATTTTGATCTCTCTTTGTATGAGAAAAACACCAATGATTTGATTACCGATTCTCCTATTGACCCAGCAACAGGTTTTACCACAACGCTTATTAACATAGGAAATATCAGGACCAGAGGTGTCGAATTTCAGGCTAATGTGAATCCAATCTCTTCCGCTTCAGGGTTCAGTTGGAACTCTATCGTAAACTGGAGCTTATATAGGTCTGTTACTACGGAATTGGGAGGTGGGCTGACTGAAGTTGTTGTTTCTGGCGGGACTGCATTAGGTAACTTTGCAATACCTGGAGAGCCGTTCAATGTCATTAAGGGAACTGGCTTTGCGAGAGATCCTGACGGAAATCCTATTGTACTTTCAGATGGTATATATCAGGCAGATCCAAATGTGAAAATAATTGGTGATCCTAATCCTAAGTGGACAGGTTCGTGGATCAATACATTCTCATTCAAAGGATTTACGTTGACGGCGATGATGGAATACCGACATAAGGGAGATGTGTATTCTACCACGGTGACATCTACACTGGCCAGGGGTGTGACCAAAGATCCTGTGGCGGATAGAGAACTTGCTTTCATAATGCCTGGAGTCAGGCAGGACGGCGTGAATGAAGACGGTACTCCCCGCTATATCAAAAATGATATCCAGATAAGTGCCTCTGATTATTTTTTCTCAGGCTATCAGGGCAGAACCAATGAGCCAAACCTTTTCGACGGTTCGACCATACGGCTTCGTGAAGTTTCCTTAGGGTATGAGTTGCCAAAGGGTCTGATTGCAAAGACGCCTTTTAAAAGAGCTTCTGTAGCGGTCAGCGGTACAAACTTGTGGTTTAAGGCACTTAATTTTCCTCCAAACATGAATTTTGACACAGATGTGTTGGGCACTGGCGTGGGCAATGGTCTTGGCTTTGATTTCGTAACCGGTCCTAGCTCCAGAAGATTTGGTGGAACTGTAACACTTACATTCTAATTCCCAAAAACTGATACTAAAATGAAAAGATATATATATAGTCTCATCTGCGCAGTAATGTTGCTCTTGGTTTCTTCCTGTGAGCTAGATCTATTGGATGATCCGAATAAAGTAACGCCATCCATAGCGTCACCTAATTTTCTGCTAAACCGCATTCAATTGGATTATAAAGATTTTTATAATGCATTGAGTAACTCAGGTATGAGCTTGACCCGAATTGTCAACCAGGGAAGTGCTCAATACGAAAGTGCCTATACCCCACAGTCGACAAATAGCTGGTGGTCTAATTCCTATGCCAATATTCTCGCCGATATTAATTTTCTGGTGCCATTGGCAGAGGAGCTAAACTATCAAAGGCATCTGGGCATCGCAAAAACAATTAAAGCAATGGTGCTTTTTAATTTGGTGGATTCATATGGTGATGTGCCATTAAGTGAGGCACTCGATCCTTTAAATTATTTCCCAAAGGTTGATCCAGGGGCTTCTGTCTATGAGGCGGCTTTTATCGCTTTAGACGAGGCAGCTTCGCATTTCACTGCAACTACCTTGATGGATACCACACCGCTAAACGATTATTACTATGGCGGGGATTATGCGAAATGGATTAGACTGGTGAACACGTTGAAATTGAGGTATTACCTTAATACTAAGTTGGTAAATGAAGCGACATCTACCGCTGGTATCAGTGCTTTGATTGCAGAGGATAATATGCTTAAAGCTGGCGATGATTTCGTATTCAGATTTGGAACTTCAAATGCTAACCCTGACTCAAGACACCCAAGCTTTACCGGATCATATACTTCAGGCGGAGGTACCTATCACTCTACCTACTACATGTGGCATATGACAGAGGCCAAAGGGTTTGATGATCCGCGAGCTCGATACTACTGGTATCGTCAGGTAACGGTAAATTCTATTAATCCTGATGAAATCGAATGTATCACACAGATTGCGCCACCTCATTACTTGGTAGGAAACTTTATCTATTGCCTTCCAGGCAAGAGGGGCTATTGGGGACGGGATCATTTGGATCCTGACGGTGTGCCGCCAGATGGCCTCAAGAGAACTGTGTGGGGATTGTACCCTGCAGGAGGCAGATTTGATGATGACTCAGCTTCACCTGTAAACAATCCTTCATTGGGAGCCCAAGGTGCTGGTTTGTACCCTATTATGCTGGCCGCATACGTTGATTTTATGTTAGCAGAGGCTGCTTTGACGCTTGATACAGATGCTGCTGCTGCTAAAACGTACATGCTTTCCGCTGTGAAGAAGCATATGGATTTTGTTACGGCTTTCGGAGAAGCTTCCAGAGAGGCTTCTAACATACTTGACTTCTATGATGAAGAGAATCGTAACATTGCTGAGGATGTTGCTGATTACCTTGACTATGTAGGCAGTGAATATGATGTTGCTTCTAACAAAATGTATATCATTGGCCGTGAGTATTGGTTGTCTTTGTATGGTAACGGTGTGGAGTCTGTAAATCTCTATAAGAGAACAGGGCAGCCACAAGGTATGCAGCCAGGTCTCGAAGAGGATCCGGGAGTATTCCCTAGATCGTTCTTGTACCCAAATAACTACATGGTCACGAATAACAATGCAGTTCAGAAACCAGGTCTGGGAGCGCAGGTGTTCTGGGATACCAATCCTGCCGGAAATGCTTGGGTTTATTAATCTCTTAAATTGATACAATATGAAAATCTTAAAATATAATTTAGGGATCTTATTAAGCGCTGCAGTGCTACTGAGTTCCTGCCGTGATTTTGTTGATCCGAATATTCCTTATTCTGAATTTGATACAGGAGCTTATTTGAGAACTATAGATAGAACAAGTGTGGATTTCGATTTCGCTGATCTTGGAAATTCTACGTTTGCTTTGACTCTGGAGGCGGTGGATATAGAGGACGGAGCTACTGTAGAGACGGTTGAGATCATGGTCCAACATAGAAGATTGATTCCTGACGTAGGCTTGGAGTATACCCCTACTGCAACTCCTGCATTGGTTAAGACTCTTCATCTGTCGGATTTTGCTCCTAATGATGATTCTCGGTTCTTGAGAACTAGCTTTGTGATCACGGCCGCTGAGGCTTTGGAAGCAATTGGCCTGACTGCCGATTATTTGGAGTGTGATGATGTTTTTGAATTCAGTTTAAACTTGACTGATAGGTTCGGCAGGTCTTTCAACAGAGAAAACGTATCCGGAAATATCGCAGGGGCACCATTCTATGATTCTCCGTTTCAGTATTTTGTGGATGTAGAATGTGAGTAGTCGCAATAGATAAGGATTGTCTAATTTGAGTAACAGGCAGCGTTGAAAAGCGCTGCCTTTTTCTGTTTTATTCAAGTAATCCTTGAGTGAAAGTTATTTTGGTATAATTGTGGGAAATTCTGATAGAAGTTTATTTAGACAAATGAAGAAGGAGCTTTCTGTAAAACTTGTGAGCAAGTACATCTTAAGGCTAATGGCTACTAAAGGGGGCTCTGTGTCCGTTCATCCAATTGAATCTGTTAGCTGCAGCATTACAGTTTTATTGTGTGGATTAAGAGTTTTGAACTTGGATTTCATTATAAATCAATACATATATTCGCAAAAGCAAATAAGCGATTTTTTATTGCGAATTTAAGGGCTTAGCTTTGGTTTCTTCTTTAAGAATCATTTATGGATAAGTTTTCTTATATCGCTAATGCTCACGTATCCTATATCGATGAGCTATACTCTTCTTACAAGAGTGACCCAGAATCAATCGACCCAAGCTGGAAGGAGTTTTTCGATGGCTTTGACTTCGCACTGACGAACTATGGTGAGGAAGTAAACGGAGCAGCTGCCAATGGAAAAGCGGCTGTTCCGGCAAAGAATGGGGCATTGGCTACCCCGGGCACCATCATGGACATGGAGCAGTTGCCAAAAGAAATCAAAGTAAGGGCGCTGATCCATGCATATCGCTCCAGGGCACATCTCCGATCAAAGACCAATCCGGTAAGAGAACGCCGTGATAGAAAGGCTTTGATCGATCCCCAGGATTTCGGATTGGGACAGGAGGATATGAACACGGAATTTCAGGCTGGAAATGAAATCGGGATCGGGACTTCAAAACTTTCCAAGATTTTGGATTCCCTGAAATCCATTTATGAAGGTTCGGTAGGTTTTGAATATCTCTATATACGCGATCCGGAAATGCTGGATTGGTTTAAGACGAAAGTCGAAAAAGAGGCATTGGCATTTAACCCAACCCAAGAGGATAAAAAGAGAATCCTGTCCAAGCTGAACCAGGCGGTGGTTTTTGAAAACTTTTTGCATACCAAATACCTTGGACAGAAGCGTTTCTCATTGGAAGGTGGCGAAAGCACTATTCCGTTTCTGGATGCGGTGATCAACACGTCTTCCCAACTAGGAGTAAAGGAAGTCATGATAGGAATGGCCCACAGGGGCCGTCTGAATGTCCTTGCCAATATTATGGGCAAAACCTACGAGCAGATTTTTTCCGAATTCGAAGGCACCGCCAAACCGGATCTCACTATGGGAGACGGCGACGTAAAGTATCACATGGGCTATTCCAGTGATATCGTGACTCCCGACAATAATAAGGTACACCTGAAACTTGCCCCAAATCCCTCACACCTAGAGGCTGTTGATCCGGTGGTAGAAGGCTTTCTCAGGGCAAAAATCGATTCGGAATACAAGGGGGATAAGACGAAAGCACTTCCAATCTTGATCCATGGTGATGCCGCAGTGGCGGGTCAGGGCATAGTATATGAAGTCACACAGATGGCTGACCTGAAAGGCTATAATACCGGTGGCACTATCCACTTCGTGATCAATAACCAGGTTGGTTTTACGACGGATTTTGATGATGCAAGGTCTTCTATTTACTGTACAGATGTAGCCAAGATAATCGATGCGCCAGTTATCCATGTGAATGGAGATAATGCTGAATCGGTCGTATTTGCAGCCAAGCTTGCGGCGGAATTCAGGCAGAAATTCGGTAGGGATATTTTTGTGGATATGGTTTGCTACAGACGTCATGGGCACAACGAGTCTGACGAGCCTAAATTCACGCAGCCTGAGCTTTATAATATTATCTCCAAGCATCCCAACCCCAGAGAAATCTATGTAAAGCGATTGACTGAGCGAGGAGATGTGGAAGCGAAATTAGCATCCCAGATGGATGAAGAATTCAGGCAATTGCTTCAGGACCGTCTCAATTTAGTAAAAGAGAAACCTCTTCCATATCAAGCCACCCGTTTTGAGGCTGCATGGAGTTCCTTAAGAAGATCCAAGCCTGAGGATTTTGACTATTCTCCTGAGACAGGGATTACTGAAGCTGTGATCGAAAAGGTAGCAGAGGCCCTAACCGTAATCCCTAAAGGATTCAAGCCCTTAAAACAAATTGAAGCACAGCTTAAGCAGCGGAAGGATATGTTCTTCCAGTCTAAAACCCTCAACTGGGCGGCAGCTGAACTGCTTGCTTATGGTTCTTTGACTTTGGAAGGGAAAACTGTGCGATTGACCGGACAGGATGTACAGCGGGGTACATTCTCACACCGTCATGCAGTCCTTCACGATGCTAATACCAATAAGGCCTATAATTCCCTCAAGGAAATGAAGGATAGAAAAGGAGAGTTCTACATTTACAACTCACTTCTTTCCGAATACGCCGTATTGGGTTTTGAATATGGCTATGCCATGGCCAACCCTAATTCATTGACGATCTGGGAAGCACAGTTTGGGGATTTTGCCAACGGTGCCCAGACGATGATTGACCAATTTATCACTTCGGGTGAATCAAAATGGCAAAAAATGAACGGACTGGTGATGCTGCTACCGCATGGCTACGAAGGCCAGGGACCTGAGCATTCCAACGCCCGCCCGGAACGTTTCCTACAGTTGGCAGCTGAATACAATACAATCGTTGCGAATGTGACTGAGCCTTCCAATTTCTTCCATTTACTCAGAAGGCAGCTTGCATGGGAATTCAGGAAGCCTTGCATAGTGATGTCTCCAAAGTCTCTTCTCAGACACCCTAAAGTGGTCTCTCCCCTGGCTGAATTCACCTCCGGGAAATTCCGTGAAGTGATTCCTGATACCACAGTTGCTGCCAAGGATGTGAAAAGAGTAGTGCTTTGCTCCGGCAAGGTGTATTATGACCTGGAGGAAGCCAGAGAAAAGGAAAAAATCAAGAATATCGCAATTGTTAGGCTAGAACAACTTCATCCGCTTCCTAAAAAACAGATTCTGGAAGTACTGGCGGGATATCCTGAAGCAGAAGTGGTCTGGGTCCAGGAAGAGCCATCCAATATGGGGTACTGGAATTATTTATTGAGATTGCTATACAAAGAAATCCCAATGGACGTAATCGCAAGGAAAGCAAGTGCATCTCCAGCTACAGGATACAATAAAGTCCATGTGGAAGAGCAGAAAAGCATAATTGCCCAAGCCCTGAAATTGAATTAATCACAGCTCTTTTTAATAAAGAACTCCAAAATAATCGTATCATTTTGTTCCTCTCTTTTTGACCATAAAAGAGAAAAAAAAGAAAACTTATGAGCAAAGAAATTAAAGTTCCGGCTGTAGGAGAGTCCATTACGGAAGTTACCATCGGCCAATGGTTTAAAAAAGACGGAGACGAGGTTCAGATGGATGAAGTCCTTTGTGAGCTGGAGTCTGACAAAGCCACATTTGAGCTTCCTGCCGAAGCTGCCGGAGTGCTGAGAATCAAAGCACAGGAAGGAGACGTGCTGGAAATAGGCGCTGTGATCTGTGAAATCGATGAGGCTGGTACTCCCGGTACATCAGAGCCTGCCAAAGCACCTGAACCTCAATCAAAAACTAAGGAGAAATCATCAGGTTCTAAGGCAACCGGCGAAGTTAAGGAAATGGTAGTGCCCACTGTTGGGGAATCCATCACAGAGGTAACCTTGGCAAACTGGATCAAATCGGATGGGGATTATGTGAAACTTGATGAGATTATCGCTGAGGTAGATTCAGATAAGGCAACTTTTGAATTGCCGGCAGAAGCATCCGGAATTCTCCGTCATGTAGCTCAGGAAGGAGACGTCTTGGAGATCGGTGGTATGATCTGTAAGATCGAGGTGACGGAAGGTGAGCCGGCAGCGGAAGCAGCTTCTGATCAGTCTTCCGCATCAGGAACAGATGTTTCTGGGAATACAAACTATGCCACGGGACATGCTTCCCCTGCGGCTTCCAAAATTCTGGCTGAAAAAGGAGTGTCACCTGAGTCCGTGAAAGGAACTGGAAAGGATGGGAGAATTACTAAAGAAGACGCTCAAAATGCCCAGAAATCCGCTCCGGCACCTACAAAAGCAGAGAGTGAACCTGCTGCGGCTTCCGCACCTGCTCCAGTGGCTGGTTCTAGGAACGAACGCAGAGAGAAAATGTCCTCTTTAAGAAAAACAGTTGCCAAGCGATTGGTTTCTGTGAAAAACGAGACGGCGATGTTGACCACTTTCAATGAGGTAAACATGAAGCCGATCATGGATTTGAGATCCAAATTCAAAGAACAGTTTAAAGAAAAACACGGTGTAGGGCTTGGGTTCATGTCTTTCTTCACCAAAGCTGTTTGTGTAGCCCTACAGGAATGGCCGGCTGTCAATGCTAAAATCGACGGTAACGAAATCGTGTACAATGATTACTGTGATATATCCATAGCGGTTTCTGCTCCAAAAGGATTGGTGGTTCCCGTAATTAGAAATGCTGAAACACTGAGCTTTGACCAAATAGAAAAGGAAGTGGTGAGATTGGCTGGAAAGGCGAGAGACAACAAGCTTTCTATTGAGGAAATGACAGGAGGTACCTTTACCTTGACCAACGGAGGGATCTTTGGCTCCATGATGTCCACCCCTATCATCAACGCACCGCAATCTGCGATCCTAGGTATGCACAACATCGTGCAGCGACCTATGGCCGTGAACGGGGAAGTGGTGATCTTACCTATGATGTATGTCGCTCTTTCTTATGATCACAGGATCATAGATGGCCGCGAATCGGTAAGTTTCTTGGTTCGGGTGAAGGAATTACTCGAAGATCCGACAAGATTGTTGTTTGGAGTTTAAAAAGTATCTAGTCACTAGTACAAAGTATCAAGAGCGGGAGTGCTTTCAAATGAGCTCATTGTAAGCACTCCCAATCCTGATACAATAGTATTTCAATTATAAGTAAGGGTAAGTCTTGATACTTGCTACTAACTACTAAAATCTAAAATAATGTACGACGTAATAGTAATAGGTTCTGGTCCGGGAGGATATGTAGCAGCGATACGCTGTGCGCAACTTGGTCTGAAAACCGCCATTATTGAAAAATACCCGACTTTGGGAGGTACTTGCTTGAATGTTGGCTGTATCCCATCTAAGGCACTTTTGGATTCCTCGGAGCACTTTCATAATGCAGAGCATACGTTCAAGACCCACGGGATCAATCTTAGTAATCTGAAGGTGGACTTGAAGCAGATGATCACCCGCAAAAATGATGTTGTAAAGCAGAATACAGACGGGATCCAATATTTGATGAAGAAGAATAAGATTGACGTTCATCAAGGTCTTGGTTCTTTTGTGGATAAAACTACCGTTAAGGTCACTAAGGATGATGGTACTTCCTCTGATATTCAAGGTAAAAATATCATCATCGCTACTGGGTCAAAGCCTTCATCTTTGCCATTTATCAAGTTGGATAAAGACCGGGTAATTACCTCTACTGAGGCTTTGAACTTGAAAGAAATTCCAAAGCATCTGGTGGTAATAGGCGGTGGGGTAATTGGTCTGGAGCTTGGTTCAGTCTATGCCAGATTGGGGGCGAAAGTTTCCGTGATAGAATTCATGGATTCTCTGATCCCTACCATGGATCGTACCATGGGCAAAGAACTTCAAAAATCCTTAAAGAAAATCGGTTTCGAATTTTATTTAAAGCATAAGGTCACCTCAGTTGAGAAGAAAGGTAAAGAGGTGACAGTAAAAGCGGAGGATCCTAAAGGAGAAACCGTAGAAGTAAAAGGTGATTATGTATTGGTTTCCATAGGAAGAAGACCTTATACTGACGGCTTGAATGCCGAAGCTGCTGGAGTGAAAATCACTGAAAGAGGACAAGTGGAAGTCAACGATCATTTACAAACTAATGTGCCAAATATCTATGGAATCGGTGATGTGATAAAAGGCGCGATGTTGGCCCATAAGGCGGAAGAAGAAGGAGTGTTTGTGGCTGAAACTATTTTGGGACAAAAACCACATATCAATTATAATCTGATTCCGGGTGTGGTCTATACTTGGCCTGAAGTAGCTGCTGTTGGATATACAGAAGAGCAATTGAAGGAAAAAGGGGTAAAATATAAGACAGGAAAATTTCCATTCATGGCCTCTGGAAGGGCAAGAGCCTCTATGGATACAGATGGGCTGGTGAAGGTATTGGCTGATGCCGAAACTGACGAGATCCTGGGTGTACATATGATCGGCCCTCGAACGGCTGATATGATTGCCGAAGCAGTAGTGGCAATGGAATATAGAGCTTCGGCGGAGGATATTTCCAGAATGTCTCATGCACACCCTACTTATACGGAAGCGTTTAAAGAGGCTTGTTTGGCGGCTACCGATAATAGAGCTTTACACATATAGTATTAATCTTGCTGTTTATAGCCATCCGGAGAGATTCGGATGGTTTTTTCTTTTTCAGGAAAATTGAGTTAATTCCATTATGAAGTTTAATATAGCAATTATAGGTGCCGGTAATGTCGCGTGGCACCTGGCACCGGCTTTAGAGGATGCAGGTCATGTCATTACGGAAGTATATGCGCGGTCTCTCAAAAGTGCGGAGAAAATCACTGGCCGGGTATATGCGGGAGAGCCGAAAGATGATCTGGATTTTTCTGCCAGTGAGGCAGAGATCTTCATAATGGCAGTTAAGGACTCTGCGATCCTTGATGTTGCTGATGAGATTATATTGCCTGAAAACTCCATTCTGGTTCATACCTCGGGTTCTGTAGGGTTAGATATATTGAACTATAGTTCGGCTACATATACAGGGATATTTTATCCCTTACAGACATTTACCAAAGGCAGAAAAATAGAATTCGACGAAGTGCCCTTCTTGCTGGAATCAGATGATGAGGAAACTTTACAAAAGCTGAAAAAGTTAGCTAAAAGCCTTTCTCCGTTGACATACCTAGTCAGGTCAAAGGATAGAAAAGCCATGCACATTGCGGCAGTTTTTGCAAGCAACTTCTCTAATCACATGATCAGGATCGCGGAGGAAGTAATGCACAGACAGGGGTTGGATTTTGAAATGCTCAAACCATTGATCATAGAGACTATTTCCAAGAGTCTGCAATTGGGTGCCAAGGTGGCCCAAACTGGCCCGGCAATGCGTGAGGACTATGAAACCCTGGAAGACCATCACCGATTTTTAAGCTACAATGAAAGCATTGCGGAAATCTACCGGCTCATCTCCCAAGATATTATTGATAGCTGATCAGTGTGACCAGGTGCCGAATTTCCCTATCTGATAATCTGCATAGAGATTTACGGAGTTGGTCTCCAGCTGTTATAGATCGATGTATATATAATAAACAAGGCTCTGATCAATTAACCCCTTCTCTTGGTCATTATTTTGGGATATCTTTTAGTCTGAGTTCAAACAAATCCGTTCTTCTATCCTTAAGATTCCTCACACTTCCAAATTCATTCAATTCTCTCAATAAAGAAATATCCACATCTGCGATTAAGGTCATTTCGCTATTGGGGGTAGCTTCTGCTTTGATTCCATTGCTCGGAAATGGGAAATCACAGGGAGTAATCACCATGGATTGGGCATATTGCATGTCCATGTTATGTACTTTCGGTAGATTGCCAACGCTCCCGGCCATCGCCACGTAGCATTCGTTCTCTATTGCCCTTGCCATCGCGCAGTTGCGGACACGGGAATAGCCATTTTGGGTGTCAGTCAGAAAAGGGATGAAAAGTATGTCCATGCCTTCTTCGGCTAGAAGTCTGCTCAGCTCAGGGAACTCTGCGTCATAGCAAATCAAAATGCCGATTTTCCCACAGTCGGTATCAAATGCCTTCAGCATGCTTCCGCCCTGCATTCCCCATACTTTGGCTTCTAATGGTGTTATATGGAGCTTTTCGTATGTTTCTATTGATCCGTCACGCTTGCAGAGATATCCTACATTGTAGAGCTTGTCATTTTTTATTTTCGGCATGGAGCCAGTGATAATATTGATGTTGTAAGAGACGGAGAGCTGCGCAAACCGCTTCACGATTTCGTCAGTATATTTGGCCAATCCCCTCACGGCCTGGGCTTCGCTGAGGTGATTAAATTCGGCCATCAACGGGGCGTTAAAAAGCTCAGGAAACAGCGCAAAATCAGAACGATATCCGGACACTGCATCTATGAAGTACTCTGCCTGCTGCATCAACCCATCCAGATTGTCATATAGCCGCATTTGCCACTGAATCAAACCTAGCCGTACAATGGTCTTATTGCTGGAGGCTTTTTTATTTGGTTTAGTATAAAAAATGTTATTCCATTCCAACAAGACCGCAAACTCACTGGATGCAGTATCACCTTCCAGATAATTTTTCATGATTCGGGTAGGGTGAAAGTCATTTGCCAGCTGAAAATTCAAGACCGGATCATGAATCTCTTTCATTTTCACCTTGTCCAGGTATTCTTTTGGCCCCATCTGCTCTGCGTATTTGTGATAATTGGGGATTCGCCCGCCAAAGACAATCCCCTTGAGGTTAAGTTTTTCACATAATTCCTTCCGATAATCATACAGTCTTCTGCCTAATCTCAATCCCCGGAATTCTGGTTTGATGAACACATCAATTCCGTAGAGCATGTCCCCTGCATTGTTGTGATTCTCAAAAGTGAAGTTTGTTGTAATGTCTCTATAAGTATGCTCTCCCTCCAATTCCGCATCATTAACAATAATTGAAAGCGCACAGCCTGCGAGTTGGTCGTTTATTTTGATAACCACCTGGCCTGATGGGAATTTATTGATCAGTGTTTCGATCTGACTCTCTTCCCAGTGGGAGCCTGGCATAGATCGGTATGCTTCTATCATGGCGGCCTTTAATGCCTTGTAGTCAGAGGGTTGGAGGTATGCGAGTGATATGTGTTCTACTTGGGTATTGTTCATAAACTAAAGGTCGGACAGTTATTGGGAATGTATCTTGAAAAGAAATGTTGGAGAAGGGTACATTCCGATATTCTATTGGAGATAGTAGCTAAGATAAACATATAAGCTACAACCAAAAAAGAGGCTGTCTCATATTGATGTTTGATAATTGAAGACAGCCTTTTTTATTCAATAGAGGCCGATTTCCTGATTTCGGCCTCTATTTTTTTGAATACCGTTTAATTTTATAGGAATCGGGATT
>NZ_JAJUWR010000027.1 GCF_021390545.1 Algoriphagus sp. AGSA1 | reverse complement strand
CCTTGATTTTCTCAATTACCTGTACACTGATCTTGCCACTTTTATTAGGTTTCTTGCGGACAAACATGTCTAAAAGTAATCAAAAACACCCCCAGGACACCCAAAACGACAAGTCTAAAATACTAAAGCACTGTTTGTCAGTTAATTATAATGAAATGGGACTGACGACTGTCGAAGTCAGGAAAAAAAGGATACCATTTCTAGTATCCTTCGCAGTAGCGGGAACAGGACTCGAACCTGTGTCCGCCGCGGCGGATATGAGCACGTCGAGCTGAAGCCCGAACACAAAAAAAGGATACCATTTCTAGTATCCTTCGCAGTAGCGGGAACAGGACTCGAACCTGTGACCTTCGGGTTATGAGCTTCATTAAGTATGGTTTCATATGAACCAAAAAGGCCTTAAATGGCATTTAAAGCATGTTTTTGAAAATCATGAAACCACATAAAACCAAGAAAAACCACCAAATGTTGTACCTATGTTGTACCCATTTTTGACAGGAATTCCGTAACTTAAGGCAACAAAATCGCCCTCATTATGGCCTCAATCAAGATTGTCCTTCGGACAAATAAAAAGAAAAAAGACGGCACTTGCCCCTTAGCTATTCGGATTATCAAACATCGAAAGACCCGATATGTTTTTACAGGCAAATATATTCCCGAAAGAGACTGGGACGATCAGCATGGCAGGGTCAAAAAATCCTACGAGAATTCGGCAAGACTGAACGCCTTTCTCCGAAAAAAACTCTATGAAGCTGAAGCGGTCAACGACAAAGCAGAACTTGAAGAGGAAAATCTATCCTCAGTACAGATCAAAAAGAAGATCAAGCGGGAAACCAACAAAGTTTCCTTTTTTGAGCTGGCCTGTGAGCGGATCAAAAACAAATATGCGGAAGGCACTTATTCCGTTGCCAATGCGGAATTATCAATTCTGCACAATATTCAAGAGTTTCTGAATTTCAACACGGCTCTTCCAAAACAGAAAGCGATTGAAGAAATCAAGGAAAGGCGAAGAGTAAGAGTATCGAAATCCCGAAAAGGAACATTGAAGACTGAAGAAGACCTTAATGCCTTACAAAATATCCGTCTTGAATTTGACGATATCAATATGGCTTTCATTAATCGTTTTAAAAGTTTCTGCGCAGCATACCTTGAACAGAAGACCCGCACCGTCACCAATCAACTGATTTTCATTCGCACTATGTACAATCAAGCGATCAAGGAAAACTTGGTCGGCACAAAAAATTATCCATTCGGGGGCGAAAAAGAAAGGATCAGGATCGGATCAGGAAACAAGATCGGTTTAACACGGGAGGAAATCCGAAAAATTGAAGAAATGGATTTGGCAGACGGAACCGCCATCTGGCATACCCGTAACGTATGGCTCTTCGCTTTTTATTTCGCAGGGGTTAGGATATCGGATGTATTGGAAATGCGCTGGTCTGATTTTTTGGATGGCAGGCTATACTACCAGATGAACAAGAACGAAAAGCCCGTCAGCCTAAAAATCCCTGAACAGGCACAAAAAATCTTGTCCAGCTACGTAAATGATAAGAAGTCAAATTCGGATTTTGTGTTTCCGTTTCTAAAGAAAGCCAATCCTGACGACAAACAAGACTTGTTTGTAAAACTACGCAATGCCACCTCACTGCTAAATAAATACCTCAAGCGAATTGCGGAAGCATGTGGGATTGAAAAGAACCTGTCTAATCATATTGCCCGACACTCATTTGGCAACATTGCAGGAGACAAAATCCACCCGCTTATGCTTCAAAAGCTGTATCGTCACACCGATCTGAAAACAACGATCAATTACCAAGCGAACTTCATTCATAAAGAAGCAGATGATGCGCTGGATGCGGTGATCGGGTTATAACTTATACAACAGACATCCTGAAAGCGTTCTAAAAATTTAACTAGCCTCAGGATCAGTTTTTAAATTTAGGAGTGTTTTAAATACAATCTTTGAAATAATATCAAAGGGCCTTAGAGTAAATCATTGCAGAGCAACTACAAGGATTTCCACAATCAACACAGAGATACCCTTTTTCCTTACTGTCAATTGTCCAGAAATTTTTTATTTCTTTAAAAAAAATAAATCTGTTCAGTTTCATTAGCCCCTCAATGTTTACCCCTACTTCACTTCTCCAACCAATACAAATGACCGAATGAATATTCCTCTGTTTTAAAATTTCTTGCACATTGCTTAAAAGGGAAGAACCTACTCCTTTTCCCTTTTGAGAGTCTAATACCGCAATCGTTTTAATCACGCCAATGCTGTCCGAAAATTTTAAAGAACGAGGAAGGCTTTCAACCCCAAAGTCTTCTATAAATTCAGTAGGACTAGTTATATAGGAATAGCAAAAACCAATTATACCATTTGCTTCAGTTTCGGCAATTCTAAATATAAATCTATCAGAAGATATTTTAGTTAAAATATCTTCATCTAAGTATTCTTTCCCAAGTTCTTGATCTGAAATCTCCAGAACTTTAGATAGGTCATTTTGCTTTATATCCCTGATCTTCATATTGCCTGCTATTGGAACAAAAGAGTATCTGCCAGAAGAAATTTTCTGGTTTATAGAATCATAACCAGACCACAAGCCATCCATCTTGCGCTGGTGATTAATGTAAAGAAAAAAGTTTCCAATTCCTTTATCATGAGGATCTTCTGCGAAATAAACCCCATGAATATGGCCCCCAAGTGTGATTTCTCCTTCTAATATCCACTTCCTATTTTCCTTTTCAGAAAACGTTTCGCCTGAAATCTTCTTTCCCTTTTGAAAAAAAGTAGCCGGCGCAGTTACTGACACCTTCTCTCCATTAAGTTCATCTTCAAACTTACTTAGATATTTGCCTGCAACTGGATATTTCTTTTCAGCTCTTATGTCTGAAATTTTTTTCTTTAATATCAATACTAACCCTACCACACCAGCACTGAGTAATCCAACTAGAATATTTTCCCAAGCAACTTTTAATAATTCTATCATAGAGATTTCATTGAACTGAAAATATAACTCAAGATTTTCCCTAAAAAAATAAATAATTTGATTTGTTCATTAGCAAACCATCGTCAACCCCTAGACGGAATTTCCAAATTTTTGAAAGAACGAAAACTATAATCCACTCGTTTACAGTCACTTTTTATCCTGAACTAAGCGGTTTTTAAGACTTACCTGTTCAAATATAAACCATCCTTTACGCCTGAACAGAGCGGGGTTGTCACATGAAACAGGCTATCGCGTATTATCGGGTTTCTACGACCAGACAAGGCCGTAGCGGTTTGGGCCTTGAAGCTCAACAAAATGCAGTGGAAAGCTATTGCAAGCTCAACGAGTATGAACTTTTGCAAGAAGTCATTGAGATTAAATCTACCCGAAAACAGCGTGAAGGATTGTTTCAGGCTCTTGAGCTTTGCCGATTACACAAAGCAACATTGATCGTCGCCCGACTTGACCGATTAGGAAGGGATGTCGAACAAATCGCAGGAATTGTAAAGTCAAAAGTGGAAATCATTGTAGCGGATAATCCGCATGCAAATCGTTTCACCATTCACATTCTGGCAGCCGTGGCGGAAGAGCAAAGACAACGAATTAGCGAAACCACCAAAGACGCATTGGAAGCCGCCAAAAAAAGAGGGGTGATTTTGGGAAAGAACAGTCAAGTCCTTTCAGTTGCCAATAGAAAAGCGGCCGAAGAATTTGCCCAAAAGCTTTCCCCTCTGCTAAACCGTCTGCGGTCAAGGGGTATTACATCCGTCCGAGCGGTTGCCAAAGAGCTGAATAAAAAACATGTGCCGACATTCCGTGGTGAAGGTAGATGGCACCCCAGTACAGTGTATGCATTGATGAACCGATTAAAAGAAACCCATAATTCAATTTCTAACCTTTAAAAACTATTTCTTATGATGACACAGACCGAAAATGAGCTCTTATTTGATGACGCCATGGAACTGGAAAACACTCTTGGCGAAAACAGTAAAACCCTTACTGCTTTAACTGGCGATTGTGATTGCACAAGTTACACAGCATTGTATGAGGATGAAGACGCGGACTGAAACCGAACTTTTGTTCGATGATGAGCAAGCTTTGGAAACTACAATCGGAAGAGATTGTGAAAGCATTGCAAGATTAACCGCAAACTGTGATTGTACTGGCTATTCCGAAACGCATGACAATGAAAACGCTGATACCTCGCAAGGCCTCTGATTTGCTTTTGCGGCAAATAAATGAGGAGCATGCTTATGTGGTCAACTGTTCATACCCGAATTCTCTTCGGGTATTGAACAGACCCCAGTTTGATATTCTTCAAGCGATCAATAATCATGATGACCTTGATGTGCTTTCAGAAAGATTGGGTATTCAAACCGATATACTTGAAAAATTTCTGTTACTCTTAAGCAAAACGGAAATCATCAGGTTTAAAGATGGTTTGAACATGCCACAAAGACCCACAAGTCCTAAATCACTTAATTTCTGGATACATACCACCGATGCTTGCAATCTGGGATGTAGTTATTGCTATATCTCTACGCTGAACACAAGCAAAGGTATGAAGGAGGAGGTAAGAAAACAGCTTCTTCATAAATTGACTGAAGTTGTTAAGTCAAAAGGAATACGCCATATCAAACTTAGGCTAGCTGGAGGTGAACCCTTGGGACAGTTTAAAGTATGGAAATCCTTTATCCCTGAGATGAAAGCTGTTTTAGCTGATGCAGGATGCAAACTGGATATAGGTTTTCTAACTAACCTGACCATTCTGAATGATGATATCTTGGGCTTTGCAAAAGAGTATAATGTCGGCTTTGGCGTATCATTAGATGGTGTAGAAGCCGCCCATGATGCCACTCGTAAATTCCGATCAGGCAAAGGTTCCTTTAATGTAGTCGATGCCAATTTGCGAAAGCTGAAAAATGCAGGAGTTTCTGTTTCTGTGACAACGGTCGTCAGCAATCAAAATTTAGAAGGATTACCTGAGCTGACGCAATATCTAGTCGATCTGAACATACCCTTCCGCTATTCAGTCGTAAAGGGAGAGGCCATAGATGCAGAATTGCTTGAGCAATATCTGTCTGAGTCCTACCGTATCATGGAAGGGGCTATAGTCGCAGGATGGCCATTTGCCAAGCGGTTTCAATTTTGTGACCTCAAGCCCAACGAATTGGGGTTTCAAACCTGTGCTTCTGGGTTTTCAGGCGGGGCGATTTATGTGGACGGATCATTCAAGTATTGTCATGTACAATTCGGACAGGACACCCCTTCCGATCATTCCATATTTAATCAGGAATTGGACTTGGTGGACATGATTGAAAGTGGTGAGCACATTGAGAATGATCGATCAGACGATTGCAAAAAATGCCGATACCGCTCTATCTGCACCAGTGGATGTCCGATTTATCGGGTTAATGGTAAAGACCCACAATGCAGCCTCTATCATCGTTTTATACCCATGTACTTTGATCTTCAGGCAAAAGAGCGATTGAATTTGCTGCGGAAATATGAGATTGTATAGCCAATATTTTCATTAACTCCTGGATATAGGACGGTGAGAAATTGGCTCTCACAATTTCACTTTTGGCCTTGCTTGCTACTTTTTATCAATTGCATGTACAGCGTGTACACAATGAGAAATCGCTCATGCCTTTGGCTCAAGTCGATCTCGTTGATAGAGATAAATTGGCCGTCCGAATTCAAAATAACGGTGTGGGGCCTTTAATTGTCCAGTCGATCCATTATCTCAAGGATGGAGTAAATCATCCCCATTTAGCCGACTGTTTAACGCTAAGCGCCCGATCCTTTCAACATGTGACGCTTTCGCCACCAGAGCAGAAAATCATCCTTGCAGGGGCATACTTGGAAGTATTTTCGAAACGTATCAAAGAAAATGATACCGAAGAGCAAATAAATGACCTTCGAAACCAGCTTGCTCCAATCACCGTGCAGGTGAAGGGCAAAGACATTTACAACAATGCAGTTGTCGTAGAAAGAAGCCTTGGCTGGTTTTTAAGACATGATGTTGTTTAATATCAAGCACCTAGTAAAAATAAACGTCAAGTTTTTTGATCCAAAAACTTGACAAACAGACCCAATCGCTTATAATATTTGTCCAGTTTATTTTAGAAAAAACTGGACATTATATTATCTTTGTGATAGATTTATCAGCATGAAAGTCACCGATTTAGTCGAAACCAAAATTGACCGACTGCCCAAAGGGCATGTCTTTACCTTCTCCGATGTCAGTTCGGGACAGGAAGGGAAAGAAGCTGTCATAAAAGCCCTAAACCGCATGGTGCGTGTCGGAAAGCTTGAAAAACTGGCAAAAGGCAAATTCTATAAGCCCGAAGCAACTGTTTTCGGTAAGCTACAGCCTGATCTTAGACAAGTCGTAAAAGACCTCCTAGAAAGAGAGGGTAAGGTAATTGGCTATCTTACAGGCTTGAGTATTTACAGCCAGCTTGGCCTGACCACACAAATCAGCAACGTCATACAAATTGGGAAAAATGATATACGTCCTAAAGTAAAGCGGGGACGTTATACTATTTCCTTTATCCAACAAAAAAACCCGATCACACAGGACAACATACCTTTGCTTCAAATTTTGGATGCAATCCGCTATATCAAAGAAATCCCCGACACCTCGGTAACAAGTGCATTTAAGCGCATCCGTTCAATTATCGACAGCCTTTCATTTACTGACAAGCAAAAGGCGATGAAGCTGGCCTTAAAATATCCGCCCTCCACACGGGCAATCTTAGGAGCTGTTTTGGATACCACTCAAAACCGAATTGATACGGGTTCTTTGCGCAAAACACTTAATCCAATCACTTCCTACACCTTAGGAATTTCCGAAGAATGGCCAGTTGCCGAAAAATGGAATATCATATGAGATTGCACGAAAACAAAGAGCTCTTCCGACAGGCCGTCCAGTTTACTTCTCAACAAATGGGCATTCCTGAAATCTATGTGGAGAAGGATTATTGGGTAACCTTCATTCTGCATGCGGTATTTTCAAGCCCTATTGGCACTGAAACAGTATTTAAAGGTGGAACATCCCTCCTAAAATGCCATGGCCATATAAACAGATTTTCTGAGGACGTGGATCTTATCGCCTTAAGGAAAGAAGGCGAAACAGACAATAAGCTGAAAAGCAAACTCAAAAAGATCAGTAAAGTCATTTCGGATCTTTTGCCTGAAGTTGAGGTGGCAGACGTCACCCGAAAAATGGGCATGACACGCAAGACTGCCCATTCCTATGCAAAAGAGTTTGATGGGAATTACGGACAAGTGCGTGATGTCATAATTGTTGAGGCGACTTGGTTGGGGTATTTTGAACCCTACACCATTTTACCGATAAGCTCTTTCATCTATGACATGATGATCAAAAATGGGCAATCGACCCTTGCACAAGAATATGGTCTTCACCCGTTTGAGGCGAAAGTATTGGTCACCAACAGAACATTTTGTGAAAAGATCATGAGCCTTGTTCGGTTCTCTTACTCGTCCAATCCTGTCAATGATTTGAAAAAGAAAATCCGCCATACATATGACTTGCATCAACTGCTCCAGGATTCGGAAATCGAAGAATTTTTTGAATCCCCACGCTTTGATGAAATGTTATTGAGAGTGGCCAAGGACGATGTGAAAAGCTTTAGAAACAACAATGCATGGTTGGCGCACCATCCTTCTCAAGCCTTGATGTTTTCAGATCTGGAAAAACTATGGAGCGAGATGAAATCGACATACAATGGCGGATTCAAGCTGCTCGTATTTGGAGAAAATATCGCCACCGATGAGCAGATTTTATCATCCCTTGTAAAAATCAAAAGTAGACTAGACCGAATAAATTGGGATATCACGATCCCTCCTTCATCCCAAGAAGAATAGCCTTTGCTAGGTCGGGGTGATCCATGTCTGCCGTCAACAAATCAATATTAGGAGATGCGTATTGACCACCGTAATTATTTCACTCATGGCTTTGCTCGCCACTTTTTATCAACTGCACTTGCAACGCGCGCACAATGAGAAGTCGCTCAAACCATTGGTTCAAGTTGATCTCATAGACAAAGATAGATTGGCTATCCATATTCAAAACAATGGTGTTGGCCCCATGATTGTCGAGACCATTCACTATCTAAAAGGTGACGGAAATTACTCTAATCTAAGAGACTGCTTATCCCTGAATGCACGTTCCTTTCAGCATTTGACGTTTTCGCCACCAGAGCAGAAAATCATTTTGGCTGGATCATATTTGGAAGTATTTTCTAAACGGATCAAGGAAGATGATAACAGAGAGGAAATAAACGGCATACGCAAACAGCTTGCGGAAATCAGCCTACAGGTTCATGGCAGGGACATTTATAATAATAAGGTCGCAGTTGAAAGAAAACTGGATTGGTTTGAAAGACACATGCTTCACCCTCAATCCTGAACATGCTATTTCTTTCGATTATACGGGGATTGGTTTGTGGGTTTAAGAGAAACCCCTTCATCTTTTGCTTTTGAGTATACAGAATCCTCTGTTCTTCCCAATTTCAATCCGATCACTCTGGTCGGGGTGTTCTGTTTTGCCAGTTCTTTTAATTTGGAAACATCATCATTTGACCATGCTTTTCCATGATTTTTGGGAGGATTTGCCATAGCGAATATTCTTTAGGGTCTAAGTTTCATTGTTCAAAATATTGAAAAAACTTGACTTTAGGAAAGTCCCACTTGATCTCGCCGAAGACATTCAGCTTAAGCAAAAAAAAAACCGCCTTTTTTCGTCAGTACTGAAATCATAAAGAGGCCATTGATTTAACGTCAATAGCCTCTTCTTTGCGATATCGATTAAGATTTATACAATGCCTCCTTCAGCAATAACTCATCCGTGGTAATACATTCCTGACGTCGAGCGGCACGGGCATACACCGATAGTGGATATTTTGCATTGAAATAACGATCCCGCTCAATGGCGAAACCAAGACGGGAGCGGGCAGCTAAAAGCTCAGGCAAAAGCACGTTTCCCAATTCAGGAAATCCCATACCGAGATCACACAATCCAAAAGCGATGTCGTGATCATCAGGGTCAATTTCACTTAACAGCCATGTACAATTCGTATCTGGAAAAAACAGCTTGACCACGGGCGCATGATCCTTGTCACGGTTTTCAGGCATTCCATTTTGAACCAATCGCTGGAATTGTTTTTGGGTAAAAAGTTTCATCTGTCATTCCTTTCATGTGTGTTGATGACAAGGGCATATCCACCGCAAGGGGAAATGACTCACCAACTGGAATTTTGGTCAAGGCACTTGAATGGGCGGGGAAGCAAAGCGGCGAAAATTCTATTTGGTGAAGGAATGGCTTGCGGTATGCCGCCCCGACATTCAACAACACCAATTGAAAGGAATGACATATATGATATCTTTTCCAATCCATTAAACAGGCTGGTGAAAAAGAAAATACCTACCAACAAAGCTAGAAATCCCGCCTCTTATCACGCTGTCTATGATAGCTGGTTTTTAGCTGGCTTTTCATCTCGTTGATTAATTGCTGACGCTTAATCTGACTTGCGGTAAGGGTATTGCGGTTTTCGGCAAAAGCATGTGTTTTTTCTGCAAAAGGGTTAGCTGATTTTTCCTTGTCAGCCATAGTTTCATTAACCACAAAACTTTCAGCTCTTTGTTTTATCGAGGCATGATTATCAGAGGCATTGGCACTAAAGGATCTTGAAGTATCTTTTTTCTTTTCACCCGCAAAAATATCATCTCGATTGCGTGCAAACTCCTTGGCCGTTTCAGGATTAGCTTTCCACCTATGGGCTGTTTCGGCTTGTTGCTCGGGTTCGTTTTCTGCCAATCGTTTTTGATTGCCCAATTGGCGCATCAACTCGATGGCATCCTTTTCATCCATCAGCTTTTCCCCGTCCAGACGTTCCCGGACTTGCTTTGTCCGTACGCCCTTCAGCTGACGGACAAGGTCAAAGCTTCTGCCCTTATCATCAACCACCATGAAAGGACGTTTACCTGACCCTGCCGCCACACAAAAGCCTGCATTTTTCACTTCCTTCAAAAAGTCCGCCCCTGTTTCGGTTTTATCCCAAAGCCCCGTCATGACCTCCTTAATGTCATCACGGCTCTTGTTCCGTGTCGGTGTCGGCTCTTGGTTCAGATATTTCTCAATTTCCTGCCGAGCCTGGTCATGCGCTTTATAATTATGCGAGATGGTTTTCATCTTGCCCGTCTCCGCGTCATAACGCTCCCATACGACATGAGCATGGAGACGTCCTTTCTTTTCATGAAGAACGATTGCCCGTCTTTGGCCTTCAAAGCCCAAAGCATGTTCAAGGATGTCGGCTGCCTTATGCCAGTCCTCATCTGTCATCTGGCGATCTTCTTCATATGCGGGATTGATCTGAGCGTGATACAGGCCTTGTTTGGACTTGGTGAGTTGCTCTTTGAGCGACATGCCCTCCAATGTCACAATCAGGCTGTCTTGATCCGCATCAGCCCGCCCATCCACTTCCAAAATACGAATTTGGTCATTCTCCCCCTGTCGGGTGAGATAATGCGCCAACTGTGCGCCATTGCCGCGCATGTTGCCCTTAATGACCACTATTCGTTAGTTTGGAATGGAGGTAACGCACCAATCCATCCAGATCAGTCATAAGTGGAGTAAGTCCTGCGGGAGTGCCGCCTATAGGCGGAGTGCCTGATTTATGTTCAGTATTCAGGACACGGGCAATCTGGTTTAGGTTGCTGCCAATCTTGTGCAGATCGGCCAACAACATCAGCAGCACCTCACGATCAGGATTGGGAACAGAACGTTTCGGTTTGACATGTAGCACGACCTTGCGGATAAAATCGCTCACAGTGAAGCCTGCTTCCTTGGCAATTGTGTCAAGGTGCTGCTTCTCGGCTGTCGTAAGTCGCAAGCGCAACATGATGGTGCGCTTGTCACTGGACGATTTTACAGGACGTGCCATGCTAATGGTTTTTGGTGCGTTTTCTTGAGGGGGTTAAGTGGGGGAATCTTCCCACCTTACAAGGCGGCTAAAGCGCATAAACCTTTAGGGTTTTTGTCGCTACAAGCCATGTCTTGCAATCCCTCTATTACCCAATCTACTAGATGAATTTTGATGTTCAAAATGCAAAAAACTGAATATGAGGTACTTGTATTGATATGTATCAATATGGTTTCATTTTTATAGAAAATTTTTCAATTATTTTTTTATATTCCTTTCTTTTTCAGTTTATCCACCAGTCCATGAAATTTAATAGGGAGAAAAGCACCCCCGACGACATTCCTCATATACTTGGTGAACCATTGTATATATGGGAGGATCTTTTGTCGTTCAAACCTGACCCAGAAAAGCAAAACCGTTTCTTGGTGTTTATGGTCGGCGTGCTCTTGACCCCTATTTCGTTGATCGGTGCGTTGCTGGGTTTTGTCAAAGCCTTTGAACGCCTTGAAGTCTATCTTGGACGCGTGCCCCGTTTTTACCCAATGCGTCCTGTTGTTCGGGCCATGATGGTTGCCGGTGCGATCTTGTTATGGGTAGCTCTTATTCTGCTCATTTTCGCGGTCGTCAACATGCAAGGCTATGACGTTTCGGATTTCGCCTTGATCTTGGGCTATTTAGTGATCAATTTCATTTTTTCGCTGATTGTGTTTTTCATCTTCGGAAAATGGGAAAATGACCTGCTTCAAATGGAAGCCGCACGCAATAAATTCGGGAGCGCACGCTTTGCAGAAGCTATTGACCTTTTGCCTTACACCACTAAGAAAGGGCTGTATATCGGTGGGAGCATTTATACATTTTCAGATAAAGGGCATGTGTTCACCTCCGCTGGCACGCGCGGTGGTAAAGGCACAAACCTGATTATTCCTAATCTGCTGGGTGCAGGCGGATATGAGGGCTCGTGGGTTGTGATTGACCCTAAAGGTGAAAACGCCGCCATTACCGCACGATATCAGAAAGAAAACGGACAGGATGTTGTCCTGCTCAACCCATGGAATTTACTCAGTGAGCACTTGGATGAAGAAAGCCGATCTTTCAACCCGCTTGATATTCTGGACATTGAAAGTATTGATTTGGTGGATGACATTCAGATTATCTCTGAAATGATAGTGCCAATATCCCTCAATTCTGGTGACCGATATTTTTCGGACAATGCCCGAACCATTGTGTCAGCCCTTATTCTACATATCGTCGTCAACTTGGAACCCAGCAAACGGCATTTAGGAACGCTGTACCGTCTAGCCCGTGCGCAGGGGGATGACTGGCTAGGCATTCTGGCCGATATGCGCATGTCCGAAAATCCGCTTCACAAAGATCTATTGGACACCACGGCACAAGAAGTTTTGAAGCTGATGCAGTCTGGTGAAAATTCCTTTGGAAGTATATTGGCAACGGTACTGCAAAACACAGATTTCTTGAAATCGCCTTCTCTACAAAAAGCCTTGCAATCCGATTATATCCCGTCTGATTTATCACAGGGCAAATCGACCATCTATGTGATCATCCCTGCGGACAAATTACAAAGTCATGGAAGATGGTTGCGTTTAGTGGTCACATCCACCATGCGTGCAGTGATTCGCAAGCCTGCCAAACGAGTATGTTTCCTGCTTGATGAATTTGCGGCTCTTGGCTATCTACCCGAGATTGAGACGGCATTAAGTACCTATGCAGGATTTAATGTGACGGTGTGGCCGATCCTGCAATCTCTCATACAGCTTAAGAAACACTACGGCGATAATTGGGAAACCTTTATCGCCAATGCTGCCGTCAGACAATACTTCAATGTGAATGACAATTTCTCAGCTGATTACATCAGCAAGGCAATTGGCAACACCACCAACATAACTAAAACGGGAAACTGGTTTACAGGAACTAAGATTGAGGCGAATTCCAGAGCATTGGCCACATCTGATGAGGTCAGGCGGCATTCACAACGAAATATATTTGCTTTTATCAGTGATGCCCCACCAACTGTGTTTGGAAAGCAGCCATACTATGAAGTGGAAGAATTAATGGAAAAAGCGGATGAGAATCCTTATTTATAATCATAACTAATCAAACAATGGATGAAGCAAGTTTGAATATCAGAAATAAAATAATAGAATTAACAGGCATTAAAGCCTTACATCCAAAAGAAGATTTCAGACACAATATAAAATCTAATCATAATAGCGAAGGAGTCATGACATCTTGTGTTATTTGGATTTTTTCAAAGTTTTTCACCCTTTACAAAATACGAATTTCATTTAGCCAAAAGACGATAGAAAATTTAATTATTGTAAGCTCAGGGATACAAAAAGGTGTTGCTAAACCATGCTTGGAATACCAAGTCAAAAAAGCGTATGAGTTTAAATTTAAATATATTGAATTACTTGCAGATCGATGTGATCATCCTTCATATTATGAAGATGATATTAGAGTGGAAAGTTTAATTGGCTATAAAATATGGGGGAAATATGGATTTATTATGACAGAAATACTAGCTCAAAAAAAATTTGAAAATCTCATGAGAACCCAAAATTTGAGTTTTAGGATGATTGGAGAGATTTACGAAGATACAATTGATGGAGAAAACGCAAGGAACAAATGGAACGACAAAGGCTTTCCTTGGTTTGGAATTTTTTCTTTAGACAAAGATTCTAGTAGCTTCAATACTCTGTTCAGAAGTAATACACCAAGATATACTACAAGCACCTCAGGTAATTTTAAGATCAAATACTGATTTCATCAACCTTAACTTCTCCACTTCCCTTTCTTCATCATTTAAATTCTGATATTTGCTAATAAACTCTCTTTGATGTGAGTCAACCCTATCTTCGAATAAGTGATTTAACTCAAACCTCCTTAAAGCCTCCCAATTAGAAGCATCTATCATTTGCTCAGTGGGTTCAAAAATAGTGTTTTCATTATCCTTAAAAACCCATGGAGTCTTTTTAATATAGTCAAAAATATCCAATTCTTCCTCCTCTTCACCTTTAGAAATTGTGGTGTTTATAATTAACGTACCACCTTTTCCATGAAACTTTTTTCTAGTTGTCCGCCGATCCTCTTTCATCATTTCGTTTGAAGTGGATTCATCTGGAAAAAGTTTAATGGAGAAACTTCTGTCTATCTTGTCTTCAATCTCAGAGGTTTCCGATTTCTTTCTAAAGAACTCCTTCTTTTTTGGCAAGGAGTTTTGGGAAGGATGTTGTTTATTTCCCATAAAATATGTGCTTTTTTTATTTTTATGAAATGTATCAAACTTTTTCTTAAACACAAATTTATTAACAAATAGTTCATTTACAACTTATTACATCTCAAACAACCGCTTCGGGGAGATGTCTGATACAAAAACCTCAGACAGGTGACTTCTTGCGGTCTTTTTAATCGTACGCCCACAGGCTCAACGCCTGAGGCACAAGCTTTACGGTTTTTTACTTTTCACGACAGCTTTGCGACACAATTTGCTCTTTTGCGATTGATAGTACCGACATCTTGACGCAATTCTAAGGTATTGCGTCAAATTCGTGACTTGATTCTAAAAACTACAAACCTTTAGGATTAGATGGTAGTTGTCCGCAATATTGTGTAGAATTAACCAATTTCTCCTCAAACCATTCCTGGAAGCTTGACTTTTTTAAGCAAAGGAAACATATCCTAGAGATACCATGTTAGGGAAAAATCAAGGTTTAACCCCTAAGCCTTAATTAATCTACAGCCTCATCCCAATGATGGTGCTCGTATTAACATAATTTGGTTACTTTGCTGTCATGTTCTACCGCAGAAAATTAATATTGGGTCTTTTAGAGATATTTGAGGGGCATTTACCGAAAATCAGCCTCCAAAAATTGCTATTGCTGATAACCCAAAAACAAGGTGAACCCACTTACGATTTTGTCCCTTATAAATTCGGCTGTTATTCCTTTTCGGCAAACGCCGACTTGAGCACCATGGTCAAGAAGGGCATATTGTCCGAAACAAAGGAACAGTTCTCAAAAGTCGACGACCAAAACTATTTTTCTCAGCTCAAGGCAACCGATCAGAAGATTATCGGAGAAGTAAAAAGCCAATATGGCCATATGTCCGCAAATGGCTTAATGCGCCACACCTACATCAATTTCCCCTACTGGGCAATTAAAAGTACCAAAGCCAGAGAAATCCTGAATGATACGTATATGGCTCGTGTCGAAAATCAAAAGCCTGTAAGAAACGATATAACGCTCTTTACGATCGGATATGAGGGGATTTCTTTGGAAGAATATCTAAATCGTCTCATCAGAAACGATGTAAAAGTCTTGGTAGATGTCCGCAACAACCCTAAAAGCATGAAGTTTGGGTTTTCCCAATCAACGCTTCGCCGTTACTGCGAATCTCTTGGCATTGGCTATGTCCACTTTCCTGAAGTCGGGATTGTCTCCGAAAAAAGACAAACTCTCGAAAGTCAGGCCGATTATGATCGATTGTTCGAGGGGTATAAAAGCACTACCTTAAAAAGTACTGGTACTACCCAACAGAAAATTCTCAATCTGCTTAAGCTCAAACAGAGAATCGCGCTTACTTGCTTTGAGGCAGAGATTTGCCAGTGTCACCGTAAACACCTTGCAGAAAGCATTACTTCCTTGCCTGAATGGGAATATAGCCTTCAACATATTTAACCTTCATGGCCAGAAAGAAAGTCCTAATTACCGTCACGACGTATCCTTTGCCGTCCAGAAGCTATGATGAGCTGGTTTGTACGGCTGGATTTTTGGAAGACGGAAGCTGGATCAGGATTTATCCTGTTCCACTAGAATTTTTAAAGGGACTGAAAAAAGACGGAAAGCTTCAATCTTTCAAATACACTTGGATTGAATTGGATCTTAAAAAACGATCCGATGATTTTCGACCAGAAAGCCATTCCCCTGAAAGCTATAGCTTTAAGGATATGGAAGTCCATGAAAAAATCGGAACGGAAAAAGAATGGGGGTTCAGGAAAAGGTTTTGCCTCAACAATGTTTACACCAGTATGGATGCGCTCATTGAAGAATCAAAAGAGCCAACAAACAAATCATTAGCGACATTCAAGCCGACCCGAATCTTGGGACTGGATGTTGAAAAGGAAGATAGGGAATGGAAAAAAGAGTGGCTCGACCAGTTTAAACAGCTTCAATTCTCATTTGACCCGAAAGAAAAGGAGGAAGAAAGAAAGCCAATTGCAAAGTTGCCCTACAAATTTCTTTATCGCTTTGTGGATTCCGACGGCAAAACCAGACGATTGATGATCGAGGATTGGGAAATCGGTGCTCTTTTTTGGAATTGTATGAAAAGAACTAATGGTGATGAAAGTGCAGCCCTTGAGCAGGTCAAGGCAAAATATGTAGATGAATTCTTAAGCTCAAAAGACATCCATTTTTTCCTGGGCACAACCAAGGAATGGCACATGAGAAGAGGAAAAAATCCGTTTGTCATTATTGGAGTGTTTTATCCACCAAAACCTAAAGAAACCCCTCAGCTTGGGTTGTTTGGCTGATTCTTATTTTAGAGCAGTTTTGTAAGGCCTCAACATTCCATTTTTGAGCAAAACCGCTGGTGCTCTTTGGACGAATTAGCCCAACGCATCACAAATTACTCCTATCCTTGAAAGAGGCTCCCAATCATCGAAATAACCCCTTCAGCAACAACATTACCTGTAATTCCTTCGCAAATGCGCTTAATGGCACTAATTGCAGAAGAAATTTTAGATATATCTGGCTCAGGCTTGTCTATTTGCTCTTGGATAGAATTAAGCGGAACTTTTAAAGAAACTTGCTCTTCGGACGGAAATAATAGCAATGCCTTTTCAATTTGATCGACCAATAGTTTCACATCACTGAGCTGAAATTGGCTTTGTATACTTTGAGTATTCACAACATTTGAATGATCATAAGCATTACTAACAATCCCTATATGACTGGCGTAAATGTTTTGTGTTACCGGCTTGGCAGATATTTTCTCCGATTGAGAAAATGTTAGCCCTTCGCCAGTTATCCCAGCTGCTTCCAAATCTAAAGCCCACTCTAAAATTGTGTCTCTGACAATGTTGAGGATTTCATCAATTGCAGCTCTTGAAATTTGAACTTTTACATCTGTTCCGTAGGTCATTGACCCCATCAGCAGCTGCTTTAAGCGCGGAGGATAAGAGTAGCTCAATGTTCCAGAAGAATTTTTTCCTTCTTTGAGGATAAGGTTTTCTAAAGGGGGGATTGCCGAATCAATTGGGATTTCAGAAAAATTTTTCCTTGTCTCCGCATCTTCGAAATCGAGGCTTTGCCACCCATGAAAAGGATTTAGACCTTTCGGAATTCCAAATACAACTCTGTATTTAGGCAGTTCCGAACTATCATACCCTTTCAATTCTGAATCTATCCATTTCAAAAAATCTACAAGTCCTAATTTTGTAGCGATAACCTTTGATTTCCTTAGCAAGGAAGTTACTGAAATAGATGAATCGGCCGCTTCTCGTTGAAGTTCAAGAATGATTGAATTGTTTGTTGACATCGAAATTGGAAAAGCTTCGTGGAAGTAGCCATTAATTTAAAAAAGATTTTTCCTAATCACTATTTGCAAAGTATTCTACCTAGTTATCCTTTTTTTAAAAAATGGAAAGAACGTATGGATATCAAGGGTAATATATCAGAATAGTTGGCGATTGTTTATTATTTATAGGAAGAGAATTTCTCCCAAATCACCTCTGATTTCGTGTAAACCCTTTGCCCATGATTCGCATGGTGCAAAGTCAATCAGCCGCTCAAGCTAAACGCTATTTTTCCCAATCCTTACGTCAGTCCGATTACTATTTGAATGACCAAGAATATCCTGGTTACTTCAAAGGGAAATTGGCTGAACGATTGGGATTGCCCTATGCTGTCAATAAAAAAGCATTTTTTGCTTTGTGTGAAAATCGTCATCCCAAGACTGGCAACAGATTAACTCAACGGAATCATACAAACCGCCGCATCGGGTATGACATCAATTTTCATTGCCCCAAATCCGTTTCCATCCTGCATGTCCTGTCAAAAGATGATCACATTCTGAAAGCGTTTCAGGATAGCATTCAAAATACCATGCTGGAAATTGAGGAAGATGTTCAAACCCGTGTCCGCAAGGGCAAGGTCAAAAACACCGATGAAAATCGTCAAACGGGATCTCTTGTATGGGCGGAATTTATCCACCAGACGGCACGTCCGGTGGACAGCATTGATCCCGATCCACATTTGCACAGTCACTGTTTCACCTTTAATGCGACATGGGACGATGCCGAACAACGCTTCAAAGCAGGCGAGTTCGGATCAATCAAGCGGGATATGCCCTATTATCAGGCTAAATTCCACAAATACCTGTCGGACAATTTATTGAACTTAGGCTATCGAATCCGTCGAACCGATACTTCATTTGAAATTGTGGGAGTGCCACAGCCCGTCATTGATCTGTTTTCCAAACGTACCAACGAAATCGGACAAATTGCCAAAACGCAAGGAATCACAAATGCACGCGAGTTAGATGGTTTAGGTGCAAGAACACGGGCGAAAAAGAAAAAAGGTCTGACCATGAGCCAACTGAAAGCATCTTGGCGCAGACAGATTGAGTCTTTGAGAACCGCTGAAAAAGGAAATGGTCAAACCGTTATCCGTCACCCAAATCCCTCGTCGCATTTATTCAACATAAACAGCCCAACAGCAGGACAATGTATCAATCATGCCATTGATCGATGCTTTGAGCGAGCATCGGTTATGGATGAAAGACGATTATTGGCTGAAGCCTATCGACATGCAATGGGTCAATCGCACGTCACCCCGCGGCAAATCACAGAAGATTTCAGACAGGATAAACGCATTATCCGAGTGAATGAGCGTGGTCGGTCGAAATGTTCAACACAAGCTGTTCTGGATGAAGAAAAACACATGGTCAAGTTGGCGCAAAACGGGGTTGGTTCTGTTATCCCGATCTATTCGCAAGCACCCACTATTTCATTGGAGGGCGCACAGAAAAATGCTGTCAAACATGTGCTGACCAGTTCCGACAAAGTATCAATCATTCAAGGCCGAGCAGGTACAGGCAAGACCACCTTAATGAAAGAAGCGAACAGCTTGATCGAACAAAGTGGCCGTCAAGTCATAGTTGTTGCACCGACTTCGGAAGCATCCCGTGGTGTTTTACGTCAGGAAGGATTTGAAAAAGCTGAAACGGTCGCCCAATTTCTATCCTCTCTCAAATTGCAAAAAACGCTTCAAAACAATGTCCTTTGGGTTGACGAAGCAGGCTTGCTTGGCACTAAGGAAATGACTGCCCTTTTGGAAGTCACAGAAAAGCACAATGCCCGCTTGATTTTGAGTGGTGACACACGCCAACATTCCAGTGTTGTTCGTGGCGATGCTCTACGCATTCTCAATTCTGTTGGGGGCATTCGCTCGGCACATGTTGATAAAATATTTAGGCAGCGCAATGGACTTTATCGGAAAGCAGTTCAATCTTTGGCCGATGGAAATGCAAAGCAAGGTTTTGAAGTTTTAAATAAAATTGGCGCAGTTCGTGAAATTGATCCATTGGATGCAGCAAATCGGTTAGCGGATGAGTATATAGCCACACGCCAGTCAGGAAAATCGGCTTTGGTAGTTTGTCCTACTCACAAACAAGGAGAGGATATAACCCAGCGCATCCGTGATAAGCTGCGCAACATCAGAGCTATTGGAAAAGAGAACATATCAATCTCCCGTCTTATCAATTCCAATATGACTGAGGCAGAAAAGCGGGATAAGCGCAATTATAAAGAAGGCCAGATTATTCAATTCAATGTGAATGCTCCGGGATTCAAGCGCGGATCACGATGGAAAGTCACAAATATCCAAAAAGACTACATCCAATTGGAAGGTCTTAATGGTAAGATCGCAATCTTACCCACCGAATGTGCCAAACGATTTGAGGTACTTTCGGTTTCGGAAATGGAAATTGCCAAAGGGGATGCACTCCGTATTACCCGTAACGGTTCTGATTTGTCTGGCAAACGCCTGAATAACGGGCAACGACTGGATGTGGTTGAGATATCAGAAAATAAGACGATCAAAATGAGAAACTCTCAAAGTAAATGCATCTATGAAATTGCTTTTGATCATGGACATCTTGCCCATGCTTATTGCATGACTTCTCACGCATCGCAGGGAAAAACCGTTGATGCAGTTTTCATCTATCAACCTTCGACCACTTTTGCGGCCAGCAACTTGAAGCAATTCTATGTTTCTGTGTCACGTGGACGCGAATCCATACAAATTTTTACTGATGACCGAGAGGAGTTATTCAAAGCCGTTTCCGAATCAGGGGATCGTATGTCGGCTTTGGAATTACAGGCGAAAAAAGAAAAACAAACACAAGAGCGTGTGGCTTATATCGCCCGACAGGATAGGCCGATAATAGAAACCCCAAATCCAACACTTCATAAAACACCTTCCCCATCTAAGCCGAAGAGGTCGCATGAACCAACTCTACGCCTTTAAAACAAATTTCCTAAATCCCGAAAAGTCGGATTCCAAAGCAAAGGACAACCATTTTGGACATTCAACCCGAAATATCTGTTTTCAATGGTTGGACGGACAGCGGGCGTTCTACAATTATGCCTTTCTGGTATCCGTGAAATTGGAGACTTCAAATAAAAACATCAATAGCCTTTCTATTTATTTTACCAGTGATACCGTAGTACTTGAAGGGTATCATTTAAACATCCTGTTTGATCTATTCCTGTTTCATTTTCCAAAGATCATATCACAGGAAGATCACCGCTATTTTAAGCAGGATAAAAAGGACTACTATATTACAAGCATAGAAATTAAAGGGTAGTATATCATGGCATCATCCCTTCATCTGCAAATGAATAGTGTCCGTCTCTTGTCACAATAATATGGTCGAGGATCTTAATGTCCAGAATCTCTCCTGCACGACATAATCGAGTAGTTAGCCTGATATCGGGTTGGCTGGGTGATAATCTTCCGGAGGGATGGTTGTGTCCTAGAATAAGGGATACAGCCCGACCTTTCAAAGCCGTGGCAAAAACGATACGTTGATCCACAATGCAGGAACTAATACCACCTGAAGATATCTCAGACACTCCTAAACAACGATTGCCATTATCCATCAGGATAATCTTGAATTGTTCGACCAATTCCAGCTTGTTCTCATCCCAGGATGCTTTCAGAATATTGTAAGCATCAGAGGATTTGGTAATCACAGGCATTTGCTCAAGAGATTGACGGTTTCGATAGGATATTTGTATCTGAGCCGCCTTGAAATCAGAAATAACACTCATGTGATCCCCCTTACAAACCCAAGCCAAGGGTGTGCATATGCCATGCATTGACATCCTTGTGGGGTGCGTAAATATCATTTTTAGGCTTGAGAATTATTCCTTCTGACTTGAAAAATTCATTAAAGGCCTTTGCCGCTTTTTCTCCTGCCTTGTCATTATCGAACCAAGTAAAACCTACTGCATATCCATATCCTTTGATATACGCCTTGGCTTGACCGATACAGGTGAGGGAGTTCAGAACAATGGTGTCATTTGATAAAGGCTTGCCCTTTCTTTGGGTGATAACCGAAAGGTAATCCATAAACCCCTCGAAAATATGTATGCCCTTGGGCTTTGTGACAGTACCACGAATAAAACTGATATATTTTGGCCGAATGCATCCCTTAAAAAACGGGTTACGCAATTCATACCCGTTCTCTTCATTTGGGAAACCGATGGAAAAATAGGTTTTCTTTTTTTCGGTATGGTAGGCAGAAACCTCCCGAACGTATTTATGAGCGAATTTGGGTGGAATACCACGGGACTTGATATAATGGATTAAAGCGGCATGGCGCAATGGATGAACATCCTTTAGTACCAGCTTCGGGTTTTCATCGATATTCTTGATTGCAGGAGAAGGCTGGAAGTCTGCGGTGCCTTCCACCATATTTCTTAACCAACGCAAGGCATCTGAAACTGTAAAATCATAGCCACCTGATTCTAGATAGTCACAGACAAACTTAATACTGTCTCCTCCTCTGTTTTCGCCGAAGTCAAACCAGATATTTTTGGATAGATCAACATGAAAACTCGGCGTTTTTTCATCTCTAAATGGAGAAAGATACCATGCTTCTTTTTGTGTTTGCTTCTTAACTGAAAGACCTAACTTTTCTAAAATTGCAGACAGGGGTATGCTTTTCGCTTTTTCAATATCCATTGAGCGATCCTTTGAAAATGATTGTTTAAGATAAAAGAGTGGGAAAGTCTCCCAACCTTCAGTTATCGGATAAGTTTACTGTTCAGCCATTGCAACAAATCCCATCTTCTGTATCGGATGCCACCATTTCCGATTTTGATGTAGGGAAGGTTCTGCGTTTGTCTGCATCGCCAAGCTGCTAAGGTATTTTCTTCATAGCCCATAAATTCAGCCGCCTGTTTCGGGGTCAGTAATTTCTCACCCCATTGCGTAATAAATGTATTGAATTCTGTTGGTGTAGTAGGGACGGATAATTTCCGTTCCCGAAATTGCTTCATCATTGTCACTCCCTAAAGTGCGGGCAAAAGAAGGATTCGCCGCCACAACTGTTGATTGTCAAAAGAGGGTTGATTTTTTGCACATGAGTAGGAAAAAATCTAATAAAAAAGACTTTATCAAACGATATCAAACCGCATTGATTATTATGGTGATTGATTGACCTTGTTTGTTTTAGCTATGCAAAGATTTTATCGGAAAATGGTCTGTGACTGAGGTATTGTCCTGTTTCATCTTCAGCAAGCAAAAAGGAAACATATGGATAATTTGATAGCCAATGAACAAATGCGCATTCTTCGATTAGAAGAGGTCAAAGCAAGAACAGGATTGAGTCGCAGCACGATCTACCATTACATGAACAACGATCTATTCCCTGCTTCAATCAAACTCGGCTACCGTTGTGTTGGATGGATCGAAAGCGAAATCCAAAGATGGATAGAAGAAAAAACCAAGGCTATTTAATACCAATTATCTGTAAAACCCGCTTTGTGAGATTTTCACAAAGCGGGTTTTTTATTTAATTCCCAGAAGAAATTTTATCTATATAATCTGCCCAATCCTGCATCATTTTCGCCCGTTCCTCTAAAAATTGAGCCCTATCATAGGCAGCGTCAACTTTGTTTCTATGGGCGTGTGCCAATTGTCTATCCACAACTTCATGCCGATAATGCAAATGTTCCTTGATCGCGCTCATTGCCAAAGCCCGAAAGCCGTGACCTGTCATTTTATTTTTATATCCCAATCGTTCCAGCCCCTTTAATATGGTATTATTACTTATGGGCTTGTCTCTATGAACAACACTTGGCAAGATGTATCCACTTTTTTTGTGTCCATACAATTTTCTTAATTCCAACAGAATATCCAAGGTTTGATTGGAAAGAGGGACGATATGAGGTCTTCGCATTTTCATACGTTCCGTCGGAATCGACCACAGGCATTTTTCAAAATCAAACTCATCCCATTTTGCATTGATCAATTCCTTCGTACGCACAAATGTCAACATAAGAAGTTTGATGCCAAGCGTTGTCTGTTTGAAAAGACGGGCATCATTCTTATTCAGAACAGCTAAAAATTGAGGCAGTGAATCAACATCTATTGCCGCAAAATGACCCGATCGATGTCTTTTTAAAGCATCTTTCAAATCTGGCGTAAAATCCCTGTTTGCTCTTCCTGTTACAACCCCATAACGGACAACCTGACCGATCAATTGGAGAATTCGTTTTGCTTGATAGTATTTCCCTCTTGCTTCAATTTTCCGAACACAAGCCAATACATCCTGGGGTGTAACTTCGCCAATAGGCAAATTCCCGAGATGTGGATAAATATATTTTTCCAATCGACGCTCGATATTTGCAGCATGATGGGGAGTCCAAGTATCAAAAAAGTGACGATGCCATTCACGGGCTACAGCCTCATATGTCTGGGAAGCATTAAACTGAAGCAGTCGATCCTTACGTTGTTTTTCTTCCACGGGATCAATCCCCTTAGCAACTGAATGCTTGGCAACATCCCGTGCTTCTCGGGCTTCGATCAAACTGGTTGAAGGGTAACTTCCAATTGTCAGGACTTTTTCTTTTGATAAGAATCGGTATCGATATCGCCATACACAGTTACCTGATGTCAGCACATTAAGATATAGGCCTCCTGAGTCGTAAATCTTGTAAGGTTTGGTCTTGGGTTTTGCTTTTCGACATGTCAAATCCGTAAGGGACATGAAGGTGCTCCTTTTGTTGGGGTTTGGGGAATGAAAAAATTGGCTGGAAAATTTTACCCACTTTTTTACCCACAAAATGCCTGGATTTGGGTGAATTTCGTCGGAAATCAATGACCATCAAACACAAATAATCCCGTTGAAAAACAACGAGATATCGGACTTCTTGGGATGGTATAAAATAAAGCATTGGAGCGGGCGAAGGGACTTAAATTGTTTTCCCAACTCTATCAGAGGCAAAAGTAAATATCAACCAGAAATTTCTACGTACCCAATTCTATACCCAGATAGAAAATCGGCTGATTGGGATTTGAATAGAAGCTTGCGATACCATAGTCCGAATCGGACTTCCAAGCAATAAAAATTAGTCATTGTCATCCTACAAACCTTTGCCCTTATCCTTTCCAAGTTGCCTAGTCTGCTGTTTCATCTGTTCGACCATTCTATCTTTTTGACGTTGACGGTCGCCTGCCTCAAGGGCACGGAAATAATCATGATCTTGTTGGCCAGAATTGATCAGTCTATCGAGCAATTCTGGCTCTTGTCCGCTTAGCTCATAACCGTGGTTATATCCTTTCTGGTAAGCTGGTGATACGTGTTCTTCTTCCATGATTAAAATGTTTCGCGTGAATGTTTCTCCAAATACTCGTTGACGCTGTCAATGTCATAAAGGATGATTTTCTTCTCAGGTTGGGTGAAACGGATCGCTCCCGTGTCACGCAACTTCTGTAAAGTCGTTTTTGATTTGATATGCATCATCTGCATAACCTGTTCCCCCGAAATCCATTTGTCATGGGACATGTTGCTTTGTTCTTTCAGACGCTGGACAACTTTATCGACAAGGGCATAGAGGGCATCATCCTCCAAACAAATAACATTCATCCGTTTTGGGTTTTCCTAAAAATACAAAAGTTAGAGACAAAGAATAATGTTAGCGTCCAAATTCAAACTTCCCTTCCGTCAATTTGACACCAAAAACACCTTAATTCACACGTCAAATTGTCCGACTTCTCTTATAATGCGAGCTAATGCCACATCTTTCTTTTTTGGCAAAACTTTTGACTAAAGCTTGATCATCCTGCTAGCTCAGTAATTGAAACTATATCTACAATTGGCGGAATTGGTAGACGCGCCAGTCTTGCAAACTGTTGTCCGAGGACGTTGCGGGTTCGAATCCCGCATTGAAATTTCAACCCCCTAGGGTTTCAAGTATATAAAAATGAAAGGGTCTGAATCACTCATTTGATTCAGACCCTTTTCTATTATCAGAATGTTGTACCTATGTTGTACCCAAAAAGAAAAAGGGAGTCACATTTTCATGTAACTCCCTGATCTTCAAGTAGCGGGAACAGGACTCGAACCTGTGACCTTCGGGTTATGAGCCCGACGAGCTACCAACTGCTCCATCCCGCGATATATTTTTAAAGCTTAGCGCTTCTTTTTCTTCACTATAATTGCCCTTTCGGCTAATTGTGATACAAAAGTAGGTCTTTATTTTTAAAATGCAAACCATAACGCAGAAAAATATTCCGGTTTCTCAAGTGACAAAAACTGGGATCCGTCCATCCTCATAACAATAAAACATTGATTTTCATAGACTTACAAGGGAATTGGTGAGAGAGATTTGAAAAGGACTGTCAGCCAAATTTTATTTCGTCAAATCAACCGAAACGTCCGGAGTATCTAAAAATCAAGTACCTTTGTAAAAAATTTCTACAATGGATACACAAAAACATCAGGCAGGCTTCGTCAACATCATCGGAAAACCAAATGTGGGCAAATCTACATTGATGAATATCCTTGTGGGTGAGCGGCTTTCGATCATCACTTCCAAAGCACAGACTACCCGGCACCGAATCATAGGACTCACCAATTCCGATCATTACCAGATCGTTTTTTCGGATACCCCTGGAATGCTCAAGCCCCAATATGAGCTTCAGAAAAATATGATGAGCTTTGTAAACATTTCTTTGGAAGATGCGGACATCATTCTTTTTGTGACGGATCTCTATGAAACCGATGCAGACATAGAGCACGTGATTGAGAAAATCAACGCATCAGGAGTCCCTGTGTTATTGGTGATCAACAAAATCGATCTTGCAAAACCCGGGCAGCTGGAGGAAGTCACCACCTACTGGACTTCCCGAATCAAATCTGAGTTGGTAATACCTATTTCCGCAGGAGAAAAATTTAATACTGAAAAGATTATGCAGGAAATTCTGGACAGACTTCCAGAGCATCCTGCTTTCTATGACAAAGAGGAACTTTCCGACCGATCTGAGCGGTTCTTTGCCTCTGAGATCATCCGTGAGAAAATCTTTGAGAATTATAAAAAAGAAATCCCTTATAGCTCCGAGGTCTCTATAGAGGATTTCAAAGTGAAGAAAAACATCATCAGCGTACGTGCCATCATCTACGTGGAGCGGGACAGCCAAAAAGGAATCCTCATAGGCGACAAAGGCGCCGCATTAAAGAAAGTAGGGATACAGGCCCGAGAAGAATTGGAAAAGTTCTTCGGCAAGAAAGTCTTCTTGGAAACCTTCGTGAAGGTGGAGCAGGACTGGAGAAAAAATAAACTGAAACTGAAAAAATTTGGGTACGACCCAACCTAATCATGGCAAATATAGTAGCGATAGTAGGAAGGCCTAACGTAGGCAAATCCACTCTTTTCAATCGTCTGGTAGAAGAAAGAAAGGCAATTGAGGACAATATGAGTGGAGTGACCCGGGACCGTCACTACGGACATGCGCAATGGACCGGCAAGTTCTTTTCGGTAATAGATACCGGAGGATATGTGACCGGTTCGGAAGACATGTATGAGGCAGAGATCCGCAAGCAGGTAAAACTTGCCATAGAAGAGTCTGATGTGATTCTATTTGTGGTGGATTGTCATACCGGACTTACCGACTTGGACAGTGAGTTTGCAAAAGAACTCAGAGGCAGCAAAAAACCAATTTATGTGGTGGCCAATAAGGCTGACAATCAAGAAAAAAGCTTCGCCGCCCATGAATTTTATGCTTTGGGCGTAAGCGATTTTGAGGTCTATCCTATCGCTTCTGCAAGTGGCAGCGGGACTGGCGAGCTTCTCGACCAGGTCATCACCCACTTCGAGGATGAAGGAGTGGAAGACCCGGATGCCGACACCCCGAAGATCTCAATACTCGGAAGGCCAAACGTAGGTAAATCCTCCTTTCTTAATGCATTACTAGGAAAGGACCGCTCTATCGTGACCGATGAGGCAGGCACTACCAGAGACTCTATCCACACCAGATACCAGCTTTTTGGACAGGATTTTATCATCACTGATACCGCAGGAATAAGGAAGAAATCAAAAGTGACCGATGATGTGGAGTTTTACTCCGTCATGCGATCTCTGCGGACACTCGAAGAGTCTGATGTAATCATAATAATAGTAGATGCTACCAGAGGCTTGGAGTCGCAGGATATGAGCCTGATATCCCTTGCCATCAAAAACAACAAGGGAGTGATGATCATGGTAAACAAATGGGACCTGATCGAAAAAGATCATAAAACAATGAATAAGATCAAAGATGACATGCTGGAGAAGCTAGGTGAAAACAAGTGGATCCCTATCATCTTTACCTCCGTGCTGGAAAAACAGAGAATATTCCAGGCTATAGAGCTGGCCGTGAAAGTGTATGAAAACAAGACACGTCGCATCCCTACTTCCAAATTAAATGATGTCATGCTGGCGGAAATCGAAAGATACCCTCCTCCTGCATGGAAAGGGAAGTACATCAAGATCAAATACTCAACACAGCTGCCCACCAAGAACCCGGTATTTGCATTCTTCTGTAACTTGCCGCAGTACATCAAATCCCCTTATACTAGATATCTGGAAAACAGACTGCGGGAAAACTTTGATTTCGAAGGGGTTCCAGTAAAAATAATTTACAAAAACAAATAAAATATATTTAAACGGTCTATTGTATTATTAATGAAAACTGTAATACCTTTGTTGTGTAATTAAGAAAACCACAAAAAATGAAAAAGGTATTTGCAATTTTCGCAATCGCTGGCATGTTCGCTGTAGCTTCATGCGGCAACAAGGAAGTGAAAGAAGAAACTGAAGAGACTATCGAGGTAGTTGAAGAACCAGTTGTAGAGGAAGAAATCATCATCGAAGAGGCTGATTCTACTGTAGTGGTAGAAGATAGTGTAGAGGTTGTTGAGCCAGCTCAATAATTCTTCCTTTCTAAATGTACTGAGTCCCGTATCTGCGGGACTCTTTTTTTTGTATTTTTCGTGATGAGCAACCCTGAAAAACTAAAAGGGATTTTGGCACAAAAAATCCCGGCTGCCTCTCTTGATTACGCAGTTCAACTTTGGGAAAGCGAACCTTTTTCCTTTCAGATTACCGCTTCCCGCAAGTCGAAACTGGGTGATTTCCGGTATAGGCGGGACAGGAAAGTCCAGACGATAACCATTAATGCGGATCTGAATCCCTACCAATTTCTCCTGACATTCATCCATGAAGTAGCCCATCTCCATGCATTTGTAAGGTACGGCACTGCTATCTCCCCTCATGGCGCAGAATGGAAATCCACCTTTCAGCGGCTGATGAGCCCCCTGCTTACTGTGGATTTTTTCCCTGTGGACCTGCTCATCCCGCTGCGGAAGCACATGAGTAACCCAAAGGCCAGCTCCTCCTCCGATCTGTTCCTTATGAAAGAGATAAGCAAATATGATGAAAAAGAGCCTAGTCAGGAAATCGTTTTCTTAGCTGACATACATCCCGGAATCCGCTTTTTGCTAGGTGGAAGGGAGTTTGAAAAAGGAGAAACACGTAGGACCAGAGTCCTGTGCCAAGAGGTGAAAACAGGCAAAAAGTACCTGATCGCCCAATTGGCCAAGGTACAACCGTTGGATCAATCCCTCTCCTCTCCTATCTGATTATCAGGCTGTGAAAAATCCTTTGGCTGGGGCAATTCGGATAGGGAGTTAATCCCGAAATACTCCATAAACCTGGCTGAGGTCCCATACAGAACCGGCCTGCCTAATCCCTCCGACTTACCCTTGATGTCCACCAGTTCTTTTTCCAGCAATTTCTGGACTGAATAGTCACTATTCACTCCTCTGATTTGCTCTATGTCCCCTTTAGTCACCGGTTGCTTGTAGGCAATAATCGACAAAGTCTCCAACTGGGCGGTGGAGAGTCTTTTCTGGGACTGCTGGCGCAAAAGAATACCGATGGAGGTCTGATATGCAGGCTTGGTCAGAAACTGGTATCCTCCCCCAGCGTGCTGGAGCTGAAATGAAAATTCCTCAGACTGGTACTTTTCACTTAGCTGATGGATAGCTTGGTCAATATGCTCTATGGGGATCTCAGCCTCGAACATTTCCCCCAGGCACTTGACTATATCAGCCTTGGATAAAGGCGAGGGGGCACAAAAGATCAATGCTTCAATATGCCTGTGAAGAAAATCCAACCTTTATTTCTTTGCTAGTTTTGCCTCGATGGAATGCATGGTGTGTGGTACTGCCATCAATCGCTCCTTGGATATAAGCTTCCCAGAATCTACACATACGCCATATGTACCGTTTTTAATACGTATCAACGCATTTTCCAAGTTGTAGATAAATTTCTGCTGCCTAGCTGCCAATTGGTTCTGGCTCTCACGCTCCAAAGTATCGGCGCCGTCTTCAAGCAGCTTCGAGTTAGCCGCGGTAAAATCAGTTCCACTGTCATTTTTCTTGCTCAAAGATTCCTTCAGGGACAGTAATTCCTCCTTTGCACTTTCAAGCTTTTTGAGGATAATCACTTCGAATTCTTTTAATTCTTCCTGTGAATATGCGGTCTTTTCTTCCTTGCTCATAGCCTACTAATATTAAGTAATAGTATTGGGACGGTTGTTTTCAGAATTAGTTCCCTAAAATACGTTTACAAGCTGGATTTCCAAGGAGTTCAACATAGTCATATCACAGGGGCAAGCCCCAATCCCCGGACTAAAGCCAGCAACCTTTCTCGAAATTTAAAGAGAGGGGGGAGAGTAACAGGCGCCCAATCACACAACAACGCAAAGCAAAACACTGATATTCAATTAACTACAACCACTATTCAAAAGTACCATACCAAACACGCCAATTAAGCGGAGGGAATAGCCCGGATTGGAGAATTGTTTTTGAAAATCATCTGTCTCAAAAAATAAATTCAAAAAAAAACCGTCATGCGACGGCCTTCTCTTCCAGGATGATTTTTCTAAGCCGCATTTGCAGCACAGCTGGATCCACATCTATCCTATGCTTCATTGTTAAATACTGCATAACCTCCTTGAGGTCTTTGCCATTCTGAATATAAATGGACTGCAGGGCTTGGGTGATAAGGTCTTTTTCCATATTTCGGCACGTTAATAGGATTAAGATACTATTTTCTATCTTTCAAACATCTAATAGTCTATAAAAAAACAACATCTATTTTTGAAATGCCAGGGATTTCACCAGGATCATAATTCCCCCTGCCCCTCAACAAGTAAAAAAATCTTGGGAAAACCTCCCGGATCCATGAGAGCAATTCACAAAAATGCCCCCCCGAAATAATCAAAGCCTTGTAGCCACCACCAATGTTTTTCTTAAAATCATCCGCTCACCTGACAAGTCATATAGCTCAACCAACAGCACATAATAGCCAGGTCTTACAATCTTTCCTTGGCTATCCGTACCTGTCCAGGCAAACAATCCAGAGCTGCCAAGTAATTCGTTTTGAGCCAGTACCTGTACCAACTGGCCTGTAGCGGTGTATATCCTGAAGTTGCCGAGCCAGCCACTTTGGTTCAGCTCGTATCGGATCACAGTGAAGGTATTCCCATTGCTCCCTTCAGGATCAAAGACTTCGGGCTCGATCTGAATCAAATCCTCGGTAAATTCTCCTAGAATTACCTGGGAATTCCTTCTCCCCGGCGTCCCATACTCCTCAGTCGCAGAAGCTGAATGCCAGTTGGCTGGTGAAGATGCCGGAGTCTCTGTAGAAAGCCGCTCAAGCGATACACCTTTCGGATCTCTCAACAAGGGATGATGTAGATCTCCTGAATAGGCAAACAAATCGGCCACGGCACCTGCCGAGTCCAATAAAACCACAGTGCCTCCAGCGATGGGGTAGCTCGGCAGGGAAGACATTCTTAAAAAGGTGCCGGATGCTGATTTTGGAAAATCCAGTTTCAATAAGTCGGTATCCGTAGTAATTGCCAGATAACCTCCCGGCGGGATCACCAATGAAAGTTCACTGAATTGCCTGATCTGGTTGATTTCACCAGTATTGTCCAAGTTTGCAAGCTTCCAATGTTTGAGTTCAAGATAATTAGCCGTCACATTTTTTACCTCTACAAACTTCGGGGAACCCGTTTTGGGGTTGGCCAAAAGCTCATTGATAAAAACATCCCCCACGTGAGCCTGTACTGGCAGTACCAACTCCACTGGTACTGTCCGCATCAGTACATTCCCATCACAGTCCAACAACTCAGGAAGATGGAGCAGGTAAACCTTATTTGCTACCACACGCTCTGAAAACACCAGTTGGATCTGTCTGGAATTCACCTGAACAACAGAATCAATTTGCAAATCCGGCTCGAACGTAAAACCTGATTTCAGGTCATTTACCATCATGGGTTTGGAAAAGGTAAGCAGCAGGCTTTGGGCAGAAGTAAATTCAGCTGCGCTCAAGATCGGAGGTGTCATATCTACAGTGAGATCAAACACAGAATTCGCTCTCCCGGGAGTCCCTCTCATAGGATCAATAGATGATTTCAGCATATCACTTTGATCGCATGGATAATAGGGATTAGCTATCTCAAGGCTATAGCCTCCACCGGAAAACTCACTTTCTCCCCAGCTGCTTGTGGAATAGGAAAGTTCATCGATCAAATTCCCCCGATCATCTTTAATAGCAAGGTGGTCACCCGAATTCAGTAAAGTCGGCCAACTGGGCACTGCAAGCACCTCCCCATACTCTTCGAAGAGTGAAGCTTGATTAGATGGAGCCAAAATCAAATACTCACTGGGCAGAATCCATTTATCCTGCAAAACCACAGAGGATCTGGAATTGGAATACCCAATCCCTGCCGTGCGGACAGCATACTCCCCTGCATTGAATATTTCCACATATTCCACATTTGGGAGATCAAGATCCGCTCTGGGGGCGGGCATTACTTCATTCAACACAAGCATTTTGGGAGGAATATAGGTGGGGTCAAAAAACTGAAATGAAATAAGTGTGTCCCGGAGAAAATTCCCTTCCAAATCAGGTATCTGGGAAATTGACAGACTGAATTCTCTGCCAATTTCCAATTTCTCATCAAAGCTCAGATATACCAGAGAATCAGATTTCAGTTCCACAAAAGAAGGCTCCAGACCATCTAGATTGTAGCTCATTGCCAACACCGAAAACACCGGATCCACAGCTTCGTCAAACTGGACTTCCACTTGATTTTCGTCAAACCCTCGGACATGATCGACCTTTGGAGGAGTCGTATCCTCCTCAAATTCCCCAAACTCAAAATCATCCATCACCCATTTTGCGCAGCTTCCCGCACCTGACCCATAGCGAATCTCCAGCCGGAGAAAAACCTTCTCATTTTCATTCAGATTATCTGGCAAAACCAGTTCAAATACCCTAAACTCCTGATCCTCATTGGGGAATTCCAGTACCTCTCCCAGTAATTCAGGTTCATTGTAATCTCCCGTCAAATTTTCACCCCAACTATAAAAAACCTGGGCTGTTCTGTTGCCCGAGCCGTTTTTAACCGACCTGGCTAAAAAACGGACTTTAGGATCGGTAAAATCACTAGGGGAAAGCCTGACAAAGATCTCACCGTCAAAGGTGGAAATAGGCTGCACTGCCAATGCCTTGCTTCCGTTTTTACCCAATCCATTTGCCTGGTAAATGCGGGAAGAGGTGCTTCTTACTTCATTGCCATACCAGTTGGGCAAAAATTCATCCGGGTAATTAAGGGCCGTAAATTCAGTTTCAAAATCCTGGGTCATGTTAACCTCAGACATACCGATTTCAGTCTGCGCAAAAACAGAGAAACAGAATAAGTACCAAATAAAAAATAAGCCAACCATCCGCCAGTCAGATAAAAAGTCTATTCTAAATATAATTATCAAAATGATGTCAAACTATTCTTTCTGTTGATTTTTATGTGATTTAGAGTAAAATATTTCCCTGACAGGTCTAAAAATGAACAGATAGCCCTTACTTTTGTGCTTCAAAATTTTCAACAACTACTTAAAACCTGATGAAATCGAGTGAGATTCCATCAGACCTTTGAAAATCAAATCCCAAACTGATGAAATTAGCAGTGGTAGGAGCTACCGGCTTGGTAGGCTCAGAAATCCTAGAGGTGCTCTCTGAGCACAACTTCCCTTTTGACGAACTTCTATTGGTCGCCAGCGAGCGATCTGTAGGTAAACAGATCGAGTACAAGGGCAAACCCTACACTGTTATCGGACTTGCAGAAGCTGTCTCATTAAAACCGGAGGTAGCCATATTTTCAGCAGGCGGCAGTACTTCCATCGAGTGGGCTCCAAAATTCGCCGAGGCAGGCACTATTGTCATCGATAATTCTTCCGCGTGGAGAATGGATCCGACCAAAAAACTGATCGTCCCGGAAATCAATGCAAAAGAACTGACCAAAGAAGATAAGATCATCGCAAATCCGAACTGTTCTACTATACAAATGGTGTTGGCTCTGGAGCCTTTGCGCGAGCGCTACGGCATCAAAAGAATCGTGGTGTCCACCTACCAGTCTGTGACGGGTACTGGCAAAGCGGCAGTGGATCAGATGATGGCAGAGCGTGCAGGGGAAACCCCAGAAATGGTCTATCCGCACAAAATCGACATGAACGTACTTCCTCATATAGATGTGTTCCAGGATAATGGCTATACAAAAGAGGAAATGAAGATGATCAAGGAGACCAAGAAAATCTTCAGTGACGATACGATTCAGGTAACTGCCACTACAGTGCGGATCCCAACTATGGGCGGTCACTCAGAGGCGGTAAATGTGGAGTTCAAAGAGGACTTTGATCTGGCGGAGGTCCGTGAACTGTTAGCTGCGGCACCTGGCGTGATTGTCCAGGATGACCCGGCCAATTTTGTTTATCCTATGCCGATCACTGCACATAAAAAAGACGAGGTATTTGTAGGTCGCTTGCGAAGAGATGAGTCTCAGGCAAATACGCTGAATATGTGGATTGTGGCTGACAACCTTAGAAAAGGTGCCGCGACCAACGCCGTGCAAATCGCTGAATACGCGCTCGCCAACGGTTTGGTTTAATGGATCTGACCCAATATCATCGGGCCGATTTCCAACAGTTTGTGCAGGATCATCTTAGGGAAGATCCTGCACTTTTGCTTTTTAGGCATCAGGGCAAAACTGATTTTGACCTAAAAGCAGCCGTGCAACAGATCTCTGCAAGACAAAAAGCAGCAAAAAAGCTACCCTCTTGGTCTTCCAATCCCAAGTTGATTTTCCCGGCATCGATCTCCTTGGAGCAAAGCTCATCGGAGCTGACAGCAGATTTCAAGGCCAGGGAAAGAACTGGCAAGCTTATGATTGATCTCACTGGTGGCTTTGGTGTTGACTGCTATCATTTAGGAAAGCGATTCGAAAAAGCTGTTTATTGTGAGCGGCAAGAGGAATTGGCAGCTATAGCAGCCTACAATTTAGAAGTGCTGGAAGCTGGAAAATTCGAGATCGTAAAAGGCGATGGATTAGATTTTTTGGCTCAAACAGACCAGCATTTTGGCTTAATCTATGCAGATCCTGCACGAAGAGGGAAAGACAATCAGAAGCTATACAAGCTTCAGGACTGTGAGCCAGATGTAGTAAGTGCATGGGAAATGATGAAAAGCAAGGCTGATTCGATTTTGCTGAAAGCATCTCCGATGCTCGACATATCACAGGCAATTTCAGAGCTCGTGGATATCCAGAAAATACAGGTACTATCCGTGAAAAACGAAGTGAAAGAACTGCTTTTGCACTTGGACAAAAGTATTTCTGAACCGCATTTGAAAATAGAAGCGATTGATCTGGGTGACAGGGAAAGTAGCTTTTCATTTGAGCCAGGCGAAGAAACCGGGATCAATTCAACATTTGCAGAGGTAGCCAATTATTTAATTGAGCCATTTTCAGGAATTTTGAAAGCCGGAGCGTTCAAAATTTTTGGGGAAAGATTTGGCCTAAAGAAACTCGATCCCAATAGCCATTTATACACTTGCGCTGAAGTGCAAACTGATATCCCTGCTCGGGTCTTCAAAGTAATCCAAGAGGTACAGCCGAAGAAACCCGAAATCAAAAAGCTATTTCCCTCAGGAAAAGTGAATGTAATTACCCGAAATTACGCCACAGGCTCTGAGCTTCTGAAGAAAAAACTGGGGGTAAAAGACGGTGGAGAAGACTTTTTGATCGGCACAAAAACCCAAAGTGGATTCAAGGTTTTTTGGTGTAGGTTGGCTAAACCAAAATAAAAAACTGATCGATAGATTCGGGATTACAAATCCCGAATAGCCCTTGGATTAACATCCAGCTGGATAAACATAAAACTTCAGCTTCTGGAAAAGCAGGGCAAAAATTTAAAACTGCGAACTTTGCGAAGCCTTTGTGCACTTTGTGGTTAAAAAGAAAAAAGCGAAGGATCACTCCTTCACTTCTTCATAATCGACGTATTCACCGCCTTTGATATCCTTGTTGATTTTCTCTTTTTGGCGTTGTGGCACAAAATCCACCACCACCTCATCCTTGGGGGCAGAAGCATGTCGCTGGGCGCGTTGCTCTTCTCTGGCCACCTCGTTTACATGTTGGGCAAATTTGGCCAACTTACTTCTAAGAAAATACCGGATCAGCTGGCCTAACAACCAGCCGACCCCAAGTACTATTACAAGAAATTTCCACACAATACTAAAATGTTTTATAGTTCTTATCTACTGAGATACAGATTTCTCTCCGCATAGATTTTCAAGAAATAATCATCCATCAGATCTTCGATAAAGTAAATCGCCTCACCGGTGGATTTCATTTCTGGCCCCAGTTCTTTATTTACTTTCGGGAATTTATGGAAAGAGAAAACCGGTTCCTTGATAGCATAACCCTTTTTGTAAGGGTTGAATTCAAAATCAGTTACTTTTTTCTCTCCCAACATCACCTTTACGGCGTAATTCACATAAGGTTCTCTATAAGCCTTGCAAATAAAAGGCACGGTACGGGAAGCTCGCGGATTTGCCTCGATGATGTAAACCTTGTCGTTTTTGATGGCAAACTGAATATTGATCAACCCAACAGTTCTCAGTGCAAGGGCGATTTTCTCTGTGTAAGTTTCGATCTGGCGGATCACCAAATCCCCCAAGTTGTATGGAGGAAGCACCGCATAAGAATCACCTGAGTGAATCCCGGCAGGCTCGATGTGCTGCATGATTCCGATAATATAGACATTCTCGCCGTCACAGATCGCATCAGCCTCGGCCTCTATAGCCCCTTCCAGGAAGTGATCCAGCAATATCTCATTGTTCGGAATATCTCTCAGCACATCCACAACATGCTGCTCCAGTTCCTTCTCATTGATCACGATCTTCATCCCTTGTCCACCCAGCACGTAGCTAGGACGTACCAAAAGCGGGAAGCCGATTGTTTTGCAGAGCTCTAGTGCTTCGTCCGTATTGTGGACTGTTCCAAATTCAGGATAAGGAACATCTAAATCCTTCAAAAGAGACGAGAATCTCCCCCTGTCTTCTGCCAGATCAAGAGCTTCAAAGCTGGTTCCGATGATTTTGATGCCATACTTTTCCAGCTTCTCGGCAAGCTTAAGCGCAGTTTGACCACCTAGCTGCACGATCACACCCTCAGGCTGCTCGTGAAGGATGATTTCGTAGATATGCTCCCAGAACACAGGCTCGAAGTACAACTTATCGGCTATATCAAAATCCGTAGAGACCGTCTCAGGGTTACAGTTGATCATGATGGTCTCGTAGCCGCATTCTTTGGCTGCCAACACCCCATGTACACAGGAATAATCAAACTCAATCCCCTGACCTACACGGTTCGGGCCAGAGCCAAGCACCACCACCTTTTTACGGTCTGATTTTACCGACTCATTTTCCGTTCCAAAGGAAGAATAGTAATAAGGGGTTTTTGCCTCAAATTCCGCAGCACAGGTATCGACCAATTTATATACCCGTTTGATGCCCATCTCCTGGTATCGCTTATCAAAAACCTCGCTTTCCAGGCAATCCAGCAAATGCGCAATCTGACGGTCTGCATAGCCTTTACGCTTAGCCAGATCCATCAGCTCCTGAGGGATGGTATCAAGTTTATACTTAGCGATTTCCTTTTCCAGATGGATCAATTCTTCAATTTGCTTTAAGAACCACTTGTCGATTTTGGTCAAATCCTGAATCGTCCGAAAGGAAATCCCTAGTTTGAAGGCATCATAAACATGGAAAAGCCTGTTCCAGCTAGGATTTGCAAGGCTGTATAAAATCTCATCTTGATTGCGGAGTTCTTTGCCATCTGCACCAAGACCGTTTCTTTTGATTTCAAGGGACTGGCAAGCCTTCTGAAGGGCTTCCTGGAAGTTTCTGCCGATTCCCATCACCTCTCCCACAGATTTCATGGACAAGCCCAGTCTTCTGTCCGCCCCCTTGAACTTATCAAAATTCCAGCGGGGCACTTTTACAATAACATAATCTATGGAAGGCTCAAAAAATGCTGAAGTTGTCCCTGTAATCGAGTTTTTCAGTTCATCCAGATTGTAACCTATCGCCAATTTGGCAGCAACTTTAGCAATTGGATAACCGGTGGCTTTAGATGCCAAAGCTGAAGAGCGGGAAACGCGTGGGTTGATCTCGATGCCTATGATTTCAGAATTGTCAGGGCTTACCGAGAACTGTACATTACAGCCTCCTGCAAAATTCCCGATACTGTTCATCATCGTGATGGCATAATTCCTCATGCGCTGATATGTGGTGTCAGGCAAGGTCATCGCCGGTGCCACGGTGATAGAATCACCGGTATGCACCCCCATAGGATCGAAGTTCTCTATGGAACAGATTACGATCATATTACCGATATTGTCGCGCATCACCTCTAGCTCGTATTCTTTCCAGCCGAGGATGCTTTGCTCGATCAACACTTCATGGACCGGGGAAGCCTGAAGACCTGCGGAAAGCGCTTTCTCAAAATCATCAGCAGTTTCCACAAATGCCCCTCCTGCGCCGCCAAGCGTATAAGAAGCCCTGATTATCAAGGGAAAGCCTATTTCCTGGGCAATTTCCTTACCTTGCAGGAAAGAGGTAGCGGTAGCGCCTTTACAAACCCCTACGTCGATTTTTTCCATCAGTGCTTTAAACTTTTCACGGTTTTCAGCGGTATCGATCGCATCGATATCCACACCGATCATCCTCACGCCATATTTATCCCAAACACCGCCTTTTTCGCAGTCAATGGCAAGATTCAAGGCTGTCTGTCCACCCATAGTAGGAAGAACAGCATCGATATCAGGATGGTCTTTGAGAATTTGTACGATGGATTTCTTTTCCAAAGGAAGCAAATAGACATTGTCGGCCGTGACAGGATCAGTCATGATAGTCGCCGGGTTCGAATTGATCAGCGTGACAGTGATTCCTTCTTCGCGAAGAGACCTGGCTGCCTGTGAGCCTGCGTAATCAAATTCGCAAGCTTGACCTATAACGATGGGACCTGAACCAATGATGAGAACGTGCTTTATACTGCTATCTTTAGGCATTAGAGAGGGAGATTGAAGAGAAAGTTTTACTTAAGTCCAAATTGGGGCAAAATTAGAAAAATATTCTGAAGGCCCACTGTATAACTCAAAGAAATCAAAAGCGACACTTAAACTTCCCGTAAATTCCCAAGGGATTTATTCCGTTTTTGGCAAAGAATTGGGCGGTAATTATTGGTAAAGCAATAAATGGCGTTTATTATTGTCTCATCATAAACACGAACAGAAATTTAATTTTTTGATAAATCCAAAATTATACCCCTGCCTAAAATGACTAAAAGAATAATCACCCTTGGCGAAATCATGCTCCGCCTTTCTACTCCGGGACACGAACGCTTTATAAACACACAATCCTACGAGGTCAATTATGGCGGTGCTGAAGCCAATGTGGCCATCTCATTGGCGCACTGGGGGCTATCCGCAGCACATGTCACAGCATTTCCCGGGCATGAAATCGGAAAAGCCGCGGTAAACAGGCTGAGATTTGCAGGGGTGGACACGTCCTTCATCCGTTATAATGAAGGAAGAATGGGCGTTTATTTTGTGGAAAATGGCGCAATGCAGCGTTCTTCTAAAATCATCTACGACCGTTTTGATTCCGCGTTTGCCCAAGTGAACGTCCAGGATTTTGATTGGGAAAAGATATTTGATGGTGCGGACTGGTTTCACTGGACAGGAATTACCCCGGCAATTTCACAATCCGCGGCCGACCTCTGTAAGGCAGCAGTCACAGCGGCTTCCAAGCTAGGAGTAAAAATCAGTGCGGACATCAATTACAGAAGAAATCTCTGGCAATACGGAAAAGGCCCATTGGACATCATGCCAGAACTGATAGCCCCTTCACACCTGATCATTGCCGGACTGACGGACTTTGAAAACTGCATGGGGATCCAAGAAACTGACTACCTGCAGGCCTGTGAAAAAGCAAAAACGATGTGTCCTAATTTGAGCTATGTATCGACTACACATCGGGATTCTATCAGTGCCTCAGAAAACAACCTGAACGGGATACTATGGAACGGGGAATCCCTGCTCGAATCCAAAACCTATGAGATGACCCATATAGTCGATAGAATAGGCGGTGGGGACGCCTATATGGCCGGATTGATCTATGGACTGCTTACTGCAGATGATCAGAACGCTCTGGACTTTGCAGTTGCAGCCTCTGTGTTGAAACACTCCATTCCCGGAGATGCAAACTTCGTCTCCCTGGAGGAAGTGAATCAGCTGGTGGAAGGAAAAAATGTAGGTAAGCTCTTACGCTAAAAACAAATATGAATCGACACGATTAAAATCATCATTATAACACACACAGGATAGTGATGATTTTAAACGTGAAAGATTCCACCTGCCGGCAAGCAGGTGTGACCATAAAAAATCAAACATAAACACATGAGATTTTCACAAAGTGACATGTTACAGGCCATGAGCGACACAGGAATGATCCCTGTGTTCAATCATATAGATATAGAAGTGGCAAAAGGCGTACTCGACGCCTCGTATAATGCAGGAATCCGGGTGTTTGAATTCACCCACCGGGCTGTCAACTCATTGGAGGTTTTCAAAGAGCTTTATACTTACGCAGGAAAATATCCCGATATGGTCATGGGCATTGGCACCGTTTTCACGACCAAGGATGCGGATGCTTTTATCGAATCAGGAGCGGATTTCATCGTTTCACCTGCTTTGATTCCTGAACTGGCGGTGTTTTGCAATTCCAAAGAAGTATTCTGGATACCGGGATGCGCGACCATGTCTGAGATTTTTCAGGCAAAAAAATTGGGCGCAACCCTAGTCAAAGCATTCCCTGGAAATGTGGTAGGCCCAGCATTTGTGGCTGCAGCCAAGTCCGTCTATCCTGAGCTACATATCATGCCCACCGGTGGCGTAGAACCAACCCAAGAAAACCTAAAAGAATGGTTTGATGCAGGAGTATATTGTGTGGGAATAGGATCGCAGCTTTTCCAAAAAGACTGGATCAAAAACCAGCAATTTGATCTGCTGGAGAGTAAAATAGCGGACACACTTCAACTGATTAAAAACCTGTAAGTACTTCTTTGGGTAAATGGTAAATTGTCGCAACCTGATAAACTTACCATTTACTCATTTGCCCATAGGTAGAAATCATTATTGATTAAGGGGTGACCAATTCATAGTATTGCTCCAGCATGGACATTCCAAAGTTCCTTGATTTCATCTCACTGATTTTACGGAAACCCATTCGTTCATAAAGACTAGCCGCGGCATCTAGGCCAGAGGTCGTGTAGAGATAGGCTCCACCATAGTTACGCTCAGTATAGAATTCCATCCATTCTTTCATCAGCCTGCTTCCGATCCCTCTCCCACGGAATTCTTTAGCCAAAATAAAATACCGCAGCTGAGCGCGATTTGATGGCCTATGCATCAGCAGAACAAAACCTACCATCCTGCCTTCATGTTCTACTACCCACACCCTGTCTTTTTCCAGATCGTATGCGCAATAGAATTCCAGTAGGCTTTCCATGACATACGCTTCAAAACCAAGCCCAAAATCATATTCCTCCGAATATACTTTACCGTGTAGCGCCGCCACCTGCCCCAGGTCTCCTGGTTCCAGTGTGTTTCTGATCAAAAATTCAGCGGATTGTTGCATGGACTCAAAATAGGAAAAAATGGTGAAAAACCACTCTGTGACCACATTAAAAAGGAACCCATAACTGAGTTCTTTTTCTGCTAAGAATCAATTAAGTGTTTCGTCACAAAAACTCTTCAGGAAGGTCAAATACAGCAATTCCGGGATCCTTATCCGTTGTGATGCCGTAGATTTTTTTTAGACTTGAATCTACAACCAATCCTCTTATGGATACATCCAGATTTAACTTTCCCACCACATCACCTGAATGAGTTAGGATATAGATGGTTTTTGCAACTTCATTGGTTTCAAAAATTTCCTCTTCGTTAAACCCACCGTATAAGTCATAAATATACTTATCGTCAATATAAATGTCCCGATGACCATATTTATTTTCTATATCAAAAATCACAACGGAATTTGCACCTGAGGGTACAATTTCAAATTTTGGGAGTTCCAATCTTGGCCCCTCTACTATTGTGAATTCTTTATCATTATAGTCAAATATTTCTATTCTATCCCGATATACACCTGCCTTGACAAATAGTCCTACTTTTCTATTCGCTTTAAACCATCCTTTGTTGATTTGGCCTAAATGGTAGTTTACTATAGCGTCGCTGTAGTCGATCAAGTGATCTGCATCAGGGATTTTCTCCCAAGTTCCATAGCCCGCTATCCTTTCCCCATCCTTTAAAGAAATTTCCACAAGCCGATTGTGGTCAATGGACTTTATTCCTAACACAGTACTATCGGTTGCATGAAACATTTTATACACTTCAAATAACCCTTCTGGCTGCTTATATTGATGAATGCCCAATACAGATGTATCATACAGTGAAAAATCGGTGAGCGTTTTACTCATACCACTATAAACAGTAAACGTTGAGTCATTTGCACCTGATTCAACCAACGTGGCATCCGGGATCTCAAAAGGCCCAAATCCTGGCTTACCTTTAGACGATTTATAGTGTAAGGGTGATTTTTGTAGGATGCGTATAAGGGGGTATTTTGGATCGTTTCGCCTGTTTTCTGATATGATCAGAAAATCGCCAACAGCATTAATGGCTATAGGGTTAATGATCTCCGGGAAATATATTTTTTCACCTTTGAGATTAAAAACGTTTTCACTTTTTTCTATTTTCAAAAATGGATTTTCTTGACTGCCATCAGAACAAGAAAAAACAACAATAAAAAAATTACTGAAATCCAATTACCTCCTATATTTTTCATAATCAAATTGTTTTGGTTAAAATGATAGTTTAAACTAAAAAACATCATAACTCAAACCCAAACAAAATACAGGAACGGAGTTTTTTTGCAAGAGGTAAATATTTTATGTAGGTAAATTGACATGTTAAATCCTGGCGCTCTATGGCAAATATGGGCGGGAGCATTTTGAATTTCAGCGTCAGGCTTCCGAAGAAGCCGCTCCCCGCGTCCTCTGCGTAAACCTCCGTACTCCCTGTGGTATAAAAAATATAGCCGACCCAATCAGCCGGCTATCCATTAATCTTCGGTATAGTTGAAACTATCCACCTGCTCCCTGATCCAGTCGTGGTACTTTTCCCTGCGGAATTCTGCCCACTCGGTTTTGTACTTAGAATCTTCGATCAGAAATTTAAAAGCAGTATTGGCTTTTGGTTTGGTGAGTGAGCTGACCAAATCCTCCGCAAGGTTTCTTTCCTTGACGCGACGGTCTATAAAGTCCTGCATCATCTGATGCTCCTGAGCTGGCTCCATCTGGGTAAACTCCGCATAATTATCCGGATTCTCCTCGATCTCATCCAGTACATCCTCTTCTGCCTCTGTCAGGTCATAATTATAATAATCCTCGTCATCCGGCATGTGGTGGATTTTCTTCTTATCGATCTGATAGAAACAGATCATTCCTTTGAGTAATTGAGTGGAGATAAGGTCTATCTCCTTTTCGGTAAGGGAAAGCATTGGTGGTTTACAAAATTTTCAGAAAAATAGTGAAAGTCGAATTCTGATCAAATTCTATGGTTAATTAAGCGATTGAAGTGCCAATATAGTGGGATTTACTCACTTGAATCAAGAATTTTTGAAAGCAATTCAGCATCAATTTCATGTCCTCCCGAAAAAGTCGCCCTTTTTACCTTTTTACCCAGATTTCTGATCAATTCTTCCTGTATTTCAAGGCTTTCCGGCGTGACAAATTCGTCCCGGTCTCCTAGGATCAGCGTAAATTCAGTTTGTGAAAACTTCTCCCGCGCATCGTCCAAAACCATATCTTGGGCAAAACCTCCGGACCAAAGTAGCAACCGACTTATTTCACCTGCCCATCTACTTGCCCAACGTGTGGCGGTGGCCGCTCCCTGTGAGAATCCCAGTACATTGATTGTTGGCATCACACTATACTGCGAAAGTAGCTTATCCATCAAAAGATCCAGATAAGTATGGTTGTTTTGTATGGCGACTTCACGTTCATGCTTTGTCATCCAATTCGCACCAACTCTCCCCGAAAAACCATTGAGGTAACTGTAATTCATCGCTTCAGGTGCCACAAAAAGCCGATCCGCAGAATCCAAGCCCTGAAATTTTCTGAGAAAGAACTCGGCTAATTGCCCGTATCCATGCAGCACCAGCCAGACCTCATTCTCTTCGAAAGTAGGCTCATGTGAAATTGAATAGTGCGCCTGATACTGAAAACTGATACTTTTCTTCAAAACTCTTTATGGTTGTTAAGCAGATCCCAAGTAAGTTCATGGAATCTATTGATGAGGTTCAAATTGATGCAATCCCCCCCCTTTTCAAAGGGTGGGGATAGGGAAATTTCACAAAGTAAAAACCATTAATCAATAGATACTTCATCAAGGAACCAATAAAATACTATCCGTTCAGATCGTCAAATTTGAATGGCAAAAGCGTCTGGATTCCCTGAAATCGAAGTACAGAACCATCGGGATTTTGAATAAGGATGATGATGGGCTGATTGAATCTCATTTCCACTTCGTTGATTGTCTGCCGGCAAAGCCCGCAAGGTGAAACTCCCGCCCAGATCTCATCCCCTTTCCTACGTGCTACGATTGCGATTTCCTTCACAGCGAGATCCGGAAAATTAGCCCCGGCATAGCCAAGTACCAAGCGCTCCGCACAAACCCCCACGGGAAAACTTACATTTTCCTGATTACTGGACTGCAGAATTTCACCCGATTCCAGCCTCACAGCCGCCCCCACATGAAAGTCAGAATAGGGTGCATAGGCTTTTTCAGATACTTTTCTCGCCCGCATCATCAGTTGCTGCTCTGCTATGGTCAGTTCCTCCCACGCCAACTCTTCAAACTCAGCTTCTATTTTTAGTTTCTTACTCATCTTTCTCTAATTGGAGTTCTCCTAACGGGTAAGGTAAAAAATTGTTCTCTTTAATATTCCCGTCACAATTTTTTACCCTAAAATATATTCTCGATTTTAGACGGGGCAACTCTCTATCACATGCACACCATCCTGATTTTAGGCGGGGGAAAATCCGCTGTTTTCCTGATCGATTTTCTGGCAAAAAGCTGCCAATCCAAAGACCGACGGTTAATCTTGGCGGACATAGATCTGGATTCCGCAATCAAAAAGCTTAAAAACCAGCCAAATACCCAAGCCCGCCAACTGGACATTGAGGATATAGAATCACGACGGTCACTGATCAAAGAGGCAGATGTCGTGATCTCCATGCTACCTGCTTTTATGCATCCACTGGTGGCAAAGGATTGTCTGCATTTCAAAATCCATTTTTTCTCGGCTTCCTATGAATCTGAGCAAATGCGTGAAATGAAATCGGAAATCGAAGCAAAGGGCTTGTTTTTTCTGAATGAATGCGGTTTGGATCCAGGAATAGACCACATGTCTGCCATGCGGATCATCAACTTGGCGAAGTCAAAAGGCGAAGAAATCCTCTCTTTCAAATCCTATTGTGGTGGACTGCTGGCACCTGATTCAGAGGACAATCCCTGGAAATACAAGTTTACCTGGAATCCAAGGAACGTGGTGCTGGCGGGTCAGGGCACTTCCCGCTACATAGAAAACGGAGAGTTGAAATTTGTCCCCTATCATCAGCTTTTCAACCGACTCCAAACTATTCAATTCCCGGGATTGGGTGACTTTGACGGCTATCCCAACCGGGATTCGCTCAGCTATAGACAGGTGTATGGACTGGAAAAAATCGGCACCATGCTCCGCGGGACTTTAAGAAGATCAGGCTTCTGCAAAGCTTGGAACGTCTTCGTACAACTGGGCATGTGTGACGATGGTTTTCAGATGAATCTACCCGAAGACACAACTTTGAGGCAATTTTTGAACGCATTTCTGCCGTACGATCCTAAACTTTCCGTAGAAGAAAAACTCGGGAATCTGATCCCTGATTTTGATTTCCCGACATGGGAGAAAATCCAGTGGCTGGGACTGTTTGGAAATGACTTGCTACCAATGAAAAAGGGCTCTCCGGCTGCGATTTTGCAGGCGATTTTGGAGAAAAACTGGAAGCTTTATCCCGAAGACAAGGACATGATCGCAATGCAGCACCTCTTCCAAATCAAATCTACAGAAGGCATCAAAGAAATCCGATCAAGTTTGGTGTCCTTTGGTGAAGATGCCACCTACACGGCCATGGCAAAGACGGTTGGACTTCCGCTCGCAATTGCTGTTGACCTATTTCTGGATGGGGACATTAAACTGAAAGGCCTCCACATCCCTGTGCTTCCGGAGATTTACAATCCGGTGTTGGCGACGCTGGAGAACCATGGAATCAGCTTTCGGGAAGAGGTGCGAATGCTCTGACCCTAGAAACCAAGTAAAAACCCGGAAACCAGACCTGCATAAGTTTCATGAGGTGTCCCTTCTTCGTTTTTGATAAAAATGGCCGTGACTTCGACTTCAGTTTGCTTTCGGGAAAAAAAGCAAATCTCCCGCAAAACCCGTTTGCCGGGTCTGTCCTGAAGTGTGAACTTGGCACCCAGAAACAGTCCATGTTTCTCTGCTTCCTGGTGAAAATCCTGCATCTGTCTCGGAGGGAGAATCACCCAAAACTTACCTGTGTCCTTTAACAGTGCAGCAGCTTTCACCAATAAATCCTGAAAGGAAAGCTCGTCGGTATGCAAAGCCGTATTGCGCTGCAGGTCAGATGACTTCAAATGGTCGGGAAAATAAGGCGGATTGCTTACGATCAGGTCATATTTCTTATGGGGTTCGAAGTTTTGAAGCCTGCCCTCCCAAAGCTGCATACGCTCCGAAAATGCATTTGACCTGAAATTATCCAAAGCCTGGGAAGCAGTCTGGGAATCCACTTCTACCGCTTGGATTTTAGCTTCTGGAAACCGCTGCGCAAGCATCAAGGCAATCACTCCTGTCCCTGTTCCTATGTCGAGGATTTCATTTGGAGAGATCGTATCCGCAAGGGCTCCCAGCATGACAGCATCTGTGCTGATTTTCATTGCACAGTTATCCTGGTTGACCCGGAACTGCTGAAACTGAAACCAGGAATTGGCCATCAGGTACGGGCTCTACTGAAAAAACTCATATTGAACCGTGGCTTGTCGTCCATCACATTCAGATCGTCCTCAGACACCCGCTTCACACTCTCAATGGTATAGAATGCTTTCTCGTCTATGCTTTGCACTTTGGCCACAAACTCGCTCAGATTGTCTCTTTTCATCACGGTGAAAAGCAGATTCACCTTTCCAAAACGACCTTCACCACCCACATTCGTAAAGCGGAAATCCCGCTCCTTCATGTACTCTATCAATTCGGGAAGAGGTTTTGGCGTGATCACCCGCACCAGCACCCTTCCCAGAGCAAGTTTTTCCTCAAAATACATCCCCACGTAAGTACCTGTACCGAATCCACCGGCATAGGCAATGTAGGAAAGGGGATTGTCAATATTCTGAAAAATCTGACCGATCGCAAGGAGCCATATCAGTGCCTCAAAAAACCCTAAAAACGGCGCAATGTTCTTTTTCCCGTTCATCATAAACATAATCCTGAGCGTATTGATGGACACATCGCCCACTCGTGCGCAGAAGATGAGCAGGGGCATGATCAGGTAATTGAACAATTGTTCGGAAATGCCTAGGGTGTGAAGGAATTCTTGCATAGCAGACTGGGCTTAATTTGATCACAAAATTACATTCTATTCCATCAAGGACGAAATAATATTTGGGAATTAGATTTTACGATCTCTTCCTGCTGACATGCCGAAATAAGTAAAGATCCCTGCGAAAAACAGTAAAAAGTAAATAAGAACATTCCAGTTATTAAATAAATCAAGAGAAACCCCAAAAAGCATGGGACCCAAGGCTGCAAGATAATAGCCGGAGGACTGGACCATCGCCGAGAGTTTGGCTGTAGTCTGATCTTCTGCTGTTCTCAGAGAAATCAACGTATAAGCGATACTCAAACTTGCCCCCATGCACAATCCTATTATCGCTAGGGCCGCATAAGTAAGCAATTCATTCTCTATAAAAAGCGTAAGATATCCTATCAAATATCCGGCACCGACCGTCTTCACCACCCCGGTTTGTTCCTTAAGCTTAATCAGTAGATTAGGCGCAAAATAAGAACCTATCAACGAAACCACTTGCATAAGAGAAGCAACTATGCCGGCTTGGGAAGGAGTCCAGCCCCGGGAAATCAACATATCAGGCAGCCATGTAATCACAGTAAAGTACATAATAGACTGGGCACCCATGAAGATCGTCACATGCCATGCCAGCTTGGATTTCCAAACATTTTTAGCCGGCTGGATCACTTGGTGCAAATTCGCTTTTGGGCGCTGGAGCTGGGGGAACCAGATGATCAAGGCCATAACCATAAAAATAGCCCAAAAAGCCAGTGATCCTCTCCATCCCATGTTCAGATCAACTGCCAATGGCACGCTTACTGCTATCGCAATAGCCGCAAAAAGCGACATCATGGTAGCAAGCAGAGCAGTCATCAAGCCAAGTTTCCCGGGCAGTCTCACCTTGATAAGCGGAATCAGCAAGACATTCGCAATCACTATTCCAATACCTGTAAGTGCCGTGCCCAAAAATAGCAGAACCACCCCATCCAAAACCCTTACAACAACTCCTAAAGTCAAAATAGCAATAGCCAAAAATACCGCCCTTCCCATCCCCAGTCTTTTTCCTATAGCGGGAGCAAAAAGGGAAAAGGTAGCAAATGTCAGTAAAGGGAGCGTGGTGAGAAAGCCCGCCAAGCCATTGGACAAGCCCAAATCCTCCCGGATAAACGGAATCAATGGCCCAACCGATGCTATCGAAGTGCGCAAATTGATCGAAACTAAGATAATCCCGGTGATAAGGAGAGATTGGGAGGAAAATGATTTGGTCAAAACAGCAATGTAAAAATTAAATACTGTGGGTGAATAGAAGTGTCTGATTTAAGCGAGAAACCCAGAGAGCTGAATGTCTCTAGAAGTTTCAATTCAAACCGAAGGTAAGCCACTTTAGTTCTGCTCAGCCCACCAAAACTAGGGAAATTTAAAGTGAATAATCCGTCTATCATTACCCCTTGTGAAAAATAAATATGGGTATCCGCTTAACCGCACGTACGTACTTTGAATTAATGCTAGAGGTTCAAATTTGGCAATTCCCTCCGTCGCGGCGGAGGGCTAGGGGGATTTTATCACCATACAAAACCTTCGAGGAGACCCTTCGGGTGACACCTCAAAGGTTACCCCCCAGCAGCCCCAGCTTTCTGTTAATCTCCGAGATCTCGATTCCGACTTGCTGTAGCGTCAGCGGCTCCTGTGGAAACTCATCACTCATGTAATATTCAAATTTCCATATCTCACGGATCTCTTCCGCCGGAACCGTGTAAGGTGTATAAACAGGATTTAGCGAGCGTAACAAAAAGTTTCTTTCCTTCGCCTGAAAACTCAACATTTTAAAACTGACACCTTCACTCGCCGTCACTACCACGCAGGGGGTTTCCTTGGCAAGCCGCCACTCGGATAGATACGAGCCAATCACATAGGCCCCATCCGCAATGGGCAGCATGCTGTCTCCTTCAGTCTGAAACATGCGGTACTTTTTGTCCTTGGGCAGATTTGGCAGATTGAAAACAGGCAGCGTACTCAAATACTCCGGATCCCCGAAGCCTCCCAGATATCCGGCCTTGGCTTTGATCGGTACGAGCTCGATGTTATCCTCATTGCTTGAACTCACGGTAGTGGCCAGAATCCTGACTTTCGAACCGCTCAGAAACACATCATTTCCTGCTTCCAGCTCACGGATTTTCAATTCACTCAGTTTCGAAAGATCCACCCGAAGCAGCGTATCCACACTCATTCTGAAGTAATCCGCACAAAGCAGCAAATCCTCAATTGCCGGTGACTTGCTATGCCCATTTTCATGTGCGTTCAGCTTGGCCCTGGTCATTCCAAGATTCTCCGCCAGCATATCCTGACTCAATTTGCGTCGCTTTCTGAGAAATTTCAGATTGGATGCCCAGAAAAAGCTTTGACTTTCCATTTTTATTCGATACAATTAATAACAGTAATATGGTATTAATAGTATCAAATATAGTAAATGATCTGAGAAATGGAAAGGCATATCGTGCATTTGGATCTGGACACGTTTTTTGTGTCTGTGGAGCGGTTGAAAAACGATGCCCTCAAAGGCAAACCCGTCATCATCGGCGGCAGCTCCGACCGGGGAGTGGTGGCTTCGTGCAGTTACGAAGCCCGGGCATTCGGAGTGCATTCCGCCATGCCTATGAAGTTGGCACGAAGGCTCTGCCCTTCGGCATTTTACATCAAAGGAGACCATGATAGCTACAGCCGGCATTCACGCCTGATCACTGAGGCGCTCCAAGAGCAGGTACCGGTAATGGAGAAAGCATCCATTGATGAGTTTTACATCGATATGACAGGGATGGATCGGTTTTTTGGCTGCGAAAAATTCACCAAGGAATTACGGGAAAAGATCTATAGGCAATCGGGTCTGCCGATTTCCTGCGCCCTGGCAGTGAACAAACTGGTATCCAAAGTCGCCACCCATGATGCCAAACCCAACGGGCAGACCACCATCCCATTTGGCTTAGAGAAACCCTACCTCGCCCCACTCCCCATCCGAAGAATGCCGGGCGTAGGCGAAAAGACTTCCGCATTGTTGGAGCGGATGGGGGTGGAAAACATCAGGTTGCTCAGTGAGATCCCTCCCCGGATGATGCAAAATCTCCTGGGAAAATCCGGACTAGACCTTTCCCGCAAAGCCAACGGAATCGATGAGTCTCCGGTCATCCCCTACTCCGAGCAAAAGAGCATCGGCACCGAAAACACCTTTGAATCGGACACCATCGACATGGCTTTTCTCCACAGCCAATTGGTACGGATGACAGAGAAAGTCGGTTTTGAACTTCGCCAAAAACACAAGCTCTGCGGCTGCATCACGGTGAAGCTCCGCTATGCCAATTTCGACACGGTCAGCCGTCAGTGCATCATCCCCTACACCAGCTCGGACGAGGTCTTGCTACAGCGGGCCAAGGAACTCTTTGCCAAGCTCTATGAAAAAAGAATGCTCGTGCGCCTGATAGGCGTAAAAGTCAGTCATCTCGTCCAGGGGCATCAGCAGATCGATCTTTTCCACGACACCGAAGAGGGAGTAAATCTATACCAGGCCATCGACTGGATCAAAAACCGCTACGGCGAAAAAAGCCTCACCCGAGCCATCACCCTAACGTCCGCATAAAATGTTTATCAATTGTAAAACCTGGTTCAGCTACCGCTACGGCACCTACAGCACCCAAGACCTCGTGGACGCAGCTGCAGATCTTGGTCTAGCTTCCCTTGGCCTCACCAATATCAACAGTACCGCCGACACATGGGATTTCGTGGATTTCTGCAGAGAAAAGAAAATCAAACCCATCGTAGGGACCGAGATCCGTAACGAAGATAGGTTCTGCTATATCCTATTGGCTAAAAATGATGCCGGCCTACTCGAAATCAACCGTTTTCTTTCTCAGCATTTGCAGGCAGAAATGCCTTTCCCCGAGCGGCCTGACTGCTTTTCAGAGGTGTTGGTTATCCATCCGGTTGGGAGTTTTTCTGCGCAGGATCTAAAAGAACATGAATTTATCGGTGTACTGGCAAGCGAGCTGAATCGCGTGAAAAAGCAGGAAGTAGAAGCCGCCCTGAAGAAATGGATCATCCGGCATCCCGTGACTTTCCAGGACAAAACCTTCTTCAACGTACATCGCCTGCTCCGTGCCATAGCCAAAAATACGCTCATCAGTAAACTGGTAGAAAAGGACTTTGCTTCGTCGGATGAAACGTTCGTTTCGGAAGCTGCCCTGATGAGTTCTTTTCGAAATTTCCCCGTAATGATCAGCAACACGCTACAGCTGATCGATGCCTGTGAGATCACCACCGAGCTCCTCACCGACAAAAACAAAAAACACTACAGTGTCAGTGCGGAAGATGATCGGGTTTTACTGGCAAAGCTTGCCATGGAAGGTTTCCATTATCGGTACGGCACTGATCCTGTGGCCAAAGCCCGTCTGATCAAAGAACTGAAAATCATCAATGACCTGAATTTCAATGCGTACTTTCTTATCGTCTGGGACGTGATCCGCTATGCGCAGAACCGTGGCTTCTACTACGTGGGCAGGGGAAGCGGTGCCAATTCCATTGTGGCATATTGTCTAAAAATCACGGATGTAGATCCCATCAGGCTCGATCTGTATTTCGAACGCTTTCTCAATCCACACCGGACTTCCCCTCCGGATTTTGATATTGACTTCTCCTGGAAAGACCGGGACGAGGTGATCGATTACATTTTCAAGCGCTACGGCAAAGACCATGTTTCACTGCTGGGCATGTACAGTACTTTTCAGCGGAAGGCGATAATCCGTGAGTTGGGGAAGGTCTTTGGCCTGCCAAAAGAAGAAATCGACCAACTCGTGAGAGGCAAGGACCAGCCGATGAATGAGGATAAAATACAGCGCACTATTCTGAAATACGGTAAGCTGCTGGAGAATTTCCCCAACCATCTTTCCATACACCCGGGTGGAATGCTGATTTCTGAGAGACCTATCTATCAGTACACAGTGAATGAATTGCCTCCAAAAGGCTTTTGCACCGCTCAGATAGACATGTTTTTGGCAGAGAAAATCGGGCTCTTCAAGCTCGACATCCTCAGCCAACGTGGATTGGGGCATATCAAAGACGCGATCCGGCTCGTCAAGCAAAACCGTGGAATCGACATTGATATTCATCGGGTAGAGCAGTTCATGAGTGATCCCAAAGTGGCGGAGCAAATCCGAAAGGCTGATACCATCGGTTGCTTTTACATCGAAAGTCCTGCCATGCGACAGCTGCTCACCAAGCTGAAATGTAACGACTACCTCACACTAGTGGCGGCGAGCTCCATCATCCGTCCGGGTGTGGCACAGTCGGGTATGATGAAGCAGTACATTGAGCGTTTTCATGACCCTGAGAAGATCGTGTACCTCCATCCCAAGATGAAAGAATTGTTAGAGGAAACTTTCGGCGTGATGGTCTATCAGGAAGATGTGATCAAAGTCGCCCATCACTTCGCCGGGTTGGACATGGGTGAAGCGGATATTCTACGACGGGCGATGTCGGGTAAGTATAGATCACACAATCGCTTTAATGAGATCCGGGAAAACTTCTTCAAAAACTGCAAAGAGCTTGGACATGATGACGCAGTCGCTGCGGAAGTATGGCGGCAAATGGAGTCCTTTGGTGGCTATTCATTTTCCAAGGCGCACTCCGCTTCTTTTGCGGTGGAAAGCTATCAAAGCCTCTACCTAAAGACCTATTTCCCCATGGAGTTTATGGTGGCAGTGATCAATAATTTCGGGGGCTTTTATGCCACGGAATTCTATTTCCATGAGCTAAAACGTACCGGGGCGAAGGTAAATCCGCCCTGCGTAAACCGCAGTGAGTATCTGACCAACATCAGCGGGGAAGAGATTTTCGTGGGAATGATCCATGTACAGCAACTGGAAAAAAAACTCTGTGACCTGATTCTGGAGGAAAGGAAAACAAACGGGAATTACCTGAGCTTGGAAGACTTTATCGAGCGCACCCATGCCGGTCCTGAGCAATTGAACATTCTCATCAGCGTAGGAGCTTTTGGATTTACGGGGTTGGGGAAGAAAAAACTGCTTTGGAAAGCCAACTTCGCCCAAAAGCAGCTGGCTGCCATCCCCGATTCACCTGCACTGTTCAAAGAACCTCCCATGGATTTTGCCCTTCCTGATTTCCCCGATTATCCGCTCGAAGACGCACTTGATGAGATCAATGTGCTCGGTTTTGCCCTCACCGATATGTTCCGGCTTTGTGCCCATGATGGCAAAGGAATGGCTTTGGCGCATCAGCTGCCCGAGTTACTGGGGAAGAGTGTGGAAATGCTCGGTCAGCTGGTCACCACCAAAGACGTGCGCACGGTCAATCGGGAACACATGGCCTTTGGAACCTTTCTCGATGCCAAGGGTGACTGGCTGGACACCGTCCATTTCCCCAATTCCCTGAAACGCTTCCCTTTTCAAGGCAAGGGTTTTTATAAAATCCGGGGCAAAGTGGTTGAAGATTTCGGGACGTTTGCCATCGACGTACACGGCATGTGGAAGGTGGGGTTGAAGGATAAGAAGGAGGTGGAGCCGGTTCAGGAACTTTCTGCTGTATCTGTATAAAACGAACAACTTAAATTATAAAAACAATGAAACTCAATACCTATGAATATTTCCTGGTCATCTCACCAAGTGAGAAAATCTGCAAATTGATCATGTCGTACAAACAGTATTTTACAAAAAGATATGGTTGCACAATGGCGGACATTTTCAAACCGCATATTAGTATCATGAACTGCCTACAATCAAACTATAAGGAATCTCGACTCGTCGATAATCTAATACGATTTGGAAAAACAGTGGAGCCATTTACTGCCGAACTAAACGGAATCGGCCAATTTCCCGAGACAGTCTTTGTCGGTATCTATAATAAGTATCACCTCACACAAATTATAATGGAACTTAGTCAGTTTGCAAGACCAGTACTATACAAACCACAATTTCATACAACTCCTCACATCTCAATCGCCAGAGGAATGACTCCAGAGCAACATGCTCTAGCTTGGGCTCATTGGCAAAACCATGAGATCGAAGCGTCTTTTGAGGTAAATAAATTAACGCTTTTGAGACGTCTTATGAACACCAAGCGAATCCAAAAATTTGATAATATTGCCACTATTCCTTTCACTGGAGAGGAAATATCAAGCCAGCAACTCAGCTTGGATTTTGAAACAATTTTCTGAGGAGAGATAGGATGATTTAACATGACGGCGGACTTGAAGGCATCTTTGATCAGGTGACATAAGGTTTTGAGCTTTTAGGCAGGATAAATAAGGGCATAAGATGGTTATGAACTAAATCAGCGTTCAAAAACCTAACTTTTGAAATTAGAATTAACGATTATTGCACTGACTCACTTAACTTCCTCCAACAGTATTCAGTCTAAAAATGCCTCATCAAATCTCTGTCCTAATTGATTTTAATCACATCTCATCACAGCATGATTTACTTGAAGCATTTACACAACTAAACCATTTAAAGCCAGGAGATGAATTAGAATTGCAAATTGACCTCAATGGCACTGGCTTTATTTACCCCGATCTACTATTGCTTCTTGTAGCTCGGATTGAATGCCTAAAAAGAAATGATATAAAAGTAATTTGTTCTATGGTTAATTTTAATCCCAATTCGGATAGAGCTAATTATGCCAGTAGGATTAATTTTTTTGAAATTATTGGGATTGAACTTGAAGAGGATTTCACAAGACTAGATAGGCAAGGTAGATTTATCGAGATATCAAAGTTCAATGAGACAAATATCAACACCGTATTTGCAGAAATAATGCGAATCCTGATTGTGAACGGTGTGAATGAAGATATGCTAACAGTTCTGAATTTTTGTTTATATGAAGTTCTTGACAACACGCTTAACCACTCTAGCCCGGAATTCAGATATGGGGCTGGTACAGGATTTGTTGTTGCTCAATTCTTCCCAAGATCGCAAGAAATTAGAATTATCATTGCAGACACAGGTCAAGGAATCCATGCTGCTTTGACTGGACATCCAAAATCAAGATTTATTGACCTTTCCGAACCAGAAGCCGTTACTAGATGTATAGAAAGAGGAGTTACCAATAGCCTAGGATTAGGTTTTGGCCTTTGGGCTACTTCAGAAATGATGAGTAAAAATAAAGGAGACTTTATAATCTATTCAGGAGGTTCATGCCTTCGTAATGGAACGTTATATCAAACACCTCACTGGAGAGGCACTATAAATTACCTGAGAATTAACACGAATATCTCCGTTAATTATAAAGAAATATTTGGAGAAGATTCTGATCAACTCGATATGTTTCAGGAGTTTAAAGAATCTCAGTTTGGCAATCTTGAGAACCTTTGGTAAATTTGAAAATCCTTTAGAACAGAAAATGACACAGACTATCTTATTTAATAGCTTTTCTAACAACCTTGGGACAAGAGTTCTAGGGCAAGAAATCCGTGTGCAAATAGAATCACTTCTTGAATCAAACGATTTTGTGATTTTTGATTTTAAAGGAGTTGAGTTTGTTTCCCATAGCTTTTCGGATGAATGTTTTGGTAAGTTACTTTTGAAACTCCCCTTTCCAGAACTGAAATCTAAATCCACATTCGTCAACGCAAGTGATTTGGTCAAAAAGACGATTGCTTTGGCAATTAATGATCGGCTAAAAGCAAGTTTAGCTTACTGAAAATTGGATAATCACTAAATAGAACAACCGGAATATCATAAGCTTCGGTTTTTTATAAAGTCCCATTTTATTGCTTTAGGTAATAAAGGCATTGGCCATAAAAACCTCTTCTTTATTAATACCGCCTGAAGTAACCATCATTAATCATTCCACCTGCCCCTTAATCCACTCCAAAATCATCTCCATCGCTTTTGGCGAGAAGGTCTGCTCTATCTCTGCGTATTCGCTTATTAGCCCGGTCTCTGCTTCTTGGAATAAGTGGTTCAGTCCAGGTAATTCCATTGTAGTTACATTTGTATTGCCACCCTTTTCCAATGCAGCTTTGATTGCCTCCAGATTCTCTTTAGGAGGAACTTGCAGGTCTTTTTCTCCATTGAGCGCCAGCACGGGACAACTCACCTTCTCCAAAGCCGGAGCTGGATCGTATTTGATAAAATACTGCATCCAGGGGCTGGTGAGCTGCTCTACCTGCGCCGTGACAAACTCTTCTTCACTCATTCCCCCGGGGATATTCTCTACAGGAATATTCCTAAAGACCTGCGTCATGTAGGCTTTAATACCATTTCTCAGCTCTTCTTCACTTTGATCTTTTACCATGATTTCGAAGGCCTTCTTGCTTATCATCTCATTTTCGAAAAGCTGATTGGGGCTCATCCCTGAAGCCTTCCCGATCAACGCCTGTTGTGCAAGAAGCAGCTTATCACCACGAATCCCGGTCCCCGCAAGCATCACGATAAAGTCAATATCATCGGAATCACCCGCTACCATTGGCGCAATGATCCCGCCTTCACTGTGCCCGATCAGCCCGATTTTGCTTTTGTCTATCTCAGGTCGCGACTGCAAATACTGAACAGCCGAAGCGACATCCGTGGCAAAATCCACCGAAGTCGCGCTTTCAAAATCCCCTGTGGAAGCCGCCGTTCCACGATCATCAAAGCGTAAAACTGCAATGCCATTTCTGGTAAGGTAATCCGACAATACCAGAAATGGTTTGTGCCCAAACAATTCCTCATCACGATTTTGGTGGCCAGATCCAGAAATCAACACTACCGCTGGATACTTTCCATCTTCTTCCGGCAGCGTGAGCGTACCGGCCAGCAGTATTTCAGCTGGCTTATTCTCAAAAATCACTTCTTCAGAACGATACGGAAAAGGCTTTTTGGGCTCCTGAGGTCTCTTAGAACCTAGTTTCTCAATTTCATGTCTAGACAGATTCATTGGAAAAGGCTTCCCTCCTTGTGTAAAAGTGCCAGTAATCACTTCCCCGTCACCCAGTGTGCCTTCATAGATTATATTAGCATTGGTAATCGAAATTTTCAGGACATTATTTTCGAAGCTGGCCGAAGTCGCAGGAATGCCGAATGCACCCTGATCCGGACTGTCCATGGTGGCAGTATAGCCACTCTCAGTTTGCGCTACATTGAATACCAGCCGAAGCTGTACACTCTGCACTCTGAGGGCACCATGCCATTGGCCGGTGATATCTTGAGCGTAGCTACTCAGGGAAATCAGAAATATCAGAATAAGTGGCAAAAATCTCTTCATACTTGTTTCTATGATGTGCGGTGACTTTTAAAATCAAGGCGATTGTTCTTAGTGGGGGAAATTAAGAAAAAACACTCATGAATCAAGAATTCACAAACGGAGATGAGAGTTGAACTTCTGTAGGATGCAATCTGCGGAGATCTGCGTCCTTCTCAGCGATAATCTGCGGGAGCCAAAGAGACTTTCAGAAAGAAATATTCAAGAATTTGGACTCCTCAAACAGGCATGAAAGTGATTAATCCGATATAGGAAGTCCGCAAAGATCTGTGCACTATTCTGCATTAACCCGCCTAACGGCAGTCAGGTCTGCGGGAACTAATTATACTTCCAGAAAAAATAATTGGGGATGACTGAGCAATTGGAAGAGATAATTGCCTCCTTCATCCGAATTACCTATTTTCCACGCTACAATTAACAAACCCAACCTCAGTGCTTACACTTTTCAGTTTCTTAGCTTTCACGGGCTTCGTAGCAATCTACTCCACGTGGATGCTACGCAAACAAAATCTCGCAACCCAAGACGGTTATTTCCTAGGCGGACGCAGTCTAACAGGCGTGGTCATTGCCGGCTCCATGTTGCTTACCAATATTTCGACAGAGCATCTCGTGGGGATGAATGGTTCGGCTTATAAAAACGGGGCAATTATCATCGCCTGGGAAGTCACTTCGGCGATCGCATTGGTGATCGGTGCGCTATACTTTATCCCAAAGTATTTGAGAATGGGACTGACTACCATCCCCGAGTTTTTGGAAAAAAGATTTGATAAAATGACGCAGACACTGATTTCCCTGCTGCTGATTATCTCTTTCGTGGTGACGCTGTTGCCAATCGTACTCTACACGGGAGCGATTAACATTGAATCGATTTTTGGTATCTCGGAAACACTGGGAATCACCCAGACAGAGGGAATTTGGCTCACTGTGGTCGTGGTGGGAGTGATCGGAGCAGTTTATGCGATTTTCGGAGGATTGAAAATGGTGGCTTACACAGATACGATCAATGGTTTCGGGTTGCTTATCGCGGGATTGTTGGTTCCTGTGTTTGCACTTTGGGATATAGGGGATGGAAGTATAATTGATGGTCTGACAAAAGTCTTCAACAATGCCCCGGAGAAATTCAATGTGATCAGTAAGGAACCGTCAATTGGCCCGGGATCCAGAGACTCTATTCTTCCTTTTGAAGTATTGTTCACCGGACTGATTGTCAACCAGCTCTATTTCTGGACCATGCACCAGTCCATCGTTCAGCGGGCACTTGGGGCGGTGAGCCTCAAAGAAGCCCAAAAAGGCCTATTGTTTACCGGGATTTTGAAAATCCTGATCCCGCTGGTGATTGTTCTTCCCGGCATCATTGGCTTCTATTATTTCGGAGACACCCTCTTTGATTCACAGGACAGCGTCTATCCTGAACTGGTCAAGCGGGTGCTGCCGCCTTGGATGACGGGATTTTTTGTCGCGGTGATTATGGGTGCTATTTTGAGCACCTTCAACAGTGCTTTGAACAGCGCAGCTACTATTTTCAGTCTGGATATTTTCAAGGTGTATATCAACAAGGCGGCCAAGGAAGGACAGCTCGTTCGAATCGGAAAATGGGTCTCGGCTATTTTGGCAGTGGTTTCCATCCTGGTCGCTCCATTTGTGGCCAATGCACCTGCCGGACTGTATCAGCTTTTGCAGCAGCTCAACGGAATCTTCTTTATCCCGATGGCAACGGTAATTATTGCCGGGTTCTTTTTCCCAAGCGTTTCTTCTGCCGGGGCAAAAGCTGGATTGGTCTTTGGACTGGGATTTTACATTCTGATGGATTTGATACTTCAAGTGAATATTCATTTCGTCCATATCTGGGGAGTAGAATTTATTCTAAATCTAATCGTGATGCATCTCGTATCAATAAAATACCCGGTTACCGCCCCATTTGTGATGACAGATTCAGGTAAGCTGAGCATCATTCCCTGGAAACATGCCAAAACACTGGGCTGGATTTTGATTGCAATCACAGTTATTATTTATGTAATTTTAGGTACAATCGCTTAATACTATGGAAACTACAGAAAAGGAATTCAGGAATTACGATCACGCGGATGTGAAAGCTGCCGTAAAGGAGCACTATCGTAAAATGCGCATGTATCAGACCTATGATTATGTGCAGCGGATGAAATCCAAGTATCTTAAATTTGACAAACCGATGGATCTTTGGGACGCGATGGAAAAACTCAACGCACTGATCGATGTAAGTGATCCTGATCTTGATTTGCCAAATGTGCAGCATTTGATCCAGTCCGCGGAGGCTTTGAGACATGACAACCGTCCTGATTGGATGCAGCTGGTAGGTTTGATCCATGATCTTGGCAAAGTCATGTATTTATTTGGAAGTGATGAGGACGGCACGAGTCAGGATGAGCAATGGGGGCTTGTGGGAGATGTGTTCGTAGTTGGCGCAAAACTGCCTGACACCTGCGTTTATCCTGAGTTCAACGAGCTAAATCCGGACATGAAAGATCCCCGCTACAATACAGAATTGGGGATTTATGAAAAAGGCTGTGGTCTTGACAACCTACAACTGGCTTGGGGACATGATGAGTACTTTTACCAGGTATTGAAAAATCACCCTACAAACACAATCCCTGAAGCAGGAATGGTGATGGTGCGTTATCATTCCTTTTATCCATGGCACAATGGAGGAAGTTACTCCCAGTTTGAAGGGCCCCAGGATGCACAATACAAAGAATGGATTCTCGACTTCAATCGATACGATCTATACACTAAGTCCCCAAAAATCTATGATTTGGATGATGTGAAGGATTATTACCTGCCGATTGCAGAAAAGTACCTGGGAAAAGGGCCGATTAACTGGTAATTCTGCATTGAGTTCTCTAATTATTATTCAAACACCGCAACTGCACGTACCGGAGAACCGGTTCCTCCTCTGATCTTCAGGGGAAGCCCTATAAACCTAAATCTACCTCTATCGATCAAAAGATGGAGGTTGATCAGGTTTTCGTAGTGGGTAAATCCCATCTCTCCGCAGATTTGATGCACTTCCTGGTTGGTAAGCTTGGGAACGCCGGGGGACATCGTTTCTACTCCAAAGGCGGAAATTTCCTGCCTACCGAGCCAGCGGGCAGCCTCGACAGTGAGTCCCGGACCTTTATTCCAGTTATCCGTGCCAAAATGTTTTCTATAATGATCCGTGCAAAGCAAAACAGTATCTCCCTGGAGAATAGACAACCCCGCTAGTTGAATTGCTTGCTGAACATCCTCCACGGTAATTAATTCCTGCAATCCCTTATAGGTTAAATCCAGACAAATACCCTCTGTATAAAACATGGAAAGCGGCATTTGATCTATCGTCCGCGCAGCAAATTCTTTCCCCATGTGATTGAGCCCATCCACATGGGTGCCTGTATGCTCACTCATCGTGAGCTTAAGTGCGCTTGGGGTATGGGTTTGGGGATTTATTTCCCTTGCCCATTGCTCATGCGTGGCGTGAACACTGATTTTGACAGGAGCCATGCTGTGGTGCATAGGCATCCCCTCGAATATTTCCTGTGAGAGGTCAATGATTTCCGGCATGAGCTTATTTTTTGTGATTGTAGGTCATGATTCCAGTGGCGGTATTCTCTTTGTTATACTGGCAGAAGACCGATGACGGAAGACCGAAGTAACCTAAATGATAAAGTTCACCTAATCCTTTGATGCTTTAATCTCTTTAGTGGTAGAAAAGCGGATCCACATAAATAATATTTTCTTCAATAAGAAAAAAAGCAGTCTTAAAGGTTCCCTTATTCCAATCAATTGATGAGGTTGTCCCATAATCAGCTTTTCTTGTCAGACTGAGCAGCCTGTCTGCCGAAGGCATGAAAGTCGAAGTCTTTTAAGTGCTGACAATCATGAGTTATGAGACAGCCTCCGAATCCTATCAATGCTTTTACTGCTTTGCCATAGAAAAGCACATAATACTTACCATAAAAAACTAAAAATGCCCGGGACAGGGAAATAAAAATTAAAATTGGGAAAACGACCCGCTGAAAAACTTTAATCACACAGAGATTTCTAAGCGAAGAAGAATAGTTTGCTCAAACTCAGGGGGTAATGTATAGCCCTGCTCTGGGGATTTGCTGATGCAAAACTAATTCTGAATCTTGGAGTTAGATTTAAAAAGAGATAAACCCAAATTCAGACACAATGGACTTTAATCAAAATGAAAATCAACGGATGATCGCCCAGATGATCCGTGATTTTGGAGCCAAGGAGATCACGCCCTTCCGCAAGGACTGGGATGATCGGCAATTTTTCCCCGTGGAATTATTCAAGAAACTTGGTGAACTGGGATTGATGGGCGTTTTGATCCCTACGCAGTACGGAGGTTCTGGTTTCGGATACTTAGAATACGTGACTGCTATCGTGGAGCTTTCCAAGCTTGACCCTTCAGTCGGACTTTCTATGGCCGCCCACAACTCCCTTTGCTCGGGACATATCATGGCTTTTGGCTCTGAGGAGCAAAAGCAAAAATACCTTCCCAAACTCGCTACATGCGAATGGCTGGGTGCCTGGGGGCTGACTGAGCCAAACACAGGTTCAGATTCTGGAAACATGCGTACCGTTGCAAAAAAAGAAGGTGAGTACTGGGTCATCAACGGGGCAAAAAACTTCATCACACACGGTGTATCAGGTGATGTAGCTGTTGTCATCGCAAGAACAGGAGAGATCGGGGACTCGCATGGAATGACCGCATTTATAGTAGAACGAGGTACGCCCGGTTTTGAAGGAGGAAGAAAAGAGGACAAACTTGGCATGCGTGCTTCTGAGACCGCGGAGATGATCTTTACCGACTGCAAAATTCACGAAAGTCAGGTAATAGGCGAGGTTGGCAATGGTTTTATCCAATCTATGAAGGTATTGGATGGCGGCAGGATTTCTATTGCGGCACTTGGTCAGGGAATTGCCGAGGGAGCTTTGGAAGCATCCATTCAATATTCCAAAGAACGGCATCAGTTCAACAAACCTATCAGTTCATTTCAGGGGATTTCATTCAAACTGGCAGATATGGCCACCCAGGTGGAAGCTTCAAGATTACTCATATTCAAGGCGGCAGATCTCAAAAACCGTGGAGAAAAAGTAACCTTGGCCGGGGCTCAGGCCAAATATTTCTCTTCAGAAGTTGCCGTCTCTGTATCAAATGAGGCCGTTCAGATCTTTGGCGGCTATGGGTTTACCAAGGATTATCCGGTGGAAAAATTCTATCGGGACTCCAAGTTGTGTACGATCGGGGAAGGAACTTCAGAGATACAAAAGATGGTAATTGCGCGGGAAATATTGAAATAATCCCGGCTTCATCAGCATCAAAAAGCCTGAGATCTGGACAGATTTCAGGCTTTTTGGCGTCTATTTGGTGATCGTAATCACCAAATAGACGTATTTTTAGTGATTATGATCACCAAACTTACTAAAATAAAGGGCTCATATTGAAGCCAGCTTCTTAAAGAGATTTTCAGGATTCTGACGATTGTCCCAAAAAATCAACAACTTAATTCTATTAATTTCCGGCATATAGAATAGCGAAACATTCTTATGAATTAAAACCCTTCTAATATCAGGATATTCTGTGGCCTCCCCTAAAAAAGGATAATTCTGCAAGTGTTTTAGTTTCTGCTCGGTAAGATTTATAAACTTTTCTAAAATTATTTGTCCCCAATTGTCTTCTAGAAAAGAAATACATTCCTCAAAAGATTCTAGAGAAAGTGGAGTCCAAAATATCGTAGAATTCATTTTCTTTTTAACAATTCCCTCACAGAGGTATGAGGAATTAACTCTTCATCCGGAGTGGCTTTTGAACGCTCAAGGAGTTTCTTGATAGGATCGGGAAGGCTTTTCTCAAAACTATTTTTCCTAAAATCCTCAAGTGAATCTACAATTTCCTCATTCTCCAACTCCGTAATCCAATGGATCAATTCTATTTTCTTCTGCTCGATATTCATAGCGCTATTTTTTTATGCAATGTCTTTTAAATATACTGACTTTCCAGCCAATTCTAAAACCCCAACTTTAACCCTCTAAGTTCCTTAGGATCCCGCCAGCAAATACAATCCTGCCGCCAAAGCTGCTCCCACACATGGCCCCGCTATGGGAACCCAGGCATATCCCCAATCTGAACTTCCCTTGTCTTTTATAGGCAAAATCTGATGCATAAGTCTTGGCCCAAAATCACGGGCAGGATTGATCGCATACCCCGTGGTTCCACCCAGCGACAATCCTATCACCCAAACCAGGAATGCTACCGGAATCGCCCCCAAAGAGCCCATACCGATAGGAGTTTTATTGCCGTCACCTATTTCTACTCCATCATTATAGAGAATAACTAAAATCAAGACAAAAGTCCCCACCACTTCAGAGAAGAAGTTTAAGGGGAGATTTCTAATTGCAGGTGAAGTGCCAAAAGGAGCTGCTTTAATGCCTGCATCATCGGAAGCTTCGAAGTGATCCTTATAAAACAGCCAAGCTATCCCTACTCCGAGCATTGCCCCCAAAACCTGGGCAATGATATATCCCGGGGCCAATGCCCAGTCAAATTGGCCCGTCAAAGCCAAACCTATGGTGACAGCAGGATTGATATGCGCACCACTATGGGGACCTGCCACGACTACTCCTACGAAAACCGCCAATGCCCAACCCGTAGTGATCGGCATGATGCCTCCTCCATTTCCTTTGGTTTTTGGCAACAGCATATTGGCGACCACCCCTGAGCCCAATAGCATTAAAAGCCCTGTTCCAATTAATTCTGCCAGATATACATTCATAGTTCCACCCAGCTTTTAGATCGCTCCACTGCCTTATGCCAAAAGTGAATCAGTTTCTTTTGTTCTGATTTTTCCATATTTGGCACAAAGCTTTTATCCGCATTCCAGAGTGAATTGATCTCTTCCCGGTCTTTCCAAAACCCAACTGCCAAACCGGCCAGAAATGCCGCACCGATTGCCGTGGTTTCTATGATTTCCGGACGTTTGATTTCACAATCCAGCAAATCCGCCTGAAACTGCATCAAAAAGCTGTTGGCGGTAGCTCCACCATCTACACGAAGCTCCTGCGTAGGCTTTCCGCTGTCTTTCTCCATGGCTTTGAGCACGTCATAAACCTGATAAGCAATGGCTTCCAGCGCCGCTCTTGCCATGTGGGCCTTGGTAGTGCCCCTTGTGATACCGAAAAAAGCACCTCTTGCATCCTGATCCCAGTGTGGAGCTCCCAATCCGGAGAGTGCAGGCACAAAATATACCCCGTCATTACTTTCTATACTATCGGCCAAGCGCTCACTTTCACGCGCATGCCTGAAAAGTTCAAGACCATCCCGTAACCATTGAATTGCAGCTCCTCCAATGAATACCGATCCCTCCAATGCATAATTGATTTCATCACCAATCTTCCAGGCAACCGTGGTGAGCAACTGATTTTTGGATTTCACTGCCTCTTTGCCCGTATTCATGACCAAAAAGCAACCGGTACCATAGGTGGTTTTTGCCATTCCAGGTTCAGTACACAGCTGCCCAAAAAGTGCGGCCTGCTGATCTCCTGCAATCCCTGCGATAGGGATTTTCACACTGAGTACATCCCCGGCTGTCTCACAATAGATCTCGCTGCATGATTTCACCTCCGGCAAAAGGGACCCAGGGATTTCAAATAAATCCAGCAACTCTTTGTCCCATTCCTGTGAATGGATATTGAAAAGCATCGTCCGGCTAGCATTGGTAATGTCGGTGATATGGGTTTTGCCTGCAGTAAGCTTCCATACCAACCAAGAATCCACTGTTCCAAAAGCAAGTTCGCCGGCTTCAGCCCGCTCCCTGGCGCCCTCTACATTATCCAGAATCCATTTGATCTTGGTGGCCGAAAAATAGGCGTCGATGATCAAACCCGTTTTTGAAGCCACCATTTCTGCATGACCTTGATTTTTAAGTTCATTGCAGAATTCGGCAGTCCGCCTATCCTGCCAGACGATTGCGTGATAGATGGCTTCCCCGGTCTTCCTATCCCAGACGATGGTGGTCTCCCGCTGATTGGTGATTCCGATTCCGGCTACCTGGTTTGCACGGATACTCTTATTGACCAGGGATTCGATCATGACCGAGGACTGGGAAGTCCAGATTTCATTGGGATCATGCTCCACCCAGCCTGCCTTTGGGAAATGCTGTTTGAAATCTTTCTGGGCAATCGATACAATCTTGCCTTTTTTATCAATAAGAATAGCTCTGGAACTGGTCGTACCTTGATCCAGAGCCATTAAATAGGGTTTATTTTGGCTCATTTTGGGTTATTTTTTTATCAAATACTTCGAAGCTGTTTTGTGAAAGTCAGTCAATTCCGATGCTATCCATTTTTCATCTTTTCCCATTTCCGCAGCCATCAGCTCAGCCACCTTAGGAGCCGTGTCCATGGCAGCCTGCGCATCCAACATGAGCATGCGGATTCTACGTGAAAGCACATCTTCCACTTTCATCGCCATCTCTTCCCGAACTGCCCAGATGACTTCTGCTTCTATATGGGGGAAATCAGGGTGGAGTTTATCCTTCCAGGCCACATTCTCCCTGGTCAAATCCTGAATGGGCTGGGCGTCGAAGCCATAAATACCCCAATGCCCCGCAGGCACCCGGTTGGTAGCACCATGAATTTTCATATCCAAAGACTTACTTTTCTTGAGCTTTTCTCCTGTCACTTGGGTAAAATATTCCACCGTATCTTCCCCCATTTTCCTAAAAGTGGTCCACTTCCCTCCGGTCAAGGTGACCAGACCGCTCTCAGATAAAATCACTTTGTGGGAACGTGAGATCTCTTTGGTCTTGGTGCTTCCTTCTTTTGGCCGAGCCAAAGGTCTCAACCCTGCAAAAACAGATTTCACATCTGCTCTGGTTGGCTTCTTGGCCAAGTAGCCAGCCGCGGTTTCCAATACAAAATCGATTTCCTTTTGTAGTGCCTCAGGCTCCAATTTTGGCTTTTCACGAAGTGTGTCCGTAGTGCCGACCACGAGTTTCCCATGCCAGGGAACAGCGAAGAGCACTCTCCCGTCCCTGGTTTTCGGGATCATCAGCGCATCCTTTCCACCCAAAAAGTCTAGATCCAAAACCAGATGGATTCCCTGGCTTGGCTGAATCATTTTAGAGGCTTCGGGATTATCCATTTTCAGGATTTTATCCGCAAAAACGCCTGTTGCGTTCACCACCATTTTGGCATTCACTTCGTATTTTTTCCGTGTCAGTCTATCCGAGACATGCAGCCCTGTGATCTTCCCCTCCGCATTCTTCACCAAGCTATTTACGCTGACATAATTAAGCACACAGGTTCCTGCCTCATCTGCGGACTGGGCAAGATTCAGCGCAAGCCTCGCATCGTCAAACTGTCCATCGTGATAGACTACACCACCATAGAGCCCTTCCGGTTTGAGGCCCGGCAGCCGTTTGAGTGTCTCCTCTTTCGAGATAAATTGGGATTTCCCCAGACTCAACCTGCCGGACATCCAATCGTACACCTTCAGCCCTATGCTGTACATGAATCGGTCTTTGGCAGTGAAAATGGGGATAATAAATGGCTGGTTATGCGCTAAATGAGGAGCATTTTGCAATAGTTTTCCGCGCTCTTTTAGTGCCTCAAAAACTAACCCTACGTCTCCTTGGGCAAGATATCGCACCCCGCCATGAACAAGTTTGGTACTACGGCTGGATGTGCCTTTGGCAAAATCGGCTTTTTCGAACAGAACAACCGAAAGTCCTCTGGAAATAGCATCCAATGCCACTCCGAGGCCTGAGGATCCACCGCCGATGACGGCTATGTCCCATATTTTAGTTTTATTCTGTAGTTGTTTGAGGTTTTCCGGGCGATTCATAGTCTTTTAAAAATACCGATTTAAGGTAGAAAAAAAATCGGGAAAGGAAAGTCTAAATCGCAGATAGAATCACCTAGTCTTTCTCAGGTCAATAATCCTTATAGGTTTTCCGAACCACAGCGGAAGTCCCATCCTCTTCAAGGGTGGCGATGTAAATGAAATTGTATTCCGAATCTTTGAGATCATCGTATTTCTCCCCATCTCCCACAAAATAATTAGCGACTTGGCCCACTGTATTGCTATGACCTACAACCAAAATATTTCCTTCCAAAGTCCTCAACTTCTCTACCAACTCATCATGATTTTTTGGATCATAGGTCTGGATTTCGATTCCGGCAGCACTTGCAGTTGGTGCCGCTGTCAGTCGGGTTCTTTTATAGTCCGTGCTATAGATATGCCGAATATCCTCATCGGCCAGAATCTGGGATAGTTTTATGGATCTTGCATTTCCCGCTACAGAAAGCTCTGGGTCATCTCCTGTCAACAGCTTTTCAGCGTGACGGACAATGTAGATGGTTTTGGGCTGCTGCTTGCCAGAGCATGCGGCAACTAAAGAAGCGATTAAAAAGAGTAGGATATATTTCATGTGTTTATAATTGTTTTTCAATGGTCACATGGAATCTCGCATAGTAGATAATCATCCCTTTGTGTGTCGCCTGCGACATGCTCGATTTCATATGATTACAATTTCTCTTTTAAAGGCCATATGGAACCTTTGACGATTAAAACAATCATTGCCTTGGGTGTTGTAATGATGATTTTAATCGTGTCGATTTCATCCCCAAAAGTTAAACAATTCTATAAATGAATTTTAATCAGACCTATAAAACATAGCCCCTCAATAAATATAGACAAGAACATAAAGCTCAAGGCTGCAAAACTCTGTGACTTCTCTGCGAAATCCTTTGCGCTCTTTGCGGCTAATCCACATAAAAAAACCTCCGGGAATAATGTAATCCCGAAGGTTAAGTATTTACCCGCTGAAGGAATTGTCCAAGTGTTGATCCTTAGTCTTGACACTTTCAAATTCCAAAAACTGCTCCCAGAATTCTTCCTCCGGCACGGCAGCTCTTAAATAAAGTTTTTCCTTTTTGATAGGATGCACAAACACGAGGTTGAACGCATGTAGATTGATGCTCGCATCCGGGTTTGGCTTGGCAAAGCCATACTTGATATCTCCACGGATAGGACAACCCATAGAAGCGAGTTGCACGCGGATCTGATGCGGACGTCCGGATACAGGTCGTACTTCGATCAGCCAGTGATCGTTCATAAATCCCAGTGTTTTGTAATTCAGCTCGGCTTTTTGCGATCCCGGCACTTCACGGTCATGGGCAGTGACCAGATTTTTCTGCTCGTCTTTGACCAAGTAATGGGTCAATTTCCCACTTTCCTCCCTTGGTTTTCGCTTCACAAGCGCCCAATAGACCTTATGGATATCCCGCTTGCGGAAAAGCTCCATCATACGCTCCAGCCCCTTGGAGGTACGGGCAAAGGCCACCAAACCACTTACCGGTCGGTCCAGCCTGTGAATAGGATGGAGAAAAACTGCTCCCGGTTTGTCGTACTTTTTGGCAATGTATTCCTTGAGGTAATCGGTCAAGGTCTTATCTCCCGTCTTATCCCCCTGCACCAATATGCCTGCAGCTTTATTTACTATCAAAAGGTGGTTGTCCTCATAGACAACGCTGAATGGCTTCTTTTTCATCTGTTATTAACTGTTTTTCAATTGTCAGATGGAATCTCGCAGCGTATTTAATCATTACTCTTTGTAACTTTCAGAATAATGCTCGATTTCATAATCAGTGACAAAGGTAAGAATTTCGCAGGAGTTGGATACCTGATTTTTCAAGAGCTTCGAAAAAGCGGCGAACTACAACTAAATCAGCTAATAGGGGAATTATCCGATATTTTCACTAGTACACTAGGTAAATTATCCAAATACAGCCCGAGAACTATCGCAGGCTCACCTTCGGGCTCCCGGCATTAATGCTTTCACCCCATGCCTTTACCAACTCCAACCCGTATTCAGTCAAGTAGGCTTCCGGATGATATTGGATGCCCAGGATCGGCAAATTTCTATGCGCAATTCCCATTACCTCGCCTGACTCAGTTTCCAGTATCACTTCGAGTTCCTCCGGCAAATCCGTCAATTGCAGGGAATGGTATCTCGTGACCATGAAAGCATCAGGAATTCCAGCTGTGTATGGATGGATTAAAGTCTTATGTACTTCATGTACTTTGCCATGCGTAGGAATGGCGTTCTTCTTCAGCCTAGCTCCAAAAAATTCACCGATGGCCTGATGGCCCAGACAAACCCCCAATATGGGGACTTTATCATAATATTCCGCTAAGATACTCATGAGATTCCCGGCATCCTGAGGCACACCAGGTCCCGGAGAAAGGACTAAGCCGCCAAAGTCCAACGTGTTGATGTCTTCCAACGACACATCATTGCGAAGCACCTGCAATTCCTCCCCGGACTGCCTGAGCAAATCTGCCAACATGTGACTGAAGGAATCGAAATTATCCAGCAGAAGCAGCATCCTTTATTTTCTCCACGATCTCGTCCAACTGTCTTAAACTTTCCTCCATGCTAGGTAGAAAGGGTTCTATGAACGCCACAATACTTGGTGCTATAGGTTCTATGAAATAAAGCATCTCAGAGTCCTTTGTCCATTGGGCAGGCATCTCCAATTTGAACAAGCTGGACAACCAAAAGAACAGGCTTATAAAAAAAGCTGCCTTCACCACCCCGAAAATTGCCCCTACTGTAGCATCCAATGGCCCCAACAACACCATGTCCATAATCTGCTTCAGGATCCATCCTACAATCCGGATAATTAGAAGGGTAAGGACAAAGATCACGATAAAGCCAAAAATCGGAAAGCCCAGATTGAACTCTGTGACATTTTCAGCCAGCCAATCATTAGCCGGAGACATGAAATATATCCCCAAAATCACGGCAATCACAAATCCAAAAAGGCCTAGGATCCCAAGTAGGAAACCTTTACGAAACCCTTCAAAGGCCCCCAGGCCAAGAATAAGTACAATGATGATGTCTATTACGCTCAACTTAGCTATTCAATAAAGCTTTCACTTTCTCAGAGATGACTTTCCCGTCCGCTCTTCCAGCCAGTTCCTTACTGGCCACCCCCATCACTTTACCCATATCTTTAGGACTTGACGCCCCGGTTTGCGCAATGATAGCTCTGATCACGGCAGTAATTTCCTCATCTGTCATGGCCTCTGGCAAAAACTCCTCAAGTACCTTCAGCTCTGCCATTTCCACCTCATATAAGTCAGTGCGGGACTGCTTTTCATAAATATCCGCAGAATCTTTGCGCTGCTTGGCCGCCTTGGTCAAGAGCTTTAATTCATCTTCTTCACTGAGTTCGGCCTTTGCTCCGCTTTTAGTCTCTTCCAAAAGAATCAGCGATTTGATTGATCTCAATGCACCCAATCGGGTTTTATCTTTTGCGATCATTGCTGATTTAATTTCACTTTCTATTTTCTGCTTTAAACTCATTAGTCCTAAGTTTGTGTTACACTTCTAAATATTACTGACAAAAATACCTTTTTCGACCCGGATATGACCAAACTAAGCGTAAATATTAACAAGATCGCCACCCTGCGCAATGCGCGCGGTGCTGATAACCCCAATGTAGTCAAAGTAGCATTGGATGCCGAGCGATTTGGTGCCCAGGGGATTACCGTACATCCCCGACCTGATGAGCGGCATATCCGCTACCAGGACGTGATCGACCTGTCCCGCGTAGTCACCACAGAGTTCAACATTGAAGGCTATCCTGATCATCGCTTTATGGAGTTGGTACGCTTGGTCAAACCTGCACAGGCGACCTTGGTCCCTGATCCCCCTACTGCCATCACATCAAACAACGGCTGGGATACCATCTCCAATCAGAGCATGCTGAAAGATATCGTAGCCCAACTGCATGAATCAGGGATCCGTGTATCGATTTTCATCAATCCGGAGATCAAATACTTTGAACCGGCAAAGCTGACAGGAACTGACCGTGTGGAGCTTTACACCGAGCCCTATGCTTCAACTTATCATAAAGACAGGGATGCGGCGGTAAAACCCTATGTGGAAGTTGCTGAAATCGCACGGGAATTGGGACTTGGGCTAAATGCCGGACACGATCTGGATTTGCAGAACCTGGCCTTCCTGAAGCAACGTATTCCCTATCTCGATGAAGTCTCCATTGGCCATGCCTTGATTTGTGACGCACTGTATTATGGCTTGGAGAATACCATACAGATGTATAGGAGGAAACTTGAATTGTAATTCTGGATTGGAAGATTACATAGTCAACAGACCACAGTCAACCGACAACAGCCCCTGATCATTATGTTCATAAATTAAAATCAAATAAATGTCATTTAAATTCGAAGACTTAAGGGTCTGGAACTTGGCAATTGATCTCAGTGCAGAGATAAGTGTCTTAATAAAAGCTTTCCCACCTGAGGAGAAATTTGTTTTATCCACGCAAATGCAACGGGCTGCCGATTCTGTAGCTTTGAACATTGCGGAAGGCTCTCCGGGCCAATCTAATCCAGAGTTCAAAAAGTTTTTGGGAGACTCCATTCGTTCTGGGATTGAAGTAGTAAGCTGTTTGTATCTCGGAAAAAAAAGAGAAATTATCACAGAGACAGATTTTGCAAGGTTTTATAAATCCTACGAAGATTTAACAATTAAAACCCAAGCCCTTAGGAATTCAATTTAGAAAAAAAAGTAAATCACATGCTGGCTGTCGTCCGTTGACGGTCGGCTGTTGACAACAATAACATGAAATTAAACTTCAAAAAAATAGGCACCGGAAAGCCATTAATTATCCTTCACGGACTTTTTGGCTCGGCAGACAATTGGTTCAGCATTTCCAAAGAGCTCAAGGACAACTTTACCCTTTACCTTGTAGATCAGCGAAACCATGGTGATTCGCCCCAGTCAGATGAGTGGAACTATGAGGTGATGGTGGAGGACTTGAAAGAGCTCATGGACAATGAGGGCTTGGCCAAAGCATTTCTGATGGGGCACTCTATGGGTGGCAAAACAGCGATGAATTTTGCGCTGAAGTACCCTGAGAAAGTGGAAAAACTGATCGTAGCCGATATCGCACCCCGCTATTATGCCGTGCATCATCAAAGCATTTTGGATGGATTAAACGCCTTGGATCTGACAGAGATACAATCCAGAAAAGAAGCCGATGATGAGCTGGCCAACTACGTGCCTGAAATCGGAGTCCGTCAGTTTTTGCTAAAAAGCCTGGGAAGGGATTCGGATGGTTTTATGTGGAAAATCAACCTTCCCGTTATCACTGAGAAAATCAACGAAGTAGGCAAGGCGTTGCCAGATGGGAAAAGCTTCTCAGGGCCTACACTCTTCCTGGCAGGATCGAATTCCAGTTACATACAGCAGTCAGACCTCGAAGACATTGATGCGTTTTTCCCCAACAATGAAGTAGAATTCATCACAGATGCGGGACACTGGCTTCATGCAGAGCAGCCGGACGCCGTTGTAGAAGAAATCAAGCGGTTTTTGAAACAGGTCTGATTTTGGCTCTTTCTCATTACTTCATCCTTCATTCTGGTACAGAATAAGGCTATTTCCCCGTTCTTTTTCCAAATACCACCTTAATAAAATGTCCAAACCTAAAGGAAAGCTCTTCCTTATTCCCAATGTATTGGCCGACAATACCCAAGATGCCGTCATCACACCACAGGTAAAAGAGGTGATCACAAACACCAAAGTTTATCTGGTAGAGAACCTACGTACCGCGCGCAGATACATCAGCAGCCTCAAGCTCGGGGTGAATCTGGACCATGTCCACATGGAAATCCTCGACAAAGGAACTTCACCCGAATTCATTAACAGGCTCATGCAACCCCTAATCAACGGCGCCGATATAGGGATTATCTCTGAAGCAGGCTGCCCGGGCATTGCCGATCCGGGAGCATTGGCGGTGGAGCACGCGCACAAGAAAGGCATCCAAGTAGTGCCGCTATCAGGTCCTAGTTCCATGTTCATGGCTTTGATGGCCTCAGGTTTTTCAGGACAATCATTTGCCTTTCACGGCTATTTGCCCATAGACAAAAAAGACAAATCCTCTGCTATCAAAAAGCTGGAAACCGAATCTCTGCGAGAAAAAAGAGCCCAGATCTTTATGGAAACCCCATTCCGAAACAATCAACTGCTGGAGGATTTGCTAAAAACCTTAGCTCCCCAGACCAAGCTTTGCATCGCAAAGAACATCACAGGTTCGGACGAAATGATCCTGACCAAAACTGCCCAAGAATGGAAAGAACTTCCCCTTGATCTTCATAAAATCCCAACTGTTTTCATCCTTCAAAGCTTTTAAGCCATGTTTACCATAGACGCCCACCTGGATCTGAGTATGAATGCACTGGAATGGAATCGTGACCTCACGCTGCCCGTTTCAGAGATCAACGCCCGAGAAAAAGGACTGAACGACAAGCCAGATCGTGGCAATGCGGTGGTTTCCCTGCCCGCGCTAAGAGAAGGAAACATAGGACTGGTCGTCGCCACACAAATTGCCCGCTATGTAGCTCCCGGCAATTCACTTCCAGGCTGGCATTCTCCGGAGCAGGCATGGGCCCAGACCCAAGGTCAGCTCGCTTGGTATCTGGCCATGGCGCAAAAAGGCGAAATGGTACAGATCAGAGATCTTGTCGAGTTGGATGCACACGTTGCGCTATGGGAAAACGGGGAGGATAATGCAGTAAAACCTGTGGGTTTTATACTTTCCTTAGAAGGAGCCGACTCCATTGTAAGCGTGGATTACTTGGAGAAAGCCTATGAATCCGGGCTTCGCGCTCTTGGCCCGGCCCATTACGGCCCGGGTCGCTACGCACATGGAACAGATGCCTCCGCTCCTTTGAGCAAAGAAGGAAAGGCACTTATCCGCAAGATGGATGAGCTGGGGATAATCCTTGACGCAACACATTTATGTGATCTGGCTTTTTGGGACGCGCTGGAAATCCACAATGGCCCCGTCTGGGCAAGTCACAACAACTGCCGGGCACTGGTGGATCACAACCGTCAGTTTTCGGACGAAATGATCAAAGCGTTGATTGACCGCGGGGCCGTGATCGGAGCTGCCATGGATGCATGGATGCTAAGCCCTGGATGGGAAAGAGGAAAATCCACCCCGCAAGAAAGGGGCGTGACATTGGAAACTGTTTTGGATCATATGGATCATATTTGCCAGATTGCCGGCAATGCCAACCACATAGGGATCGGCTCAGATCTGGATGGCGCCTTTGGGACGGAGCAAAGCCCCGCTGATCTAAAGACTATCACTGATCTGAACACTATCCCTGATTTGTTGCGCAAAAGAGGTTATTCGGAGCAAGACGTCCATAAAATCATGTATGGCAACTGGTTGAAATTTATCCGAAAAGCCTGGTCTTAATTTCCACGACATCCATTCACAAGCTCTTCTCCCCTCCTGATCAGGGCTTTTTTTTACGGGAAGTCATCCCCAGGGCATTTGTCACGGAAATATGTAGGGACAGTATCCCAGCATTCCATACCCCTAATTCAGAGAGCCAGTGCCTGAGCCCCGCCACCGAGCGCTGATCTATTTTACAAGCTTTCTGCCCAGAGAGATTGTTTTTTATCATTTCCCAGCATACAATTCCCCCTTTTATCCCAAAACAGGAAAGTATCTTTTGCAATTTTCCTTATCTTAAAAAAACCAAAGTCCAGCGCTCTTTTGGTTCCTAAAACCTTGGTAAGCTGTCGTGAACTTGGTCTGGGAGAATACCGCATGACAGATAACCGTCCCCTTGCGTAATGATTTGTCTTGCTTGATTCCATTGCTTACTTATAACCTGACCCAAAATGAAACCTATAGTACAAATTTCTTTGGACCTTACTGACATCGACGAAGCTCTGGAAACGGCCGCTATGGCAATACGGGCAGGGGTGGACTGGCTGGAAGCCGGTACGCCATTGCTCCTTGCGGAGGGTCTTCATGGAGTCAGAAAATTGCGGGAAGCATTCCCCGGAATCCCAATTGTGGCTGATTTAAAGACGATGGATGGCGGCTATCTAGAGGCGGAAATGATGGCAAAAGCCGGTGCGACCCACGTGGTGGTCATGGCCAGGGCGCATGAAGAAACCATCAAATGCGTGGTGCGGGCGGGGAAAGATTACGGAGTGAAAGTAATGGGTGATAACCTGGGTTGTCCGGACATGATCGAGGGAGCTAGGTTTTTAGAGGATTTGGGATGTGACTACGTGATCCATCATATAGGATACGATGAGCGTCGGGGAATTGCCGCGGCCGGCCGCCGCATGCCTAGCCCGCTTGATCAATTACGGGAAGTGGTCAACGCTGTAAAGGTCCCGGTTCAGGCCGTAGGGGGCCTTTCACTTGAGCAGGCCGTCCAATGCCCTCACTATGGAGCGCCTCTTGTGGTACTTGGAGCTCCATTGACTATTGATGCGGACACTTTCAAAACTGCCGATGGCGATCTAGAGGGCTCTCTAAGGAAAATTTGCGCGGCCATACATTCTCAATCAATCAGCAATTCCCTACCCCAATAATTCATGTCAATATCAGGTAAATCAGCTGCCGTGGTCAACTTTTCAGAAGCCAAAGGCTCCGTAGAAATCAGAGAAATCCCCGTTCCTGAAATCGGGGACGAGGACATTTTGTTGGAAGTGGAGAATGTGGGTGTATGTGGAAGCGACCTGCATCAGTGGACATCCGATCATAGCTGGCCTGTGAATTATCCGGTGGTCTTGGGACACGAATTCGGAGGAAAAATAGTGACAGTAGGGGACCGGGTGATGGGCTGGAAAGTAGGCGATCGGGTAGTCAGTGAGACCGCAGCAGTGATCGATTCTCAAAACCCCATGAGCAAAATCGGCTTGTACAATCTGGATCCTGGCAGAAAAGGCTTCGGTTACGGGGTGAATGGAGCTATGACCAAATTCGTACGGGTTCCTGCCAGATGTTTGCACCGTGTCCCTGATGGATTGTCATTTGAAGAAGCCTGCCTGACCGAGCCCTGCTCGGTCGCCTACAATGCCACCGTTGTCAACTCCCACATCCAACCCGGAGATCGGGTAATCGTAATCGGACCGGGGACCATCGGCATTCTATGTGCGGCGGTAGCCCAGATTTGCGGTGGAGATGTAGCCATCTTAGGGCTGGAAAAAGACAGAGGCAGGCTGGAAATAGCAAGAGGCTATGGCGTCACTCCTCTTATCAACGACGCTACTGAATGGGCGAGAAAAACAGACGGTTTGGGCGCAGACCTGATAATCGATGCAGCAGGAGTCAGTGCCACATTGAAAATCGCAATGGAGCTGGTGCGTCCAAATGGACAAATCACCAAAGTAGGCTGGGGGCCTACCCCATGCAATTTCTCCATAGATCCATTAGTACAAAAAAACATAAGACTTCAGGGAAGTTTCAGCCATAATTGGCCTATCTGGGAAAAAGTAATCGGCCTGCTTGCCCATGGAACGTTAAATGTAAAACCCATCATCGGAGGTATCTGGCCGATTACAGCATGGCATGAGGCATTTGAAAAAATGCACAGCGGGGCAGTCGTAAAAAGTGTATTAAAACCGGTATAAGATGCGATTAAAAGACAAAGTTATTATCGTCACAGGAAGCACAATGGGAATAGGCAAAGCCATAGCCACAAGAGTTGTAGCCGAAGGTGCCAAAGTAATCATCCACGGATTAGAGAAAGATCTGGGCATTCAGGTCGTTTCCGAATTGGGGGCTGAAAAAGCAAGACTTCACCTAGAAGATCTCTCCAATGAAGGCGCTCCCCAAAGACTAGTGGACCTTTCAATAAAATCATGGGGACGACTTGATGCCATCGTCAATAATGCAGCTATTGTGGCTGCATCAGACATCCATTCTACAGATAAAGCCTTTTTAAACCGGCTATTGGAAGTCAATACCTTTGCTCCCTTGTTTTTGATACAATCGGCACTTCCCCATTTGATCGAAAGTCATGGGACGGTGTTGAACATAGGGTCAATAAATGCCTGGAGTGGCGAGCACAACCTTTTGGCTTATAGTATCACCAAAGGAGCCTTGATGACCATGACACGGAATTTGGGGGATTCTCTTTTCCGGGAAAACGGCGTGCGGGTCAATCAGATTAATCCTGGCTGGGTCCTTACAGAGAAGGAGATTGAACGAAAAAGAGAACATGGACTTGCTGACTCCTGGTACAAAAACCTGTCAAAGCTCTATGCTCCATCCGGTAGAATTATTTGGCCGGAAGAAATAGCTCTGGCAACCATTTACTGGCTTTCGGATGAAAGTGGGCCTATCAGCGGTCAAGTTATAGACTTGGAGCAATTCCCTATGATCGGTCGGAACATTCCAAAAGACTCGAGCACCGTCCCCCATAAATGAACCCAATAAACAATATGCCAAAATTAGCCGCCTTCCCCAAAGCTTTCATGCAGCCTCTTTGCAAGGACGGCAGTATGAAACTCTCCGAATGGATAGAACTTTCCTCCGCACTGGAGATTGATGGATTGGAATGGTACGCAGGTTTTCTGGAAATGGAAAAAGAGGAAAATTGGCGTCTCTTCCGAAGGATGGTGGAGGACAGAGGAATGGTCATTCCCATGATGTGCTGCTCCCCGGACTTCACCCATCCTGACCCGGCATTTCGGGAGAAAGAGATACGGAAGCAAAAGCGCTGGATAGAGATGACTGACGAACTTGGCGGGAAATATTGCCGTGTACTGTCCGGCCAATATCGTCCAGAACTTTCCGTGGAAGAAGGAATCAAATTTGCCTCCGATTCCATCCATGCCTGCCTGCCCTATGCCAAATCCCTGGGAATTACACTGATTTTGGAGAACCACTACAAAGACGACTTTTGGGAGTACCCCGAATTTGCCCAGAAAAGAGAACTGTTCACCAAGCTGGTCAATAGCATCAAGGATCCGAATTTCGGGGTGAACTATGATCCAAGCAATGCCTTTCTGGCCGGTGAGGACCCGCTGGATTTATTGTATGATGTGTCAGAGCGCGTAGTCACCATGCATGCCAGTGACCGGTTTTTGAAATATGGCACTATTGTAGATCTGAAAAATGAGGAAAGTGGGGTAACCGGCTATGCCGCACGGTTGGGTCATGGGGAAGTGGGCAAAGGACTGAATGATTACGATGCTATTTTTACCGAATTGAAGCGCGTTGGCTTTGACAATTGGATCAGCATCGAGGACGGCGTGGACGGCATGGACCAACTTCAGCGTAGCGTGGCTTTTTTGAAAAAGAAAATAGCCCAATATTGGCAGGTATGAAAAAAGGGATACTAAACATCGGACACCTCCATGCATCCCAATGCATGCTGGGGGAAAGTCCATTTTGGCATGCGGCAAGCCAACGTTTTTTTTGGGTGGATATAGAAAACGGGAAACTCTTTGAGCACCATTTGCCTACCGGGAAGACTACTATAAAATCATTTCCCAATAGGCTCACATTAGTCTTGGCAGGAAAAGGCAATGAGTTGATCCTGGCACTGGATCGTAAAGTAGCATCCTTTGATCTGGGGACAGAACAGCTAAAGTGGCTGGCAGAAGTAGAGGCGGATCTTACGCTAAACCGCTTCAATGACGGAAAGTGTGACGCAAAAGGGCGGCTTTGGATAGGGACGCTTAACAGAAAATTCACCCAAGGGGCAGCAAGTCTGTATAAAATGGACTCTAACCTGAAGCCTGAAAAAATGCTGGATAAGTTGACGATTTCCAATGGAATGGCCTGGACGGAAGACAACCACACTTTTTACTTTATCGACACACCTACCAGACAGATCAAAGCATACCGTTTTGATTTGGATGAGGGAACACTTGAGTTTGAAAAGGTTGCCGTTGAAATCCCCGAAGAAATGGGAATGCCCGACGGGATGTGTATAGACCAGGATGGAATGCTCTGGGTGGCCCATTATGGAGGATGGGGCGTAAATCGTTGGGATCCTATGACAGGAGAATTAGTCGAAAAGATTGAACTGCCGGTTCCCAATGTCACCAGCTGTGCTTTTGGGGGAGAAAATCTAGACATGCTTTTGATCACCAGCGCTCAGGAAAACATGAGTTCCGAGGATTTAAAAAGCTCTCCTAAAAGCGGCGATGTGTTTCTGGTAAAGACGGGAGCGAGGGGAATCGAGGCGAATCGTTTTTTGTACTGAAAAGGCCCACAAGGCCATTGCCCTTGGACATGAGGTAGGATGTCAGGTGCTGGATGACGGGTGTGCTGTGTTGGATGACAGCTGGATCGAGAGAGAAAGCCTAGCACTAACCCCCTAGGGCCTGTCCAAATAGGCTTGTCCCGAGGAGGTGTACAGCGTTTGTGAAGTGTCGGATTGGAAATCATACGGTTTGGGATCGGGTGATCACAGAGAGGCACAGATGAAATATGAGGAACACTGAGATCTTATGGGATAAAAAAGTTAAGGGTTAATGGGTTAACCGTTAAGCTGTGTCAGCACAATACTAACTCAATTGATTTGTATGCCAACTCTGTTGGAGACTAAGAAATGCCGTAGGCATGGCAGATTTTATATCTCGTCCGCCGTGGCGGAGCACCGGGGTTTAACCCGGCGTAAAAAAGACCAATGGCCATTGCCTCCTGCGCAGGATTATCATATGGAAAAGGGAGCTAATGCAGGAGGGTGGAAAAGAGGATTAATTGGAGATAGGTCTGTGTGGGCATAGCCTATGAAAATAGATCAATTGTCTGCTTGGTAATCCTAGGATAACATCACAACGATTATCGGAAGTCGAGCAACAAATAGATGTTGAGTTGTAAAGTTTGCCTATCAACTAAAGGCAGTCGGGAGACTGCATTATCCACCGCACAAGTCAGGAGACTTGCGCGAGCTGGTCTGTTGGAGACTAAGAAATGCCGATTTTATATCTCGTCCGCCGTGGCGGAGCACCGGGTTTCAACCCGGCGTAAAAAAGACCAAAGGCCGTTTCCCTCGGACATGGGACATAGTGATAAGACAAAGGCTTGTCCCGAGGACGTCTGCAGCGTTTGTAAATTATCGGATTGGAAATCCTAGGATAACATCACAACGATTATCGGAAGTCGAGCAACAAATAGATGTTGAATTGGAAAGTTTACCTATCAACTAAAGGCAGTCGGGAGACTGCATTATCCACCGCACAAGTCAGGAGACTTGCGCGAGCTGGAGGTCACCGGATTATCGAATGGAAAACTACCCCGAAGGGGTAAAACCCTTAATAGCCCCGGGTAAGGGAGTGATACGAAGTGAGCGAGCGAAACCCGGGGTAGATAATGATTAAGGCAATTGTCCTCGGAGCAGGGGGATTTTTTGGAAAATAGGATGCGGTCCGAGGAGTAGCACCAAAATCCATGTAGAGAAAATTAAACTTCAATCTCCCTATTTAAACTTCAATCACCCTATTAAACCGAATATTGTTCCCCCACACAGGCCTGAAGGGCCAAAACAGCTCAACGATGGGTAAAGCCCATCGCTCCGAAATGCCTAATAATCCCAGCCCTGAAAGGGCGGAATAGTGGATAAAAAAAACATGCCGTAGGTAAGCTACTAGCTGAGTCAGCGCCCTTTCGGGAATTTATTGGTGGAAACCCCCAGTTTCCCGTCCCTATACCGCATGCTCTCTTGCGACCAGAACAGACACCCACCCAGAAGCAGAAAAAGGCCCTCCACCCATCGCGCGCCTTCCGGAGATTTCTTACTGATAGCATCGCCCAAGTCCCTGATGTTTTGGCGAAGGCCCAAAAGCTCCCCTTCGACCAACTTCTTACCCGCTTTCATCCCATGATCACCGGCCAAGAGGAGCACTTCATTGTGGTTGTCCCCTATAGCTTGCTCCTTTACGGAGGAGACCAGATCGTTTGCCAGGTAGATGTATCTGGCGATAGCTTCCTCTAGCTCCCCGGAACCGTCCGCCTGCCTTCCATATTCTCCCCGGAGCAAGTGGATGGCGATGTACGCCCCAGAACTATGGGGTCTCATCCTACGGTACTCGTCCAGTGATGGACTCCGGTTTTCCCTCTTGTTCTGCCTTTCCCATCGAAGCCCCGCTATGTAATTATCCCAGACGCTTTCAAATCCAGCTTTCCAGCCTTTATCGGCATAATTCTCCATAACCTTTATATAACACCGATCAATTGGAAATCCTATGGTGGACATTTCCGTTTTGTCAAGTGCCAACTCCTCAGCAGACAAGAACTTTAAAAAATAATCCTCATTCTTTTCTTCCAATATATCCAACAGGTCATCAACCATAAACAGGCAAAAGAACAAGTTAGCTATACTGATCAGCCGATGGCGCTCCATCTGGGGGAACAGGTAGCTGGCAAATGAATTCTGCTTCTGGGCTACAGAACGCTGCAGTATCTCCCAATCTGAATCATCACGGACTACGTCTAGCCAGGTAATCGCCCAGGCCAATACCAGCTCATTCAACAGGGGCGAATCCACATGCATGGCCACGTGAAAATCAGTAGGTTTCATCGTCGAAATTCTTTAAGTCGTGTTTGAAACGCTCCACCGTCCGGCGGCTTACCCTGAAGAATGCCCCCAGGTCCTCGTTGGTGATTTCCGGTTCGAGCCCGGGAAACATCCGCACAAACTCCCTGTATCCGGCATCCAATTTCTTTTTACTCAGTTCAAGCACAGTGGAGCTGCATTCGTTTATCCGCAGGCTGATCTTGTGGGCAACCTTGACGAAATCAGGATTTTCGTCCAACAACTCCCGCTCCGAATCACGGGAAAACTCATAAAACACCACATCCGTGATGCACTTAATAAGGGTATCACTGGGGACACCGCTACGGAACGACCGTTCATCAAAGACAATATCCTTCGGCTTGAACACCATAAACAGGGCGTGTTGGTCACCATTGAATTTGTAAGACCCGATAAACCCCTTGCACAGGTACCTGCTGACGCGGTCCGTCTCCCCCGGATGTTTCAGTGTCTTTCCTCTTTTAACCTGCTTTAATTCCAGTTTGGCAAACACCTTCGCATAGCTTTTCCCCGGTAAGGGAACTAACTGGTTGATGTCATCCATAAGCAGTTTTTGATAAGTCTCCACCATGTCAAAAGTCAGTAAATCAAACAATCGATTCAGTGTAGGATAAAAAGTCCAAACCACGGTATATTGGCCTTCCCTCACTAAATCCTACCTATTAATCTAATTAGTAGGTGAATACGATCCAAGAAAATCACAGCAGAAACCAAGAAATCAGCCCAAAAATCCGCCATTTGTCGGAATCTAAGCGCTGATTTTTCATTTCCGACATATGTCGGAGGCCGGGTAGGCAGGGGTAAAGTAATTTTATAAGAGCATCACTTACCGCTCTTGAGCATGAATAAAACAAGCCCCTATCCCAACACGCTTACCCCTGTCCTGGCCGAAGGAGCCTCCTTATTGCTGGCGGCACTCTTCGCCTATACGGCGGTGAGTAAGGTGTATGACTGGAGCGGGACCCGGATGGCGATGTACAACCAGGTGTTCCCCACTGGAATGGCGGAAGTACTGTTATATGTATTGCCAGTGGTGGAAATGGTTGTTGCCGTACTGCTGCTGGCCCCGGGCTGGCGTAGGGTAGGATTGCTGCTGAGCGTGGTATTGCTGAGTCTATTTACCGGGTATGTGGCCCTGGTCTGGCTGGGATTTGCGGAGCGTGTCCCCTGCTCCTGCGGCGGGGTGCTCAGTGGTCTGGGCTGGGGAGAGCATCTGGTGTTCAACCTGGTGTTTTTGGGAACGGCGGTATGGGGGTTGAGGCAAAGAGAAATTGGAGCTCAAGGGTTAAGAGGTTAAGGGTTAAAAGTTAAGGGTTAAGGGTTAAGGGTTAAGGGTTAAGCTGGACAGCCCAATAATAACTCAATTGATTTGAATCCAAAATCCTGTAGAAAAGAAGCCTGCCGTAGGTAGGCCTGGTCGGTAGCCTAGGGTGGAGACCTGAGGAACGAAGGGTGTAACCCTAGGTCAAAAAAGACAAAAAGGCCATTTCCTCGGACATGAGGTATAGTGATAAGAAGAAAGCTTGTCCCGAGGAGATCTGCAGCGTTTGCGAATCAATTATCGGATTACAAATCCTACGGTTTAGGATCGGGATTGCAAATCCCGATCAGCACAAGTAACATAAAAAACCTTCGAGGTTTGGCAAACCTCAAAGGTTATCACATAACGCCAAAGGCAGCTCTATAAACGCAAGGGGCAATGACGCTCGATAAATAAAAAAACAGCACGGTCCGTGAAGCCACCAGGTGGTTGCCGGACAACAGCAGGGGGCAGTGATCAGGACTGCGCAATCCGGATTAAAACCGGCCGCCCCTCTCAGAAGGAAAATCTGTTATGATTCGTGGCATAACAGCTAGTCCAAAGCGATCGGAGTTATCACAAAACTACAACTATGAAATCACGCATATGGTGGGTACCGCCTCAAAGAGTTGATCAACATATATGCGTGATTTCCTGTCCGACGACAGACGGGCATACAACAATTAAAAAAACAAATTATAATCTTATGAAATCAAATAGCCTTAACCTCCTACGCGGAGGTGTATTTTCGCTTGCTGTGGTAGCCGCATTCGCATTTACCCAGCCATTAAAAGTCACCACAGCTTATGGTGCAGAAAGGAATGATGATGACGAAGTCATCGCATGGCATCAAGTGGATATCTCAAACCCACAAAATTATGAATGCGAAACAAACCCAAGCCTGGTATGTATTTACGAGGAACAAGACGTCACCTCACCAATGGTGGCACCAGGTAAATTCCTTCCTTAATTGAAATTAGAGGCCGAATTTTTTTCGGCCTCTTTTTTTTTGAACTATACCAATGTTTTTTTTATCTGCCCATTCCATTTGGAATCCAGCGTTGGTTACAATAATCATCTAGGATTTTGGGCAATTCCTGAAACCTGAATTTCCTCCGGAGGAATCGGCAAGACATACCGTGGTGAGCCCGGACTTATTTCAAAACTCTCAGATCCGATTTTCCTTGTCACCAAAGTTGCAAATCTTTGATCTTTGTTCAGTCTTCTTAAATCCGTCCATCTGATTCCCCGGAAGATCAGTTCTTTTCTCCTTTCCATAAGGATCAACCTGAGTGCTTCTTCGGAATTGGACGCAGTGTATGGGATGAAGCCCCCCTCTACCCATCTTGTTTCCAACAACGTGTTTAGTATCTCCATCGATTCACCAATACCCCCCCTTCTTGCTGCACATTCAGCCGAAATCAAATACATTTCATTGGTTGCCAATCCTGAAAAACGAACTCTGCTCCCCGAATAATTCCCATCAAAGCTAATCCCCTGTTCATCAGGAGTAAAAAGCAATTCCTTTCTTAGATCATTGTCACCGAACATCCCGACCAGCGTGCTGTCCACAAAGGTCAATCCACTGTTCATATGCCGGTAATTCATCATTTCCAGGTGATGGATCACTTCATCGTTGAATAGAGGAAAAGGGTACCTCGCTGCAAGATCCAGCTCCGAGTAATCCAATAAGGTGTTGTTTATTTCCAAAACTTTCCCGGCATGAAATCCCGCTTTTTCATATTCTTCCATTGCCAAATAAATTCTGGCCAAAAGCGCATGTGAACTGATTTTTGAAGGGCGGGTCTTATATTCTGCATATTCAGGAAGAAGACCGATTGCAAGCTCCAGATCCCCTGTGATTTGGTCATAGTCTTCCCCTATCGTACCCCTATCAACAAAAGTCGAAACGTTTGGGGACAGACGAAGTGGAACACCAGGTGAATCATTTGCAGAACCCGGGCTATAGGGAGCTGCAAAAGCGCTCAATAGCTGAAAATAAGCCTGAGCCCGCATCCATAATGCCCGGCCTCTGAGCTCAATCAACAGTTCTGCGTCATCGGAGGTTTCCGGAACTATTTCATCCGCCTGTTCCAACACCACATTAGCTGCCAGAATCTGTTGGTATGGGACACTCCAGTCACTTCCCAAAAATTCATATATATCTTCCTGCCAAGTATAGGCGTTTCTCTCAAACAAAGTTAGCCCCAAAAAGCCATCCTCGGTTATGTAAAGGTTGTCCGAACTCAATTCAAGTATTCCAGGAGTACTGTTGATCCCCAATAGGGTCGCATCAAGCAATTGCTCCAACTCCACTGCTTTTTGTGGGATTAAAAGGTTGGATTGGGGCTTCTGATCCAAAAAGCCATCACAAGCTCCCAGCATAATCAGGCTGAAGAACAGGATTGTATTTCTAATATTCATTGCATGTGGATTTAAAGGTTAAAACTCAATTCGTAGCCCGGTTGCCAGACTTCTCAGCGGTCGCATGGACCTGAAATCGGGATCCATAGGATCATCAGAAGCTTTCCAGATTATCCCAAGATTATTGGCATAGAAGAACCATTCCAATCGGGAAAGCGGGAGTCTTAACACCGTAGTGTTGAAGTTGTAGGACAGTCTCACGTCCTGTAAGCGGATATTATCCGCCCGTTCAACACGGGCTTCGGAATGTGCGTAAAATGTATCCCTCAGGCTGTTGGTATTAGCCGGTAGAGATGGGACATCCGTTCTGATTTCGTCTCCAGGCTCCAACCAACGGTTTTCAAAATCAGCATGGGGGATGTTTCCTGCAAACACGCCGGAATAATCCACAGCACTTCTCTTGTAGTAATAACCCAAACGATAACTAATATTGAATGATACCACAAAACCTTTGTAGGAGAAGTTGTTCATCAAAGAACCAAAGGATGTCGGCCTAGACGCACCGTGAAAAGTTATGGATTCAGGTGTAGCACTCGAAATGATTTCACGGTAATCGGTGGATGGCTCTCCGTCCAAAATGCCCCGTGGGTCGCCGGTATCCGAATCAAGACCAGCCCAAGGGTAACTGTATATTGCGAACAAGGGTCTGCCTTCCATTGGAAAAGTCCCAAAATATCCCATTAAGTTGCTTACACTGGATTCTTTATCATAGCGGGTAACCTTTTCGCTGACGGTACTCAGGAAAAAACGTGTTTCCCAGCTGAAAAACTTTCCCATAATATTTTTGCTGTTCAACTGAACATCAAATCCCCGGGTTTGGGTTTCAGCAAAATTCCCCCTTAACTGACTGACACCTGTACTTGGTGAAACCGGAAAGTCACCAAACAGATCCCTTCCATTTTTTTGGTACCACTCCACGCTACCACTCAGCCGATCTCCTACTGACGCAAAATCCAAGGCCAAATTGAAGGTTCCTATTTTTTCCCATCTCAATTCCGGGTTAGGTGGATTGGTGATCCAGGCATATGGTCTTCCCGTCAAGGCATTAAAAGCTCCGGAATAGGTATTAGCGGTAATAAAGGAGGTGACCGAACGGTTGATATTGCCGGCATAACCATAGGTTGACCGTAACTTCAAATAGGGCATCCAGTCAAATCTGTAAAAACGCTCTTCACTGATCGTCCATGCCATGCCCATAGACCAGAGCGGCACTCCCCGCTGGTTGGCATTTACCCCGAAAAAATTGCTGGCGTCCCTTCTGGCACTTGCAGAAATAGTATATTTTCCATCATGGGTGTAGGCCGAATTGATGTATTGGGAGAGAAACCGATCCACTGAACCCGGATGGCTTATTCCCGCAGAGGGAATAAGTATCAGCGAATTATTTACCCTACTTGGAAAACGGGTGGCTAAGGGAACAACCACACTTCTGCCATATTCCTCCTCATAGCCATAATACCTTGCTGAATGGGTGACTGAATTCCAATCCCTGATTTCCGCTCCGGCCAGTCCGCTCAGTTCCCCTTTCTCCCCGATAGACTTGCTGAATCTAAGTTGGGACCGCAGGTTATAGCTATCGGCTGAAGTGTTGGATCGGTCAAAAATACTTTCCAGAGGCACCGGAAAGGTCAGCGTACCATCCGGTTCTTCCTGAACAAACCGGTTGACAAGTTCCCTGGTATAGTAACTGGTTTCAGGATATAATGAACTTCCTGTTCTGTTGTTTCTCCAGCGCTGGTACAATACCTCTACCGAAAGCCAATCCGTAATCCGGTACCCTGCTGATAGATTCAATCTGATTTCCTCCTGGGAATTCTGAAAGTTCATGTTGTTCTTTTCCAGCAAGGGAATGTACCTCCAGTCCAAAGCTCCATCTAACGTATTCGCTTCTGTAAACCTTCTGGAATATTGGCGGATGACGGCTTGGGGATTTCCCGCGTCATCGATAAGCCTCTCATATAGGAAGGCTTCCGGCACTTCTGTGCGGACAGTGGATTCATTTGAAGTGTAATACAGACCCGCGGAGATTTTCAAGCGGTCTTTTTTCATCAGTGACCAGTCTCCTTTTGCGCTCAGGGTAATCCTTTCATCTCCATTGCCGATCACATTTGCCTGATTGGCATCGTAACCAGCTGAAAACGCATAGCGACCACTTCCATCTCCTCCCTGCAAGCCCAAATAATGCTGGCTTCTGATTTCCGGTCTGTAATAATGCCGGTTCAACTCATCCCTGAAATCAGAATTTACAAATTGATCCCGCAGTCTTTGCTTTTCATCATCAGAGATTTTTCCATCACGATGGGCAATCAATGTCTCCACCCATGGGGAAAGTGCTGGTTTGTTTGCGTTGTTTTCACGGACAGCATAGAAGCCTCCTGCAAACAGCTGTTCTTCCAGAGAAAGAAAGGGCTCAACACTGGAAACAGGATTGTAAAAAAGGTCAGGGCTCTCGGTTACGCTCACATTACTGCTCAAGCTGACACGGGTCTGCTGTCCGGTCTTTCCTGATTTGGTAGTAATTACTATTACTCCATTTCCCGCACGTGCCCCCCAAATAGAGGCCGCAGCCGCATCTCTGAGAATAGTAATCGATTCCACATCGTTAGGATTGATGTTTTCCAATGGGCCATCATAGGGGAAATTATCCACAATGATCAGGGGATCGGTATTGGCAAATATCGTGTTTCTGCCACGGATACGGATCCCCTCACCGGGACCTTCCCGGTTGATCATAAGGCTGGGGGTCACATCTTCAAGCCGATCCAGCAGATTTGTACTGAACCTTCGGTCAATCAGGTCCCGGTCCACCTGTACAAAGGATCCTGTAGCACGTTCTTTGGGAATTTCCTGATAGCCCGTAGAAACCACCTCCACCTCGGACAGGTTCATCTGATCTTCCTCCAGCCTGACTTCCAGTGGGGTGGATGTGGGGACGGTGACCTGTATCTCTTGGGACTTATAGCCAAGAAAACTTACAACCACTAGATGCTCTCCCCGGGGTAGTTCCAGGGAAAATTCCCCTTCTTCGTCTGAGACTGTACCCCGAAGTGTTCCCTTTAACGTCACGGTTGACCCGGGAATGGGTTGGGAATCTGTGGCGGAAACCACCTTCCCTCGTATGGTATCAGTGTTCTGCGCCGCCGCCTTAAGGTTAAGGATCATTCCCAAACCCAGGAGCAACACCAGACGGCACCTAAACTTATAACTATAGCTTTTCATAAACAGGGATTTAAAGTAAGTTGGATTGACTTGTGGGGTTGGACAGCGCTCTTTCTATCAGCCCTTCTGCTTCCTCCAAAGTAGCCGGGACCCGACCAAGATTGAGAAGGCTCCCGCCGTCCCTTATGATCATCCACTGCGGGAAACTTTGTATATTATAATGCGAAAGAAAGGTGTTCTTACCTTCCTCTTGCTCAGCATAAGCCGGCGTATAGCCAGCATCCGGAACATTGGGGGTACCGTTTTGCCTCTGCCAGTAGTCGGGCTTTCTGTCGGCACTTACAGAGATAATTTCTACTTTGGGGTGTTCTGCGTACCTGGAAATCAAAGGACTCAGGATTTTTTCATGAAATGCCTTGCATGCACCACATCCGCTGATCCAAAAATCCATCAGGATTACCTTGTCTTTATATTCATCTGTTTGGATACGCTTGCCGTCAATTCCCAGCCAGTCAAAAGAAATGACCTTGCTTCCGCTGCCGAATTTGCCCAGCATGATTTCCAGTTCGGCTTTTAGGCTTGGCTCAGCTACTTGGGAAAGAAGTTCTTTTGCCTGGGATTCAAAATCCGGAATCCTTCTTCGGTAGTCACTGAGATATTGGATCGCCAGGCGATCCGCAACCGCTGAAGGATATTCCCCTCGAACCTCTTCTAAAAAAGAATTGCCAGTTACATCGGCGCTTAATTTGGATTTGGACAGCAAAAAGTTACGGAATGGGGGCACCTGCAAGGCAGTTTCTATCGGAATGTCCTTAGCAAACTCATGGGCATATTGGGAAATGAAACCCTCAAATTCCCTTTCGGTTTGCGGTTCGTCCAATTGAACTACCCTCTCATATGCCCCCTGTAATCTTGCTACATGGATATACCCCAATCTACCCAATATTCCTGCCTTGATAGCCATTCTATCCGCTTCTGAAAGCCACTTTTCGTAAAATCCAACCCTTTGGCTAACCTCCGCTTCCCATTTTTTATAGTCTATGGATTTAAGAAATTCCAATTCGGATTTTCCTGCTACCACGGGAGAGGTTTTCCTCCCGAAAGACCTCGAAATAGTATCCCAGGCTGTGTGGTTTTTAGGTTCTGCAAGAAATGTCCTGTATCCATCATCAGAATTAAAAGGCAGTACGACATCTGTTTCCTGAACTGAAGCGGATAGCACCTCCTGAAGCTCTTTCTGAAGTCTGAACTTAAAGGAAGAAGGTCCTGAAAAGGTAATCGCTGAAGACTGGGGGTTTACCTGAATCATGATACTATCCCCCGGGCTGACCCTATAGTCCCGGATTACCGGATTGGCTCCAAAAGACAAGCGCAAAATGGAGGGGCCTGAAATAGAAGGAGTCCGAAACCGATAGCCTCTTTCCTCACGTGGCATCAGTCCGGTGAGCATATGTGCGTCCATGGGAGGGATTTCCATCTGCTGATGGTTGGAGAAGTCTTCCAGTCCGTACATTTCAGCATCCCAGAGGTCAACCACCAGATTTCCTGCAGATTCGGGGGTACGGTGTACCAAATAGACAGTAACCGGAGCATGCTCCCCCACCTCAGCAGAAGAGCCTGCGCTCTCCTGCCCTTGGGTGCCGGAGTGATCAACCAAACTACCATCCCCCGGCAAGGTATCGGGACGGGTCTCCCCGCCCCGATGGGTGTCCCGCAATCCATGCGGGACGTGGGGCTGCGACCTATGAAGAAAATCCGCCCCGGGTGAATCAGCAACTTGTGCCAGTAGTGTGCTTGTGGGAATCCCGATGGCTATCGGGACCACTAAGCAGATGAGTATTGTTTTTTTCATGAGATTTATAATTGTTTTTTAATGGCCTCATGGAATGCCTTCAACTGAGATAGAATTAGACATAGCTATCCTGCTTCAGGCATTTCATGTGCTTTTTGTTTGTAATGCTGGGTCCGCCACGGCGAGACAGGTGTCCGGTGACCGATGTCCGATGGGAGCACCGTCATTTCGACGAGGTACGAGGAGAAATCTCAGTCACAGTCATCAGTCGCAGTGGGCAGAAGGGAAAGTCAGAAAGCTGAAAGCACTATCACGAACGCTTGATTCATGACTCTTGACTCTCGATTCTTGCCTCTTGGCTCTAGCTTCTTGGCTCTTGCTTCTTGGCTCTAACCTCTCCCCTCTTGCTACTTGATACCTGCTACTTGCTACCCCAAACCAGAAATAGTAATCCCACCTCAGTCTATCCGACCAACCAGCATTAATTAATAATAAGATGTAATGTGTCAGCTCTACCGGCTATTCTGAGCTTGCTGACGTGCGTATGCAGTAACCGATCTGCTCAGGGATGTGCACCTCCCCTTTCACGGTCTTAAAAGTGAACCCATCCCTCAAATCGGATTCTTGGGCTTCAGGGGATACAGGCGATCTGAAGCGATAATGCCCTGTTCCACTGGGGATAAATTAATAGTTAGTGAGCATAAGTGACCAAAATCCAAAACAGAAAGAAAATCCACACCCATTCCCGCTACGAGCGAAGCAACATTATAGGAATAGGATGTAGTCAATTCTAGCTGCATTTAAACCAGATCTTTAGGACACTCATTGTCAGTCATTAAGAACTAGCTGAAAACTACAACTATAAATTCTCTGACAAATAATGTAAATTACCACTGTAAAGCAGGTCAAAACTGCTTTAGTCAAATATGTGAGTAATTTATTCGGTAAAAAACCACCGGCTGTGGTATCATACCATAAGGTAAATATTTATCTTTCCATCATGAGCGAAGTGAAAAAAGACAGAGGTCAAATCCACGTAGGAAATAATGTTCAACGATTTAGAGAAATGTTGGGAATCAAGCAATATTCTCTTGCCGAATCTTGTAACTGGAGTCAACAGCAAATGTCAAAATTGGAGAATTCAGAAACAATTGAAGATGAGACATTAGAGATTATAGCTAAGGAGCTTGGGGTAACATCTGAATTCATCAAAAATTTTGATCCAGACAAAGCCGTATGTAATATCCAATCCAACATTACTTACAACGATCACGCTGTAAATTCAAGTCAACATAATAGACCCCATATTGAACATCATCCAGTAGATCAAATGGTCAAGCTTCTTGAGAAATACCTTCAGGATGATCAGAAAAAGACAGCCCAAATAGAGTCACTGACTAAGACGGTGATGGATTTGGCTGAGGAAGTGAAGAGGATGAAAAGTAGTAGTTGAAAATTATAAGATTTATTTCAATTAAGAAATAACAATATGACCATCACAAAATAATTTATGGCAATAATATAGTTTAACTATTTATTTACAGCAGTAGATAAAGCAGAGAAAAATTTCACCTTGTGAAAAGTGCTGAATTTATTTTTGCATTTTCAATATTAACTCTAACACATAATAACATCTCAAAAAAGTGGTTAGAATAATTATCAATCCTGTAATATTTAAAAAAAACATGTAAGATGAATATTCTTCCGACAGAACTAGCTTGGAGAAATAAATGATAAATGATATCATTATTAATGAAATAACCCCTGATTGTAAAATCTCGATCGCTCTTTTATAAAGTTTACTAGATAAAAATATCTTAAAAGGAATTGAATCGTTATTCAATTCTTCATTAGAAAGAATCTGTGAACTTTTAAATGAAATCAAAATAGTAATTAGTGTTAATATAAAACCAGAAATCGTTAAGCCAATAGCACCAATATCTGATGCAAATTCAAAGTTAAATTCTCCAGATGGAAGATTAATCAGTCCCCGTTTTTGTGAAAAATTGAGAATTAACATTAATAGTATTGATAAACTATAATCATATAGTATAGGTTTATCATAGAGACTGTAATCTAAACTCTGTCTAAAACTTTGAATTTTAGTTAAAGTTTATAAGATAGAGCAGTATGAAAGAACAAGAATCAGCATTCAAGAAAAAAGTATTAGAGCAGTTTTTATCAGGGGAGAA
>NZ_JAJUWR010000026.1 GCF_021390545.1 Algoriphagus sp. AGSA1 | reverse complement strand
GCCAACGGCACGATCGGTAGTGTAAAGGTATCTGATTGGCGAACTGCTTTCAAATCGACCAACGGGAGATTCATGAACACCTTTGAAAATCATAAACAAGTGAATAAATCAGTACTTTACTAGTGAAATCACAGCGCATCTGGAAATTACCATTCAAACCGGTTGTTGTGAATTGCTTTCAAATCAGTACTTTACTAGTGAAATCACAGCTGATGTCAATCCCGGCCTTTAGCTTGCCTCGTTGTGAATTGCTTTCAAATCAGTACTTTACTAGTGAAATCACAGCCTTATCCTCAACTCTTTCTCCTCCTCATTGTTGTGAATTGCTTTCAAATCAGTACTTTACTAGTGAAATCACAGCCTAAGTTTGGCGCCCTGTCGAAGCTCTCAGTTGTGAATTGCTTTCAAATCAGTACTTTACTAGTGAAATCACAGCCACCCAGCTGGAGACATGGCTTGGCGAAACGTTGTGAATTGCTTTCAAATCAGTACTTTACTAGTGAAATCACAGCCAGCTTCATTTTTAAGAAAAGTGCCTATATGTTGTGAATTGCTTTCAAATCAGTACTTTACTAGTGAAATCACAGCTATGTTTAGTTAAGTCCAGGAGACAGGTAGTTGTGAATTGCTTTCAAATCAGTACTTTACTAGTGAAATCACAGCTCAAAGAAAGCACGGTCATTGTGATCCGAAGTTGTGAATTGCTTTCAAATCTGTACTTTACTAGTGAAATCACAGCAGCTGCAAATCAGTTGACATTCTTCATGTAGTTGTGAATTGCTTTCAAATCAGTACTTTACTAGTGAAATCACAGCTTGCTGAACACTATTTCGTTTGGCGCATCGTTGTGAATTGCTTTCAAATCAGTACTTTACTAGTGAAATCACAGCTTTTCTTGTATATTTTCTATTCGCCAACCCGTTGTGAATTGCTTTCAAATCAGTACTTTACTAGTGAAATCACAGCAGCTTATAGGCTTGCTTGTCATACTTAGGGGTTGTGAATTGCTTTCAAATCAGTACTTTACTAGTGAAATCACAGCTTGTTGAAATCAGGGTATTTGTCCCCGGTTGTTGTGAATTGCTTTCAAATCAGTACTTTACTAGTGAAATCACAGCCAACGTGGCCCAGGTAAACGTGGCCTCCCGTTGTGAATTGCTTTCAAATCAGTACTTTACTAGTGAAATCACAGCGAATGAGGCTTCTGGCCAAGCTGATCACTTGTTGTGAATTGCTTTCAAATCAGTACTTTACTAGTGAAATCACAGCACCCGGTATTTGTTCTTCACCTGAGGCATGGTTGTGAATTGCTTTCAAATCAGTACTTTACTAGTGAAATCACAGCGGGTACAAGGCACATGCAAACACTGCCGGGGTTGTGAATTGCTTTCAAATCAGTACTTTACTAGTGAAATCACAGCAAAAGCCTTGTGAGGCTAAAAGACGACAAGGTTGTGAATTGCTTTCAAATCAGTACTTTACTAGTGAAATCACAGCTGCAGGTAATCGACAACAAACATTTTAATAGTTGTGAATTGCTTTCAAATCAGTACTTTACTAGTGAAATCACAGCTCCTCTGTCTTGGCAATAACGGTCAGATCAGTTGTGAATTGCTTTCAAATCAGTACTTTACTAGTGAAATCACAGCAAAGAATCCACCCCAGTAAATCAGGGCTAGGTTGTGAATTGCTTTCAAATCAGTACTTTACTAGTGAAATCACAGCCCGGGGAGGCTGATTCTATCCGGACAAACAGTTGTGAATTGCTTTCAAATCAGTACTTTACTAGTGAAATCACAGCCCCGTAATTGATTTCAATGCTCTTGGTTGGTTGTGAATTGCTTTCAAATCAGTACTTTACTAGTGAAATCACAGCGATATAGATGATTGTGGTATTATCTATATAGTTGTGAATTGCTTTCAAATCAGTACTTTACTAGTGAAATCACAGCGAAGCATTTCGAACAAATCAAGCTTGTTAGGTTGTGAATTGCTTTCAAATCAGTACTTTACTAGTGAAATCACAGCAAGGTTTAGCTGGGTTACTGACGAACGGTGGTTGTGAATTGCTTTCAAATCAGTACTTTACTAGTGAAATCACAGCTTAAAAAATGATCCATACCATATCCCCTTAGTTGTGAATTGCTTTCAAATCAGTACTTTACTAGTGAAATCACAGCTAGCCTTTCTTTCTTCACGATCTTTATCCTGTTGTGAATTGCTTTCAAATCAGTACTTTACTAGTGAAATCACAGCTGATTTTGAGAATGCAGGAAATGAAATGTAGTTGTGAATTGCTTTCAAATCAGTACTTTACTAGTGAAATCACAGCTTTACGTGACACTGTTTATGTAACTGAATTGTTGTGAATTGCTTTCAAATCAGTACTTTACTAGTGAAATCACAGCATTGCCGCTCCTAATAGCTTAAATCCATTGTTGTGAATTGCTTTCAAATCAGTACTTTACTAGTGAAATCACAGCATACCCCACGTTAAGTGGCTGGTATGCTGTTTTTTATGAGCAAAATTAGAAAATAAAAAAATAAAGGGTTTTGTGGTAAAAAGGGAAAGACCTGACAGGTTTTGAAAACCTGTCAGGTCTGCGACCATGAACTTAAAACAATTCCAACTGCTGGGATGGGGGCTCGGTTTCTTGGGGCTTGGTACCATAAAAAAGCTCCATCATCCCAAACTGCTTGTCGGTGATAGACATAATCCCTACTTTTCCTTTTGGAGGCAGGTTCTTCTTCGTTCGCTTGATATGTACCTCGGCATTTTCCCGGCTGGCGCAAAAGCGCATGTAGATCGAAAACTGAAACATTCCAAATCCATCATCCAGCAGTTTTTTCCGGAAAGAAGTCGCGATTTTTCTATCCTTGCGGGTTTCAGTGGGTAGGTCAAAGAAAACTAAGACCCACAAACTCCTGTATTGGTTAAGACGTGAGAAATATTTTTCATCCATACTCGGGGTATATGATTTTCCTACTGATCCCAGCAAAGCACTCGAACAGTGAGGAGGTCGTTCTGGATGCCGCTACCATCAGGGGGCTCTTTTGACCATCAATCCTCACATCCAATGCGGGGATATTGAGCAATTCTTTTTTCAGATCCGTATTGAGCTCCGCATATTCATCTTGGTTTTCCACTATGTAAGACACCACCAAATCCACATAAGGACGATAAGGCTCCATGATGTCATCTGCCAGGCAATAGGCATTGTATTTATTCCTATGCCAAATCCCCACTCCCGGCAACATCCCCGAAGAAACCAAGCACCTTGCAATAACCGCTCTTAAAATGGCGTAACCGTAATTGAGCAAGTTATTGGGAGGGATGCCTGCCTGCCCCCTATTGAAATCAGGTATATCAAACAAACTCTGCCAATAAATAGCAGCAGCCTGTGCCTCATGGTTTCCCGTATCTCCTGAACTTACATTCTTGTAGAGGTATTCCATTCTTTTGGATTCCTTCCCTTTTTCCAACAGCAAGGCATGTTGGTTTTTGATTTTGGCAGCGACAGTCTGTTGCCAGAGGTTTTTCTTTAGCGGTTGGGAAGCCTCCAGCTGATACCTCACCCGCTCCGTCTGCTCCGTATGCCCTTGCATGGGAAGCAATAAGCCTTCGGGAAGATGTTGGGCATTGCAACTGACAACCGCCACTTTTCGAACTGTCAGTTTGGCAAGCAGCCCATTTGTAATGGTGATCTGTTGGTTTTCCAATACGATCATCCCCAGATCTTCTATGGGAACTGTCCGGTCAGGCTTGTCCATCTCAGGAAAAGAGATATGCAGCTGCTCATTCTTGGTACTGAGGTAAGCTGGGTTGCCGAAGAAGAGGGTGCGTTTGATCATAGGTTTTTAAGTTGTTTTTAAACGTGACAGGTTTTGAAAACCTGTTACGTTTAATTGCCATATTCTCTATTCCAAATTTTTATTCATCAACCATTCTTTTTTTACTTCCATCATATCCTCCACATGCTCCCAACCATCAAAGAAATTATTGAAATAAGTTCTATCTAGATTTGAAGGTTTTTCAGGATTCTGGTAAGCATGCCAACTTGACCATTTCCAATCAATATGATTTTTGACAAAGCCATGTTTGACCGGATTGAGGTGTATATACAAGAATGCTTCCTGCCATTGATTTTCGCTGAGGATAGGGGTTCTTTTGAACGCGCGAATAAATAAATTTCCTTTCCTTTCAAATCTCTTATTGATTGCCTTAGTGTAGGAATTGAAGAAATCTGTAAACCCTTTTATAGCCGGATTTCTGGATGGATGCTTGATCAGACCTGTCAGGTTTTGAAAACCTGACAGGTCTGATCCCTGCTTCACCCCTACCAACAAATGGAAATGATTAGGCATTAGACAATAGGCATGGGTATCTACAACTTCTCCTAAATACTTGACATATTGCCGAAGGAAGAACCTATAGTTCTCTTCTTCTCGGAATATATTCTCAGTTCCGTTGGCATGGTTGTAGATATGGTACGATTGACCTAGTTCCATTCTTCTATGTTATTTTAGTAGAGACCTTTTCCAAAGTTTCTGAACTTTGGAAAAGGTAAAAAAGGTGCCCACAACTGCCCCATGATGGGATTGGAATTGATCCATATTATGCATCTTTATTTGTTTCATTTCAAAACTTGTATTTCACTTCTCCGTCAAGGCTTAAATCAAAATCTTTATCTTCAATTATGAAATTATAATTGGATGGTGTCAATAATAATTTTGGTGCAATAAAATCTGGACTAATAGACGAAAAACCATCTTTTCCTTTTGTACCAAATGAATCTTTTGGAAAATCAATTAATAACTGCTGGTCATCCCTAGCTTCCAAATGATGTTGAAATTGAATCTTACTTTGATTGGCATCTGCAAGTTTTTTTAGAAAATAAAGTCTTTGGGAAATCTCAGGTTTACCTAAATTTTTCAATTCTAGTTTATCTGTAAAGTAGATTAAGACCCTCTGCCCCACTTGAAAAACATGATAAAGATTTACCTCCTCTTGCTTTTTACCCGACCCTAAGACTAAAGTTCTTTCAAATAAATCTTCTAGTTTACAGCTGCCATTCAGTTTCCCTACTTTTGATGCTTCCAATAAGTTAATTGGGATTATTTTTCTGAGTTCTCTCCCTTTGTAATACCCAAAAGCATAATTATCGCCTGAATTTGTATAGTAATTGTTTTTGTATTCATACTTAGATTTATATGTCTGTTCTTTGAGTTCTGTTACTTTATCTGCATCTAAGAAACCTCTTCCAGCTTTGACCCTAACTCTGATTCTTCGAATTATCTTCCCGTTGAAATCCTTCAATTCGTTTAGAGAAACTCCATTTGACAATTGGTTTTGAAGGTGTTTCTCCAAATAGGGATCGATGATTAAATCATTTCCTATTTTCAAATCAGTAATAGGCTTTCTTCCCACAATCCACATTTCATCTTTCCCATTTATTTTATTGTATAAAAATTTACCTTGATCATCTCTTTGTGGTGCTCCGTTTTTATCTCTTTTTACAGCCTTGATTTTGCCATAGAAAGTATCTAGGTGCAATTGTCCCCTAACCGAATCTCCTTGCATAACCTTAGGAATCTTATCATTATTTTTATCAAGAATTAAATTTCCTTCTTTATCCCTTAACCATACTACCCTACCTCTTTTCCTTACTAATTTCTTTCCCGAGGCAAAAGCCTGATCTTTATTAGGAATGTTATTAATAAGAATCATGTCCTTTATTTCTTCCAACATTTTATGATTAAATCCATCAAATGGAACAATTGGATAATCCTTCTTTTGATTACTTTCTAAATCCTCAAAGTATTTTTTCAATATTGCTTCCCGCTCTGCTGCTTTTGGAATCAGTGTCAATACAGCAGCATCAATTGCATGATGGTGGTGCTTCCTTCTATCTTTGATTTCATCCTTTGGTTGTATTCCATAGATCTTTCTGAATAGGGAAGTAACAGTACCCTTTTGCACATCTACCCTATTAAATACAGTCTTTAGGTAATGAAATGCATATTTTGAAATGATCTGGCTATCTATTAACTGACTATTTTTAAACCCAGTAGATATATCCGTCCTTGTGAATCGGTCCAACTTATTTTTCCAATAATCATACTCCATTTGAAGCATGTGTCTTTTGCGAATGGCATCATCCTTTTGAGTCTTATCCATAGCACCTTTAGACCTTGATTTTGCAGCCTCAATCAACTTGTATATAGAATCAACTCTTTTCTCCCAAATTATCAACTGTGGTCTGATAGCATACCCTTCAGTTGTGTCACTTTCATAATTAGGTAATTCCACAGGTAGAAAGTTCTTCTTCACATTTCTGTTATAATGGGCATAACACACGGTCAAATTGGCAAGAGAATTATCAAAGGACTTGCTTCTTGGTATGGTATGCTCAAAATCAATTACATTTTCATCAAAAAGCGTTGTGAATGGAATCAATTTTCCAGTATATATGCATTTACAGTCTTGTTCCTTCCATAACCGATATTTTTTCACATCATCCTTGGTGGTAAATACTTCCTTCCAAAATTCATTAGAGTCAGCTGACTGCTCTGTCCACAACCTCAATTTATCCTTGTCTGTATGGTTATTTGGATCTACATTTCCTTTGAAATCAGGATCTTTCAATAATTGTGAAATAGCAAAGGCGATTTCTCGGTTTTCATTTTCTCTGTTTCTTTGGTATGTTTCAATAGCCCATCGTTTATTGGCATCATTAAGCTCTCTTGCAATCTCTACTACAATTCTTGTGTCTTCATCTATTTCACCCTTTTCTATCAAATGGTTCATTACACGCCTTAATTCAAAAAGGGTCTTATAGGCCATCGGATTCTTAAAGGCTCCTGTTTTTGGATTGGGTAAATAGATATTTTCATCCTTAGAGCGTTTTGCTGGTGGATAAATATCTATTTGAGAAGGATGATAAAGTTTGGTAACTTGCTTACTTTCAACATGAAATTCATCCACAAGCACATCTTTTATTTGGTCAAGCAAATGCGGTAATCCAAAATGTTTCCTGTCTTTGGAATTGAAAAAGCTCTGATAATATTCTTTAACCTTGTCAAGGTAATAGTCTTTTTCTAGTTCTTTTTTCCAAGCTTCTGTTCCAAAATGTCCCGAAATGGCTTTTTCAATATCTTTAATATCATCTTGGTCAATGGAATATGCAGGGTTTCGGTATCCCTGCTTATAATCAGATAAATGATAATCAGAAATAAGTTTATTGGTAATAGCTATAACTTTCTTTTCTTTCCTATTTTCTTCTATTGCCGATTTGATTCTTTCCTTAATAAAAACTTGGTGCTGATCAAACATCTTTTTACCTATAACATCGGGGATTTTAGCAAGTAAGACAGCCTCTGTATAAATCAGTCCATCTCTCAAAAAAGGAAGAATGCTGTTGATGGCCTTCAAACTTAATGAAGCATAACCGACTGGAAAGGAGTTCCAAAGCTTTTTGAGTTCATCGACTTGACTTTCATTTAGATCGAAATTAGCAACAAAAAACTCTTCAAGAATCTCTTCATCTTCATAGGTAAATAGAATATGCCAAACATCTTCGATTGAATAAGTTATAACCTTTGGTTTACCATATTTTATTATATTTTTTGAAACTGAAATGTTCATCCAATTTTCTCCAAATATAGACCTCAGTCTAGCTGAAACAGGACATGCAGGCACAGTAGCTTCATCCTTATAATTAAGCTTCCACTTTTTATTTGTAATTTTTTGTAGATGTTTGTTGATTTGGGAAAATTTAAAATCATTTTTCCCTTTTGGAAAAAACTTATCTTCAAAGAGTGTGAGTTTTAGCTCCAAAGGCAAGCTTTCCATTTTTCCAGATTCATCATCATAGTATTTAATATTATTTAAAAAACTCCATGCTCTAAACTCTTCAAATGCAGGGTGACTGATTGCACATCTCGGCTTTTGTGGCTCCAAAGTACATTTGCCAACCAGTCCCTTTTGAGACCTTAGAGGCCTTTGAAAAAATATAGCCTTTTTAATTGATTCTTTGAACCCCTCAACATCCAAACCCTGAACCTGACATATCAAATCCACTTCTTTTTCATAGTCTGAACGCAATGTGTACCTGTTTCTAATCCTAATTCCTGAATCTTCAAGAAAAGCAAAAGCTGCTCCCAAAGAATTATGATCTATTATGAGTTGTTCATATTCATTTCTCCCAATAGTTTTAGTTTCTGTACTTCCATTAAAAATCGCAACTTTTTCGCTGGCACCACTTTTTCGGCTACTCTTAAATCCTCTTCTTTGAGCTATATGGAACAAGGCTCTCCCAACCTTATATCGATTAACATTATAAGATAAATTCAGCTTTAAATTGATTAATTCCCTTCTCAATTGATAGGGACTAGAATAATCTGGCTTTCCATCCTTATCAAAATCCAGCTTAATCCAAGACTGAAATGATTCATCTTCAACAGGATATTTTCGTCCAGCATCTTTTGAATAATGTTTCCATAGATTCAATTTATCTATGCTAAGGGGACAATAATCATTTTTTATTAAGAACTCCAAAGTAGCCCATTTCCTATACCTTCTTGCATTATATAACCTTCTTGAAGACCGATTTGAAGTTCTCTCAGCAGCATATGAATACTCACCTGCCTTACCTTCTCCAACCCCTTTTTTAAAGGTATATACCCCATACCAAGAAAGTTCACGACCTTCTCTTAAGGCAGCACCAATCGAATTTGTACCTAAATCAATTCCAAAAATTTTTTCCATATTAATTATATTTATATATTTACACTTGAAAGACAATTCACAACAAGGCTATAAGCCGAAGATATTCTTTGCCCTGCATACTTCTGTAGGGCTTTTTCTTCCCCCTACCTCCTATACCAATCTCCCACCTCATCCGCGGCAGTGTCACTGAGTTTGGCACCGTTGCCGGAGCCTGAGGTGATCAGCTCTGCCCATACGCCTATTCCCACTTCCTGAAGTGAATGCTTAGCCGTAACCATCCCGCTTAGTCGGACCCCGGCATCCAGCAGATTGGCCAGGACAATATTTTCGTATGCAGGCAAGTATCCCAGAAAATGCCCCTGCCAAATCACCCCCACTGCAAAGCGGTCATACTCATGCTCGGGAAATCTTGCGAAACTTACTCCATCACCTACGTTGAGTTCGTCTAGGTATTTCCCCAACTCGTAATACTGGACACCACGCAGGTAGTTATCATAGATCTTGACGGGTTGGGATATAATCCCAGATACCAAGTCAGGCTTTGGCGCCATCCTGGGCAGGATCAGTGATATCCCGCCAAGCCCCATTGTTTTCAAAAAGTCTTTGCGTCCCAAAGGACCGAGTGTAGCTGGCTTCTTCATTGCACAGAGGGATTGCGTTTATTGCTCTCCAGTACACCCGGTTCTGCACTTACCCGGATCCAACTGGAGGTAACTATCTAGTTGTTTGCAATATACCAGTCCCTGGAAACAAAAAAATACCCTGTACAGGGTATTTTTTTGTCAATTTCACAGCTTTGACAGCATTTGTCAGGCTTTCACCTTCTCCAAATGAGCTTCCTTGATCTTTCTCCTCAGGATCTTCCCTACATTGGATTTTGGGAGTTCATCGGTGAAATGCACTTCCTTAGGGCATTTGTAATTGGTAAGTGACTCGTGACAATGGGCTATGATCTGCTCTTGGGTGATGGCTTTGTCCTTAGTCACCACATAAGCCACTACCCTCTCGGTGGAGCGCTCATCCGGAACACCGATTACCCCTACTTCCAATACTCCCGGATAAGATGCGATTATATCCTCCACTTCGTTAGGGTAAACGTTGAAGCCGGAAACCAAAATCATCTCTTTCTTTCTATCCACTATTTTGGTGAAGCCGTCATCGTCCATTACGCCTATATCCCCGCTTTTAAACCATTCGCCAAGCATTACTTCTGCCGTTTCTTTTGGTTTATTCCAATAGCCCTTCATCACCTGAGGCCCTTTGATACATATTTCACCTCGTTTTCCCGTCGGCAGGGTATTCCCTTCATCATCTATTACTTTGAACTCCGTATTGGGAAGTGGTATTCCGATCGTGCCGTTTCTTTCCGTTCCGTCGATGGGGTTGCAAGAGGCCACAGGAGAGGTTTCGGTAAGACCATAGCCTTCGGCCAAAGGGGTGCCCGTGACCGCCATCCATCTTTCGGCGGTAGCTTTTTGCACCGCCATCCCCCCTCCTACGGAGATTTTCAATCCACTAAAATCCAGATTTCTAAATGATTCCTGGTTTAGTAAACCATTGAACAAGGTATTGACTCCTGTAAATACAGTGAATTTGTGTTTGTTCAGGTCTTTGCAAAAGGCCGGCATATCCCGGGGGTTAGTAATAAGCAGGTTATGTGCCCCGATTTTCAACATTGCCAGACAGTTTACCGTCAAAGCAAAAATATGGTATAAGGGCAATGCCGTGATGACCAATTCCTCGCTCTCTTTCAGTTTTGGTTTCATCCAAGCGGAGATCTGCTGCATGTTTGCCACAATATTTCCGTGAGTCAGTTCTGCGCCCTTGGATACACCTGTAGTGCCCCCGGTATATTGGAGAAAAGCTGTATCATCTAAGGTGAGCTCAACAGGTTTGAATTTAAAATTTGCTCCTTGGGATAGGGCAGATTTGAAGGACACTGTTTTAGGAATCGAATATGCCGGAACCATCTTCTTCACATACTTCACTACCAGATTGACCACAGATCCCTTAAGCCCTCCCAGCAAATCACCCAATTCGGATATAATGATATGCTTTGCCGGAATCTCCGATAGGATTTTCTCCAGGTTGTAAGCAAAGTTGGCCAGGATAACGATCACCTCTGCCCCAGAATCCTTGAACTGGTGCTTCATCTCGGAGGAAGTATAAAGAGGGTTGGTATTGACCACGATCATACCTGCCCGCAGAGCCCCAAACATCGCCACAGGGTATTGAAGGGTATTAGGCATCTGAATTGCCACACGGGTTCCTTTTTTCAATCGTAAAACCTGTGTCAGATAGGCGGCAAAATCCTCACTTAGGCTATTGAGCTTATTAAACGACATGGTTTTTCCCATGCATTCATAGGCAACCGCATCGCCATATTTTCTCACACTTTCATCAAATAGCTCAGCGACACTGGAATAGGCTGTACAATCTACTTCCTTAGGCACAGAATCAGGATAGTGCTTTAACCATGGAAAATCCTTCATAGACAAGTTATTGTTGGGTGTGTTTATTTTTATTGAATTAATCAAAAACTTAGCTCAGGTCAAAAGGTTTTTTCCTATTTCAGGATTTTTCTTGCGATCAGTTCCTTCATAATCTCATTGGTCCCCGCATATATACGCTGCACTCTGGCATCCGCATACGCCCTGGCCACACCGTAATCCCACATATAACCGTACCCGCCATGCAGTTGCACGCATTCGTCAGCTACTTTACACTGTAATTCGGTCATATTGTATTTGGCTGCTGAGGCCGTGGAAGAGTCCAACTTACCGTCGTTATGAAGCTGCACGAGATAGTCACAGTAAATCCGCCCCTGTTCCAAAGCCGCACACATCTCCGCTAATTTGAACCGGGTATTTTGAAAATCCGACAAGGGCTGATTGAAAGCTCTTCGCTCCTTCACGTACCGGATCGTCTCCTGCAGCATATACTCACCCAGTGCCACCGCTGCCAGAGCAACAACCAAGCGCTCTTGGGCAAGCTCTGTCATCAGGTATTTGAACCCTTCCCCCTCTGCGCCAAGCAGGTTTTCTTTGGGGACTTTCACATCCTCAAAAAACAACTCACAGGTATCCTGGGCATGCAAGCCCACTTTATCAAACGGAAACCCTTTGGTGTATCCCTTCATACTGTTATCCATCAGTAGCAGGCTTATCCCCTTTGCCCCTTTTTGAGGATCTGTTTTCACAGCCACCACCACCACATCAGAGAGGTAGCCATTTGTAATGAAAGTCTTGCTTCCATTGACCAGGTAGTAATCCCCTTGGTCAGTGGCGCTTGTCCTAATCCCCTGCAAATCACTGCCCGCGCCGGGTTCCGTCATCGCCACGGCTCCTATGTATTCTCCGGCAATCATCTTCGGGATGTATTTTTCCAAGGCATTTTCTGTCCCATAATGCAAGATATAGGGCATCACTATATCACTGTGAAGTGGATATCCTATGGCGGGTGCCGAACAGCCGCTCAGGCCTAGCTCTTCTATAAAAATGGCATTGTAGCGAAAATCCTGAATATTCAGTCCCCCAAACCGCTCTGGTGCCTGGATCCCCAAAAAGCCATTTTTCCCAAGTTTTAGCCAGCTTTCCCGTGACACCATCTTGTTTTTCTCCCACTGCAAGTTGTATGGGGTAATTTCCTTGGCAATAAAATCTCGTACACTTACTCTGAAAAGGTCGTGTTCTTCGTTGAAAAGAGTCCGGGGTAGTCCAAACATGATAATTACATTTAAGGGTTTAATTCAATCAAAAATAGGGATTTTTACTGCCCGTATCGAGCTCGCGACCGAAATGTCCATTTCTTTCTTAGTTATAAATTTCGAAAAAAGTCAAGTCCCCCCATGTATCCAGTTCTTATCATTCAGCGATTTACATTTTTTAAAAGTGTAATCCTTCTCTGGGCACTTTGGTCTATTGTAACTAAAAAACCCCAAATCTTTCGATTCAGGGCTTTAGGCAATAGATAGGTTTAGAGTTCAGAAATAAATTTGCTTGGTTCTTCCTTTAATGTCTGTTACTTCAAAATAAACATCCTGAGGCCCCACGCCATTTAGTTTATAGTTCTTTTTAAAACCTTCTGGCTGATCCACGGTTTCCTGATGCACCAGTTTGTTATCGGCTACTTTTCTGATTTTGACTTCCACCCCAGGTTCTTCCAATCCTAAAACCAGTAAGTTTATGGTGTTTCTGTCTATTTGCTTTCCATAAGCCATCAATGGAAGTACGGCCGGCATCGGCTCTTCTTTATCTACTGTTTCTACTGTATAGGTCACCTCCTCTTCGTCGGTGGCAATTCTGACTTCATACTCCCCGCATGGCAGGGCATTCATGTCATAAGGAACCAGTACAGACTCGTTGGCTTTTACCCTGCGCTGGTGAAGTTTCTTGCCGTTCATGTCATAGATGGAGATTTTTGCTTTACCTACTCCTTCATTAAGATGGACAGAGATTTTTTTGTAAGTTGTGTTTACACGTGAATTTGCCTTTAAATCATCAAATTCATTTGCGAAAGTGCCGGTTGCCATAAGTGCCGCTGCTGCGAACGTGAATAAAGTTTTCATAATGATGTTGGTTTAGAGTTGTGCTTACCCTAATTGCCAAGCACGTACCAACTGCCCCGGTCAGGATAATATGCACCTCTCAAAGGGCAAGCATCATTTGGAAATGTTAACATTCACGCCAAACTATATTTGGAATTTTATCCACTGATGGTCAAAAAGTTGTCAAGAAACCGTGCGGTTTGACTTAAAGTTGTAATGACGCCGAACAGTTTCATCCACTTTCCCACAAACACCGGGTTGCATCAGGTTGGATAAATTAATGAAAATTAATTTTTCAATAATTTATAACCCATTGATATCAAGTAGTTTAAAAACATAAAACCTGTACGCTTCTGTACAGGTTTTGTTCGCTGAGATACATAGGGCATGCTGAAAAACGCCATTAATTAATCATTTTTTTTTCAGTTCAAGGGACAGGGACTTGACTCTATCTTTAATCTCAATTGCTGAAATATCCAAGTTCATGGAGGTAGCCGTCAGGAATTCGCTTACGGCCCCGGTATGATCGGTGGATTTACCCTCCGCCAGCGTGACGTAGCGCATAGTAGTCCATAGCAGCGTTTTTAATTGGCTTTCATTATCATCTGTCATGTAATACTCCAACAGCACCGTATTGTGATTGTGCCATACAATCCGGCTCTTGATACGGACCCACTCCCCTACATTTGCCGGCTTCACATAAGATATATTGTGGTTGTATATGACCCAGGCTGCCTGGTATTTTCTGATAAAATCCATCATTTCTACTCCATAAAGCTTGGGAACCTGATCTTCCCGCGCATTGAAGAAGTAGTCGAAGTATTTAGCGTTGTTCAGATGCCTAAGTGGGTCGCAATCCTGAAATCTGATCAGCACCCTGCTTTCTGTTTCCTTCGGATAATTTTTATCCGGGTTATATTCAAACATATCTATTCTATTATAGCCGTACTTTCCACTAGTATTACTCCTCCTCTTACCATCTCATCCAGCGCTTTTTTACCATCCTGAGGACCAAGGTTCACCGCACGGGTAGCATCAGTGACCAAGTAAGTTTTGAATCCCAAACTAACAGCGTCCTGCGCAGTAAACTTTACGCAATAGTCCTGGGCCAAGCCAGTCACATATACATCCATGATTCCTTCGCGTTGAAGAAAATCTCCAAGTCCGGTATCTTCCCTCCTCGCATTGTCAAAAAATCCTGAATACGAATCAACAACTGGGTTCTTTCCTTTCTGAAATATAGCCTTCCATTTCATGGGATTCAAATCCTCATGAAACTCTGCTCCTTCCGATCCCTGAACGCAGTGTACCGGCCAGAGAATCTGGGACAATCCATCCAGTTCAATTACCTCTCCTGGGCTTTTCCCCTTATGATTGGCCGCAAAACTTCCATGATCTGCCGGGTGAAAATCCTGGGTGGCGACTATAAAATCAAACTTTTCCTGCAAAGCATTGATCACAGGTATGACTTCGTCACCCTTCTCCACTGCCAAAGCGCCACCGGGCAGGAAGTCATTTTGCACATCCACTATCAGGAGCACACTATTTTTCAGATTCATTGCCATTGTGGGATGGTTTTGATTTGAGTACTAAATCCATTCTTAGATTATGTAGATTCTCCTCCAGTCCGATGGGGTACAAATGAGGATTCACCAGTCTTTTATGTGTTTTATCCAGACTATTGAGCTGGGTTTGCACTCTATCTCTGATCTCTTCTATGGTGGGTAACTTATAGATTAGCTTTCCTTTTTTAAAGATGGGTTTTAGCAAAATCTCCTCTTGATAATATGCAGGCATCATACGTTTCCTTCTGGTGGGGTCGTTTGGGTCAATGATCAAGGCTGCCTGCGGATTCAGCTCCTGATCTTCCAGATAGATCATATCCGCTACAGCCTTGCCTTTTGAAAAATATCGCTTGATCGTATGAAGCCCCGGAATATTGATCTTCATTGACTGTTGGGAAAGTTTCAGCTTAGGAATCCATTCACCCTTTTCATTGCGGATAGCAGAAAGCTTGTAAACCCCACCCAGTGCAGGCTGATCAAATGCGGTCACTAATTTGGTTCCCACTCCCCACACATTGATAGATGCCTCTTGTCCTTTTAAGGAAGTGATGATATGTTCATCCAGGTCATTTGAAGCTACTATCTTGGCCTCCGGGAATCCGGCGTCGTCCAGCATCTCCCTGGCAATATTACTGAAATAGGCCAAGTCACCGGAATCTATCCTTATGCCTATCATTTCCTTGCCTTTGCTACGCAAAGCCTCACCTATTTTAATGGCATTTTTGATTCCATTGACGGTATCATAGGTATCTACAAGAAAAACAGATTGGTCTGGAAAAGCATCCGCATAAGCTTCAAAGGCTTCGATCTCTGTCTCAAAAGACATAATCCAGCTGTGGGCATGTGTACCGGAAACAGGTATTCCAAAGAGTTTTCCGGCCATGACATTGCTTGTAGAGGTACTCCCGCCTATATAAGCAGCCCTAGATGCAGCAAGCCCTCCATCTATCCCTTGGGCACGGCGCAGACCAAACTCAAGGATCGGCTCTCCCTTGGCCGCAAGAGCGATCCGGGCGGCCTTCGTGGCGATCAGACTTTGAAAGTTTATAATGTTCAGCAAAGGTGTCTCCAGCAATTGGCACTGAATCAACGGGCCTTTTACCCTCACCAGAGGCGTGTTGGGGAATACTACCGTCCCTTCCTCCACAGCATCTATATCACAACTAAACTCCATATCACGGAGGTAATCCAAAAAACCCTTTTCGAAGAGAAGTTCTCCGTCCTTGCCTTTCATGGTAGCCAAGTAACTCAGATCTTCCTCTGAGAACTGGAAGTTTTTGCAGTAATCTACTACATAATCCAAACCAGCCGCAATGGTAAACCCTCCCTGAAAAGGATGTTTTCTGAAGAAAAGATTGAACACTGCCTCTTGCTCCGCTTTTCCGGACTTCCAATAGGCATAAGCCATAGTAAGCTGGTAAAAGTCGGTCAGAAGTGCCAATGAACCTTTATATAGATCTTTTGTGATTTTCATTCTGTGTAATTAGCTTGATTCAAAAATAACCTGCTTTAGATTCCTGTCCAATTCATTTAAGATACTTGCTTCACCCGCATATTCAATAAAATCCCGATCAAGACCAAGCCCATTCCCAAGTAAGCCATGGCACTGAAAGTCTCTTCGAAGAAGAAAAAACCGAACAACAAGGCATAGACAATCCCTATATAAGTCAGACTTGCCACTTTGGACACATTTGCATTCTGGTAAGCTATGGTCAGGAAATACTGCGCTGTTTGGGTGCAAATGCCTATAAAAAGCAAGATGGCCCAATCCCATCCTTGCGGATGAACCCATCCAAAGGCTGAAACGATAAGGGCAAAAGGCAGTGTTACCAAAGGGAAATAGAAGATTATGACCAAAGGGTGCTCGGTATTCTTCAGTTTACGGATGACATTATAGGCCAGGCCAGAGAATATTGCCGACAGAATTCCTACAATTGCCCAGAAGGTATCTATTCTCGCATCCACGCCCTGGATGACCACTACACCGGCAAAGGAAATGGCAAAAAACAAAAACTGAATAGGTTTCACTTTTTCCCTAAGTAGAAAAACCCCGAAAATGGTGGTGAAAACAGGGGACAAATACTGGATGGTGACCGCACTCGCAAGCGGTATATTCTGCAGTGTATAGAAGAAAGAGATCAATCCGATCGAGCCCACTATCCCGCGGATAACGAGCCATTTTTTGTTATTCCCGAAGACGTTTACTTTTTGCTTTTTCAGCACCAAATAACTGAAAATCAAAGAAAAAACAGACCTGAAAACGATAATTTCTATGGCGGGAATATGCGGAATGTACTTTACGGACACATTCATCAAGGCGAAAAATATCCCAGCCAAAAGCATGGACTGGACACTGTTGATCTTCAAAATTGCAATTATTCAGCGTGATGAATTTTAAGGAAATTATACTCGCAATAGTTCAAAAATAATTGACAAATTATCTTCACCATGCGAACCATTGGATACTACAATGGTTTTAGTACCTATGGCACTAAAAACAGGAAGTACAGCACCGGCATTTAATCTCAAATCCACAGGAGCAAAAACCATTGATTCCTCCTCAGACCTGAAGGGTAAGGCCTTCATTCTTTATTTTTACCCCAAAGACTTCACCAAAGGCTGCACGTCCGAGGCCTGCGAATTCAGGGACCAGTTTGAAGCTTTCCGTGATTTGGATATTCCTGTATTGGGGATCAGCAAAGATGGTATAGAAACCCACGAACGCTTCAAAAAGGAACATAAGCTTCCCTTTGATCTGCTTTCTGATCCTACCGGGAAGGTTTGTAAGTCGTATGATGCACTTATCCCATTAATCAAAATGCCCAAGCGGATCACCTATCTGATAGATAAAGACCATAAGGTAGCAGCAGTATTTTCGGATATGTTTGAGTCCAAAGGGCATATCCAAAGTATGCTGAAGAATCTGCGGAAGTGAGGGTGTACTGAAAGTAACAGCTGAGCTAAGGCACAATCTGTAGTACATTTTTTAACTGCAAAGTGTTTCTTAATAAAAAATCATCGTCCTTTTTAGGGCTGGGCAACTGCTTTATTTCCCACTCCCTTGCACTTCGTAAGGTCAGACTACCTTCTTCTCCTGTCTTCAAACTTCGGTCTTCAGAGAATCACCCCATCCTGCATCTCCACTTTCCTGTCCGCCATGGTAGCGAGTTCCTCATTGTGGGTGACGATGACAAAAGCCTGCCCAAGCTCCTTTCGCAGGGTGAAAAACAACTCGTGAAGTCCCTTTGCGTTATGGGTGTCCAAGTTACCGCTGGGTTCATCGGCAAAAACCACCGCAGGGCTATTGATCAATGCCCTGGCAACCGCTACCCGCTGCTGCTCTCCTCCCGAAAGTGTGGAAGGTTTATGATCCAGGCGATGTGAAATACCAAGCAATTCAGCCAATTCACCAGACTTCATTTTCAATTTATCAGGGGAAGTCTTGCGGATCAATCCGGGAATCATAATGTTTTCCTGCGCGGTAAACTCGGGCAAAAGGTTATGAAATTGAAAAATAAACCCAATTCTTTCATTCCTGAACCTGGCCATTTCTTCTCCTTTTAGTTCCAGAAGCTTCTTGCCGTCCATCTCCAAAGACCCCAAATCAGGCCGGTCCAAGGTTCCAAGAATATGAAGTAGCGTACTTTTACCCGCTCCGGAAGAACCTACTATAGAAACAATCTCAGAAGTTGAAATTTCCAGATCCACTCCCTTTAATACTTTAAGGCTTCCATAAGATTTATGGATTCCGTTGGCTTTCAGCATGCTATCGTTTTTTAATCACCCAAAAATAGAACAAATGCCTATCTCAACGGGAAATTAACGGCTTTTTTTACGGAAAAAGGAAAAAGGTCGGTTTGATTTATCGAGTCTTACGCCTTAACTTCGGGCAAAAATTTCCAGAGAATGAATATTCACGAATATCAGGCTAAAGAAGTATTAAAGGGTTACGGAGTCCGCATTCAGGAAGGTATAGTCGCCGACACACCTGAAGCAGCTCATGAAGCAGCCGTTAAGTTAAACGAGCAAACCGGTACTAGCTGGTATGTGATCAAAGCCCAGATCCACGCAGGTGGCCGTGGAAAAGGTAAAGTGAACGAAACCGGTTCTAACGGTGTAGTTCTTGCAAAAAAATTGGAAGATGTGGCCGAAAAGGCTAAAAATATCCTAGGTGGCACATTGGTTACCCATCAGACTGGTCCAGAGGGAAAAGTTGTCAATAAGGTTTTGATCGCTGAGGATGTATATTATCCAGGGGATTCTGAGCCAAAAGAATATTACCTGTCTATCCTATTGGACAGAGCTACAGGAAGCAACGTGATCATGGCCTCTACCGAAGGTGGTATGGACATCGAGGAAGTCGCGGAAAAAACCCCTGAGAAGATCATGAAAGAATGGATAGACCCTAAAGTTGGTCTTCAGCCTTTCCAAGCCAGAAAAGTAGCATTTGGATTAGGTCTTTCAGGTACAGCTTTCAAGGAAATGGTGAAATTCATCACTGCCCTTTACAAAGCTTACGAAGGCACTGACTCTTCCCAGTTTGAAATCAACCCAGTGTTGAAGACATCTGACGACAAGATCCTGGCTGTAGATGCTAAGGTAAACCTGGATGACAATGCCCTATACAGACATAAAGATCTGGCAGCGTTGAGGGATGTGGCTGAGGAAGATCCATTGGAGGTAGAAGCAGGTGAATCAGGATTGAACTATGTGAAACTTGACGGAAACGTGGGTTGTATGGTGAACGGGGCCGGTCTTGCTATGGCCACCATGGACATGATCAAACTGGTAGGTGGTGAACCGGCTAACTTTCTTGACGTAGGAGGAGGGGCAAATGCGACTACTGTAGAAGCAGGCTTCAGAATCATTCTTCAGGATCCCAATGTGAAAGCTATCTTGATCAATGTTTTCGGAGGTATCGTAAGATGCGACAGAATAGCAAGCGGTGTGGTAGAAGCGTACAAATCCATCGGAGACATCAGAGTTCCTATCATTGTAAGATTACAGGGAACCAATGCTGTAGAAGGCGCCAAAATCATAGATGAATCAGGATTGAAGGTATCTTCTGCTATAACTTTGAAAGAAGCAGCCGAAAAAGTTCAGGCTGTATTGGAATCATAAATTCTTAACGGTAACGAAGACAGCACTTCGTTGCCTTATGCGCTCGTAGTTCAACTGGATAGAATATCAGATTTCGGCTCTGAGGGTTGAGGGTTCGAATCCTTCCGAGCGCACTTAAAGGCTTAGACAGATGTTTAAGCCTTTTGTTTTTATAAGAATGTGGAGTATCGGCCTTCGTATCATCCGAAGTTGGAGAGTAAGGTGAGGTTAAAACCATAGGGACCATTTTAGCTAAATCGGTTGAAATTACTTTAAGGTAAAAAGATCAACTTATGTCTCCTTGAATTTCAAACTTTCTATGAGATCTAAAAAGTATTGCGGACTCCATATCAATATTGACGAATCATCTTGGATAAATCGTATCACATCCCCCTTAATACTATTAAAGTCCACGCTTTGTATTTTAGCTCTTATTAGTTCTAAAACCTGCTCTTTGGTAATTGATTTTTCCTGCCAATCACCTGTATCTAAAGCTCTAAGTAGAAAATGGGCAAGATCTAAAGGAACCCCCTTTTTGATATACCATTCCAGATCATACCAATCCCTCCCCTTCACTCTTTTTTGCCACTTTCTAAAAAGCAATGCATGCATTTTACCTGCAAATAAACTCGGAGGTGTAAAACATTTGACATAGAAAGAAAATGGGCGCAATAATAATTTTTCCTCGGTTTCAAAACCTAAAGGAGGTAGTCTATCAACTTCCAATTTAATCTTTATACTTGGCATCAATTTAACACCTGATTGGGGAATGATACCTTCCAATACCAACTCTTTCCACACAGTTGCAGCTTTGAGAAAGGCTGAATCTATACTTGACTCTTTCTGCTTTTTCTTTTCAGCAATCGTGACCTTCATCCCAAGTGCGTCAAATTCCGTAATGATTGCTTCAAAGTAACTATCCAGTGAAAAATCAGGATCAATATCCAACAGTGAAAAGTCAAGATCTACGGAAAATCTTTCCAGTCCATAAAAAATCCGTAAAGCCGTTTCTCCATAAAATGCGGCTTTCTCAAAAAAACCTGCACGCTGTAGTCCTGCCAAAACCACCTCCTGCATGATTTCACGTAAGGCGGAAAATGCCTCATCCTGTGATTTGGGATGATATTCGGCTAGCCACTCCTTTATCATAAATTTCGGATTGTTTTGATGAGTATCTGTAAACTATTTTGCTTTGGAGCATCCGAAATCCAGGTATATATCACATCTAGGTTCAAACCTCGGATTAAGTCTTCGTCAATTCTCATGTCTTCTGTTAAAAACTCCATTACCTGTTTGATGCTTCTCAAATTCAGCCCGCTTGTCATAGCAATTTTGTCACAAATCGCCTTTTCAGGTGAAGCAATCATCACTGCCTGCTTTGGGGTAATATCAACCGTTCTGATACCAAAAGAATAATAAGGCAACGACGAAGTGTGCTTATAGCTGAATCTGCCAAGTTTTGTCTTGAATATCTTTGAAGATCTAATTGTTATTGAAGTGGTTTCAAAGACTCGTTCAGGTATAAATCCCCAATAAGAAAGGGCTGATTCCATGGAGACATAACTTGGCCCCCACAAGTGATTTGCAATCAGTAGGGATTCAGGCAACCTCAGTTTACTTTTTGGTCCCGGAACATACAAGCCCTTTTTCAAACCAATCAGCCACCCGGCCTTTATCAATTCAGAAATTTTATCATTCGGCCTCTTATATTTCTTCAACAGAGACAGAATAACCTGCCTCGTTAGTGGTTCCTCTTGGTACCTATTTGATTATTCTAATAGCCTGATTCTGGCTTAGAGTAAAGGATTGCTCAAACACATTGCCATATCTCACAACATTCATACTTTTCACCGAAGATTTAGGAGCACCCAACTTATAGTACTGACGCATTTTTTTAGACCCTTTTATTCACCTCACGGCCATTTTTATCTGAGTTGTTTGAAAAAAACAGTGATAAACCACTATGATTTATCAAAATTCAGTCACATTTCAAGCTAAAACAGGAAGAAAAGCAACGATTTTATTTGGACTTTTAATTGATCAAAAATTATAACCCTATTTATGTTCTCAAAAACCCAACGAATAACCCGAAGAGTAAGTGGAATACTGCTCTTACTGGTGATAACCGTGCTAACGGCATGCACGGGAAACAACAAGACATTCCTCTCATCCTCAGATCCCCGAAGAATAGAAATATTGGTACTGGGTCATGACAGTGAGCATCATAATTCGGAAAAATTAATGATGTATTTGCCCACTCCCCTCTTTCAAAAGGGGATCAACCTCACCTATACTTCTGATCCTAATGATTTAAATTCAACCAAGTTGAATAATTACGATGGTATAATGATCTATGCCAATCACGATGAGATCACGCCGGAACAAGAGGAAGCCTTAAAATCTTACATTCAAGGAGGCAAAGCGCTTATTGCGCTCCATTCAGCCTCGTTTTGCTTCCGCAACTCCGAGTGGTTTGTATCTGCTGTAGGGGGACAATTCAAATCCCATGGCACCGGAGACTTCACCGCGACCATCGTGGACAAGGATTCCCCGATCATGCAAGGAATAAACGAATTTGAAACCTGGGATGAAACCTATGTTCACAGCCAACTCAATCCTGACATGCATGTGTTGATGGAACGTGTAGATGAAAACGGAAGCGAACCATATACCTGGACTAGAGAAGAAGGAAAAGGAAGGGTATTCTATACCGCATATGGACACAATGAAAAGACCTGGGAGAAGAATGATTTCCAGCAACTGGTAGCAAACGGTATCCTTTGGGCTGTTGGCGAAAAAGTCAATAAGCAATTGGCAGCTTACAACATCCCTACTCCAACATTTGAAGATGCGGATATCCCTAATTATGAAAGAAGGGATCCTGCACCAAAATATCAGCTCCCACTTTCGCCTGAAGAGTCGATGAAGCTTATCCAGAACCCGGTGGGCTTTGAATTAGAATTGTTCGCATCTGAACCTATGATTATTAATCCTATTGCATTTACATGGGATGAAAGAGGCAGATTATTCGTGATAGAAACCACCGATTACCCAAATGAAGTACGCAAAGAAGGTGGTAATGATAAAATTAAAATTCTAGAAGACACAGATGGGGATGGTAAAGCAGACAAAGTAACCGTCTTTGCGGATGGGCTCAATATCCCAACTTCGATTGTAGCGGTCAATGGGGGTATGCTGATATCTATGGCCCCGGATTTTGTTTTCCTAAAAGACACGGACGGGGATGATGTAGCTGATGTGCGCGAAACCATCATGACTGGCTGGGGCACATTTGATACGCACGCAGGACCATCTAACCTGAAATACGGTTTTGACAACAAAATTTGGGGAGTATTGGGTTATTCTGGCTTTAACAGTACAGTAAGCGGTAAGCAACATAACTTCAGCCAAGGTGTTTATCGTTTTGAGCCGGCAGGAGAAAACATGGAGTTTCTGGGACGAACCAGCAACAACACTTGGGGACTAGGATTTTCTGAGGATTTCGAAACGTTTATATCCACTGCCAATGGACAGCACTCCGTGTACCTGGCCATGGATAATAAATACGTGAAAAGAACTATTTATAAGGGCACTCCAAACACTGCTACAGGGATAGACACTCATTTTGACATGCCTCATATCACCCCATTCCTACGCCAGGTGGATTGGCATGGAAGCTACACTGCCGCAGCAGGACATAATATTTACACTGCCCGCAATTTCCCTAAGGAATACTGGAACAGAATCGGATTTGTGGCGGAACCTACCGGACGTGTGCTTCACAATAACCTCTTGCTAGAATCAGGATCAGGATTTACCGAAAAGAATGCCTTTAATATCCTTCAGAGTTCCGACGAATGGTTCAGCCCGGTTCATGCAGAAGTAGGCCCTGATGGTTCACTTTGGGTGGCTGATTGGTATAATTTCATCATACAGCACAACCCTACCCCTAGAGGCTTCGATAATGGTGAAGGCAATGCCTATATCAATCCATTGCGTGACAGTCAGCATGGTAGAATATACCGATTGACCTACAAAGGCAGGGAATCTTCCAAGAATTTTGATCTAAAAGACGCCTCCAATGGAAAATTAATAGACGCGCTGAAAAGCGATAACTTATTCTGGAGACTTACCGCACAGCGTCTGATCGTAGAAAGCCAGAACAAGGAAGTGGTAAATGACTTGTACGAGCTGATTAATTCCCAGGAAGTAGATGGCGCAGGTATCAACGGGCCAGCCATCAACGCCTTATGGACTTTGAAAGGCCTGGGCGAACTGGAAGGAAACAACACCAAAGCGCAGGAAGTAGTGGAAAAAGCTTTAAAACACCCTTCTGCGGCAGTGCGGAAAAACGCAGCCCGTGTAATTCCTAAAAACCAGGCAGCACTGGATGCAATTATGGCAGCAAATCTATTGGAAGACCCAAGTCTTCAGGTTAAAAAATTTGCGATCCTGGCAGTTTCTGAAATGCCTGCTTCTGATGAAGTTTCCAAAAAACTACTGGCTATATCCGGAGATGCTGATAATGCCGAAGATGAGTACCTGCCACAGGCGATTTTTGCCGCTGCTTTAACTCACCCCTCAGCTTTTGAAGGCAGGCCTTTACCGGAAGCAACAAATGCGGATATGGGAATCGCGGATAGAATATCCAAGAGCCTGGTGTCTGAACTGTATTCATTAAATACAAGAAACGCACTCCTTTTCCCTCCTGATCCTACCGGTAAGGAAATCACTATCCAAATGGAAGTGACTCCGGGAAGAGATGCCCTTGATGGAGTCATGGTAGCACAGGGAAACAATGTAAATGGCTATAGCCTGTATGTGTACAAGGATGCTTTGCACTTTGCTGTAGCGCAGGAAGGGGATGTGAAGATCATCAGCTCCCGCAAAAACCTTCCGTCAGAGAAATTCCAGGTAACAGCGACTCTATTGGAAGGTGGAAAAATGAGCCTTAAAATAGATGATAAAGAAGTGGCCAATGGAAAAACCAAAGGGCTTTTCACCTCTTCGTTATCTCCGGAGAATGTGCGGATAGGTCAGTTTGATTCCGGCAATAAAGTTGGAGACTACGAAGGAAACTGGAGATTCTCCGGTAGAATAGGAAATGATTCCAGTCTGGACCTAAAAAAACCTGCCACAGGGGAGGAAAATGAAGCTGTAGCTACAGCTGAAAAAACAGAAGTGGTAAAAAACGGACAAGTTACACTAACTGCGATTCCTCACGAAATGCGATTTGACAAGTCCACGTTTGTAGTACAGGCAGGCAGTAAACTGGTGGTGGATTTCAAAAATCCGGATTTCGTACAGCATAACCTGATCATAGGAGCGATAGGGTCATTTGCTAAAATCAGTGAAGAAGCCAAGAAAATGGCCCAGGACTTGACAGGAATGGACAAAAGCTTTATACCTGAGATCCCGGAAGTCCTGGCAGCAACAAATTTGGTATTCCCTAATTCAGAGGAATCAATCATCTTGACCGTGCCATCAGAAAAGGGCAACTATCCTTTTGTATGCACGCTTCCAAACCACTGGATATCTATGAATGGAATAATGAAAGTAATATAATATGGCGTTAGATGTAAAATTTGGGGTAAGCACCTGGCTTTGGACATCCCCGTTTTCAAAAGAAACGCTGCCATTACTATCCAAAATAAAAGAGTACGGTTATGATGTCGTGGAGATCCCGGTGGAAGATCCCTCGCTGATCAATATTAATGAAGTTAAACAAGCACTAAATGACAACGGCCTTGAAGCTGTGATCTGCGGGGCATTTGGCACAAGCAGGGATCTGACCAACGAAGATCCCAGCTTCCACCAAACCAGTTTTGATTACCTAGACGCTTGCTTTGATATAGCAGCTGGTCTGGGTGCAAAATTCGTCGCTGGGCCAATGTATTCGGCAGTGGGCAAAGCCCGCCTGGTCTCCCCGGAACAAAAGAAAGTCGAATGGGACCGTGCAGTAAACAACTTGAGAATAGTCTGTGCAAATGCAAGAAAATCAGGTCTGGATATCGCATTGGAGACCTTGAACAGATTTGAGACAGACCTGATCAATACCTGTGAGGAACTGATGAGACTCATTGCGGATATCAATGAGCCGGAAGCAAAGGTGATATTGGATGGGTTTCATATGAATATAGAAGAACCCGATGTAGAAGCTGCTATCCGACGTGCAGGAGATAAGTTGATCCATTTTCAGGTATCAGAGAACTACCGTGGCACTCCTGGCACTGGACAAACCCGCTGGGACGCATACAAGAGAGGCCTTGAAGCTATCAATTATAAAGGCGTAATATCCATTGAAAGCTTTACTCCAGAGGTAAAAGAATTGGCAGGCGCAGTTTGTATCTGGAAGCCACTGGTGCCTTCTCAGGATGGCTTTGCCAAAGAAGGGTTGGAGTTCCTTAAGAAATGGGCCGCAGAGGAATCTTATATCCAAAATAGACTGAAGTCTGAAGCGATTAAGTAAAAAGAAATAACCTTTTTAAACCTATCAACATAGAAAACCATGAGTAAAAGACCAATCAACATAGCCATCATAGGGCTTGGATTTGGAGCTGAGTTTATTCCGATTTACCAGAAGCACAAATTGGCAAACATGTATGCGATTTGCCAGCGAAATAAGGAAAAGGCTGAGGAGATCGGCAAAGCCTTTGGCATAGAAAAAGTATATACAGACTACGATGAGTTACTAAAAGACCCGGAGGTAGACGCGGTACATATCAATACCCCCATACAGAATCATGCTGAGCAATCGCTAAAAGCCCTACGGGCAGGGAAACATGTTGCCTGCACTGTACCTATGGCCACATCGGTGGAAGATTGTAAAAAAATCGTAGAAGAAGTTCAGCGTACAGGCCTGACCTATATGATGATGGAAACAGTGATCTATAGCCGTGAATTCCTATTCGTCAAGGAGATGTACGAGAAAGGTGAGCTGGGCAAAATCCAGTTTCTACGAGCATCGCACCAGCAGGAAATGGCAGGATGGCCAGGGTATTGGGAAGGCCTCCCTCCCATGCATTACGCCACACACTGTGTAGGACCAGTGCTCGCTCTGCCAAAGGCACAGGCTGAGTATGTATCCTGCCTCGGATCGGGTAGAATTGATGAGAATCTGATTCCAAAATACGGTTCTCCCTTTGCCATAGAAACCTGCCATATCAAATTTAAAGATTCTGACTTGGCAGCAGAGGTGACCCGGTCACTCTTCAATACGGCCAGACAATACAGAGAGAGCTTCGATGTCTATGGTTCAAAGAAATCCTTTGAATGGACGCTGATAGAGCATGAAGATTCTGTAATCCACACCGGGGAAACTCCGGAAAGGGTAAAGATACCGGACTATGCGCACCTGCTACCAGAAGAAATAGCTTCGTTCACCACAGCCGGAGTATATGACGGGGATGATAACCAGCATCTGTCCTTTATTCAAGGTTCTGGACATGGAGGTTCCCATCCGCACCTGGTAAATGAATTCCTAAACGCCCTTACAGAGGAGCGTGCCCCTTACCCTGATGCCAAACAATCCGCCAATATTACCTGTGTGGGGATTTTGGCTCATGAGTCGGCTATGGAAGGTGGAAAAATCATACCATTACCGGAATTCACTATAAGTTAATCACCATCCAATAAGAAGGGTTTGGGTACTAATCCCATTCCCTTCTCTAAAAATTTGTAAAAAAATCTTATTAATTCTCCAATTGGAATAGTCTTTATGGAATTTACCACTTGGATATTAATACGCTAAGCAAAATGAAAATTAAAATCTTATTGAAGTCGGCGACCATTATACTTGCTGTGCTTTTGTTCGCCTGCGGGAGTGAGGAAAAAAATGCTGAAAAATCTGTGGAAAAAGAAACTACTGTCTCGCCTCCTCCTACTGTGGTAACACCTCCAGCAGAAACAGAACCAGCCCAAGACAGTGCGGAAACTGAAGTAAAAGAAGAAGCAGTTGACGGACAGGCTAGCAAAAAGCTTACAGGCGAAGAAAAGATGGCAAATTCTGATTGCCTATCCTGCCACATGATGGACAGATTGGTAATCGGCCCTGCCTTTCTTGATATAGCGGCTGAATATGCAAACAATGAAGAAAATGTGAACATGCTCGCAAATAAAGTGATCAAAGGAGGCGCAGGGGTATGGGGAGAAACAGCTATGCCCCCACATGCGTCCCTTAGCGAAGAAGATGCCAAAGACATGGTTCGTTATATATTGAGTCTTTGATAAACACACTGTTAAATAGAAAAAGCAGTAAAATAGATTGGGTTACAAGACTAGAAAAGGTGGTAGAAGGTTCTGCCATCTTTTTTTTATGACAATATATTATTCCAAGAAGAACTTGTATCCACTAGACTTATTCACTAAATTATATATAATATGTAAAATAACCACCAAGAAACAATTTCAACTAAAGAGGATAAAGCCGAATGACAATCACTAGTCAGGGATACTTGATCTATAGTATTTAATCTTAAAAGTGAAATCCCATTTCATTGTTTTTATCCAAATGAAATTGATGTTAGTCCAGCAAGCTTCAATATGCCCCATAGCCCTTTTATATATTCAGCAAATAGCTCAAAGGAATTACAACAATTTCCCCAAATAAAGGAAATTGGTTTTAAAATAAACAATTCGATAAAGCTAAGCTCATTCGCCTTAAGTCGAGTACAGGATTTACGGATATATTTGATAGTGGATGGGAAATTTGAATGGGTAATCAATTCCAAACACGAGCTTCTATATCCAGGTGATGCCGCTATTATATTGCCCGGCCAAGAGATTGGAGGCTTAAAAGGATATATAGGAATCGGGGCATTTTATTGGCTACACCTGAAATTGAAGAAAACCGAACTGGGTAGCAAAATTGATTTCGGTAAATGGAGTAGATTATCGAAAAATGAAAGGAATATCATGTGGAAAATCCTGGCCATAAATAAATCCCCGGTCATAAGCACCTCTGAAATCATTCCCTACTTTCAAGAAATACGAAATGAAATCAGCGGGCAGGAGTTGGGATACGTCACAAGAGTAAACCACTTATTGGATTCGATGCTGATTCTCATCAGTAGGTTGCTGACCAGACAGGCCGGATCGAGAAGGGACTTTCCCCAGATATTCACCAACTTGGAAAAGAGCCTGAGGAAAAACCTTTCCCATAAGTGGACTGTGGAAGAAATGGCCGCTATGGTCGGTATGGGATCTACCACATTTACAGAAAAGGTAAAATCATATACAGGCTTCCCACCCCTGCACTATTTAATCAATATCAGAATCGCTGAAGCTATCAAACTTTTAAAGCTTCAAGAAGCAAATATTACCGACATTGCCTTGGAAACTGGTTTTTACTCGTCACAACATTTCTCTACGACTTTTAAAAGGCTTACCGGGCATACGCCAAATGAATTCAGAAAACAAAATTCTCCCAAGAATTAAAATAATAGAAAACATGGAATGTATTATCACCATAGAAATAGGAACAAATGCCGTTCGGATAATGGCATTTGACCTGGCTGGAAATGTAATTGGTTCATCCAAGGGCTCATATCCTACTTTCCATGTAGAACCGGACTACAGCGAGCAAGACCCTGACCAAATGTTTATCACCATGCTATATGTGATGAAAAACTTACTAAATGAGAAAATCCACCCTTTGAATTACCATATTATATCAATTTGTTTTAGTGCTTCCATGCACAGTGTTCTACCAATCGATAGACATGGCGCCCCCTTGGGAAACGCAATCACCTGGGCGGATAACCGGGGAAGAAAAGAGGCTGAAGATCTCAAAAACTCTGCGATAGGCAGCACAATATATAATTCCACCGGTACGCCCATACACCCCATGTCGCCCCTGATTAAAATCGCATGGCTCCAGGGTCAAGACCAGGAGCGATTCAGAAAAGCCTCCAAATTCATCACTATCAAAACCTACATAATCCAACAGCTGACAAAAGAATATTTTCTTGATTACAGTTTAGCATCTGCTACTGGGCTCCTGAATATTCATACCCGAAAATGGGAAGATACAGCCCTTGATTATGCAGGTATAACTTCTGATCGCCTACCAGACCTAGTGCCGGTATTCCATTCCCTAAGTACCATACGGAAGGAATATCAAAAATCTCTGGGTCTGCCAAATGGTGTGAAAATAATTGTTGGATCAAGCGATGGCTGTCTTGCCACATTAGGCGGAGGCGCATGGGAAAGAGACAAGGCTACCATCACAATTGAAGATAGTGGAGCCGTACGGGTTGTGAGCGAGACTGTCCTGGAAGACAGCAGGCAACGGCTTTTCAATTACCTATTGACTGATAAACATTATATCTCCGGAGGCCCAACAAATAACGGAGGAGTGGCTTTTGAATGGTTTGCCAAACAATTTGGAGATTTTAAAGACCTTTATGATATGGAGAACGTCATGCAGCGACTTGTTCACCAAGCGATGGATTCCCGTCCAGGTTCAGACGGTCTTTTGTTTTTGCCCTACCTCTTAGGGGAACGGGCTCCCATTTGGAATGCAAATGCGAGAGGGACGTATTTTGGGATCAATATCAAACATGAGAAACGGCATTTTATACGCGCAACTGTCGAAGGCATACTCTATGAGATTTACAGTATTGGCAAGACACTCGAAGACCATAGAACGATCAATGCCCTGACCGCAAACGGGAGCTTTGCTTCCATCCCCTTTTGCACACAGCTACTTGCTGATATTTTCAATAAACCTGTAAGCATAGGTGTGAATCCGGACAGTATTGCGCAAGGGGCATTTTTACTCAGTGCCACTGATCTAGGGATTTATGACTCTTTGGATAATGCCGCCAAATCTGTGAAGATGGCGACCACATTCGAGCCTTTCAGGCAAAACAATCCTATCTATATGAAGTATTTTGAGTTATATGAAAGATTAAGCATTAAACTCCGGGAAGAATTCTCTGATATAACACGTTTACAAAATGAAAATTGAAATAATTTTCCTCCCAATATAGCTTTGCTATAAAGCCAAGGAAGTCCGTAATCCACACTTCCGTTTTTTGAAGTAGTGATTAGTATCAACTCACTTTTTTTGGTAGTATTACTATTTTTTAATATATCCAAACCTACTTTATGTATTTTTTTCAGACCATTTCTTCCCTGTTAGAATTTTATTGTTCAAAATCCTTCGACGGTCATTTTTAGAAGATTACAAATATAACTTTACATACATTTAAACACATTAAATCCAAACTCCTTTTTAAATCTATATATAGAAATAAACATCTCTAAATATAAGAGAAATTTGGAGTAACAAGGTTTGATTTCCAATAGATATTTCAATCTATTTATTAACAATAAAACCCAATCAAATGAAAAACAACTACTTGTTGTACGGCATTGCTGTGCTCGTGCATCTAGGTGTATTGTCCCTATCAGGGCTAGTACACGCATCCACAGATCTAAGTAATAGTATCTCAAACCTTGTATTATACGAACAGCCCCCCAATCAGGATCTTGCGGTGATTTCCGGTAAAGTGACTGATGAAAATGGAGAATCCATACCGGGAGTTACCGTGCTTATCAAAGGCACAACAATAGGTACCACCACCGACATCAACGGTGAATACACTATAGAATTTGAGGAGGAAAACAGTACCCTGGTCTTTTCTTTTATCGGGTTCACTACCCAGGAAATCCCGACGGCGGGAAAATCCATCATCAATGTGACGCTGGCAATAGATGAGAAATCACTTGAAGAAGTGGTGGTAACCGCATTGGGAATAGAAAAGGAGTCAAAAAAACTGGGGTATTCGGCCACATCGGTAAATACAGATGAGCTAGTGACCAACCGGACAACCAATGTAATGGAGTCGCTGGAAGGAAAAGTAGCAGGACTTAATATAACTCCTCCCGCGGCTGGTGCCGGTGCAAGTACCCAGATCAGACTGAGGGGACAGTCGGCTTTTGCCGGGGCCAATAACGCACCACTGATAGTGATCAATGGACTCCCAATGGACCAGGGGGCTAGAGGGGTAGATGGCGGCGGCCAACAACGGGACCGTGGTGACAACCTCCAAAATATCAACCCCGATGATATAGAAAGTATGACCGTGCTCAAAGGCGCTACTGCAGCAGCAATTTATGGAGCCAGAGCTGCCAATGGAGCAATCATAATCACAACCAAAGCCGGTAAGGGAGGGACAGGCATAGGAGTGGATTTCACCTCTAGTTATACCAGTTCCCAACCGCTAAATTTTATGGATGAATTGGTTCAGACAGAATATGGGATCGGGACTGGCGGGATCAGGCCCCAGACACAGGGTGACGCACAGTCTTATGGGCAGTTTGGCTTTGGCGAAAGATTGGACGGAGTACCTACCATAAACTTTGATGGTGAAATGCGCCCCTATTCTGCCTATCCATATCAACTGTATGACTTTCTGCAAAACGGATCAAACTGGACAAATACCATAGGTATTTCAGGAGGCACCGGAAAGGGAAGTTTTAGGGTGTCTTTTTCCAATGTGGATGCAAAAGGCATCCAACCTATGAACGAATACACCAAAAGAATATTCAATGTGGGCATCAACCACAGCCTATCTGACAAACTTAAATTTCAGTTAAACATCAATTATGCCAACGAGTACAATCTGAACCCACCACAAATCGGTACCCAAGGTGATGGCGCCATCAACTTCTTCAACAGAATGGGAATATCCACTCCTATAGCCGCATATAGAGATAACGCCGTGGATCCGGCCAGCGGTGCAGAATTGCGGACAAATGGGTTTCTTGGAACCATCAACAATCCATATTACCCACTCCAAGGTGGTCAATATTTCAAAGAAAGAAGAAACAGACTTTTGGGCACCGCTACCTTACGGTATGAACTAACCGACTGGCTCTATGCCCAGGGAAGGATAAACTATGATTATGGAACTGCGTTCACTGAATGGAACAGGCTGAATGGCACAGGATCGGCCACGTTATTCCAGGACGATGGAACCTACCGTGGCAATTACGACATAGCGCAGACTATCACCACAGATATCAATGCTGACTTTTTAATCGGAGCAGATAAGACCTTTGATAAATTCTCTGTTGAAGCAAGTTTTGGAGGTAACACCTGGCGGCCGCAGTGGCAAAACAGCACCCAGACATCCAGTAATTTTGTGGTGGCAAACCTATATTCTATTGCAAACGGAACCATCAGAAACCAAGGTTATGGATTTTCAGAAAGCCGCGTAAATTCCTTGTACGGATTGGCTGAATTCGGATACAATGGAATGCTATACCTCAATTTTACAGGCAGAACCGACTGGTTCTCAGTATTAAACCCTGCTAATAACTCCAAATTTTACCCGTCCATTTCAGGTAGTTTTATTTTCTCTGAACTACTGACCAATGTCTCCTGGCTATCTTATGCCAAATTGCGGGGATCGTGGGCAGAGGTAGGGAGCACAAATGGAGTGGGAACCTACGAAGGGCTGTTGACATACAGCATAAACCAAAATCAGTTTAACGGTCAGACTTTGGCAGGTGTAAACGGTAATTTTGCCCCCAATACAAATCTGCAGCCATTCACGGTAACAGAAAAGGAAATCGGTATGGAAGTACGACTTTTCGACAATAGATTGTTGCTGGATGTAGGTGCTTTCGAAAAAATCACCACTGATCAGATTCTAGATGTAAAACTTTCCAATACTTCCGGATATACAGATTCCAAACAAAACACTGCTTCATTAAAAAACAGTGGATTGGAATTTCTGATTGAGTATGCTCCAATCGAAACAGCCAATTTTCGTTGGACGAGTAGTTGGAACAGCGCATATCTTACCACTAAGGTATTAGATGTAGGAAATGAAAGCGGTACCATGCTGGTGGTTTCCTTCAATGACACCGGAAATGAATTTCTTGGCCAGTTAAGATACACTGAGGGGTTACCCATGAACCAGCTATACACCCGGACTTACCTGAGAAATGAGAATGGTGACATAATGGTAACTGATCAAGGCCGGTTAAGAGCCACTAATTCCAATACCCCCGGAGGAGAAGACACCAATGGATTTCTACCGATCGGAAGCTCTATCCCTAAGCATACAGGAGGTTGGACAAACACGTTTACCTATAAAAAACTGAGCGTTGGTGTACATATAGATTACAAGTTTGGTGGAATGGTAATGTCCTCCACCCATCTGAATATGCTTAGACAAGGACACTCCATACTTTCCCTTCAAGGCAGGAGAGAGGGAGAAGATGGGCTAATATTTCCAGGCGTATATGACAACGGGGAACCAAACACTACAGTGGTGACCAATTTACAAGGCTTCTACGCTGACTATAGAAACCTACAAATCGGTGATCCATTTGTTTTCAAATCGGATTTTGTAAAGCTGAGAAATGTATCTATTTCCTACAACCTAACCGAAGCCATGAACAGCTTGTCATTTATGAAATTCGTGAAAGGTCTCTCCATATCAGCTGCAGCCAGAAACCTCGCAATTCTTTACAAAGATCTGCCTGGTTTGGATCCCGAAGCGGTACAATCTTCAGGGGACTTTAGGGCAGGTTATGAAAACTCTTCCCTGCCTACTACCCGAAATTTTAACGTCAGCTTAAATGTTAAATTCTAAAGCCATGAAATCATTCAAGCAATATATTCTATTGGTAACCACCCTACTCCTTTTGGGGAGCTGTGACAAGGATTTTATAGAAATCAATACTAATCCTTATGCAGTGACAGAAATTGACCCGGCTTTGTTGTTTGCCGGAGCCCAAAGAACTCATTTGGGAAATTGGACGGCAGAACATACCATTGTCCAGCAATTTGTAAATCCATACAACCAAGGTGCAACATTGGGATTTAATTTCAATGAGGATATAGATGGAGTAAGTAATCCCAAATGGGATCAATCCTACCCAGGCCCCATTAAGAACATGATGCAGGCCATGAGCCTATTAGGTGAGGATACCGAGCGAAGTAATCTGTACAATATGCTGAGGATATGGAAAGCCCAGGTATTCATGGGCTTGGTTGACTCCTATGGAGACGTACCCTATTTCGATGCCGGCAAGGCGGTTACTGAAGGGATATTCTTTCCCGCTTATGATGACGATGCGGTTATATACGAAGATCTGCGAAAGGAACTGACTGAAGCCGTATCAGCGCTGAATCCGTCTGCGGACTATGTGGCAGAAGATTTATTTTTTGGCAGCAACAGTGAAAATCCATCAGGAAATGCCTCAGCACAGGTAGAGCAGTGGAAGAAACTGGGCAATTCGCTACTTCTAAGGCTAGGTATGCGCTACTCAAAAATAGATGAATCCAAAGCACAAGCCATAGTGACCCAAGCATTTAATGCCGGTGTGATGACTTCCAACGCTGACAATGCCTATGTGAAATACGATGGAACCTTATATACCCAGAATGAAAACAGCAACTTGAGGAATTTCTCCTATTTCAATTATGCGGCTGAGCCATTTGTGAACCAACTCAAGTCAACAAATGATCCCAGAGGTCAATATATACTGGCCATTTATGAGGATCCTGCGGCTGTGGCAAATGATCTTGATCCAGATACTGAATTGGCTAACCAACATGGTGTTCCCGTGGGCGTGATCAGTACCGATCTGGCGGATCCAAATGGCCCTTACCGGGGAGCCCGGGGTGGTGGACTTGACTATTCCCAGATGAATATTTATTCAGTGGTGTCACCGGCGGCACCTGATTTTTGGGTTACGTATGCGCAGACATCTTTTCTGCTAGCCGAGGCCGCATTCAGAGGATGGATAGCTGGAAATGCACAGACTTATTACGAAAATGGTGTAAGAGCTGATTTGAAGGTATATGAGCTTTATCCTCAAACTGACCCGATCACTGATTCGGAGATCGAAACATACTTGGCCCAAGATGGAGTTGCATATAGTTCAACAGACGCCCTGAAACTTATCAATACCCAATATTGGATAGCAAACATCAGGAATGGCACGGAAGCTTTCGCGAATTTCAGAAGGAGCGGATTCCCTGAACTAAGCCCAAATCTCTCCAACAATAATCTTCTAGGTGGGTTTGCAAGACGACTGTCCTATCCAGACTATGAAGGTTCTACCAATACGGAAAATTACACTGCGGCATCTGAAGCTATGGGCGGAGACAATTTACTTTCCAGGGTATTTTGGGATATTCCCTAGATTTCTGGTAGAGTACACATAGCACCAATGTTCTTCTCAAAGGACATTTTTGGTAAAAAATCGGGTTTTAACTCTAAAAAGGTGACAGAATGTTCTGCCACCTTTTTTTCCGAAAACTGATAACGCTATGAATCAATTTCAAACCAACTATTTTCTACATTGAAAATCTTGTATGGTGTTTAATAGATATCATCCACCCCTATGGGACTTGTCAAATCATATTGCAATTGAAAATTCCAGAGGTTGAAAACTCTGACTAGATTATGAATCATCCCGATGCGACTCACTAGTTGATTTATCGGAACATAGCCTATGATTTGTCACTGGAGAGCAGCCAGGCTATAGGGTGCAATAGGTATGGTAATGATGCCGTGGGCCTGCCAGTAGGAAATCATGGTCTAAATAAATTAATCTAATCCCAGCCCACTAGTGGCCTTAATAAAAACAAGAGGCCCATTTTCTTTGTGCAAAACAGATACTTTGGGTTTGCAACAAAAACAGCGGGCCTCTCATGGAAACTAGTATATTGTCTTATCAGGTTATTAATATTATCCGTTCAATTTTTAGGTTGACTTTTTACCACACTGGCTATTTTTTCGATCACATCAGTTTTAGGATCCAGATTTCTGTCGAATAACAAAGGATAATTTGTCCTGCCACGAACCGGGAAATTGTTTAGCCAGCTGTTTCTATCTCCTAATCCCCAGAACGTAACTCTTGTAATCTTATCTTTATGCCTTTCATAAATCTCAAAGATATCGGCATATCGCTTGGCTAATCTGGCCTCTGCTTCCGGAGTGATACCATCTTTGAAGGGATTATACTCATCCGAATTGGCAAAGTTCATATTGAGATCCGCACCTTCAGCTCTCCTCGGTCTTGGAAGTACATCGACATCCAGTTCAGTGATCATCACCTTGAAACCAGCTTCGTGGATGTCAATAATTCCCTGCTCGATTTCTTCCAAAGTCGGGGTGTCAAGTTGATAATGTCCCTGCATTCCTATCGCATCCACTTTGATTCCTTCCGCCACCATTTCTTTGGCGAAGTCAAGAATCCCTTTACGCTTGGATGCTCTCCATACATTGTAGTCATTGTAGTATAACTCTGCCTCCGGATCCACCTCATGAGCCTTGCGGAAGGCGGCTTTCATAAAGTCCTTTCCGGCTATTTTATACCAATCGGACTCCCGATAAGACCCATCTTCATTAAACGCTTCATTGACTACATCCCAACCATGGATTTTACCCTTATATCTCCCTGCAACAGTTTCAATATGCTCCTCCATCCTGTTGATCAATGCTTCCTTTGACAGCTTTTCCTGATTCTCATCCACAAACACCCAACGCGGGACCTGCTGATGCCAGACTAGGCAATGGCCAATAGTGAACGCTCCTATTTTTTCACCCAGCGCGACATATTCGTCACCAAATTCGAAATTGTACCGATCTATTTCAGGATGCACCAATTGCCATTTTAGGCCATTTTCCGGGCTTAGACTATTGAAGTTATTCTGAATAACAGCATTGACTTTCTCATCAGAACTGTTCACTTGCCATGAGTTAAGTGCCACCCCGATGTGGTAGCTTCCTGAGAATATGTCTTTCAACCCCTCATTTTTCGGAGGATTGGCCGAAAACAGTAGGCCAAGTAATACAAAGGTAAATGAGCTTTTTAATATCATAGTTAAGATTATTTATAATGTATATCCGCTTTTCTACCAGTAATCAGGGTAAAGAATAATAGAATTTGGTTAACGCTAGCATTTAGGCCGCTTCGGTCACCCGTCTTCAGTCTTCTGTCTGGCTGAGCAAAGAAATTATGGCTACTGGCATCATTCCGTATATCCATTTTATTTATAGATTTGAATCAATTGGATTGAATTTTTCATGAGTGGAGCAGCTCCCAGATTCTCCTGTGAAATTATTTATTACGTATATCCGCTTTTCTGCCAGTAAAACAATAAAAGCATCATTGGATTCGGAAAACACTAGCGTCAAGGCCTCTTCGGTCTTCCGTCCAGTAAAGCAAAGAGAATATGGTTACTGGCATCATTGCGGATAATCACATTATTTATTACACCGGACTGATTTAACGATCATTTTGAAAACAACATGGGAGCCAACTCATATAAGCTCCGTCTCCAAGTCTGGAATTCATGGGCAGTACCTTCAGATACATAGGAGACGGCATTGAAACCGGCTTCTTTCAAGGCCGTGACCGCAGTTCTCACCCGGTCAGGGTTTTCCTTGCTTCCTGCACTAATAAAGATCAAATCCGGCTTAGGGGAGTCCTTCAATTCTTCGGGGGTATAGATTCCTCCACTGAGCAAAGCATAACGGGAAAAAACCTCTGGCCTGTTCAGTGTAATCGAATGAGTTTCCATTCCCCCCATAGAAAGTCCGGCCATAGCCCGGTGATCCTGGTCAGCAATTGTCCTAAAATTGGCATCCACATAAGGAATCAATTCATCTACCAGCACAGTCTGAAAGGGCTCGATTTTGAAATCTCTCAATCCTCCAAACTTCACTTCATTGGTCATCCCGTAGGTCATCACGATAAGAAAAGGATCGATTTTTCCTTCAGCAATCAGGTTATCCATAATGAGATTCGCATGCCCCTGATTGCTCCAGGCTGTCTCATCCTCACCCCACCCATGTTGTAGATAAAGCACAGGATACCGCTTGGATGATTCCGCACTATATCCCGGAGGAGTATAGACAAATGCCCTTCGAGAGGTATTGGTACTAGGTGATGGGAATAGAACTTGCTGAACATGGCCATGGGGAACATTCTTAAGCGCATAAAAGTCCTGGTCATGTGCGGGGATTTCTATGCCACTTTCCCAACGGGTAGAACCATAGTAATTTTGGGCACCGGGATCATTGAACACCCCTCCGTCTATGGTAAGGTGGTAGTAGTGAAACCCTTCGTCCATGGGGCCTGCCGTAGTCCCAGTCCAGACTCCCTCGGCATCCTTGGTGAGGTCAGTCCCTCCTCTACCCCCTAGCCCCAAACTCACATTGACACTTTGGGCATCCGGAGCCTCTACCCTGAACCGGGCATATCCCTGGGAATTTACCTGGGGGTACTCCTTACCCGGCTGGTTCTTGGATGAGGGCTTGAAATCCTCCTTTATCGGAGGGTTTTCCATCTGGGAATAGCATATTGAACTACTGAAAGTCAAAATGAAAATTAAAATAAATGGAATCTGTTTCATGGTTATTTAGGTTTTAGGTTTGATTTAAATGTGTTACATAGTTGTTTTTTTACTGAAAAAGCATTTTTGAATCTAAAGACGTACTTTTCAACATAAATTTACTTTATCTAATCTACTGATTTTAAATACTATAATTAAACAAAAGACATACTAAATCCTTTACCATTCTCAATAAAAACATTCATCAATTGGGGCTTCACAACGGAGATGAAAGAATAACTTTCTTTATTTATGAAATCTACGCTGATCTGCGTCTTTAGCTACGAAAAACCTGCCTGGACGACAGTCAGGTCTGCGGGAACTATTCTAGACTTTCAGAAAAAAGGCCTATGCACAGCATCCGTGCACAGGCCAGTTTCAAACCAAGCTACATTCCTTCAAGCCCTTCAGCAAATCCGGCGTAAGCAGGCTTTCTGTTCAGGTTGATATCCCAAAGCCCCTGTTTTTCCCCCGGAAGCCAGTTGGCATTATCCGGGCTATCGGTAACTCCCCAAACAGTAATTCCATAGCGTTGTGCCGCGGGGATATGTTCCGCATACATTTCTGCCACGAACTTGTACATCTCCCGCTGTAGCTGAAGTGCTTCTGAGGAAGGGTTGGTAGAGTTTACCCGCACGTCCAGCTCAGATACTTTGATCAGTTTTCCGGTTGCGGCCAGCATTTTGAACATGGAGACAATCTTCTCCTTGTCCGAATCTATGCTGATGTGCATTTGTGTACCTATACCATCCACCGTCACACCTTTGTTTTCGATATACTTCACATAATCGATCAACCCTTGGCATTTTTCCAGGCTATACTCCAGATTATAATCATTCACAAACAGAACATCATCAGGGTTCCCGTATTGCTCGGCCAGTTCAAAAGCCTTGACGGCATAATCCTTGCCAAGGTAATCTTGCCAAAAGAAGAGGTCGGCAGGCATATCAGACATACCGATTCCAGATTTAAGCTCAGAAGGATTAGCGTCATCCATTGGCTCATTCACTACATCCCAGGCTTTTACATAGTCCTTGGAGGCTGTCAGCATCCCCTCCATCCACCGCTCAAATTCCCCTGTAACAATGGAAGACTTCTCCTCCTCGGTTTTGGGTACCAAAGTAGTGGATCCACCTGTGGCCTCTGCGCTGCTCAGTACTACGTTGTCCAGATAGACTGTGCCGGCAAATTCCCCGTAAGAAATGACAAACCGCTGACGGTCAGCCGCTGTCACCATGGTAGTCAGTTGCACCTGTTTCCACTCCTTAGTCACCCCTACCTGTCCAAAGCCATTGGAAGAATAATCCGGGCTCTGGAGCTCAGGTCTGATGATGCCTTCCGCATCGCCTTTCACCCAGAATGACAATTTATATTCCTGCCCATTTGCCAGAGGTTCGGCAAGCTCATAAGCCGTCTGCACCTCCCAGAAACCTCCCGTAATAGAAGGGTTTGTGACGTAGAAGGCTTTGCCCGAACCACCAAAACCCATCCCATCCTCCGTGATGCCTCTACTGGAATCATTGCCCCAGCCACCCCATCCGGTACCGTTCTCAAAATCCCCGTCGGCAATCAAATTGCTGATCACTGGATCCCCGTTTGTATCATACACATATAGATTATTGATATCAATGGAGTAAGAGGAGGAAGGTATATAGCCGAAATTAAATTTCATTTTAAAAGAATCCCCTTCAAAATCGCTGACCTTAAATCTGATTTCCTGCCAGGAAATACTAGTTTCGAATGCGGTGCTATCCACTCCGGTATCCATCCAGTCGATTTCCGGGTTATTATCAGTCAGCCCTTCGAAAGTAATCCCGCCCAGACCAGGGGCATCAGATTTGACATAGACGATCACCTCATACTCCTTTCCCGCAATCACGGGAATAGCGGGAGTGATCAACTGTACGCTTTCAGGGGAAGAACCGGAACCTGAAGTAAGTACAAAGGCATCAGTACCCTCTCCCATTCCTTTTCCCAGTCCAATTTCCACATCTCCGGTAGTCTCCCAACCTTCCCATTCCCCGTTCATAGGTGCTGACAAGTCCAGATCATTTTTGAAAGGAGGTGAGACCACGATCAAAGGTTCTAAAAGACTGTTTAGATAGGTTGCGTTTTGGTTGGCATGCCAGACTAGGGTATGTCCAAATATACTTGTCCCGGCAGCCTTGGCCGCTTCGATAGTGGCATTCAGGCCTGAAAAATCCATATTTCCATTGGCTTGGACTATTGCGCCATGCTTCATGCCATAGCCGGCGGTGATCTCATCGAAGTTGCTGTTGATAAGCCGGTACATCACTCCCCTGCTTGAGTATTGGGACATTTCCACCGCACCCCCCAACTTGAAATTGGGATAGGCAACAGAGTCCACATAAGTGCGCAGTACTCCATAAGCATTCAATTCCTCTTGGGCAGCTATGCTTGCCGGCTTCTCCACCTGATAATTATCTGTTTCTATATGCTCCACGCACGAACCAAGTCCTGCTGAAATAGCTAAAACGCTAAAATACTTGACATACAATTGTTTCATGATTTTACTGCGTTTAGGTTAGTTGTTCATCAATAAAGGAGTGAAGGTCTCGAAACCAACTCCCCTGTCCCGAACCACCAAGGTATCCTTGGTTTCCACTTGCATCTCAGGTAGGTTGATCTGGTACTCCAGGTATAGCACATCTCTGTCCTGGTTTCCCCAGCTGTTCTTTTCTCCTTTGGAGATAAACTTTCCTGTCCCGCTTGCGGTATAACCGTTTCTCAAAGCGGAGACGGTACAGTTTCCGGCTTCATCGAAGGTCAAAAGCAGATCCGCAGGGATATTCTCCCCGTCTTCTCCAGGAAACGCAAGGGGGAATTCCACCTCGCTCATGGATATGGTATGAAGCGAATTGATCTCATCATTTACTACGAAGTCGGCGTGACGGACTACCGTTTCGTCCAAAGAGCCTCCGGGACTCTTGATCACATCCTGCCCCCTTCGCAGATAGTTTCCATGCCAAGGGTTCACATATTTCAAAGCATACAACACGAAATCCTTAGGCTGTACTGCCCAGTTGTTAGGATTATTTCTGTTCGGATTGTCTGCTTGGGGCACACCGGAAAGAATAGAATCTGCATTGTTGATCTGCGTGATTCTCAGAGGCAGCACATAGGTGTTTTTGATTGATTTGGGATCATTGAAAAACCCACTGTTCAGCTGGATCTCCACTCCGCCAGTCACTTCTCCTTTGGGGATTACAATGCTTTCGGCAGCCAACTGATAATATTCTGAAGGAAGAGTCTCCACCACGCTGCCATCTGTATCAAACATCAGCCCTTCAACAAGGCTCTCGTCCACGGTAAAATCCAGATGGACATCCTGAGGTGAGGAATATACCCCTCCCGTAGTGGCGACAATTTTAAATTTCCATTCGTTGTCCAAGGCTGTCCCAAAGATATCATCGCCCAAAGTCAATGTTCTTACCGGATACTGGTATGCAAAATAGACTGTCTGATAATCAAAGTTCGGGAAATCCCAATCTTCATTTTTACAGGAAAACAGGAACAGGCAAAGTGCCAATATTTTATAAGGAATGTATTTCATAGTTGCTTGTGATTAGGTTCATCAAAGGTGACCATCGTACTTAATTCTATCGTGATCACCATCCGTTATTTTGCTTGAGTTCGGAAAACTTCAAGGTTTCACTGTACGGAATAGGACCATAGATCATATGATCTTGGTACACCCTATTCTCCACATTCATCGGATCATGGTTTCCTTCCCGTATGGTGATACCTCTGGCAGTCTCAGTGAGATTAGCATTCCATCTCCTCAGGTCCCAGAACCTAAATCCCTCAAAGCTCAACTCCAGTCTGCGTTCATTGCGGATGAGTTCACGCATGGCTGCCTGGTCATTGCGTACAGATTCCAGATAAGGGTCTCCATTCTCCAACCCGATTCCGGCTCGTTGACGTATGGCCTTGATCACATCATAAGCGGAATATCCCGCAGTGCCTGTTCCGGAAGGACCATAAGCTTCGTTCGCCGCTTCCGCATAGATCAGGAAAATCTCGGTATATCTGATTCTCGGCTTTACATGCACTTGCTGGTTGGTAGAATTGGGATTGAGATTCACATCTTGGCGAAGAAGCTTGCGGAGGTAATAGCCTGTTCTTGTGGAAGTTTCCACTCTATTCAGCGCATCATTATTTCCTCCGTCTATAGCCGTAGTGATCACACTGTTATTAGGCCCGGCAGTGCTTCCGTTCACTACCACAAAGTGTCTCAGCCGGGGATCTCGACCTGAATAAGGGTCTTGGGGATTATAGCCACTTTCCTGTGCCCCAATAGGATACCCGTTCACCATAGGAAAAGCATCTACAAAATTTTGGGTAGGATTGATCAGCCCATTGCCAAATAATGTTGGCGGGTAGTTGTCCTGTTCCAGATTGTTGCTTGGTCCAATGGACGTCCTCCACAGGATCTCGGCAGGATTCACCCCTCCTCCCAGAGAATTTAGTTCAGATGTGTTGGTAAACCAGGTGACTCCATTCGGAGCCAAACCGCTTACCCCACCGATGGTGTTCAGGATGTACGCGGCATGATCCGCGGCCGTCTGCCACTTCTGTACATCGCCACTGGGATTAAATGCCGGACTGGCGGCGAGCAATGCCGCCTGAGCCATGACCGCACGGACAATTCTGCCAGATACCAGCTGTATGGCATCATCGCCAAATACCCTGTTGTATTGGCCAGTCCCGGCATTTTGATATTTAACTGGAATGAGAGAAGGATCGGTGATATTTCCCAAATCCAGGGGAAGTAAATCAAGGGCACGATCAGCATCAGCATATAACTGCGCCATACATTCCTCAAAGGTGTTCCTGGGCAGATTAAATTCTGATTCTACATTTTGGGATTCTGTCAATATGGGGACTCCTAGTAATTGTCCATCGGCCAGTCCGCCGTGCGCCTGCAGCAGATAATACATAAATAAAGCACGCAGTCCATAGGTTTCACCCTTCAACCTATCCACGAACATCTGGTTTACAATAGGGTCAACCGCAAAATCCACACTATCCACATCTTCCAGCATCACATTGAGGTATTGGATAGCTGACTGTGCGCTTGTCCACCGAGATACGGGATCATTATTCGAAGCCCATTGACCTGTGGCCATGTTTAGAAAACCGTTAGTTGGATTGCTGCTGACGGCATCATCTGTGGCCATTTCACTATAGGTCCAGCCATTGGTGGGAATCCTCAGATAAGCGTTGATCAGGAGACCCTGTGCCAGCCGAGGTCTGTCCAGCATATCCTCTCGTCCCTGTATGTTTTCTATGGCCGGCTCAATCAGATCCTGACATCCGGAAAATATGAGGAGCATGCCAAAGAATAATAATATTTTAGTATTCATGATTTTGAGTTTTTTGGGTCTTGTTAAAACATTGCCCGGATACCGAAATTGTAAAATCTCGTCTGCGGAGCACTTCCGATGTTCATTTCCAGGATATCCCTGTTTGGACTGATCGTCAACAGGTTTGATCCACTGACATAAGTGCCCAATTCCTTGATAAATCCACTACCCAGGATTCTTTGGGGAAAGGAGTAGGATAACTGTATTTTGGCCAGATCAAAGCGGTTGGTGCTATAAAGCCAAAAATCTGAATTCCTGAAATTGTTTGCTCCGTTGAGCGTAGTCAGTCTCGGAAAAGTAGCCGTATCCTGGGTTTCCTCCGTCCATCTATCCCGTACCACTGCAGAGTATTTATCATCAGCGTTTACCCAGAAATAATCATTGTTTTTCATGGCATAGGCGCCGCTTCTCAAGGTTCCCAAAGCGAAAACCGTGAAGTTTTTCACCTTGGCCGACACATGGAATCCCATAGTCAGGGGTGCTCCTGACCATCCACCCCTGCCCAGATAAACCTCATCCTGGGCATTGATAATCCCATCGCCATTCTGGTCTTTATACTTGATATCACCCGGCCTTACTTCACCAAATGCCTGTGTGGGAGAATTTTCTATATCATCAACCCCACTGAAGAAGCCTATACTTTCTAGTCCCCAGATCGCATCAAGAGGCATCCCCTGTCTGTTTTGGTAACTATCCTCAAAGTTTTCAGCTCTTTTGGAAGCCTTCGTATCGTAATACAATCCTGAAACTCCCACTGTCCAATCCACTTCGCCCACTTTCTTGTTCAGGTTGAGCTGAAAATCCACACCATTTCGGATATCGTTATTGTAATTCACATAGGGTATCCAGGATGATATGGGCCATCCTGTGACGAAGTAACTTGGATACAAAATGTTGTTCTGGACAAATAGCCCCGTCATCCTACTGGTAAATACAGAACCATTGAGATATATCAGCTTATTGAACAAGGAGGCCTCAAGTTCCAAACTTATTTCCTCTCTTTTAGGAAAAGTTAAATTGAGGTTCTCACCGCGGCGCACATCGGTACCCGTGTTGTTCAACCCGTCTTTCCACTCGTACCAAGACCCTTCGTCAGTATAGATAGGTTCGTACAGGTAAAAATCCTCTATATCCAAATCGGTGTTGAGAATACCTCCTGAAACGGAGACCCTTAGATCATCCACCACTGATGAGGATGACAGAAACTCCTCCCCGCTCAACCTCCACCCCAAAGACATGGTCGGTGAAATTGCCTTACGGTTTCCTTCGGGTAGTTTGGCAGAATGGGCCAGCGCACTGCTGAATTCAGCGTAATATTTCTGCTTGAAATTATAGGCCAGATACAAGCCCAGATTGGCATTGCTAACTCTATGATACATCGCTGACTCCGAAATCTGAAAGCCGTTTGCCAGTAACAAGGCGCTAACGTTGTGCTTCTCCTGGAATGTTCTCTTGTAGTTCAGTTGAGCGGAGAAGGAGACCGTCTGGCGAAACCAGTTATTATTAATGTTCTGGGTTCTGGAACTGGCATCCTGACCGTATTTGGTCAGGCTTTGAATCTGGTCAATCCCATTGTAATTCGTCCAAGAAGGCTGATACACCGCATACTCATTCTCAAATGACAGGTTGTAGGATGTATTGTAGTTGAGACCAAAAAGCGAGCTGAAGGACAAACCTTCCAACACATTTCTAAGATCAGCATCCACCCCGGCATTGAACTGGAACTGTCGGCTAGTGTAAGTATTGGAGCCACCAGCATAGATGTCCGCTATAGGGTTCTTTTGGTCTAGCTGTGTACCACCTAGCAGGTACTTTCCCCCAATCAGGTGGTCACTGGTCTGCACCAAATCCCAGGATGAATCATCGCCCTGTTCAATGTAATCCAGCGGAATAAGAGGTGCGAACCTGTTGGGTCTCAAAATAGTAGAGCCCTGCCAGTAATCAATATTATCTTCTCCAATACTATAAATGGAATTCACACCTCTGCTGTTGTAGAAAATCGCCGATGCATCCACTTTGGCAGAAATAAAGTCATTCAGGTTCAGATCGATATTACCCCGAACATTGAAGCGTTCATTGGCATTTTCCGCGGCTTGACCAAAATTGAGAACCGTACCCTCTGTCATAAAGCCCACGTTGGTATAGTACCTTGCAGTTTCATTTCCACCGGAGATTTCCAGGTTACCGTCATATCTGGCATAAGCCTCCTGCAGATAATCAGGAGAATAGTAATCCACATTTGGATACCTGTAAATGTTGTTTCCAGAGGAGTAATTGTAGATTTCATTTTCAGAATACAGAGGAGACAAACCATCATTGGTTCTTGCCTCATTATACAGGGTCATATATTCTCCGGAGCCTAGGTATTCAGGATAGGATTTGGGCGTATTCACCCCCGCATTGGTTCTTAGGGTGATATTTTGGGTATTGGCCACACCTCTTTTAGTGGTGATCATGATCACGCCCTTTGCAGCCCGGCTTCCGTAAAGAGCCACGGCATTTACACCTTTTAGGAAGGTCATCTGGGCTATTTCAGTAGGGTGCACGCTATCCACATCCCGTGGCACCCCATCTACCAGCACCAGTGAATAATTATTTCCCCATAAATTGCCATTGAACCCACTTACAAAAGCTTCCATTCTGTCAAGTGGATAAGTGATGTAGTTATCCTCAAGCACTTCAGGCATATTCACGTAGGAGATACCGCCTAAGAGATCCCTTTTATCCTTGGTTTGAAAAGCTACCCTCACGTCATCCCCTTCCAGATCTCCATAGAGTGTAATCTCTTCCAGGTCAGGTGTTGCTCTAAATAATCTGGTTTCATATCCTGGAGCCTCTACAGACAAATATGTATTTGCAGTTACCAGTAATTTCACTACTCCCAGACTGTCAGAAACAGCCGAGTAATCGTCTTCTGCGCTTGTGATGACAGCTCCTTGTATTGTTTTACCGATACTGGACTTCACCACTGGGTTAAGGTTTATTTTCAAGGTACTCTGTGCCATCAGCTCAAGCGGAAACACCACCACAGCGACACAGAATACCATCACTAGTCTAATATATTTCATTATGATTATTCATTTAGATGATAAAAAGTAATCGCACGCATTACCAGCCTGGATTCTGAGTCATTTCAGGATACAGAGACACATCAGATACTTTTAGTGGCAACCAGTAATGCCTTTCAGTAAATGGCCGCTCCAGAATGACTACCTCTCTGATGTTTGCCACTCGGTTTTCAGTAGGATCATCCACATTGAAATCCCCTACCCTGTCCAATTCTACCGATGTCTTGATAGTGTATGGGGCTTCTATCAGCAACATCCATCTTCGCAGGTCAGTAAAGCGGTGCCTTTCGAAGGCTAGTTCTACAGCCCGCTCCCGCCTCAGTTCAGGCAGAAAATCCTCCACAGATCCTGTGTACTTGGAATGCACATTGGCCATGCCTGCACGGTCTCTGATTACATTGACAGCCTCTATTGCTGTTTTACCGAAGGTAGCACTAGGTGCATTTGGGGAATTGTACCCCATCAGCACTGACTCGGCATACATCAGGTAGATATCCGCAAGTCTCATGTAAGGCACATTGATATGGAGAGAAGCACCCCAGTCGTATGCATTATCATACTTATTGGCTCTCAAAGGCACAAACTTTCTGCTCATATATCCGGTGCGGCTTCCGTTGCTCAGGTTTCTATAGCTGCCATTGGTAAACAGGTTGGCATATCTGTTTTGCTCTTCACTGGCATCCGGAATGGCTCCTTGGATCACCTTGACACCATCGAATGTGATATCACTATAAAATCTTGGATCCCGACCTTTCCATGGATAATTGGGATCATATCCGGATTCAGGGTCAGCTTTCGTGATATCATCCGGAAGCGGCAATCCATTGGCCATGCCATAATTGTCATGTACATAATTTGCCGTAGGCATAAACATAGTCGCATCTCCCTGGCTAATCAACAAAGGCATAAACTGCTTGGATATCTGGTAGTTACTTCCATTCGCCCCTGTGGTAGGAGCCCTGAACATCGCCTCGGTACCTCCTGGCATAGCCCAGTTTTGGCCAGTGGTATAAAACATATTGGATTTCTGCGCAAATGGCATGAGGGAATAAATTGTTTGCCCTGTTTCTACCAGTTGGAGTAACTCACCAAACACATCTGCCGCTTGCTTTGCATAATTCGTATCATAACTTTTGCTCCCGGAAGAAGTATAATTCATCAGCGGACTTGCGGCCCACAATAGGTTTTTGCCCAAGTATCCCAGTGCCATGGCCTTATTGATCCGCATGCTGTTTTTACCTATGGTCCTCTTCCCTACGGTGGTATCATCCCAGTCCAACGGTAGTAGATCCGCAGCCCTACGCAGATCCGCCGTAATTCTGTCAGCAGATTCTTTATAGGAAAGTCTGGGAAGTCTTAGCTTTTCATCGCTTGGAAGAACCGTGTCTATGTATGGCATACCGCCGAAATACTGGATCAGCTGAAAATGAAACCACCCTCTGAAAAACAAAAGTTGTCCTTCGATAAACCTTCTTTCCTCATCGGTGGCGTCCGTAAGACGATATAGGTTTTCCAAACCTAAATTTGCTTTACGGATCCCACTCCACGCCAATGGCCAAAGTGCTTTGGCATGATGACCATCAGTGGTAGAGGCATTTGCTTTGTCAAACCAGCCCACTCCGCCACCTTGCTCGGCTTGCCAAGCCCAGAAATTACCACGGTCAAAATTGTAGGAGACTGTAAAAGTCCCGGCTGTGGATTCTATCTCGTCTTCCCCAAAATTCCAGGCACTCACCCAATAGGCCAGCGTGAAATTTGGAATACAATGGTAGAGTTCTTCGGTGAATCCCTGGAAATTAGTGAAATTTTGAAAGGCGGTTTCTTCCGAAATGATGGAATCAGGGGATCTTTCCAGATAATCCTCACAGGAAGTGGCTGACAGGATAAGTACTGTCAGAAATCCGCACTTGAATATATTTTTTATAGAATTGTTCATATGGAATGCTAGGTTAGAATGAAACATTTAGGCCAAGATTGATCCTTCTTACCGTGGGATAAGCACCTGCAAAACCTGCTGAGGAGAAATTGGACTCCCTGTCATCCGGCATATCCGTCCATAGAAGCAAGTTGTTGCCGTTCAAATAGACCCTTAAGGTCTCTACACCTATTCTTCTCACCCAATCTCCATTGAACAGATAGGCGATTTCAGCATTTTTGAGTCGAAGATAGGATCCGTCATAAAGGTAGCGTTGTCCATTGCTATACCCCTGTAGCAACGCCCCCCATCTAGGCATAGGCGCGTCCGGATCCATATTGTCCTCAGACCAATAGCTTCCTTCTTCATATACTCTGTTGAGACGATTATTCAAACTGCTGAGTGGCACATCTCTGGTGACATTGTTCACCCCATAGAACTGCACATAAACACTTAGCCCCTTCCATTCTACCCCAATATTGGTACTGTAGGTATTCTCCGGTACTCCTGAAAAGCCAAATGGAGCCGCATCGAAGGAGTCAATCACCCCGTCCCCGTTGAAATCGAGGATATGCAATCCCCCTGGGAGCTTGAATTGGTCGTTTGCATTGTGCGGTGTACTGCCATACACATCATCCCATGAGCTATAATAGCCATTGCTGATATGCGTACGATACTGCCCGAGCTGATAGCCCTTGGCTTTCTGATAATCAACCTGCAGCTCGGGGTCATCTCTTTCCATCACAACATTCTCCGCATGGGTCATAGAAAAATCTCCCCACACACGAATTTGATTCCCGAAGGTATGGCTCGCCCCAAGGGTAAATTCAAATCCCTTGGTCACGACACGTCCTAAATTTGCCGCTGGGGCGGTGGTTCCATAGTAGCTGGGAATAGAACGGTCATTGGACATTAGTATATCCTTTCTATCGTCCTTGAAATACTCAAAATTACCGTTGATTAACCCATTGAACATATCGAATTCCACCCCGATATTAGTCTTATATACGGTTTCCCAATGTACTTCCGGATTTCCCACGGACGACTGTCTGTACCAGGTATAGGGGCTGTATTCCCCGCCTTCTCCTACGATCCCTAGTTGGGAACTATTTCCATAGACCCACTGGTCCATGAATAGAAACCTACCTCCGATATTGTCATCCCCGACCTCTCCATAGCTGGCCCTGACTTTAAGAAAATCCAAAAATGAAAGGGACTTCATAAACCCTTCTTCCGACAATACCCATCCTATACCTCCGGATGAAAAGAAGGCAAATCTATACTCTGGGGCAAACTTCTCAGATCCATTGTAAGCCCCGCTATAATCCAGAAGATATTTGTTCTTATAGTTATAATTGGCCCGGAAAACCCAATCTTCCCGATACGAGGGGATCATATTCCCAGTGGCATCCTGTTGACGGCTCATCAAGCCCATTAAGGAATAATTGTGACGCTCCGCTATACTTCCGGAGTAGTTCAGCTGAAACTGATAATATAGCCTTCTCTGGGCAGCATCCGGGCCATTCGTCACCACCTGTCCATCTGCAATTCCCCAGGTCACGGCTTCTCTAAAATCAAAACGGCTGTTACCATCCACATAATCATCATAAAGATGGGCTCCGGTCACCGGATCTATCCATTTCTGGAAGGGGGTATTATAAAGATCATTCACCCCTCTGTTAGCCTCGGTAAAAGAATTGTCCACTGCCAGTGTGCCTCGGAAATTCAGTCCCTTCAGGATCATACCCAAATCTTGGTTGAGGACGAAATTTGTGGAAAGCTGTGTTTTTGTCAAGTACTGGACACCACTTACCGCAAGTATCCTCACGGAATTCTCGGCTGCCACATCATCCGGTGCATATACTCCCCAGGCCCCATCTGAATAGACTGGCATAAACGCATCTGGTGGATTTGCATATGCCGCACTCCAGAAGCTACTGGAATTCCCTCCACCCCAAGGGGTTTTTCGGGTGCCGTATGATCCGCCCAGATTCACCTGCAACTGTGTGCTTGAGGTGAGCTGAAAATCCAGATTGCTGCGAAAGTTCAGGCGGTTATAATTGTACCCCGGTTCGTATCCCCGGTTGTTATCAAAACTTCTAAAGAGATCCCCTTCATTTTGGAAGTCAATACTGGCAAAATATTGGGTAAACTTAGTCCCACCTCTTATTCCTACATTGGCATTATATGCCATTGCGTAATCTTTGAAGAGAGTTTCCTGCCAATCTATATTCGGATAACGCTCCGCTTCCTCAAGACTTGAAGGAAATCTATACTTGGTCCGGGTATCGTAAGGAATGTAATCCGCCCATCCGGAGGGGTTTGCCGAAAGTTCATTTTCTATCGCACGGTTGCGGATCCCTATAGCATCGTACGCATCAAACTTACCTGGAAGTTTGGACACCAATTTCATCGTGGAACTTACATTGGCTGTGATCTGGGCTTTTCCTTCCTTGCCTCTTTTGGTAGTGACGATGATTACTCCGTTTGCACCCCTGGACCCAAAAACAGCAGTTGCCGAGGCATCTTTCAACACAGAAATACTCTCCACGGAAGCGATGTCCATGGTGTTGAAAAATTCAGGACGCTCCACTCCATCCACCAAAATTAACGGGGAGTTTCCATTCCAGCTGTTTTGACCACGGATCACAATCTGCGGGTTTTCCCCTCCTGGTACACCGGTACTGGCAGTGGTGATTACACCTGGAAGATTTCCTGTAAGTGCCGCACCCACATTGGACACCCCGCCCGTACGCTTGAGCACTTCCCCATTGGTTTGGGCTACCGCACCCACGATGGTTTCCTTCTTTTGCTCGGCGTACCCGACTACGATCACTTCATCGAGACTCTGGAGATCTTCCTCCAGCACAATATTGATCACTGTCTGATTCTGGACGACAACTTCCTTTTCCACAAAACCTATAAAACTAAAAACCAGAGTCTCCCCTTCATTTACCTGAAGTGTAAACTCCCCATCAAGATTGGTCGTGGTGCCTCTGGTGGTGTTCTTGATCCTCACTGTCACGCCAGGCAGTGCAAGTCCCGTGGGATCCAGCACCTGGCCTCTTACCTCTACCACAGCAATAGGTTCCGGTTGTTTTGGGGGGCTTTTTTTAGAGCCTTTTGTGATATGGATGTTGTCATCAAGCTGCACAAACTTCAGGTTGGTCTGACTTGAGATCGCCAGCAAGACTTCTGATAGAGGTGCATTTCTCTTCGACAAGTTCACTTTGAGCTCATCCACTGCGACCAACGCCTTATTGTAAGTGAATTGAAACCCGCTCTGGGTTTCCAGCTCAGTGATGACTTTATTTAGTGCGCTTTCCTTGAAATTTACGGTGACTTTAATCTCGGCCAGGCCTTTCAGTTGGGCATTACCGGTATTTGCCATCAGCACAGCTGTAAAAAACAGCTGAAAGAGGAACGCACACATAAAATATTTGGAAAGCATAATGATTTTCCTAAGTATTGATTTTTCCATACTTTTGTTTAAGATTTTAAGTGTGTATTACTTGAAATTTAGCCTTTGTTAAATTTGACGATTGAGGCAAAGGCTATAGGCAGAGGAGCATTAGCGATTCTGCCTATTTTTCTTTCAGCTGGTATTGGTATAAGTGTTTTCCATTGTTAGTAGGTTATGGGTTTGAAATTGTTACTGATTTGTTATCTATTGAGTACTTAAACTCGGAGGAGATACTTATGCCTTCCAAAACATGGTCTAAGGACTTATTATGATACCGGCCGGAATAAGACCATCCTTTTTCCACGTTGAGGGTGCTGTGGATAGTGACCCCAAACCAAGTTTCCAGTTTTTCTATGACCTCCGGGTAAGTGTTATCCTTAAAAATGAGGAGTTGGTCTTTCCAGCCAAGTGTTTCCAGCGGATCAAATCCGGTTTTGGATACCTCTCCATTCTTTCGCTTGATTAGCATTTCATTTGGCAATACCGTAATTACTCCACCGATAGAATCCGCTACCTCCACTTTTCCTTCTACCAGCGCAAGCTCAAAATCATCCCCGTTTTTCAGGTTAAAAGAAGTACCGAGTACTTTCACCTGACTATTGTCAATCTCAATGACAAAAGGACGAGTGGCATCTTTAGAGACATCGAAATAGGCTTCACCAATCATTCTTACGGCTCTGTGACCGGAACCAAAGCTTTGGGGATACTCTATTTTACTGGCAGCATTGAGGTGTACCGATGTCCCGTCAGGAAGTTTAAACCGGTACTTTTGCCCAGCTGGATTATCTACCGTAATCCAGGGAATGACCTCTGGCGTATCCTGCTCTTCTGATTTTCCTTTACTCAAGAAATCAACACCATAGATAGTTGAAAAAACCAAGAACAAAATCGCCGCGGTTTTGTGCCAGCCACTCCAGAGAAAATGCCTGCCATCAGTCCTGGCCTGATGGCTCTTTTCCACAATATCCTCATATAGGTCCATGTAAGCCTGGTCGGAGAGCACATATCTTTCCTTGTAATCGACCATGGCTATGATCTCGCGGGCTTTCTGTACCACAGGTCTTCTGGATGGATGGTTTTCTATCCATTTGAGCCAAAAATGGTTTGTTTCTTCTCCAGGATTCTTGACCCATTGAATAAAAAACTCATCATTCAAAAAATCCTCGATCTCAAAATCTATGTATTTACTTTTTTCATCCATGGTAGTGGTAGAAAGTGTGCTGGTTAGGCTTTCTTAACTTCAAATATTTCCTTCAGCTTCTCCATGGCACGATAGACCAAGGTTCTTGCTGTTTTCACTTCGTTGAAATTCATGATATCAGCGATCTCTTTATAGGACAGTTCTTCCTGATAGAGCATGATTATAGCCTGTCGCTGTCTCGAAGTGAGTTGGTTCAGTGCATTGGCTATTTCCATTTTTTGTTCTAAAGCAAATTCCTCATCTATCAACTTCGTCTCATGGGAGGTCTCGATGTAAAACATATTTTCATCTGGCTCTAAGGATATCAAAGGTGATTTATGCTTTTTCTGGTTTTTGAGGAATTTGAACAGCTCCCGGTGGAATACTGTAAGCAAATAGCCTTTTATGCGCTGTACCTCCCCAAGTTTGGCTTGGTTCTTACGTAAATCCACAAACATCTTCTGCAGGCAGTCCCGGATCAATTCTTCCTGTTTGCAGATCTGCATCCCGTAATTAAATAAGTCTGCGACGTACTTTCTGTAGATGTAATTAAATGCCGCCTCATCTCCGTTTTTAAAGGAGTTCCAGACTTCACGGTCCGATTTTTCGGTGTACACGATCATCACCTGACTATGCTGCATATACAGCATAGCTGGTTCTTCAGTGGTTTCAATAGGTTTATTATGGGTTTCTTTCATTTTGAACAGGAAGTAATCTCCACTCTTCATATATATAGAGTACTTTTTGAGGTCAAACAACCTCAAAATTTTAAATTATTTTTTCCTACACCTCAAAAAATCTTCTAGGAATAGGCAAAACCTCCATAAATAATAGGTTTTTATTGATTTTACAGAATAATGTTCCTCCGCAAAAACAACAGATAAACTCAGTTATTTTGAGGACCAACATGTTGGTTCCAACATGATACAGCAGCTTCCCGGAAATCTATTGGAAGTGGAAAAGGATGGCAAAACCGATTGTCTTAATACAGATTGGTTTTCTCATCACGCTTGATGCTATCATCCAATTCCTCATAAGAGATATCCAGCTTTCCATGATCCACCAGCACCTTGGCCAAGGATGGAATGTCGGTTTGTCCGGCAATGTCCTGTTCTGCCCATAACCTAGATCTGATTATGCACTTTGCACAGTGCATGAAAGCCTCCTTCACGCTGACAATAATGGCTAGAGCAGGCGCTTTCCCCTCACAGGAAAGTAGCTCCAGGACTTTTTGGTCGGTTACAATTCTCGCCTCACCATTCACTCTCAAGGTTTCCTTTACCCCGGGAATTAAAAAAACCAATCCCAGATGCGGATTTTGGATGATATTTCTCAAGGTATCCGCTTTTCGGTTTCCAGGTCTATCCGGGATAGCCAGCATTTTATCGTCCAGGATTTTCACGAAACCGGGAGGATCACCTTTTGGCGAAACATCAAAATTCCCGCCCAGATCAGAGGTGGCAATGGTAATAAATGGTGATTTCTCTATAAAACTTCTACAGTGGTCATCAATATGGTCGATGGTTTTCCTTGTCACTATTTCGCTGGGATATCCCAAAATCTCCCGAAGTTCATTCTCCGATGAAATTATATGTTCAAAAGTCCAATCCATGTTTTCTTGCTTTTAGGTGTTCGGTTATCTTCCAAGATCACTTTTCAAGGAAATCATTGACTTCCAGCCAATACATAAATGCGTCAAACCAGCGGTTACTCGTACGGTTAGGGTTGCCCAGACCGAATCCATGCCCTCCATTCTGATAAAGATGGAACTCGACAGGAATGCCGGCTTTATACCAGGAATCGACCACGCCAAACTGCCCTCTGAAAAGAAAATCATCCGTTGCGATTACATTGAACATGGGAGGAGCGTCCTTCGGAACTCCCACCGGCCCCATGCCACCATAGATCGGCCCTATAAAGGCCAACTTCATTGTGTTGGAATTAAGGGTGCAATGCATGGTCAATCCCGCTCCGGCAGAAAACCCTATCATTCCCAGACGACTGGTATCCACACCCCACTCTTCCGCCCTGTCCAAAATCATGGCATAGGCAGCCTCAGCATCCTCCAATTGATCCGAAAGAGTAAAAGGAACGGGAGCTGGACGTGCCGCAGCTTGGGAATCCGCAGGTGGAGTGGCTGCCGCAAAAGTCTGGTTCATAGTCTCTTTAAAATCATCCAAGGACTCCGGAGTGGGACGCAGACGGTATTTGAGTACAAATGCCGCTATTCCCTGATCGGCAAGTGCCTGGGCCACTTCCCAGCCCTCATTGCCCAGAGACAGCCATCTGAACCCTCCTCCAGGAGCGACGATTACGGCAGCACCTGTGGCCTTGTCTGGCTCAGGTAAAAATGGAGTAAGTGTAGCGGTAGTAATATTCCTTGCCATGGGATCACCCCATTGCTTAAACCAGGTTTCAGAAGCTGGTTGGTTTTCAACCCCTCCTGTGCCGAGTAGTATGGCATTAGGTTCTTCGGGGTTTTCTAAGGGATAAATAGTCCCATCCTGCGCTATGGCTGAGGAGGTGATCACCAAGCAAATTGCCAGGATTGAGGTTTTAAATAGGTTCATTGTATTTTGGGTTTTGGTATAAAATAGGTATAGGTACTTTTACTGTAAGGTCTGCACGGAAGAGACTAAGGCATCGTAAAGTGTGTAAAACACCGACCCCAACTCACTACGGGACAATCTGCTTATAGCAGAGCTTCAGCCAACAAAACAAAGAATCTGGCATCAGCATCATATTGAGCATAAGTGAGATTTATCAGTCTGTCGTGATTTCCAGTGGGCTGTATTTGTCAAACTTAGATTGATCCACAGGTTTGAAAAGCAGCTGGGAAAACATATAAAGCCCATTTTTCCAAACCTTGAAATCATGACCACCAGTTTCCAGATAATAGATATGCGGTACATCATTTTCTACTAAATACTCATGGGTGCGGGAAGAGAATCTGAGCAATCCATCGGCATCCCCACAGGAAATCCAAAGAAGCTTCAACATGTCCTTTGTCTTCTCAGGATCTGGCACTAGGACTTGCGGTTCCTTGGTATTGGGAGCGGAGGAAAAGCCTCCCACCCAAGCAAACATGTCCAAATTACCAAGGCCAAAATTCAGTGATTGTCCTCCTCACATAGACAGTCCGGCAATGGCTCTGTGCTCCCTATCAGTCAATACCGGATACTTCTTTTCAATAAACGGAATAAGATCATTGAGCAAATCCTGCTCGAAAGTCGCAAAGGCCTGCACTTTTTCAGGCTCCATAATATTTCCTCCGGCACTATCATCCTTCATCGCTCTACCATTTGGCATGACTACAATCATGGGCTCTAGCTTTCCATCCGCATAGAGATTGTCGAGAATTACCTCCGGATGGCCGCCGTTCAGCCATTCTTTTTCATCCCCCCCTATTCCATGAAGCAAGTAAAGCACGGGATATTTTTCTTTCTTGGAAAAGCCCGGAGGGGTATATACCAAGGCATTTCGATCATTTCCTACGGTTTTTGAAGGATAAGTGATGGTTTCGATTTTACCCTGCGAAATCCCATCTCTAGCTTGGTCAAAGCCCACGGGGGCTTCTTTTTCCAAATGCTGGGCATGGAGTTGCCCTACGCAGAATAACAACAGGAATAATAGGTTTTTTGAGCGGTTCATAGGTTTATAGGTTATTTTTTGGATTAAAATTTTCGGGTCAAAAACCCGGTATTTATTCTTTCATCAGCAGATGGGCCATTTGCTCCCCATAGCGGGATCCGAGTAAGCGATAACCGGCCGCGGAAAAATGCAGCCCGTCAGCAACAGCCTCACAATCCGCAGAGGAGATCACATAGGAATTAGGAATCAAAGCGGGCAGTGTCGCAATGATCGGGTTCATACTTGCGCACTTGCCTCCCTGCTCAGCACTTACCAGTTCACCAGCCAAAAACGGGACAGAATCCGGCGCCAACCCCAGGTCGCTTAAAAGATTATTATACACTCCTTGCACTTTTTTTGGCCAGGTTTCGTCACCGGTGTTGGATTCTCCCTGATGTAGCAGAATACCTTTGATCACACCGTCTTTTTGCGCGATCCTTGCCAGCTCAAGCAATCTTCCGTAAGGGTTTCCGTCATATTGGGCGATCATTCCTTTCATCCATCCGGGAGCTGTCGCCGCATAGGACTCATACCCGTCTTTCTCAAAAAGCTCGATTTTACAGCCTCCCACTGATACATTGATAATTCCGATTTTGATGCTGTCCGGAAGACTTGCTGCCAAAGTTTTTCCAAAATAATCACCAGGGGTAAGACCGGTATTGCAGCGACTGAGAGGAGGAACAGCTGGATACCAATTTCCCATTTCTCTGTTTAAGTCAGGGCAATCCACCGCCTGAAGTACCTGAAATCTATCGTTTGTCACTGTATCCTGATACTCAAACTTTGCATGGCCTTCCATATTGGACTGTCCGAAGCTGAGAAATATGTAAAAATTAGTATCTTGGGCAAAGCTGGTTGCCGTAAAAAAACAAGTTAAAAAACTTGTTGTAAGCAAGTTAAGCGTTCTCTTTATCCAATTTATGGACTTATTGGAAGGTAATGGGTTTATCATACTAGAGGATTTAAAGTTTATCTACTCATTTTCAATTATACCCAACATTTCATTTGGACGGAGACTATAATTTTCATTGTTAGGAAAGTCATCCGGCACAGGATAGGTCACCTTTCCGCTGGCCAACCATTCTGCAGCCCGGATCACAGTAGTCTGAAATCCCGCACATCTATAAGCTGGAGGGTAGGTTTCCCCTTTCCAAAGATGTCCCATACTGGAATTATAGACGTTTCCTTTTCCATACTTTACCACCCACTCTACAGGCCACATTTTTTTGGTATCTGTACTGTCATAAGCATAAGACAATACTTCCAGATTTTGGCCGGTGCCCCGGGGGTAGCTGTAAACCTCCGTGTTCACGGTTTTCCAGGATGCTGGATACCCCTCATTAATGGGGTGAGGATTCAGTATCTGTATGAGCGCGTCAAACCGATCTCCATGGCTCGTCCCTTTTCCCTCACCTCTAAGGTGTCTGACCAGTTGTTTTTGCTCGTTTACTTCCAGAGCAATCCCTGAATCCGCTGAACGCCAGCCCAGCCCGATCATCTTATCGTATTCCTTCCAGTGGGGAAAGGCGTTGTTGGCAGAATGAAGAATATACAAACCTCCGCCTTGCCTCACGTAGTCTTCCAGACTCTTCTGAGCAGGTTCAGGCCAGGTTAGCTTTAAATTATGGATATTGTTTGTGTTTTGAATGACTACAGCATAGGATTGGAAATCAGGATTCCATTCCTGCTTTTGCATACTATCCAATGGAACCGTAGTCACATCAACCTTAAACTTCCCACTACTTTCCAATATCCATCGGATCACCTCAGTAGTTTGTTTCCAGTCATGATTGCTGAATCCATCCACGATCAAGACTGCATGCTCAGCCTTACTCTGGGCAGAAAGACTCCCGTTCATAATTAGACACAAACCAAAAGCGATCAACGAAGAAAACCGCCTTACACAAAGCCTTGATGAATAAAAAGCTTTCTTGAATCCCATTATTGACCAGTATTATTTGTTTTCTGCTTACTCATTTCATACTTGTATTCTATTACGCATAGTAAGGACATGTTTTTACCAGAACTCATTCCCCTGCCACCAAGGTAACCACCTCTCCTGCCACGGTCTTGATATCATACAGCTTCATATCGCTAAGATCCACAGGAATAATATCAGCCTCTGGGGACACAATTGGATCGGCAGTGACTGGCACCTGATAGAAAGGGTTTGGGTTTTCACCTTTCGCATTCATTGGTTTATCACCGTTTGGCAGCCCCAGCGAGTTAGGCACTCTTACTCTCAAATTGCCTCCTATGGCCGATTTGATCACGACTTTTTCGATTTTTCCGCCTTCCCACTTCAGTTCCACCACCTCAAAACCTCCTTTAGCCCTAATTCCTGTTATACTGCCGTCTTGCCAAACATCTGGTAAAGCCGGTAATAGATGAATCTCTCCATTGGCACTTTGCACCAGCATCTCGGTAATCCCTGAAGTACAGCCGAAATTCCCATCAATCTGGAAAGGTGGATGCGCATCAAACAGGTTGTTGTAAGATCCTCCACCTCCTCGATTGGAACCTACAGGAGAAAGCTGGTTTTGGATCAGTTTATAAGCATGATTGCCATCCAGCATCCTTGCCCACCAATTGACTTTCCAGCCCATGCTCCAGCCGGTGGATACATCTCCACGCTGGATCAAGGTGTTTTTGGAAGCAGAATACAATTCAGGAGTACGAAGCGGGGAAATCTGATTGGATGGAAAAAGTCCGTACAAATGGGAAATATGACGGTGATGATCATTTGGATCGTCAATATCATCCAGCCATTCCTGAAGTTGTCCATGTTTCCCGATTTGCATTGGAGGCAATTGATCCCTCATGGCTCTTAGCGAATCCGCAAAAGACTGATCATTTCCGAGCATCTCCGAAGCCTGGATAACGGCACTGAATGCATCAAAAACCAATTGATTGTCCATGGTAGTACCTGCATCCAAAGAAGAACCTTCGTGTGCCGCAGGGGCATTTTCGGGTGATGTTCCAGGATTGACTACCAGCCAAGGCTTATCCGGATGCTCCACCAAGAAATCCACATAGAACATCGCCGCGCCTTTGAGTATGGGATAGATAGATTTCAGGTACTCCATATCTCCACTATATTGGAAGTGCTCCCATAGATGCTGACTTGTCCAGGCTCCGCCCCCGCTCCAGATTCCCCAGAATATGGCATCTACCGGCCCGGTGATTCTCCAGATATCCGTGTTGTGATGTGCCATCCAACCGCGTGCCCCATACATGACTCGAGCTGTTTCTTCCCCAGCCTCAGCCATTTCGGTGACCATTTTGAGGAATGGTTCATGTAGCTCGGCCAGATTGGTTTTCTCTGCTGGCCAGTAGTTCATCTGCGCATTGATGTTGATCGTGTATTTACTGTCCCATGGCGGGGACATTTCCTTGTTCCATATGCCCTGAAGATTAGCTGGCTGACCTCCCGGCTGTGAAGAAGAGATCAATAAATACCTTCCGTACTGATAATAAAGCGTGACCAACTGAGGATCATTTTCTGTTCTAAAGCTTTTTAATCGTTCGTCTGTCGGTAGCTTAGAGGCTTCTGTCTCACCCAAGTCCAGGGTCACCCTATTGAAGTACTTTTGATATTCTATCAGGTTTGCCTTTAGCAGGTCTTCAAAAGATTTGGTGGAAGCTTCGTCCATATTTGCCTCAGCCCTGGCATTTTCATCTCCAGATAGATCGAGGTAGTTGTTGAAATTAGTCGCAATGGAAACATAAACAGTGGCTTCGTCAGCGTCCTTGACAATAAGTGAATTGTCCGAAGAAGTGAGTACCCCCCCCTTGTTATTGATCTTGGTGAGGCTTTTGAATTTTACCTGGCCTTTTACCCCTTCATGATCCGTGGTAATGCCGGAGATAGTCAGTTCATTCTCTGGTCTTTGTTCGATAATCGCATTTGGCTGTGGAGTGGACATGGATGCCGTGAAAGAGATCATACCAGGCTTGCTGGCGGTAAAATGAACAGCGATTACATTGTCCGCAAAGGATGCGATGGCTTCGCGGGTATAAGTCACTCCATCTACGGTATAGCTTACTTTGGAAATCGCCTTTGCTAAGTCCAATTCCCTACGATAATCGGTAAATATACTGTGCCCTTCAAAAGCAATATTCAGATCTCCCACGGGCTGGAACTTTTGTCCATGAGATTTCTTGCTCTGGATGGTTTTCGCGGCCAGCTCCTCAGCCTCTTTTTGCTTTCCTTCGAAAATCAAGCGGCGGATCTCCGGCAAAGCTGCCAAGGCGTCCGGGTTATCATTTCTGTTTGGGCCGCCCGACCAAACGGTATGCTCATTGAGCTGGATAAGCTCATTTTCCACATTCCCATAGACCATGGCACCCAGTTTACCATTGCCGATCGGCAAAGCATCAGTCCACACATCGGCAGCTGGCTGCTTATACCAAAGTGTCAAGGGTGAGCTTTCCTGGGCTTTCACCTGAAAGGAAAAAGCTAGAAAGAGCAATACAAATAATCTTCTTAAATAATATTTATTACTAGGCATTTTGGGTTTGTTACTATTTTTCAATTCTATTTTTAAATAAATCCACTTTTCTATCTGTAAGGAGAAAACAGCAACACAGGCTTTGAGTCCCCCCATTTCGGCTTCATCCGTCTCCCTCACACTTCCACCAAAGCCTTGATCACCCCGGTTTCAGGATCTAGCCAAGACTGAAAATCATCTTTTACCCGATCAAACCTCACCCGATGAGTGATGTAGCTTTCCACTGACAATTGTCCTGAAGCCATAGCTTCCAACACCTGATCAAAGTCTTCTCTGGTGGCATTTCTGCTACTCATCAAAGTCGCTTCACGCTTGTGAAATTCAGGATGAGAGAAGGCAATTTCTCCTTTTTGCAAGCCTACCAAGACATAGTTACCTCCGTGGGCTATGTATTGAAATCCTTGATTTATGGCAGTCAAGTTGCCCGTGGCATCAATTACAACATCACAAAAGTCACCGTTTGTGATTTCCTGAATTACTTCATGAGCACTTGCTCCAGCTTTCACTACATGCGGTACTTTCCAGACATCCCTACAAAACTCCAGTCTCTTTTCATTGACATCCATCGCGATCACCTTGGCTCCGGCGATCCGTGCAAACTCCATTATACCCAATCCTATCGGACCCGCCCCGATCACCAGCACAAACTGTCCCGGCATCACTCCCCCCCTGCGAACTCCATGGGCACCTATGGCAAATGGCTCAGCCAATGCAAGTTGATCCAATCCCAGCCCATCTTTTTTCACCAAAGAAGAAACCGGCAAGGAGACAAACTCTCTCATGCCCCCGTCCTCATGAACCCCAAAAACACTGATTTTTTGGCAGCAATTGGGTTTACCATTTCTACAGGCCACACAGATTCCACAGCTGAAATATGGTATCACGGTCACCATGTCACCCTCGGATATTTCTTCATTTTCTTCGATTTCCATCACTTCCCCAACCAGCTCATGCCCTAGGATTCTTGGATAGGAGAAAAAGGGTTGCGTTCCTTCAAAAGCGTGTAGGTCAGTACCACAGATACCGATTCTTTTAATCTTCACAAGAGCTCGTCCCTCGGAAAGCTGAGGCTTTTCCGCGTCCAAATAGTCAAATTCACCCGGCGAGGTACAGCTTAAAATCTTCATTCTGCTTTATTCAATTTAAATTCTGATAAATAGTCAGCGATCAAGCCTAGTTCCTTACAGGCATCCCAAAATGAATCCCGAATGGGGCTTTCGCAAAACTCTGCATTAGCCTGGATTCTCTTAATCGAAGTAGAGTTGAGTGCCAAGGAATTTACTCCTGGCAGTTGAAGCGCAAATTGGATACAGGCATGTGCTGGATCGACTTCGCAGGATTTGCAAAGGCTAAAGAATTGCTCTCTCCATTTATATTTTTTTCGATTTTCCGGATCAGTTTCATTCATTTTCCTATAATCAAAATAATCCCCACCCACCAAGAATCCTGAATGGAAAACTGCTGAATTAATTATTCCCACGCCTTCCTTTTCCAGTAATCTCATAAATCCAAATAACTCCATAGGATGATCGTAAACAGTCATGCTGTTGGCTATCATTACCCAGTCGAGTGGAAAATGCCGATAAATCTTTTGAATCACCTTCCAATCTTTCGATCCAACACCTATTGCTTTCACCTTTCCAGCTTTCTTCAGTTCCTCCAATGCCGCATATCCTTCCAGAATATCCGCAAATCTCTTCTCATAATCCTTTGGAGAGTCCGACTGATTGAGATACTCATCAGGGTCATGGATGGAAACCAACTGTGCATCAAACCCTTTGAGCAATTCATTTCCCTCCTCAAAACAATTCAGAATTCCCTGATAACTGATCTCCTGAACAGCATCATAGGCAAGTTCCTTCCAAACATCCCTTTCAAAAGTAGGCTCCGTCCCTGTCAAAGGCGTACGTCTCCATCCCAGTTTGTTGCTGATCAGTACGTTGTCCTTTGGCACCTGCAAATCGTACAATGCCTGTCCTAATGTCTCCAAAGCTAAACCGGCGCCATATTTCCCGGCAGAATCGAAGACTATCCCATCGGGAAAGAAATCCAAGGAAGCCATCACCAATTCCAGTTTTTGCTCATAAGGAGTAGCATCGTAAAGATTTCCCAGACTACTTGTGCCTATAATCATTGAAGGCGTATATATGCCGGTTTGTCCTAGTTCCATATTTGATTTTACTTCGAGCAATTGTTGTTTCGGGATTTTGTGCGGCAAAACCCGACTTATTCAAAACAATCAACCAATATCATAAATCTGGGTAAAAGTATATTGGTCAAACGTTTGACCTGTCAATTCAATCTCAGGTCTAAAAATCCGGAGGCTTTCATGTGTTTGTTTTTGATTTTTATAGGTCACATGGAATCTCGCAGCGATTATAATCATGCCAGTGTGTGACTTTTTAGTCATGCTCGATTTCATGTGTTTATAATTGATTTTTATAGGTCATAACCTGTCCCGTGACGAAGGAAACGGGATGGAATGCCCCGAAATGATCATTCCCCTGTGTGAGGAGCCATTCTCATGGGCATTTCATGCATTTATACTAAATTAGTCCTGACAAGCCCCCTAAAATGAATGAAAAAGAAAAGAACCAGCATCATTGATATTGCCAATGCACTCGATGTGACGCCCTCCACCGTATCGCGGGCGTTGAACGGAGGTGGTAAAGTCAGTGAGAAAAAAAGGCTTGAGATTATTTCCCTGGCCAAAAAGCTGGGATACAGACCCAACCCCATTGCAAAAAGTCTCTTGGATAACCGTACCCACACCATAGGTTTGATCATTCCCGAATTTACCCATCATTTTTACAGCTGCTTGCTTGCGGGAATAGAAAGTGTCACTTCACAGGCAGGATACCAGCTGCTGATCTGCACTTCCAATGAAAAGCAAACGCAGGAAATCAAGTCCACCCAAACACTTTTAGATGCCCGGGTAGATGGAATACTTGCGACCATCTCCAAAATGAACGACAAGTTTGAGCATCTGCAGGAAGTTATGGACAGTGGGACTCCACTGGTTTTGGTGGATAGATATACAGAGGAACTGGATACCCCATATGTAGTCTCAGACGATTTCAACGGTGCCTTTTCTGCGGTGGATCACCTGTGCCAAATTGGCTGCAAGGATATCCTTCACCTGAAAGGCCCTGAAAACCTATCCACTACTTTCAACCGATTTATGGGCTATAAAGAGGCACTTCGAAAGCATAAGATCGAATTGAAAGAGGAACTGGTTCTGGAAAGCGGCAACAAGGATCTAGTGGAAAAAATCAGGTTTTGTCTGACAAATTTCCGGGTGGATGGGGCATTTGCCTACAGTGATTACCTGGCTTTTGAGATATATAAGGTAGCGAGCAAACTTGATATTCCAATCCCGGAAAAACTATCAGTGATCGGCTATGCGGATGAGCCTATTTCTTCCTTTATACATCCTACCTTGAGCACAGTGAACCAACAGCCATTTGAAATGGGAGCGCTTGGGGCGATATACCTGCTCAATAAAATCAACAACCCGGATATCAATATGGAGATCAAATCATTACAAACCAAACTAATGATCAGGGATTCATGTCTAAAACCAAAGCTTCTAGATGAGCAAGAAGTAATAAAAGAGGTATTTTAACTTGAAACCATCAAAAAAGCCTGTCAGAATCATTTCCGACAGGCTTTTACATGGGGTATGCCGTGTATTATCCCAAATCAGGCAACTCGAAACCAGCTCTATATTCCCGGGTCAGCATGGCATCTGCCTCCGGGTCATTGACAAATTTCTCTGATGCTGGGTCAAAGTCCAGCACACGTCCCAGCCTGTAAGCGATATTCCCTAAGTGGGCCAAACCTGAAGAAAGATGGGCGGTTTCTACCGGGCCATTCAGCAAGGTTTTATCATGCTTTCGGACTGCCTCAATGAAATTGGCAAAATGTCCGTCGGTTCCTCCAGCTCCTCTGTCCATACCTGAAGCGGCTTCTCCCCCATCATCTCCCGATTTGCCCGGCGTACGGTCATTGCCCAGAAAGGTCTTATACTTATCATATCCATCAACCACCAGATACCCCTTGTCCCCATAGAAAATATTTCCAACTGTCGCCCCATCCTCAGCATTGGTGTACCATGGACGTACTTCAAACTGGATGATCTTATTCTCCTCAGGATAGTTATAGATTGATGTCAGTACTTCAGGCACTTGCTTGCTGTCATTCCACAGGTATTTCCCTCCCATGGAAGTGATTTTGGTCGGGAATCCTACATCGAGCCCCCACATACAAAGGTCTGTTTCGTGAATCCCCTGATTACCTACATCACCGTTGCCATAGTCCCAGTGCCAGTGCCAGTTGTAATGCACAAGGTCACGGGTAAATGGCACTTTGGGAGCAGGCCCCGTCCAAAGGTCATAATCCAAACCCTCCGGCTCCGGGGAAACACCCTTAATCCCTATATCTCCACGCATTCTAAAGACCAGCCCACGGGCCATATAGACTCTGCCTATATACCCATCTCGCATTAATTCTATAGCCTCCTGCACCGCAGGGGAGCTACGTAGCTGAACACCATGCTGAACGATCCTGTCATACTTTTCAGCTGCCTGGATCATCTTACGCCCTTCAGAGAGATTATGAGAGCCTGGCTTCTCCACATACACATCCTTGCCCGCCTGGCAAGCCCAAATAGTAGCAAGTGCATGCCAGTGGTTCGGAGTGGCGAGACTTATTACGTCTATATCTTTGTCATCCATCACCTTGCGGAGATCTTGCTCTAAGGCCACGTCTTTGCTGTACTTGTCTTTAAATGCCTTCTGCCCTTCCTTCAACAGTACCATGTCAGGGTCACAAAGCGTGGTTACCTGTACATCTTTTTGAGCCATGAAGCTCTGAATATGGTTTTTACCTCTACCGTTGATGCCTAATACCGCTGCATTGATCCGATCATTGGCACCAAATGCGGAAGCTGGTATGAATGTCGGCAAAACCATGGCCGCTGAACCTGCAACTGCCGTTTTTTTCAGAAAAGTTCTTCTCGATGATTCTATACTCATTGTCTATGATTATTAGGGTTGTAATTGAAACTCAATTTATTGAAAAAATAGGCAAAAACCCTATAAAATTACACCTATAAACAAATTGAAATCATTAACCGCAAAAAAAACAACTGATAGCCAAAGTAAATTTCTTAGCTAAATTTATTTGATCACACCTAATGTTTTTACTTAGAGCGTACCGAAAAACGCCAGTAATAGATCGATAGCTATTAATTTAAATGATTAGCCCATTTTTCATGCGAACGGTTTTTCAGCATAGGTTCTTGTCCATACATCAGAAAATCCCAAAATCGGGACTTTCAAGCGGATCCTACTTAGTGGGATTTAACTTTTGATTAAAAAAAATGGATTCTCATTTCCAGAATCATCGAAAAAGAACCCAATAATCCATACCTAGCCCTTTCTATCCCGTAAAGATTATAGGCAATGAATGATTGTATCTGTTTGCCCAAGATATCGAGTACTTTAATAGAACCTAGTTACCAACAACCACTAGCCCTACTGCATCATGAAAATCTATTACAACACCCTATTATTGGTAATCATGGGAAGCCACCTAGCTTGCTCCCAGAACAATCAACCTGATATTCCTGCTCCAACTGGCAGCATCATAGTAAAAGAAGCCTTTCCCGAATTATCTTTCACCCGACCGGTGGATTTCCAACATGCAGGTGACAATTCCGACCGTCTCTTCGTAGTGGAGCAGCGTGGAGTGATTTCAGTTTTTCAAAATGAGGAGAAAGTGGAAGAAAAGGTTGAATTCCTTAACCTCGAAAGCAAAGTAGATGATTCTGGAAATGAGGAAGGACTATTGGGACTCGCTTTCCATCCTGAATATGAAAGCAATGGTTTTTTCTACGTCAACTATACAGCATCCAACCCGGACAGAACAGTAATCTCTCGATTTTCTGTATCCTCCAATAACCCTGAGCAGGCTGACGCTTCCAGTGAACTCATACTTCTTGAGTTTGACCAGCCGTACTCCAACCATAACGGTGGTCAAATCTCATTTGGTCCCGATGGCTATCTTTATATAGCTGTGGGTGATGGCGGAAGTGGTGGTGATCCACAGGGAAATGGCCAAAACAGAAAAACACTGTTGGGCAGTATTCTACGAATAGATGTCAACAAACAAGATGGCTCGGTTAATTACTCTATTCCGGAAGACAATCCATTTGCTGATAACACAGAAGGTTTTCGTGAGGAAATTTACGCCTACGGCTTACGAAATCCCTGGAGATTTAGCTTTGATTCGTCCAATGGCGACCTATGGACAGGAGATGTGGGACAGAATAAATACGAAGAGATCGATATTGTGAAAATTGGGGGCAATTACGGATGGAATACCATGGAGGGCTTTCACTGCTACAATTCGTCTGATTGTAGTACGGAAGGCTTGGAAATGCCTATCTGGGAATATGATCGGTCCCAGGGGGATATTTCCGTTACTGGCGGATTCGTTTACCGCGGCTCTGACATTCCAGGACTAGTGGGCAAGTATATCTATGCGGATTATGTTTCAGGGAGAATCTGGAGCCTGGATGCCATGAATCCTGACTCTCCTGTCAACACCGAACTTTTGGACACTGATTTCCCTGTTTCGTCATTTGGGATTGATCAAAATCAGGAATTATATATCTGCGGATTTGACGGAAAAATCCACAAGCTTGTGCAGGAATAACAAAAACCAGGACATTCCTTCAGTTTATTGACCGGAGTTGCTCATGTATTCCTCAGCTTTTTTGGCCAGATATTTATTCTCAGATGAGGCAATTTGCTGTACAGAAGCAATGGTTTTCCGGTCATTTATCCCCTTGGCTTTATAAATATCCAAAATACCGGCGATGATAGGAACCTCGTATGCCGGTAGGTTTATGTTTAACTTCCCCACCACTTCAGGTAAAAGGTAGTCGGCATCTTTGAGCAAGGCCAATGTTTTACTCTTCATCCCAAAATCAAAAGCCTGGAAGTTATCCATAAGCTGTATCTGTAACTCTTCATCAAGCAAATCCTCTGGCACTAAGCTGTTGAGACAGCGTGCTGCGATCCCAAAATCCTCAGTCCCCATCAAATCCATTAAAATATCCTTTGACTTTGGGAGTTCCGAAAGACGGCCACGCACCCTTTCAATAGCCCAAACCTTATCCTGGTAAGGCGCCTTTGTGAGTATGTCTTCCACATACTCATCATCCATGGCTTCATCTGTCCAGGCTTCCACCTCCGCCTGACTACTGCCATAGACCAATTCATAAATAGTGTAGGTGGTATAAGCCGATCCTTGTATTACGTATTCCAGCACATCTTTAGCTGTAGCTCCACTCATCCCATCCACCTTGTATAGCGCAGCTTTGTTTTTTGCGGCGATCTGGTTGTAAGTAAATTCCCCAAGCGGAAGATCAGGGTCAGAAAGCAAACTGTTTAGCCTGATATATTCTTCCTCAGTAAAGGGCACATGGTCATCTTTGCTCAAAAACTCATTATCGGGTAACTCAAACCCAAGGTACCTGCCTGTAGGGTTCCAATAAAGTGTGATATTGAGCGTCTTGCACTGGTCATCATAGCAGACTCCAGTATTTACATTTCTAGAATAGTACACCGGAAAACCATCTTTGGAAATGTATTGGTACAAGGTTACGTTCCGTTTTTCCACCTCGTCATAGATCTCCTTGTTGTGTATTTTTGCCACAGGAAAATCCAAGGTCAATTCATTCTGGTATTTTATATTCCTGCTATCCTTTACTCCATACAAAAAACAACTTTCAATCCCCCCAGGAAGGAATAAGAACAACGAGGAGAATAAAAACAATTTAATCATTTTGGTGTTTATTTAGCTTTTGGAAGTTTTAGCTGCAGGAGGCACAATACCTCCGTGCGTTTCAATAAGCCTTTTTAACTCAATCATATCCAACTCTGCAGGAGTAACACCCCTCTCGATCGCCAGGGCTGCTGCTGCTCCTGCCGCCTGACCCATCGCCATACAGGATGCCTGAACCCTAAGTCCAGAATTAGCCAACTGGTCACTACAGATACTTCTTCCGGCAATCATGAAATTCCTGCTCCTCTTAGGGATCATTGCCCTCAACGGGATCGTAGGTACTATGCCCTCTGCCAGTTGCTCAGGTACAACTCCTTCATGGGTATGTAAATCTACCGGATAATAGGAGTATGCTATCGCATCAGGATAAGTTTTCCCGGTAATATAATCTTCATAACTGATTCTATACAAGCCATCTATCCTATAGGTTTCGCGAACACCTGTTTCGGTACGCATTTCTTCAATTCTTATATTTCCCAGTCCTGGTTGCTTTTTCAAAAACCTTAAATGCTTAAGCAAGGACTCTCTTCCTTTTATATTTGCCAAAGTATGGGTCTCAGATGTGGTGGAATCAGCTCCGAGTATATGCTGTACATTGTCCCCTTTCTCCTTGAGTAGGGCAATAATATTCCCACGGAATTCTCCCCGGATCAATTCCCCTCTGTCTATCGCCATTTCATATGAAACCTTAAGCCTTTCCAAATCCAAGTCTTCAAACCTATAACCTCCCAATGTGAACATTAGTGTCCCAGGTTGTGTCACTTTTTCCTTAAACAAATCAAACCCAGCTATAGAGGCTGCCATGGCATTCCCGGAAGCGTCTATGACCTGTTTGCATTTGATCTGGGCTCGGATCCCTTTTCCCACCGTCTCTACATACCAGTGGTTATCCTTGAATTCCATAGAAGTGGGGGTCTCGTAATAGCGCAGATCCACACCGGCTTCCAGGCATTTTTCCTCTAAGAGAATTGCATAAAGAGCTGGATTTATCCTTATTTGATGCTTCCAATGCTCTCTGCCATGCGGTAGTGAGAAATTGGGCATGGAATCTCCATTTAATTCCACTGCGTTTTGGATCAATTCCCAACCTACTCCACTGATTACCTGCTTACCCCAGGCAAAAAACAACCCTGGAAAGGCTACTCCGGCAGTAGTAATAGTCCCACCCAGTTGACTTTGGCATTCTACTAAGGTCACTTCATGTCCGGTCCTTCCGGCCTGAATAGCCGCAATAGAGCCAGCTGTACCTCCACCAATTACCAGAATCTCTGTTTCGAGTTTTCTATCCACTGTTTTATAGGGGGGGTGAAGTGCCTCTCCCTTTACAAGTCCGCTTGCGGTAAGTCCAACAGATAGTGCTCCTATAGTGGATAATACATCTCTTCTCTTCATTTTCTATCTGGATTTGTAGATAACAATGATTGAATTCCCAATATCAACCCTATAAAATTCACTGCTAACATTTATATAATCAAGGCATTCATAAAAACGTCAACAACAAATCAAAAACTATCATCTTGAAATGATTCACCCTTTTTTCATGCGGACCGTTTTTCGGCAGATCCCAATTACTACCGCAACTCTTGCGCTTGCGTGAACATAAGCTGAATCAATATCCCCATGAAGAATTAGGTTAGAGGTAATAATTTTTAAACCAACGTTTTTTGGAGGATATATAGTATGGCTACGACCAACTCCATACCAACTAATTCCGACCAGATTCCATCCATCAGGGAAAAAGATCGCGGAACTACCATTAAATCTTTTGAAATAAATGCCTGAGGCTTAAAAAAATACAGTCACTTTGATCAAAGGTTGATAACACATTATCAGTGGCATTTAAAAAGCACTCAGAATTATCAGCCCTCAATTTCATTTACAAGTTCTGCGTACCAAGCTTCACCATATTTTCTTATCAGAGCATCCTTCAGGAATTTGTAGATGGGTACTTTCAGACTGGATCCAAGTTGGCAAGCAGGATCACATATATGCCAGCGGTCATAGTTAAGTGCATCAAACTGATCATATTTGGTGACACGGATTGGGTACATGTGACAGCTAATTGGTTTTTTCCATGAAATCTTCCCATCGAGATAGGCTTGTTCTATTCCGCATTTTAGAATCCCCCTGTCATCATACAGCGCATAGGCACATTCACGGTTATCTCCTATGGTAGGTGTGCCTTTGTCCCCATCTTTATCTATCACCCAAGTTCCCTGCTTGGCAATCACTTGTCGGCCTTCCTCGGTGATGTAATCTTTAACAATCGGGTAAATATCCTCGATGATCTTGGTTTCCTCATCTTCCAACGGCGCACCTGCGTCTCCTTCCACACAGCAGGCCCCCTTGCAGGCCTCTAAGTCACAGACGAAAAAATTCTCTTTAATATCGTCTGAAAGCACAGTATCCCCTACTATTATCATGGTCTTCTTTATTAGACGGCAAAGTTAAGCAATCAAATGCTAGGCATTGGGCTCCACAAAGGCTTTTCTTCGAATTCTTTGGAACAAGATGAACCAAAAGACACAGAAAACGAACCACTTACAGAATCGCATTTTATGCTTTACTGGCTTTAAGGATATTTATCAAAACCGATCGCCGGATTTTACCGTACTTTGCACCGTGCAAGTCGTCTTGTCGCTGTCCTTATTTATGAGGAGAGAGGAAAGTCCGGGCAACATAGAGCGCCATACTTCCTAACGGGAAGGGGGCTGACTGGTGACGGTCAGTCCACAGCCAGTGCCACAGAGAATATACCGCCATTTGGCATCGGAGCTCGCTCCGATCTTGTCGAATGGTAAGGGTGAAAAGGTGGGGTAAGAGCCCACCGTCCCGGTGGTGACATCGGGGGCAAGGCAAACCTTATGGGTTGAAAGATCAAATAGGTTCCGCACCGGATTCAGTTCCGGGAAAAGTTGCTCGCTTTTATGCGGAATGGGTAGATCGATGGATCCCGATTGCGAAGTCGGGGCTAGATAAATGACAAGAAACCAATTCTGAAAAAAGAAGCGGAAACAGAACCCGGCTTATAGACTTGCACTTTTTTATTTATATTGAACCTATGTCAAAAATACTGATCATTGATGACGAGAAAGTCATCCGCGCCACGTTGCGAGAAATTTTAGAATACGAGAAATACAGTGTCACTGAAGCTCAGGACGGGGAAGAAGGCCTGGCAAAGTTACAGGAAGAGGATTACGACCTGGTACTCTGTGATGTCAAAATGCCCAAAATGGATGGCATAGAAGTTCTGGAAAAAGCTAAAGCGCTGGAAAAATCCCCCCAATTTATCATGATCTCTGCCCATGGGAGCATAGAAACTGCGGTGGAGGCTACCAAAAAGGGTGCATTCGACTTTATCCCCAAGCCTCCAGACCTTAACCGTCTATTGCTCACCGTTCGCAACGCACTGGAGAAAAAGGAACTCGTCACTGAGACTAAAGTGCTAAAAAAGAAACTTTCCAAAAAACTGCACATGGTGGGAGAGTCCGCTGCGATCCATCAGGTAAAAGATACTATAGAGAAAGTTGCCCCTACTGACGCACGGGTACTGATCACCGGGCCTAACGGCACGGGAAAAGAACTGGTAGCCCATTGGGTACATGCCAAGAGCAATAGATCTTCTCAGCCATTTGTTGCGGTCAACTGCGCCGCCATTCCTTCGGAATTAATAGAAAGTGAGCTTTTTGGACATGAAAAAGGTGCTTTCACATCAGCCCATAAACAGCGGCAGGGGAAATTTGAACAAGCTCAGGGAGGCACCTTGTTTCTGGATGAAATCGGCGACATGTCACTTTCTGCACAATCAAAGGTACTACGGGCACTTCAGGAAAACCTGATCAATCGGGTAGGGTCTGATAAAGACATAAAGGTAGATGTGCGGGTGTTGGCCGCTACCAATAAGGATCTGAAAAAAGAAATTGAAGAAAACAGATTCAGGGAGGATTTATATCACAGACTGAGTGTGATACTGATCCAGGTACCGGCGCTGAAAGACCGTAAGGAAGACATACCGCTCTTGGTCAATAAGTTTCTGGATGACATAGCCCAGGAAAATGGCGGCGCTAAAAAAACCATAAGCAAGGCTGCCTTGGCAAAATTACAGGAGTACCCTTGGACAGGGAATATACGTGAACTTAGAAACGTAGTAGAAAGACTGGTGATTCTGGGAGAGCCTGAAATCAGTCTGGAGGATATAAAAAAATACGCTGACTATTAAGTCAGCGTATTTTTTAGCTGTTGGCGTCCTGGGAAGAAGGAGCCTTGGCGTATGCGGGACAAGGCTTACTGGAAGCACATGCTCCCAAGGCTAATATACCGATCAATAATGCTGCAGTGGCTAATTTTTTCATGTGTTTATAATTTGATTTTAGTATGCTCTCTTTAATTTTTCCAGTTCAAATATGTCCAATTAATCCTTACCTAGCAATTATTGCACCAAGAGGTTACAGCCCCGGATCTCACTGTTGTCAAATCTTCCCAACACCTCCAACCTACCGGATTCGTCAAACCGCCCCAAATCCTGGGTCTCAATAAAAGCACAAGAATGGAAATTTGCCAGATCAATCACGTTGATCCCCCCTTGTGACCTGCTGGAGACAGCAAGCGGATCATTCACATCTCTGAGTATGACGCGCATTGCATTTGGTAAGATATATTTCCCCTCACCTTTGGAATAGGCCTGGGACATAAGTTCTGTCATACCATATTCGGAATGGATGGTGTCCACACCAAAAAAGGGCTTCAGTACCTCGTGTACTTCCTCTCTGATCATTTCCTTCCTCCTCCCCTTCATCCCGCCGGTCTCCATTACCAACAGATTGGAAGGAGGCGAAAATTTTTTACCTGATTCGGCCAAATCCAGCAAAGCAAACGTGACACCCAATAGAAGAATTTTACGATTATCTCCAGCAAGAAGCTCCATCTTTTCAAGCAATTCCTCCTGATTGTACAGGTAAAACCCGGAATGCTCAGAATCACTTTCGCGGATAAAATGATTAGCCATACTCACCAGACTGCTTCCTTTTCTCTCCAGATATGCAGGCAAAAGTGCCAGTACATGATACTCTTTTAAAGCCCCATATTCCTCTTCAAAAAGCTGCTGCGCATGTTCCAGATACCATTCCTCAGACCAGAAATAATGCCTGCTGGTAATCATGCCTGTGGTACCGCTGCTAGAGAAGTACCCGGGAAAATCAGCTTTCTTTCCTGAAATGACTTCGTGGTCTTTGAAGAAGCGGATCGGCAAAAAAGGAATCTGATCCAAAGATTTTACAGCTTGCGTTTCTATTGACCTAGCCTGAAGATATTTTCCGTAAATTGGATTGGCTTGGGATTGGAATTGAAAAAGTTCCAGTGCAAGAGGTTCGAATTCTTCCGGCTTCAAATTTCTTAACCTAACTGAAAAACTTTTAAAATCCTGCATCGTTTTATATTTTGCATCAAGCAACCAAAGATTTGGTATAATTTGGTGGTAAATTTACCTTCACCCTATGCGTTTAAAAAGCTATTTTGGAATATTCTTTTTGCTGGCCCTCGCTGCTGCCTGTATCAGTCCACCGGACAATTACCCTTCCGTACCTAAAATCACCTTCGAATCCATCGAATATGTCCCTACCACAGGTTCAGATTCCCTGATTATCGGTGTTGATTTCCAGGATGCTGAAGGAGACTTAGGTTTGTCCGGTACAGACAATGCCCCCCCTTTTCATGAAGTTGACTACCAGCGTGACGCCAACGGTAATCTCATCACCTATGCCAATAGACCTGCGGAAGCACCGTCTTACAACCCTAGGGATTGGGTGGTAAGACCTCTGATAGGAAACACTACTGTAAATGATACCATTTGGGTAGTCCCTAACCCCAACCAATACAATATATTCGTTAAGTTTTTCATCAAGAGAAACGGACAATTTACTGAATACAGATGGGAAGATCCTCCTTTCTATACCACATTTAATGGTCGTTTTCCCCGCATGCTGACTTCGGATGTGGGACAAGCAGTGGAAGGAAACATTAGGTATGCCATGCTATCCACAGGCTGGGAAGCAATTTTCAGAAACGATACTATAAGAATTGATGTATCGATTCAGGATAGAGCACTAAATCGAAGTAATGAGGTATCAAGCCCGGAAGTAACGCTCTCTCAAATAACTAGAAGGTGAATTTTGTAGTATTGTAAAGTTATTTTTTATCCTATCCGGCTCTAGTTCATTGAACTAAAAACAGCAAATGGCTAATACAAACAGGAAACTAGTTGAATACATAATTCAGCAGCTTTTGGAATTGCAAAATGGAAAACTTTGGATGGGCGACAATTTTCAAAGGAAAACCGACTCCATAACTGAGCAACAAGCATTCACAAAGCCATCACTAACCTTACATAGTGTTGCTGAAATAGTTGCTCATCTTACCGCTTGGAGTGATGATTTAATCCTAAAAATCAGGGATGGGACAGGTAAACTCCAGGATAACGATGATCGAAATTGGCCTGACAATGACATTCTCAAAAAACTGGGATGGAATGAGATAAGACGAAAATACCAAGATAGTATCTCTCAAGTGATCGTTCTACTAAAGGAAAAAGACGACTCTTTTTTAACTGAAAAGTACTATGATCAGGACTTCAAAACCGAATTTGATTATTCATTTGTTATTAATGGGATACTTCAACATAATATTTATCACTTGGGTCAAATGGGTATTATAATAAAGCTTGTAAAAGAAAAATGAAACATACTACAACCATCGCTAAGGAAACATGTGGCGGATAACGGGTTTCCGCCCGGTTAGTCCTTCGGAGTTACTTTCGTCTCAGTAGACTGGAACAACTCTGAAAAACCCACATATCCCTTGGCCTTGGCTCGATTTTACCGGAGAAAGCACTTTTCTCTACTAATTTTTATTGTGGAATAATATTGCCCGATTACATGAAATCAAGCCTGCCTGGGGCAGGTTGGCATACCATATCCGGTTGGTCTCTCTCACCAATGACGTGTTTGGGAATTGTGATGAATGTAGCATCGCTTTAGATCTCGACCCGCCGCGGCGGGTCGAGATGACATTACAATATCATTCCGATTTTGTGCGGTTGGTAACTAAATATCAAGTCTCCAAATGATGGATTATTAAAAAAAGCCCTGCATCTGAGGGCTTTTTACTGTTATGATTTTTTACATTTTTTATAAAACCGGATATTTTTTAGGATTTACCTCACTCATCATGGCATAAACTTTCTCCACCACATCCTCTACACTTGGTTTGGAGAAATAGTCCCCATCAGATGAATAGGCCGGTCTGTGGGCTTTGGCTGAAATAGTCTGAGGCTCAGAATCCAGATACCTGAACATATCCTGTCCTTCTATCACTTGCTGCATCATAAAAGCTGATCCTGCCCCAGGCACATCCTCATCCGCAAAAATCACCCTATTGGTCTTTTTGATGGACTGCCCTATGATTCCGTGCACGTCAAACGGCAACAAGGTCTGCACATCCAGCACTTCTATTTCTATACCGATTTCAGCAAGCTCTTTTGCTGATTCCATCACTATTTTGCACATGGATCCATAAGTAACTATGGTCAGGTCTTTCCCCTCTCTCAGAATTTCAGGTTTCCCCAGTGCAACAGTATATTCCCCGAGATTTTCCGGCATTTTTTCCTTCAACCTATAACCGTTCAGACATTCGATGACAATGGCTGGCTCATCAGATTTCAGCAAGGTATTGTACATGCCCGCGGCTTGGGTCATATCCCTAGGCACACATACAACCATGCCCCGAAGACTTGAGAGGATCATTCCCATAGGGGAACCGGAATGCCACACCCCCTCCAAGCGATGGCCTCGGGTGCGCACGATCAATGGCGCTTTCTGCCCCCCTTTGGTACGGTAGTGAAGACAAGCCAGGTCATCCGAAAGCATCTGCAAACCATACAATAAATAATCAAGGTATTGTATCTCAGCCAAAGGTCTCAATCCTCGCAGTGCTGTGCCTATCCCCTGACCAATAATGGTACATTCTCTGATCCCAGTATCACTCACCCTCAGCTCTCCATGTTTTGCCTGCAGTCCCGCAAAAGCCTGATTCACATCTCCTATTTTCCCTACATCCTCACCGAAGGTGAAGAACCGGGGGTCTTTGGCCAGTGTGTAGTCGAAATAGGACTGCAGAATCTCCCTTCCATCCACCAATGGTGATTTTTCAGTATAGACCGCAGGTACCTCCTTCACATTCAATACACTCCACTGCGAGTGGCTGTAGAGATGACTGTTATATCTGTCCACATTTAAGTGTGACTGCTTATCATACCACGCTTTTAGGTTTTCTTTTACTTTAGCTGAGTCAAATCTCAACAGCAAAAGTGCCTTTCGTACAGCGAGAACCACATCTTTCCTAATTGGATTTATAGTCTTGGACAGTTCTTCCGCAAGCTGGTTGATGATTACCTTTCTGGTACTATGTTGTGCGGCATCTCTCAAAAGCGCCACCGCTTCATTCAGTTCTTTTTTGATTTCACTCGAAAACATTGTCCAGGCGGCTTCTTTCTCTTGTCTCACCTGAGCCTTGGCTTCGGCTTCTATTTTATCCAGTGTATCAGCATTGGCAAGCTCATTACTTAGGATATACTCCCTAAACTTGCCTAGACAATCCCATTCTTTCTCCCACTGAAGACGCTTTGCGTCCTTATACCGCTCATGCGAGCCAGATGTAGAATGCCCTTGGGGCTGTGTCATTTCAAGTACGTGGATCAATACCGGCACATGTGAGGTTCTGGCTAGATCCCCTGCCTCCACATAGGCATGCATCAAGGCTTCATAATCCCAGCCATTTACACGGATAATCTCTATCCCTTTCTCAGTATCCGTCCTCTTGAAACCGGCCAAGACTTCAGAAATACTACTCTTGGTGGTATGAAACTCATTGGGCACAGAAATCCCATAGCCATCATCCCAAACTGAGATCACCATAGGCACCTGCATCACTCCGGCGGCATTTATTGTTTCAAAAAACATCCCCTCTGCAGTAGAGGCGTTTCCGATAGTTCCCCAAGCGACTTCGTTTCCATTTACTGAAAATTTGGTCAGGTCCTTCAGCCCTTTGTTTTCCCTAAAAAGTTTAGAGGCGTAGGCCAAACCCAGAAGCTTGGGCACCTGAGCCGCAGTGGGCGAAATATCCGCTGCGGAATTATACATTTTAGTCAGATCCTTCCAGCTCCCATCCTCATTGAGCGACCGTGTCGCAAAGTGACCATTCATCAGACGCCCTGCACTTGCAGGCTCTGCTTCTACATTGGTATGTGCGTAAAGTTGGGAGAAATACTGCTGTACAGTCAATTCCCCAATGGCAAACATAAATGTCTGGTCCCTGTAATATCCTGAGCGAAAATCCCCCAGTTGAAAAGCCCTTGCCATGGCTATCTGAGCGATTTCCTTCCCGTCTCCAAAAATCCCAAATTTGGCCTTACCCATAAAAACCTCCTTCCTACCCACAAGAGATGCATGCCTGCTGATCATGGCGACCCGAAAGTCTTCAAGCACAGCTTCTTTAGAAAGGTCTGGAAAATTCAGGGTTTTAGGTACTGATTGAACTTCTGACATAAGGTTAATTTACTAAAGTTATCCGGGTTTTGTTTTGATGATCATTTGAATCATTCAAAAATAGCCAAATCCAATTTCTATACAAATTTCGGTATTATTATTTACCGATCAAAAATTCCGAAAAGACCATAATCAAACATGCTAAACAGAATTAAATTTTGATTATAAATTAATTAAAAAAATTTAAGGCTGAATAACCCTAAAATATCATTGATTTGACCCGATAATTAAGTCAAAATGCCCCACCAAAATTATCAGTGCTTAAAATCCATATTTTAAAATTTAAAACATGATTACAACTATATACAGAATTTAATTCTGATTTAAATGTTTTTCCCAAAGCACACCAAATACTATTCGCTGTTTTGCTAATCGATACCCTCCCACATGCTATATTTGCCGGCAAGTTTACTAAACCCATATACAAGTCATGATTATAGGTGTTCCGAAGGAAATCAAAAACAACGAAAACCGTGTAGCACTCACTCCTGCCGGTGCAAAAGAATTGGTAAAAAGAGGACATTCCGTTTACGTGCAGCACACTGCCGGTGAAGGGAGCGGATTTCTGGATGAAACTTACGTAGATGCCGGTGCTACGATTCTTCCTACTATTGAGGCGACTTACGAGATCGCTGAAATGATTATGAAAGTAAAAGAGCCGATAGAACAGGAATACAAACTGATCAAAGAAAACCAACTGCTGTTCACCTATTTTCACTTTGCCTCTTATGAGCCGTTGACCAAAGCAATGGTTGCCAGCAATTCAATTTGTCTTGCTTACGAGACTGTGGAAAAAGCGGACAGAAGCCTTCCTTTATTGGTGCCGATGTCTGAAGTAGCCGGGAGAATGGCGGTGCAAAAAGGGGCTAATTATCTGGAGAAACCACTGAAGGGAAGAGGTATTCTTCTTGGTGGTGTACCTGGTGTACTTCCTGCCAAAGTACTGATCCTTGGTGGTGGTATAGTAGGGACCCAGGCAGCCTGGATGGCCGCCGGGCTTGGAGCGGACGTGACTATTATGGATGTCTCTCTACCTAGAATGAGATATCTCGCGGACGTAATGCCCGCCAACGTGAAGACGATGATGTCCAACGAGTTCAATGTACGTAAAATGATCACTAACCATGATCTGATTATCGGAGCGGTCCTGATCCCAGGTGCCAAGGCTCCCCACCTGATCACCCGTGATATGCTAAAAGAAATGCAACCGGGAACTGTATTGGTGGACGTGGCAGTGGATCAGGGAGGATGTATAGAGACTTGTAAACCCACCACTCACCAAGATCCTACTTACATCATCGATGACGTGGTCCACTATTGCGTAGCGAATATGCCTGGTGCTGTACCTTATACTTCCACATTGGCATTGACGAACGCCACGCTTCCTTATGCCATCCAATTGGCAGATAAGGGATGGAAAAAAGCCGCACAGGACAATCCTGATCTTGTACCTGGTCTGAATATCATCCATGGAGATATTGTATATCAAGCAGTGGCAGAGGCTTTTGATATGGACTATACACCTGTGATAAAATATTTGGCAGACTAAATTCAGCTGAATCTCAATAGAGAGACCTTCAGATATTCATTTATCCTGAAGGTCTTTTTTTTGGAAAACCGCACTATCCAGCAGCAAACCAAAACAAGCGAATTCCGAAACCGATCATGGCAATCCCAACTGCCTTATTTAGCCAAAACATAAAGTGTACAGTTACAAAGCGTGAAAGCTGTTTGGCTATAAATGCCTTGATTAGATCTATGCCGAACACGGTCAATAGAATGCTTGAATAATAAAGCCAAAAATCCACCTTCCCAAAACCTGCCTTGAGATGGACCAGACTAGCGATGGATATCCAAAACAACAACACAAAGGGGTTGATGCCATTGATACTAAATCCTTTGAGGAAAGCACTACGCTTTTTTGGTCTGATCTTCCTGTCTTGGATTTTGATTGGTTTATCCAGCTTCCTTTTCAGCAAATAACTGACTCCAAAACCTATCAAAATAGCCCCTCCCACATATCCCAATACCTCTTCAAAATAAGTGGCCTCAGCCAAAAACCGGATTCCAAAAAATGTCAGCAACACATAAAGCGCATCACTGGTCAAGATCCCCAAAGCTACCACTGCGGCATAGCGGAAGCCCTTTTCCAGACTACTTTGGATAAGTGTGAAAAACACAGGGCCAATCATGACAGACAACAACAGCCCCATGCTCACACCTTCCACAAGGGCTTCTCTCACAACTCAACTTCTTTTTTAGTCAGAAAATCCAACCATTTCGCTGCCTTGTCCCCTTTCAGTACTCTGGGAAACTTATGCTGCCCCCCTTCTTTGCCCTGCTCCTTCATCCATTCATAAAACAGGGAAGACGGTAATACGGTCACTTTTATTTGCTTTAACGCATGGTTTCTCTCTACGGCATAATCATCATTCAGGGCTTTGAGATGTAGATCCAGTGTTTTTCGTAGCTTCTTAGAAGAAACTTCGGTCGCACTGCCTATAAACCAGTGATGGGCAAATAGGCTCCCATGCGGCACGCCCAATACAGTAAATTCCCGGATATTCATATCCAGCTCTTCGGCCGTCAGCTCTATAGCCTTGTTCATATTGTCCACGGAAAGATGCTCTCCACACAGACTCAGAAAACTCTTGGTTCTGCCCGTGATGATAATCTCGGATTCCTCCTTAGACACAAACCTTACCACATCACCGATCAGGTAGCGCCATGCCCCCGCACAGGTAGTGATCAGTAGTGCGTAATCTTTTCCTTCTTCTATTTCATCTATTTTCAGCGTCGAGGCATCCTGCCGGATATTTCCTTCCTCATCAAAATTCCGATCATCAAAAGGCACGAATTCATGAAAAATCCCATTGTTCAGCACGAGGCGCATGGATTTCCTGTTGGGCAGAGCCTGGAAGGCCAGGAACCCCTCAGACGCCAGATAGGTCTCCAAATATAACAAGGGCTTGCCCAGCAGTTTCTCAAAGCCCTTCCTATAAGGTTCAAAAGAAACTCCCCCGTGTACAAAAATCTGCAGATTGGGCCAAATATCATGGATAGTGTCAACCTGATATCGTTCTATGATTTTCTCTATCAGAATCTGCAGCCATGCCGGCACGCCTACGATAATCCCTATATCCCATGATCTGGCTTTTTCTACAATCTGGTCCAACTTGTCTCCCCAGTTTTTGCTTCGTGATATCTTTTTCCCCGGCTTGTAAAAGCGCTGAAACCAAATAGGCAATCTCCCAGTTGTAATCCCGCTGAGATCTCCAGAGAAATAGGTACCGTTAAATTCCAGGTCAGTACTGCCCCCCAACATCAGGATACCCTTGGTCAATAAGGATGCGGGCAAATCATATTTTGATAAGGAAAGGATTTGTCGTACGCCTGTCCTGCGGATGGCTTTGACCATATCCTTGGTAATGGGGATAAACTTTGAAGTAGCTCCAGAAGTACCACTACTAAGGGCAAAATGACGTACTGGGCCAGGCCAGGTGATGTTGGGTTTTCCCTCGAGTAATTTATACCACCATTCGTCGTGGATACGATTGTAATCATAGATGGGCACTTGGGACTTGAACCGCTCATAAAACTCCCCCTCCCCCCAGCGAAAGCCATTCAGGATTTTTGAAAAGTCATACTTCCTGCCTATCTCAGTATCAGCTGCATGAATCAGTAATTTCTTTAATTCCTGTCGCTGAAGCTCCAATGGATGTGAATACTCCTGTTCTAAACTCTCTCTCAGGCGTATGCCTTTTTTTAGCAAAGTACTGATGATCGCCATATCTTTGTTTTGGGCCTTTTGTAAAAAAGTAAAGCATAAAAATAGAAAATGGATATCAAAGCCAACCTTGAAGCGATAAAAAAAACATTCATAAATCAGCACTGCCGTCTAATCGCCGTCAGTAAAACGAAGCCACTATCCGATTTAAAAGAGGCTTATGCTGCGGGAATCCGTGATTTTGGCGAGAATAAGGTACAGGAACTTCAGGCTAAACATCCAGAAATGCCCGATGATGTCCGCTGGCACATGATAGGACATTTGCAAAGCAATAAGGTCAAACACATAGCCCCTTTCATCCATCTGATTCATGGGGTAGATTCTTTCAAATTACTTCGCGAGATCAATAAACAGGGAAAAAAAAACGGCCGGACAATCTCTGTTTTACTCCAAATCCACATAGCCCATGAGGAGAGCAAATTTGGATTCGACAGAAATGAACTGGAAGAGATGTTTGCCAGTCCGGATTTCCCCCTACTTGGCAATGTCCGAATCCAGGGGCTGATGGGAATGGCTACTTTTACCTACGACACAGAGCAGGTAAGGCGAGAGTTTAAGACTTTAAAAAATCTTTTTGAAGAAATCAAAAACCGGAAGCTTCCTGGATTTGTGCAGATGGAGCACATATCCATGGGCATGAGTGGGGATTACCTCATCGCTCAGGAAGAAGGAAGCACGATGGTGAGAATCGGGTCGGCGATATTTGGCGGAAGAAGTTAGATCAGTAAGCAATTCACGCTTATCACCTCAACAAACCATAGTGGATAGGGCTATCTGCCTCGGGCAGGCTGGTTACAGGCTGGTTAAAAACATCAGCAACAAACGGTCAAAATCCAAAAAACAACAATCAAGCCCAGGACATGATCTGATCCTGCGCTTGGATTGATAGTATTCCATTGGTTAATATTCATCATTCATCCTCCATAGAGCCTGAATGCAGTTTGCCCCCACTTCTGAGGATCAGGTAACCCGCTGTAATTCCTAAGGCTATTCTTAGCGCAATATTGCGCTTGGTCACAGCTAGAGTCAATACATAAGACCCTGCGATGAGTGAAGTCAGTCCCTCAGAAAAGTCTGCCACTCTTTTGAGTCCTGAAATCCTATCGTGCTTTTCATGGTTCATATCCTTGTTCTTTAGATTAATCTATATCAAGTTAAAGTAATTTCCATAACTGTACAATCAACAGGCAATCCCACGGGTAGATGATAAATTTAAGTTGGTGCTGGTAAGTTGGCAACAGCGGATTTTTGTATCCACCCCTTTTGCATGAAAGAGACTCTGTAATGCCCGTTCATAAAATTTGGCGCTGTTACTCCCCAGGTCTCCATTCTCATTGTCGATTTCTATGGAATCTATGTGGGCAAAAAAACGGGTAGGAACCAATTTAGAGATCCATTCAAAGTCTCCAGGCTGGATTTTCCCTAAGCACACTTTTTTACCTAAATACCTAGCCCACGTTGCCGAAAAAACCATATCCTCAGCAAATATATTCTCATCACCTGGATGCTTAGCCCTGTCTAACGATTGCCTACATAATTGAATGTTATCAAAATGGTCACCATGACGGAAAATGAAGTGCTCAACTATTTCCGGCAGCCAGTGTTTCGGGGCTTTCCCGCATATTGTTTTCATTGGGAAATTATCAAAGCAAAGCTCTAAATCAAAGCTATCAGCCAGTAAAGGAATAAGCCAATCGTATCCTCTCATCCCTTTTTTGGTATTAAACTCAATACAATCAACCCCTACTTTCAATTGCCTGATCCCGACAGATTTGAGTCTTTCTACTTCGTGAATCACCCGCTTTCTGTTCCTGATCGGAAACCATAAAATTTTCTCTTCAATTAAATTATTCTGAGAAAAGGTGGCATTTTCTGGGTGTGGGTCTAGTTTCATTGGAGTACAACATTAAGGTGGTCAATAGCTTTGTGTTTTCTGTTTAGCAACCAAAAAATTCACCAAACTAAAAAACCCTCCTTATTGCCGATAAACGAAGATTATAAACCTTAAGAGTGTCTAAAAAAGAGTCAAAAATTACTCAATCTGAGGAGGCAGGTTGGGAAATAACAGAAGTACGATGGCTGTATGTTCAACACTTTTAGTATATTTTTACCTGGGATTCAATTTCTCAATCTTATTCAATTTCTCAATTTTAAAAACCACTATGCTTGATATCAGCCGCTTGGACCATGTACTTATCACCATTCCTCCCAACACACGGGAAGAAGTGAAAGACTTTTATACCAAAAAGCTGCTACTGGATGAAATCCCGGGCAATCATCCCAATGGAGCCATCTGGATTCAGATGGGTGACGTGGAGCTGCATATCCGCGAGGAAGATGTACATCAGGACAACTCTGCCCGGCATCCCGCATTTGTGGTGAATAATTTAGAAGGGACAATAGCTTTCCTACAAAGTATCGACATCAAAGTAAGCTTCTCCTCGATGATTGAAGGCCGTAAGCGCTGTTTTTTCAGAGATCCTTGGGGCAATAGGTTCGAATTGATAGAATTCATCCAATAAAAATTGGGAGATAGGGACAACAAAAAGTTTGACAATCTCAACAATAAGTAAGCGTTTTTCACGACTACCCAATTTTCGAACGCTACTGACAAGAAAATACAGTCATTTTAAACGAATATTCTGCTATAATCCCTGAATTTTTACTTTCTTCGGGTCAATTTTAAACCTGACAGATCAATTCTTCCTGAAATTCTGGCTTTTAAAATCAATGAATGAAATCGAGCCTGCAGGCAGGGATTCCATATGGCCTTTAAAAGACTAATTATAATCATTATGAAATCAAGCATGTCGAAAACGACACACAGAGGGATGATTATTCACCATGCGACCTGCCTGCCGCAGGCAGGGATTCCATCTGACCATTAAAAAACAAAAAATAAACAGATGAAAGAAATAGTAGAAGCTATCAACGCGGTAGTCTGGAGTAATGCATTGATCTTCCTTTGTCTTGCGGCTGGGGTATATTTCTCATTTGCCACCAAATTCCTTCAGGTGACTTACCTTAAAGAAATGATTCAGCTCCTTTTTAAGGGAGAATCATCTAAGGAGGGAGTATCATCCTTTCAGGCCTTTGCGATAGCCATCTCAGGAAGAGTGGGGACGGGAAATATCGCCGGAGTAGCCACAGCTATTGCCATGGGAGGCCCTGGAGCCATTTTCTGGATGTGGGTGATTGCTTTTTTAGGAGCCTCATCCGCCTTTGTAGAATCCACCTTAGGACAAATTTATAAGGAGGTGAATGATGGGGAATACCGCGGAGGGCCTGCCTATTACATTGAAAAGGGAATTGGGAAGAAATGGTATGCGATGCTTTTTGCGTTTGCCACAATCTTGGCCACAGCTATCTTTATGCCCGGAGTGCAGAGTAACAGTATCGCATTGAGTATGGCAAACGCATTTGATTTGCCGGTCGTCTGGACAGGGATTCTGGTCACTTCGCTTCTGGCCTTAATTATTTTAGGAGGAGTAAAAAGGATCAGTAAAGTAGCGGAAATAGTCATTCCCTTCATGGCGGGCGCTTATATTCTAATGGCCGTGATCATCATTACTCTCAATATCACAGAAGTACCTGCAGTTTTTGCTTTAATCTTCAAATCAGCTTTCAACATGGAGGCTGCCTTTAGCGGAGTGTTTGGCATGGCTATAGCCTGGGGCGTCAAAAGAGGCATTTACTCTAATGAAGCCGGACAGGGAACAGCCCCTCATGCGGCTGCGGCAGCTGAAGTAAGCCACCCTGTGAAACAGGGCTTGGTACAGTCCTTTTCAGTATATGTGGATACGCTTTTTGTCTGCACATCTACCGCGCTTATGATTTTATTCACCGGACAGTTTAACGTAATCGATCCTGAAGAAGGTTTTTTGGTCGAAAACCTTCCCGGCGTTGCATTCGGGCCAGAATACACCCAGTTTGCAATAGCCTCACAATTCCCTTCTCTTGGGGCTGGTTTTGTGGCGGTGGCACTGCTGTTTTTTGCATTTACCACGATCATGGCTTATTACTATATCGCAGAGACCAACCTGAGTTATTTGATCCGAAAGACAAATAATCGATGGGGAATATGGGTTCTGAGAATTGCTATCTTGATAACCACTTTCTATGGCACCATCAAAACCGCAGAGATGGCCTGGACCATGGGTGATATAGGAGTAGGCCTTATGGCATGGCTGAACATCATTGCGATCATCCTGCTCCGCAAGCCGGCATTCAAAGCTTTGGCAGATTATAAAAAGCAGAAAAAGGAAGGCAAAGACCCAGTTTTTGTGGCCAAGGATGCTGGTATTGACAATGCCGATTTCTGGAAGTAAGTAAAGTAAAGCGGCTTTGTTTTAACCGCGGAGTTCACGGAGAATTTCGCGGAGCACGCAGCATTAAGTTGTCCTGCTTCTCCAGAAGCCGGACTTTATCTATCGAGGTTAGTCGCAAACTATTTTAGCAATAAAGATTTACGAAAAGGGCACTGCTAATTATATAATTTCTTTAATTGCTGGCACTAGAGACCTGAAAGTCCGTCATATGTCAGTCCAGCTGGGTCAAAAAACAGGCAAAACTCACGTGAAGCTCTGAAAGAGCAAAATCCAACTTATCTAGATTTTGAACCTACGATCAATTGGAGCCAAATGAAACCGTTCGTGTGACACGAACAGGGGCGCATAAAATCACATAAAGCACTGAAATATAGGAGTACTAACACTCTTTATCAAAGACAAGTAAAATACGACTTTTATGAATTTGTGGTAGTAGGATTTTCCTGCGCATCGGTAAATTACCATCTTAGCCTAACAGAAACCTCTATACTTGACTAGCCCCATGAAACCTTACCTTTTTATAGCACTGTTTTTATCACTAACACTTACCACTGCTTTTGCTCAAGAGACTAACTATCTCAGCATGAGCTGGAAGGATGTGGCTACCAAAATGCCCGAAAACTGGTATGGCTCAGAAGAAGCAAAAGCAGTGGCTGAGAATGTCCTGATAGCCCAAAAGGATATCGGTGGATGGGAGAAAAACAAAGCCTATCATCTGGAGTTATCCGAGCCAGAAAAGGCGGAAATCAAGGCCGGTAAATCTAAAACAGGGGCAACTTTTGACAATGACGCCACCATCACAGAATTGAAATTTCTGGCCAAAGTATATGAACAGATCCCGGATATCCGCTACAAAAGGGCTTTTGAGAAAGGTTTGGATTACATCATTATCTCCCAGTACGAGAATGGCGGATGGCCCCAATTCTATCCCCCACGCACAGGATCTGTATCCTACTCTGCCCACATCACCTACAATGATAATGCTATGGTGAACACCATGAAGTTTCTGAGAGAGATTTTTTCAGAAGACAAAGCTTTTTCAGCTTTGAATCTGTCTCCAGAGCTGAAAACAAAAGCCAAAAAATCATTTGATGCAGGGATAGCCTGTATCCTTAAAACGCAAATCATCGTAGATGGCACTCCTACCGTCTGGTGTGCCCAGCATGATGAGAAGACACTTGCTCCTGCTAAAGCCCGCTCTTATGAACTTGCATCTTTCAGTGGTGCTGAATCTGTAAGGATTGTCCAATTGCTGATGGAGCTGGAAGATCCTTCGGAGGAAGTCATAGCCTCCGTAGATGGTGCTGTCCACTGGTTTGAAACCCACAAAATCGAGGGAATCAAACTAGAAACAGAAATCGACGAAGATGGAGACAAGAACAGGGTGGTAGTTTCTGATCCCGCTGCCTCTCCCCTCTGGGCACGCTTTTATGACCTGGAAACCGAAAAACCCATCTTCTCTGACCGGGACGGGATCAAAAAGAATTCAATGGCAGAAATAGGCCACGAACGTAGGAACGGCTATAGCTGGTACACCAATGCTCCTTCAAAAGTGCTGAAAAATTATCCGGAGTGGAAAAGGCAGGTGGAAGGGAAATAGCTAAAAAGCCAATAATTGTTGTAGGCTTTTCCATTTTTAGTTTAGCTCTTGTTAAAAAAACTCAAATTCATCGATAAAGAACTGCCTCAGTGAAATTGATTTCTAATTTGGTACATCCACCACCAAATACTAATGAGAATCATTCTACTGACAATTTTATTTTCTATTTCCCTTGATCTTTTTGCCCAAGAAGAAGAAGAAACTATAGCATGGATTAATCAAAAAGCTTTAAAAATTGAAGATGCAGACCCTGATACTGAGCTAGTAATTTTCAAGGACAATGTTCCACTCAAATTTGCTGAAGCGAGAATATTTGGGTTTGGTGAAGCTTCCCACCATGGAAAGGAATTTTTTGATATAAAGGCTAAATTCTTCAAGTACTTAGTAAAGAACCAAGATGTAAAAGCTTTTATAATGGAGGAAGCCTACCAAACGGAAGCAGCTGTAAATGAATGGATAAGCGGTGGAAAAGGTGATATTATTGAAATAATAGTAAATTTTACCTTAGCACCTTGGCAATGCTTAGAAGTCGTTGATCTTTTGAAATGGATACGGGAATACAATTTAAGTAGGCCAAACAAAGAACAAATCCGATTCTATGGTATGGATATCCAAAGTGGAAATGACATTCATTTAGAAGTACGTGATTTTGTAAGCACTCATAAAATTCCTGTAAGTGAAGAACTTCTTGCAACTGCAGATAGTTGCTCAACAGTTGGCTATAGTGAAACACCAGATTGGGCAGGAAATCAAATCCCCAGGCTTAAAGAAATTGAACAAATCATAGTAGATTTTCAAACCAATAGTGGGAAGAGCTCTAATCAAGAATTCACTTCAATTATAAGATCTCTGAATTACCTAATTAAACACACAACTTATTTAGAAAACCGCAAAAGTGAAGTAAGGGATTTGAAAATGTTTGAGAATGTAAAATGGTTAGTAGACAATGAAATCAATAATGGCAAGGCTTTTATTTGGGCTCATAATGATCATGTGAACAACCTAACCTTCAATTACTACGGTATGCCTTGGGTAAATCTAGGCAGGCACCTAAAAGAGCATTATAAAAGGGACTATTACTCAGTAGGTTTTGATTTTGGTGTTGGGACACTCCCTGGTGCAGTAATCAAGAAAAACAAGCCTATTTATTGGGAAAGCCACACGCTTACTAAGCCATTTCGAAAAACATATGCGGAAACGCTTATTAAGGCATCTAATGACATTTACTTTGTTGACATGAAAGAGGCCGTAAATAGCGACCCCACAAACTTTTTTGATACAGAAAACAGACAGTTAGGTCTTGGAGGCCCAGGTTATAACCCTAAAAAGAAATACCTTATTACTAAAAAATTCTCAGAAATGTTTGATGGAATAATCTTCGTCAAGCGTATTTCAGTACCTAATTATAATTTGGATAATGATTGAGAATATTTAAAAACTGATGAGAGAATACGTATTTTAAGGAGCCCAATACGCATCTTACTGAATTTCAAAGAGAAAAAGGATAAAATCCATATAGAATGTAGGTACTAAATGAACAGAAGACTATGAAAAATAATATCATATTAATGCTAGCTGTTTCTTTAGCGATATTATCCTGCAATTCTGATGACCAAGATATTATAAAAACCGATAATGGGAAAATCTGGCGTAGTGGTGGCTTATATTATTGCGCAGAACAAATACACCTTGATAATGGAGACACTTTAATCGTAAACATCAAGGATGTGATCAACTATATAGGAGGAGATAGAGTGACTATTAAATATAAAGAACTAGACAGAAACAAAAACTGTTCGTATGGAATCAATTGCCAGATAGTCGAGCTTAAGAAAATAGAATAAAGATCCGTAGAATCAAATAAATATGTCCATCACCAAAGAATCAGAACTTATAGGAATGAAAAAAATCAGTGAGGTAGTGGGAACTACACTGAAACTGATGACTGAATATGCTAAAGTGGGAATGTCCACCAAAGAGCTGGATGAATATGGAGGTGGTATTTTGAAAAGCTATGGAGCTAAGTCTGCTCCTTATGAAACGTATGGATTTCCGGGCTATTCCTGCATAAGTGTAAATGAAGTAGCAGCTCACGGGATACCTTCGGAAAAGGTGTTGCTGAAAGAAGGAGATTTGATCAATATTGATGTGTCCGCCGAACTCAACGGATTTTGGTCGGATAACGGTGGCTCCTTTGTGCTTGGAAAGGATATCCACAACCATCAACCGCTGGTGGATGCTTCCAAAAACATTCTTCGCAAAGCCATAAATGCGATAAAGGGCGGAGTAAAAATCGCTGATATTGGCTATTTGATAGAAACTGAAGCCAGAAAATCAGGTTATAGAGTCATTAAAAACCTGGCTGGTCATGGGGTAGGCAGAAGCTTGCACGAGGAGCCATCAGATATTCTGAATTACAGGGTGAAATCCAACCGGGAACGGTTTAAGAAGAATACTACCGTAGCCATAGAAACTTTTATCTCCACCCATTCTACTATTGCAGTTGAGCGAAATGATGGTTGGACACTGGTTGGTAATAAAGGCGGATATGTGACCCAGCATGAGCAGACAATTTTGATCACAGATGATGTTCCGGTTATTCTGACGGAAGTAAATGGGATCTGGGGTTAATAGGCTTAAAATTGATATAATCGAGAATTTACATGTATATTTTCGGTTATAGTCGAGAATTTACACATTTTCAATTCATGATTTCTCGACAGATTGAATCAGAATTACGAAAAAGAATTCATCAAGGAAACAGCAGCAAAATATATTGACTTATTGGAAAAATCATTTGTGATTTTTCGATTGAACTCATTTAGCAGGATTATACGTCGGGAGCTTAAAAAAAGTCGGAAAATATACTTTTGGGACAATGGAGTGACTCAGCGGTAGGTTTGGATACTGGAAATATTATTACCTAAAAAAGTACAACTATGGCACTAATCAATCCTCACATCAATTTCAATGGAAATGCAGAAGAAGCATTTAATTTTTACAAATCTGTATTTGGCGGGGAATTCGCGAACATCACGCGTTTCAAAGACATTTCCACCCCTGAAAATCCGATAGCAGAACATGAGGCAAACAAGATCATGCACATTGCTTTACCCATCGGAAAAAATGTTTTGATGGGCAATGATGTCCCTGAACGAATGGGCCGGGTAAATGAAAATGAAAACAGGTCTAAAATAGCTGTCAGTGCAGAAAGCAAAGAAGAGGCTGAACGGATTTTTACCGGACTTACAGTTGGTGGAAGTATAGAAGTCCCAATGAATGAAAGTCCTTGGGGTTCCTTTTTTGGAATGTTCAGAGACAAATACGGGATTGAATGGATGGTGGATTTCGATCCAAAGCACAAAGGAACAGTATAAACCGGCACTAGCTCTTCGAGGTTTGCAATCCCGAAGGGCTATCCTGGGATTTCCAAATCCATACTACATGCTCCCGTTGGCGCTTTTGGATTGAAAATATTCCAATCGAGATTTTACATGTTTCTGGAATGAAAAGCCCCTCCAAGACAGTTGTCGGTACAGCATATCCTGAAACTGAATTTTGGGATTGTCCATAGAGAGAATTCTTTGGAAGTCGACCCAATAAAGGGAATTCTGACAAACTGAAGTTTCCGGAAAATATATTCAACACATAGCTAATGACCTGCACGAAATTATTAATTTAGGTCAGTGAAGTCCAGAGAACTGGACACAACAGCTATTAAGTGTAAGTAAATAATTTGTTCTTCATTGATAAATGAAGAAAATTTTCACCCTTAGCATTCTACTCATTACAAGTCAGCTTCTGTTTGCTCAGGAACTCCCAGTTTTTCTCAAAGAAAGAATTGACTTTTGTAATTCGAATTTCACAGAGGATAAAGCAATTCTACTTCGAAAAGAGTTAAATGACCTTGAAAATTACTTTGTGAGAAAAGATCTTTTAGCTGATAAATCCGGGATCAGTTACTACGCTGTATATGAAAAAATAGCCAAAGAAAATGACCTTCATTTTGAAATCGACACATCTTTCGATTTGTTAGAAACTCTTGAATTTCAAGAATATACAACTTGCTTTTATAAAGTTTTAACTTCTGAACAACTATCCCAATTGAATTCTAAACACTTAGAAGCTGCGGAGAAGATAGCAGAAGGTAATGATAGTAATATTACTCCGGGAATAGTCGCTCAAAAAATCATTAATAATCTCGATGCAAGTGATTTTGATCTAGAGTTTTACAAAGTGTGAGACTGTAATCTAAACTCTGTCTAAAACTTTGAATTTTAGTTAAAGTTTATAAGATAGAGCAGTATGAAAGAACAAGAATCAGCATTCAAGAAAAAAGTATTAGAGCAGTTTTTATCAGGGGAGAA
>NZ_JAJUWR010000025.1 GCF_021390545.1 Algoriphagus sp. AGSA1 | reverse complement strand
TGTAAAGATGAGCTTAATCCACAGCAATAATGATTTAAATAAAATGTCTATTGAATATAAGCGTTTGATTTATATGGTTTTATCTATTCTTTTTTATAGAGAAGGTATAACAAGAAACAGGCTTTTTTAAAGTTAGAGAGGTATAAATCATAGGAAATAAGAATAACCCTCCCCAGGTGTGAGGTGTCAACACTAAAGATGGGTACGGTATATAAAACAAGTGTGCAAGCAGTAAATTGCTTTGATTACAATGCCGTAGGCATGGCCGATGTTTTAGCCAGCCATTTCAATGGCTGGCTAATAAGGGTGTAACGATTTTGCCTAAATGCCGTAGGCATGGCCGATATTAATCAAAATCAACAGATTGATCAATGGAAAGCCTGCGTTGGCATGTAGTATAATCGTATGTGGGACAAGACGCAAAGGGTAGGAAATATTTATACCTCAAAATGCCAGCTAATTAATCGGATGAAAACAACAGATTAGGCTTGGGATTACCTTTTTAATGCTTAAAATCTTACAAGGCTATCCTACTTTCCGAATATAAATCATACACTGCAACCAAGGCTTCCGAACCCTTTGCTTCTGGATATACCTCATAGTTCTTGATCTGTCCACGGTTTTCTACATACACGGGGAGGTACTGTTCATCGTACACATTCCAGACTATAAGCATATAGTGATAGGAGATTTTACTCTCCCTCCCTTCTTCGAGCCAAGACTCAAAAAGATCTTCAGTGATAGATGCTGGGTAATCCGGTCCTTCAAACATGAGCTTTGCTATGATAGTATGACAAAACTAACATATAATTACTTCTTATGCCCCAACACCCGATTGGCCCATGGAATAAAATACTGCATATTAGGGGCATCTGTGTGTCCGCCATCATGCTGTCTCCAAGCCAGATCTCCGTCCAACATATCTGTATTATAGGGTGGCATTTCTTCTTTCATGTAATCATTGGATACTCCAAGGTCTGAAGCTCCCAAAAACTTATAAGCAGCCCCAGCAGCAACTACAGCCATATAACTCCCTTTTTGGTCCAACCATTTGGCATCTCCTTTTTCAGGAATACCATAGCTCACAAAAACTGGTCTGGGAGCACAGAGGGCAAGCATATCATGGGAATCTACCGGCAAATCACAGCCATCCAACCTTCCAAACCCAGATTCATCAGCACCATATTTCATATAATTCCCGGCCATCCAGTAGTTTTCTCCACCAGTCAGACTTTCCACGGCCTCGCCAAAAACCCGTCGATGGAGTGTGGTTCCTCCTTTTCCTGAAGAGCCGATCAAAGCTGTGGCAAATCTTGGTTCAAAGGCCATAGTCACCAAAGCAGCTTTTCCGTATCTGGAAACTCCCTCGATCCCGACCTTTTTAGAATCCACCAAGGAGTCAGTTTCCAGATAATCCAATGCTCTTGCAGCTCCCCAGGCCCAAGCCCGAAGTGCTCCCCAGTCTTCTGGAGAACGGGGCTGACCTTTGTTCACCAATCCGATGATGCCCCGTGTGATCCCCGCATGGTTGTCAGCTTGGATGCTACTAGGATCTATGGTCAGATATCCCCAACCAGCTGCTAGCAATTGTTCGGTAGGTGGGGAATCCCCACTTACAGGCGGTGCAAAGAAATTAGGACCGGGGAGCCTGGTGACCGGAGTATATGCAGGATATTTATCAAAAATAGCTTTTATTGAAGGATCATTCTTGATCATCATTTCTTTAAAAGATGAATTCAATATCTCCATATCCTCTCCACTTGGCTGGGCAGGTGCCGGAAAGGAAGGACGCCCAAACATCATCAAAACAGGTACTGGTCCTTTAGCATTTGCAGGAACGACTAGTATCATATTGATGTCCACATTGATCAGTGGATACGAACTGTTGTCCACATGACCTATGATTTGCTTAGCGATGACTGGAGTTCTGGCTACAAATTCCCTGTCTGTGATTTTTACGTCCCATTTAACAGAAGGTATATTTTTAGGGAGTTTTCCATACACTTCCCGTTCCAGCGCATCGACGAGTTCAGGTCTCCGGATTTCCCACCACATATCTTCTGAGCTGACTGTTCTCCCATCATTGGTAGTGAGAATATCAGGAAGTTCGGGGCAAGGATTGGCCTTTGATTCATCATAATTCGCTGCGTTTGGTGCGGCTTCATTTCCACTTGGACCAGGTCTCAGCACTGTGATCCCCAGTTGCTGCTGCATATTTGCATGGTCCTGTTCGTTGGTGAATGTGACAGGTGCGGGATATTTACTTAGATCCTGGGAATCCTGAGCTTTCGCCAGGCCCCCAAGACCCAGTAATAAGGCGCATAGAATTGATTTTTTCATAGGTGTATAGGTTGGGTCTATTGGTTTTGAATTAAGGTCAAAAGTTGGGTTGAAGAAAGAAACACGGGCAAGTACTAACCTTGACTTACTTCAATTATGCTACAAAGTATCTTTTGACCAGCTTATTATCAAGCCACCCAACACAATTCTATACTGCCTTTAGGAAATTGAACAATAGGTTGATTAGCGTACCAGCTCTTCCACCCTACCCTCATAGTCAAACTGTAAATCTTCGTGGAGAGAGGAGATCAGTTTCACTGCCTTGCCCAGCTGCATCTGGTAAATATTATCCAGTACTGGATTTCTATGGCTCATGTAGCCATATTCTCTCATTTTCTGGCAAAAGAACAGGAGTACTTCAATCTGGTCTGTTTTGACCTTGCTCAGTTTGAGCAGTTTGTTCATCTTCCGGCGAAGTTTCTGTGCGGCTTTTTTCGCATAGTAGGAATGACCACCTCTAGCAGACTGAAATTCAATTTCCAATTCCTCCTGCACCATATCCACGTACAGGCCTGGATTATCTTTCTCATTTAGCTTGAAAAATAAGTAAGATTTATTATCCCGGTTGAATTTACTCAGGTCGGTCAGCATTTCTATCAATTCTTTCTCATTGAGATAACCAAGTTCTTTTTTGAGTTGGGCGAGACTGGGGATTTTCATGGGTAAAAGGTAGCGGTAAAGGTATTTTTAAAGCTCATTGAAACAAGTAAAATCTTACTGTTTCAAATGAGTAAACAGTGATAAGGAAACTGAGGTTTCTTTAAGATATTGACACAATTTATTACATATATCAAACCATTTCGACCATTCGTATCTATTCTTTTGATATTGAAAAAGCAGTAGCTTACCTTAATTCAATAATTGTAGGTTTACCCACCGAATTTTACTTATGAAAGAATTTCAGGCCATAATTCAGGCTTACGACTTCTACAAAGAAAGCAATAAAATGATTGCGTTGGCGACGGTAGTTCAGGTAGATGGTTCTGCTTATCGCCGTCCCGGTGCTCGGATGCTGGTCTCCGAAGACGGCGAACTGACTGGAGCGATCAGTGGAGGTTGTTTGGAAGGTGATGCGCTCCGCAAAGCACAAACAGTCATTTTTCAGCAAAAGTCCCTAGTAGTGACCTATGATACTACAGACGAGGATGATCAGAAGTTCGGAATTGGACTAGGCTGCAATGGTATTATCCATGTATTGATAGAACCTATTAATTATCAGTCGGATATAAATCCTGTGGAATTGCTGAGAATTGCTCTGCAAGACCGGGTTTCCTGCCGCTTGATTACAGTATTTTCTGTCAAATATTCCAAGCAAGAACAAATCGGGACAAAAGTATTATTCAAGGGAAGCGAACTCTTTGGAGACAGGCAAAACCTAGAAGAGGGACTATTGGAGAAGATAAGCCATGAGATTAAAACAACAGACTCAGCGAATCATAGTATAGTGAAATTTGAGGAGTTGGATGATGTCCAGGTTTTCCTGGAATACATCCGTCCAGCCATCCGTATTTTACTTTTCGGAGCAGGTAATGATACGGTTCCCTTAGCCAAAATGGCTGATATACTGGGCATGGATTTAATCTTAATCGACGGGCGAAAAAATCTAGCCACTCCACTTCGCTTTCCTTCCGCCAAGAAAATTATCACTGGATCGGGAGATGAGGTAGTAGCGCAACTAGAGATAGACTCCTTCACGGCCGCCTTGCTGATGACACACAACTTCGAATATGAGGCGATGGTATTACATGACTTAATCCCCTTAAGCCTACCTTATATTGGGATACTGGGGCCTAAAAAGAAATCCCAAAAATTAGTAGAGCGACTGAAAAAGCAGGGAGTGACTGTGAATCAGAACCCTATCTTCTCTCCCATGGGTTTGGATATTGGTGCTGAGGGATCAGAAGAAATCGCACTTTCGATTTTGGCGGAAATAAAAGCAGTTTTTGGTGGAAAGAGTGGTAGCTTTCTGAAAGAAAAGAACGGACCTATACACGAGTGAAAACAATGAAAACAGGAATAATCATACTTGCGGCAGGGGAATCCAGCAGACTGGGATATCCAAAACAAATCGCCCAGTACAAGGGGAAAACCTTGCTCCAATATGCAATAGACGCCGCCAATGGGGCTGATGCTGAGAAACGGGTGGTGGTGCTGGGAGCAAATAGGGATGAAATCAAGAGGACTTTTCCCGGCAATAGTATCCCGAATATTCCAAACCCTAACTTCAAGGAAGGCATGGCTTCCAGTATAAAAACCGGGATGGAGTATATGCTGAAATTTGACAAACCTGACCAGGTAATCATTATGCTGTGTGACCAACCTTTTGTTGATTCAAAACTGCTTAATAAACTCATATCCACACAAGAAGAAAGCGGGAAGGGAATAGTGTCCTGTAAATATTCCAAGACTTTTGGCGTGCCGATCCTTTTTGGTAATTCGTATTTCAAGGAATTGATGCAGCTTACAGGTGATGAAGGTGCAAAACAAATAGCTCTCTCAAACGAAGCCGATATGGCCAGTGTGGACTTTCCGAAAGGTAAGGTGGACATTGATACTGAAGAGGATTTGAGGGATTTGAATCTGTAATCTAGTTCATGCTCATATGCATGAATGGATTGTTAATGTATTTGTTGAAATTTAGAATTATCTGAAGGAAACCAAGGGATTCCCCTTGGAATGAATATATTTCCACGAATAGGGCAAGGACTTCGCACTAGTGAAGCATTAAAAAGTCGATAGATCAGCTGAGGTACTCGTTTTAGCCTGTGGCACAATAATAGAATTAAGTGAGTCACATTAATAATTACTCACTAACCAACTATTAACATGAACACGCTAAAACGTTCCCAAATCAGTTGCTCAACAGCAATCTCATGTACTGTAAAAACCGCACGTGATGAGCCAGTAGGTTCTATCAAAGACATCATGATCAATACAAACACAGGAAAGATTGATTATGTAGTACTGAAAGTGGATGAAGGTTTTTTAAATTTAGGATCTAAACTTCTTGCTTTGCCATATGAATCTTTCGAATTTCATCCGGCGCAAGAGAATGTGATAATTGTCAAGGAAGTTAAAGAAACACTGGAGAATGCTCCTGGTTTTGATAGTGACAATTGGCCATCTGGTCCTCAGGCCGAATTCTTACACGACATGCGTACTTATTACAGCGCAGAGTCCCGTAGCCTATATGGACGCTATGATCATCAAAATCAAACTTTCTTCAAAGATGAAGATCTCCTTAGTGACACGTCAGGTAGGATAAGGGATGCAAAGTACGGAGATGGCTTTTTAGAGAGAGACCACCGTGGAGACAGACAATCTGAAGTGAGAAGAGGTGGTGATCCCATCCTATAATTCAACAACATGCCAATTACCCAAGGCTAACCTATCACGGGTTAGCTTTTTTTATGATCAACTTCTGTAGAACCACCCTACCGCTATACTCTGGGCTATTTCAAATTTTATTATTCTGGCCTATCAAAAGAGGGGAACATCAAATCACCCTGGGATGTCAGATCGATTTATGATTAAGTCTTTAGGATTTACAATCAGCATAAGGCAAATCCCTGTCTCCCAAACTTCATCCCTAAGGAAGGATTTTTGGGTGGGTTTTAATGCCTCCCCGGTCAAAATGAAAAAGCAAAGTGAAGAATTTCTTTGCTGGACATGAAAATAAATTTTGTTTTTCCGTTTCCCGCCCTTTTCTTTGCAGCATCCTTTCACTTTTAAGTGCCTGGATTTATAAAGAAGAGGCGAGAGACAGGCTCAAAGACCCTCTGGCAACCTGGAAAGTCCAAGGTGCCAATTCCTGCCGAAAGAGATTCTCTTTTGGGACTATAAGTTCGACAAAATGCACTCAGGAAACACTTCATCACCTTTTCATCTGGTTTTAATTCAGGGTCAGCTACTAGCCTTATGCTTCTGTTGATTTTTTTGCCGCCTATTTTGGAGCATCTCGGAACAGAATTATTTCTTTATAAAATTTTCAAACCATAAAACCCTAATAACATGTCAAAAAACCTTCACTTCGACACCCTACAGGTACATGCTGGTCAGCAAGCGGATCCAACTACCAACTCTAGGGCAGTCCCTATTTACCAGACCACTTCTTATGTTTTTAATTCCGCGGAACATGGGGCAAATCTTTTCGGATTAAAGGAATTCGGAAACATCTATACCCGGATCATGAACCCTACAACGGATGTATTTGAAAATAGGATTGCGGCTTTGGAGGGCGGAGTTGCAGCAGTAGCTACCTCCTCAGGACAGGCCGCCCAATTCCTTGCTTTGAACAACATCATGGAAGCCGGTGATAATTTTGTGTCCACCACTTTCCTTTATGGAGGTACCTACAATCAGTTCAAAGTGGCCTTTAAACGTCTAGGTATAGAAGCCCGGTTTGCCAAGAGTAGCGCAGCACAGGACTTTGAAAACTTGATCGATGTGCGTACAAAAGCCATCTACCTGGAAACTATTGGTAATCCGGAATTTAACGTTCCTGATTTTGAAGCTATTGCTGCGGTAGCCAAAAAACATGATATTCCTTTGGTCGTGGACAATACTTTTGGCGCGGGAGGTTACCTATGTCAGCCTATCAAGCATGGGGCGAATATCGTCACTTCCTCAGCTACCAAATGGATCGGTGGACATGGGACATCTATTGGTGGAATTATAGTAGATGCCGGCAATTTCAATTGGGGAAACGGAAAATTCAAACAATTTTCCGAGCCATCTGAAGGGTATCATGGGCTTAATTTTTGGGAGGTCTTTGGAGAAAACAACCCCCTAGGCCTACCTAATGTAGCTTTTGCTATCAGAGCCCGGGTTGAGGGCTTGCGGGATTTTGGCCCTGCCATTAGTCCATTTAATTCTTTTTTACTTCTTCAGGGGATAGAAACACTTTCACTTAGAGTTCAGAAAACAGTAGATAATGCGCTTGAGCTTGCCAAATGGCTGGATAATCATCCATTGGTCCAGAAAGTAAATTACCCTGGATTGCCTTCCTCTCCATACCATTCTCTAGCTAAAAAGTACCTGACCAATGGGTTTGGAGGAGTATTGAGTTTTGAGCTGATAGGAGAAAAAGAACAGGCTTCTTCATTGATCAATAATTTGGAACTCATCTCCCATCTAGCCAATGTAGGTGATGCCAAGACACTGATCATCCAGCCAGCAGCTACCACCCACCAGCAACTCTCTGATGAAGAGCAAATCGCGGCGGGAGTGACTCCTACCCTCTTGAGAATCTCATGTGGTATTGAGCACATTGAAGACATCAAGTCGGACCTGCAACAAGCTTTCGATAAAATCTAAATCAACAAATGAATCTTAAAAGTCAGTACGCTTTGATTACTATGACCCAGGACATATTCCATTCTAATACGCCGTTATCCTTGGAATCAGGAGATAGCCTTGCGGAATTTGATATATCCTATACTACCTATGGACAACTCAATTCTGAAAAATCGAATGTTATCTGGGTTATCCATGCGCTTACTGGAGATTCCAATGTATCGGAATGGTGGAATGGCCTGGTCGGAGAAGATAAATTCTTCGACCCTGCCGACCATTTTATCATCTGTGCAAATCTTTTGGGATCATGCTATGGCTCTACCCAGCCCTTCAGTGTGAACCCAAAATCCGGTAAACCATATTATTATGATTTTCCTCAGATGACGTCCCGTGATCTGGCCCAGGGACTGGAGCGTTTGAGGATTCATTTACAGATAGATTCGATCCATAGCCTGATCGGTGGATCATTGGGGGGCCAGGTTGGACTGGAGTGGGCATATGTTTTAGGAAGCAAACTTAAAAATGCCGTGATTCTGGCATCCACCTCCAAGACTAGGCCATGGGTGATAGGTTTCAATGAAACCCAAAGGATGGCGATAGAATCGGATTGCACCTGGGGTGAGCTTCATGAAGCCGCAGGTCAAAAAGGACTGGAAACTGCACGTGCCATTGCCATGCTTACTTATAGACATCCTCTCGATCTGGCCGCTAAGCAAGTGGACTGTGAAAACCAACTGGATAATTTCAGAGCTTCGTCCTACTTGCGCTATCAGGGTAAAAAGTTAGCCAACCGCTTCAATGCACTCTCCTACTGGACACTTACCAAAACAATGGATTCCCATGATTTGGGTAGAAACCGTGGGGGGGTGACTGAGGCCTTGGGTAAAATTGAGGCAAATGTATTGACCATCGGCGTTGATACAGATCTCTTGTTTCTCCCAGAAGAATCCCAATTTATCAGTCAGCATGTGAAAAAAGGAACGTATAAGGAAATCACTGCTACTGCTGGTCACGATGCCTTCCTGATAGAATATGAGCAGCTTTCGTATATTCTAAAGTCATTTTATCTACAACATAAAAATTAAAGCACAGGGTTTATCTGCAAAAACCAAGAAACTGTCTTTTAGGAGGCAGCTTCTTGGCTTCAAAGATATCCGAAACTATTACCTGACCCTGTTCCACTCTACCGTACGGCTAACCCAAGAGTCACCTAAATACCCAGTAACCTCCAATAGATCTTTTTTCTTTAGATTCAGTTCGCAGGTATAACTAAGACCGGATTCCGGATCGTAAATCTTCCCATCAGACCATATACCATCCTTATATTTCAATCCCTCTAAAATGGTCAATCCCATCAGTGGACGATCTCTTAGGCTTGAATCAGAATTGACGACATCCTTCTCTTCATCGGGATTATTCGCATTTTGGATCCAGACTATTTTTCCGATTATCCCATTATCCATTTCCATAATTTCGATTTGGGCTGTCTTTTCCGTATTGAACCAAATGCCGGATATATTAGACTTAGACTGTCCCATGGCGTGGGTGCCTCCCAGGAATAGGAAAATGAGTACTGAAGCAAATTGACAGGTTTTCATAAAAAATGCGTTTAGTGAATCTATATTTGATCAGGTTTTTTACACCTTACCCCCAAAACCATACCTAAGATTGGATGCATTTGGATATTTTCTTTGCAGATACTACACTCCACCTACTACCGGAGAAAGCCGTTTGGATTTCAGAAAGTTCAACTTTATTTATTGCTGATCTTCATTTTGGAAAAGCCGCACATTTCCGGAAAGCGGGAATACCTATCCCTGAGCCTATTCATTATTCTGATTTACAGCACATTAATTTACTTCTTGATAAATTCTTGCCTAAAGATCTCTATATATTGGGAGACCTTTTCCATAGTGAATGGAATTCACAATGGGAAGTTCTGATTCAGTTTTTAGGCGGCCATACCCGGACGAATTTCCATTTGGTCAAAGGAAATCACGACATTTTACCAGCTCTGGCTTATCGTCAATCCATCTTTGAAATTCATGAAGAACCAATCGAATTGGGGAATTTATTGCTCACCCATGAGCCTGAAGATCAGGTGCCATCAGGTAAACTGAATCTTTGTGGCCATGTGCATCCTGGTGTACGGCTGTATGGAAGAGGGCGACAGGCCATAAATCTGCCATGTTTTCACTTTACAGAAAATAAACTGGTACTTCCGGCTTTTGGAAGATTTACCGGGTTGGCATTGGTGAAGCAACGGCCACAAGATCAGATATTTGGGATCAGTGGTGAAAAAGTCATCAAAATCCTTTATCAGGAATAGATTGGCAATATCCTTGGGGAAAGTTACTTTTGAGCAGAATTTACAAGCTATGGCCAACTATCCGAGAAAGAAAAAGACACTGGGGCATTTCAAATTTGGAAGTGTACTTTTCAGTACTACCCTATCCCTTTTTATTGTAGGTCTGTTCGGAGTAATCCTCATCCAGGCAAAGACCCTGACCAGTATGATCCGTGAGAATATTGAGGTCCAGGTATTCTTGGAGAAAAACCTGGAACAGAAAAAGCTTGATGCCATCAGGGACAATCTGTCCAAACGATCCTTTATCCTCCAAAAAGGTGACACACTTAATCTTAGGTTCGTGTCAGACGAGGAGGCCGCGGCCACTTTTATCGAAAGTACAGGTGAGGATTTCACACAGTTCCTTGAAGACAATCCCTTGCGCGACAGCTTTGTGTTGACCATTGCTGAGGAATTCCAGACTTCGGAGCAACTGGAAGCAATAGTTGCCGAGATAGAAGCCATTCCCGGGGTTTTTGAAGTTTCTTATATGACGGATCTAGTGGATTCCATCAATAAGAACTTGCTCAAAGTCAGTATTGTACTCGGAGGGTTCATATTGATTTTGATCATTACTGTGGTGATGCTCATCAATAATACCATACGATTGGCACTTTTCTCCCAGCGCTTTCTTATTCGTTCCATGCAACTGGTGGGAGCCACGCGCGGGTTTATACGAAAACCTTTCCTGTCACGGGCCTTTTTGTTTGGGATGTTGGCTGGTGGGTTTGCTTCCTTGATTCTCTTTGCGCTGGTGAAATATACCCAGGCAAACATCGAGGGCTTCGCAATGCTCCAAAACCAACAATTGTTGCTCGTTTTATTCGGTATTTTGGTCACAGTAGGTGGAATTCTATCCGTTCTAAGTACCTTGCGAGCTGTTAATAAGTATTTAAATATGTCTTTGGACGAACTGTATTAATCTATAAAATGAGCAAATCTTCTTTCCCTTTTTCCCGCAAAAACTACAAACTGATGTTCATCGGAATTGGACTGATCATCCTAGGGTTCATTCTTATCAGCTTGGATGGTGAACCGCACGGTAACGGTGTGTTAGGATTGACAATTGGTCCAATTGTAACGCTGGCGGGCTTTATTTTTGAGTTTTATGCGATTTTCTCCAAAACAGAAAGTAATTAAGCGTGGAAATAATTGATGCAATTATCCTTGGAATCATTCAAGGACTGACGGAGTTTTTGCCGGTATCCTCCAGTGGACATCTGGAATTGGGGAAAGCGATTTTGGGAGAAAATAAAATGCCTGCTGAGGGATTGATGTTTACAGTAGTGGTACATTTTGCCACAGCTCTCTCCACAATCGTTGTATTCCGAAAAGACATAGGGGAAATCCTTGGTGGTTTGTTCAGGTTTCAGTGGAACGAAGAAACTCAATTTGTAACCAAAATCATACTTTCTATGATTCCTGCGGCTATTGTAGGATTAGTGTTTGAGGAGCAGTTGGAGACATTATTTGGAGGACAGATCGTGTTTGTAGGATGTATGCTCATCCTTACGGCAGTGTTGCTCTATCTGGCAGATAGAGCCAAATTCACAAATCAACCTGTGACGTTCTGGCAAGCGATAATTGTGGGCGTTGCTCAGGCCATCGCTATTCTTCCCGGGATTTCCCGTTCTGGAGCCACCATTTCTACTTCTGTCCTACTGGGTATAGATAAGGGGAAAGCTGCAAGGTTCTCATTCCTGATGGTGGTGCCATTGATTTTGGGCAAGATCGCCAAAGACATATTAGGTGGAGACCTTTCTATGGAAACAGAGGGATTTGGGTACCTTAGTGCAGGTTTTTTGGCAGCTTTCATAGCCGGGATTATTGCCTGTACCTGGATGATAAAATTGGTGAGAAACAGTAAGCTAAGCTATTTTTCAATTTACTGCCTTATAGTCGGGATCATAGCAATAGTAGCTGGCTTATATTTATAAGATGCAAGAACCCTACGGAGAAGTATTTCTGATCAACAAACCTCTGGAATGGACTTCTTTTGATGTGGTAAAGAAAGTCCGGAATGCCCTTAAAATCAAAAAAGTAGGGCATGCAGGTACCCTGGATCCCTTGGCCACAGGTCTGCTTATCGTCTGTGCCGGCAAAATGACCAAGCAGATTGATACCTTTATGGGACAGGAAAAAGAATATACTGGGACATTTGTAATCGGATCTACCACAGATTCCTTTGACCTGGAACAGCCGGTGGTCTCCGTGGCGGATCCTTCTTCTGTAACCCTTGATCAGGTAAATGAAGCGGTGGAGGAGCTTATTGGGGATATTCTGCAGGTGCCTCCCATGCACTCAGCGATCAAAGTAGATGGCAAGCGGGTGTATGAAGCTGCCAGAAAGGGCAAAGAAGTCAAAATGGAACCCCGCCCAGTGACTGTGAGCGAATTCGAAATCACCGCTTTCGAAAATCCAGTAGTGAAATTCAGGATAGTTTGTTCCAAAGGCACTTATATCCGCAGCCTTGCCAGAGATCTCGGTGAGAAGTTGGGAGTGGGGGCTTATATGAGTTCCTTGTGCAGAACCAGGATTGGTGATTTCAAACTTACGGAAGCGCATGACCTTGGATCATTAATAGAAGAAATCAAATCAAGAACAAATGAAAATCTATGAAGGTTTAGCTGATTTTCCCAGACTCTCCAATGCCATAGTGACAAGTGGGACTTTTGATGGAGTACACTTAGGGCATCAGAAAATACTTCATCGAATACGGGAATTGGCCCGCTCCGTCAATGGAGAAACCGTATTGATCACTTTTTGGCCCCACCCACGGTTGGTCCTCTACCCCGAAGAGCATAACCTCAGGCTATTGAGCACTTTTGAGGAAAAAGCCAAGCATTTGCGACAGTTTGGGATAGATCATCTGGTCACCATTCCCTTCACCAAGGAATTTTCCCAGCTCAGCTCCAAGGAATTTATAGAAACAGTTTTGGTGGATACCATCCAAACAAAGAAATTGGTCATAGGCTATGATCACCGTTTTGGCAAAAACCGTGAAGGAAGTTTTGAATACCTGAAGTCCCATCATCAGGAGTATGGTTTTGAGCTGGAAGAAATATCGAGGCAAGATGTGGAGGATATAGGTGTTTCCAGTACAAAAATCCGCCATGCATTGGAAACGGGTGATATTTCTACCGCAATCAATTGTCTGGGCAGGCCGTATGAATTGAACGGATTGGTAATAAAAGGCCAGCAGATCGGGAGATCCATAGGTTTCCCTACTGCCAATATCCACATCCCCAATGATTATAAACTAATCCCCAAAGATGGCGTTTATGCAGTAGAGGCTATGGTGAACGGCGCCCTGTACAAAGCCATGCTGAATATAGGAAACCGTCCAACGGTCAACGGTACGAAGAAAACAGTGGAGGCGAATTTATTCGATTTCCAAGGCGATCTTTATGATAAGCAGATCACGATCTACTTTAAAGCCTTTCTTCGGGAGGAACAAAAATTCGACGGACTGGAAGCATTGAAAAACCAACTTTTCATAGATCAGAGAAATGCCAAGAACTTGCTATAAACCCAAAACATATGATCAACAAAACTGTAAAAAATGCCCTTGAGGCGGTAGCTGATATTCCCAGTGACAGCACGCTGATGATGGGAGGATTTGGTCTCTCAGGTATTCCCGAAAATTGTATCTCTGCCCTTCTCAAAAGACCTATTTCAGGCTTGACTATCGTGTCGAACAATGCCGGAGTGGATGACTTTGGAATAGGACTCCTCCTCAAAAAGCGGATGGTCAAAAAGATGATCTCCAGCTATGTGGGAGAAAATGCGGAGTTTGAGCGACAGCTGCTCAGTGGTGAACTAGAAGTGGATCTGATTCCTCAGGGAACACTTGCGGAGCGGATCCGGGCTGGAGGGGCAGGCATTCCGGCCTTCTTTACTCCCGCAGGTGTAGGTACAGAGGTAGCTGAAGGAAAAGAATTACGTGAATTTGATGGGAAAATTTACTTGATGGAATCTTGGCTCAAAGCTGATTTCTCTATTGTCAAGGCCTGGAAAGGTGATACGGCGGGTAATCTGATATTCAAGGGTACCGCCAGGAATTTCAACCCTATGATGGCTGCCGCGGGAAAGATTTGCATAGCTGAAGTAGAGGAATTGGTGCCGGCCGGAGAACTTCATCCAAATGAAATCCATACGCCGGGAATCTATGTACAGCGGATATTTCAGGGCGAAAATTACGAGAAGAGAATAGAGAAGCGAACAGTATCCAGATAATTCGCATAAATCTGCCATGTTTTTTGTGAGGAATAGTGCGGATCAAATAATTCATCAAATTCCAATGGTATAAACCCGGTAGGTTTTGGTCTCCACACCTCAAGAAACTAGACTTCTTCATCATCCTTTAACTGCAAAAACAACCCAAAATGCTAACAAAAGAACAAATAGCCCAACGGATCTCCAAGGAGGTGAAGAACGGGCAATACATAAACTTGGGAATAGGCATTCCCACTCTAGTGGCCAATTATATTCCGGAGAATCTGGAAGTAGTACTTCAGTCTGAAAACGGGCTTCTCGGAATAGGCCCCTTCCCTACTGAGGAAGAAATTGACCCGGATCTTATCAATGCCGGCAAGCAGACAGTGACCATGGCTAAAGGTTCAGCGCTTTTCAATTCTGCGGAATCCTTTGCTATGATACGTGGTGGGCATGTGCATCTCACCATCCTTGGTGCCATGGAAGTTTCTGAAAATGGGGATATTGCCAACTGGAAAATCCCTGGTAAAATGGTCAAAGGCATGGGTGGAGCCATGGATTTGGTGGCTTCGGCCGAAAATATCATTGTGGCCATGCAGCATTGCTCCCGCTCGGGGGATTCCAAGCTGCTTCCTGAATGCTCTCTCCCCATCACAGGGGTTGGTTGCGTGAAAAAAATAATCACAGACCTGGCTATGCTGGAAATAGCATCAGAAGGAGGGTTTATACTCAGAGAAAGAGCTCCTGGAGTCACAGTGGAAGAAATCAAGGAAAAAACCGCAGGTAAGCTCATCATTGAAGGTGAAATACCTGAAATGATTTTAGAATAATAGCTATAAAAATGAACCAGGTGGACGTTCCTGAAGTTTACCTGTTTAATTTTGTTAAATCAACGGAGGATCTATTTAGGTCAAAATTAAAAGCATGAAAAATTCAGAGATTAAATTCCAAGTCGATTTGGATGAAAATAGCTTCCCAAAAACAATCAAATGGGATGCCTCAGATAAAGAAAGCATAGGATTGGAAGAAACTAAAAGCATCAGTCTAAATGTCTGGGATAATCTAAACCATAGCACCCTTCGTATCGACCTGTGGACAGAGGAAATGTCGGTAGTGGAAATGAAGCGTTTTTACATAGATATTTTAGGTGGAATGGCCCAGACTATCCTAAACAGCACGGCTGATGAATATATGTCTGAGGAAATCAAAGATCTCTGTGACAGGCTTGTAAAACATGTAAATGAAGAAAACAAAAACGGATAAATTCTTCTGTAATTATTCTAAAAGCCCGGTACTTCCGGGCTTTTTTTATGGAAATATTTGAAGAAAGGAAGTTTTTTAGTTTTTGGAATTTTTAACAAAGAAGTCATTGTGGTCTAAGATCGACAATAAATTAGTTGATTCGTTTTATAATTTCCATTTATAGGCCTCAGTTTCCTTCGCAATCGATTTTTCTCTTTTTTTATCACCTCAATATATTTTGGTGATAAAGTGATAATTGTTCGTTTTTTAGGCTATTTTTCGTCTATTAACAATGAAATAATCACCCTTATTTCATTGAAGAAAAAACTTTAAACAGTAAGCCTATGAACAATTTTACAAGTAAAATAAAGCTGTCAGTGTTCTTATTGACATTCTTGGTTTCCCTTACGGCAGGCAAGGTTATAGGGCAGACGACCATAACCGGTACTGTAACAGATGCGGATACCAAAGAAACCTTGGTAGGGGTCAATATTCTGGTAAAGGGGAAGGTAGCAGGAACCATCTCTGATCTATCCGGAAAGTATTCCCTGAATGTAAATCAGGCTCCTCCTTTGACGCTGGTTTTTTCTATGATAGGATATACAACCCAGGAAGTAGAGATTACCAGCAACCAATCGACGGTGGATATTCAACTTATGGAAACTACGATATTAGGGCAGGAAGTGGTTGTTTCGGCATCAAGAGTGGAAGAAAGTGTATTGCAGTCACCGGTGTCAGTGGAGAAAATGGATATAATAGCTATCCGTGATGCTCCTCAGGCGAGTTTCTACGATGCGATCAATAACTTGAAAGGTGTGGAAATGAGCACCCAGTCTCTCCTATTCAAATCCTTCAATACGCGAGGCTTCAATGCCAACGGAAACGTGAGAACAGTTCAGCTGATCGATGGAATGGACAATCAGGCACCTGGACTTAACTTCTCAGTAGGCAATATCGTGGGTATCTCCGAGCTGGATCTGGAAAGTGTGGAATTGCTTCCAGGTGCTTCTTCAGCGCTTTACGGCCCAAATGCCATCAACGGGATCTTGCTGATGAACTCCAAAAGTCCTTTTCTTTATCAAGGTCTTTCTGCAAGTGTAAAGACTGGCATTATGGATGAGAGTGATAGATCCAGAGCTGCTACGGGTCTTTATAATTTCAGCGCAAGGTATGCCAAGGCTATTAGTGATAAGTTTGCTTTTAAGGTGAACTTTGAGTACCTAAAAGCCGATGACTGGCAAGCGAATGATTTACGGGATCAATCACTCCTTAATGGATCCACAATAGAATCTGGCAATCCTTCTAACAACCCCGCTTATAATGGTGTCAATAGCTATGGAGATGAAACCAATGTAAATATGTTTTCTGTAGCTCAGTCTATGGTAGCTGCCGGGGCTTTACCTGAAGCTGCCCTAGCAATAATACCAAATACGGCTGTTTCCAGAACGGGATACATGGAACGGGATCTGGCAGACTACGGAACCAAATCCATCAAATTGAACGCAGCCCTGCATTACAGGATCAATGACAATATAGAGGCAGTTCTTCAAGGAAACCTAGGTTTTGGCACCACAGTATATACTGGAGCAGACCGTTATTCCCTTAAGGATTTCACAATGGGCCAATACAAAGCGGAACTGAGAGCGTCTAACTGGTACCTTAGAGCATATACTACCCAGGAACGCTCCGGGGATGCGTTTGCTGTAGGTACAGCCGCACAAGGAATTAATGAGGCTTGGAAAGCAAGCACACAATGGTTTCCGGAATATGTGGGTGCATATGCCCAGGCAATTGGTGGCGGAATGCCGTCTGATCAGGCTCATTTAGCCGCCAGGGCTTTTGCGGATCAAGGAAGATATATGCCTGGCACACCAGAATTTAATAGTGCATTGAATGATGTGACCTCAAGACCAATTCCAGGCGATCAAAATGGTGTTGGGGCGAAATTTGTGGACAGTAGTAACCTGTACCATTTCGAGGGATCTTATAATTTATCAGAACAGATAAGCTTTGCGGAATTTGTAATAGGAGCTAATTATAGAATCTATGACCTGAATTCAAATGGTACGATCTTCGCCTTGGATGAAAACGGAAACGAATTTAATATCAACGAATACGGTGGATATATCCAAGGAACCAAGAAGTTCTTCAGCGACAAGTTCAAACTAACGGCTTCTGCCCGGTACGATAAAAATGAAAACTTCGTAGGACAATGGTCTCCGAGAGTTTCAGGAGTATTTACCGAAGGAAACCATAATTTCAGAGCTTCTTATCAGACGGGATTCCGTATCCCAACAAATCAGGATCAATATATAAATCTGAATACTCCTCAGGCAAGGTTGATCGGCGGATTACCGTTTTTATCGACTCGATATAACCTGAATACCAATCCTGGTTATACCTTGGCAAATGTGACAAACTTTGGAGCCGCAGTTCAGCAAACAGCTCAAGACCCGGCTACTCAAGCTCAGGCCTTAGCCCTAGTGATGCAGCAAGTGGAGGCAGGTTTAATTGATCCTGAAGATATACCCTCTGCTGTAGCGCAGACAGTGGGAGTCCTGGCAGCAGATGCAAATCTTGACATACTGCAACCATATGAAATTAAAGAGTTTAAGCCAGAGCGGGTTAAATCCTTCGAAGTAGGTTACAAAGGGATCTGGGGAACCAAATTATTGGTAGATGCTTATGCGTATTTCAATAGATTTGAAAATTTCAACGGAAGCCAAGTCTTGGTTCAGGATGGTTCTGAAACTGGTACACAAGGGCCCAATGCGCTTACCGGGCTTAACCTGATCGGTTTGGGGCCAGGAGGTAGAAATGTATATTCTATGCCTGTAAACAGAGCCGAGATCATCAAATCATGGGGATGGGCTGCCAGTTTGGATTACAAACTTCCGAAGGGCTACACCATTGGAGGAAATGTGTCGTTCAATACACTTTCAAATCTGGACGAACTAGCAGAGACAGGGTTCCAGCCTAGTTTCAATACTCCAGAATATCGATATGTGTTAAATTTCGCAAACAGAGAAGTAGTGGACAATCTTGGCTTTGCGCTAGCTTACAGATGGCAGGGAGAATTTGTATGGCAGTCCTCATTTGTGAGCCCAGCTGTATCTACCCAGCAACTGTCAGTGGTCCCGGCGTATGGTACACTTGATGCCCAAGTGAGTTATAAACTGAAAAGCATTAAGTCTATCTTGAAAATTGGTGGTTCTAACCTGTTCAGTAAGGGGTACACCCAGGCGTGGGGTAATCCGACCGTTGGGACCATGTACTTTGTCAGCTTGACCTTTGATGAATTCCTAAACTAGTAGAATATAAGCCAAAATCACCTGAAAGCCATCCGATATCCCCCGGGTGGCTTTTTTGCTTTTACCTCAAAGAAGTATTCACGGTCAAAAATCCTGGAATAAATAAATTCCGGCACTTTATCATGGTAAGGAAGCAAGTCCTTCAAGGTTTCTTTCTGGCTTTGATGGCCATGGATCACCTTCAGTACCCTTCCAAAATAAGGAGTGGTATTTATGGAGAAACTGGGCAAAGGAAGCCCTTGATCAGGCTCTTGCGGATAGTGCTTCTTAAATCCTTCAGAAAGTTTTAAGGCCATCTGGATTTGCTTGGGAGATAAGGTGACCTGAAATAGTCTTTGGGGTGGAAAATCAGATTTGCCCAGGTTTTCCGCAAATACTTTTTCCACGGCCAGTCCAGTAAGGCGATGATCAAGATGTCCATAAAGCCCCACTTTTGAATCATAACTTATCAAAACGTCCGGCTCAAACTGCTTGATCATTTTTTCGGCTATAGCTTTAATGGAATCTACCCCCAGCTCTCCCATTCCACTGTCAGGATAGTCCATGAGCTCCAGATGATCGGCTCCTAGCGTTTCGGCGGCAAGCCGCATCTCTTTAGTACGGATTTCGGCCAATTCCTCCTCAGAATATTTCCCACCAGTATCTGCGGCTTCGCCCCTAGTCAGGCAAACTAAAATAATCCTATGCCCTTCCTCTTTCATTTTCATCAGCGTTCCGGACACTGTCACCTCATCGTCAGGATGTGGGAAAAAGGCCAAAATAGTTTTTGGGCCATCCGAACGGAACAACAACTCATGCTGCGGAATAGCTGAGTCATGCAGCAATGATTTACCTACTTGAACCAAAATCAAAGGGACCACCACAGCAGTGATGATCCCTATGATTACTAAACCGACAATGAATTTTTTCATTCCCATTCTTTCGTCATAGTACTTAGGAAACTGATCAGATCCCTGATCTCTCTTTTGCTAAGGAGTGCCTTCATATCCGGCATACTGGATGGGGAGTCTTTGCGCTCGGCGATACTGCTGTTCAAGATCAGCGTATCAGGTTTTGCCCCTACTTTCATCACCAGTCCATTTTCCCTTTCTTCCATCAAGGTGCCGTTTATTGAGGTGCCATCCTTGAGTTCCAATTGTACAAAACCAAAGCCAGGTGCGAGGCGTTTGCTTGGATCTATCAGTGCCTCCAGCATCTCAGTCTTGGATATTCTATTGGCGATGCCATTCAGGTGAGGCCCGGCCACACCTCCCATATCATCATACCCATGACAGCGGATACACTGGGCCGTTTGGTTTTGGAAGAAAATAGTTCTCCCTGCCCGTACGCTTCCTCCTTCCAGCGCACCACTGTATAGCGCCAATAAGTCACCTTGGGTTCTCTTTTGCTGGATTTGGTCATATTTGGTTCTCAGTTCATCCGATCCAGTCTCTGCTATAGCTTCTTCCAACTCTATCAACACCTGATTCGGGAGTTTGTTGTTGGCCAGATCCTCAAGCAGCGTGTTCCATAATGGTAGTTCGGCGGAATTGTCCAAACCTCCCAAGCTCAATAAAGCAGCTTGTTTTTCTGCCGTGGTTCTGTTTTGGATTACATCCTGAAGCAAGCTCACCATCAGTTCCTGAGAAATATCAGTTTTGGTCAAAAGATCCAAACCAACCACACGTACAGCTCTGGAATTGTCTTTCATTGCTATGGCGATAGGATCAGAGATGGAATTTGGATTTGTCACTGAAAGGGTCAAAATCGCTGCTACCCGTACATTCTCCGATTGGTCATTTTTCAATAAAGCCACCAGTTTCGGCTCCGCGTCGGCAATCTTCAGTTTTCCAATTGCTTTTACGCCTGCCTCACGAACAGCTTCATTTTTGTCACTCAGCGCCCCAATCAATGCCTCCTTTGCGGATGACTGAACAGGTGCAAGCTCCCGCTCTATTGCTCCCCTGTTTCTACCATCTACACGGTCCAGTACAGAAGGTTTTGCCCAGGTACCCAGTGTGGCAATGGCTTCCGATTTCAAAACAGGGTTCACGCCCGGCTTGGCTATATAAGCCAACAGGTTGTCCATAGCCTTCTGGGTTCCCACCCGTAGGTTGGCGTTGATCGCCCGTCTTATCAATGGCTCATTTTCAAAGTCAGTGGTCACTAACAGATCTCCCAATGCAGGAAGAGCGGCCTCTATGGAGAAATCATCGTTGATTGCCCTGGCTGCCTCTGTCACGATGTATTCATTTTTATCAGCCAAAAATGCCGTGATTCCTGGTTCAGCCATTCTACGTAGTGCCAAAACCGCTCCCATACGTACAGCATCGGAAGAATGAGTGGAAAGTGCAAGGATAGGCTCTTTCTTATTGATCCTTGCCAAAGCCAAACTAGCCGCATGACGGAGAAACGCGTCTTTGTCATCATTTTCCTCCAGCACCTTTATCAATCCACCGACTGCAGGCTCAAACGCTATTCTGCCCAATGCTTCCGAGGCAAAGAATCTTACACGGATTTCAGTATCTGAGAGTAAAGGCAAAAGTTCATTGCCTGCTTTTGCGTATTTAATGTCCCCCAGCCATTTTGCAGCTTGTGCCCTGATTTCAGGATCCTGGTCTTTCAGTAATGGAAACAAGGCATCCGCATAGTCCATTTTCTCCATTCTGGCCAGTTGGCTGATGCCCACTATGGCATGTATTCTCGCAAATTGATTAGCGCGCTGGTCGATGGCATTCTGAAAGATTTTGGCACCATCGTTTCCTCTTTTAGCTAATTCAAACTGGGCTTTTCTTCTGATCCGCATATCCTCATCGCCCAGATAGCCGCCTAAAGCTTCATCGGTAAGTGTCTTGAAATCGGTTTTTATCACCTGCTCCGTTATCTTACGCGCTTCCCAGTCTGCTCCTCCTTCATCAGCAATTTTCCATACCCTTCCATAGTTTTTGGTACCCCAGCCATCTATCCAGTCAGCGAAGTAGAGTGAGCCATCTGGACCAAAGTCAAGTCCAGTAGCCAATACTCCGGACATAATATTTTCTGTCTGGCTCATTTTGAAAGAAGCCCCGTCTGGCTCTAACTTGAAGGCATGGATTCCAGACCTGGTAGGGTTACCTACAAAAGATGCCACGAAAAAGGTGTTTTTCCATTTTTCAGCTAAGGCGGTACCTGGATTATAAACCATTCCAGTCGGGCCATTGATGTAATTCTGAATCGGTGGGGTGATATACGCAGCCTGTCCTTCGTGTCTTGGGATATATAGTTTTTCGTCCATCCACACTTTGTAGGTATTGTTGTCCGGATCGCGGTATTTGCCAAACTGCCAGTTGGTTCTCCATCCTGTGTCCGATCCATTTACCAGATAGACAAGTCTTTCACTTTCTCCTCCATGATCCCCGTCATTATCAACTGAGATCAGGTTGTTGTAAGCATCAAAGGTAAACTCATGGGTATTTCTCACTCCCATGGCAAAAACCTCAAAATCACTCCCATCTGGATTTGCGCGAACGACCACTCCCCTGTTTGGGTACTTCCATTTTGTGCCGTCCGGCCCCACGCCATTGAAACCAATGTCTCCTATGCCCCAATAGATCCTGCCATCAGGCCCTTGCTTCAGGCCAGACATGCCATGTCCACCAAATCCAATATGAATACCGTAGCCATGTGAAATGGACTCTTTTTCATCCATGATCCCATCTCCGTTCTTATCTGTAAGTCTCCATAAATCCGGCCCTACACCTACGAACAGGTTGTCTTCTAACTTCAATAAGGCCCCGGCCACGTCGGTAGTCACATCATTGAAATCCTGGACCATGATCTGGGAATAGTCTGCAAGTCCATCCCCATCTCTGTCTTCCAGCCGATAAATTTCCTCACGCTCCACTGTCATATCCCTCCAATCATGAGAGCCATCACCGTTCACATCTGCCAACCAGGTGTTTTTGTCAGACATCTCAGGGGAAAGGGTTTTCTGGAGAAAAGCTCTTTTTTCTTCAATGGTCTGCAGGCTGATAGACTCAATCTCCCAGTCTTGGTGGCCTCTAATATCGAATTCAGAGTTTTTCTGGCGGTTGGTCCGGGTGTAGTATAAACTACCATCATCAGTCACCTGAATGGAAATCGGGTCATATACAAGCGAATCCACCGCCCATAATGAAAGTTTAAGTCCCGGACTCAGAATAGGATTCACACTTCCCTCGGCTGATTGCACCATGGGGGCTATTTCTTCCTTGGTCAAGGTGCGTTCACGAAGATCTACTGGATCGTTTTTACTACAGGAAATTAAAAGTGGGATAGCAGAGGCCAATATTATTTTGGCGTAGTGTTGTTTGATTTTGGGTTGAGGCATAGGTGATTTTATTATTCCAATCTTAAAATTAACAAAATAAAAAATGGCATTTTAGCCATTTGTCAAAAAGGATATAAAAACAAAAAACCCGATCACAGATCGGGCTTTTGTTCACTTTAACCACTAACAACCATAAAACAAAAATATTTTAAGACTTAGCGGTAAATTCGCGCTTTTATCTTGGTAGTCGGTACGGGAATCGAACCCGTGTTTTATCCGTGAAAGGGATACGTCCTAACCCCTAGACGAACCGACCAAAATAAACCAAAAATATCACAACTTCCTGTAAACCAGGTGACAATGTAGTCGGTACGGGAATCGAACCCGTGTTTTATCCGTGAAAGGGATACGTCCTAACCCCTAGACGAACCGACCATTTTTGCTTTGGAAAACGTGCTTTTCCAAATGGTTGTGCAAATATAGCGGCTTAAGTTTTTAAAACCAATTTGGCCCCAAGAATTTCTATGGATTTTTGCTAAAAAGCTGATCCCAAAGGAATAAAATTTTCTTTCGGGCGATTGCTTTTGATTTTCCTATTTTTGATTTCCAATTACTCACCTACCGATGATACCAAACAAACCGATCAGAATTGCCATCAATGGTTTTGGACGAATAGGCCGCTACACGGCCAAATTAATTCTGGAAAAAAAAGAATTTAATTTGGTGGCCATAAATGACTTGGCCGATAATTCTGCTATTGCGCATTTGTTAAAATACGATTCTATTCATGGGAAATCTGAGACTAAAATTGAACTCCGCGAAAACCTTCTAAAAGTAAACGATGAGCAAATCCAGCTTTTTAGTCAGGCTGACCCTACACAGCTTCCTTGGAAAAGCCTTGATATCGACTTGGTCATAGAATGCACAGGTAGATTTACCGAACGCACGGGAGCGGAAAAACACCTTAAGGCCGGTGCTAGGCAGGTAATTATCTCTGCCCCTTCCATGGATCCAACTATCAAAATGGTGGTATTGGGTGTGAATGATTTTATTTTGACCGGAGAAGAGCGTATAGTTTCCAATGCTTCCTGTACCACAAACTGTCTTGCGCCTATGGTGAAAGTGTTGGATGATAGTTTTGGGGTGGTAAAGGGGTATGCATCGACTGTCCATTCCTATACGAATGATCAGAACCTTCATGATGCCCCCCATCGGGATCTGCGACGTGCCAGGGCTGCAGCTTATTCCATTATTCCGACTACTACAAATGCCGGTAAGGCTTTGGATGAGATTTTACCTGAATTAGCAGGAAAGATAGAAGCTTCAGCTATGCGGGTGCCGGTACCTGATGGCTCCTTGACTGATGTGATCGTAGAGATTAAGACTGAAGCCACGGCAAAACAGATTAATCAAGCATTTAGAAATGCTGCTGGGGGCTATTTAAAAGGATTACTTGAAGTAGAGGACTCTCCGATTGTCTCTATTGATATCATAGGGAATCCGCACTCCTGCATCATAGATTCTGCCCTCACCTCTTCTAAAGGCACTTTGGTCAAACTTGTGGGCTGGTATGATAACGAAGCGGGCTATGCCAACCGATTGGTGGACCTAGCCCGCCTGATAACTGGGAAATATAAGGAGTGATTATGCTTTTACCCGATTGAGAGAGAGGAGCTTTACCACGAAGTTTGGAAGGTTTCCTTTCTTTTTTCTTTCACCTAGGTTGAGGTACCAGCCAAATTTCTCCATGATAGGCACTTTAAACGTCTCCACCATTTCTATTAAAGTCCCATCGGGGTCTTCCAGATATGAAAAGCGCCCTGCGGCCTTTCCCATATCAAATTCATTCTGACTATCAACAGTAAGCTCTATACCATCTTTTGCGAGTTTTTCTTTAATGTCACCCATTCCGTTGACATCAAAGCAAACATGGATAAAACCTAAATCTCCCCAGTTCCTGTCTTCAAATATTTTATTTCTTGGCTGTTGATCAGTTTCAATCAGTTCAATTTGTGTCTGGCAGAACAATCTACCAAATGCACCTGTCATGGTAGAGGATCCCTGCAGGATAACTCTTCTGTATTCGGAATTGCCTTCACCTATCTGTGAAAAATCCTCCCACACACCTGTTTTATCACACAAGATGTCCGATTGCATCAGGTGGTTTTGATAGACAGGCAAAGCCTTATCAACAGATGATACTCCGATCACCACCCCCAACACGCCTCCTGTCAGATCCTTGTTTTTACTGAACCATGAACTGTTTTCTATCAACTCGAAGGTATTTCCATAAGGGTCTTTCACATAAAAATGCCAAACCCCCAAGGGATTTTTTGTCGGCTTGCCCAGCATCGTAGCTCCTATCTTCTCTAGGTGAGTGTAGGTTTTCTGGATGTCATGGCAGCGCATCTTCACTGCCAAAATCCCCAGATCTTTCCAGGTGAGTTCCAGAGCGGATGCCAACGGCTCTTTAGAAGTATATTGCCATATTTCAAATCCGCCACCGCCTTGCATATTCAAGGCAAGGATAGCATGTCTGCTTTCCACCTTTCCTGAGGTGTAGCGAGTCATCAATTTTGCCTCAGCACTGTCCTGAAAGATCGGAACATCCATTTTAAATGCTTTTCTGTACCACGCCCATGCCTGGTTCGCATCTTTGACCCCTATACCTACCTGCTGGATGCCATTAATTGTCGCTTGATTCATTCAACTACCGTTATGCTTTTACTTCTTTTGGTTTAAAAGATTTAAATATAAACTTTTGATCGAAGCTGGCTTAACTTTTAACAAAAAAAGAGAAAAAGCCATGAGATTGGCCAGCTGTACCTTCAACCAGCTATTTTCAGTGTATTTACGTGCTGAAACACTCATTTTGTAGGGAAGAACATGAAAATCAGTTTTTTGGCGTATCCTCTTTACCAGTTCAAAATCTTCCATGATACAAAAAGAAGCATCAAATCCCCCCAAAGACTCAAACAATAATTTTGAAATATAAAGGCTTTGGTCTCCACCTCCAGAGAACAATCCATTGAACCGGGTAAACCAGGAATTGATTTTCAGGATTCTTTTAGAGGATTGGAATTTATATTGAAAACAACCAGGGTGTTTGCCCTGAGAGACATTGGACAGGATCACTTTGGCATAGTCCATAGGTGGTCTGGTATCTGCATGTACAAAGTAAAGAATATCCGCTTTTGCCTGCTGTGCTCCCAAGTTCATTTGAAAAGCTCTATTTCTGACTGGAGAATTGACGGTAATGGCTCCATACGAGTTGGCAATTGCTATGGTATCATCTTGGGAACCTGCATCTACCACAATAATTTCCATGACCATTCCATCAGCATGCTGTTGTAGGTATGGGAGTAGTTCCATCAGGTTTTCCTCCTCATCAATGCATGGGATTATTGCAGAAATTGGGAGTATATCAGTCAACTTTAAGTTTAATTGAATAATTCTTTATGTTGTTCTCCAAAATCACTTTTTGCAAAACCCCTCCCTCATAATGAAACCGGTTCATGTTTCCGTTCACATCAATTTCATAAACACCTTTTTCTATTTCCCTTACTTTAGTCAGCATGCCAAAGTTTTCTGAAATCAGTACATCGCCATCTTTAGGCTCATGGAAATACAACATGGCAGTACTTGCTTTGATTATCTGATTAATGGGTTCTTCATTATGAAATTTATAGGAATTGGCATCTACATCATAGTGATCCTTGTTCCATGTGACCGTGGTCAAAAAATCCCCTCTGTTGGAATCTGAATTTGTGGTGGCCCGCATGAGCTGTCCATTTTCATAATGTGCTTTCTGTAGAAATTCTACATGTATTTTTCCAAAAAACCAGAATTCAACCTTACTGTGGATCTGATAATCGACCCCCTTTGCAGTAGTGGTTTTGTCTGCCTGCATACTGCCTATAGTAAATCCCGCCAGCACGATATCGTACTTATTTGTCTGCGTTTGTCCGTAGCTATTCCAGAAAATGCCTATAAATAGGAAAAACTGGATTAATACAAAACTGGCTGACTTATATTTTTTTACTGTCATATATTGAAATCTAATAGTTATGAATAAGATATTTAGGTTGACCTGAACCACGGGATACTAAAGTAAGATGAGGACTTTCCTATAATTTCCCCAGAATCGAAGCAAACATTAAGATTTAAGCTTGCCTTTCACTTGGTTCCAATCCTCAATTACATCTACGTCAGAAAGCGGTTTAAGCTGGGAGTAAGAATATCCATTACGAGACAGGTAATCTTTTGTCAAAGCGGCAACCTGGTCTGTACTCCATGGAATTCCCTGGAATATCCCAGGGATGAACTTTCGCATACCCAACAGGTAGTATCCTCCGTCTAGCGCAGGCCCAATGACCACATCATTTTCTTCCAGTTCCTTAAATGCGGTATCCAAGAGCTCGGGAGTTAGTTCTGCACAATCCGTTCCTATTATTAGCAGTCGATCAAAATTTTCCGTGAATAATTTCTGAAAGGCATTGCTCATTTTCTCTCCCAGACCTGATCCTGACTGAAGTTCAAATCTGTAATTTTTAGGATAACTCGATAAATCTTCTTCCATGTAATCTGAAAACCACAAGATTTTCTGTGCTTTTAATCGGGAAGCTACACGATGGGTGTACTTAACCAATAATTCATAGGCATGCAATGCAGCCTGATCACCTATGGCTGCTGCCAGCCTGGTTTTGACTTTGCCCAACTGGGTGTTTTTCTGAAAAATAAGAACAGCATCCTTCATATCAGGTAGTGGCACCGCCACAGCTCGACCCGGCTCCCGCCGTACACCCAAAACAGTGGTTTTTTACAATAATTTCCCGATCAGTCAACGACTTTTCGTTCCAGTCCCTAATGTGCCGGGAATCCTCAGAGGCTACTTTTAGTTCCAGCATCTGGTTGAAGTCACAATCATACAGATATCCGTCCCAGCCTACGGAGATGGTATTTCTGCACATGACTCCGGAAGCAGCTGCGGGATTGAAACTAGTGATAAGTTTCTCCATGTAGGATTCATAATTGTCTGTTCGTAAAAGATATTCCAAGAATCGGCTAATTGGAAGGTTAGTGATGGTAAACAGAGAATTGAATGTAATCCCAAACTTCTCTGATAGCTTTTTCTTAAACTCTGTCTCAAGGCCGCCTTGAGCCGCCGGCATAAAAGCACCTGAAGGATTGTAAACCAGATTAAGAACCAGACCGCTTCCCTCTATCCCATAGCCTTGCTCATTCAGCATTTTCAATGCCTTGATGGATTTGTCAAAAACCCCATCTCCCCGTTGGGAATCCGTTTTAAGAGCTGTGAAATAAGGCAAAGATGATGCTATTTCTATCCTGTGTTTTTCATAAAACTCGGGTAGATCATGATATTTTGGATTCGCTAAAATGATGGTAAGGTTGCAGCGGACTATGATATTTACCTCTGTATTAACAGCTCGTATAGACTCTACAAACCAGCGAAAGTCGGGGTTCATCTCCGGTGCCCCACCTGTCAAATCCACCGTTGTGATCTCATGATTTTTGATCACTTCAAGACATTCCAGCATGGTTTCCTTCGTCATGATTTCCTTGCGGTCAGGCCCGGCATCCACATGGCAATGCTTGCAGACCTGATTGCACATTTTGCCTAAATTAATCTGCAAGATCTCAATGCGCGTCGGCTTCAAAGGAAAAAGGTTTGATTTGCTTAATTCAGCAACAAATCTATCCCCCTTGAATCCGGACATATCGGACTCCAAAAGTTTAATTTCCTCCTCGGTACTGGATAATGGGTGATCTTGTGCTTTTAGAGACTTCATTTATTACATGGATATTTCCTTGGCCTTATTCATCATCTGGGTGGCATGTACTAGTGAGGCTCCCCCTCTGATAGCAGCAGCCACGTGTACAGCTTCCATCATCTGCTCTTCGTCACATCCTTTTTCCATGGTGTCCGTGGTATATGCATCTATGCAATACGGACATTGTATGGTATGGGCCACAGCAAGGGCGATCAGTGATTTTTCACGAGCAGTAAGAGCTCCTTCGGCAAAAACTTCGCCATAATATTCGAAAAACTTGTCCGCCAGAGGCTTTTGGAACTCACTTATTTTACTGAAGTTCTTAAGGTCTTCGGGATTATAATATGTTTTCATATCCATTAAGTGGTTTTGGTTATAAGTACGAAGTAAAAGGATTGATTGGACTTACAACTGAGAATTTCATGAATGGGTTTAGGTTAGTGTGGATTTTCAGAAAGATTTAGAAAAAATCAGGAACTGAAAAGCATCTCGGATGTTATATTGGACGTATAGAGGACAGAAGTTTTAAACACAAAACAACATGGCATTACGACTAGGTGATATGGCCCCAAATTTTACGGCCGAAACTACAGAAGGAACAATTGACTTTCATGAGTATTTAGGAGATGGCTGGGGGATTTTATTTTCCCATCCTGCGGATTATACTCCTGTTTGTACCACAGAACTTGGTACTGTAGCCAAACTGCGGGATGAATTTGCAAGGCGAAACACAAAAGTGGTTGCACTCAGTGTGGATGGACTGGAAAGTCACAAAGGTTGGATTTCGGATATCAACGAGACCCAAAGCTGCGAAGTGAACTTTCCGATTATAGCAGATGAGGATAGAAAAATCGCAGATCTTTACGATATGATCCATCCCAATTCGAATGAGAACTTTACTGTGCGATCAGTATTTGTAATTGGGAATGACAAGAAAATCAAGCTGATTATTACCTATCCTGCAAGTACCGGTAGAAATTTCGAAGAACTACTCAGGGTGATTGATTCGTTGCAGCTCACCGCTAATTATTCTGTAGCTACCCCGGCTAACTGGAAACATGGCGAAGACGTAGTAATCGCACCGGCGATTAAGGACGAGGATATTCCTTCAAAATTCCCTAAAGGTCACAAGGTGGTGAAACCATATCTAAGAACTACACCACAACCTGACTTATAATAGACTTTGAACCAATTAAAAAAGGCTTCCGATAGGTAGCCTTTTTTTATCTCTGATTTCTTTACTTGATTATGATTCAATCAATAGAAAATTAGCCTTAGCGGCTCCTTCCCGCACTGATTTGGCGTGCTGATATCCCTCAGAATTAAACCATGCTTCTGCTTTTTCTTTAGTAGGGAATTTTAGCATGACCAATCGTTCATGATTCCACTCACCCTCCAATACAGTGACTGGCTGCCCACGGAGCACAAATCTGCCGCCGAAGGCCAAAACAGTAGCTGGGGTCAATTCTTTGTAGGCGTTATATTTTTCTGGGTCCGAAATATCTACCTCTACTATTACATACGCTGCCATTTTAATCTATATTTAGGGTTAAACTTTGCTGTATTTTTGATCTTATTCAAATCCTAGCCCTGCTGCATACCTTGATTTAGCAAAGGCTATTTTCCGCTTTGAAAGTAATTCATTCAAAGTAAGCCTTGAGCTAAAAACCGAAACTTCCCGGCTATTAACAAGAAACAAGCTGCTTTCTCCAATCTCGAATCGTCTTAATTCACCTTGTAGCAGCATTTCAAGGGCTGCAACATTCCTGGTGTAGGTGACAATTTGGGCATTAAGAGTATTCCAGCTATTAAGTTCATTTTCTAGTTTAGTACGAAGTTCAAGCCCTTTTAGATCTCTGCTATTTTCTTTGAAATTGATTTTTGCTTCCGCCAGCCTGGTTTCTCCCCTAGCTTTTCGCCACATTAAGGGCGTATATACGGACAGCCCCCATTTGTAATTGTTTTCGTAAAATCCAGCTTGGTCAAACTGGCTGAATTCTTCCGAAAGAAAATTGTATTTTAATTTTACAACAGGTATAATCTGCTGTGCCTTGAGTCTCCTCTCCACTTCCAAGCTCGCCAGTTCAAAATCAACCAACCTCAGTTCAGGATGATCGCCGACCAATGTCCGAAGCTCCTCCTCGTTTAAGATGAAGGTTTCAGAAGAAAACAGGTCTTCGGGAACGATCTGTAAATCAAGAACAATTGGGTAGCCTTCCTCATCCCAAAGAAAATTATTGAGTTCTTGTGTCCGGATGAACAGTTCGTTTTCGGCGTTTTGTAAACTGTATTCCCTGTTCAAAAGGATAGTTGCTGCTTCCACCGTATCTATCGCAGGAAAATCGCCTTGCTCATAGCTTGATTTAACTGCTCTGAACCTGGTCTCAGCGAGTTCGACACCTTCTTCCAACAAAGTTCTGTTTTCAAAAGCCAATGCCCAATTCCAATATGCACCTGTTGCTTGAAGGTACAGTTCATTTAGCATCCGAATTCGGTCAGTTTCGGTAGATTGCTGATATATCTGCGCTTTTCTCAGACCGGCCCTTCTATCATCAAGTATCAAGCCTTGTCCTAGATTGACAGAGGCACCAGCCGACAACAATCCTCCGGTGGGCACAGATCTTTCAGGATTAAGATATTGTCCTGAATTCTGTTCAAAAGTGCCATTTAGCTCTATTCCGGCCCAGGTAGGTATGGATATTCCCGCTTCGCGTTTGTCATAGTAAATCTTTTCATCGTAGCTTTTCTTATCAAGGTTGCCATAGAGCAAGGGGTCAAAATTCCCCCTTGCCGCACGGACTTCCATATCCCCCATGGTGAGCATGATATTAGCTTGAGCAGCAAGTGGATGATAAGCCTGCACCCATTCCATATAGGTCTCGTAGGTCAAGGTGTCAGCTACCTGCGCCTGGAGACTCATACTAATGGTTGTAATCAAGAAAGCAAGAAGTGTTTTTTTCATTTCTTTCCTTTGGCTATTTCCTCCTTTTGGAGTCTTGTGTAGTAATCAGCCGGAAAGCCGTTTAGTTGCCGCCAGATTTCATACCAAACCGGCACGTCGTTGAGCAATGCTATTCCATCAGCACCGGAGCCTACCCGCAAAGCTTCAGGCCAAGGCAATTCCTCAGGATCCTGTGCTACCAACACTCGATATTGGTTTGATCTACCCGCAAACTTGTCAATGGCTACTATTACCCCACCAAATGTTCCGTTGGTGAGACGGGGCCATCCAGAAAAAACTATCGCGGGCCAACCGTCAAAGATGAACCGTACTTTTTTGCCTTCAACCATCAAGGGTAAATCTACCGGTGAAATATACATTTCTACTGCCAGCTGCCCACTGGAAGGGACAATATTCACAATTGGATCTCCTTCTTTTATGGTCTCACCCAGCCCTACCTGAATTGCCTCTGCTATAAAACCATTTTGAGGTGCCAACACATGCCTGAATCCAGTCCGTGCTTCATAATTAGAGTATTGGTTTTCCAGTTTGGAGGCTGATCCTTCAGCATCAAACTGGCTGGATTGAGCTGTGTACATGTCAGACTCCGCTTTTGCCAATTTATCCCTGAAGTCGTTGTCAATGGCATCTAATTCCAACCGTGCTGATATTAGGGAGTTTCTGCTGCTTAGCAAACTATTCTCAGCACTTATAACGCTTGCTTGAACCTCTTGGAATTTTAACCTTCTTGTTTCCAAGTCTGTCAATGAGCGTAAACCTTCTTCATATAATTTTTCTGCTCTTCCCAACTGCTTTACCCCTATTTCATAATTTACTTTGGCTTGTTCAAACCGGATACTATCGGATTCTACCTGGAGTTCGGCCATCTGAAGCTTATTTCTGCCTTGTTCCTTGCGAAGAACATTGTTACGTTTTAATGCTTCAATCTGGCTTTCAAGAGCCTTTACTTTTTCTTTATAAGATAATGCGGAAAGGGTTTTAGCCTCTACTTGGCGTTGAGTCCGAGGCAACAGCAAAGAATCAAAATACTCATCTTTTACCTCGGATATACTCAGAATAGTATCTCCTTTGCTTACGTATGCCCCTTCGTCCACATACCACTTCTCTATCCTGCCGGCGATCACCGAATGGATGGTCTGTGCCCTGTGCTGCGGCTGAAGCATTGTCACGTATCCCTTTGCTCTAATATATTGGGTCCAGGGTACAAAGAGAAAAAGGAATACGACACAGCAAGACACGAAAAGAATTCTGACCCTCTTTTTCTTTTGCTCACTTGCCACAGTCATCTTAAGGCTCTCCGCATTATCAAAATGACTTCTGTCATAGATTTTGTTTTTAGAGATGTTCAGCATAACCTTACATATTGGATTTAATAAAATTCTGATAGTCTGGGTAGTCTCCGTCAAAGATCACTTGGCCTTTGTCCATTACCACCACTTGATTTGCGTTACTGATCACCTCTTCATCTTGGGTGACCATGACCAAAGTCCAGTTGCCTTCAAACAGATACTTCATCACCCTGGCTTTGATATTTGGATCTAGGTGCTGAAGGGCATTTTCCAGGATGAGCGCTTTTGGATGGCCCACCAGTGACCTTGCCAGGATTATTGCCTGGGCCTTCTTTCTTGGCAAACCTCTCCCCTCAGGTAACAGAATGGTTTCCTTGTCGTCCGGCAGCTGATAGATAAAATCCTTTAGACCTACCAGCTCAATGAGGAAGTCCAACTGGCTGGGGTCAATTTTGCGTCCAACCAAGATATTTTCTGAAATGCTTCCGTGAAAGATTTGCTGTACCTCCATGCAGTCCCCTACCACGCTTCTGTATTTGTCCAGATGTATCATTTCCAGGGAGAGGTCGTTGATTTTGATTTTGCCCAGATAAGTTTCATATATTCCAGAAAGAAGGGCTAGTACTGCGCTTTTGCCACTTCCGCTTCTTCCTGTGATCACTGTTTTAGAACCTGCGGGGATATTAATGGAAACACCGTTCACAAGAGGTTTGGTGACATCTCTGGGCTGGAAAACCACCTCCTCCATTGCTAGTTTGATTCCTGAAGATTCAGCGAGGACGTCTTTGCCGTGATTATCGTGGTCTTCCAATTCCAAGTCCATCACCTGTCCCAGCTTTTCTACCGCTACCAGTGTATCATATACAGTTTCCAGGGACAAAATCAATTTCTCCACAGCGTTCACCACCATCAAAATAACCACCTCGGCAGCCACAAATTGCCCTATGCTTATCTGTTCATTGATCAACAACAAACTGCCAGCGATCAGAAGGCTGGATACTATAAGTACCTTAAATCCTATCAGCACCTTATACTGTAAAATCAAAACGGCAAAGTGCCGTTCTCTGAATTCCACATACCGAGTAAGAAGTTTGTCTGCCCGGAGAATCGGCAATCTGGAGTTCCCTCCGGCAAGCTTGAAGGTGTTCAGGGTTCTGCCTATTTCCTCAAGCCAATATGCAGTCTCGTATTTATAGGTGGACTCTTTGAGGGCCGTGGACATTCCTTTCGGGCTTGTGAAATAAAAAATCGCCAATAGAATAACCACCAACACTATTCCAAAGAGTATAAATGTGGCATGATAAAAAGAAAGCAAGATCAATCCAAAGATCACTAAAATTATAGCAGTGGTATATTCAACCAAAATCTTTGAGAGTCCTTTTTGTAAATTAACCGTATCAAAAAATCTATTGACAATTTCCGGGGCATAAGATCCATGAAGGAGTTCTGATTTCATTTTGGGTATCCTATAGGCCAGAGAAAGACCGGATTTGGCAAAGATCCTCTGCTGTATTTTCTCAGTTATCTGTAACTGTGATATCTGAAGAAAACCGCCAAAAGCAATCCCGGCAGCGACTACCAACACCAAAACCAGCCAAGATGTGGTGATCCTCCCACCCAGTACATAATTCAATATAGCCTGGATCCCCAAGGGAAGAGATAGGGCAACCAAACCATTTAAAATGGCATAAAAGTATATGGAATACACCTCATCCTTCTCTTCTTTCAGCAAATTAAAAAACCTGTTTAGCGGGGTGATGTTTTCTTTATTTTTCATTTGAAATTGCCTTTAGGATTAATTCTTCAAAAAAGACCAAACAGTTCTCTGAATCCAGAGATTGTTCTGTCATGCCAGGTAAATGCTTCGCATTGAAAGCATGAAGTAAACTAGATTCCATCACCGTGTAAGCCAGGGTTTTCGGATAAGGGTATGTTGGGTTTATTTCAAAAATCAACTCGGAGACTCTCTCCCCGAAACTATAAACCTGAGCAAAAACACCATTTTCATGCTCAGTGTCAACGGTTTTGGTCAAATAACCTTTCAATGATTCATTTATTACAATACTTCGTAAATCCCCAGGGTTCAAATGAATGTTCTTGGTAAAGAGAGGACCATTCACCATCAACTTCAAAGCAATGGACAGGCGGGATCTCTTATCTGTCAGATTAGCAGTGGAATAAACAAAGTTGACTTCCATCCATGCCCAATACCATGCGGTAAGATAGAGTAATAACATGTGTTTATTTTCAAAATACCTATAAACGGCGGCTTCTGTCACACCAATATGCATGGCAAGTTTTTTAAAGGTAAAATGTTCCATTCCCAGATCCCGCACCAAAGCAGCTCCCTCTTGGACAATAGAACTTCCAAGTTCTGAGCTAAAAGGTTCTTTAAGATAGAGCTTATCGTGTACCTCCATCTTCAAATTTGTTAAAAGATTCTCCATGTAATTGACATAAAACTAGAAAAGGAACGTATAAATTGGAAAAAAGTTAACAAATCTTTCAAAAAGTTAGTAACACTAACAGGCGGTTTGTGCCTAGATTACCGGGCTTTTACTGAAGTATGCAAGGTGTTTTGACAATAAATCTACGTGACTCCCCGATAGCCCCCTGAAAGCGAAACAGAATTTCGGACGTAAAAGGTAGATTTCCAGTCCTCCCAAAAATCATTTATCTTAATTTCTCATGGCTCATAAACTTTCATTCTTTCAGTTCAATATCCGGCCTTGGGTATTTTGGCCTCCGTTTATTCTTTTAATCCTTGCGGTGTTTTCCAGTGTTTTTTTTCCTTCCGTGTTTATCGATACCATTAAGGGCCTACAACAAAGTGTGCTCAAGAATTTCTCCCTTGGTTTTAGCTGGATATCTTTTGCCATGACCGTGCTTGCCACAGCCGTACTTTTTTCTCCATTGGGAAAGTATAAAATTGGTGGAAGAAATGCAGTCCCAAGGTTATCAAGAATCAGCTGGTTCGCTATAGTGCTCTGTACAACTATCGCAGTGGGCATTCTGTTTTGGGGCAGTGCCGAACCTCTCTCCCATTTTCTTTTTCCACCGGATTTCAAGGATTTTGAACCTACATCTGAAGCCGCCAGATCCTTCGCTCTGGGAGCTTTGTATTTTCATTGGGGATTTACTCCTTATGCCATCTACGCTGTTCCGGCTTTGGTATTCGCATTGATGTACTATTCGGGACAGAACCAATTGAGCCTTGGAATCATGCTCCGTCCTATAATCGGGAGGTCACCCCATTCTTTTTGGGAGACAGGCCTGGACATGATCAGTCTTTTCGCACTGGTCACAGGGATGGCAGCCGCCTTAGGCGCCGGGATTTTAAGTCTATCAGGTGGTTTTCTGGCATTTTTCCCAGAGACCAACCCCACCCTGCTGACTGGATTGACTACGCTGGTTATCCTGATCACCTTTATCATATCATCCTCTACCGGAATAGAAAAGGGAATCAAAAACCTTTCTCTTTTCAATCTGGGATTCTTTCTTCTTGTAGCTATTCTTTTTGTATTCTTAGGTGAAAAGATGAAAATAATGGACTCGATTTTTACTGGTTTTGATCAGTATTTTTCAAATTTTACTGATTTGAGTTTACAACTTACTGGGGAAGGAAGTAGCTGGACCTATGACTGGTCCACCTTCAATTTTGCCATGTGGATGGCTTGGGCTCCTATGAATGCCTTATTCTTAGGGAAAATAGCAGTGGGCAGGACGGTAAGGGAATTTATGATCGTAAACTGGTTTTTTCCCGCACTGTTTTGTCTCTTGTGGATGGGGATTTTTGGGGGAACGACTTTGGATTTGGCCATGCTCAATCCTGGAAAATACAGTGGTCTATTTCTTAATTCAGGGCCAGAATCCATCATATATCAAGTGTTTGGAGACTTGGGGTATTTCAAGGTGTTTGGACAGTTTTATATTCTGGGAATATTTGTTTCTTATGTGACTGCGGCTGATTCGAGTACAGATGCCCTCGCAAGTATCAGCATGAAGAAACTGGATGTTGATCCCTTTCATACGGACAATAATCTCAAGGTTACCTGGGGTGTGCTTATTGGGTTTTTGTCCTGGATAATGATAACCTATTCTGGTGTAGATGGGGTACGGATATTGTCAGTGATCGGCGGGCTTCCTGCCTTGTTTTTCTTGCTTCTTGTATCTATTAGCCTTGTTATGATCTTTGTAGCGCCAAAAAGATATTTAAAAGCTTAATAGCCCCGATATTTCATTTTCCCTAAAACATACAGGTAAAGGACTTTGGAATACCGAAGCATTAGGGGCAACAAAATCACATTGGCAAGACCTACTGTAGTAAGGTACATCCACAATGCTGGCTTTTCCAGCAGCACATTCAAAGCAACCATACTGGTAATCACCAATGCAACTGAAAAGGCATAACTCACATACATTGCCCCATAGAAAAAGTCAGGCTCCGTATAAAAATTTGATCCGCATACGGAGCATAATTTATTGACATCTGTTAGTTTCCGGAAACTATAAACAGGTACAGGAAACAGGTTTCCTTCACGACAATGAGGGCATTTTGCACCTAGGACGGCTTGGAGCCCACTTTTCTTACTCATAGTAATCTCTATATAAAATACAGTCCGTCCGGTGAAGGGAACCTGAATGGATTATTCAAAAATCTCATCAATGTCATAGTCTTTACCTATTCCCCATTGAAGTAGTTCTTCTATAGTATAGAACTCTAGCGTATTCAGGTCTTTCACTTTAAAATTGGTTCCCCGTAATCGGGCGACAATTTCTACTTGTCTCACCTCGCCCATGTTGACCAATTTATACTTTCTCCCTACTCTCAGGTTATCCAATGCTATCGGCATGTTACGCTTTATCTTGGATCACCACGCCCACTGCTTCAAAAGTAATCTCCCGCTTGGGCTCAATGATTTTTTCCACCTCTTCTTTACTCTTGCCTTCGTCTTCGGCATAGTGACGTAATGTTTCTACGTCTGTTTCTGTCAATACAGCTATTCCTTCCAGAATTACCGGATATCCTTTTGAGGTAGTCGGTACAAAAAAGCCGTAATCCTTGAAGGTAACCCGCATGGTTTCTCCATTTGGAAGATCCATGGTGATCCAGCATCCCTTTTTGGTACACACTTCTTTGATTTCTCCTGTGATTTTGCCCTCAAAATCCCCTTCTTTTTCCACAACCATCAGCATCTCAGCAGGAGATACAATTCCAGTCTGCTCTAGACTAGCACCATAGTTTCCAGGGATGCTATCTGCAACAATTGGATCAGTCGTAATACTGTCCACTGATTGGGAGTTTTTCTGATTTTGGCAGGCCGAGCAAAGCACAATGCCCAACGCGAAAACTAGATGTATTGGTTTCATAGCGTGTAATGATTTATTCCCAAAAATACACCGAAGAATCGGAGAGAAAAAGCAATGTAGATATCTTTGGTATTCTGCTGTTAATTCGAAATACCTGTTTAATTCACTTGATTATTGCAAAAAAATCGATTGCGAAAAAGATTTGAAACAATTCTTTCAATAAAACTTCGATTTTTTTAACAATCCTGTAATTTTGCACTCAAATAAACCTATTGACCCTCTCCTATGCCTCATTCTACAAAGTTCATCATAGATTTTGACAGCACGTTTACACAGGTGGAAGCCTTGGATATCCTTGGCGAAATCAGTCTCCTCAATGACCCTGAAAAGGAAGTAAAACTAAAGGCTATCAAAGATATCACCGACAAAGGAATGGAAGGCAATGTTACTTTCCGTGACAGTTTGATCCAGCGAATTGATATCCTGAAGGCCAATAAATCCCAGATTGATGACTTGATCGCCGCATTGAAAAAGAAGGTCTCCAAATCCTTTGAGCGGAATAAGGAATTCCTTCAGGACAATGCGGCTAATATTTACATAGTATCCAATGGTTTCAAGGATTTCATCATTCCTATAGTAGCGGACTATGGGATTCTAGCGGCCAATGTTTTTGCCAACGAATTCGTCTATGATGATGCGGATAATATCATAGATTTCAACAGGGACAATCCGCTTTCGAAAAACAACGGAAAGGCTGAAACCATCAAGAAAATCAACTTAGAAGGTGAAATCTATGTGATCGGCGATGGTTATACAGATTATGAGATCAAGAAATCGGGTCTGGCCAATAAGTTTTATGCATTTACCGAAAATGTAAACCGTCCTAAAGTAACCAAAGAGGCAGATCATATAGCGCCTAGTTTGGATGAAATCCTATACGTCAACAACTTGAACACAAAATTCTCTTACCCAAAAAGCAGGATCAAAGTTTTGCTCCTTGAAAACGTCCACCAGATAGGTGTCGATTTGCTCAAAGAAGAAGGTTACGATGTAGAAGTCGTAGGCTCTGCCATGTCCGAAGAGGAACTCTGCGAAAGGATCAAGAACGTCTCCATCATTGGTATCCGTTCCAAAACCAACATTACTCGGAAAGTCTTGGAAAACGCAAACCGACTGATTGCCGTGGGGGCATTTTGCATCGGCACAAACCAGATTGATCTGGAGGCTTGCCAGGAGAAAGGAATTGCGGTGTTCAATGCACCATTCAGCAATACCCGTTCTGTAGTGGAGATGGCCATAGCTGAGATCATCTTTCTGATGAGGAACTTTGCCGGCAAGACATCCTCCATGCATGAAAGTAAATGGGATAAATCGGCCAGCGGAAGCTTCGAAATCAGGGGTAAAAAACTGGGGATTATCGGTTATGGAAATATAGGTGCCCAGCTCTCAGTGTTAGCTGAAAATATGGGAATGAATGTTTTCTACTATGATGTTATCGAGAAACTGGCATTGGGAAATGCAACCAAAGTAGATTCTCTGGACGAGCTACTGAGCACCTGTGATGTGATCACTCTACATGTGGACGGCAGAAAGGAAAACCATAACATTCTGAGCAGGGAAAAGATCGAATTGATGAAGCCAGGAGCCTACCTGCTCAATCTCAGCCGTGGACATGTGGTGGAAATCCCAGCATTGCGGGACGCAATTCTTTCTGGTCGAATCGCGGGCTGTGCGGTGGATGTATTTCCTGAAGAGCCAAAAAACAATACAGAGCCATTTGTCTCTGAATTGATCGGTTTGCCTAATACCATTTTGACCCCACATATCGGAGGCAGCACCCTGGAAGCGCAGGAGAACATTGCCCGATTTGTGCCTGGTAAAATCATGGAATACATCAACACGGGCAATACGTATAACTCGGTTAACTTCCCGAATATCCAGTTGCCATTCCTGCAAAATGCGCATAGGCTGATTCATATACACATGAATGAGCCTGGCGTACTGGCCAAAATCAATCAGATCCTGGCAAACTTCGAGATCAATATAGTAGGGCAGTACCTAAAGACCAATGAGAAAATCGGATATGTGATTACCGATATCGACAAGGCATACTCTAGCGAAGCCATCGATGCGTTGAAGCTTATTCCGGGGACTATCCGGTTTAGGGTTCTTTACTAGGATTTAAACATTTCTATAACAAAAAAAAGTCCCGTTGATGCGGGACTTTTTTGGTTTAAGGACGTGGTATAAATCTACTTCACTTGAATCTGAGCATCTACAAACCTGAGTTCGATTTGAAAACCGTCACTGAGAGGCTTAACATTTAAAAAATGCATAAATCGAGATGACAGAAATTGCTCTTAGAACCGTGATTGTGGTCACCTTGAGCACTTGAGAGACGAGAGTCTCGAAATCGAAAGGTCCTCGACTCCTGTCGCACTGAGGCTACACTTTCCTGTCCTGATCAATTTTTAAACAGTCCTTTATCATAAGTTAACAGTGAGTTTTGGGTGATAAAAACCTAAAGGAAAAATTTAAGAATATGGCTACTTCCTCTGTAGAAAAAACAATATTTCCCGCTTAGAGCAAGGAAAGGTGGTTTTCAAAAAAGAAAACTAAATTTCAATCAATAGGAATATTCCGATTAACCTTACTATGAACTAAGACTATCTAACAAAATTCTTATTTCACGCGATGCCGGTCTTGGGGCATTTTGGTGAATCAATTTGCCTTCTGGATCAAACAAAAGATAACGCGGAATCAAATCAATATTAAGTGTTTTGAGGTACTCTGACTCATCAATATTCATTACGATATAAGATCTTTCAGGAAACGATATTTCGTATTTCAGAATGACGTTTTCCCAGAATTTATGATTTTTATCGACAGAGAGATACACTACTTCAAATCCTTTGCTTTGATAATCCTCATTGAGCAATCTGGATTCCGGAAATGAACGGATACAAGGCAAACACCAAGCTGCCCACAAATCCACATAAAGGAATTTCCCTCTCTTTATTGCCAATAAGTCATCAAAAGTCAAATGTTTTTGACCAAGCCCTTGTATTTCAATATCTGGCTCCTGATTTAGCAACTTTTCAATCGAGGCACGCAATGTACTTTCCCATTCATTTGGCAACTTGGATCTGTTTTTTGTTAATAATTCATCAACTTCCGCAAAAGAAAGCTCTTGAACCTGTCTTTCTAAGTGCTTGTATAACATTAATTGCGAAAAATAGCTGTGTGTGGTTCCACCTATAATTTTGTCCATTTTATCAGGATGCTGAGCTATCAATTGGCCTAACAGGAAGTCAGAAAATTCATCTAGATAAATACGATCTTTTACCGCACTATTTTCACCTGAAAATGTCTGCATTGCGGCAATTGCATCAAACGTTCCTTTTTCAATTTCAAAAAGCTCGATTTTACTCCTCTCAAATCGATTTCTTTCAACCAACAATTCAGAATAAGAATTAGTAAGCAGCCCCTTTTCAACTAGAGAATCCAAGCAGGCTTTTTCTCTATCCAGGCCTTCTTTTGCTGATATTTTGGCCATTAGGAGTTCGCTTTCCATATTTACCGGAACCAAGGAATTATAAGAGGAATTCCAGAGAAAGTAAAAATCTTCTAGGCTTGTAGGCTTTCGTTTAATTAAATCCCGGTTCCGTATGGCTTCCCAGTTGATATCATATTCTTTTGAAGTTCGGTTGACCACCTCCATCCAAGGCTGTCTTTCTCTGATTCTTAGCAAGACACTATCTCCTTTTTGAAAAATATAGCTGTATATTGATTGATTGTTTTCTTTATATACCAACTCTGACCAATCATTATTAACTACCACCCTCAGTTGGGTGAACGCAGTATCTGAAAGAAATTCAATTTTCTCGGGTAGTGAGTTTTCCCCCAGGAAATGTAGAGATGCTTTCTTTTGACTTAGAAAATCGGAAACACTTGAGTCTTCCAATACTAGGACGACATGGTGTTGATCTTTAAGCTCAGGCTGACAGCGAAAGAAACTAATCACCAAAATCCCAAGGCAGATAATCCAACTTAGAGCATTTTTTGATACCGGATTATTTTTTACCATTGATCTTAAATTGTTCCTGTAAGCTTCTATACCGTTCCAAGCTTCGGATTATGGCAGAATCAAGGGGGTGTGTTTTTAGAAATTCACTATTGATCCAAATATCTTGATTGTATTCATATACTTTAGAACCTATATTTTCATCTGCTTTTTCTTCATCTTTAAACCGAATTTTTTTAAACTTTCCGGTTTTAACTTCATCAAACCAATAGGTATGGATATCCATAGCATGCCCTCCTATATCCCGGGAGATAAAACGCATTTTCTTCTGGACAAATTTCTCCGGATAGTATTTCCCTTCAACTTTTCCGTATTTCACGAACATTTCAATATAATCAGTTCGATCTGCATTGGTAAAAATTTTCTGTTGAAACTCCAAAATAGCAAAGTCTCTGCTGTTTACTTTCATATAGGAAGTACCTAGCGGGGGGTCTGTGCTTCCAAAAGCTATTTGATAAACTGTGTCATTCCCTACTAATTCAAACCCTACTACCTCATGGTAAACAGGCATTTCAGGAATTCCTATTAAGGTCATTCGCAAACCCTTTTCAGTAAAAAGGGCATCCTCATGATAAGCTCCACGTGCAGGATTTTGCCTGTATAAATCAACAAGATCATTTGAGATGGGCTTAATACCTGTTTCGTCAACTACTCTCGCTTTCACCTTCTCATAATAATCCAAATACACAGAATCCACTTCCGCCAATTCATCTCCTTTCCTAAAAGAGTTTATCTGGATTTTTGAATTTGAAATACTTTTTGAATACCCGACATCCTGTATTGTCACGGCAGCTTCGACAAGGCCTGTAAATTCGTTATAGTCAGTTGAAATTTTCCTATAAAGACCTGATAATTGATGGCTTTGATTAGGATAGTTTATTTCTATATTCTTTAAAATATCATGTATTAAATTTTCTAATTGAAGTGCTTCCGGCCTAACAACTATCTCATCCAAAGAGATCATCAATCTATCCAGTTCTATTTTCACACCGGGCGCATTAAATGAAAGTAAGGGGACTTCTTTACTTTTATATCCTAAAAAAGATACTACGAGCGTGTCACTTTTTATAGATTCTGGGAATCTTATAGAAAAAGCACCTTCATCACTAGAGATCCAGCTGAACTCGGGATAATTTTTAATAAATAAGTAAGAATTAACGAGTGGCACTTTACTCTCTTCATCTAAGACTGTCCCTGAAAGGGACTCTTTCGTTTGGCTATTTACTAGATACTTAAAATAAACAGGCCATAATTTGGATTTATGGCCTTTTTTTGAGATTATTATATCTAGTTAATGGACTAGATATGGGATATCCAACCAAAGTACAACTCATCAAAAGAGCAAAAAGCGAACAGTGGTATGTCAATTTTCCTGCTGCCGTTGCCCAGGCCATCGAATTTCATCAAGGAGAAGTAGTGGAGTGGATCATCGACGACCACCAGAGACTGGTTCTGCAGCGCAGTGACCAGTCCGTAGCGGACCTTAAAAAAAAACTCCCGGAGAAGATCTGAAGGGGGTACTGGAAGGGATTTTCTTGGAATGCCAATCCTGCTTCAAGCAGTTTCGCACCTGGCAAAGAGCCGCAAGGCTGGTCAACGGAGTGCTTTCCTGTATGGGGCGTTCCACCATTACAGGTTGGCTGACCGCAAGTGGTGATCAGTTTAAGGACTGGTCGGCCACCTATCGCCTTTTCAAAGGGGACAGGATGGATATTGCCGGGATTTTCGGTGTCATCCGAAGGAAAGTTGTCACATTGGCCGATCCGGTACAGCGGTATGTTTTTGCCCACATGGATGACACCTTGTTACGAAAAAAAGGAAGAAACGTGTTTGGTGCCCGTTGGCTCAGGGATGCGCTTGGCCCACCTTTCCAGACCAATCTGGTTTGGGGGCAGCGGTTCATCCAGCTTTCATTATCCTGTTTTTCAAAAATGGGCCCGGTACAGGCCCGGGCCATCCCCGTTGATCTACATCATTGCCCCAGTGTAAAAAAGCCCGGTAAAGCGGCAGGGGAACAGGATTGGCAACTGTTCCGTGAAACCCAGAAAAAAGCCAAGCTCAGCGTCATCGGTGCCCAACGGATCAGGCTCTTGCGTGAAAATCTCGATCAGGATGGCTTTACCGACAAGGAACTGGTGGTCAGCGTGGACGGAAGCTATACCAACGAAGCGGTTCTGAAAAAACTCCCCGCCAATACCACCCTGATCGGCAGAATCCGGAAAGACTGTAGCCTCTACCTGCCTCCAGAGCCCCCCACATCCGGTAAGGGACGAAAAAAAGTCTATGGGGAACGGCTCCCGACTCCCGAACAGATCCGGCAGTCCGATGACTATTCCTGGGTAAAGGCCCAGGCCTGGGCAGCTGGAAAAGTCCACGGGTTCCAGCTTAAAGTCATCCCGACGGTCCGCTGGAGAAAGGCCGGGAACAAAGATCTCAAACTGGTCATCATCCGTCCGGTCTCCTACCGCAAGACCCTCAAGTCACGCCTGCTCTACCGGGATCCGGCCTATCTGGTCTGTACCGAACCGGAGCTGGACCTGGGCACACTGCTGCAAGCCTATCTCTGGAGATGGGGCATAGAGGTCAACTTCAAAGACGAGAAAACTATTTTGGGATGCGGGGAAGCCCAGGTCAGAACCGAGCAGGCCTGTGAAAAAGTCCCCGCATTCCTCACCGCCGTCTATTCCATGCTTCTTCTGGCCTCAGAAACTGCAAAAACGCAAGTCCTCCCCCGTCCAAAGTGGTATAAATCAGAAAAATCGATCCGTACAACAACAGGTGACATCCTCAACCAATTCAGGGCAATAAACTGGGCACACACTTCAAAAATCAATTTCTCCGACTTCGTAAACATCCAGAAAAAAATGCAAACCCTCAAAAAATCAGATAATCCTATCCTCTCCGCATTGTTTCATGCTAGAAATTAGCCAAACTTGAGTCCTTGCCAAAGGCAAGGCCTGTAAATGCCCATAATGCAATTCTGGATTAATGAAGCTGATATGTCCTCAGAGTGCCAACGGCACGATCAGTAATGTAAAGACATTTGTGATCAGCCCAGTAAAATGTGTCGGCCATAAAGCGTGTAGGACCAGTGTCCAAGGAGCAGAATCACATCTTAATGGATCCAGTTCGAATATAGTATTTCTTAAATCTGAGCTCTGAGCAATTCCAAAAACTTCCTGTCCAATTTCTCTCCATACCAGTCTTCGTACTCCACGTCTTTTCTCCCTGAATTCAATACTCCAAAACTCCCTGAAAATTCCCAGATTCCAAAGCCGATTCCATTTTCTTTCAACACTGCCAGCACATCTCCAAACCAGCTGAGAAAAACATCGTGTGGGGTTTCGTTGTAACCACCGCATTCTCCGCAATGTACGCCTACTCCCTGATCTACCAGTGCTTTCCATGGTCCATAATATTCACGGATATCGTCTATATCCAATACCTTTTCTCCCTGAGCCAAAGGCCAGGTAACGGGTGGGACGGTAGAAGGATCCTTATATACCCATCCCGCTTTATAATGGGAAATCGGAAAAGGGTGATATCCACGGCAACTCTGCGCCAGATCCAGATCAGCCAGCTCCGGCATTGCGGTTCCTCCTCCCCCATTTCCGTCTGCAATCACCAACCGGGATTTCTTCACCGATTTGATGGTATCTAAAGCAGCTTTGCCCACACGCCGATAATCCTGCATATCCACTGGGCCACCAGGACTATGCTGATCATTGGGATCGGCACGCTGATAGGGCTCGTTGACCAGGTCAAAGCTCAATTTCTTCTTAGAAATCCCTTTGTACCGATTTGCCCACATCTCCCAGTGGGCGCAGAATGCTTCTTGCGCTTCCTGATCTTTCCAGAGGTTATATGGCTCTACAAATCCTGCATTGATGCAAAATCCAGGCGCACGATGTAAATTCAAACTCACATGGAGCCCATGGGCGATGCAGCGTTCGACAAGCTCATCGATTTTCTCCAAGCGGCTTTCGTCAAAGTTCAACACTTCATCTGGGCGAATCGGTCTGCTTCGGTCTATTTCCAGATAGCTGGGATAAGAAATAGGAATCCTTGCAAAATCAAATCCCCAGTCTGCGATCCATTGGATATATTCCGGTTTTGTAGGTCTTCCGGCATTGGGATCATGGGAGAAAAAATCCAAGAGGTTGAAGCCCTTCCAATCGGGCAACTTATTTTTGGATTTGACTGTCCCAGCAAAAGCCTGAAGTGAAGTACTGGCTGCGAGGCTAAGTCCTGTGCCGATTAAGGCCGATTTCTTAAGAAAATCCCTTCGGGAATCTGAGGTATTCATAGGTTAATTTTAGGTTTGAGTGGTTAAGATACTAAAGCCAGACCAATGGGCAGGCAAATCAAGGATTTTACTTATACACTCATATCAAGAAATCAGCTAAACAAATGGGTATAGGTCTCCCGTATGTTATACAAATTCCCAAGCATGCGAAAACCTATTTTACTCATTCTTTTGTTTATTTCATCTACTCCTCTTTTCGCACAGTTTTTTATTGCAGGCGGGCATATCAATGGTGGACTCCCCGTATTAAGGCTTGAAAAGGAAGTTGGCAAACTATTTTTCCCTACTTTATCAGGAATAGCTCTATACGAATTCCAAGCCCAACCCATACAGATTGGTCTTGAGTTGAGCTATGGAGTCTATGGCACCAAATTAGAGGTGCGGGACGATCTTTACCCTGGATTCTCAGAAAATTATAGGATCAGGCGCAACAATAATTATACTTCTGGAATGGCAGTCTTCCGGTACTTACCATCCATGAGCAGCAAGGTTACTCCTTTTATTGAAATTCAGGCGGGAGCCAACTACTTATATTCAAGATTCAAAATACGCCCTTCCTTTTTTGAGGAAGCAGTAGAAGCTGGTATTGATATGGGGGATTGGGCATTTGGCTACAAACTCGGCGGAGGGATCCAACTTCCATTACCTTTCATAGATGGAGGAAAACTGGAACTCAGACTTAACTATCAGGATGGAGGCTCCATTCGTTTCCTCACCAAAGGGGACACCCACTTTTTACCGGACAAGGGTGATGGAGAGTTTGAGTATAATCCTCGTCAAAGCCCGCTTCAGTTGATTACCGCGTCGATGGGGATAGTGGTTTATGATGCGTTTAGGTAATAATTAAAGTATCGGCTGTCTTATAAGGAACAAAAACCTAGTAAGTCAACTAAGAGCACCAAGATCCGTTATCCTAAAACAACACTACTCGGCCCCCATTATCCTCATCCTATAAAAGAAAAAAAATCCTCGTCGGGTTGATTTTTTGCTTTTCAGCAAGCACTATAAAATCATCACTTTACAACCTTACCACTTTCACACTTTTCAACTCACTCCTCCACCAACCTCACCTTATAAAACAGATTGTAATCCCGCTCCACTTCTCCATCTGCAGCTTTGACGATCAGGGTTCCGTCCGAAAGTCCCAAATTCACATTGCCTTCTACCGGAAGCTTGTTTAAGATCCCGATTTGCTGATCTCCTTTGACGATAATGTAGCGCGGTTTTCTATGCTTTGCCTGAGCTTTTCTCCACTCGGGATCTTGGTGGTAATTCTCTCCCTTAGACCTGAATTCAGCGAAAATATCTTCGGGAATTGCTGTATAGAATATTGCCAACTGATATTCCCCAAAATTCTTCACATCACTAAATGATGGGTAAAGAAGGTTTTCGCGTGAGACATCGGGGATCTCCTCATTTCGATCTGGGTGAGTCAGTGTAATAGCTTTTTCATTGATCAATGAATTCCCATCCCAATCATACAAGAAAAGCTGATTCCCTATGGGTGGAAGCACAGCAGCCTTTTTTCGCCGATTATCAAATGCCAGATACGGAAAACTCTGCCCTATCCAACGGTTAGCTCTTCGGGGTTCCCAAGATGTTGGATACAAGCTTAGTCGTGTGACCGAATCCTGAGTGGTATCATAAAAAAATCCAGTATTCACCCGACTATAAAAATCCGCTCCAATTTTATCAGGATCCACCTCCCCAGGATTATATGAATTCACCTCTTCCCCGAGAATAAAAAGTTTGCCATCTTCACTCCAAGAAGTAAAGGTTTGTCTGAAAAACGAAATAAAAATAGCGTTTAACCCTACAGCAGAACCATTTATCATTTCTGTTTTGCGAAAGTCCGAATCAAAAACATGGTAATCCATACTTGTGGACATTTCTTTAAAAATAAAACGATCTTTGTCCAAAAACCTTCCCTCCAGCGCAAACTGAATTTGATTTGGCCCTTCACCAATCAACTCTACTTCTCTGATCAATTTCCCTTGTCCATCTACCAGCAAGACATTATTTCCTCTTCGTTCTTTTAAGAGGTATTGATCCAGTTCATCCTGATAATCCAATAGCACAACTTCTTCCAGCACCTCCACCATAAGAGAATCATATACTTCAAACTGAAGTTCTTGAAGCGGGCTAGATGGAGTTGAAGCGGATTCTTTTTCGGAGCAGGAAAAATTTAATGTGGCAAAAAGTGCGGTAAGTGCTAGCGAAGAGAATTTATTCATAGTATAAAGTTAAGGTTTTAACCATAGTCGGAAAAGCGGGGATTTATAGGACAACAAGTCCAAGAAAAACAGAATCATCCCTGCAAATCTAAAAATAAATTTTAGATTTGCAGGGATGATTAATAGAGCTATAGAAAAACCATTCTTAAAATCAATATCGCAATTCCCCGTGACTGGTATTGTTGGGCCTAGACAAGTAGGTAAGACTACCTTAGCAAAACAGCTATTGCTAGATACTAAGGTTATTTATCTCGATTTGGAAAAAAACTCGGATCTAAATAAACTGAATGATCCCGAATTATTCTTTTCCCAAAATCAAGACAAAACAATCATCCTTGATGAAATCCAACATCAGCCTGCAATTTTTCCTTTGGTGAGAGCTGTAATCGACGAAAACAGAAAACCAGGAAGATTTATAATCCTTGGTTCTGCCTCCCCTTCTTTGCTTCGGCAAAGTTCAGAAAGTTTGGCAGGAAGGATCAACTACCTGGAAATGACTCCGCTTTCTATTTTGGAAACTTCTGGAAAAATAACAAACCAAGATCTCTGGATTTATGGAGGTTTTCCTGAGCCTGCATTGTCACAGGATCCAAACTTTGTCCAAGATTGGTATCGAAGCTTCACCACGAGCTACATTCAGCGAGATCTACCTCAGTATGGACTACCCGCAGATCCTAGAGTGACCAGGCAATTCTTAATGATGATCGCATCTGTACATGGAGGAGTTCTCAGCTATGCGACTTTTGCCAAATCACTGGGATTGACCGCACCCACCATCAAAACGTATCTTAGTTTTCTCCTAGACGCATTTCTTTTGAGGGAATTACCCGCCTGGTCAGTCAATATAAAAAAACGGCTTGTCAAATCTCCTAAACTATATTTCCGCGATTCAGGCATGCTACATTACATGCTTGGAATAAAGAATATGGAAAGCATCTTTGGCAATATCGTTTTGGGAAGTTCATGGGAAGCCTTTGTCATCAACCAAACTGCGGCGGTAATAAAATCTGATGATGAAATGTATTTTTACCGCACACAAGATGGTTCAGAAATCGACCTCCTTATTCGACGCAATAATACATGGCTTGCAGCAGCAGAGATCAAATTCAGTCTCAGTCCTAAGCTCACCAAAGGCACCTATCTAGCAATGGAGGATTTGGGAATAGAAAAATTACACGTGGTAATTCCTCGGGAAGAAAATTATCCCATGGCAAAAAATATTCAGGTGGTGGGAATCAATCGATTTATTGAGGCTATTTCTGGTTAAACACCTTATTTCCTTTACAACATCACTGGAGACTTACCCCCAATTTCATTATTCGAAATTTATCATTCGACATTCACTATTTCAGAACTTTCAGCGAGTGAGCACACTCCCCTGGGTAGAATTTTAAATGATTTTTCCAAATTACAAACCGTATGAAATGGATTCAGGATTGCAAATCCTGAACAGCTAAAATTGAACAGGAATGTGGTTTTAACGCACTCCTTAATTCCACAGAGAATTGACTCCCTCAGTAGGGTTTATTACTTCCGCTTCTCAAAAATGATGAATTAGTTTTTCTTCAGGTGTCTCCAATTCCTTAGGATTTGTTAAATACAATAAGGCACCTACACCTAGAAGCAGAATAATGATAATACTACCCCGGTATTTTCGCATAAAGAATAACAGGATTGGAATCCTCAGTCACTGTCGCCAGCGAAGCTTTTGCTTTATCGCTGAGGTTGAGTTTTTCACTATTTCTCACCAAATAAGGCGCATAGGCAATAAACACCAGTTGATCCCCTTCCAACCCAATAAGTGAATTGAAATATCCCAGCTCGCCGTCAATTTCCATTATAAATTCTTTATCCGTCTTTTTATTCCATACATACAGCGTTTTCTTAATGTCCCGTTCTTTCTGAAAATTAACATAGGCTACGAAATATTGTTCGTTCTCTTCCAAGAAAGCAATATTCGAAAACCCTTGCTTGTTGATCATTTCAAATCCCGCAAAGGCATCCATCTCCCAGAATTTTTCAGGTACCGCAGTTGGGCCAAAATCAAAGGTGTAAACTTCCTTTAAGGAATCTTCCTCACTCAGTTGATATACGTTGCCCTTAAATGACTCTCTAAATAGGACCGCTTCATTCCCCTCAAAGAAGGACTGCTCATCCATCGGCAGCATTTTCTCATTGAAATCATTTGACAAGAGTTCTTTCCTAATCGCCCCGGATCCGTCTGCAACAAACAACCGATGATCTCCCGCTACACTATTGTAGCTACTGTAATACCATACCTCATCCTGATTTAACGGGTAAAAGGCAAAGGCATTTATTGGATAGGGGGTGCTTTTCAGGAGTTTCCCCGATTTGGAGAATGTATGTAGCTCCAAGGAATTACCCATACCGGAATTCACCAGTACTTCCTCTTCGAGAACCCTGAAGTTGCGAATCTCCGGAACTTGTCCCGGTGCCTCTCCGATTTCAGCAATAATTCCCAAATGTTTGCCTTCATTGGAAAAATGATGTATTCCTTTACCACGAAAGTTGTTCATTGCATAGTAGCCATCTTTATCATACATGACCCAGAGGTATTCACCCAACAATTCAGTAGAATCAGATGCAAGAGGAATTGCTTTTTCGATCAATAAATCAGCCGAGACCTTTTCAAGAGCATCAAAATCAATAGTTTTAACAGATTCAACGCGACTCTCCCCACAGCCGATGACAGATAATAATGCGAATGCTATAATTTTTCTCATTGTGTTTCTTTTATAAATTAAACATCGGTTATGTTGAATTTTGATAAGTTACTCCGATTAGGAATTTCTCTTCATGGTTCAGAGAAAAAAGAAGAAGCTCAAAGGATATATTGAATTTTTCACATACAAAGAACCTTGAGAAGATTATTGCCCATTTCCTCCCTATTGCAACACCTCAGGCATTATTCAATTCTGTAGCACCACGTCGCTTCCAAAAGAACCATCTTCTTTTGCGCTTCACCACCTTTTCTGGAGTCTTCTTTTCCGTACGAGTTTTCTTCCAAAGCAGTACCGGCAATATCCAAAACACACCAAACATACTGAATATCAACCCTCCAATGGTGCCTATCGCCAGCGAGAACCAGAAAACCTCATTCTGACCCTCAATGATAAATGGGATCAAACCAAAGCAGGTGGACATAATGGTAAGTAAAATAGGAACGGCCTTGCCTGCGACTGACTTGAGTACATTACGGTTATAAAGCCCCTGTGCTCGATTGTTAAGATCATTTACAATAAAGATCCCGGCATTCACAGCTAATCCTCCAAGCATCACAAAGGCCGCATATCCACCCTGATCGAAATAAAAATCAAAGAGAGAGAAGATCAAAAACAGACCTATAAAACTGATTGGGATGATAGCGATAATATATACGGGTTGTTTTAGGTTCTCGAACAACACTGAGCAGATCATAAACACTCCAATAATCAATAATCCTAACAGGGAATACTGACGTTTTTGCTGCCCATAATTCCAATAATAAGAATCCCTGTTTGCCTCATACCCGATAGGCATTATTTGCTTCATTTCTTCTAGCACCTCCTCCAGGTACTCTGAACCAAACTTCGCCGACCCCATGTATTCAAAAGCCACTATCCTGATGTATTGTCTGTCTTCTTTATTCAGGGAATTGGTAGTTGTCTCTTTGATCAATGTACCGTAATCTGAGACTTTGAACACCTTGTTTTCACCACCTATCAGTCCTTTCTGCTCCAGGTCAAACTTGCTGAAACCACCGGATTCACGCTCTCGAATCACCATACCATAATTCTGGTTTTCCAGCGTAAGCATCGTAGAAGGATTGGTAGGCTTGGACATATCCTGCAAAGCGGTGATCACCTCCAACTGATTTGTTTGTCCCAGTGCCAATTTGTTCTGATCCAGACGAAGCACATATTCCTCTGTCTTCTGCTCTCCCCAGTTTCTTTCGTTGGTATTTACCTCCTGAATACGCTTATGTGCCAAAAGCTTCTCTGCCAACACATCCGCCTGACGCTCTAGCTCATCAAAATTATAGCCCTTCATCTTAACTCGATAGCTAGGGATCTGATCACTGGACCCACCGGTATAAAACCCCTGCCCCACCCCCGACACAGTCCATTGCGCACCGCTCCAGTCGGTGGATTTCACAGAAAGTTTCCCCTTCAGCTGGTAAGGCAAAGCCCCTCTTTCGTACTCTTCTTTGAAAGTGATTTCAATTCTTGCACTTTGCCCATTATAAACCGATGTCACGAATTGATCTATTCCTTCTACATCCTTCAGATAGAGTTCAAACTCACGCATGATGAAGTCCATCTGCTCGAGGGTATTGCCAAACGGCAGCCTGCAGGTAACATAAAGCCTTGTTTTTGCCACTTCCCTATAGCCTCCTTTTTCATATACGCCACGGGCAAACATACGCATGGAACCTCCAAGAGCTTTATCCACGTAAGGCCGGATTTCCTCCTGATAAAAAGTATTTCCTATCGTCTTATTGTACCATTCATGATCTTCCCATTTGGCAGGGAGGTAAAATATAGGAAGTCCAAAAAGCAGGATTAAAAACGTGATAAATGTCTTACGGTACCTTGCTGTCCATGCGATCCCCCGTTCATAGCTTCGCAAAGCTTTTACCCGCGTACGCAACTTAGGCAGCGTCAACTTTCTTCCTTGCTTAATGGATTCTTTGAACATTACCTGGTAAAAAGCCGGGGTAAACACCAAAGCGATCAAAAGGGAAATCCCCAGCATAATCGATACTACCAGAGAAAATTCAGTCAGATTTTTACGTTCTTCTTCAGGCAATAGAAAAACGATCATCAATGCGGCAATGGTCGTCAGGGAGGCTGCCAAAAGAGCCAGGAATACACGGCGGTTTCTGTGCTTATGTAAGTGATCGATCATGATGATCGCATTGTCCACAATAAGCCCAAAACTAATCGTCAACCCTGCCAGGGAATACATGTGTATATCTACCTTGAGAAAATACAGCACAATGGCACATAGGCTTAGGTTAGCCAGGATCCCCAAGAAAAGTATGCTCAGGTACTTGATATTTCTATTGATCAAAAAGATAAAAACAACCAGAATCAAAATGGAAAGGCCTGATCTCTTGTATATTTTATCCAGCTCTTTTTCCAGAAACTCAGTATCATCTTTTTCCAGCCTGGCCTGAAAGCCTGCAGGAAGTAACTCTCCTGCCTCTTGGATTGCTTGCTTGAGCTTTTGCGCCAGCAGTACTTTATTGACCCCATCCCTATTGTACACCGCAAGTGTGACAGAGTTATTGCCATTGATCCTAAAGTAACTAATAGGCTCAGCTTCCTCCAAGGTCAGACTAGCCACATCCCTGAGACGGACTTCCTTTCCGCCCAACTCGCTTACCACCAGATTCTCAAGCTGCGCTTTATCTTTCAGTTTACGATCCACTTGCACAAAGAGTGTTTTTCCTTCTTTGTTCAATACCGCTCCTGGGAAACTCAATCCAAATGCACGTCCGATACTCCCTTCCAATTGGCTTCTGGTCACTCCAACAGCCTGCATCTTTTGAATATCATAGGTCACAAAGAGCTGCAGATCATTAGCTCCCTGCACCGTGACTTCCTCCACCTCCTCGTATCGGGTGAGCGCAGGTTTTAGTATATCCTCCGTGATTTTCTTGATCTCAAAAGAGGCAAATGGCCCATTTACACTGTAGATCAGAATAGGATCTTTCGCATCTTGGCGGGCTTCATTAGCCTGTGCTACGGTAGGATATCTCACCTTAGGATCCAACTGGGGATAAATCTGCCGGATAATAGAAGAAATCTCGAACTTCTTCATTTCCATATCCGCTTTTTTGTCAAAAGTAAGCCGGATTGACCCCTGATTGTAATTTGAGTTAGATGTGATCTGCTTCAGTTCAGATAGCCTGGAAAAAGCCCCCTCCAGGGGAGAGGTGGCAAGCTTTTCTACTATTTCCGGGGATGCATTATTGATACCAAACCCTACGGAAAGGATCGGGGATTTTTCCTTCGGGTTCAGATCCAGAGAGAGCAAAGGGATGGCTGCCAATCCAAGGATTGAAACGACGACGAATACTATCAGAATTCTGAAAGGAGTCATATCAGGTCGTCTTCAGTGATTTCTTTGAAACCGTAAACCAATACGCCAATGGCACGAAATATAATGAAGTGACTGTACCTATCGTCAGTCCACCAATCACCGCAAACACCAACGGACGCTGTAGATCTGCCCCCAACCCGCTGCTAAATACAATCGGAATCAATGCCAAAATCGTCGTAATAGATGTCATCAAGATTGGCTTGAGACGTATCTGCCCTGCTCTATGCAGCGCCATTTCGAGTGCTTCGGCAGCAGAAGTAGAATCAGACTCCACATAGCTTGATCGCAGGCGGTTAATCGTATCTATTTTCAAAATCGCATCATTCACCATGATTCCCAGCATCACTACAAGACCAATGGCAGACATCACGTTCAAAGTAGCTCCGCATAGTAACAGCACTAAAAATGCCCCTCCGATTCCTAAAGGAAGCGTAAACACTACTATTAAAGGCTGGATAAAACTCTCAAATTGCGCAGCCAGGATAAAGTAAAGAAGCAACACCGAGATCAACAGTATCCCGATCAATTGACGGACATTTTCCCGATCTTTAAAATACTGTCCTACGGCCGTCACTCCTAGATTCTTGTCCTGCCCCCACCGCACATAATCCCGTAATCCCTCATCAGGATTATCGGCGGTGACGAATAGAGACTGATAAATCCCGCCCTTATCGGCTGTCACATATTTGTAATGATCTTCGTATTGATAGTCTATAAATTCTCCCAAAATGTAAGAAGTAGTATCAGAAGCAAATAACCTTGTATTGCGCAGTAAACTTTCAAACCGAGCATTAGTCTCCTTCAGCCGGATGGGAGTAATCACACCAAACCTCCTGATATCTGTGATAGTATAGCTTCCGAAGAGTTTGGAAATCTGCGTCTGTACAGCATCCACGGGGATCTGATAGGTAGCCATTTTGTCCGCCCGAAGCGTGAATACCACGGAGGCCTCTTTCTGCAATCCCGGACCCCGCTCCCACTCTCTGGTTGGGAATTGACTGAGCCATGGATCCATTTTTTCTTCCGGTATCGGTTCTTTTGCTTCCAGATCCTTCCATCTCACTTCATAATAGGGCATACTGGAATTGAACAACTGATCAAATGCATTAGGCGCATCGCCCAAGATGAATGATGCTTCAGGGTAATTCTTTTTCAAATAATCCTGCAACTGGTTGATTGCGGCCTGCTTTTCTTCCACAGATGGAAAAAGAAAATAAAGCAAGGATTGTTGGATGGAATTTTCACCGTCAAAAAGCAAAAACTGCTTTACTCCCACATCTGCTTCAGCTTGTGTATAATTCCCATCCAAAGTTTTCAGAAGAGCCAACACCCTATGCTTGTTTTCTGTAGCCGAAATGGGCTCACTCCAATCCACATCCAGTGTCGCGTCCAGTTTTTCGATTTCGGGCAAGCCGGTAGTATCGAGGATCAAGCTGATGCCAAGACCTAGCGGGATCAACAACAAAAAACCCAGCATAGCCAATTTCCTATTGCTGATCACCTTGTGATACAGATAATCATAACCAGCCAGTACTTTACTGAAAAACAATCCCTCACCTTCATCATAAGGTTTTTTGCTCCGGGAGAACATAATCAAATAGAGCATGGGCAGAAGAATAAATGCCACAGCCAAGGAAACTGACAAAATAGCGGTCACCGCTACTGCCTGATCAAAAAACAAAGCTCCTGAAATCCCGCTCAGAAAAACCAAAGGTACAAATACCGCCAGGGTAGTAAGCACTGAACTGATCAATGCTCCCATCACTTCGTTCACACCTTCTACACAAGCTTCGAAAAGAGGCAAACCACTCTCACGTTTTCTGGTAATATTATCCAAAACAATGATGGCGTTATCGATCAGCATCCCGATCCCCAGTGCCAGACCTGACAGGGAAATGATGTTGATGGACAAATCGAAAAAGTAAAAAACAAGGAAACTGATCAATAAGGAAGAAGGCAAACTTACGCCGATTATCAGTGGAAGTCTGTAATCTTTCATAAAAAGGAAAAGCACCGCAAAGGCAAACACACCTCCAAATAGCAGGGAAGTCTCCAGGTTAGAAATAGCCGCATTGAGAAGATTGGACTGATCTTGGGTCAACTCGAATTCTACCTGAGGATAATCTTCTTTAAAATATCCCAGCGACTTTTTCAGCTCAGGGATCAGTTCATTCATTTTGGCCGAGGCCTGCTTGTGAACTGTAATGACCAAGCCTTCATCTGTTCCGAAAAGATGATATCCCAACGTCTCCTGTGTCTCATAGCTGACTTCGGCCAGTTTGCCCAACGGGATAATCACTCCTGAGGAAGCTGCCACAGGCAGACTCTCAATATCCTTGGGCGTATCCACCCGGGTAGCCAGACGTAAATAATAACGGAACTGACCATCTTTGACAGAGATCCCCGGAAGATCCTGATTCCCTGATTTTATGGCAGAGATCACGTTTTCCTGCGTCATTCCTAGTGCGGACAGTGCCTCTTCCCTTGGTTTTACGGTGATTATCCTATCTTTTTTACCATTGATATCCACCAGTGAGACCCCAGGTAATTGCTCTATCCTTTTTTTAAGGACATTCTCTGCCAACAAGCTGACCTCTATTTCATCTATTCCTTCCTTGGGCACCACTTGAACTCGGACCACGGGTATATCGGAGGTATTGATCCGGATCACCTCTGGACGTGACAGATCCTCCGGAAGCGAATTGGTCAGCCTGTCTATTTTTTCGTTGACATCTATATAGGCAAGCTCCATCTTGGTACTATAATCGAATGTGAGCCAAATTGTCCCTACTTCCGACCCTGCCTTGGAATCCATCTCTTCCAAGCCATTCAAGGTAATCAACCCCTCTCTGATCCGGCTCAACACATTTTGTTCGATAGCTTCAGGAGAGGCGTTGGGATAATTGACCTTCACCACAATCTGCGGCACGTCGATGGGAGGCAAAAGAGAAATAGGGAGTGTTCGCAGTACGATGAAGGAAAATACCATCAACGCCATAAAAGTCATAAAAACTGCAATCGGCCGGGCCAGTAAAAATCTAACCATGGCTTATTCTTTTATGATTTGAACTGGTGCCTGGTGTGCAAGCTGGAGGTTGTTCGAGGTGATGACCGTGCTATTTTCCTCAATACCATCAAGAATCTCAACTTCCTTCCCATTATCCTTGCCCACTTCTACGTAGTTCCATTTAGACTCCTTGTTTTCTATGGTGAACACCACAGCTCTGCCCGACCTATACACGAGCGCATCTTTAGGTACCACCAAGGAGTTGTTTTGTGGAGAGCGAATGATAGCCCTGGCATTCATCCCAGGGAGCAAATCCTTATTGGCAGCCAGTGTAATGGACACCTGCACCAGACCACTTTCATCTACTTTAGGATTGATGCCCGTTACTTTGCCAGTAAGAGCGGTTTGTGTATTTGATATGGGATAAACCTCTGCTTTTTGATTGATGGAAATAAGGTTGATGTCCGACTCCAAGACTTTCACCTTAAGTATGAACTCATTTGTAGAGAGTATCTCACATAATTCTGTATTAGCGCCTACCAAAGCCCCCGCTCTATGTTTAAGATCTGCTACTTTCCCGGATATCGGAGCCTTGACCACCGTCCGTTCAAAAGCCAACTGAGCTTCTTTGAGTTCCACTTCACTCATAAAAACCCCATTCTTAGCTTTAAGCTGTTCTTCTACGATGCCTTGCTGTTCCACACTATCCGAGGCAAATAATTCCGGAAAGCCAAACTTGGCGGACTCATAAAGCGCATTTGCGTTTCTCAGCGAAATCTTGGCCTTTTCCAGTCTCAGTTCAGGCTCTGCAGGATCCAGGACTGCTATCACATCTCCTTTTTGCACATATTGACCTTCCTGGACATTTACTTCTTGAAGATAACCTGCCTGTTCTATTACAGTCATCACTTCCGCACCTGCCTCGAGTTTACCGGTGGCATCGATCAGATAATCAAAGCTTTTTCGCTCTGCCTTTGCCGTATTCACCTCAGTGGCGGCAACTTCATTTCGAAATGATTCTTTGGGAGCTTCTTCGACCTTTTCCTTATCTTCCTGGCAGGAGGAAAATAGAGCAATCAAAAAACCGAAAAGTAAGAGAGTAGAGTTTTTCATTGAAATAGTAGTTTCAAGTCTTAAGAAACTAACTAATTATTCAATGTCAAAATATTTAGTATGTAAACGATGTTAATGATTCTAAAAAAATGAGATTGACGTGTCAATTCTCGGTGTTGGCGGGCTAATGGCCTCTTCCACTGGCCTTAACCTCAGGGATGCAGGCGGGTCTTCCCCGAAATACTCAATTAGGCGGTTAATCTCTGAGGGAGTTTCTACCTCTATACTCACGATGGTTATCCCATCGTGAAGAATCCCCAGCTGAGTTCCTGCTTTGCGGGAAAGATCTATAATCCTTTTGGAATTTCTCGGGAGCCTATCGTTGATCCGTACCCACACCGATTCTCCGGTATCAATACGAGTCACCTTTACCTTGGTATTAAATGGCAGTGTCTTGTGCGCAGCAGTTAAACTATCCATATGGAAAATCTCACCGTTGGAAGTTCGCTTCAGATGGAATCTCCTGCCATAAAAGCTAGCCGTTCCTTCCTGTATCAACAATGCATCAGGTGGCAGGGGTGGCCGCTCAGCGTCAGCGGACATCGCTGCTATCAATATCAGAAACCAATTCCACATAAAATCTCACGGATTATTGTCTGGCTTTTCAATAAAGATGCCAATTAATGTCATTTATAGGAAATGACTTACGGTTAGGCTATAAGGCAGATTACTTGATTTGAAAAAATCATTAAAATTAAATCAGTAACTGATTGCTTTTTTGAAAATTATTGAATATTCAAAATCAAAAATCGGAATGCAAAGAATATTTAACAACTGTAGAGTTTTCGTATAATAAAAATAAACTTCCTCCAAAGACTGTTATTTCATTTGATCCCTGACCATCTTCCAAGTTGGGGACTAAAAAAGAATATTGGTATTTCCCATTACTTGCCGAATATACATCTATTGGCCTTTCTCCGCCATAAGAAGGCTCTAAAACATTGGAAAGAACGTAAACTTTCCCATTACTAATTGCTCTACTAAAATTACCTCTCAAATCAGGACTAACTTCATGAACCAAATAACCAGGACTAATTTCCTTCTTAACAAAACTCGGTATAGGAAGTTTATCTATGGTTTGAAACGCATTTACAAACCCTCCAGTCTTGTCAAAAACAAATGCATAACCCGCCTTATTGCACGTATATACCACATAATTTCCGGAACCTGCTGAAAAATACCCCTCAAAAATCAAGTTCTTGTCGTATGGTATAGATTGCAATTCTCGATCAGAAAGGAAAGAGTCCAAAAGATCTACTATTTGGTATTCTCTAATTACAGAGTCCCGAACAAAATTTTTGACTAAAAACCTATATTGATCATCGGACGCCTCAGCAAATAAATAGGTATCGACAGTAAGCTGAACCATATCATTCACCCAATTATCTCCATCAAATTTATTGAATAACAAAAGTGAATCAGAAGAATCAAATTTTCTGAATAGCTGCTGAGAGAAGTCAAAAGTAGAATATTCATTGTTTGACTCAAAAAACACTCTTTTCAATCCAACATGTTCATTTGGACCTTCTCCTTTATTTATGAAATCATTAAGGAATGATAAAGTGGAATCAAGAACTATTACCTTGTTTAGGTAATTATCGACCAACCATATAGAATCCTTACTTGCAGATATCAAAAATGCTTTACCATCATAAGCAAAATCTCCAATCCGTGTGATTATATTTTCGTGAAAAACCCTATTTTTAATTTCCTCTCCTAAATTTTGTATAATCCGATCTGTTTCATTCCTTTTATCTCCACTGCAAGAGAAAAGCAAACTGACAAAAAAGGCAATTATATGTACATTAATTTTGTTCATCTCAAAACAAAGACCATCAAATCAAAATGGATTTGATGGTCAGGTTAAAATTATAATGAAATAACAATAGCAGAGCTATCTTTTCCTTTGACAAAAGAAACTGGGATTCCGTTTACCCAAACTCTACATCGTTCACCTCTGCCTTCACATAGAACGTAATCTTCTGTGGCAACTGACTTAGATGGCGCAAGTACTGAGATACCTAAAATAAATGAGACAATCACAATTTTACTCCCAGTACTCCAATAATATTTTAGACTTTTCATATATCTAATCTTATGGAGCTATTACAACAATAGTTCCACTACCTTTTGTTTTGAATGAAGAAACTTTCACATCCTTACCTTCAAATGTGATAGTCGCTTCGCATGACTCTCCACTACCTGGGCATACATGAAGTTCTTCTCCAGCATACGTCGAACTTGTAAAATTAATCCCAATCAGCATCAGCCCAACCGCACTAATTCGCAAAAACATCTTTTTCATTTTTTTGTCGTTTGTGCCCCAAGCAAAAAACAAAGAGCAAGTTAAAATTAATTGATTTTGAAAAATTCAAGAACTTGGCACCAATCTTAATCTTTCGTTTTAAATTTTAAAAAAAACATAAGGAAAAAAATGATTGGTTTGAAAATTTACAAATAAAATGCAGCCATTTGATTATCAATATGTAAAATTTTTACCGTTTATTGAAGTAAAAAACTTAAATCACTCAAGTTTCACCATGTAGTAATCTACACTTCGCACCACTAACCCCAAACCAGCCTACATCAGGTAAGAGGAAGTGACTATTCATTGATTCACATCTGAAACTGTGTCCCCATCTCACCATCAAAATGTAAATAACGACTATTCTTGTTCTCATTAGTATTCCCATGAGCACCTCCTTTTGGTACTGCTAAAGTTGGAATACATCATCATAAAAATTGGCTCTCCCCTCTTGGGTAAGTCAGACATCCGGAGGCAATTCAGGCTGAGCCTACTCCGACATCAGCGACGCGACTAAAAGTAAGAAACCAATTCCACATAAAATCTCACGGATTATTGTCTGGCTTTTCAATAAAGATGCCAATTAATGTCATTTGCGTCAAATGACTTGCAGCAAGTCATTCGTTAGAGTAATTTAGTTTTTCATACGTTTTTAGACCACACATGATCAAAATTCTCCATACAGCAGATTGGCATCTGGGAAAAAGACTTCAGGAATATTCCAGACTGCAAGAGCAAAAGCTGGTTTTGGAAGAAATCAGAGAAATAGCCGACCGGGAAGAGGTCGATCTGATTATCTTGGCTGGTGATATTTTTGACACCTTCAATCCAAGCCATGAAGCTGTAGAGTTGCTCTATAAGTCGCTTCGCAGGCTCACCAACGGAGGTAAGCGGCCGATTGTAGCGATATCAGGAAATCATGACAGTACACAATTTGTAGAAGCTCCGGATCCCCTGGCCAGGGAAATGGGCATATTTTTCTATGGGAAATACGATACTGTCATCCCAGTAGGAAAGCTGGATAACGGAATAGAAATCACACAGGCTACTACAGGCTTTGTGGAGATGAAACTACCTCACATTGGTTTTCCAATCCGGATTATTTTGGCTCCATACGCCAATGAAGTTTCTATGAAAACCTACTTAGGCGAAGGGGATCGGGAACAGGAATTCCGCACGCTGATGGAAGATAACTGGAGGAAAATCGCGGATCAGTATTGTGATGTGCAGGGAGTAAATCTCTTTGCAGGACACTTTTTCTTTATGAAGGAAGGGGAAAAACCTGAGGCGGAACCAGAATCCGAGCGACCTATTCTGCATGTAGGTGGAACCCAGGCGCTTTTCACAAGAAATATCCCTTCCCAGGTTCAATATGCGGCTCTGGGTCACCTACATCGTTACCATTCGGTAGGACATGAGCATTGTCCTGTTGTCTATTCCAGTTCACCACTAGCCTACTCTTTCAGTGAAGCGGATCAGGAAAAGCGAATAGTCATCATCGAAGCAGAGCCAGGGAAAGCTGTGAATTATAATCCAATCGGACTGAAAGAAGGCAGACCGCTTAACCGCAAGACCTTTGACAATCTCCCAGACACCCTAGCTTGGCTTGAAGAGAATCGGTATTGCTTTGTAGAGCTGACTTATATCACCGAAACCTCTATTGAGGCAGCAACCCGAAAAGCCATCATGAAAGCTCACGATGGCATAGTCAATTTGATCCCTCAGATCAAAAACCCTATAGGGCGTGAAAATCAAAGTTTACAGGTAGAAGACCTGGGCAAGGACATGGAAAGTCTCTTCAAGCTGTTCTATAAAAGTGACAAAGGCCAAGAACCAAATGAGGAATTACTCACGGTTTTCAAAGAAGTCATCAGCCAAAACGACGAAACATGATTCCTATCAAACTTGGCATTCAGGGATTGTACTCCTACAAAGAAAAGCAGACAATAGAATTTGATAAGCTCACAGCAGCGGGACTGTTCGGGATTTTTGGAGCTGTGGGAAGCGGAAAGTCATCGATTTTGGAAGGGATTCTCCTGGCGCTCTATGGAAGTACCGAGCGGCTTTCAGATCGAGGGGAAAAGAACAGTATGCTGAATCTCCAAAGTGATCAGTTGCTGTTGAACTTCGAATTCAGCTCTGGAAAGAATAATGCAAAGTCATATCTGGCCCGGTATTGTGCCAAAAGAAACACCAAGAATTTTGACGACATCAGACCTGCGGAGCATACTTTCTATGAAAAAATGGATGGTAAATGGGAACCTATAAAGGCTCGTGCTGAAGAGATCGTGGGCATGCGAAAGGAGCACTTCAAGCAAACCGTGATTATCCCACAAGGTAAATTCCGGGAGTTTATTGATCAAAAACCGCTTGATCAGGCCAAAATGATGAAGGAGTTATTTGGTTTGGAACGATTTGATCTTTCCTTCAAGACAGGTACTTTGCTCAAAGCAGTGAAGGAGCATAAAATCCGTCTGGAAACTCAGTTGCAGGGCTTGGAAGAATACTCGGAAGAAATTTTGAAAGAAAAGCAGAACCAATTTTCCGGGATAAAATCCCAGGCAACAGAAGCCTCCCTCAAGCTTAAAAAAGCAGAAATAGAACTTAAAGAACAGGAGAATATCCGCGAGAAAAACCAGCAACTACAGAAATTCAAAGTCGAGCGTGGAAACCTGAATATGCAGCGTCCTGAGGTAGAAAAGCAGCGGCAGCTACATGCAGAATTTATCACAGCCAAGAGCTATCTCCGCCCTATATGGGAACAAATCCGGGACACAAAAGCGGATGCTGAAAAATATAAAATAAGTGTGATTGATTGTGAGCGTTTCAAAATTGAGTTTGCCAAAGAGATCGCTGACCTGGAAAAAGAAGAAGAAGATCTTAAAAAGAAAAACCAAGAAAGACCACAGCGGGAAGCGAAAATCCGGGATTTAAAGAAAGTGATAGAAATCCAAAAACTTGAGTTCCAGAGAGCAGAGGCGACTTCAATTTTAAACAGTTATCAACCGTCTATTCTAGCTAAAAAACAATCACAGAAGGAGCTGGAAGAAAAAATCACTGAACTGGAAAACAAAGCTGAGAAGATCAGTGCTACCGATAGCTCACACCTAGCTAATCTCCTGAGTTGGGCCAAAGAATGGAAGCAGCTGGAAAACCAACTGAGCAAAACTCTATTGGAAGAAAAGGAAATAGCACAGGTAATAAAACATGTAAAAGAGCAAATTCAGGAGCTGACGAAAAGCATTCCAGCGAATACAAACTCATTTGAATCCTGGATAGAGTCCCAGAAAGAAACTGTCCTTGAATTAGAGCAACAGCGCGATGCTTTGATGCAGAAGCAGGGACTATCGGCTCATGCACACTTGCTTCTTCATGGCGAACCCTGCCCGCTCTGTGGATCCATGGAGCATCCAATTCCGCTGGTAAGCGATGGTGGGGGCGAATTGGAGGAAAAAACCAGCCAATTACGGAAAGCCAAACTACTTCTAGAGCAAATTCAAGCCTCTAAATCAACTCAGAATGAACTGGCTTTTCAATTGGATAATCATGAAAAAAACCTTCATGCAATTACCCTTGAAATTCGGGATAACAAACAAAATACTGCGGCTATACAAGCCGGTCTAGAGCAGTATGAAATCGTTTCTAAGGAAGATTTATTTTCCAAAATCCAGCAATTAGAACATAGCAGCCAGATCAAAGAAAAACTCCTTCAAGAAATAAAGTCTCTTCGCAAAAGCTGGGAAGCAAACCGAATAGATATCGAACAAGTGGAAAAAGAGCTACAGCAGGCCCAATTGAAGCTTCAGTCTGTACAGTCCACTATTTCCTCCAAAAAGGAGGAAATCCGGGATATGGTTTTCTGTAAGCAATTTTTCTCCAAAGAATCAGAGTTTATCCAGTCTGCCATCGACAAGGTGGAACGTAATATAGAAGAAGCGCTTCAACTGCTAGAAGGGAAGCAAAAACATCTACGTGAAAAACGCAGCTTGGCAGACAAGAATTCAGCTGATCTGATCAACTTCATTCAGCTTCGGGACCAAAGTTCAGAGAAACTCCAGAAGTTAAATACAGAATTTGAATCGTTGAAAAGTCAGTATGGATTTATGGATGAGGAGCGGCTGCTTCATTTATTCCAGCATTCGATTGATGCGGAAAAAGTAGCCCGGGAAATAGCCCAATTTGATCAGAAACTTGCTATTGCTGAAAACCGGATTGAGGAGTTAGAAAAAGAAACAGGAGTTATTGAATTTCAAGAGCAAGCATTTCAAGAGCTTGCCTCCATAGTTGCAGAGTTGAAAATCAACGCTGAGTCTTTTCAAAACCAGCTAGTGTTGCTTGACAAGGAAATACTGGAGACCACTACCAGAATTGCAGAAAAGAAGAAACTACAGACTGAATTCAACAAGCTGGAAATCCGGGAAAGCTATCTGAAAGAACTTGACAATATGTTTAGGGGCAGTGGTTTTGTGAAATTTGTAAGTTCAATATATCTCAAAGAACTCTGCAATACTGCAAATCTGCGCTTTATGAAGCTGTGCAAAAACCAGCTCAGCCTTGACATTGACGACAATAATACATTCTGGGTAATTGATTATCTGAATGGTGGCAAAAAGAGACTTTTGAAAACCCTTTCAGGAGGCCAGACTTTTCAGGCATCACTATGCCTTGCACTTGCTCTGGCAGAAAAGGTGAAAGCCCTAAATCAAGCAGATCAGAGCTTTTTCTTTATGGATGAAGGCTTTGGTGCTCTGGACAAAAATGCGCTTCGGGTTGTCTTTGAAACACTTAAGTCACTCCGTCATGAGAACAGGATTGTCGGGATTATCAGCCATGTAGAGGATCTGCAGCAGGAAATAGGTGTCTTTGCGAATGTAGAGCTTGATCCTGAACTCGGCTCTCAGGTGAGCTATTCATTTTAATAAAAACCCTAATTACTGTATAAAAAACTTCGGCTTCACCCAACCAGAGGATAAAATCAAACAAAAAAATCCTCTGGCAAATACCAGAGGATTTTTTGAATTAAGAAAACCTATTTATACTATATTCCCATTCACCCAGTCAATTTCTTCCTTGCGGATAGTGTGATTGGAATCCTTGAAAATCAACAATTTCACTTTTGCACCCATCCTGCTCAGTAGGGTTTCTGAATCTTTTATTCTGGATAGTGGTACATGCATATCTTTTTCACTGCTTCCTATGAAGATTGGGCTACCGGCAAAATCCCCGGAATATTTACTTTGTTGAATCTCTTCACCGATCAATCCACCGGTAAAAGCAATCACCCCTCTTAGTTTACGGGCATTTTGCGCGGCAAACTCAAGGCTCAAACAAGCTCCTTGGGAAAAGCCGACGAGCAATACATTCTCTGAAGAAATTCCCGCTTCGGAAATCTGATCCCAAGTCGCCTTTATAGCCGCTAAGGATGAGGTCAATGCGGATTGGTTGGCTTCGTCAGATGCCATAAAACTATACGGATACCAAGTACCTCCGGCTGCTTCTGGTGCCAATAAGGCATAGTCATCCAAGTTGAGATGTTGTGCAAGGGAAAGGATACTAGCCGCACTTGCCCCTCTTCCATGAATGAGTATTGCTGCTTTTTTTGCTTTGGACAAAGGAAGACCAGCTGTTTTTAGCTTAAGCATAAGACTCTATATTTAGTTTCACAGGTATCAAACTCTCCACCAGCTTTTCACGGTTAGGTTCAGCCCATTCCGGTAATTTGATCAACTCTCCCAAATGAGCTTCATCCTCGTCAATTGCAAACCCCGGCTCATCAGTTGCCACCTCAAACAACACTCCCCCTGGTTCGCGGAAATAGATAGAGGTAAAGTAATTCCGGTCTTTTACCTCAGTCACCTGATAGCCATTTCTCATTAATATCTCTTGGACTTCAAGCTGGGAAGCCGCATTTTCTGTACGGAAGGCGATGTGATGGACTGTCCCGGCGCTTTGCATGCCTCGACTACCCGCTTCGTCAATAACAATATCTACGATATCACCTGGCTTTCCTGCTGTCCCATATCTAAACCTTCCTTTTTCCTTTCCTATGAAATGATAATCCATGTGCTGGGTCAGTAGTTTTTCAGTCAAATCTTTTTCTCTTAGATTTAACGTCGCCCCATAGAATCCTTTGATGGAATGCTCAATGGGGACTTGACCATACGACCAACCGATTCTATCATCCTGATCATTTGCAATGAGTTCTATTCCCATGCTGTCATGATCTTCAAAACGGATCAGTCGATCACCAAATCGGGTCAGGATATCTGAAACGGCTATTCCATATTTTTTCAATCGCTCTATCCAGTAATCCAATGAGTCCTTAGCCACTGAAAATGCTGTGTAGGTAACTTCTCCAGCTCCTTTAGTCCCCTTTCGCGCCCCTGTAAAAGGGAACGTGGTAAACACCGTCCCTGGTCTGCCCAGTTCATCTCCAAAATAGAAATGATAAACACCAGGAGCATCAAAGTTTATGGTCTTCTTCACCAGTCTCAAGCCTAGGATTCCTGTGTAGAAATCGATATTTGCCTGAGGATTGCCTGCTATCGCAGTGATATGGTGGATTCCTGTGATCAATGGTTTCATAATCGGTGTGGAAAAGGGTGGAATAGAATGTATTCTATATGAGATCTAAATCTATAAACTAATCTGATCAGATAAACCATTGAGGCCTTTCAGACCTCAATGGTCGTGGGATTTAAGCTTGTTTTACAAGTTGTACGCTCAAGATCAAGCGTACCTGATCGCTCACCACTACGCTACCTGCCTCTGTCACAGCAGACCAAGAAAGACCGAAATCTTTTCTGTTGATCTTACCTTCGATTTCAAAACCAGCTTTAGTCTGCCCATAAGGGTCTGCTGCCACACCGCCAAAATCGACGCTCAGTTCGGTTTTTTTGGTGGTATCTCTCAAGGTCAAGTCACCGATTAATTTATAATCTCCTCCCTCATTGACGATTTTCCCATCAAAAGACAATTTAGGATGGTTCGCTGCATCGAAGAAATCCGCAGACTTCAAGTGGGTATCCCTATCAGATTGGTTGGTATCTATGCTGTCAATATCAGCAGTAAATGAAACACTGGCTCCGTCAAAATCATCGGAATCACTTTCAGCACTGCCTTCAAATTTCCTGAAATAACCAGTTACCGTAGAAATCACCAAGTGTTTTACTTTGAATGATACTTCAGAATGCGTAGGGTCGATAATCCATTTTGTAGTACTCATAATTGTTGTTTTTATTGGTTGAAATTGAATTGTATCACTATTTAATGTATAGACATTTATTTGTTTAAATTTTTTTATCCCCTTAGTTTATCTAGCAACTCGTTCATTCTATCCACTTCCTGCTCATTGAGGTTGAGTAATTGCTTGTTCGCCATTTCTATCCTTACCTGCAAATCTTCCAATAGATCAAGACCCTTGTCTGTGATTAATATATCGACTTGACGGCGATCGCTGGAACATTCTCTCCTTTCCACTAGCAGTTTGGCTTTTAACTTATCGACCAACCTACTCGCATTGGACATTTTATTCAGCATCCGATCCTGGATAGAAGAAACGGTAGTGGGTATGCCATTTTGCCCCCTCAATATCCTGAGCACATTATACTGCTCTGGAGAAAGATCAAAAGGCTTTAACAAACTATTCTGGGCTGAAACCAGATAGCTGTGGGTGTAAAGAAGATTTACGACCAGCTTATTATAAGGATCTTTAAACTCTTTTTGTTTGATAGCTTCTTCTAGGCTTCCCATATCTCTGCTTTCGTATTTAATGTATATACATGTAAATGTATCAAAAAGTTTCATTTTTGAGAAAATACTTTTAAAAAGAGGTTTTCTTTAAAAATCCTCCTCTAAAAAATCAACTCTTCTCAATCAACCAATCTCCTAAAAGACGGTTTATTTCCTTGGGCTTTTCTATGCAGCTACTATGTCCGGCTCCAGGAATCAGATGTAATTTTGATCTGGGGATACCCATTTGGATGAATTTCGCCTTAACCGGAGTTGTGGCAATATCCTCATCTCCTACTACAATCATGGTAGGACAAGTTATCCTCCCTATTTCATTTTCTATACCCTTCCTATAAATGACCCCCTCCACTGCCTTGGATATGCTTTTTTTGTTTGCTTTTAATTCCGCTTTCCAAAATTCTATTTTCTCAGCGTTGAGAGGATCGTTAAGCCAACTTTCGGCAAACATGATTTTCATTACTTTCCCTACCACTGGCGGCACTATACCGAACCACCTTACTATACCATTGAGTGTTTTATATTTTGGGAGGTTTTCTACGGGCTCAGCGTTTGCCGAAGTCTCTAACAACACAAGACTTTTAATCTTCTCAGGAAATCTAGAAGCCAATCTCATCCCAATAAACCCACCCATAGAAAGACCTGCAAAATGAACAGGGCCATCACACAATTGACTGATTAATTCCATTGCATCGTCTGTCAGCGTGTCCATGTCAAAAGGGTCTGCCACTTCGCTTTGCCCCTGCCCTCTGTGGTCATAGGCAATTACCCGAAAACGGGATTGAAGAAATTCGATCTGATCCCCAAACATTTTATGACTCCATAGCAGGCCATGGGAAAAGACAATAGTTTCCTCACCCTTTCCTTGATCTATGTAGAAAATATCAACTCCATTTACAGTGATTCGGGGCATAGTTTACATGCTAATGAGCAGTTCGCCTATAAAGTGAGGGAGAATATGCTCCAGTTTAAATCCAATTTATTTAGATAAGGTTAATAAGAAATGAAAATCCTGGTACAGATTCACTTTAGACCTAACATTTCTGTATATGTCCTATGGGGAAATACCTCATAAACCATACCTGCTTTGGAACCTGCACCTGATTATTTCAATTATCCTCAGACAATAAATCATCAAGGCCCAAAAAGTAACTATTCGGAGCTCGTTGAAAAAGTCCCAGGCATTCCAGACCCCAAGACCGACAGGTGAAGATGTCTGTGTATATCTCAAATAAGGCCAGCGTAGAAGACAGTAAGATTGAGGCTAGCCTGAAAATCCCGGTTTCGGAATTTTCTGACGTATGGATTAAGACCTGTTGTGGCAAATAAGCTTGCACTTGCTGAAAAACCACTCGCATGAAAAATAGACTAATCATCCAAAATGACAGCTTTTGGTCTATTATTGGCGTTTTTCAAGACGCCCTAATTTAGACAGAGGAGTTATATGCAAAAAAAACCCTGGTTTTCTCCCAGGGCTATATTTTCAAATCATGGCAATTATAGATCCTTGAACTTCTCCATGATATCTTCTGAAATCCCAGTGAAAGAATAACCTCCATCATGGAATAAATTCTGCATGGTGACTAGTCTGGTATAGTCTGAAAACATAGTCACAATATACTCAGCACAAGCTTCCGCAGAAGCATTGCCCAGTGGGGAAAGAGCCTCGGCAAAATTGTAAAATGAATCAAACCCTCCGATTCCTGTCCCCGCGGTGGTTTTGGTAGGTGATTGGGAAATTGTATTTACCCTTACTTTTTTGAGTTTGCCAAATCTATATCCATAGCCGCGCGCTATGCTCTCAAGCAGCGCTTTGGCATCGGCCATATCCGTATAAAAAGGAAACACTTTTTGCGCAGCAATATAAGAAAGTCCTACAATCGACCCCCACTCATTCATGACATCCTGCTTCTCGGCCACTTGCATCATTTTGTGGAAAGAGATGGCAGAGACATCATAGGATTTCATGGCCCAATCATAGTTTAGATCCCCATACGATCTACCTTTTCTGATGTTCGGAGACATGCCGATAGAGTGTAGAAGAAAATCAAAGTTCCCTCCCAAATACTCTTTAGCTTCTGTATAAAGTTTTTCTATATCTTCTGTATTGGTGGCATCCGCAGGAATCACAATGGTATCACATGCTTTTGCAAGCTCATTGATAGCACCCATCCTCATCGCAATAGGCGCATTGGTCAATACAAACCTCGCTCCTTGTTCTTTCGCCTTAAGCGCTGTTTTCCAAGCAATTGAATTCTCATCTAATGCACCGGTAATGATTCCCAGTTTTCCTTTAAGCAAATTTTCTGGCATATAGCTAGGGGGTTATTTTCAAAAATTATTGTTCAAAAATAGAAAAAAAATAATCATTCACCCCCCTAAATTACTGTATTGCAATATTAGAGCCTTAGCAACTCCCTCGCACTTTCTATGGCAGAAGCCGAAGGAGTTGCTCCTGAGATCATTTTAGCCAGTTCGAGCACCCGCTCCTCCTGATCTAGCAATCTGATTTTACTCACAGTTTTCTCGGAGGAATTATCCTTGTAAACATAATAGTGTAGATCTCCCTGACCTGCCACCTGTGGCAAATGTGTGATACATATCACCTGATGCTTCTTTGAAATATCCTTCATCATGGCGACCATCTTCAAAGCCACCTCTCCGGAAACTCCGGTATCAATCTCATCAAAAATCAAGGTAGGCATTGCCATTTTATCAGCCATTAAATATTTGATGGCAAATAGTAACCTAGAGAATTCCCCTCCTGAAGCAACCCGTTTTAAAGGCTGCGGAGACGAACCTTTGTTTGCAGAAAACATCAATTCTATTTCGTCTATTCCGTTTATTGATAATTCGACAGAATTATGCTCCAGTACAACCTTAGAATTCTCTATACCCAACCCTGCCAATAGCCCCTCCAACGACTTCTGAAAGTCAGTAAAACTAGCCAATCTTTTGCTTCTAAGAGCTTTTGCTGAATCATATGCTTTGGATCTACTATTTTCTAAGTCATTTTTTGCTTTTGCTAGAATTTCATCGAGGTTTTGAACTTGGAATACCTTGTCTGCCAATTCCTTTTCCAGAACCATCAATTCCTCCACCGAGGACGCCCCATGCTTCTTTTGAAGCTGGTATATTTTACTCAACCTATCCCTGATCTCTTCCAGTCTCCCAAAATCCACTTCCACTTTACCCTCCTCATCAGCAAGTGTCTCCTCTATATCTTTCAGTTCTATGTTTACCACTTGAAAACGCTCCTTTAAGGAAGAATACACGTGAGCGAATCGCTCGAGGGACTGCATACCCTGCTGAACTTGTGACATTCCCTGACTGATCCCAAACTGCTCGTTCTGAAAAAGATTCAGCATCTCATTGATCTTCATCTTTATCTCCTCAGCATTTTGCAAAATTTCCTGGGTGGATTCCAGTTCAGCCTGCTCCCCTTCTCTCAATCCCAACACGCTCAATTCTTCCAATTGAAACTGGTTGAAATCTGCTTCCTTTTGGAGCTCTAGAGCTTTTTTACTTAACGAATTGAAGTCCTTCTGGGCATTTTGAAAAGTCTTGAAATCAGCCTTATACTGTATAAGTTCTTCCTGAGTCTGGGCAAAAGCATCGATCAATTTTAATTGAAAACTTCCCTCTGCGAGCTGAAGTGTATCATGCTGGGAATGTACATCCATAAGAAAACTCCCCAGAGTCTTCAAGGCGTCCAAAAGCACAGGAGTGTCATTTACGAATGACCTGGATTTTCCCGCAGTGCTGATTTCTCTCCGAATAATACAGGTAGGTTCATAATCCAGTTCTTCCTGGTCAAAAAACTCTCTGAGACCGTAAGTACCGATATCAAAAACGCCTTCGATCACGCATTTTCTATCAGTATGTAGCAAAACCTTCGTGTCGGATCTGTTTCCCAGAAGTAAACCCACTGCCCCTAGCATAATAGATTTTCCGGCTCCGGTTTCGCCGGTAATCATACTAAGCGCTGGGCTAGGCTGCATGTGTAGCTGGTCTATCAGGGCATAGTTAGAAATACTTAATGATTTGAGCATGGATCAACAAGTTCGTTTTGGCAAAACTAAAAAATCGAGCTTAGCTTTTCAGCAGCTCATTGTACTTTCTCGCATTATTGGGATCCACTTCCAGGAGCAATTCGACAATTTCCGTCCGGATCTCTATGGGGGCATTTTTCATTATGGCGGTGATTTCATCACTTTTCGCATCCATAAATGAAATGACTAATATCCCATTAGGTTGGGTTTTATTGGCCTCCGCCAAAATCCTAACAGCTTCCAGCATGTTAGCATACGCCTCATCCGGATTCACCTGAAGAATATCCAGCCCTTGACGGTGATATAAATAATAAGCATCCCGAATCACTGAAAACACAGAGGATATATAGATATCATTGTTCAAGGCATACCTGTTTCTTCGATCAGAATTGTTTTGTCCCCAGCCTGCACGTCCAGATTGCTGGGCATTGTTTACAATATCGTTTGCCGCGGCAAAGAATTCTTCTCCACCCCGGTTTGCGAATGAGTCATAATCCAGACCTAGAGCTATCTGGGCATAAAATGCCAGCAAAGAACTAATATTGTTCAAATAGGTAAACCGGTTAAACTCCAATGGCTGGGACTCTATGTAATCAAAGTTCCAGTTTCTGTCCGCAAAGTTGAAGATCAGACTTTCATAATTAGTACCATATACTGGCCTTACGGTTTGAATCTGTACCGTAGCATTGAACGTACCCACTTGAGGCACATCATTTATAGTGATCAGCAAATTTCCCTTAATTCTCTCCTCTGGGCGAAATTCATCGGTAGTCCAGGACCGACCATTCAGAAACTGCTCGAACGCCGATTTCATCTGGGCAAAAATGTCAGTATTCTGAATTCTCGCACGATCACTATTGATGATCACTGTAAAGTTCAACTCTTGAGGAAATCCATAGAGCGATTGGCAGATAAGAATAAGTAGAAAGATCCCTTTTTTCATAATCCTAAAAATAAGGAAATATCTACGCTCAAACCCACACGGGAATATTTTTGATTTGGTCTAAAATAAGATTGGCAATTTGATTTTTGGGAGCGACCTTTGACTCGACCATTAATCCTGAAGCATGGAAAACCCGCACTTTGTTGGTATCTAGCTGAAACCCTGCCCCAGACTCCTTCATGGAATTCAGGACAATTATATCAAAATTCTTTTTGGCAAGTTTTTTCTTAGCGTTATCCACCTCATTCTCTGTTTCCAAGGCAAATCCCACGTGAATTTGATCTGCTCTTTTTTTCTCTCCCAGACTAGCGGCAATATCCACATTCTTCACCAAGTTGATCACTAATGAAGTTTCATTTTTTTTGATTTTCTCGGGAGCAACCTCCGCTGGCCCATAGTCTGCTACGGCTGCGGCAAAAACACATATATCCATTTCCCGATGGATAGAAAGTGATTTTTCATACATTTCCTTGGCTGACTTCACATCTTGCCAGTGAAAATCACACCTGTTTACCGTAAGGGATATAGGTCCGGAGACAATGTACACCTCTGCGCCCCGACCTTTAAAAGCATGAGCCAAAGCCAGTCCCATTTTACCACTGGAATGGTTGCTGATATACCTTACAGGATCCAAGGCTTCTTGGGTTGGCCCCATGGTAATCAAGACTTTTTTGCCCTGAAAATCACTCTTGCCCGAGAAAAATTCCTGAATTCTAGCTAAAATATTCTCCGGTTCCATCATACGTCCCTGACCTGAAAGTCCACTGGCAAGTTCACCGGATTCCGCATCCAAAAGGATGTTACCGAAGGATTCTAGCTTGTGTATATTGGCTAATACCGAAGGGTGCTGGTACATATCCAGATCCATAGCAGGAGCTATCATCACCGGACATCTAGCAGACAGGTAAGTAGCTGTGAGTAAATTATCGCAAAGTCCATTTGCAAACTTTGCCAGCGTATTGGCACTGATAGGCGCCACTAAAAACAAATCAGCCCACAAGCCGAGCTCCACGTGATTGTTCCACACACCTGTGTCGTCCTTTTGAAACTGGCTTAGCACAGGTCTTTTGGAAAGGGTGGCCAGCGTAAGCGGGGTAATAAAATCAAAAGCAGAAGCGCTCATGATGATTTGCACTTCTGCCCCTGCTTTTACTAATATCCGGGTAAGTAAGGCTGACTTGTAAGCAGCTATGCTTCCAGTCACTCCCAAAATGATTTTCTTACCCTTTAGGCTCATAGAATTATTCCCCTACAGCTTCGTCCGGAAGTCTGCTATATACTTTACCCTCCAGAAATTCCTCCATTGCCATGGTGCTCGGCTTTGGCATTCTTTCATAAAACTTGGAAATTTCAATTTGCTCCTTGTTTTCAAAAACCTCTTCCAAATTATCAACTGTAGATGCAAACTCTGAAAGCTTAGTGTTCAACTCTTCTTTCAAGGTGTTGGAGATCTGCTTTGCTCTCTGCCCTACTACATGAAGAGACTCATAGATATTACCTGTCTTGTCAGCGATTTTATCAAGATCTCTTGTGATGATGGATGGATTAACTGCCATATATGTATTGATTATTGTTCTAATTGATTTCTACTTTTTCCAAAGGCTTATTTTCCTCTGCATTCGCTTTTTGTTCTGCTAAGCGTTCTGTGTATTCTTTTTGAAGTTTGGCATGGGACTCCAACTCCTTTTTAGCTTTAGCTTCATAAGTATTGACCTTACCGGTATAGGCACTATTTGGGTATTTACGGTAAAAGGCGGATGCAAATCCTATAGCATCTTTTAATCGTTCTTCCTTCTTGAAGAAGGTACTGTTCTCTGCATATCCTGTACTTACTTCTACCAACTTATAGGCAAGTTCTTCATTATGTTTACTTTCCGGATAATCCTTAGCGAAGTTCTGGAAGTTGATGATGCAGGCACGGTAAAAGTCTCCTGGATATAGCCCGTCTTTCAACCTGTAGTACATGGAAGATTCCATGTAGGCTTTTTGCTCAAACCTACCCTGTAGATCAACTAACATCTCCATCGCCCGCTCATAACTGGCTGAAGAGGGAAATTTGGTGACAAACTGCTGAATGGCGGCTACCGCTTCTTGGGAACTCTGTTGGTCTAGATTGGCGTCAGGTGCATCCAGGTACAAAGAGTAGGCGTTCATAAACAACGCTTCTTCTGCCAAAGGACTCCTGTTGTAGGTTCTATAGAAATTGCTGAAATAACCCGCAGCTTCTATATATCTCTTGGTCTTAAAATGACAATTGGCATAATTGTAATCTGCCAATTCAGCTTTTTCGCTGCCGCGGATCACAGGAAGCACCTTATCAAATAGGATAATTGCCTTATTGTATTCCCCTTCCTGATAATATTTGTTGGCCCCCGCATATAGCTCCTCCCAGTTCGTGCTCTTCTCAAGCTTGCTGAATGGGCCACATGCCCCTGTCGATAGGATAATAACCAGTAATAAAATGGATTGTATGCGCATTTTCATTTTCAAGACCACAAATATACGGGATAAATATTCGAATTCAAATGGATGGTTGTTGCGAAGTCAAGTCTTACTTCTTGACAACGAGCTTCTTGGTCACAATATTCTTATTGTCCAAGAAAAGTGTGTAGAAATATATACCAGGATTCAAATCTGACACATTTATCGGCAATGTATTTCTTCCTGGGTCGAGTTCATAATTCGCCACTGGGTTGCCGATAAAACTATTAATAGAAATTCTAGCCTTCACTGACTGGTTTTTGATTGTATAGTCAAATTGTGCGGTACGTACACTGGGGTTGGGATAGACATCACTAAGTACAATGTCATCGTAGTCAAACTTATCCACTTTTATGGATGGGTCTTCCACCTCGTACCTAGCTTCAACGACGAACACATCCCTCAGATTGTTTTCATTCACAAAAGACAAGTCGAAAGAACCCCTGGTCGCTGCTATCCCCATTTCAAAGTTCAGATATAAATCCGTCAACAGTTCACCGGGAGCCAAGGTCAGTTTAATTTTGGCGAGTTCTTTTTTAGGATCGAAACATTGTTCGCCAATGCAGATTTTCACCTTCTGGGAGGAACCTATGTTTCCCCTAAGGCTTTTGAGCAGGTAAGTCTTCGTCTGGGAGGTTTCATTCTGAATGAAAACAGTCTTACGCTGCACAGAACCCAAATCACCACGGAACTCTACCCCGTCACTCAACACACGAACCTGCTGTGCCCGTACCACTAGAGGTGCCAATAGCCATAGCCATGTAAAAAAAATGAGTAATCGTTTCATGTAGAGTTTTAATCGATACGCCTTTTGTATTGTAATTCTATTCAATATACGCACAAAACTACGTCGATGGCTATGTATTATCAGAAAAAAGCGGTTAAAAACTGTTAACCTTTACAAAATTTTTCGCTCTTAATTGCGTTGCCTTATCCACCAAGAGGTCAAAAAACTCATGGAATCTCTTTTTCTGGGCTCCAGCCACGCTTTTGTAGGGATTTCAAGATTTCGTCTTCCGTAGGCATAACCAGTTCCACCTCTGGCAAATTGAACAAATTCTCTGCGTCAGGATCGATTTCTTCTATTGCTCTCCAAGCATGGATATCCTCTATGGTCGGGCGTTCTTCAAACCTCCAATTAAACCCTTCCAACCTGGAATTCTGTTCATCTACAAGTTGAAACGGGGTAAATTTCCCATCAGGTTTCACCCCGTAAGTCACACGCTGGATCACCCCTTCTTTGAATCTGAGTTTGATACTGGCACTGAGTGTTTTATTGATCCCCTGAGAAACCGTATCTGCCTGTAAGGCAAAATACAATGACTCTCCGTTACCGTCAATATCAATCCTGTCCATCTGCCCCTCCTCGAAATAACCTACCATAGTCCTCCCCTTCATTTGGTTGAAGTTTTTGATGGTGTCTTGGGTGATCACAAACACCTTGTCTTTCATAAACACGCGGTCCAGCTCTTCATTCGCAATATAAAACACCATGCTGTCAGCGGTGATTTGGCTCTTTTGATTCCACATAACCGGATCCTTGAACAGTTGGATAGATGAATCAGAATAATTATACACCAAGGAATCCGCCACGCCTGACATAGCAGATTTCACCAATCGCACCTTTCTGAATGCCAAAAGATATTTTAAGGAATCCGCTTCTCCATCCTGCGAGATCAATGAATCAGAGGCCATGTATAGTGTGTCACTTTCAAAATATCTCCTGACCAGGGCATTTCCATGAACCAAACTATACTTTCGCTCATCCCAATACTCACCCTTGTCCCCAAACACCTCCACTTGCCTCTCCTTGTTGAGGACACGGACATTTTCTTTTCCTTCATAGTAGGCATCCAGTTCGCTGTAGTAGAGTTCTTTTGCTTTTATCCTACTCGTTTCGGTCTCTACCACTCCATCGTAAAATCTGAATTTCTTTGCTTGGGTATCATAAAAACTCCCATCCTGGGCATCAAGCGTATTTCCGTCTTTTGAAATCAGGTTAGTCAATCCTTGCGTCTCGGCGGTTTTGGGAATGGTCAGATAGATCAAATCATTTGTTTTCATAGTGTAATCAGGATTGACCAACACTACATTATTCTGAAATGTGATTTTTTCAATGGAAACTTCATACCTCCCTTTTTCACTCGTCAGTACATTGACCGAGTCAACTACTTTCCCCTTATTATAATAATAGGCGATATTACCTGCACGGTCATAATCCAAGTATTCGGTAGTGAGCGTGGTTTTTTGATTGGTGAAAACCACGTTATTCCTGAGTTTAGCCAACTTGGTGTTTCCATCGTATTCAGCATATCTACTAGTGGTCTGCACAGGGTCTTCCGTATCCACTATTCTCACATTCCCAAAAAGGCGCGCTTTGTTTTCTTGTCGAAAAAAATGGGCTGAATCACAATAAATCAAAGATTTCTGATGCTTCATCTCAACATCCCCTATAAGCCGTTCATAGTTCTGTACTTTTCTCAACTCTTCTGCTCTGGTAATCTCCAGATAGGACTTTTCCTGTGCCTGGGATGAAAATGATATGACCCAAAAAGCCAGTAGAAAGAAAGAAATACGAAATAAGGATGAAGTCATAGCTGTAGGAATGTGGGCAAAATTAGTAGAAATTGGTATTTTTGATCAATGGTTGACACTTTTATCCGGCATGTCCGGAACAAATCACTACTGGATCCTGGCAAAACTTACCTACTGGCAAGCAGTGGCGGCATAGACAGCATGTGCCTGGACAGCCTCCTTACTACAGCAGGGATCAACTTTGAAATCGCCCATGTAAATTTCCGGCTAAGGGGTGAAGACAGTGAACAAGACGAGGAGTTTCTGAGAAAATGGGCAGGGGATTCAAATAAAACCTTTCACGTCCATCATGCCGAAACCCACACCTATGCGTCGGAACGAAATATCTCTACGCAAATGGCAGCCCGGGAGATACGTTACACATGGTTTGAAAAGATAAGATCAGAGCAAAATCTGGCGGGGATAATCTTAGCCCATCATGAGGATGACCAGATCGAAACTGTTTTCCTGAACCTACTCAGAGGGACGGGTATAGAAGGCATATATGGTATGGCTGAGCAACGAGGCTGGCTGATCCGCCCCCTGCTCCCCTTTAGCCGCAAAATGATCCGTGACTATGTGCTTGAGCATCATATCCCCTGGAGGGAAGACAGCTCCAACGAAAAAACCGACTACAAAAGAAATAAACTCCGCCACGTCAGCTTGCCTGCTCTGTATTCTGTAGCTGATGATGCCAGGCTCAATCTTCTTAGCAGCTTTGCTAGGCTGAAGGACACGGGAAAAGCGTTCTCGGCGCTCTTCGAAACCTGGAAGAAAGATAAAATCAAAGAGCACGACGGCTTATATACTTTATCCTTAGCTGATATTGTAAAGACCAGCGGAGCGTCTAGCTTGCTATACTTTTGGCTTCGCCCATTCGGTTTCAATTCCGATCAGGCACAGGACATCCTGGAAAGTTGTCACTCTGGAGAATCTGGAAAAGTTTTTCAAAGCTCCTCCCATTTGCTCAACCTCGACAGAAACCAGCTTATTCTGGCGGCTATACCGGAAATATTCGATCCCATCACCTTATCGGAAAACGATATTGAATGTATATTGCCCGAGGGAAGGTACGATATCATCAAATTAGATGGAAATGAAAATCTGGACAAAACCCATCAAAATGCCATGATGGATTTGGAAAGGCTCACCTTTCCTCTCGAGGTTCGCTCTTGGAAAGAAGGCGATCGCTTTATACCGCTAGGGATGCAAAACACCAAAAAAATTTCGGACTTTTTGATAGATTTGAAAGTGCCCTTGGTTAAAAAACATGAGGTAAAAGTAGTAGTTTCGGACGGAGAGATAGCCTGGGTAATAGGCTACAGGATTGCCGACTGGGCAAAAACCACAGCAGCCACCAGGAAATTGCTTTATTTCAAAAAACGATGAGTCATGAGAAATCCGTTTTCTAAAACCTACACCGAAACTGAAAGCCAGATGTTCCGATTTCTTGGTCAGATCAAGTTTTTTGAGAACCTCAAAGACAAAGAAATGACCCGGTTCATTCCGGCCATGCATCACCGCAAATATGTAAAAGACGAAGTGGTCTTTTTCAGCAAAGACCCCAGCCAAGCACTGTATTTAGTGAAAAGTGGCCATATTACCTTGACCATAGATATCAAAGATGATTTTGAAACCATCCTTGAAGTCCACAGAGGAGAGGCTTTCGGTGAAAACTCTTTGCTCGAAAACGCCAAAAGAACCTACACTGCCCTTATCGTTTCTGACGAGGCAGAATTGATCGTGATCCCACATTTTGCCATACATGAGATATTTGACAGCAACCCGAAAATCAAGGCAAAAATGATGACTTCTTTAGCTGAATATTACAACCAAAACAACCAACGCTTATTTCGGTCATACAGAGAATCATTTGGTTTCTTCAGTCTAAGACAAATGTTCGAATAAATAATTAGCACATGTTGAAAAACGCCTATAGTAAATAAAAAGCTATAACCTTGAGGGTATAAACACACATCTTCACCCGGCCGCCTTGATACTGGCATAACTGGATTTTTTTCAGCAATCCCTTAGTAAACCACCACTATGGGCTTTTATAAAAAACCTTAATTGCCTACAAAGTATTCCATTCTCTATTTCGAATCCTAGGCATTGTTTAATAACTTAGCGCCGCTTTTTAACACAACAAAATCAATATTAAATCTATAAATCTAATGAGCAAAGTAACCGTAGTAGGAGCAGGTAATGTGGGCGCGACTTGCGCTGACGTATTGGCTTATCGCGAGATCGCAGAAGAAATCGTATTAGTTGACATTAAAGAGGGAGTAGCTGAAGGCAAAGCGCTTGACATTTTCCAAAAGGCACCTATCAACCAATACGATAGCCGTACCACAGGCAGCACCAACGATTATAGCAAGACTGCAAATTCAGACGTGGTGGTGATCACCTCAGGTCTTCCGCGCAAGCCCGGTATGACCCGTGACGACCTGATAGAAACCAATGCAGGTATCGTGAAGTCTGTGACTGAAAATGTGATCAAGCACTCTCCTGATGCGATTATCATTGTGGTCTCCAATCCACTTGATGTGATGACCTATCAGGCACACATCACAGCGGGTACTTCAAGAAACAAAGTGATCGGCATGGCGGGTATTTTGGATACAGCCCGCTACAGAGCATTCCTTGCCGAAGAGCTGAATGTGTCTCCAAAAGAAATCCAGGCTATCCTAATGGGAGGCCATGGTGACACGATGGTTCCCCTTCCTCGCTATACTACTGTAGCAGGTATCCCGGTCACTGAGCTAGTAGCTAAAGAAAAACTGGATGCCATCATCGAAAGGACCAAATTCGGTGGAGGAGAGCTAGTGAAACTAATGGGTACTTCTGCCTGGTATGCACCGGGATCCGCAGCTGCCCAGATGGTAGAAGCGATCTTGAAAAACCAACGTAGGGTTTTCCCTGTTTGTATCAAGCTGGAAGGTGAATACGGAATCGATGATTGCTACCTCGGCGTGCCTGTCATCCTTGGCAAAAACGGTGTGGAGAAAGTACTTGAGCTTGATCTTAACACTGAAGAAAAAGCACTTCTAGAGACCTCTAGAGGTCATGTGAAAGAAGTAATGGAAGTTTTGAATAAACTGGGTAAGTAATCCTGGCAGAATTATCTTTAGACCTGAGACTCTCTTTCTATCAACGGGAGTTCTTAGGTCTGATTTTTGTATTTTGCCATCTGAATCATCCTTGTGCCTGTGAAGATCTGGAAAAGCCTACTTATACTTTTTATCTCCATATCCCTCATCGGAGGTGGTTTTTGGGTTTACAAGTCCTACTTTTCTTCCCGAAAGGTCAATAATTTAGAGGTCATCAGCCAAAATGCTGTTTTTGTCTTTGAAACGTACCAAGGAGCGACACAATGGAACACCCTGGTCAATGACCCCGTTTGGCAGATTTTGAAAAACTTTCCTGCCTTCCAGCGACTCTCCGACCAACTCATCACGTTGGACAGTTTAAACGGAGGCACAGGGGAAATAGCCAGATTACTGGATGGCCATCAAGTTACAGTAAGTCTCCATTCTACCGGATCAGAAACTTTCGAGCTGCTTTTCACAATTGATCTCAGCTCATCCAAGGCGACGGGCTTCATGGAAGAAATCGAAACACGTCTTCCTACCGGGGCCCGTTTTCAGTCGAGGAAATATTCTGATAAGGATGTATTGGAATATTATGACTCGGAAAACAAAAGATTATGGAGCATCTCCTTGCTTGGGGATCTTGCTGTTGTCTCTTCTTCCTCCTTTCTGGTAGAGGAGGCGATACGGTTCTTTGCCAATGAAGATCAGCAAAACTTTTTTTCCCTGGTCAAGTCCATTCCCTACAACTCAGATTCGCAGGGAAGGCTTTTGCTCTCTGGCAAAGGCTTGGCCAGTTTGCTCAAAGGGGTCAATGGACAAAGACAAAACAACAGTATTGCAGCCTTAGAAATCATCCCTGGTGTAGCTGCATTGGATTTGGTCTTGGAAGAAAACCTCTTGCTTTTCAAGGGGCCTCTATTGTATGAGGAGGATGTGGTCTTTACACCTTCCATCCAAGCTAATCTGGCTGAAATAGAAGAAATAATTTCCAACCGCACCCTTTCCATCACCCAGATTAACCTGGAAAGTATCTATCAGACCCAAAATATTGAAAACAGGGCTTTCACTGCAAGGGCCACCTACAGTGGTGACATCCAGCAACATCTCCTGGAAAAAGGATTCCTCGACAGTTTTACAGGGGAACTGTACTTGCTAAACCTGGAGTCTTCAGGTGGTGTAGATGACAATCTCGCCCTTTTGGCAAGGACAAATGATGTTGATTTGGCGATTCAACAACTAAAGGACTTCCAAGCAAGTGACGGGGATGAAGGCTCGGATTACTACTTAGACCACGAAATCCTCTATATCTCAGAGGAGAATTTTCCCGCACATCTATTCGAGGGAAAATTCCCAGGCTTTGGCCAAACATTCATCACTGCGGAAAACGGGACATTGATCTTCACCAATACACAACAAGGAATGAAGATGGTGCTGGAGGATATCCGAAGTGGAAGCACATGGGGCAAATCCTCCCGGGCACCTGAAGCTAAAAAAGACCTCATCCCTACCTCGGGCTTCAGTCAGATGTATCTCATAGATCAGATCTGGGGTTCTTGGACAAAAAAAGTCAATCCCTCATGGAGCTCATTTTTACAAAAATATGCTGAGGCTTTCCAGTCTTTCACATGGCTCTCATTTAGAATCAACCAACTTCAAGGAAAACCTGAGGCCACCTTGATGTTGCCATATAAAGGAGGGGCAAAACCCGTGATCGAAACCAAGGATGCCATTCTTTTACAACCAAGTAACAGGATCAGCTTTGACCGACAAATAGTCTATGGGCCAAAGTCAATCATCAATTATCAAGACAACACTGAAGATATAGTAATCCAGGACGAAAACAATGTACTCCATCTGATCAACTCCGCCGGCCAAGAAGTGTATTCCTTACCACTCTCTGGCCCTATCGTCTCCGAGACTTTCCAGATAGACTATTATAAGAACGCAAAACTTCAGATCATTGTGGCAACCGCTGACCAAGTATATGGGATCGACAGGCTTGGAAACTCTCTTCCTGGATATCCATTTGGTGTGAACAGCGAACAGATCCTCGAACTAAACTTGGTGGACTACAGCAACACAAAAGAATATCGCTACTTCATAAGCACCGCAGAAGGAAATTTATACCTCATGGACAAAACCGGTCAAAAGCTCGAAGGCTGGAACCCTAAAAAAACTGGGGCTAAAACAATCGGTGCCCCGGCCCATTACCGTGTTCCGGGCAAAGGTGATTTTATGGTAGCCTTAGCTGCCGACGGCAGGTTACTGCTATTCAATAGGAGAGGTGAATCCCAGACAAGTTCTTCAATAAAACTGGGAGAATCATTTAATTCAGGTCTGATAGCCTGGAGGGATCCAAAATCCAGATCTACACAACTTGTAGGTATCACAAAAAACGGTGAGGTGATCCACTCCAATTTCAATGGTGAAATCACCTACAGAAACCAGCTGATCAAAAATGACCGGGACAGTGAATTCCTACTCATACCTGATCAGAAGCAAAATGATTTTGTTTTTATATCAAGACAGTTCAATGAAATATCCGTTCTGAACCGAAATGAACAAATTTTGTTCAGTACCCGGGTATCAGCTGAAAACCTGCTCTACCAATATTTTGATTTTGGATCCACTAGGCAGTTATTTGCTATCACAGATCTTAATCAGGAATTTTGCTATCTCTATGACCTGAATGGCAATCTCCAGACTACTATGCCACTGGAAAGTACAGGACCAATACAAATCACTTATCAATCCTCCTTAGGCCAATATCTGATAAGAACCAGAAGTGGCCAAACACTTACTGAATTTCAACTGGCAGATTAGCCTCTCCCTTGTTTTCTTTGGCTTAGCCTGATGAATGGCTACCTTGCAAAAAATCCCCCAGAATATATATAAATGCTGAAAAAGTACATCCTCCTATTCTCATTGCTGCTTTGGATGAGCCCTCCTGTTTCCGCCCAATTAATAACCGATTCAAAACAGGTGCATGAAGTAGGCAACTCCTTGAACCTGACCTCTCCCTATCATACCACGCTTACCTTTTTTTACAACCTGGAAGAAGGGAATTATAAACCTGAAAATGCGTCCAAGGCTTTGGATCTCTCTGATGTCCAGTCAATGGATGGGCAGAAATTAGCGGTAAAACTAAAGCAGATCTTTGAAGGAAAGGGAATAGTAGTGCGGGTTAATGAAATCCCCAATGAGCAAAACTACCAGGACAGTGTCTCCGGAGCCAGTGAAAACATCTATTATTTCGACAAAAAAAAGCTACCCGGAGTATTTCTTCAAAAAAAGGGGAATAATTGGAAATTTTCCGCCTTCAGTGTCAGTCAGATAGAAGATCTCCACTCCGAAACATACCCCTACGGCACTGCCAAGCTATTGAATATTCTACCAAAAATCGGTAATGAGGAATATTTAGGCCTTCATTTATGGCAATTGGTGGGTTTATTTATTCTTCTGTTATTGATTTTTTTCTCGCATTGGCTTTTCACTTTGGTGGTGGATAAACTGATGCTTTATCTCTTTAAGAGGTATGGCTATGGCAAAGTAGGCGAAGATTATATCCTGCCCGTGGCAAGAGTGATCAGCATCTACCTGATCGTAGTTTTACTCTCCCTATTCATCCGGGTCTTACAGCTACCTATAGAGATATGGTCGTGGATCCTAGTGGTGCTGCGTACACTCAAGCCATTCCTGATCACTGTCATTTTCTACAAGCTGTCCGATGTGGTAGCTGCCTATTTCGCCAAATTGGCAACCAAAACCGAATCCACCTTAGATGATCAATTGGTACCATTGATGCGCAAGACACTAAAAGCATTTGTGATCATCGTTGGCACCATGTTCATCCTTAGAGACGGGCTCAATCTTGACATTATCCCATTTCTCACAGGGCTATCCATAGGCGGTGTAGCCATCGCTCTGGCAGCTCAGGATACCATCAAAAACTTCTTTGGATCCGTTATGATTTTCATAGATAAGCCATTTCAGGTGGGTGACTGGATTACTTCAGGAGATATTGATGGGACAGTGGAAGAAGTAGGGTTCAGATCTACCAGGGTACGTACATTTCGAAACTCACTAATGTACGTTCCAAACGGAAAAATCGCCGATGCTATCTTGGACAATCACGGGCTACGTCAATACAGAAGGTTCTACACTACACTTACCATTACCTACGATACGCCACCTGCGCTGATTGAGGAATTTGTAAAAGGATTACGGGAGATCGTCTTAGCACATCCCCGTACAAGAAAAGATGCCTACCATGTTTATTTCAACAACCTGTCTTCATTTAGTCAGGATATTATGTTCTATATTTTCTTTGAAGTCCCTACCTGGGGCGAAGAGCTCACCTGTAGGCATGAAATTTTAATCCAGATTGTCAAATTGGCCAATTCGATAGGGGTACGGTTTGCCTTCCCTACCCAAACCTTGCACATGGAATCTTTTCCTGAAAAAAAGACCATGATTCCTGAGTACAAAGGTGGCTATGAAGCAAAAGTCCATGATTTCGTCCAACAGGAACTTAAACCTAAAAAAGGCTAAATCAGACTTTTAGTTTACCTCGAATACCTGGTAATATACATTGATATCTCCTGTAGGGGTGACTGTTTTCACTTTTACATGAAATTTCCCGATTAGATCAGGAGCCTTAATTTCCAACGGACCAGCCTTAACGGGAGCAGCTTTGGTTTCAGACCAATAGAGCACTGTCCTCCAGTCCATTATTTTCTGAGCCGCCTTTGGGGCGTCAAACAAATATTCTGCTGATGCTATCCTAGGTTGGATCCCTTGATAATCCAAGTATATTGCATTCGAAGGGATTGGAAACCCTCCAAAATCATTGTTATACGAACTAAAAGCAATTACACCCGGGAACTTCTCCTCATTTAAGAAAAAGGTGCGCATAAGTATTTCCAGTTTCTCGAAACCAGCTGGATCAAATGCCGCCAACATATCAGAATCAAATACAGGTAAGGCATCAATCAACATCAAAGGATTGGAGTCAAATCCAGCGTCCAATACCTCATCCAACACACGGAATTCCTTCCTTTTCTTGACAGTCCTTTGTCTTACCTCCGGCACGTACTCCTTGATCACCGTGGATACACTTTCAAAACGGGTATAATCATCCAACAGGTAAGTGCGATCTACGGTAAAACCTGTGACAACGGGAAACAAACTGGCATCAAATTCATTCACAAAATATCCTTCCACCTGCCCGCCCTTCAGCAGGCTCTCCAGCAGTTCTTGGTCAGCAGGCATAATTTCCAACTCTGGGAACACAAAACTTTTCTTGAAGTGGGTGACCGGAGCAGGAGAAACTATCTGAAAATCCAACAAGCTCTTGTTGCTATTAGCCTGGGCAACAAGGAATTCCCAATGCTTCATCCCTCCTGCGTCAAAATACATAGAACCCTCAGCATCCGGCCGGTCGGTAAAAAGTGCCGACTTGTCCCCGTGCAGAGAGAGATAATATAATTGAGAAGTATCTACCGATGCACGTTCCACCTTTGCCTCGACTATATGTCCAAAAAGTTCAGGGACTAGTTTATGTTGATCTATGGACTCATAGGCAGCTGAAGAGGAAATCATTCCCTGAACCATGAGGAATGGATTACCTGTAGCAACACTAACCTCCACGACTTCCTCTCCCGAGGGCAGGTCAATAGTAAGATTTTCCCCAGACCTCACCGCCTCCCGAGATAATAATGCATTGCTGTTCGCTGCGGGAGCCGTAGCAGACTTTCGCTCTGGAACCACTGCCGGAGGCACAGTCCTATTGAATACGGTAACAAATTGCTGAACCAACCCCTCTTCCAAATCCTGATAGGGGCTTACCCTAGTGAATACCCTGAGCAAATAATGATCAGAGGGCAGATTTGCAGGCAACTGAAGAAAGTTAAGACTCCGGCCATTTTCCAAGGGCATTTTTGCCACCGCCACGGACTCATTGTACCGGTTTAAAAGCTCGGCATAGATGATTTTGGACTCCGTGGGGCCATCATCGCGCATAGCTTGACTGGAAATCCATATACGCTCTCCGCCAAAATAAATCGTTTTGGGAATTGTAAACCCTATTTTTTCATTTCCAACCAATTGACCGCAGACATCCTGATATACCAAGAAACCCACGATGAAAACTGCTAGAAATTTGTGTAATAGTCTCATATTAATCTTCCCAGAAATCAGGTTTAACATTAGTACCTCTCAGCGTACAATCCGTACATCTCCTGATCGCTCCTTGATATCCTATAGGAGCAAATCCGTTTTCAGGGTAAATAGGAACTACAGGCACAAAGCTCCCTCCCCCAAAGGAAAGTCCATAATCAGCGGCCAAGACTGTATCTGGCTCCACAAAACAATTATAGTAATCCGGCACATCTGCTATCCAGGGTGCCACATCTCTTACATCGACAAATAACCTTTTCTGTTTCACTGTGCCTAGGCTTACATATCCCACCACCGGTACGGAAGGGTCTTGATCATTCTTGATATTTCCACTTATGTTGGATGGCAATGGGCTGAAAATAGAGCCGATATCATCGGTATTCCTTCTGAGGATTTCCCAAAACTCCGAGGCTTTACTATCCAAAGCCTTTTGAGAAATCAAAATACTATATCGCACAGAAAGCCGCTCATCGCCTTGTTTAATATGGGCAATGGATTGTCTAAAAACAAACTGGTTCTCAAAACGTGAGGATGTTTCCAATATCAGGTCCGAACTCACAGAGCCCCTATAACACATGTTCGTACGTTCATCTTGGTTTCGGGTGACTACATCATTCAATTCAGGATCGTATTTAAAAGAGGAGGAGATTTTAGGTCGAAACGCATAAGTCTCTTCATAAGTCCATAGAAAATCGTCGGCATTCTCATCCCCTCTGGTTGTCAAGTAGATCTCTGCTCCCTGTTCATTCCTTTCAAACCCAACGTCAATTATATCAGGGGTAAGGATTGGTTTTAGCAAATCCGAAGTATAGCTTTTGCCATCATTGGTGGAAATATAAAGCCTGTATGATTCATCTTCAGGAATATCATGCGCAAACTCAAATTCCCCAAACCCCAAATCAGTGAGTGGATAGACCACACCCGATTCCGACCTAAGAGAAACTATTGCCCCGGGATAGTCAGGTGTGAAATCATCTTCTGTCTTAATATTCCTGGAATAACTCAATTTTAAGGTACTAGGCAATCCTTCCGTATCCAAATAGCCTTCTACGATTAGCACTGTGAGATCAGTTGGTTTTAAGTCCGGATCAAAAGGCTCTCTACAGGCACTAATCCATAGCAAACAGAAAAATATAACTGGAATCAATCTCTTCATCAGAAGCGGAAATTATAGGTAAGGTATGGAATGGGCCTTGCGAATATCGATAGCTGATATCCCCTCAATTGACCTTCTACAGGAGTATAATACACTGAATAGGGATTACTTCTTCCAAGCATGTTATATACACCAAGAGACCAGGATGAATGGGCAAGCTTTTTGACCTTGTGGCTTCCTTCAAGGTTAACGGAAAAATCCATTCTGAAATAATCAGGGATTCGATAGGCATTTCTCTCAGAAAAATAAACACGCTCAGAACCTGCATAATCAAACTTTGAGATGGGCAAAGTAATCGGCCTGCCTGTACTATAGTTCAAATTCAAGGATGTGTTCACCCGCTTACTTACCTCATAGTTGGCAGTTAGAACCACATGATGCGGCTGGTCAAAATTGCTCGAATAATAGTCCCCCTCATTTATTTTCTCCACACTGGGTTCGTCTGATGTCCTGATCAGCGAGCGGGAATAGGTATAGGCCAATGACCCTTGCAGCAAACCTGTGCTTTTTCTGAGCAGAAACTCCACACCATATGCTTTACCATCTGAATTTAAGACATCCTGCTCTACATTGTCGTTGAGGACAATATTGGCTCCTGAACGGTAATCAAGCAGATTTGCCATATAGCGATAATAAACCTCCGTAGAAAACTCCAGTTTATTTTTGGCAAGGTTGCGATAGTATCCTACGGAAGCCTGTCCGCCAGTCTGAGGTTTGATATATGTATCGCTCAATTTCCAGGAATCAGTGGGGGCAATTGCAGCGGTATTAGACAATAAATGGATATTCTGCCTCATGGTGTTGAACCCTGCTTTGACCGAGGATTTGTTGTCCAAGGTATAACGTGCGGAAACCCGGAATTCTGGGCCATGGTAAGTTTTTACGGTCTCGCTGGAGGCGTAAGTTTCCTCTCCGATCACATTACTCTCCGTAAAGGGCGCACCATCCACGTAAAGGTTTACCGTGCTTGGTCCCAGTAATTGATATAACATATACCTACCTCCATAGCTCAATGACAATCGCTCAGAAACTGTAAATTCATCCCCAAAATACACCGACATTTCCCGTGCGTTTTCTTCCTCCAGGTTCTTTTCTATCACAATCGATTCTGGCCCATAAGGCATATTTTGTCCAGGGTTCAATTTATACTGTATGCCATGAACACCAAAAGTCATAATATGTCTTTCGCTTTTCCTGTATTCAAAATCGGCTTTAAGAAATAGCTGCTGCACATCAAAACTGAAATTAAATGAGTTGAGAGGATTGTCTTGCCCGATTATCCCAAACTCATAATTGTCACTGCCTGCTGTGAATCTCCCTTCCAGATTATCATTGAAAAAATGCTTCCACCCTAGAGCCACATTGATGTTCTGATAAGAATAGGTGGTATCCGGGTCAAACCTAAAATCATCCTGGCTTAAATAAGCGGTTAACTCCAGCGTATTCTTATCATTTATGATATGCTGAATATTCGCATTAATGTCATAAAAAGTAATTCTACTGTCATTTAGATCTGCTTCCTCGTCAAGCAAGTCCAGAGCCCAATTTGAGTAGGTGGTTCGCCCACCAAGCATAAATCTGGTTTTCTCTCCGATAGGACCATCCAAACTCAATCTACTGGTCAATATTCCAATTCCTCCAGATCCTCCTATTTTTTCGGATTTCCCGAAATTAGGATCCACCTGTAACACCGAGGAAAGCCTGCCTCCATAATTTACAGGAATAGATCCTTTATAAAGTTCTGCCCCGCTTACCATATCCGCATTGAAGGCTGAGAAAAACCCAAATGCATGGGTAGGATTAAAAATCGTGGAATTGCCATAGAGAATCAGATTTTGGTCTGCGGCACCTCCACGCACATTAAAGCCGGAAGTGGCTTCCCCCACAGTATTCACACCCGGCATAATCAAAATCCCCTTCAACACATCTACTTCACCCATCACGGCAGGAAGCCTCTTCACCTCAGCAATGCTGATGGATTGTACTCCCATGTCCAATTTCTTCACGTTCGAAAGCGCTCCGGAACTCACTATCACTTCATCCAGCGAAAGGATAGTCTCTTCTATGCTCATGTTCAGCACTCCGTCTCCTTTCAGGTCAATCTGACGCTGTTCCTGAAAACCTCCGATATTCTGTACCCATAGGGTATGTCTGCCCTTAGGCAGGGTCAGATGATAGGTTCCGTCCTGACCAGTGACCGCCTGACTATAATTGATTTTTTCCAAGACGACCGCACCATTCATAGGCTTCCCGGATTCTATACTTGTCACCACACCACTGAGTACTGCGGTTTTGGATTGCGGATTGTCTGAAGCCCTACCTATGGTAAAAAGTTTATTTTTATCAAAAGCGCTTAAGGAATCACCGGGATTGGCAAGTTTATCCTGTCTTTCCTGAACCTGAAAATAACCAGCCGGAAATTCAATCTGGATTTTTTTGTCCCTACTTACCCAAATTCTATTAGAGGAATCTATGATGTAACTTAATCCAGCCCCCTCAAATATCTCATCCAAAATCAATTTTATATCCGAGTTGTCAGCCCGTAGATTGACTTGTATGGTTTCTACATCCTCAGCTTTGTAGTAAAAAGTAAAATCAGTTTCCGATTCTATTCTTTGAACAAAACGTTCAAAGGACAATCCCAAGAACATCCCCGTCACCTTGGAGTTCGTTGTCTGGGCATTTAGACCACCAAAAAAAGAGCTAAACAGCACTAATAGTAAAAGTTTTTTCATTTCGCAAATCCTTTAAAAGTGTCAGCCTTGCTTTCCCTGAAGGAAGCCAATTCTACTATATACTTTTCCTTATCCATGGAAAAATAGAGTGATTTTTCCCTAAAATGCTTTTTCACATCCCGCTTTTTGAACCCTAGGCTTTGAATTGCCTGTTTTTTCTTGCGTATCAAGATAAACTCACCTTTGTACCAGTAAAAATAATCGGAGCTTTCAACGTACCGATGGGTATATTTCCCCACCTCTTTCACAGATTCCAAGTATTTATAATGCTTCTTCAACACCTTTAGCTCCCCATCTTTCACCACACGATAAAACCCATTCTTGTGGTGGGCATAGCTGTCATTACCGCTAAAAGCCCTGAACAAATCACCATTTTCAAAATCAAATTCTTCGATTTTCTCAGGCTTGATCAGGATTTTCTGCCGATAAACAGGATGAAAAGTGACTACTACGTCTGCGTATTGATCATAGAGAAGAGGTACTTCGGTATAGGTGATCCTATTGATTGAAAGACTACCTTCTCCAAATTTCCTATCCAGATAATATGGGTCGCCCACATGGCTTAAAGAAGGCTCCTTAAACTGTCCACCAGTGATGAGCTCTTGAAAAAAGGGCAACTGATCTTTGTATAAAGACAAATAGGTTTCTGTCTGCCCAAACGACTGGGAAGCACTGACAAAAAACAGAAGAAAAGGTACAAAAAAGGTTATTTTTAGCATATGTTAAGTACTATACTAGATTAGTTTATGTTCTCTCTAGTCAAGAATAGTCTGAACGGTAAATACAGTATTTAAATGGACTAAAGTTCTCAAAATTTCAATTAACCTAAAATGAATAGAAGAAATTTATTAAAAACTATTGCTCTTGGAGCAGCCACTCTTCCATTGACACCGGCATTTGCCTCCTCTACGAAAAAGAAAGACGCAACGCTACTATTTTCTTTAAACACCAGTACTTTACGAGGTCAAAAACTGAATCTACCAAAGATCATAGAGGTAGCGGCCAAAGCTGGATACGATGGAATAGAGCTCTGGATCTCAGAACTTGAAGCTTATCTACAAACAGGGAAGTCTTTGGCTTCTCTCAAAAAACTTTTTAACGATGCGAAAATAATCCCGGTAAACGCAATAGGTTTTGCACCATGGATGGCTCAGGAAACCACCAAAAGCAAGGCGGGATTTGAGCAGATGGAAAAGGAAATGGGTATGCTTGCCGAGATCGGCTGTAAACGGGTGGCTGCTCCGGCAATCGGAGCCACAAACCCAATTGACCTGCTTGCTGCCGGTGAGCAATACGCAAGGTTGATCGCCCTGGGAAGAAAAACCGGGGTTATGCCCCAACTCGAGTTTTGGGGGGCTTATGAACCCTTTCATCAGTTAGGACAGGCATTGGCTACTGCGGCGGCGGCCAACGATCCTGATGCCAGGATTCTCCCAGACGTGTATCACTTGTTCCGGGGTGGATCAGGTTTTGAAGGATTGAAGCTTATCAGCGGAAATGCTATCGAGGTTTTCCATATGAATGATTTTACGGCTAAACCTAGACTTGAACAAAAGGATAGTGACCGGGTTTATCCCGGGGATGGCATAGCCCCCATGCAGGAAATAGCTGCTACGCTAAAAGCTATGGGAGGCAACAAAATCTTATCTCTGGAGCTTTTCAACGAAACCTATTGGGGCCAAGATGCCCAAAAAGTAGCTAATACAGGACTTGAAAAAATGAAGCAATTCTTTTGACTGGAATTTTAGAAACCAGATAAAACAAGAGGCTGTCTCATATTGATGTTTGATAATTGAAGACAGCCTTTTTTATTCAATAGAGGCCGGTTTCCTGATTTCGGCCTCTATTTTTTTGAATACCGTTTAATTTTATAGGAATCGGGATTCTCC
>NZ_JAJUWR010000024.1 GCF_021390545.1 Algoriphagus sp. AGSA1 | reverse complement strand
CCTTAAAGGCTACATTTAAGTCTTGTTTTTGCACACCTCAAAATACATGTTTTGAGTTAAAACAGGAAAGGCTAGCCGAGAAATCGACTAGCCTTTTAAACTAGCTACTTTTGAGACAGCCTCTTTTTATTATGTGCTTATAGTATCAATGAACATAGGGAAACTAAGTAGGGCCTGCTGAAAAACGCTTTTAATATATCAAAAACTATAATTTTGAATGATTAGCACATTTTTTTGGGAGAATAGTTTTTCAGCAAGTGCAAGCTTTTTAAGGATAAAAGGCCTTTATCCATGCATCAGAAAATTATAAAACCAAGATTTTCAAGCTAGCCTCAGCCATACCATCTTCTACGTTGGCCTCATTCGAAGTATAAGCATACATCTTCACTCGGCCGCCTTGAACCTGGCATAGCTGAGACTTTTTCAGCAAGCCCTAAGTATGGATTCCACATGGAGTATTTCTCCACATTTGCCAATTTCAAATAAAGCCTTTGAGCGCATGTATCAAATCCCTTTTGGTAATCAAGCCCCCTTTTCTCCAAAGGATTTTTCCTTTTTTAAACAAAATGTAATTGGGGATGGAGCGTACGGCAAAATGTTGTACGAGTTGAGGGTTTTTATCGATGTTGATCTTTAGGAGCTTGATTTTTTCTCCAAGCTCAGCCAGGACTTCATCGATTATGGGGTCCATAGTCTGGCATGGGCCACACCACTCCGCATAAAAATCCACCAAGATGGGCTCTTGGCTTTTAAGCATTACGTCTTTTGGATTCCGCTTGGGCATGGTATTTAAAATAAACTGTCCTAAAATTAGGAAGGGGCAACTGTAAATGAAAGTCCAAATTGGATCCTGCTTCTGGAGAAGCAGGATAGTGGAGGAGAAGCAGGATAACAAAGGAAAGGAGAATACATGCTCCTCTCCAAGCGTCGCAGACGGAAATGATTAGGAAAAATCTGCGTCCTCTGTGGACTTAACGGTAAGGAAAGGAACAAAAAAAACCGCTGGTTCAATCCTGAACCAACGGTTTTCCTTTAATTTCTTTTTGAATTAATTCCCTGCCGGAGCAGCTGGCATTTCCAGTCCTAGCTTCGCCAATACCAATTCAGTGAATTTATCTTCCTCTTTGGTGTAAAGAAGGATAGGAGCCTGTCCTGCAGACTCAGCAAAGATATGTGTGTAGTTGTTTTCTGCTGCCACAGCATTGATCGCATTGATTACTTTATTCTGTACAGGAGAAAGAAGCTCGCCAAGCTTTCTTTGGTAGCTGATTTGAGAATCATTTTCCATTTTCTGTAAGCTATTCTGAAGTTCAGTCAATTCTTTTACTTTAGCAGCTCTTGCATCTTCGGTCATAGACTGGGATGATTGCTCAAACGTTCTTACCTGGCGCTGAAAATCTTCGCCTTTCAGTTGCATGGTAGTCTGCAATTGTGTTTCATAATCCTTGATGTCAGCAGCTATCTGCTCCATTTCCGGCATCAAATCCATGATAAATTCCACGTTGGTATAACCAATCTTTACATCTTGAGCCTGAGCTGCGAATCCTACGCAAAGCAAGGCTACTGCGGAAAGGATAACTTTTACTTTGATCATTTCTGTGTTTCTGTTTATTTGTTGTCTTCTATTCCCAATTCCTCCAATATAAACTCCGAATAGTCATGCCTGGGATCTGTGTAGATAATCGCTGAGGGTGCGGCGGCCTTATCAAATAACATTCCCAGATTGTTCCGTCTGCTTACCCGCTCCATAGCATCGTAGATTTTTGACTGTAGGGGTTGCATCAGTTCAGCCTGCTTTTGGAAATACTGCCCGTCTATGCCGAAAATCCTATTATTGAATTCTTGGGATTCCTTTTGTTTTAATTTAATCTGTTCCAGCCTTTGCTGGTACATTTCTTCTGTGAGAAGAACTTCTTCTGCTTTGAGCTGTATGGTAAGTTCTTTGATCTCTTTATCCAAATTTTGTGCCTCTTTCTTCCATTCCGAACTTATCTTTTCCAGCTCTTCTTGGATAACCTTATAGTCCGGATGCTTGTTTAAGATGTACTCCGAATCAACATATCCTATCTTCTGTGCCGTTAAAGATACTGACTGGAGGACAAAGAGCAGCAAAAATACAATTTTCAATGATTTATTCATGCGTTTTGAAAATTAACACTTGCTATATTTTGGCACATTCCATGAATGGCAATTTTTGCATAAATTAACTATTCCTGCCTGTAAAAGCCAGACTTATCGTAATTGTTGCCCTATGGTAAAGTGGAACTGTGAACCACTTCTAGTTCTTCCTCCGGGGATAGGATCGAAACCATAGCCCCAGTCAATACCGAGCAATCCAAATGCAGGCATAAATATCCTGGCTCCTGCTCCTGCGGATTTTTTCAGATCATAAGGATTGAAGTCCTTGTATGACCCCCAGTTATTACCTGCCTCGGCAAACGCGAGCAAAAAGATGGTGGCGGAGGGATTGGGAGATACCAGATACCTCACCTCCATTACATATTTGTTATAGACCACCCCTCCATAAGGATCTGCACCTTCCTGGCCTCTGGTGTCTCTGCCTGGGGTGATGGACTGGTTTTCGTACCCACGTAGGCCAATGATCTCTTGACCTAATGCGAAATTGTTCATGGTCATCCCGTCACCACCCATTACGAACCTTTCCAATGGGATGATGCCCAGCTTATTGCCGTAGGAGCCCAAGAATCCCATATGTGCTCTGGCACTTCCTACTAACTTGGTGGAGCCAAATAAAGGAGTATAGACGGAGGCATCAAACATCCACTTATGGTATTCCAGCCATTTATACTTTTCCTGATCAGGGGATTCATCATTGATGCTCTTGTTTATGGAAGTATAAGGAGGAGTGAATGTACCGGATAGAATGATGTTTGATCCGAATCTAGGATAGGTGGGATTGTCAATATTATATCTTGCAATTGTGGTATTCCATGCCAAACTGTTTGAAGTTCCTGTAGGATAACTTAGCCCAAATGAGGTTCCAAAACGGTCAAACTCGTAGATCTGAAACTGCAGGGAGTTTCTGATGCTGAAGTTATCATCCGGCCAGGTTACTCTTTTGGCCAGTCCCAGTGTCAAGCCGGTGATTTTGAAATAGCCTAGTTCATCCCCAAAACTTGATTGGTTAAAGAAATCAACCTGCCGTTGCACAGAGTGGTTGAATGAGAAGCTTAACGCATTTGGTTTCTTCCCACCAAACCAAGGTTCCGTCAGGGATACGGAATAGTTTTGGAAAGTACGTCCGTTAGCCTGTACTCGAAGTGAGAGCTTTTGCCCATCTCCTACAGGTAGGGGATCCCACTTGGAAAAATCACCAATATTGCGGATGGAGAAATTGTTGAATGAAAGTCCTACTGTACCTACGAATCCGTAAAATCCGCCCCATCCTCCTGAAAGTTCTATCTGGTCATTAGGACGCTCTTCCAGGTTGAATGTGATATCCACTGTAGCGGCTTCGAAGTTTGGTCGAAGATCAGGTTCGATTTTTTCGGGGTCAAAGTAACCCAAAGTGGAAAGTTCCCGGATAGTACGAACCAGAAGCTCTCTGTTGAATTTCTGACCGGGCAGGATACGGATTTCCCGCATGACTACGTGGTCGGAAGTCCGTTCATTTCCTTTGATGTTGACAGAGTTCACCGTCACTTGCGGCCCTTCCACGATCCTCATTTCCAGGTCTATGGAATCTCCTGCTACATTTATTTCTACCGGATCTATATCAAAGAACAGGTACCCGTCATTCTGGTAAAGGGAACTTACATCATCCCCTCTGGTAGGATCATAGTTGAGTCTTTTGTCCAGTTTTTCTTTATCATAAACATCCCCTCGCTGAATACCGAGCTTCGCAAGCAAGACTTGGTCCGGGTGGATGAAATTTCCGTTGAAGGTGATATTTCTATAATAATACTTACGTCCTTCCTCCAAGGCGATATCAATGTTGATCTTGTCCTCACTAAAGTCGTAAACAGAGTCTGCAGTGATTTTCGCATCTCGGAACCCCCTACTTTGGTAGAAATTGATCACATTATCCTTGTCATTTCTATATTCTTTAGGAATGTACTTGGAGCCGTTGAAGAAATTGAGCTTGAAGTTTTTGTTGATGTAGTCTTTCACATCTTCATGCGAGGCAGAATCAGTGTATAGGATGGTATTTTTGATGTCTTCTGCACTGGCATCCGTCAGTCTGGAAAAACCGTCCTTGAACACACTTACTCTGGCATGCTCCTTAGTCTTTTTAAGCTTCTTTTTAAGTTTGGTGTCATTCAGCTCTTCATTGCCATAGAACTTGATCTCATTGATTCTCACCTTTGAATTTTGGGTTACGTCGAAAATCAACTTGACCGAGTTCGGAAGTGTGGTGTCTCTTTCCTGCTTGATTTTGACATCCGCGTTCATAAATCCCTTGTCCAGGTAGTACCGCTCGATAGTCCGCTTGGCATTATTCAACACATCGTCTCTGACCACACGCCCTCTGATGTTGACTTTGTCGCGAAGTTCACTTTCCTGGGTTTTGTTCATTCCGGTAAATTCCACACGGGAGAACCTTGGCCGTTCGGTAAGGTCGAGTAACAAGGAGATATCATCCCCTTCAATCTTTGTCACCAAGATCTTTACGTCTCCGATAATTCCCTGTCCCCATAGCTTTTTGAGGGCATTGGAAATAGCATCTCCCGGCACCTCGATCTGATCATCCACTTTCAGTCCGGAGAGGGAAAGTATGGCGATTTCATCCAGGGTGGTGAGGCCTACGGCTTTTATTTCTGCGATCCTATATGTTTTAGGCTGGGCATAATTCATCTCCAAAATATCGATTGGCTTGCTTGTGGCATAGCGACTTTGACCCAAACGTATTTGCGCCATTGCTGAACTTGCCCATACCAGACAAAACAGAATCAGTAAACTTTTTTTCATTAATTACTTAAGATTTAACTTGCTCACCCGTTTTGCCGAATCTCCTTTCCCTTGATTGGAAATCGGAAACCGCAGCAAAGAGGTGCTCTCTTCTAAAATCCGGCCATAGCACAGGGGTGAAATACATCTCTGTGTAGGCCAGTTGCCATAGTAGAAAATTGCTTATCCTGTATTCACCACTAGTTCTGATCATCAATTCAGGATCAGGATAGTTGGCGGTTTGCAGGTGTTCGGCCATTACTTTTTCTGTAATGTCCTCCACATTCAATTTTCCTTCTGAGACTTTTTGAGCAATGTGTTTAGCTGCGTGAGTGAGCTCCCAGTGACCGCTGTAGCTAAGTGCCAGGATCACTTTGAGACCGGTGTTTTTGGATGTTATTTCCTTCACCTTCATCAGCGTCTTATAGGCTGATGGAGGGAGGCTTTCCACATCCCCTATGCTTTCTAATCTGAAGTTGCCGTTCATCAACATGGGGATCTCATCAGACATAGTCTTTACGAGCAGTTCCATTAGTCCGTCAACTTCTGCTTTGGGTCTAGACCAGTTCTCGGTGGAAAAGGAGAACAAGGTCAGGTATTTAACACCTAGGCTGTCTGCTCCTTCTATAGCCTCCCGGACTGCCTTTGTGGCGTTTTTATGCCCAAATATGCGCATAGCGCCTTTCTTTGTGGCCCAGCGTCCATTGCCGTCCATGATGATGGCAATATGCTTTGGGATGTTGATGTTGTCTGATACTTCCTTCATTCCAGCCGTCTCCGGTCCCTTACTTTTTTGGAGGTACAAAAATGCCATTTCTTTTCCAAATATTTGCCCTAGGGCCCGATTTATTAATATGCGTAGCATTTGGTAGTCATGATAGTATAGCTGATTGTTACCCCGAAGAAGTAGTACCAATCCTTGTCATATGCATTCCCGAAATTGATCCCGTAGGGTTGGTCAGGATTGTTTGGATCCTGGAATCTGGGAATGACCGGTTCTTTACTGTCTATTTTATCCAGGTAATCTGTAAAGGTTGGTCTAAAGCCGAGTTCAGCGGCTAAAGTCCAGCGATCGTCAAGTTGGAATTTCACTCCTCCACCAAAGGGAATAACCAGCGTCGCCAGATTATACCTAGTGGAGACATTGTATTGGTGCGTGTTTCCCTTTGCAAAGACTAGCGTATAGCCTACCCCAAAGAAAGCATATGGTGAGAACCGGAATTCGGAATTTTGCGTGAGGTAGTCCAGAAAGTTGAACTCCATCACAGCAGAACCTTCCAGTACCCCAGCTCTAAACCTGCCATCTCTGGCCTTTGCCAGTTGGTCTATGGGCTTGATGCTGTCAGCCGCATTAAGGCCACCACCGGAAATGCCCACCCGCAGTGACCACACATTGTCAAAATTTCTCCTGCCAAACAACGTGCCTTGAGGTCCTAATTGACCCGGATCAATCTTCCTGATTATATCACCTGAATAAGCCGCGACTCCTATGCCGCCGCCTATTTCGTATTTCTGCGCCTGAATTTCTCCGGTAATACCTAAGAAAAGCAGCGGAAATAGGAGTAAGTAGTTGGTAATCTGAAAATTGACCTTTTTCAAGACGATGCAAGATATGAAGTACCTAACGTTTAAAAAACGCATGAAAGTATTTAGCGGGTTAATAATTGTTAAGCTCAAATCGGGTAGGTCTTCAGTACTCAAATTTAGTTTCTCATGTCAAAACCCCAGTTTAGCTTTTGTCTTAAAGTATCAAAGAAATGATAATGAGGCAACTTTACCAATTTTGCGGAAAAGTTTTCCTTCTTCACACTCAGTTTCATCTCGGAGGAAATCGACGTAGATCGAGAGTCCAAAGATATTAAGAATTTCTCTGCCCGCCCTTCTATTTCAAAACTGATCTCACTTTCATCCGAAACAATGATAGGACGAACATTCAGATTGTGAGGGCTAACGGGCGTGATGACGAAGTTTTTCGCCTCTGGGGATATCAATGGGCCGCCACAGCTTAAGGAATATCCAGTGGAGCCCGTAGGTGTGGAAACAATCAAGCCATCCGCCCAATAGCTGTTTAGGTATTTTCCGTCTATATAGGTGTGGACCGTGATCATCGAAGAGGTATCACGCTTATGGATAGTGAATTCATTCAGCCCGAAGTTCAAGCCATTGAATAATTTTTTATGGCTATCCAAGGAAACAAGTGTTCTTGATTCTATTTGGTAATTGTCCGTTGCGAGTTCGGATATGGCTTCAGAAATTCTCTCTGTTGCCACTGTGGCCAAAAAGCCCAGCCTTCCCGTATTGAGGCCTAAAATCGGGATTTCTAGTTCACCCACAAGGCACACTGCGTCCAGCAAGGTGCCGTCCCCTCCTATGGAAATCACAAAATCCATAGATGCCATTTCCTCTTTGTTTTCCAGTGCCCAATAGCTAAGGGCATTTCTCCCAAGCTTGCGCAGCTGTCGGTCAAATTGCTCTGTGGCGAATATTTCAAAATGATGCCTACTAAGCGCATCAAAAAGTGACTTAACATCCGGGAGCAATTCTGCTTTCAGCGCTAAGCCATGAAGTGCGACTTTCATGCCCTAAATGTCTAAAAATCTTAAAAGGTTACCGATTCTGTCTTCTTCACTGCTGACTCCTGATTCTTCCTGATAATGATCAATGACCTTATACCCGAACCGTTCCAGAGTAGCTTTGATATGGCGAAGCTCAGTCTGGTCCAGTTTTAAGGTGAGCTTGATCTTGGTGTCGTCCAAGGGATCCGTTGTGATAAAGGAACTGAGCACCTTGGAGTTTTCTGATTCTATAATTCTGGAAATCTCCGAAAGGCTATAATCTGTCATAGCCAGGGATAGGATCACCACGCTGCCTTGGGATTTGATAGAAAGGCTGTCCGCAAAGGCAGCTATAGAATCTTCCATCGTGACTATGCCAAGATAGTTTGACTCTCTGTCCAGTACTGCTACCAGATTGGAATGTTGTTCAGAACTCACTCTCAATACATCGTAGATATGCTTGTCCGAGAACACCCAGCAATCAATGTTTTCCGGTTCGATGTCCGCAATCAGTGTGTCTGGATCGTTTTTTTCAAAAATCTTATCCTCCTTGATCAAGCCTAGAAACGTGCCTTTGTCTATCACCGGGAGTACGTCAGTTCTGATTTCCTCCATCCACGCCAATGCCATTCCGGTTTTGTCGGAAAGCTTGAGCGGTGGGATCAGATTATTGATGTATTCGTATGCGTGCATAGAAGAAAGATAGGGAATGAATTTAAATTTTAAAACGTGAGTACACCTCTTCTTGTTTCTTTTGGCAGAAAATAGCGATGTTTTACTTGTCCTAAAGGAAAAAATTGTTGTAAATAATGCCGAGTATCACCCCTCCGGCAATGATTACCGGGGAGGACACCTTAGTAAACTGCAGCAACATATACGTTGCAAGAATAAACACAATATTTATGCTATTTGCCTCTAAGGGCTCAAAAAGCAAGTAGGCAGCGGCAATCAACATCCCACAGGAAACAGCATTGATTCCTTCCAGAGCAGCCCTTATTGGTCTGTATTTTTTCAGCTGGTCCCAAAATCTGATCACAAAGAAAATAAGAAAAATCCCCGGCAGGAAAATTCCCGCAGCGGCTATTAATCCCCCGATAATAAAGCCTACTGTTCCGAATTCCCTCATGGATAAGGCACCTACATAGGAGGAGATTGTGAACGTAGGGCCTGGAATCCCTTGGGAAATGGCATATCCGGTAAGAAATTCCTCTGAGCTCAGAAAATGCTTAAAATCCACAAATTCAGTATATAAATAGGGGACCAACACCTGCCCGCCTCCGAAAATCAAGCTTCCGTTTCTATAGAAGTTCTCGAAAAGCAAGATGGGTTGATATTTTGTAATTGCGCCCAGTGCCGCGGCCAGGACAAGCACTCCGCCCCAGAGATAGAAGTTGGCCCATTCGATTTTAAGAGGGGTGTCTTTTTCGAGCTTGGGTTGCTGCTTGTATTTGAAGGAGGTGATTAACCCACCTATCACCAGTAATACAGGGAAGATATAGGGAGAATTGTAGAAAAAGGATATAAAGGCAGAAATCAACACCAACACCATTGCTTCAGTGGTCTTTATTGTTTTCCCGATTATTTTTTGAGCGGCAAAGATGATAAACCCAATCGCCATGGGCTGGATAAAACGGGCGAAATCCAGTGCCCCGGGTGTGCTTTCCTGAAGGAAATTGATCAGCATTGCCGCTAGGATCATAAGCAATGTGGCAGGTAGAATCCAGGCAAGCAATGCTAAATAAGCCAGATTGGGACCGCCCACCCGGAAAGCAATAGCACAGATCAGCTGTGTGGAGGAGGGGCCTGGGAGCATATTGCAGAGTGCGTTAAGTTCCCAAAGCTCCTCTTCCAAGATATAGGCTTTCATTTTCACCATACGGTCAAGTAGCATTGCAAGAAATGCCTGTGGGCCGCCAAAAGCGGTTATAGAAAGCATAATGGTATCTTTCAGAAACAGGTAGTATCGGACTTGCTTAACCGACATGCCTTATTTTCTTAGCCCCAGCTCTCGGAGACGCTCTTCCAAAAACTCACCGGCAGTGGCATCCTCAAATTGCTTGGGATGTTCTGAGTCCACACAACTGTCCAGACAGGTGAGGTCCATTTCTGATCGAGGATGCATAAAGAAAGGAATGGAATACCTGCTGGTGTTCATCTTGTCCCGGGGCGGATTCACTACTCTATGAATGGTGGATTTCAGTTTTTTATTTGTGAGTCGCTCCAGCATGTCACCCACATTGACCACCAACTGATCAGGGAGTGCCGTTATAGGGATCCATTTGCCGTCTCTTCTTAGCACCTGAAGTCCGTCTGCACTTGCTCCCATTAGTAGCGTGATCAGGTTGATATCCCCATGCTCCGCAGCTCTCACTGCATCTGCCGGCACCTCATCAGGTTTTTCTATAGGGAAATAATGGATTTGCCTTAAAATTGAATTTCCATGGGCAACCTTTTCCTCAAAATAATTTTCCTCCAAGTCCAGAGAGAGCGCGATCGCCTGGAGCATTGCTTTCCCGGCGTTTTCAAGGGTTCTATATGCTTCATTGGCATCCTTTTGGAACTCAGGAAGCTCTGAAGGCCAGATGTTTGGTGGGTACTCCGCTTTGATGGGGTCTGTGTCCGGGATTCTGCTGAGCTCTTGCCCTACGTGATAAAATTCCTTTAAATCACCGGTATTACGGCCTTTGGCATGTTCTTTACCTTTACCCGTGTAGCCTCTTTGAAATCCTATTTCAGGCTTCTCGTATTTGGCCTTGATCTCATCCGGTAGTCTGAAAAAGTCTTTTATTGACCCGTATAACCTATCTTGTAGGTCTTGGGATAAACCATGGTTTTTAATGGCAACAAAACCAATATTCTGGTACGCTTCTCCTAACTTCTGTACAAATGCCGCTTTTTTTTCAGGATTGCCGGAAGTGAAGTCGGCTAAATCTAAACTTGGGATCTCATCAAATAGGATTTCCATATGATTACGTATAATAGTTCAAGGTCTAATTTATGTTTAAAATTAGATATCTTTAATTTCAATTTACACGCTGTATGAATAAAAACCTGACATTCCTCACATTGATTTGGCTTTTGTCGGCATGTTCCTCAGAAAAAGAACGCATTAATGAGGAAGTGGTAACTGCTCCACCCCCAGAGGTGGCTGTGGAGCCTGTCTCTCCTCAAGTGAAATTTTTTCAGTATGAAGACCAAGCGGCCTACCCTGATGCTATTCTTGAGTTATATACCCCTCTGGGGAACCAATCCTTCAAGGCAGGCAAGATCCCTTTCGAGTTTAATGTAAAGAATTTCCCTTTTGACCTGAACGAGACCAGGGAGTTTAAGCTATTCAATATTCTGAATGGTGGAGATCCTGTGGGGTTTTATTCTCCCATATTCCAGAGAGACCTGACTGAAGGCAGTTACCGGGTTGTCGCATATTTGGTTGATGAGGAAGGTCTGGCGTTGAAAAACTTTGGCAATTATGTAGATAGGGATTTTCAGGTCGGTAATTCCAGACCTTTTCCCTATTCTGGAGAGCCTTATTTAGCGGTGAATTATCCCAGGTCTGATCAGGTTTATGAGGCTGGTAGCGAAGTGATCATAGATTTTTTGGTTGTAGGGGGCGACATGAAGTTGGATGGTCTCAAAGTGTCTATTGAACTAAATGAGATGAAGTACGAGATCGACCACATGGCTCCGGTAAGAGTGGAGAATCTGCCGGAAGGCAACTATACAGTCAAAGTAAGATTGCTCCACTCTGGTGGAAAAGAGCTGGATGGGCCATTTTCAAGTGTGAGTAAATCGATCATTGTTCGCTAACATGCTTATCTTTGGGGCTTCAATTTCAAAGATTTTAAGATGCTTTTAGTCAATCAGATTCGAGAAAACTATGCCGGCGTGCTGGCCGGACTTCAAAAAAGAAATTTCCCAAATGCGGAAGCTGTACTGAACCAGGCAGTTGAGTTGGATGAGTTAAGAAAATCCACTCAGGCAGAGCGTGATCAGTTACAGGGCGAGTCCAATGCCATTTCGAAGCGGATAGGATCCTTGATGCGGGAGGGTAAGGCTGAAGAGGCAGTTAAAATCAAAGATAAAACCGCGGAACTGAAGATTCAGATCAAGGATCTAGAAGAGCAAAATTCCAAAGCTGAAGAGGAGCTTAAGGCCTTGTTATATACGATTCCTAATGTTCCCCATTCTTCTGTACCGGCAGGCAAAACAGCTGAGGACAATGAGGTGGTACTGGAAAACGGCGCAATCCCTGAGCTCTACGAGGGTAAACAGCCGCACTGGGAACTGATCAAAATACATGATATCATAGATTTTGATCTGGGGTCAAAAATCACCGGAGCCGGATTTCCTGTATATAAAGGAAAAGGAGCGAGACTCCAGCGAGCCCTGATCAATTTCTTTTTGGATGAGGCGTTGGCTGCAGGATACGATGAGATTCAACCTCCGATATTGGTAAATGAAGACTCGGGCTATGGTACAGGCCAGTTGCCTGACAAAGAAGGACAGATGTACTATGCGGATGCGGATAACCTGTACCTGATCCCGACAGGAGAGGTCCCCATCACTAATATTTACCGGGATGTGATTCTGTCAGAAAGTGACCTGCCTATAAAAAATGTGGGGCATTCCCCGTGTTTCCGGAGAGAAGCCGGTAGCTGGGGAGCACACGTAAGAGGATTGAATAGATTACATCAATTTGATAAAGTGGAGATCGTGCAGATCACCCATCCGGATAAGTCCTACGAAACGCTGGAAGAGATGAGCTCTTATGTCCAGGGACTTTTGAAAAAACTGGAGCTACCTTATAGAGTCTTGAGACTTTGTGGAGGGGATATGGGCTTTACTTCTGCCCTGACGTATGATATGGAGGTATTCTCTGCTGCGCAGGAGCGGTGGTTGGAAGTGAGTTCTGTTTCCAATTTTGATACTTATCAGACTAACCGGCTGAAACTGCGCTTCAAAGGAGAGGACAAAAAGACGCAGCTGGCACATTCCTTAAATGGTAGTGCTTTGGCTTTGCCAAGAATCGTAGCTTCTATTTTGGAAAACAACCAGAAGCCTGATGGCATCTATATGCCTAAAGTATTACAGCCCTATTTGGGATTTGATAAGATCTGATTTCCGAATTATATACCAATGACCTGCCTGGTTTCAAACCCTGGCAGGTCTTGATTTCAGTAGAGAATAGCTGCTTATCCTTTTAGTTAGTGGCCATAAGCTTTTCCTATTGACGATAGGTTATTTCAATCGTGATTTTTTGATTTTGTGCGCAATCGGTAGCGGGTTGTTTTTTCAGTTATAAAGAAAGAGAGTTGTTTAGTAATGATTCGGGAAAAATCGATTTATAGAAATTTTATTTGGCATAAGAGGTTTTGCGTTATGCTTAACGTTTGTCTATTTTTTTTATAATATTGATTACTCGAGTAGCTTTGTGTTAACAGATTTTCAACAAAACAACATTAATATGGCATTAGTAGGAAAAAAGGCTCCAGCGTTTTCAGTAGGAGCGGTAATAAACGGAGAAGAGATAATAGAGAATTTCAGCTTGGATCAATATCTAGGTAAGAAAAATGTTGTTCTTTTCTTCTATCCAAAGGATTTTACTTTTGTATGTCCAACTGAACTTCATGCTTTTCAATCTAAGTTGGCTGAGTTTGAGAAAAGAGACACTGTAGTGATAGGATGCTCAACGGATACTGAAGAGACTCACCTGGCATGGTTGATGACTCCTAAAGCTGAGGGAGGAATCGAAGGTGTGACCTACCCTATCGTGGCAGATGCTTCTAAGACTGTTGCCTTGAATTATGGTGTATTGGCTGGAGAGTATTCTTTCGACGCTGAGACCAGGTTGTGGTCTTTCGCTGGAGCTCCCGTAGCATACAGAGGTACATTCTTGATTGACAAAGAAGGTGTGGTGCGTCACGAATCTATCAATGACCTACCATTGGGAAGAAACATTGATGAGTACTTGAGACTTCTGGATGCACAGATCCATGTGGAGAAATTCGGTGAGGTATGTCCTGCCAACTGGGAAGAAGGAAAACAGGCAATGCAGGCAACCAACGAGGGAGTTGCTAACTATCTATCAAATAATTAATCATGATTGAACTGACTGAAGATACTTTGCAGGAGCTGGTGGCAGACAATGATCAGGTGATCGTGCAATTCTCTGCCAGCTGGTGTGGTAATTGCCGCATCATGAAACCTAAGTTCAGAAGACTTGCGGGCGAAAATGAGGACAAGGTTTTTGTGATTGTGGATGCAGAGAAATTCCCAAATTCCAGGAAATTGGCACAGGTGAACAATTTGCCGACTTTCGCTTCTTTCAAAGGAGGTCAGTTGGTAAATCAAATCCAGACAAATAAAGAAGATCAATTAAAAGCACTGATCCATGAAGTTGCCAGTAATTAAAACTATCCAAAGAACATGTACTCCCGAACAGATCGAAACAGCTCTGGAAGTACTGGAAAATATCTCAGAGGCACCCTCGCTGAAGGAACCTGAGATAGACGTGATCGGAGAGCTGATCTCCAATCTCTGTGGAGCTTTGGAAGTGCATGAACTGGTAGCCAGCGGTATGGCTGAAAGAGACGCCGGAAATACCTTTATGAAAAAGGTCTTGGGATCGATTGATCGATAAAAGATATTTTGGGTTTATTGTTAACAGAAAAGGAACTTCATGTTGGAGTTCCTTTTTTTATGCCACATTCTCCTCGAAGAGCCTTTGCAGCGTCTGCTCCAGGTCTTCAGCATAGCCGGAGTGGGGTCTGGAAGTCTGGATGATTGAACTTCGTACAGCTGTGAGCCATCGAAATCTCGAAGCTATGTCCATAGCGGCAATATTACCTCCATTGATAGTCCCGGCACATATTTTCTCAAAGGATTCCAGATTCTTCTGGATCATTTCTGTATCAGCCAAAGGGTCTAGAGCCAGAAGTTTCTTTGAATCCAGCTGGATTCTGCAACCCAGAAAACCTCTCTTCCAATGACAGATTACTACTCCTACATTGATGAATTCCTCCCGCTCAACCCGTGGTACTACTCGGATGATCGCATATTCATATAAGTGCTCTTCTTGCATCTTGGGCTTCTTTAGTAAATTGGTCTGAATAGGATAGTCGTAGGGAAAGAAAGTCACGATAAACGTTTCGGATCTCTGTGGGGTCTTCGGCATCTCCTCCTGCGAGTAACCATTCTTCCGGAAGCAGATCGACTATTTTTTGTAGTTTTTCAGTTGACAGGATATTTTGGAATTCTTCGTTTACTTGCTCCAGTTCTGAGGCTGAAGGAAGCAGTACATGGTTACTGATGGTTGGAAATGACCCTGTGGCATTCTTCTCCCAATTGATCCAGGCATGTTGAAACAGAAAAGATGCGCCATGGTCTATCAGCCAAAGTTCTCTGTTCCACATCAGCATATTGGAGTTTCTGAAGGTGCGGTCCACATTAGTGATAAACAAGTCCAGCCACACAATCTTGGATGCCAATATGGGATCAATAGGCATGGCAATAGGATCGTAATTAATAGCTCCGGAAAGGAAATGCAGAGCGAGGTTCAACCCTTGGCTTCCCTTTAGCAAATCTTGTATTTCTTCGTCCCCCTCAGATCTGCCAAAGGACGGAGCGAGGTTTGCAAATACCAATTCAGGGACTTTTAAGCCTAATTCTCTTGCGATTTCACCTCCCAACAGCTCCGCTATCAGTGCTTTTTCCCGCTGTCCGGCTCCCCGGAATTTCAACACATACTTGAATCCGTCATCGGCATCCGCCAGGGCAGGAAGTGAGCCACCCTCTCTTAAGGGCAGGATATACCGGGTTACATTTACTGTTCTGAGTAGCAACTTGTCATTCATATAAGGCTAATAAAGCGGATCTGATTGTTTAACCCGCATTATGCATTGGTACGTCTATTGCGCCTTCATCTGCCGCGGCGGACAAAATCAGTCGCTACGCTTCACTTTTCGCTCTCAACGTAGCGATGCTACGGCTCGATCTCCAAAGTGACTGATTCTCTTACAGTTTTGAACCCTTCCCGAAAAAGATCGGGACAGGTTGCTACGAATCCTAATGCATAGTCCGGGCTTAAAGTTAAGAAAACTGTTTTAGATCAGCTCTTCTACATGCTTTTGGATGTTTGATGCTAGTTTGGCCATGGGCAGATCATTGGGATCTGTCCCAAAAGGTTCTTCGATTTCTTCCGCGACTAACTCCAGACTAGCCAGAACATAAAATATAAATGTGACAATAGGTGCCGCATAGTATCCTAGGGAAAAAACATATCCCAATGGTAACGTAAGCACATAGGCCAGTATAAATTTCTTGATAAATGAACTGTAGGAATAGGGTATGGGTGTGTTTTTAATACGTTCACAGGCTCCGCAGATATCCGTAAAGCACATGAGCTCCTGGTTCAGAATGATCAATTGATCTCCGGTGATTTTTCTTGCTTTATAAAGGTCATTTACTTTGCCGAACATCAATTTAGCCACTTGATTTGGGACATGTTTATCCGGGTCGATGGCAGAAGTGATTTCTTCGCCCTTTTTGTCATCCAGCATATACATCGTGACTTTGTTCTGTAGGTGCTCTCTAAGGGAATAAGCATACATTGGGATTGTTCTTCTGAAAAACCGTCTCGAATCTTCATCGGAGATTTCCAATATTCCCGCCAGCTTCAGGGTCAAATTTCTGCTGTTGTTTACCAACTGGCCCCAAAGCTTCCTGCCTTCCCACCATCTATCGTAAGCTGTATTTGTCCTGAAAACAAGCAGCAGGGAAATGACAAAGCTCAATAGGCTATGCATGATGGGGATATTCTGAACCCAGCTGTTTTTACCAATCTTGAAGTAGTCCATCTCCAGCCACGCTATTCCTATCGAGTAAAGGAAAATGAGGGCCATGAAGGGGCTAAGCTTGACAAGGGTGTCTGATTTTTGGACTAAAAACAAAGTTTTAAACCAGTCTTTGGGATTGTATCCTTTCATAAAGTTTTGAAAAGTAGGATGGTGTAGCGAGAAGGGAAATAAGAGTTGACCTGCTTTTCCCGCAGATGATATACTTTTAATTCAATGAAATAAGCTTCTCATGAATCTTTAAGACCTGGGGAATTAACAGTTTATTGTCTGTGTTTTTTATTACGAAGTCGGCCATTTCGTTTTTCTGTTCATCGGGAAGCTGCTGGTTGATGATTTGATGTACTTGTTCTTCCGAGCGAAATGGATCTCTCATCAAGGTTCTCGCCAGACGGACTTTAAGGGGGGAGCTTACATTGATCACAAAGTCCAGGGAACCATTACTACCTGTCTCAAAGATCAGTGCCGCTTCTTTTAACACGTACGGGGAGGTGTGGTTTGATGCCCAGTCAGAAAAATCACTTCCCACTGCCGGATGTACCAAGGAATTTATTCTTTTTACTTTTTCAGGATCAGCAAATACTGTTTTTGCCAAAAAATCCCGATTCAGACTACCATTGGGTAAATACGACTCATCTCCAAATGCATCTTTGATTTTGGTTTGTAACTGTGCATCATTTTGCATAAGCCACTTAGCCCGGTCATCTGCGGAATAAACGGGAATGCCAAGAATAGAAAAAATCCTGGTTACAGTGGTTTTTCCTGAGCCTATCCCCCCGGTAATTCCGACCAATGTGGGCGAATTCTTATTCATATTTGAGTCTTAAAATGGCAGGAGAAATGACGATTTGATCTAAATAATCTGGCTGTGGTCTTACCTGAACGCTGATGGTGCTGTCTTCTTTATTGCGCTTATAATAATCCACTACCGCTTCGAATTCTATGTCTTTCAGCGCTCCCACTTTTCGCTCATCCACCAGATAGGAAATCATAATCACCACATCTTCATCTGCCAGTGCCACATTTGGGGGGAAGTGGGTTTTATTGATTTTAAGTCGTTTGTTGCCTTCAAGAAATTCCACTACCTCAAACTTGACATTGATTTGCTCTTCATCTATCTGCACCAGTTCACCCATCGAGTCCGGTACTTCCAGCTCGATTAATTTATCGACTGACTTGTTGAGTCTGTTTTCGTTGAGTGTTATCGGAAAAGTCCTGCTCAGGCTATCAAGCATGGATCCGGGACCTTTGAGGGTGATGGTTTCGGGGCTGAAAGCGATTTGCCCCATTATCCTGAAGTTCTTGGCCATGGTAAAACCTGCGGAATCAAGAACCGGTTTTACTTTCAGTGTTTTGATTCTGTCCACTTGGAATTTAAGAGAATCATCCAGTACTGAAACCAGTTGGGTAGGAGAGAGGAATTCTCCCAAGGACCGCTTTAGGTCAGAGGTGAGAATAAAATTTTTAGCTGCGGGATTATTGAGCTCTATCGGGAAGGCATCGCTGTTGAAATTGAAGTATTTTCTGAGCAAATCCCAGCCGTCCCCGGAAATTTCAATCTCCAATGTTTTTGGGAGAGCTGATACGGCTATGTACTGGTCTTGATCAAAGGATATTTCCACCGGAAAATCGACCACAGTAGTATAATCGTCCTTATTCAGGGCGTTTAAAATCCAAAAAGTGGTAGCTGCTGCTATGCAGAGGACTACCACTTTTAGATTCGATACTTTTCGGGGACTGATCCTTTTGGAGGATTTATTAGTTTCCGGCAAAATTCAATTTATTTTTTTTGTTCTGGTTTTCTGGAGAAATCCAGGGAAATAGCGGATTTTTCCACTTTTACTTTCAACCCTCTGTCTAGCTCCAGGATTACCGTGTCCCCTTCTACTGCATTTACCTTGCCATGGAGTCCACCTATCGTCACCACTTCATCCCCTTTTTTGATTTCTTCAATAAACTTTTTGCTTTCCTTCTGTTTCTTCTGCTGTGGTCTGATCATGAAGAAGTACATAATCAGAATAATAGAACCGAACAGGAAAACCTGCCCTAAAATCCCACTGCCACCTGCCGCAGCTTGTGCTAATATTGTAGAGATCATAATTATCGTTTAACCGGCCCTACGGGAGCCGTCGTACCTGCGTTTTTTGGTGTTACTGTTCCTTTCAATCTCAATCGGGTCACATTAGGATTGGTGTTTGCCTGTATGCTTACCGTAGGGGCCTGAGCGCCTGATTTGTTGTTTGAGTCAAAAACTACTTTAACAAAGCCCTCTTCGCCTGGTTTTACCGGTGCTTTAGTCCAATCAGGACTGGTGCATCCACATGAAGCGGTGATATTGGAGATTACTAGGGGAGCCTGGCCGTTATTGGTGAATTTGAAGATATGTTCTACTACCTTACCTTCATTGATGGTGCCAAAGTCATGTTCCATTTCCGGGAATTGAAATGCTCCTAAAGTAGAAGGATCTGCCACAGAGCTGGTCTGGGCATTCACCGGGGTGACAGATGTGTTGCTGGTCTCTAGCTGGGCTATTTTATCCTCCAGTGCTTTGATCTTCGCATCCTGATCACTTTTTTGATCGCAAGAAACTCCCACTGCGAGGATGACGGAGAAAACCGCCACATTCATTATGTTCGATTTCATATAATTATAATTTTTTCTTGATGGCCATATGGAATCTCGCATCACAGATAATCATTCCTTCGTATGACCTTCTCGTCATGCTCGATTTCATACTTATTGATTTTTTTCCTGATTGATTTGATCTATTAATTTGTTGACATCGCTCAGCAGATTCTCTGCTTTGTTTTTCGCTTCTGAGATTACTCGCTTGCCTTCGGTTTTTGCCTCGTTAAGGTGAATTTCTTTGCCGTCCACCAATTCATCTATCAGCCCTTCCAGCTCTTTCTTGTATTTTGAAAGTTGGAATGAAAGACGGTCACGGGTATTTGTGCCCGTATCAGGGGCAAAAAGTACTCCAAGTGCCGCTCCCGCGCCTGCACCGATTAGAAATGCGATGAGTGAATTACTGCTCTTGCTCATAGTTATATTATTTATTATCCAAAAGTCCTCTACCGCTCTTACGGATTTCCCCGCTTTCGGTTAACTCTTTCGACATCACATCCAGCAGCCCATTGACAAATTGTTTGCTTTTAGGTGTACTGTATGTTTTTGAGATATCGATATACTCGTTTATACTCACTTTGACAGGGATACTAGGGAAGTTTTTCATCTCTGCTATCGCCATCGAAATAATTACCTTATCTGTGAAAGCGAGTCTTTCTATATCCCAGTTTTTGGTTTTTTGAGTGATAAGTGCCTTACTGGCTGCGTCATTTTCAATGGTGAAGTTAAAGATATTTTGAAAAAACTCCTTATCCTCATCCCAGTTCATCGCAATCTCGGGCATTTCACTTTCATTTTCCTCCTGGAGGTTGGCCGCATTTTTCAAGACTTTGGAAGCGAGACTCCTGACCACGGATTTGTCTTCAGTCCAGTTGAGGTCTTTTTCGGCGAAGAAATTCAATACCACCTCATTTTTGAAAAGGACCTTCTTTAGCAAACTGTCCACTAGTTCAAAGTCTTCTTCCAACGTTGGCGAGTCCAATAGCAGGTAATCCTGATATTGCTCAGATGGCTTAATATAATCCCTGAACCATTCTCTGATTTCAAGTTCTATATCGTCCAAATTGGCATTGTATCTAGCTACTGCGGCCCGATAGGAATCTGATTCTCGGAGCGTCGCCAGGACCTTATTATTGGGGAAATTGAGCTCATTCCCGAATACCATAGGGCTGTTGTTACCGGTGAATTTCTTTTTCTTTTCGATCTCCTTTTCCACATGGTTGGCAAAAGCCTGCAACAATTCTATTGCCAGTAGATATAGTTGTGGGATGCGTTCTGCCGACACCACCATGTTTTTAAGCAGAAAATCACGGTCTTTCGCATTTGCGTCATGGTATTTTTTCATTGCATCTAAAACCACCTGCTTAACCTTACGGCTTGCTTCGTTTGATTTGATGAGGCCGGTAGTTGAGAGATTTTGTTCAAAAAGGGTAATCGCTTCCTCAGCTTCCTTGTTGAGTGCTGTTTTATCTTGAACTTCCATGCTGTTCAGATCAGGCAAAAATGAGGTTCTGATAAAATCTTTGGCCAGGTTAAGATTGGAACCTTTGCACTGCTCGTAAGCATAGAGGTTTTGAAATGCCTTTACTCTTAATATTCTTCTGTTTAGCATGTCTTAGGAGTGAGTTGCAAATATAGGCAATTTGAGGTGGCTATCACCTAGTCAAAAGGGACAAAAAAAACACCGGATGTGATTCCCGGTGGTTTTTGAATTCGATAGGTGCTTTTGTTAGTATGATAGCTTTACCTTGCCTATGGCATCGATCCTTGCTTTGGCAGTCTCTATGGCTGCTTGTTGAGCAGGGATGTTTTCTTTTTCGGATTTATGCAAAATGGCCAGGCAGGTATCGTATATTTTTTCTGTTTGTTTATATACGGTGTCTCTGTTGTGTCCTCCGAAGTATTCCGCTCCTACATTGATCACTCCTCCGGCGTTGATCAGGAAATCCGGTGCATAGACGATTCCCCTTTCTATCAATATACGTCCATGTTTGGCTTCATCCTGCAATTGGTTGTTTGCGCCACCAGCGATTACCGCGCATTTCAAACGGTCAATGGTTCGGTCGTTAATGGTGGCACCAAGCGCACAAGGGGAGTAGATGTCCATCTCCAGGTCATAAATTACCGCCGGATCCACTACTTGGGCACCCGTGGCTTTTGCCACTGCAAGTAGCTTGTCTTCGAAGATATCGGTGATCAGTACATTTGCCCCTTCTTTGACCAAATGCTCAATCAGGTATTTGCCTACCTGTCCCACACCCTGTACAGCTATTCTTTTACCAGCCAGCGATTCTGATCCAAATGCTTTTTTGGCAGCTGCCTTCATTCCCATATAGACCCCATAGGCAGTCACCGGTGATGGATCCCCCCCACCGCCTTTGATCTCAGGAAGGCCGGTGACATGACGGGTTTCCATTCCAATGTACTCCATGTCGGAGGTGTTCATGTTCACATCTTCGGCAGTCACATATCTGCCGCCCAGGCTCTGCACGAACCTCCCAAAACGTCTAAGGAACGCTTCGCTTTTTAACTTAGGGTCACCTAGGATCACCGCTTTGCCACCGCCTAGATTCAGTCCGGCAAGCGCGTTTTTAAAGGTCATGCCTCTGGAAAGACGTAAAACATCTGTGATAGCCTCCTCTTCAGAAGCATAAGGCCACATACGGGTGCCGCCCAACGCAGGCCCCAGTGTAGTATTGTGAATTCCGATCAATGCTTTTAGACCGGTAGCTTCATCATTACAGATCACGAGTTGTTCATGATCCATCGTTGTGATTTGGCCAAAGATTGAACCTTCACTTACTGTTTCGGTAGCTTTAATCTCTAACATGTGAACTTAGCTTTTTAGAATGTGTTATATTTGGGTATTCCTTTATGAAATTCGCCAATACAAAATTAAATACTTTTATTGGCGTTCAAGGAATTAATATATACAGTTTTATTAAACTTATTCCACGTTTTTAAAATTTTTATTTGGTGAAACCACTTTGGCGACTCAATAAGTATCTATACAGGTACAAGGGATTGATCCTTTTAGGGATAGTTTTTACGGTTATATCGAATATATTCGTAATTATACCTGCTCAGTTGGTCAGACTGGCAATAGATTATGTGGTAGAGAGTTTTTCTATTTATCAGCCATTGGCAAGGAGCGGAATGGGTGGTCAGGCGCAGGATGTTTTTTTAAAGTTCGTTGTTGTCTTTGGTGTTTTGATCTTAGTAATGGCGTTGCTGAGAGGGATTTTTCTTTTCTTTATCCGACAGACAATCATAATTATGTCCAGAAAAGTGGAGTATGATATGAAGAATGATATCTACGATCACTACCAGAAACTTCCTTTGAGTTTTTACAGGAAAAACAGTACGGGAGACTTGATGGCGAGGATTACCGAGGATGTAAGCCGAGTGAGAATGTACCTTGGCCCGGCTATTATGTATGGTTTGAATCTGCTGATCCTTTTTCCCCTGGTGATCACTTACATGATCACGGTCAACCCTATGTTGACGCTTTACACGCTCCTGCCTCTTCCAGTGCTTTCTTTGAGCATCTATTATGTGAATAATATGATCAACGAACGGTCTGAGAAGATTCAGCGTAGCCTGAGTGGGCTTAGCACGTTTGTACAAGAGGCATTTTCAGGAATCCGGGTGTTGAAGGCTTTCGTCAGAGAAAAGGACAGCGCCAATGATTTTGCTATTGCAAGTGAGGACTATAAGGTAAAATCTATCCGTCTGACCAAAGTGAATGCTTTGTTTTTTCCGATCATCATGGCACTTGTGGGCATCTCTACAATCATTACCGTATATGCAGGCGGTCTTCAGGTCATCAGCGGGGAAATCGGCTATGGGGTCATTGCTGAATTTATACTTTACGTAAATATTCTTACATGGCCGGTGACATCTTTGGGTTGGGTGACAAGTATTGTGCAGCGTGCGGCTGCTTCTCAGACCAGGATCAATGAGTTTTTGGATGAGAAAAATGATATTCAAAGTACTGGGGAAATAAAAGCTGAAATCCAAGGTACTGTACAGATGGAAAATGTATCCTTCGTTTATCCTGATTCTGGAATTATGGCATTGCAAGATGTTAGTTTCAAGATTGAAGAAGGCCAAACGCTTGGAATTATAGGAACGACGGGTTCGGGTAAATCTACCATCGCCAATCTACTGATGCGCATGTATGATCCTAGTGCTGGGGAGATTAAAGTTGACGGTAAATCGATAACATCCCTTGCCATAGCTGACCTTAGAAGGCAGATAGGGTATGTGCCCCAGGATGTCTTTTTGTTTTCTGACACCATCGGCAATAACATTGCTTTTGGGATAGAGAAGCCGGATTCGGCTATCATAGAAAAAGCAGCCAAAGATGCTGATGTTTACCAGAATATTGTGGAGTTTCCGAAGGGATTTGAAACTATGTTAGGGGAGCGGGGCATTACACTTTCGGGAGGTCAAAAGCAACGAGTGTCCATAGCGCGCGCGATAGCCAAGGAACCAAAAATCCTTATACTGGATGATTGTCTCTCTGCTGTGGATACCAAAACAGAAAATGTGATCCTGACTGCGCTTAAGAGCATAATGCAAAACCGTACGTCCATTATCATCTCCCACCGCGTCTCCTCTGCCAAGCTTGCCGATCAGATTATTGTTCTGGATGACGGAAGGGTAGTGGAGCGTGGAGACCACCGCTCGCTGATGGAGCAGAAGGGAGTATATGCTGAGCTTTATGAGAAACAGACTACTAGTGAATCTGTTGATAATTAGGCTTTTTGATTCGTTTTTGTGTTAAATTATAAGCATTGAAATGAAAAATATCTATCTTGAAGGATATCGGTAGGTCTAACTATTTTTAGTCATGGAAGAAAAAAAATCAACAACACAGGACATAGAGCAGGTACTCAGGGAAATCGGTGAAAAAATCGAAGAGCTGGTCAAGAAAGGCGCTGATGCTGGTATGGATGCCAAGGAGGATATAGAGAAGAAAATCCAGGAACTAAGGGACAATAAAACTACACTGGAAGCGGAGTTTAAAAAGGGCAAAGAATTGCTAGAACGGGAGCTTAGGGAACGGTCAGAAGATCTGAAGCCTAAACTAGAAGAGTCGAAGGGTTTATTCAAAGAGGGGTTGAAACAGATCGGTCTGGCATTCAAGACGCTTTTTTCGAAAAAATAACAGTCTCAGTCAAGTGGGATTGCCCTACAGTATGAAATTGATTACAAGCAGCCTTGCCGACAGTACAGTCCGGCAAGGCCAATGGCACACCCGGGGTGATCGCTATTCTTACAAGAGGTGGCTCATAACTCCTAATCGTCATATTGAGCAACCACATGAGGGTGGACAGGAGTAGAAATGACCTCCATTAGCATATAACATCACAGCCCGGGAAATCCCCGGGCCGTGGTGTTATTTTTCAGCTGTCAATACATTACATCGATCATAGGCAGGGTCTAAATCTATGAAAATATCCTCTTTGGCCGTGATAAACCAGCTGCTCAGAATATCTTCTTCTTTTTTTCGAAGTGTGGCCGCCTTTAACTTTTCGTAGTCATCTTCCATATTTGCCCTGTGGGCAGGATATTTAGCCTTATAGTACAGAATGCGTACTTTTTTCCCTTCCCTGGGATCATCAAATTGCATAGGCTTGGTGATATCCCCTACCTGCATGGTGTCTATCATAAAGAAGAGGAGAGGGTCTTCCAATGTCCGCAGGGAAAGCCTGTTGGAATTAGTGGCAGGATCGGTAAAGTAGCCGCCATTGTCTGAAGTGCTTCTGTCATCGGAGAAGTCTTTAGCGGCTTTGGCAAACTCCATTCTTCCCGCCAGAATTTCGGTTCTTAGACTATCCAGCAAGCGCTCGGAGCTTTTTATATCCGCCTCCGTGGCCTTAGGGGAAATAAGGATGTGTCTAGTATTATAAGTGGTGCCTTTCTTTTCTAATAGTTGAATGAGGTGAAAGCCGTAATCTGACTCTACCGGATCGGAGATTTCACCTTGCCTCAATGCCATTGCAGCACCTTCATATTCAGGGACCATTTGCCCTTTTGAGGAAAAACCTAGATTCCCTCCGTTAGATGCAGAGCCTGGATCTTCTGAATACCTCTTTGCCAGTTCTGCAAAATCAGCTTTGCCTTCACCAATGTCTTTTTTGAACTGGACCATTTGTTCATAGACATCTTGCTTGGTTTGTGGGTTCACTTTAGGCTTAAGTACTATCTGTCCCACAGTGGCTTCCGATGTAAAGAGTGGCAGGGAATCCGTAGGGATACTTTTGAAAAACTGTCTCACATCATTGGGGGAGACCGTTAATCCGGCAGTGATCTGACTCCGCATTCGCTGTACGATCAATTGTTCCCGGATCACATCTTCAATTTCTGCCTTAAGTTGATCCGAGGTCTTTCCATAGGCCTCTACAAGTGTATTCTCATCTCCACCGAACTGCTGCATCACCATACTAAAACGCTGCTCTGTCTGGAGCATGACTTCTGCGTCGGTGACTATTACTGAATCGACCTCAGCTTTGGCTACCATGAGCTTATTGATCATCAGAGACTCAAAAACCTGGCATCGGGTCGGGGCCTCCTGGCCTTGGTAATTTTGGGAGATAGCCTCCAGGTATGCTTTCTGCACATCCGACTCCAGCAAGATATGGTTATCCACCTTAGCCACGATTTTATCAAGAACCTGGCCCGTGGGAGTGCCTTCTTGGGCGAGTGATGCTGTGATCAGCAGACTGGCAATTAGAATTAATGTAAGTCGTTTTAGCAATTTCATGGGTGTTTATCCGCCGAGAAGTAAAGGGACGGTATTCATTTTAACAGGTAACTATTGATTCAAGGCTACAAAGGCTTCCTCCTTCGTTTTAGGATTTATCTTGATGGGGTATTTTTTCCGTAAGTATTCGACTAGGGTTTTGTCCAGGGATTCTTGGTAGTCCCTGATCACCACGCCGCGTGTTTCGTTAAACTCCTTGGGACCTGGCCCACTCCTGTCCCCTAGGACTAGAAGGTGCAAATGTCCGTTCACTTCCAGTTCCTGGTATTTGGCATTAAGATCTGCTTTTGATAGGACAGGATGTTCTTCGTATTCTATATTCCCTGATTCGGTTTGGAAAGCTAAAGGTTTCGTGTTTTCATAACTATTTTCAAATGTTTCCATCAATTCCTGGGAAAATGGGCCGGATTGAAGTTGCTTCCTTGCTGTTTCCAATTGGGTCATGTCAAGCACCTTGACGATGTAGGCATTCACTCTACTTTTCCATTGGTAGTTTTGAATGTTTTGCTCATAAAAAGCTCTTTGTGCCACAGAGTCAAGCAGCCCTTTTTGCCAGACTTGTTCATTCATGAGGGAGAATAGTAAAATGCCATCTCTATACTCTTTCAAAAGCATACGGTATTCCTTATTGTTTGCCCGCAAATCAGCCTCTTCGGTATGATTGAGCTCCTCTGCGACGAACCGTTCATACCAGGTTTCGAAAACATCCCCGTTGTTTGTAAGGGCAATCTCCTCCTCCTTCATAAAACCAAGGAGGTCTTTCATGGCGTAGCTTTTACCCTGAAGGGAGAAAAGCTGGTCGCTTTCCAGGTCTTTTTCGATAGCTTCCTGTATCCAGGCACTTTTGGTTGTTGCTTTTACTTCCGAACGTACCTTGGTAATGTTCGCCTCATTTTCTTTAAAGGCATAGCGGGACTTCTGAATAGCCATCACTTGCGACTGGATCATAGTGGAGCGGGAGTCTCTCAGAATCCTGGAGCGAATGTTGTCTTCCATAGCTTCAAAGCTGTCCACAGGCTTTTTATCCTCCAGCCTAAGTATATGATAGCCATATCGTGTCTTGACCGGTGGGGAAACTTCCCCGATTTCTGATAAAGAAAATGCGGCCATTTCAAACTCAGGGATCATAGACCCTATGCTAAACCAAGGTAAAGTCCCACCTTTTTTGCTGTTGGCGGGATCTTCAGAGTAGGTTTTTACAATGTCCTCCCATATGGTGTTTTCTTTCTGGATTTCTTTATAGATATCTGCCACTTTCCGCTTTGCCAGGTCGTCTGAATCAGGGGCTTGTTCATCTATTCTGACAAGAATATGTGATACTTTCACCTGGCCAGGGTTGGTTTGTCGATCTTTCACCTTGATGATATGATATCCAAAATCGGTCAACACTGGAGAAGAAACCTGTCCCGGCTGGAGTGAATAAGCCGCATCTTCGAAGGGCTGTACCATCTGTAAAGCAGTGAAATAGCCCAAATCCCCTTTGTTTACCTGGGCGGATGGGTCATCCGAATATTCAAGCGCTAGTTCGTTAATATCCCCCCCGTTTTTGATTTCATCTTCTATTTTCAACGCCATGCGGAGAACAATAAGACTGTCTTCCTGGGATGCATTGGGAGGGAATTGGAGAAGGATATGGCTGGCGCGTATAATTTCCTGCATCCTGGAATAGGCTTTTCTAAGTTCGCCTTCCTCTAGGGAATTGCGGATTAGAAAAGGAGTCTTCAGTGTTTCACGGAATGACTCAAACTCCCGGATGAAATCCTCCGTCTCGGCAAGCCCAATTTCTTCGGCTTCTCTCACTTTAAGCTTATAATTCACGAAAAGGTCAAGATTCTCGTCAAATTCCTCTCTTGACATGCCGGGGGTTCCGGGTTCGGATTTTTTTCCTTTGGAAAGCAGGTATATTAGCTCATCTTTGTCCACGGCCTTGCCTCCAATGGTCAATAAAGGATCTTGCTGCTGCTGCGCCTGAATGGTCTTTGCGGCCAGTGAAGACTCGAATGCCAAGAGGATTAAGAATATATATGCCGAAATCGTTCGGTTTATCATGTGTGAAATGGCAGAATTGGAATGCAATTTTACAAATTTATTAGGATTTCAAGCCAAAAGTCCCGAATACTCAGGTTTTAACATGAATTAGGAATGAAACCATTTGATGAGGCGACAGGTGTTCTTGCCTTCACTTGATTCAAACTCGATTTCATCCATAATCTTCTTGACCAAAATTATGCCTAAACCTCCTTTTCGCTTTTCCCCCTTTACTTTATTTAAATCTGGAACTTCATAGTCAAGCATATTGAATGCTTTGCCTTCATCGGTTATTTCAAAGATCAATTTCCCGGGATTTCGTTTGATATTCAGGATAATGTAATCCAGTGCGTTGCACTTGTGCGAATGGATTATCAGATTGGCACATACCTCTTCCACGGCCAGGGTGATCTGAAGCTGGTCTATTTCAGACAGGCGGAAGTCTTTCAGGCTTTCTTTCAAAAAGCCCCGTAAATCAGACAACGCTGTCGTTTGACACGATATTTTCATCTGATGTTTCATTTCAGCTAAGGAGGGCTGATTTTTTGTCAGGATAAATATGCATCAACTGGTCTAAGCCTAAGATCTTAAAAACCTCAAAGACCCGTTCTGAAAGGGAGTGAATTTTCAACTTGATGCCTTTTTCCTGAAAATCCTCCAAGTAAGACATGAACACTCCCAGCCCTGCAGATGAAATATAATCCAGGCCTGAGGCATCTACCAGAATTGCTTTGCTCCCATCAGTGACTAGTTTTGTGATAGCTTCATCCAAAATGACTGAGTTGCTGGCATCTACTTCCCCGCTCAATAGCAATATGTCATGGCCGTTTTCTTTCTGGGTATCTATAGTTAGCATTTGTTTGGCTTCTTTATCTTGTTAAGTGAATTTCACGACCATCATAGAATAGTCATCGTCAATCAGTCGGTCTCTGCCTACGAATTCATGGAGAGAATCGATGACTTTTGCCTGGATATCCTTGGGCGGGAGGTCGTGATAGACTTCCAATAAGGTTCTCATTCGTTCATATCCGAACTGATCGGATTTTTCATTCTTTGCTTCCACTATGCCATCTGTGAACAAGACTAATACATCCCCTGCCTGATAGGTGAAGGTCTTTTCCACAACGTGTTTTTGATACTGCATGTTTCTTAAAATCCCTAAACCCAGTCCGTCAATTTCCAAATAGGCAGATGTCCCCAGTTTTTTTTCATGGAAAAGAGTGGGTACATGGCCTGCACGTGAATGACAGATACTTTGTTTTGCGGTGTCGATAATAAATATGGAGGCAGTGATGAAGTGATTGCGTTCCAGACATTTGCTGAGTGCCGCATTGGCCTTGACCATAAAATCAGAGGGGCTGAGGTTCAGCTGAATGAGACTTTGGAAAACCCCCTTCATCTGGGACATGTGAAATGCCGCCGATGTCCCCTTTCCGGATACGTCTCCTATAATCAACACAAACCTATCCTCGTCCAGCTGGAAGGTATCATAGTAATCACCCCCCACTTCATCTGCCGCATTGGAAAATGCACAGATATCAAAAGCTTGATTATGATCTAACTGGGTAGGGAGTAAGGATTTTTGGACTCGCTGGGCTATTTTGAGTTCCTCTTGGTAACGTTCATTAAGGATGGCCTGGTTGAGTAAGCGGTGATTTTCTACGGCTATACATGCCTGCCTCCCAAATGTGCTGATGATATTCAGCATCTCTTTGTTGAAACCATCACGTACTTCCTTGCACAGCACCATTTTGCCTATTACAGCTTTATTTATAACCAATGCGACCAGAAGAACTGACTCATATTTAGGGTGATCTATCCTTATTTGAATAGGACTGAGTGTATCAGGACGTTTTTCACTTATCCATTCCTGCGCAGCCTTCTGCTTCTGCACCAGTTCCGTGATTTCTTCCCGGGTTTTTTGGTCTATAAATCTCTCTTTAAAACATCCATTTGAAGAATCAGAACTGGACATTTCAAGCCAGGCAGCGTCGGCATACGCGGCACTCATACACGAATCCAACAGTATATCCAGCACTTGCTCCTCATTTTCTCCAGGCTGAATAGATTGGCTTAGACGTTGGAAATTGATAGCTTCTGTGAGCTTTTGTTCAAACACCGACGATGTAGGGAGATTGAATAAGGTGACCAGAAAGCTGAGGACAGCATATACCAGCACAAACCAAAACAATGAAATCAGAAATAGGTTCCAGGTGAGATTTACCGGGTATTCGTAGTCTCTCTCCCCTGAGAAGGTGTACCATAAAAAATATCCGATCGTTAGAATTATGATTGCCATAAAAAGTAGAGACTTCCATTTTTCCTTAAAGGTCAGGTATGGGATCCATTTGAGGTTTGTGGAAATGATCACGGCCAATATTCCTAACAGCACCAGTCCAAAAAAGAAGCTGTATTCGTTTGCCCCTCTGTCAAAAAAGACCAAAAACATGGCAACGAGCATCGCTATCTCATATGCTTGCCATTGTTTTACCACGCGTTTGGTTTTCTGGTAAAGAATGAGATGCTGCCAAAGAAGAGATGTGGAAATCAGAAAAACTGTCACCAATCCAAATCTCACATGATAGAAAAACGTTCTCAGGAAAGGTTCAGTGGCCAGTTTGCTTTCTCCTAAGGAGCTATAAAACAATTCTATAATCAGGTAAACCCCAACAGCGAATATTCCTGTGGATGCTCCCCGCCAGATCAGATTCAGGAAGTCACTTTGGGTGCTTTTGGTAATGGAATATTTGTAGAAACTATAGACTGTAATGAAAAAGAGGGTCTGCAAAATCCAGATGAACTCCACTGCTATACCGGAATCCATCTGATTGAGAATCCCGACAAGTCTTACCAAATTCACAAAAAGCAGCGCAAGCCAGACCAGTATGGCAAGTAAAAGGCTTAGTTTTCCGATATGGATCTGTGGTAGTTTGATCATGGATGTGCGACCACAATAATACTCATTCGTATTGGAAAATTGTGAACAGGTAAGGGAATGAGAATTACCTTCATGTTAAAAAGAGTAAATTGAGATCAATGAAGCTGTTTTAGGGGAGCTATAAACACACCAAATCGTCAATGACCCCAAGACCATATCTCTGCTCTATCAGATTGAGTACTTTACTTTTGTTCATTAGCAATTCCTTCTTAATCGGGCCGGAACTTAATTTCACGATTAGTTTTTTGTCCCGGATAAAAACTGATGAGGTTCTATCTGCAATGGTTTTGCCCACCAGGTCCGGCCAATCGTGTACCAGGGACTTCTCTCTGTACTTGCCCTCCAGTCTGTAGGCCTTCAGTAGGTCATTGAAGGCCGACTCCAGGGGAGCCACTTCCTTCTTTCTGCTGAAATATCCGTCCTTACTCATAACTTTTTAGAAATAATAATATAAAACCAGGCTACAATAGGTAGGCTCGTCCTTGCAGGCATGAGCAAAACACCTTTGGATGATGATGTGCCGAGGGCGATTGTCCTTCTCCGAAGTCAATGGAAATAAGACCATTGAAAGGTTAAGGATGATCAAATGAAAAGAGCAGCGGCAATACTATCCGCCAATAGTTTTCCTTTTTTGCTCAAAGATAGGTTTTTATCTTTCCAAATAAGCCACCCTTCTGCTTCCATTTGCCTTATAACCGCCTGCCGGGAACTTAAAAGATCCACTCCAAAATCACTATGGATCACATCAAAATCAATCCCCCACAATGTTCTCAGTCCGGTAAGTATATATTCGTTTAATCGTTCATCTTCAGATAGATTGTCCTCTGTGAACGGGGTGTTTTCCTGTCCTAGAACTTTCAGATATCGGGCATTGCTAGCGGAATTGGCACCTCTGTTTTTCCCATCAAATGAATGGGCGCTGGGGCCTACTCCCAGATAAGGAACACCTTGCCAATAGTTCCTGTTATGCAAAGCAAATTGGCCGGGCTTGCCAAAATTAGAGACTTCGTATTGGATATAGCCGGATTTGGAGCTTTGCTCTTGAAGGATTTCAAACTGCTCCGCCACAAAATCCTCATCGGCCGGGGTAAATCTCCCCCTTTTGCTCCACATTCCAAGCGCGGTTTTCTCTTCTACAGTAAGCGCATAGCTTGAAATATGACCGGGATTCTGGGCTATTGCGGTAGCCAGGTCACGTTTCCATAGGTCATGATTGGGCTGAGGAAATCCATAGATCAGGTCTAGACTGAATTTTTCAAAGCCTACTTTCCTTGCTTTTTCTATAGCCGATTTGGATTCTTCGGCAGTATGTGCTCTGTTGTAAAACTTCAGTACTTCTTCATCAAAGCTTTGAATCCCCAAACTTAACCGATCTACTCCCAGATATTTCCAGGTAGCCAGCTTTTCTGAGCTGAGATCATCCGGATTGGCCTCCAGTGTTACTTCCTCCCATCCGGCGTTATAGGTTTTGGCAATTTGCCCAAGGATCATTTCAATGAGCGCAACAGGTAAAAGTGAGGGAGTGCCCCCTCCAAAATAGACAGTTTTGATGTCTTGGCCCCGAAGATAACCTTTGCGTAGTTCAAGCTCACGACAAATCATCTCTGCCATACGGCTCATGCTGTCAAGATTGGTGCTGAAATGAAAATCGCAATAATGGCAGGCTTGCCTGCAAAAAGGAATGTGTATGTATATGCCCGCCAACTTGAATTCTTTTAATTTGCGAATATAACCAATCCCAGCTAGTCCTTTGAAGATCTTCATTTTGGCGTTCACCCTTTTTTTTATTGCGGGAGGCTTCTGTCACGCACAACATGGGTTTTGGGTAAAGTGGTCAAGTGATTCCCCCCAGAGATCGTATGATTGGGAAGCTTTTTTGACCTCCCAGGCAGGGGAGGGGTACCTGGATTCCATCCAGCGATCACTCCATGATGAGGGATACCTCGGCGCAGTGATACAGCGGCGGGAAATTTCAGCGGATTCGTTAGAAGTCACTGTGTTTCTTGGAGAGCAGTATTTCTGGGAATCTATTGCTGTAGGAAATGTGCCTGGGGAGTTCTCGCAGAAGGTGGATCCCGTAGGTTCAGATTACATCTCTGGGTTACGATGGATGCAAGGGGTAATCCGGGAAGCAGAGAACAAGGGATATCCCTTTGCTCAAATTAAACTTGACAGTATCCATCGAAAAGGAAATAAACTGACAGCCGTAGTTGATTTTGATCCAGGGCCGCTGATTTTGTGGGATAGCCTTCTAGTGAATGGTGATACTAAGACGCAAAAGGGGTTTGTAGAGAATATCACAGGAATACGCCCGGGGATGCCTTTTTCCCAAAAGCAGCTGGACGAAGCAGGGCGGTCCCTTAATAGATCTTCCTATTTCAGGCTGCTGCAGCCTCCAATCGTCGATTTTAAGCTAAAAAAAGCACAGCCTACTTTTACACTTCAAGATAGGAACACCAATATGTTGGATGGGATAGTAGGATTGCTTCCCAATGAAAATGAGCCAGGCAAAATGCTTTTAACAGGCCAGTTGGATCTGGAACTGTATCATCTGGGAGGTAGAGGAAGAGATGTGGCCCTTCACTGGCAGCGTCTGAATGTTGGGACGCAGTCCTTGGATATTTCTGCAAAAGAGTCGTTTTTGTTCAACTCGCCATTAGATTTGCGGGTGGGGTTCAATCTGCTCAAACAGGATTCCACCTTTCTAACCCGGTATTTAAGTGTGGAATTTGGCTATCATCTGGGGCAGGATAGCTACCTACGCTTTTTCACCCGCAGACAAGCAAGTGATATTCTGGATACGGAGAGGTATGGGAATATCACCGAGCTTCCGGAAATAGCTGATTATCGCTGGAACCAATATGGCCTTGGCGGGGTGTGGAACAGGTTGGATAGTCCGTTTTTCCCTAGGAGAGGGTTTTTGGTAAATGGGGAATTCGCAGTCGGGAATAAAAAGATATTGGAGAATACCGGTTTTCCACCCGAGGTGTATGAAGGGCTTGATATGAATAGCCCGCAATACGTGGTAAAGGGGGAAATGGAGCAACATGTTTTCATCAAAAGGGGCTGGGGTATGTGGTGGAGAGGGAGTGGAGGATTCACTCAAAATCAAAATCTGCTTATGAATGACCTTTTCCGTCTTGGTGGGCTGAAGAGCATAAGAGGGTTCAATGAAAACTTCTTCTTTGCCCGCACTTATGGGTACCTAAACATGGAACAGCGGCTTTTTTTTGGAGAAAACTCATTTCTCTTGATTTTTGCTGACTTGGGGATTCTAGAAAACCCGTACTTTGCACCTTCAATTGACAGACCTGTTTCATTTGGAGCAGGGATCAATCTAGATACTGGATCCGGTATTTTTCGGTTTATATATGGAGTCGGAAAATCGAATGAACAACCTTTACAATTCTCCTATTCTAGGATACATTTTGGCTACCTGGCCAGATTTTGAGTATGAAAACACCAATCACTAAGATTTTTCTGCTATTCGTTTTGCTCTTTGCACTGATGGGTCAGGCTTTCACTCAGGTTTTAGAGGATTACAGCCTAAAGTGGGAAGAAGGAGAGCGAGAGACTTGGTTCAGTTCCAATGACCGTTTGTTACTTGAATTGGATCTACAGACTTTTCCTTTGGCATATTTGTCTTTCGATTTCCCTGATCATTCGGTGGTATTTGTGGGAGATAAGCTGTGGTTTTTTACAGATCAGGATACGGCTTTCAAAATGAAAGTAGAGGACTTTAAAAAAGAATTTTCCGGAGATCAGCCACATCTCACTGTTTTCAAAAACGGCATTTCCTTAGGGGATGCCACTGCGAAAAAAGTTTTGAGCCCAGCATCTACTCCAGAGCGTGTGGGCAATGATGGGGTATCAATCGTGGCAAGAGACTTTGACCGTCAGGATATGCGTGATTTTTTTGTAGTGGCCCTCTTGATTTGCTTGTTGTTTATTGCTCTGTACAAGCTGGCTTACCCTTTTATTTTTGAGATGATGATCAAGCCTGTTTCATTGCTCAATGCGGAGGATTTTTCGGAATCGGGGAGTCTTCAGAAGTTCTTTTCCGCAGATATTCTTTTTTATCTGTTTATCGTGAATCTGCTATTGTCCTTGGAGATGGTGACCGGTCTGGTGGTTTTTCGTCAGGAATGGCTGGAGGCTAGGATAGAACTGGCTTTTACCAGCATGATGTTGATCTGGGCTGTGGGTGCTTTTTTACTTCTGATCCTTACGGTTTTGAAGTTTACGGCAATACGTGTTTTGTCTTATTTGTTTGATTTGGGGAAGTTGGAGTTTGCCCACTTTTTTTACTTATTAAGGCTGGTAGTCATAACTACCATGGGTCTTATTTTCATCAGCGCCTTTTATTTGCTGAACGGGTTTTCATTACTCAAAACGGCGTTGGAACTTTCTTTCGCAGGCTTTTTCTGGATTTATATTCTGGGAATAGTGGGACTGTTTGTAATAATGGTGAATAGGCTGGGCTTTAAGAAATATCATTTATTTACTTACCTTTGCATCGCAGAATTAGTGCCCTTTTTAATCTTGGCCAAATTGGTTCTCGATTTGGGATATTGATTTTGTAAATCACCAAAAGGAATAAAGAAGCATGAGCGCAGTTACCAAAGACAGGTTTAGACCAGTAAAAAGTATCCTAGTATCTCAACCAGCCCCGGCAGGAGCTAATTCTCCCTATGTGCAGTTGGCAGAGAAATATAACCTGAAGATTGATTTCCGGCAATTCATTAAAGTCGAGCCCGTTGTGCCCAAGGAATTTCGTAAGCAGAAGATCGATATTCTGAAGCATACCGCGGTGATTTTTACCAGCCGCAACGCAATTGACCATTTCTTTGCGATCTGTAAGGATTTCAAGATCGAAATGCCCGCTGACATGAAGTATTTCTGTATTTCTGATCAGACGGCCCATTACCTGCAGAAGTACATAGTAATCCGTAAGCGCAAATTGTTTGTAGGCCAGAAGACTGCCCAGGATTTATTTGATTACTTCAAGAAACATAAATCCGAAAAGTATTTATTCCCTTGTTCTGATATCCGTAAAGATGATATTCCTGATTATATGGAAAAAAACGGAATTGCGTTTACAGAAGCGATCATTTATCATACCTTAGAGGCGGATTTATCTGATCTGGCGGATGTGAAATACGATGTGTTGGCGTTTTTTAGCCCTTCAGGGATCAAATCATTGAAAATCAATTTCCCGGATTTTGAACAGGGAAATACCAGGATAGCCGCTTTTGGCCCGACTACGGCGCAGGCGGTAAGGGATTTGGATCTGATTTTGGATATTGAAGCGCCTATGCCGAATGCTCCTAGTATGACGGGAGCATTGGAACTTTATATTAAAAAGGCGAATAATTTGTAAAACATAAAACCTAAAACTGTGGTTTTTCAGTATAAATTCTTACACTAGCTACTATGTTTGACGAAACCACTTTAAAATGATCCGAAAAGGCCATGGAATATACTTTTTAAGGTATTCACTTCTTCTATTCTTCTTTTTTGGGATTTCGTTGGTCATGGCCCAGCAGGATCCCCAATTCACCCAGTACATGTACAATGGTATGTACTATAACCCTGCCTTTGCGGGTAAAGATGGAGGGTTTAGATTCTCGGCTTTGCATAGATCCCAATGGCTGAATTACACAACGAATTCGGGACAAGGTGGTGCGCCGGTCACTCAGTTGTTGACTGCTCAGGGCAGGCTTGAAGGGAAAGATATCGGTTATGGCCTTACTGTAGTCAATGATCAAATAGGTGCCACCGGGAACTTGGAAATTAATCTTCAAGGCGCCTATCATAAAAAACTCAATAGATCTACTTTGAGTTTGGGTGCGTATATAGGTATGTATTCTAGTTCTTTGGATTATGGGGAGCTGATTGTAGTGAATCCAGAGCCCAACCTGCCTAGTTCGGGCAGGGAAAGCCAGTTAAACTTTAATGTAGGGGCGGGGTTGCTATATGATACACGTAACTATTATATTGGGCTAAGTAGTAGGCATCTGAACGAACCTAATTTTGATTTTGGAGATGGATCGTATGAAAATCAACTGAAAAACCATTCCTACCTTTTGCTTGGTTATAGGCTTAGACCGGTGGGGCAGTTGGCGATAGAACCCAGTTTGCTTTTAAAATCAGTGTCTTTTAATAATTTTTCTTATGAAGTGAGCGTTATTGCTACGCATCAGAATAAGATAAGTGGAGGGATTGGCTTTAGAGGTGAGGAAGCAGTTTCTTTAATCCTTGGATATAGCTTATTGGCGAATAACTCACTGAATTTGGGCTATGCCTTTGATTTAGTATTCAGTGGTGTGGAAGCTAAATCACCTACAAGTCATGAGTTGATGCTTAGGTATAGATTGACCACAGCTACTAGGGAAGTTCAGCGAGTGATTCAAAGAACACCGAGATTTAGGTTTTGAAAAGATCTGATTTTCCTTTAAGAATCGTTGACGGCAGTTTACCCCAGCGTTATATTAAACTATTATTTGGCAGGTTATTTGCATTATTGTGCCAAATTCAGCTAAATTTCGAATCTTGAAAATACTTTACACACCGCAATTAATTGATGAACGAAAAAACGTCATTTATGTATAAAAAAATGAATGTTCGCTTTGTGCCCATTACCCTAGGTTTGGCATTAGTGACGCTTTTGCCGAGTTGTGGTCTTTTCAATAAGAAGGGTTCAGCTAGCGAAAAGATGAATAGAAGAGGAGAGGTGACGGGTGTTCCGAAACGATCTAGCTGGCAGCAGAACCTGCCTTACGATATGGTTCCGGTGAAAGCAGGGACGTTTTGGATGGGACAGGCTGATGAGGATATCGCGTTTACCCAGTCCTCATTGAACAAGCAGATCACGATATCTGAATTTTTTATGGACAAATACGAAGTGTCCAACAACAAGTACCGACAATTTTTGGAAGCCGTGAAAAGCGGGACTTATGAAACAGGCACCCCGACTACACTCAAAGATCCTCCCCAGCTGAATTATGATGAGCTTAGACCTGATACTACCGTTTGGTCAACAAGTTTCGCGTATCACTATGGAGATCCATTGATGGAGTTTTACTTTGATCATCCCGCTTTTGATAATTATCCGGTTGTGGGGGTTTCATGGGATCAGGCAAAAAAATATTGTGAGTGGAGAACCTACCACCAGAGAGCAAACGATGATAGCGATTTTGATGGCCCTGCATTTGAACTTCCTTCAGAAGCTGAGTGGGAGTATGCCGCCAAAGGAGGCAAGGAAGTCGCGAAATATCCATGGGGCGGCCCATATCTGAAAAATAAGAGAGGGTGTTTGATGGCAAACTTCAAGCCCGGCAGAGGTAATTATATTGATGATGGTTTTGCTTATACTGCACCTGTTGATGTTTTCGCTCCTAATGGGTATGGATTGTACAATATGTCCGGTAATGTGGCTGAATGGGTACTGGATGCTTATTCCACTACTTCGAGTTCCATTACTTGGGATTTGAACCCCGTCTATGATGATCCTAATGAACCTAGGAAAGTCGTAAGAGGCGGAAGTTGGAAAGATATAGCCCACTTTTTGGAAACCAGTACCAGGACTTATGAGTACGAAGATGTGGCCCAGGCGCACATAGGTTTCAGAACAAAAATGACATTCATTGGCCGCTCTGGATCAATGGACGTGAACAGTTCTACAAGAAGAAGACGATAAAAAAACGAAAACACTCCCACAAATAAAAAATACCTTAAATCTTTAATTTCAATTTCTCAAATGGCTAGCAACAGCAACTCGTTCTCAGCAAAATTTTATTCCAGCATAATGCCGAAGATTTATGGTATTGGTGCTGCTGTCGTTATTCTCGGTGCGATGTTCAAGATCCTGGATTGGGCAGGGGCTAATTGGATGATTGGTATCGGACTAAGTACTGAGGCATTTATATTTTTTCTTTCTGCATTCGAGCCACGAAATGAAGAAGTGGATTGGTCTAAAGTTTATCCTGAGCTGGCTGGTGATGCACCGGCTGCCCCAAGAGCACAAAGAGTTGTTGCCGGAGGAGGAGATCAGGTTTCCCAAAAGCTTGACGAAATGTTGGCCAATGCCAAAGTAGGGCCTGAATTGATCGAAAGCCTAGGGAAAGGAATGCAAAACCTTGCAACCTCTGCCGAGAAAATGGGCAACTTATCTGATGCTGCGGTAGCAACAAATGAATATGCGACCAATGTAAAAACCGCTGCCAAAACTTTGGTGGATATGAACGCTTCTTACAGCAAGACCGCGGCTGCACTGACTGAAATGTCTTCAGCTTCGCAGGACGCAAAAGCCTACCATACCCAGGTAGTGAATGTGACTAAAAATCTATCCGCGCTGAATTCTGTTTATGAGATGGAACTTCAGGACGCAAACAGCCATGTGAAGACACTCAATAAATTCTATGCGAATATGACCGCTGCGATGGAAGGTCTTACTGAAGCAGGCAAAGAAACCCAGGCATTTAAAACAGAATTGTCAAAATTGAACCAGAACGTCAGTTCTTTGAATAAAATCTATGGTGGAATGCTATCCGCTATGAAAGGTTAATTTCTCTTCAATTCATTTAAAATCCATTAAAACTTAAAAATGGCAGGAGCTAAAGAGACACCTAGGCAGCGGATGATTGGTATGATGTATCTGGTATTAACGGCCCTTTTGGCCCTCCAGGTAAGCAACCAAATCCTCCAGAAATTTGTGTTGATTAACGATGGGATGGAAAGAACCTCCCGAAACTTTATCAACAAAAATCAAAAGACAGTTGAATCTATCGCCTATACTGTAGATCAACAGGGAAATAAAGAAGTAGATGTGCCAAAGGTAACCGCTGCCAATCAAATCAGGGAGGCTACTAAAGAAACCTTTGATTATTTAGAGCAGCTTAAGCAGGATTTGATTATCGAATCCAATGCGAAGAATGACGAAGGAAACTTTGTTAATGCACAGCTTAAAAACACCGAGATTACAGGTAATATTTTCGCCAATAAAGGTAAGGGCGAAGAGATGAAACAAACCCTAAACGCATATCCGGCCAGAATTTCTGAAATACTTACTTCTGTAGGGCTTTCCGATCTGAAATTTGGGGATATCGCAAAGGATGCGTCTGAAATAGAGTTGTTTGCCAATGATAGAGAAGCAAGGAATAAAGACTTTGTTGCCTTGAATTTCATAAAGTCTCCAGTTGGTGCGGTGATCGCATTGATTTCTCAGTACCAAAATGAGGTACTGAATATTGAAAGTGAATCATTGACCGCTGTGCAGAATACAATTGGATCTTTCTTTTTCAAAGCGGATGTGACCGAAGCTAGAATAGCAGCCCTATCCAATGTGGTTGCCGCCGGGACCAAATTTGAAGCGGATATGTTTATCGCTTCCAGTTCCACGTCTGCAGTGCCTACTATGACGATTGATGGCCGTTCGGTTCCTGTGGATGCCAGTGGTTTTGGTAAGATTGAATTTACCGTAACTCCCGCAGGACAATACGATGAGCGGGGATTGGCGAAAAGAACTATAAACGGGGAGATCATTACAAATATTGGAGGTGAGGACAAAGTTCTTCCAGTAGCCTATGATTACTTCGTGGCTCAGCCGGTGATTAAAGTATCTTCTGAAGTAGTTCAACAACTCTATGCTGATTGTGCGAATGAATTGCTGATCGAGGTACCTGCATTGGGGAACACCTACTCTCCTGAGTTTGCTGTCACCAATGGCCAGTCTATCAAGGGAAATAAACCTGGCCAGCTAACGGTGATTCCCGGTGCATCAGGAAAAGTAAATATAGGTGTAAGTAGTGGTGGGAATAAAATCGGGACGGTTGATTATGATATCAGACCAGTCCCAACTCCATCCTTAGTACCGGCAACGGCAAATGGTACTGAACTCGATTTGAGCCAGGCCCAAGCTATCAGTTCCTTGATGGGGCTTAAGCTTCTTGCCAAAGCTGAGCCTACCTTTGCCAGAACTATGGCTAAGGATGCCAACTTTGAGGTCACTGGTGGAGAGATGAGGTTGCTTAGAAATGAAGTGCCTCGACAGACAGTCCAGATCTCTAGCGGTAATAATCTCGCCATGCGTTCGTTATTGGAAAGTGCGAGAGCCGGTGATGTTGTCGTCTTTGAAATCAGACAAGTGACCAGAACGAACTTCAGAGGAAATAAAATTCCTTCAGAACTAAGACAAGTTGTTCCTATTCGCGTTAAGTAAGGCGTAATTGGGGATTAAGATAAACGAACGATTATGAAAAAGTTTCTTCCAAAATTAATCTTGTCCCTGCTGATAGCAGCGGGATTTGCTCCGCTGTCAAGTGTGGCACAGATCCCTGCTACAAGTGTGTCCCCTTCGGGCTATGGAGACCGTCAGTTTGATATGGATACCATTTACTCTGCAAAGAGAATCCGTGAGGATGATAAAATGTATCAGGTCGGTGTATGGAGAAGGATAGACCTTCGTGAGAAGTACAATAAGCCACTATATGGGGCAGGGGACACTAAATCGAATGGAATTGTAAATCAGATTTATAAGGCTGTTGTAGAAGAAAATGCGTTGGAGGTTTTTGGAGACGAGGATTTTACGCAGCCATTATCCATTGCGGAGTTCCAGGATAATTTCTGGATAAACGCTACAGGAGACAGTATCTTCTCCAAGCAGCTCTACTACCTGGATTTTAGAGAGGATTTTGTATTTGATAAGCACCACTCTGACATGGTGTTTGATATCAAATATCTGGAATTGGTCATGCCTTCTGAGACAAACTCCAATGCTGGGCAAAAAACCATTGCATTCATCCGATACAAGGACTTCTACAATTACTTCAAAGACCATCCTGAAGCAAGATGGATTAACTTCCAGAACCTTTCAAAAAGTCTGACCTATGATGAGGCTTTTGAAACCAGGCTTTTCAGGTCTGTGGTGAGAAAGTTTACTAACTCTGAGGATGCTTTGATAGCTGATTTGGTGAAAGTAGATCATCCCAATCCGGAGATGCAGGCATACATAAACGCCCTGGAATTCGAGTACAAATTGTTGGAATATGAGAACTCCCTTTGGGAGTGGTAAATAATGCAGGGGCTTTTTAAGCCCCTTTATTTTTATCTCTCCATTCTACAAGGGCTTTGGCCCTGCTAGCGCCAATCACATTTGCTATTTCTTCCTCGCTGGCTAAGCTGATCTTTTTGACGGATTTGAAATGGCTTAATAGTGCGACGGCAGTATTCTTTCCAATCCCAGGGATCGCAGTAAGTTGGGTGCCAAAAGCATTTTTGCTTCTTACGTTTCTATGAAATGTGATTGCGAACCTATGTGCCTCGTCCCTGATTCGTTGCAATAGACGCAGACTCTCAGATTTTTTGTCAATATGTATAGGATAGGAATCTCCCGGGAAATAGATTTCTTCCAGGCGTTTTGCGATTCCTATAATAGGCATTTGTCCATACACTCCCAGCTCCTTCAATGCCTCTACTGCAGAAGATAACTGGCCTTTTCCTCCATCGATTACCACGAGTTTGGGCATTGGCTTTCCTTCCTCTAAAAGACGCTTGTATCTTCTTCCCACCACTTCTTTCATACTGGCAAAATCATCCGGGCCAGTTACCGTTTTGATGTGATAGTGTCTGTATTCTTTGACTGCAGGTTTGCCGTTTAGAAAACAAACCATGCTGGCCACCGGATTGGTCCCTTGGATATTTGAGTTGTCAAAACATTCAATATGGTCGGGTATTTCAGGAAGAGTCAGGTCTTGCTGCAGTTGGCGGATAACCCGGTCTTTTTTATCTTGGTTAAGGCCCAGCAGAAGCGCTTTTTCCTTTTTATAGTAGAGAGCATTCTTGAGTGAAAGTTCTATTAGTTTCTTCTTGTCGCCGATTTTGGGCATGAACACATTTAGACCTTCAATAGCTTCTGTGAGTTCTATGTTCAGCAGCACTTCTTCCGCATCGCTTTGGAATTGATCTTGAAGCTGTATAAGCGCCGTGAGCAGTAATTGCTCATCTGATTCGTCCAGTTTCTTTTTGAGCTCTACGTTTTTTGAGGTGATGAGAGAGCCATTCTTCACCCGCATATAGTTCACGTAGGCGTTTTTCTCATCCGAGACTATAGTGCATACATCGAGGTTATTAATAGATGGACTTGCCACCAGTGATTTGGCTTGATATTTTTCAAGCAAGTCAAGCTTTTCTTTCAGCTTTTGCGCTTTTTCAAATTCCAGATTTTCAGCAAGTGTTTGCATCTCTTGTTTGAAATAAGACTTTGCTAAGCCCAGATTCCCTTTCAGAATATGTTTTGCATGTTCAAGATCTTTCAGGTAATCCCCTTCATTTTGAAGGCCTACGCAGGGTCCCTGGCAATTTCCGATATGATATTCCAGACAGACTTTGTATTTGTCCTCAGCTATTTTGTAGGGGGAGAGATCCAGGTTGCAGGTCCTGATCGTAAAGAGTTCGCGGATCAGATCTAGCACATTGTTCATGGCCTTCACACTTGCAAAGGGGCCAAAATAGGTGCCTTTTTTGGCAATTAGATTTCGGGTTGGGAATATCCGGGGGAAATGTTCTTTTGTTAAGAGCAGGTATGGATAAGTCTTGTCGTCCCGCAGCAGGATATTGTACTTGGGCTGGGACTTTTTTATCAGATTATTCTCCAGAAGCAATGCGTCAAACTCACTATTCACGAGGGTGATTTCAATTCTCCGGATCTCTTTTACCATCTTTCTGGTTTTAAGATTGAATCCTACGCTTTTGTTGAAATAACTTCCGACTCTTTTTTTCAGGCTTTTGGCCTTGCCTACATAGATGAGCTCACCGTCCTCATTGAAATATTTATATACACCTGGATGATCGGGTAGGGTGGCGTGATCATTTGGAGAGAAAGAGGATGATTGCATGTCCTAAAATTAAAAAAAACAGCCTAGTAGTAAGGCTGTTTTTGAAAGGGGATATAATCTTTTTCTAGAAATCGTTTTTGGTGGCATCATAATCAAAATCACTGTAGCGCTGGCTTTCCCTTTCATAGGTATCACAGTCTATTTCTATGCTTAGCGGTCGTTCAGGTCTTGGGAAGGGTCCTTTTGTATATCCTAGGCTTTCGTCTGCATATACTTTCATCATATAATTTTGCCAGATAGGCCTTGCCGTCCTACCTCCTTGTCCAGCTGTCCAGCTTCTAAAGTGGATAGCCCGGTCATCTCCTCCTACCCATACACCACTCACTAAATCCTTGCTGATCCCCATATACCAGCCATCAGATGCATTTTGGGTTGTTCCTGTCTTTCCACCTAGCTCCATGCCATTTCTTAATTCCCAATTGACTCCCTGGCTGGTGCCGCCACGCTCCTCAAACCCCCCTCTCAACATATAAGTCATTAAATAAGCATGCTCTTCACTCATTGCAGGTCTCTTCTTCGCAGTGAACTGTTCGATTACATTTCCGTTTTTATCCTCAATTCTGTCAATATAGAATGGCGTGGTATGTTCACCCTTGTTGACAAAAGTCCCAAAGGCCCCAACCATTTCAAAAATTGAAACATCATTAACGCCCAAAGCCAATGCGGGAACCTCTTGCAGATCGCTTGTGATTCCCAGTCTTCTGGCAGTTTCCACTACTATCCTGGGACTAAGCTTCTTCATCATATAAGCGGTGATGGAGTTGACTGATTCGGCCATTGCATGCCTAATGGTCATTTTTTCATAGGTGAACTTGCCGTTTGCGTTGGAAGGCCTCCATGCTGGTTGGCCAGGTATATACACTTCTACCGGCTGATCGATCACACTATAGCAGGGACTGTAGCCGTTTTCTATGGCAGCTGCATAGACGAATGGTTTGAATGTGGATCCCGGTTGCCGCTTTCCTCTTTTGACGTGGTCAAACTTGAAATATTTGTGGTCTAATCCTCCCACCCAGGCTTTGATCTGGCCGGTATGCGGATCCATACTCATAAACCCTGTCTGTAGGAATTTCTTATAATACCGAAGGGAATCCATGGAGCTCATCAGGGTATCTACTTCTCCCTTTTCCCATGAGAAGACCTTCATTTTCTTTTTCTCATTCAGTTTGATATTGATGGAGTCGGTATCATCTCCATATCGAACCTTCAGTAGCCTATAGGCTTCAGTTCTCCTTACAGCGTCTTCAATGAAATTTGGGATCACCCGGAAACTTTCATCTATCCAGGGATCTTTGTTGCCCATTTCTTTATAGAATGCTGCTTGAAGCTCCTTCATATGCCCTGCTACAGCTTCCTCTGCATACCGCTGCATTCTACTGTCAATGGTAGCGTAGATTTTCAGCCCATCCCCATACAGGTCGTAAGCACTTCCATCTGATTTGAGGTTCTCCTTGGTCCATTTTACAAGGTCGGCTTTTACGATCTCCCGGAAATAGGTTGCCAATCCTTTGTTTTGGTTGGCTACACTATAATTCAACTCGATGGGTAAAGCCGATAAAGAATCAAATTCCTCCCTTGTCAGGTAATTGTTTCTCATCATCTGGGCGAGCACGGTATTTCTTCTCCTTAATGAATTGTCAGGGTTATATACAGGGCTGTAGTAAGAAGGAGCTTTGAAGAGACCTACCAGAACCGCTGATTCCTGGATGGCTAATTCCGCAGGTTTTTTATTGAAGAAGGTTTCTGCAGCGGTTTTGATCCCAAATGCGTTGGATCCAAAGTCTGATGTATTCAGATATAGCGTCAAGATCTCGTTTTTGGTGTATGCTTTTTCCAATTGAGTGGCGACTATCCATTCTTTGGTCTTAATGATAAGCATGCGAAGTCCCGGTATAGAGCTGAGCAGGCCATTGTTGGAATCCGTCCTTGTTTTGAAGAGGTTTTTCGCTGTCTGTTGGCTAAGTGTGGAACCACCGCCTGCATTTTGACCCAGCAAGATGGATTTGACAAATACGCGCACCATGGCTTGCATATCAATTCCCGAGTGGCTTTCAAACCGCACGTCTTCTGTGGCTATAAGCGCATTGACCAGATTTGGGGAAAGCTCATCGTAATTTACAGGGCTACGGTTTTCGCGTATGTACCGTCCCAGCAGTAGCCCATCGGATGAATAGAGCTCAGAAGCAATTTGTGAATCGGGGTTTTCCAAAGCTTTGAAGTCTGGAAGAGATCCAAAAAGCCCAAGAAAATTAATGCTGATCATCCAAACGAACAGGATGAAGCCAAAAATCCCAGCTATGAAGGCTATCCATAAATATTTTACTGTCTTGGATACCCAGGCGGAGGTTTGGGGATTTGCTTTTTTACTCATAGTTTACTTATAAGCGGACTTGAAAAAAGCCCTATATTCCTTTAAATTTTTACTCTTATGCAATACCTGGAAATTTTCAATGGAAATCACGAAAGCATTAGCTGTCACTTCCTTAGGCAGGTCTTCTGAATTGAACCCCTTTTGAAATTTTCTATAATACTCTTTTGCTTTTTCAGCGTTTGAAAATGGGCTTATGATGTAAATCGCATTTTCGCTGTTCATATTCATCTCTCCGGTTCTTAGCTTTTCTTTGGAGAAATTTGCAGAATGAAAACTCTCCAAATCAGCCAAAAGGCTTTTGGCTGACTCAGCCTGCCCGGGCTCCATTGCCAGTACAAAGATATGGGTAGTGGATTCACTGTATTTATATGGGGATTCCGCTAAATCTTCATCACCTTCTGATCTTTCCAATACACTGTTATCTGTTTTCGTGGAATCTCCTTCCTCCAATTTTGGGGGATTAAGCTCTGCCAGCTCTGATGCCGTTAGCAGAGGTTTCAGCATATTCCTTGCCAAATCTACCAAATTTTCATCTTGGGTATTACGTATATAATTTTCCAGTCTCTCCCTGTACACTGTCCGACTTTGGGTTTTTCCGGTATTCATGATGTCCAGCAGTAGGAGACGTTCAGTATTACGTGTCAAGGGGTATTCTTCCAGCGCCGATTTGATGATACTTCTACTTTCCTGGTGATTCCCATCATAATAGGCTTTATAGGCTAATTCATATCGTTTGGAAGACTCTACATAGGCGAGATTTCCGGAGGCAGCATCTGGGTTATTTACAGAAAATGTATATTGTGATTCAGGAAATTCCCTGTTCAGCCTATTGATGTACTGCTGCGAATCACCTCCAAGATCCTTCTGAGCCAGATACAAGAGATAATAGGCCTCGGGTTTTCTGGATGAATTTGGATATTCCCGCACGAGGGTTTCCAGATTGCCGATACTGAGTTCTGTCTCTTTCAGATCAAAATAGAGCAGTTTCCCTAGTTCAAAATAGGATTCTTCCAGCTGGATGTTCAATGTTTCTATCTGTTCTGGGGAACTAGGTATCTCGGAAAGTAAATTTTCCAGTGTAGGTAGTTGATTTAAGAGTGCTTGGGGTTCTATGGCGGTAGAATCTCCCGGTTTTTGTTCAGGAGTAGTAGGGTTGGAATTTTGAAAGCTGGCGGCGCTCCTTCTCCAGTTATCCTGCAATGGCCGATTTCCCCAGGTACGCCTAAAATCAATGGCACCTTGCTGCATTGCGGCACTATTGTCGAAATAAAAGGTAGAGCCAGAACCTCTGTCGTTGAAGGCCAGAAGGTTGTCGAAAATGCTAGTGCTTTTCGGTTTTTGTTTGGCCTCTGCTTCGCGGATCAGCCGCTCTTCCTCTGCTTTAATGTAATTTTCTGCAGTTAATTTTTGCTGATCGGGTGAGAGCTTGGCCAAATTCAACAAGCTATCATTGCCCTGAATCCGCTCTGTATGGAAAACATATTGGTCTAGGGATTCCTTCTGGCTGGTGATATCTAATGCAACAGGATCATTTTCACTGATGAAAGTGAGTGCTGAATCCAAGTAATATTTAGTGGCGCGATAGTCCTGAAAGGTATCAAGGTTAATCTCTGCTAGCTTTTGGTAAATATACCCTTTCACTCTGGGATTGCTTCCCGGTTCTTTGGCTGCTTGATGCAGCAAGTCAAGGGTAAGTTGGGTGTCGCCTTGCTTTTCTTCAAAAAGTGCTTTTTCATAAATTACAACATCTTTCAGATCCCGGTTTTTTTGGTCTTCATAGAGGTCGTCATAGTATTTCCGTACTTTTTTCAGGTCTTTAGAGGCATTCAGTTCCGCCACTTGCTGGGCGTATAGTTGTGCATAGAAGCTTCGTTCATAAGGTGGATTTCCTGCCAGAGCTTTGCCATAATATTCATACGCAAGGGCATCAAATCCTTGCCGTTGATATCGCTGAGCAAGTATAAAGTTGATCCTAGAGGCCTCTTTTTTGTCTTTGGAATATTCCAGCGCTTTATCAAGAGCTCCGATGACACCACTTCTATCGCCTCTTTTCTCGTAGTAATATGCCAGCGTTCTATACAAGTCGTACCTGTTTTCTTTGGAAATATTAACTTCTTTGGAAAAATAGTCAATTGTGAAATTGGCGTTTTCGAATTCATTCAGATCCACGTACAGCCGAAGTAAGGTGACCAGCGTTTGGTGTCTCAGATCAGTGCTTTTGGAATTTACATTGACATATTTGAAGGTGTTTTTAGCATCATCAAAATGAGACTGGTAGTAATCGACTTTTCCAAGTAGAAAATAACTGTCATCAACCCAATTGCTGATTTTGTGCCACTCTATAGCTTTGGAAGCCAATTCCCGGGAAGAACTAAGTTTTTCTTCATTGGCCTGGACAGTTGCCGAGTCAAAAGGAATAAAGACCGGAAGTACCTGGGTGTAGTCTTCCTTATAATTTTGATACACTTCCTCCTCCACCTCTTTTAGTCTTACATCGGCAAGATAGTATGCATTGTAATGTGAGGTAACATTGTGGAATGTCCTGTTTACAAAGGTGTTACGCTCCGAAGAACAGGATACGCAGAAAATTAAAATGACTAAGGCAAGTCTGGAAAATTTCCTCATGAGTTGTTTGGCCCAATTCAAGTAGCAAAATAGCTTTTTTGCATTACTTAGAGAACGAATTCAATGTTCTATTATTTGTATCACTTGCGACTGGGAACATTTAAACCACAATTTTTAATAAATTAAAGTTTCCACCCTTATTTCTATGGATCCGAAACGCAAAGATACCAAACCAAAGAATACTCCGGTCTATGTAAAATACATTGGGCTTTCTTTCCAGCTTTTTGGAATAATTGGTGCAGGAACTTGGCTGGGCTGGTGGCTTCACCAGCGAAGTGGCTTTAAATTCCCGGCATGGTTACTGTTTTTTTGTTTTCTCTCCACCGCAGTAGCTTTTTACCAACTTTGGGTTTCTATCCGTCAGGATAAGTAACCTACAAAAGAAAATTGGGGGTAAATTTGCAGAAAAATATTAACCTAATGCAGAAAGCGAACTTTCATTTAAAATTTTTCCTGTTGACAGGGATATTTTGTTTACTGATACTTTTATTGGGTTGGCTCCTGCCATCGATTATCCATAATGATGTTTGGATAATTTTGGCTTTTCTGGCGGCAACATCCTATTTGGTAGGAATAATCAGCATCTGGCTGCTAAAAGGCTCCTCTGAAAACCTACTGCAGGTAAAGTTACTCGGCATGATCACAAGGATATTAGCCTCATTATCTTTCATAGCAATCATGGTTTTTTTGGGTACGGAGAATATTCTTTTGTTTGTAATGAATTTCTTTATCCTTTTTTTGTTCTATCTGGTTTTTGATATCTACGTGTTTCTGGCTAACTTGCGCCCGATTTCGAAGTAGCCCTCAAAAAAAGAGTAGATGACGCGTAAATTTCTTTCCCTAAGTGTTTTATTGTCAGTGTTTTTGCTGATGTTCTCCAGTATGTCATTTGCTGCTGGGGCTGATATCGAAGATGGAGGTGAAGATCCTACGGGGTTCATCATGCATCACATCAAGGACTCCCATGAGTGGCATTTTTTCAATATTGGGCATACCCATGTGACTCTTTCCCTGCCGGTGATCGTGTATTCGGCGGATAGAGGTCTGGAGATTTTTAATTCTTCCGACTTTCAAAATCCAGAGACACATGCCTTTGGGGAGGAATATGCCCACGAGGGTTATTTCATCGATTCCCACGATCATATGGGGAGAGTTGATGGTGCTGCGTTTACAGATTTATCGATTACCAAGAACGTTGCCATGATGTTTTTAGTGATTGCGGTAGTCTTGATTTTTACGCTTTCAGCAGCAGGGCACTATAAGAAGAACGGTGCGGTTGCGCCAAAGGGTGCTGCGTCTTTTGTAGAGCCAATTGTTGTCTTCGTTAGAGATGAGATAGCACACAAGGCAATAGGACCTAAGTACAAAAAATTTGTCCCTTACCTGCTTACACTTTTCTTTTTTATCTGGATAGGTAACTTGATCGGGCTTTTGCCTGGTGCTGCTAACTTAACAGGAAACATAGCGGTGACGGCCACCCTCGCGGTATTGACCTTTATTATTGTTAATGTGAATGGAAACAAGGATTACTGGAAGCACGTGTTTATGACTCCTGGTGTTCCTATTCCTTTGTTACTGGTAATTGTGCCTGTGGAAATAATCGGTTTGTTCACCAAACCGTTTGCATTGATGGTCCGTCTATTTGTGGCGATCACAGCTGGCCACATTGTGATCTTGGCATTTATCGCCTTGGTTTTCATTTTTCAATCTTATTCTATCGGAGTGGTAAGTACCTTGATGGTGACCTTCATCAATATGATTGAATTACTGGTGGCGACTATTCAGGCTTATGTGTTCACGTTGTTTACGGCGATGTATATTGGTTCCGCTGTAGCAGAGCATGCTCATGACGAAGCGCATTAATTAGGAATTTCTTTGTTCAATTTATAAAAAAAAAAGTATGTTAACTTCAATCTTATTGTCAGCTGGAATGGCACTTATGGGTGCTGGTATCGGTGCAGGTATTGTTGCGATTGGCGCAGGACTTGGTATCGGTCGTATTGGTGGACAGGCTATGGAATCTATTGCTCGTCAGCCAGAAGCTGCTGGTAAAATCCAAACTGCTATGTTGATCATCGCAGCTTTGATCGAGGTGGTTTCCCTGTTTGCAGTGGTAGTATGTTTACTTATCGCATTGAATGCAGGTGGTATCGCTTTCTAAGAACAAATGAATCGGGATTGGCCTGAATGGTCAATCCCTCTTTTTGAACAATAACGAAATTATATATATCTAATGGATCTGATTTTACCTAGTTCCGGACTGATCTTCTGGCAGTTGTTTGGCTTTTTGGCTCTCTTGTTTATCCTAATCAAGTTTGCTTGGAAGCCAATGCTTGCAGCTATTGAAGAGAGAGAGACCAGCATCGATAACGCATTGAAAGCAGCAGAAACCGCCAGAAATGAGATGGCAAATCTGAAAGCTGAAAATGAGAAGCTTCTTGCAGAAGCCAGATTGGAAAGAGATATTATCCTTAAGAAAGCCCAAGACACTTCTGTGAAAATGATCGATGATGCAAAAGAGGAAGCTGTAAAAGCCGGTGCTTTGATGATCGAGAATGCCAAGGCAGTAATAGAAACTGAGAAGAAGGCAGCTTTGGCTGATGTCAAAAATCAGGTAGCGGTCCTTTCTTTGGACATTACGGGGAAATTGTTGAGGAAAAATCTTTCTGATGATGAGTCCCAGAAGAATTTGGTAGATGGTTTCATCAAGGAACTTAAGCTAAACTAATACACCTCCATGTCAAACCAGAGAGTAGCATCCCGCTATGCCAAGTCTATCATGGAACTTTCTTTGGAAAAAGGAAGATTGGAGGAGGTGCATCAAGATTTTCAACGGCTGACTGCTTTGGCAGCTAGCAATCATGAGCTGGCACTGGTCCTTAAAAACCCTGTGGTCAGTTCTGAAAAGAAACTGAATGTGCTAAAAGCACTATTCCCTAAATCAGATCCTCTTACGATGACTTTCTTCGAGATTGTGTCCCGTAAGAACAGAGAGGAAATTCTTCTTGACGTTGCGAAGGAATTCGAAGCACAGTATAATCTACACCATTCTGTTCAAGTGGCTGAGGTGATCACCACCTTCCCTATTGATGACAAGCTCCGTAAGGAGTTTGCCGATGTAGTGAAGGAAATTTCGGGCAAGCAATCTGTACAATTGGTGGAAAAAATAAATCCAGATCTTATAGGCGGATATATTTTGACAGTAAATGACCGTCAGCTTGACGAGTCTTTGAGTAGCAAACTGAGACAATTGAAGACCCAGTTTGTCCAAAATCATTACGAAAGTAAAATCTAACAAAAAGCATTAATTAATATATCATGGCAGACGTAAGACCTGATGAAGTTTCGGCAATTTTAAGAGAGCAACTCTCTGGTGCAAGAACCGAAGCTGAACTCGAAGAAGTGGGTACAGTCCTTCAAGTGGGGGATGGTGTCGCCCGTATCTATGGACTTTCTATGGCTCAGTCCGGTGAATTGCTAGAATTCGACAATGGTCTGAAAGCAATGGTACTTAACCTTGAGGAAGACAATGTAGGAGCTGTAATCTTCGGTGATTCCAAATCTGTAAAAGAGGGAGATACTGTTAAAAGAACAAAAAGAATCGCTTCCATTCAAGTGGGTGAGGGAATGCTTGGCCGTGTAGTGGATACCTTGGGTAATCCTATTGACGGTAAAGGTCCCATCTCCGGCGACTTGTACGAAATGCCTTTGGAGCGAAAGGCTCCTGGTGTAATCTACCGTCAGCCGGTAACAGAACCTCTTCAGACAGGGATCAAGTCTATTGATGCGATGATTCCTATTGGTAGAGGACAAAGAGAATTGGTGATCGGTGACCGTCAGACAGGTAAGACTGCGGTTGTGATCGATGCTATCTTGAACCAAAAAGAATTTTACGATAAAGGTGAGCCGGTTTTCTGTATCTATGTTGCTATCGGACAGAAGGCATCTACCGTTGCCGGTGTAGTTGCGGCGTTGGAAAAAGGCGGTGCCCTTCCCTATACAGTGGTTGTAGCAGCTCCCGCTTCTGATCCTGCTCCTATGCAGTTCTTTGCTCCGTTTACAGGTGCATCGATAGGAGAATTCTTCCGTGATACAGGTCGCCCTGCCTTGGTGGTATATGATGATCTTTCTAAGCAGGCTGTAGCTTACCGTGAAGTATCTCTTCTATTGAGAAGACCTCCGGGACGTGAAGCATATCCGGGTGACGTATTCTATCTTCACTCAAGATTGCTTGAGAGAGCTGCCAAAATAAACAAGTCAGACAAAATCGCTCAGGAAATGAACGATTTGCCGGATTCTATCAAGCATCTGGTAAAAGGCGGCGGGTCTTTGACAGCACTTCCGATTATCGAAACTCAAGCTGGTGACGTTTCTGCCTATATTCCGACTAACGTAATTTCGATTACCGATGGTCAGATTTTCTTGGAAACCAACCTGTTTAACTCTGGTATCCGTCCTGCGATCAACGTAGGTATCTCAGTGTCCCGAGTAGGTGGTAACGCACAGATCAAGTCAATGAAGAAAATTGCCGGTACCTTGAAGTTGGATCAGGCAGCTTTCCGTGAATTGGAAGCATTCTCCAAATTTGGATCTGATCTGGATGCAACTACCAAGCGTACGATCGAAAGAGGTAGAAGAAACCAGGAGATCTTGAAGCAAGCGCAGTACTCTCCAGTATCTGTAGCGCATCAGGTAGCGATCATATATGCTTCCACTAAAGGCTTGATGGATACTGTCCCTGTAGAGAAAGCAAGAGCATTTGAGAAAGAATTCTACACGCTTTTGGATACATCTTATCCGGAAGCACTTCAACTAATCCTGAAAGGTGATGTGGATGGAGCTGGTAAAGTTCTTTCTAAGGCAGCTGCTGAATTAGCACCTAAGTTTTCTAAATAATTGATTTGAATACCGGAAGACGAAAGTCTTTCGGTTAGTTAATACCTTAGCACAAAGCAAGCAAGATGGCTAATCTTAAGGAAGTAAAGGAACGGATAACCTCAGTAGTCTCTACACAGCAGATTACCAAGGCCATGAAAATGGTTTCCGCCGCCAAACTTAGAAGAGCACAGGACAAAATCGTGCAGATGCGTCCTTACTCTCAGAAGTTGACCCAAATCCTGAACAACGTATCAGCTGCTTCTGAAGGAGCGGCAGATATTGTTTTTGCTGAAAAGCGTGAAGTACAGAATGTATTGATCATTCCTGTCACTTCGGACAAAGGACTTTGTGGTGCTTTCAATTCTAATATTATCAAAGCTGTAAATCTTGCCATAGCCACCAATTTTGCCGGCAAAAATGTCACCATACTTCCTATAGGGAAAAAGGCTTTTGAAGCGTTCAAAAAACGCGACTTTAAAATGGTTTCTGATTATTATCAATTGTTTCAGGATCTGAATTTCGATAATGCCAGAAATGCCGCAGAATATGCCATGAACTCTTTTGTTGCTGGAGAATACGATCAGGTTGCTCTGGTATTTAATGAATTTAAAAACGTGGCAACTCAGGAAGTTATCGTTGAGCAGTTTTTGCCAATGTCAAAAGAAGACTCTAGCGAGGAAAAAACTTCTGAGACTGATTACATCCTAGAGCCTTCCCGTGCTTATATCATCGAAGAGCTGGTGCCTACTTCTTTGAAGATCCAATTTTATAAAGCAATTCTTGAAAGCAATGCTTCTGAACATGGTGCGAGAATGACTGCCATGGATAAGGCTACCGAGAATGCCGGTGAGTTGCTGAAAGAACTACGATTGATGTATAACAGAACCCGTCAAGCGGCAATTACCAATGAAATTCTTGAAATAGTCTCCGGTGCAAACGCACTTGAGAGTAAGTAATAAACGATAGACCTACTTTCAAACCACAGCTCGCAAGGGTTGTGGTTTTTTTATGTCAATCACAAAGCAGAAACATCAAAATTCATTGTTATGTAGCTTTTTTTCAGCTGTCTTGGGTAGGCATTTCCAGCACAGTAGAATGTAACACGTAGAAACCAGGACTAACTGCATTAGAGTGCCATAATTTTTTCCGTTCATTTCCATTCATTTTTTTTGATCTGTGCTCTTTGAAGTTGTGTATAGAATAGCCTCGGTATAATATGTGGTTACCTACTGTGATTAATCATGTGTTTTTAAAGGGCTTTGTTCCAATTGCCCACTGTTTGTCAGTGTGCAATGAAGATGGCAATTGCCAGATTAATAGATTTTTCTAAGTCATTAACCCTGATTTAACCAAGAATTTAACCTGATCCAATCTATTTTTCCTCTACGCCAATTTGTGAGATTATAAGGTAATTTGCCCATTTGGCGATTAATTATTCTACCAAACCCATAATAGCCAACAGAATGAGTAAGAAATTACGTACGATTATTTACGTTGCGTTGCTAAGTACTTTTATCGCTTCGGTAACCTCATGCGTCAATGAAGACGAACCCATCGAGGAGCCTCGAGGAACTATTACAGGCACTGTTACAGACGGGGAAGGCCAACCTATTTCAGATGTAGAAGTAACGCTTGCCGGTATAGGTGAAGAAGAAGTGTCTGTGACTACCGGAGGAGATGGGAACTATTCCTTCGAGAATGTAACCTTGAAAACAAGAGCAGTTAAATTTTCCAAAGCGGGCTGGCTGACAGTCAGTGTAACTGTAAATCCTGAAAAATTTGATGCTAATCGGGTTGCGACCGCAGACATGACCATGATCTTTGCCTCCGCTAAAATCAGCGGAGTGATTACGGATGCACAAAACAATAATGCCGCCCTCGAAGGTGTGACTGTTAGTGTAGGGGTAGCAGGCACAGTAACCAGTGGAAGCGACGGTGCATTCGTTTTAGAGAATCTGATCGTTGACACATACACGGTTACCTTTACCAAAGCAAACTATAAGACCGTAACACGAACGGTAGGTGAGTCTGATTTTGTGAATGGTGTCGCTACTTTAGAAGTAGGAATGGGGAGCAACGAAATTCTCCGGGGTCTTACCACTGTTGATCTGTTAGACGCCGACAAATGGTATTACAACGAATATCGGGGTGGGCGAAATGCTGACGTTTATCCTCGTTGGGATTGGGCGTGCAACTATATGTCGGCACTTGATTTCCAAGGAGCATGGCAAGAGCAAAACGAAGGCACCACTTTACAAATTCGCAATAATGAAGAGGATCGCAGCAACCCGGCGGATCTGAACGTTTTTGATTCCTACGTTTACGGAAGCAAGCTGATTACGGAAGAAAACAAGATTTTGTCACTGAGGCTAAGCACACACAATGCGGACGAGGCAAATCCCGCATATTTTGGTGTTCAGGTAGTTGATCTTTCCGCTGCTCAACCTACTGCCGTTAAAATAGGAGAGAATAGAACTTATGGATCAGGGAGCTATGCCGACTTTGAGTTTGACCTGGGTGAATATGTAGGTAAAGAAGTGGTCATCGCTATAGGCATATACCGCCAATCTACCGGGGATTATTGGAAGCAGCTGGTACTCCGCGCTATTCGTTTTGCGGACAAGAAAGTAGAAAACTGGGATTGGCTGCCAGGTACAGAAGTTATTGAAGGATGGAAGCTTACTCAGGAGACGGTGCGCTCTACTATGGCGCATACCAAAACCTCCTTCACAGGAATCAGCCCAGTGAATGGTAACCGGGATAATTATGTGGATGCTTATCGTGCTTGGCGTGGGGTTGATCATGTGGCAGCAGAATGGTTTTTTGTCCCTCTAAAGAAAGATCCTGAAGTCTTCCCCTCTGAAGGCTATCTGATAAAAACCCGTAATACCCCTGAAGTTGACACCAAAGTACCAGAGGCATATCTGTATTCAAAGTTCTCAATAAATGCAGGCAGCAATCAGTTGACTCTGAGTACGCGGAATTTCAGCGACAATTTCACCTACTTCAAGCTTACCGCTATAGCCGATGACGGGACAATCACCCATTTAGATCCTAAGTCAACTACTGCAGATGAAGCCATTGCCGCAGAAGATGGCTGCTGGAAGTTTAGGCATGGCGACGGTGGTGCAGGAAATCCTGAGGGCTATGCCTCATTTGTGTATGACTTAGCACCGTTTAACGGCCAAAATATAACACTCGCATTGGGTGTATATAACGGGGAAGCTGAATCTGGAGAAAATAAACTGGTCATACATCAAATTGATTTGAACTAAACAATGAACCTTATTATGACAATATATCGCTCTATGATCACTATTTATAGTTTACTGCTGCTGCTCGTGACAGCATGTGCCGAAAATGTATCTGATACTAACCCAACTGGGCCTCCTCTGGAAGAGGTTGTTCTTTCTGAGCAAAACCTTCTTCGCGCCATGGAACTCACCGACAAAGCAGTCTCTGCCCATTTCACTGGGGCGGGGATGGCTATGGCTAGATATTATAATCCTTACACTGGTGTTCGTTCTGATGAAATAGGCAGCGTATGGATGTATTCAGCTGCTATAGAAGCTGTAAATGCTGTTCTACATGCGCTTCACGCCCAAAAGGAAAAGGGTAATTCTGCCCTTTACGAGGAGCATTTCAATAGGTACTCCGACTTGCTGGGGGAGCTGTATGACAATGTGGATTATTACCAGGGAACCTTCGAGTTGGTCTCTTACACCCAAACAAAAGAATGGTCGGTGTACGGTGTGAATAGGGGAAATGCAAAAGGTACAGCCAAGGTAGAGGGAATCGAAAACGTGTATGACGATCAGATGTGGCTCATACGTGAATTGCTCGAATCTTATAAAGTTACCGGCATCCAAGCTTATTTGGATAAAGCTGAATATTTAACAGCCTACGTATTGGATGGATGGGATAGCACCCGCAATCCTGATGGAACAGAGCGTGGAGGAATACCCTGGGGACCTGGCTATGTGACCAAACACGCCTGTAGCAATGGGCCGATGGTGAGCCCCTTGGTGTGGTTGCATGAGCTGTACAAAGATAAAAACGACGAAATAACCTATAGGTACATTGATGAAGCGGATAAGGAAACCCGTAAAACAATGGAGGTTAAAAAAAGTGACTATTACGCAGATTTTGCAGAGAAAGTATATGATTGGCAAAAAAGTCAATTGCTCCGCGCAGACGGCGTGTATGATGATATGAGAGGCGGATGCTCCCCCGGCAGTCCTCAAACGGAGACCATTGATGGAGCGGTATACCGTAGAGGCATTTCATGCCAAGATCGAGTAGGCCCGGCTATTTCTTACAACAGCGGGACAATGCTTTCGGGAGCAGCTGATCTATACAGAATGACAGGTGAAAGCAAATTCCTCGAAGATGCCAAGGAATTGTCTGATGCCAGTTTTGCCTACTTCGCAAAACTAGGACAGAACAAACCTGGATATTACACATACGATATAAGCGGATTCAGAAATTGGTTTAATGGTGTATTAATGCGCGGATATGTAGATGTACATCCTTCCTATGCCGCTACATCCGACTATATCGATTCCTTCCAAAAGAACCTTGACCACGGGTACGATAATTTCCTTTATGAAGGTTTTCTACCAACCAATTTACTGGTAGGGTGGAGCCTTGACAATAACAATAATAGAACAGAAGGAATGTTCAACTTCGCTTTTGCAGCAGAATATGCCGTGTTGTCACGATATGAGCTGGAAAAATGAGTTTAGGTTTTGGCGTCCGGTATCCATCGGGCGCCATTGTTTTTAGACACGGTAAATACCTCGACGAGGTAATGGTTAAATAAAATATTGTTGAACATATGCATAATATATACAAAAAGTTTTCCAGAAAACTGATAAAGTATTCCATGTTAGGGATAATATTACAGTGCTTTCTCTTTGCTTCCGGTTTTGCTTCCGGAGTAAAGAAAGAGATCAATACCTTTGCGGATTACTCCTTCACTGAAGGGGTACAACGCGAAGTTACAGTGACAGGAAATGTCACATTTTCAGAAGATGGGGCTCCGATGCCTGGGGTGAATGTGGTAATTAAGGGGACCACGATTGGTACCACCACGGATATTGATGGAAATTATAGACTAACAGTTCCTGACGGGAATTCTATTTTAACTTTTTCATTTATTGGCTATGTGACCCAAGAGATAGAGATAGGAGCTCAATCTGTGATTGATGTCGCCCTGGTGCCTGATACCCAGCAGCTTGGTGAAGTTGTGGTGGTAGGCTATGGTATGCAGGAGAAAGTTACGTTGACTGGCTCTGTGGCTAGTATAAAGGGCGATGAAATGCTTCGGACGAAGAATGAAAACCCGCAAAACATGCTTACAGGTAGAGTTGCCGGTGTTCGCGTATGGCAAAGAAGTGCTGAGCCGGGGACGTTTAATGCAACCTTTGATATACGGGGCTTAGGTTCTCCATTGGTAGTTATCGATGGGATCCAGCGTACCATGGGGGATTTTCAGCGCTTAAATCCCAGTGATATTGAAGATCTGTCTGTATTAAAGGATGCTTCGGCAGCGATATACGGAGCACGGGCAGCAAATGGAGTGGTGTTGGTGACGACTAAAAAAGGTACGACGAGTGGAAGGGCTACAGTAGTTTACAATGGTTCTTTCACCTTACAATCTCCGGCTGGATTTCCTGAGCTAGCCGATCCCTACCAGACCATGACACTCTATAATGAGATGGCCATGAATAATATAAATGGGGGGAATCTAATCTATCAGGAAAGTGATTTTGAGGCATTTCGCACGGGGGAACGACGTACTACGGATTGGAATTCTTTATTGATCAATAAATTTTTTCCTCAAAGTCAGCATGATATAAGTATTACCGGGGGAACTGAGAAAACCCAATATTACATAGCAGGGGGATATCTATATCAGGAAGGCTTCTTTAAATCAGGTGATATGAACTATAATAAGGTCAACCTGAGATCTAATATTACCACAGAGATAGCCAGGGGATTGAAGTTTAATCTAAACCTAAGTGGTGTCGCCGATCAGCGTAATACCCCTTACTCAAGCGCAGTGGATATTATTAGAAATTATTGGAGACAAGGGGTCTTATTCCCTGCTTATGCCGATCCGGAAAATACCATGCTGAACTATGAAGGACTGGATCTGGAGCAGAATACAATAGCTATGATGCAATCAGATGTGTCAGGATATAGAAAATTCCGCCAAAAATATTTCCAGTCCTCAGCATCGTTAGATTACGATTTTGGAACGGTAGCTCACTTATTGGAAGGGTTAACCGCCAAAGCGTTGATCAGCTACGATTATCGTGGCGACGACAATGATATTTATCGTAGGGAATATTACCAATATATGTACGAACCCTTGACGGATTCCTATACGTCGAAACTTTACAACAATAGCTCTCCAAATCAAATCAGGCGTGAAATCTTCAGCAAGCAGCAGGTACTAGGCCAATTCCTTCTTAATTATAAGCGGAAATTTGGCACCAAGCATGATGTATCGGGATTGCTTGGATTTGAGACACAAAGCCGAAAGGGGGACAATTTTTACGCACAGCGAGATCTTGCATTTGCCATGGAATATCTCATAGGAGGGATGAATGAAAACCAACAGGGTGGAATGCAGGGTGGCTCAGGAGATCTCTACGAGATTACCAATTCGGCTATGTTCGGCAGGTTAAATTATGCTTTTTCGGACCGCTACATTGCAGAGGTGCAGTTTCGATATGATGGTTCTTCAAAATTCGTTGCAAACAATCGTTGGGGGTGGTTTCCTTCCGCATCAGTGGGGTGGCGTCTATCAGAGGAGTCTTTCTTCAAATCAATTTCGGCTCTTTCGTTTGTCAGCCAACTTAAATTCAGAGCCAGCTATGGTATGACTGCTGATGACGGTTCACTTCAATACGACTGGTATCCAGGATATATCTATCCTGCAACTAGCGGAAATGCACAGGGAGGATATTATAATCAATATGCCCCGGGTTATATGTTGGGAGATGAGTTCGTCTATGGAGCATCTTTGGTTGTTCCCAATGAGAATATCACGTGGTGGACAGCAAAGACATTTAACGTAGGTGTTGATTTTGAAGCTTGGAACGGGCTGTTTGGTTTTTCTGTGGACTATTTCGACCGACGTAGGGAAGGGCTGTTCTCCACCCGATCTGGGGAAGTGCCAACTGTGGTGGGCACAGGTGCTCCGAGAGAAAACACCAATAGCGACCGACAGTTTGGGATCGATCTTGAACTTTCTCACCGCAATACAGTAGGGTTGTTTTCTTACGGGTTAAAAGGCATAGCCACCATTACCCGTAGGCAGCATTTGATAGCTGCCGAAAAGGGGCCTTATGGAAATTCCTATGATCGCTGGCGCAATGATAACCTGACCAACAGATATCAAGGGGTGCAGTTCGGGTATAAATCTGCTGGACGATATGAAGATTGGGAAGATATTTGGTCATTCCCTATTTACAAAGACAGGGGAATTCTTCCAGGAAATTATAAATATGAAGACTGGAATGGGGATGGGGAAATCAACGGTTTGGATCAGCACCCATTTGCATACGATCAAACTCCTTGGTTAAACTTCAGTTTGGCATTAGATGCCAACTATAAGAATTTTGACTTTAGCATGCTGTTGCAAGGATCAGCTCTAGGTTCCATGGAGTATCAAGAACCACTTTATTCGATTTGGGGAAGTAATGGGGGTGGTGCCTTGGAGCAGTATCTTGACCGCTGGCATCCAGTAGATCCATTGGCAGATCCTTACGATCCGGCTACCGAATGGGTAAGTGGCTACTATGGATATACCGGTAATTACCCTTTCGGGAATTCGGATTTTAACCGGGTCAGCACCGATTATCTCCGTCTTAAAAGTATAGAAGTTGGCTATACTTTAAAACCACTCAATAATCCCACAACGAGCATCCGGTTCTTTGCCAACGCTTATAATCTATTGACTTTCACCGGGGTAAAGTTTGTAGATCCGGAGCACCCCGGTGATGAGCTTGGACGGATGTATCCGCTTACCAAAACCTATACGGTAGGTATATCCGCAAGATTTTAAATATCAGTGGTTGATAATTAGAACCATAAAAATGAATTATACTATGAAAATAAGAAACATATTAGTGCTGATCAGCTTGGTGTATTTTTCCGGTTGTACTGATTTGGACGTGCCCCCTCCAAATGTCATTGGCGATGAGACGCTCATGACAAGTGAATCCGGTATGGACGTCTATATCGCAGGCATGTATAGTAAGATGCCTTTTGAGGACTTCAAATACATGGCTCAATGGGGTGTGGAGTACAACTCGTGGCTTGGAGCATTGGGAATAGAGGGTACAGGAGAAGCACTGAACCGGGATGGAATAAGTTCGGCTTTTACAGGCGAAAGAACTCCCTATTGGGGACATGCACTTTCTTTGTTACGTGAAGCCAATTATCTGTTGGAAAAACTGCCTGAATATAAAAGTGTTTTTCCCGAAGTGACCTTCAATCATTATTTGGGAGAGGCTTATTTTGTACGTGCCACCGTGTTTTCCGCAATGGCACGGCGATTTGGAGGAGTGCCACTGGTGACAAGTGTGCTCCGCTATCCAGCAGAGGAAGGAAGTTTGGAAATTCCACGAGCATCTGAGGAAGAGACATGGGATCAGGTGCTTGCTGATTATGACAGGGCAGCTGAACTGCTTCAGCCGAGTAGCCCTAAAAGTGGATACTCAAACAAGTATGTAGCCTTATCCTTCAAATCCGAGGCCATGCTATATGCAGGAAGCGTTGCTAAATATAATGAAACAGTTCCGGGGAGACTTACCGGAATGGGCTTGAAAACAGGTGTGCGTGTCATCGGATTTTCTGAAGAGAGCGCTCAGTCGGCCTCTATAAGATATTTCAGAGAAGCGTATCTGGCCGCAAATGAAGTGATAGCAAGTGGCCAATACTCTCTGTATAGGAGAAGATGGGCGGCAAATGATCCTGAAGCCCAATACCAGAACATGGTGGATATGTTCAGTGATCCCACAAGTCCCGAGAATATCTATGTTAAGCAGTACGATTTTCCGGTGGCGACCCATGGATATGATGCCTATAGTGCCCCGTTTATTTTCAAAGCGCCATTGGCTTCCGGTACTTGTCCTACATTGGATTTTTTAGAACTATTTGAAGGTTTTGACCGATACCCTGATGGTACTATAAAGGTGACAGATGGCTCTACCAACACGGAAGGAAATTACCTGATGTACGATACACCCATGGATTTTTTCAAAGGTGCCGAACCACGTCTTCGGGCTTATGTCATATTTCCAGGGGATGATTTCAAGAATACGGAAATCGAAATTCGCGCAGGGGTATATACAGGATCGGAGCCGATCCGCCCGCTGTTTAATGATTATTCTTACGCAACTGCCGAAACCAGATATCAGCAATTACCTGCCTATACACAAACTCCAAAGCGTCTTTTTCTCAGTGCTAGGGAAGGTGGTAGTCAGGAGCTCGTTCCTTTCCAGGGTGGTCAGATTACTGCGGCTGGAGCCAATGGGCCATTTTTTAATAATGGAGAAAGCTGTCTGACAGGTTTATATGGTAGAAAGTGGCTGAACCCCGATCCTGCTTTTGAAGCTGGAGAAGGTAGATCGGCACAGCATTTTATTCTGATGCGTTATGCGGATGTATTGCTTAATGCAGCCGAGGCGGCAGTAGAGCTTGCGTTGGCTGGAGAATCTTCTCCGGATGGATCTGATATGCTACAGGTAGCCACTTCTGGTATAAATGAAATCCGTGAAAGAGCAGGTGCGACTTTGCTGAACGGCGGGGTTTCTCCGAGTATCGAAGGGAGAAACACAGTACGGAAAGAACGTCGGAAAGAACTTGCGCTGGAGCACAAGACAAAGTGGGATCTACGCAGGTGGAGAGTGCAGCACTACGAAGAAAGAGATGGTTTCTGGGGTGAGCAGCGGGATAAGGAAGATTTTAGTATGAATTCCCGTTATCGATTCCGTGGCCTTTACCCGTTTTTGTCTGCCGAAAGCGGAAAATACTTCTTCGATGCCCGCTTTCAGTGGGTGAGCTTGAAGACATTTGAGTACAATATAATCGACTATTATTTTGCTATTCCTGGAGGAGAGGTATCCAAGAGTCCGGTGATAGATCAGCAACCCAACAGATAAGAAATTATCAATAACCAAGATTTATAGAAGATGAAGAATATATTAATCTACTTAGCAATAGTCGCATTGTTTTCCCTTAATTCCTGCAGCATGTTTGAGCTGGACAATTATGATCTACCAGATGAAACGCTTATAGGAGAAGTGGTGGATGTCGAAACAGGCCAGCCAATACTTACCGATCAGGGAAGTGAAGGCATACGCGTGAGACTGACTGAAGTGAGCTGGGGGGAGAATGTTGTTCCCAACCCGGATTTCTTTTGTATGCCTGATGGTACATTTCAGAATACCAAGCTGTTTGCCGGAACCTATAATGTCCGGATTGACGGCCCGTTCATTCCCTTGATTCGGGAGGATGACCGTGGGGTTCCGATAGCGGATGATACACAGACAATAGATCTCAATGGGCAGGCCAACGTAAGGTTCGAAGTTCAGCCCTTCTTGAATGTGGAGTGGGTAAAAGAACCGGAAGTGATCAACGGAAAAGTGAGAGCACAGGTGCGCGTCACCCGGGGTGTAACAGAGGAGGATTTTCGGGCCAAAATTGAACCAATGGGCGGGTATAGCAACAGTTTTACCAATGTTACAGACATTCAGCTGTTTGTGAGCTATTCTTCCACAGTAGGCTATAGGGCACGTGATGAGCGATGGTCCAGTCAGATGGAATTTTCCGGTGCCTCATTCAATTCCATGCTGGGTGAGACTATTACCATCGAATCCAATGGAACTATTCCTGAAGGAAGGATGGTCTTTGTTCGTGCAGCAGCACGGATCAATTACGATACCCCTAGAGGTAGCGGTACTAGACGATGGAACTACAATGAGCCTCGCCAAGTATTGGTTTACTAATTTTTACCAAAGTTTAAAGCCACTTCCATTGAAATGGCTTTAAACTTTCATCTTTTCAAAAGATTACCCTATTAAGCTGAGGTCGAAATGCCTCCTTGACTACCTATTTCCAATTGGCTATATGGGACGATGTGCCCAATTTTCAAAGAATTTTTATACCCATGCGAAAAACGACCTTATTACTTCTGCTCATAGCCCTTTTCTTTTATGGATGTTCTATTTCCCAACAAAAAAGAAGGGAATCAATTGATAGAGCAGGAGAAAAGACTGCTTTCCAAACTTCAAACCCTTGGAAGCCCGTGACAGATGTGAGGGCAGACGTTGCGATTATTTACAGTGTGAAAGACCATCATAGGCAAGGAAATTTGACTTTTGAGGAGCGCGTGCAGACCTGGCGTGACAGAGGCTATATCACCCATTTCATGAGTGGGATCGCATGGGGAGAATACCAGGAATATTTTACGGGTGAATGGGATGGGGAGTGGCATCTCGATGAAGGGCAGGTGACACAGAGGGGAGACACCTTGTGGCATGGACGTATGGTGCCTTATATTGTGCCTACTAGCAATTTTATAAAGTACATGAAAGAAAAGGTGGTCAAACGGGCAATTGATGCCGGAATTGGTGCCATATATCTTGAAGAACCAGAATTCTGGGCCCGTGCCGGCTATAGCGAAGCTTTTAAAAGGGAGTGGAAAGAGTACTATGGGTTTGACTGGAGGCCACAGCACGAATCTCCAGAAAACACCTACCTGTCAAACAAACTGAAATACCATCTTTACTATCGGGCTGTAGAGGAATGCTTTTCTTATGCAAAAGAATACGGTAAAAGCAAAGGGCTGGACGTAAGATGCTACGTCCCTACACATTCACTTGTGAATTATTCCCAGTGGATGATTGTAAGTCCGGAGGCCAGCTTGGCATCTTTGCCAAGTGTGGATGGCTACATTGCCCAAGTTTGGACAGGTACTTCCCGCGAGCCCAATTACTATAACGGACAGGAAAAAGAACGAGTCTTCGAGACTGCTTTCCTGGAATATGGATCTATGGAGTCAATGACCGCGCCTACCGGGAGAAAAATGTATTTCCTGACCGATCCTATTGAAGATTGGCCACGTGACTGGGCTGATTATAAGAAAAACTACCAGGCTACTTTTGCAGCTCAACTACTTTACCCTATGATCGCTGACTATGAAGTGATGCCGTGGCCGGACAGGATATATGAAGGTACCTATCGTACAAGAGCCGACAGTGAGAAGAAGGAGCGGATTCCCCGCTTTTATTCCACCCAGATGCAGGTCATGATCAATACGCTAAACGACATGCCTTTATCTGAAAATAAAGTGAGCGGATCACAGGGAATAGGGATTCTCATGTCCAATTCCCTCATGTTCCAGCGCTTTCCTACCCATCAGGGCTATGATGATCCCCAGTTGTCAAACTTCTATGGCCAGGCTCTGCCCTTGCTGAAGCGAGGAGTTCCTGTGAAAACAGTCCATATAGAAAATGTTTCATTCACCCAGACTTTGGAGGATATAAAAATCCTGATCATGTCTTATTCCAATATGAAACCTATGGAGCAGGCAGCACATGATCATCTTGCTGCATGGGTAAAGAACGGCGGTATTCTGGTGTACAGTGGTAGGGACGATGATCCCTTTCAAACTGTACAGGAATGGTGGAATACTGATGGAAATAATTTCAAGGCTCCTTCGGAAGATTTGTTCGGGAAACTTGGGCTAAAACCTCCATTTGGTGAAGGTGAATATTCCTATGGAAAGGGAAAGGTTGTGATTTTGAGAAAGGATCCGAAAGAGTTCGTCCTAGAAGCAAATAGTGATACTGAATTCGTCAATACTGTCAAAAAATTATTTGAGGCAGGGACTAATGTTGAAGAACTAGAATTCAAAAATCACTTCTCTCTTACCAGGGGTCCCTATGAAATTATTTCTGTAGTAAATGAAAACGTCGATCAGTCCCCTTACACCATTGAGGGAAAATTGATTGATCTGTTTGACCCTACCATTCCTGTTCTGGATGTAAAACAGGTGAACCCGGGAGAGCAGGCATTTCTTTACAATATCGGAAGCGTGAAAAACCCGGAGACACCGCAGGTTTTGGCAACGGCAGCAAGGATCTATGAAGAAGCAATAACTAAGAAATCCTATGCTTTTGTAGCCAAAAGCCCCTTAAACACAACCAATGTAATGAGGGTACTTTTACCCAGGGAAGCCCAAGAAATAGCCGTGCAGGATGGAGATGGCCACCCGGTGGAATCAACGATTTCATGGGACGAATCTAGCAAAACCTGTTTTCTGAGTTTTGAAAACAATCCTGATGGAGTCCATGTAGCGCTGAGTTGGTGATTTCGAGCGTTGATGGTGAGGATTCCAGTCTGGCGATACTTCTTTAAGATTGAACAGATACTCAATTGCTTAAACTCGTGTAAGTGCGGGAATATTCATTTCCTGTTACTTTCTTGTATTCAATGGCAAACGCCCGGTATTTAATTTTGGCATCTTCATGCGCTTTTAGCTTCTGCATTGCCTTAATTTCGTAAGCCAAAGCTATTTCATTTAGGGGGTCAATATTGAATATAGCTTTTGCCAAGTCAATGGTTGTCTGATAGGCTCCTGTATCGAAACTGTTTTCAAGCTCGACTAATAGAACGGGCTCAAGTTTAGCTTCTGCTTCTTCTTTAAATTCATCAAACAAGTAATCATCTGCCAGATACAAGAATTTACCGCGGCTTACTATTTCCGCAAATTCATCTCTGAATACATCCATTTCATGCGAGGAAGCTATTTCCAGGCATCTCATATAATCGCAATAGGCTTCTTGGTGGAGGATTATTTTGTAATGGCCCTTCTCATGGATTAATTCTATTCCATCAAGCTCACTTAAAGTTTTGCGTAGATTGTTTATAGTGACACCCCTTGAGTTTTTTACTTTATCCGCTGGTCTGTCCGGCCATACCAAATTGCTGAGATGCTGGGACGTAATCCCGTCTTCAGTGCTGCTGTAGTGTAATATCAGGCAAAAAACCTGTTTTAATTGGGCGCTGAACATATAAGTGATATCCCTGTTTTTCCTGTCTCTTACCGTGAAGTTGCCGAAAAGATAGATGGAATTAGGGCGGAATGTTTTTTCTGTTCTAGGAATAGCTTCTACGCTGATTTCTTCAGCAGTATAATTCTCAGCTGGCCTTTTCTTTTTGAGCAATAGATATCCAATGCCAATCGCTGATGCACATAAAAGGAGAATTTGCCACAATTCCGCATCGCTTTTGTCAATCGGAAAATCCGACAGTTCAGTTGCTGTAATGGCTGGAAATGCGAGAGAATAAACCTTTAATTCGGAGGAAATATCATCCTCAAATTCCTGGACGACAGCATACAAATTATTAAGCCCAGCGTCAAAATACAGATTGGCATTTGTGGTGATCTTGTCCGAGATAATGGGAATAGAATCGCCAAGTACTTTATATGTGCCATCCTTCAGGGAAAACCTATAGAGTTTAAGCTTTGACTGGGAGAAATGTTCAGGGTATAGCAATGTGAATAAAGTGGAATCATTGGGAAGTACCATCCCTCTCACCGGAACTACATTGTAATTTTCCCAGGGAATTTCCCAAAGTTTAATGACCTGATTCGTGCCCAAATCAACCTGATATAAATCGTAGTAGTATTTTCTGCCGACGGCTTGCTCACCCGATTCATTACCCATGCCGCCCAAGATGTAAAGTGAATTATTCTGCTGCTGATAGCCTAAGGAAGAAAAGTATCGGGGGGATAAAAAATCACCTTTAAAGTCTTCAAGTTTAGCCCATTCTCTTTTAGTTAGATCGAAAGAAAAGAAACTCTTACTGTACTTCATATTCCCAAAGCCCCCGAAAAGGGTGTATTCTGAAGCAGTATGGTCTATATATGAGCCGTGATGGTGAAGCTGGGTCGGAAGTTGCTCGTAGCTTTCCACAGTCCATTCGAACGTGTCCAGATCAAGACTCGCTACTGTGGGGCCATCGTAGGGAGTGTCGTAATATACCTCATAGGTGTAAAGTTTATTTCGTACTGTGTCTATGAAATTTGTGCCTAAAATCAGCTCTACAGGACATTTTTCCTTAAAAACTTCAATTCTGGTGGCTCCTGATCTTACATTATATATATGTATTGAGTCTCTGTTGTAATAGTATATTTCTTTTCTTTTGAGATTGTAGCCTGCACCTGCAATGGCCTGCGATTTAAAGGAAATTTGGTGTTTCCAATGGTATGCATAGTTCTTAAGCCAGTCAGGATTTGATACTTTGCCCACGGGTTTTCCGTGTATGTCGTGGACGACGTTGCCTTCGTTTTCCAGTAAGGGGAATCTGTAAGTTTCCTTACTTTGAACGGAAAGATCTTTTATAGCAAAAGACGGCACGTCAATGACATGATCGCTTTTGCCGAACAGAATGATAGGCTGGTAGGCGCCTCCGAGCCTTAGATCGCCAGCTGTAAAGGTTTGGTCATTTAGGGTCAGGGTGATGGATTCTTTCTTAAGATCAAATAAGATTTTCATTTTGAACCACTGCATACTGAGCAATTCATCCCTGTTCATTTGAGCTATTATTAGGTTATCTTTGCCTTCTTCGTTGAACTTAAAAACCATATTGTCTCCTTGGCCATCATAGAAAAGATTAAAGATTCTATTGCTTTCCCGGTTTTTGATGCGGACGATATATCCGATTTCTGTCGTAGGGTATAAAGATAAACTACACTCAATAGCAAAATACTCTGAAAATTCTTTGGGATTGTCTCCAAAGATAGTGTAGGATGTCCGCTGATTTATCGCTTGCTCACTTCCATGGAACTTTAATCCTCCCGGCAAAGGTGACTGTTGAGGTATAAAGCCAAAAATCATCGATAAAAAGCAATATGTTTGAATAAATAAGGACATTGGTGAGGTTTCTAAAACAAACTCCTATCGTTGCAATTACTGATATTTTTTTATTAACTGGTAGAAATGAACTGTTATTAAAGTGTTTACAAAAAAGGGGGTGAATGCAGAAAACAAAACTTTGTATCTAGTTGTTGTGTTTACTAAAGTGGTTGATTGTCCTGTAGTGATGGATTCTACTACATAGATCTTGCTTCATATGGGCACTTTTGGCTTGAATTCTCCATGAACAGTCTTGCTGTTAGGGAGAATATCGAGTGACAAATTATAGCGCATATACTCTCTTAGGGCTTCTGAGCTATTGCCTTTTTCAAGCGTTCAATTTCAAAACAACTAGGGCGTTCTTGAATTACAATCCCAAATTGGACTTAATGAAATAGGGTGTCTTGCTTCCGCTGTTTTTGCATTCTTCGGTTCAAAGGAATTGTCTAATTACTCCGCTCGAAGTTGGTGACTGTGAAGACCACGCTTTCTGCCGGGCAAGTATTTCGGCCATTTGGGATGTTTAAATATTTCCGGTATGATTGAATTCGTGTACCGAACTCCAAGACTTCTTTTCCTTTTAGAATATTCATATTTTGGGTTTTTTGACTGGGTAAATATAGGAAATCACCTGTGACAGCCAAAAAGAGAAAATTGTGGGCGGATGTTCATTTTGACGCGCACAATAGGTGAAAATGAGAGAAGGTAAAAAGTTTGACCGCCTTCGGGGACGTGGGGATGGATGGTCATGAAATATATAAACCATGGGTTGCGCCCATGGCTATTGAAATGTTTGACCACTTCGGGATCATTTATATTTGCACATTCCTGGTCAAATGATCCTGAAAGGATCAAACCATGGATAGACCCCGGTGCAACCGGGGGATGGGGAAATCGAAGATAGAAATGGCAACCCCGAAAGGATTGAACTTTTTCCATCATCGCAAGGCGGTCAGCAGAAGCAGTCTCATAATTGAACCACTTTGGCCGTCTCTTCTTTGTGATGCAGGTTCAAAAGGAATATATTTCATACTTTTTTAATAGTCGAAAAACATTCCTTACAGCTAAGTTAAAATTAGCCAAAGTATGACTCTTTTACTACTGAGATATTACCGATGAATTTTAAATATATATCGGGGACTGTTATCTCTCCATCATCCTCATTATAATGAATATCAATAATTTGATAAACCTTTGTAAATTCTCTTTCCATAACAATTTTTTCGCCTATTCTGGCATGTTCGGCAGTCCTATTTCGCCTATTCCGACAAGTTTTCGGTCATTCGACTCAACTTCAAAAGCCATTACTTTTTGCGTCATATTCTATCAAATTTAAAAGAGATGTGTATTAAATATACATAAAACTATGGTTAAATAGCTGGCATAAACGGGACTGGTATGTGAATGGATAATCAGAAGAGCACGTGTGCCAAAACTCCAAGCCGCTATAAGGCTTCCATCTACATACAGCCCGCCCAATTCTCCGTCGCAATTAAACAATGGGACTAGTGGATAATTAAACTTTCCCCGTCATTGCTATTAGGATGATATATACTTACAATCGTATTGCCCTCGCAATCACACTAGCCATGATCCCCAAGCCTTCTGTATTTGGATGCACGCCATCAGGAAGCAATTCTGTTTTATTCATTAGTGGAGTGTAGAGATCAATCAGCTCGGAACCGGAATCCCTGGCGATATCCACGATCATCATGCGCTGCTCATTGTTCATCACTTCAGGAGTGATTCCGAAGTTCTCACGGGTTACCGGCACCGGCATGATTACATACACTTTGCCATCCGCAGGCATGGTTTTCTTGAATTCCGCGATCATATATAGGTAATCCTGTCTGAATTCGGAGGCATATTGCCAGTTCTGGGGCTTGGAGTCATTTGTGCCCAGCATGATGATCAGAATGTCCGCATTGAAATCCTTGACTTGCTGGAACTGTGGCTCATTCCAATACGGATAGTCTCCTTTGCGGAGCAGTGTTCTCCCACTTACCCCAAAATTGACTACTTCATATGCTTCACCCAAAATGGCCTGCATCTGAAGCGGGTAACTGTCAGGATTATCTCTGCCCGGGCCTTGGGTTATGCTGTTGCCTACGCAGGCGATTTTGATGGGGGCTTGGGCCATAGATGCACTTGCGAAAGCAAGAAGAGTGGCTAAAAGTAAGTTCAGTTTTTTCATGTTCAAGAATTTGATTTTAGGTTTATCGACTTAAGGATTTGATGTGTAATCAGGGCCTTGGCTTCGCTCGGCCACCAGTTTTTAAGTTGTTTCCCCTACTCCAACTTTTCATTTTGGATTTTGGGTCCAAAGCAGAGTCGAGGGGGTAAGGTTACAACGCCCTTAAAATACCAAATATACCTAACATCTAAATGCCAACTATGGACTTTTGCCTATTCGGGCTATCTTTAATCCGTGCAGTTTCTTTTCAAAATCTACCAACGGCTTACCTGGCTTTCTCTCGACGTAGTCTTCGGGGCTATGGCCGGGATGTTTTTTTTTGACAGAGCGCTGCGGGCTGAATTGGACTGGCAGGGATATACACTGCTGGGAATGGCGGTTTGGTGTATTTATACCGCTGATCATTTGATGGATGCAAGGAAGCTTACCTCGTTTCATAGAGAGGACAGGCATCATTTTCATCTTGTTCACCAGAGATTATTGTTCATTATTCTAGGGGTAGTTGGTACTGTGGGATTATTCTGGGCGGTACGTTTTTTTGGATTTTCCCGGGAACTGTTTTTTGGAGCGAGTCTGGGAGTGGTGATTTTGGGGATTATGCTTACGGTGAGGAAATTATCGCAAAAGCAGACTCGCTTGAAGGAACTCAGCTCCGCGATATTCTATGTGATTGGTATATCTTGGCTTCCCTGGTATAAAACGCCTGAAATAGACTATAGTTGGATAGCTTTTGGGCTTACTGTTCTTTATATGGGATTGGCCTATTTGAATCTAATCATGCTCTCCTACTTGGATGTAGAATCGGACAAGGAAGCTGGCTTTGTGTCAATAGCTACCAAAATGCCCCAAGAGAGACTTCTTTCAAGCATTCGGAAGTTGGCAATTGGCTTAATTCTGTGTTCTCTCTTGGGGTTGCTTTTGGTTGGCTCTTTTTATAGAATTCTTCTGTGTTTACTGTTAGTTATGCTGCTTGTGCATTACCTAAGCTTTTATAAAGCTGAATTAAATCCTGAACAAATAAGAATGCGAATGGAAATCGCATTTCTGATCCCTGCGATCTTGCTTGTACTTTAGACAAAAGCACTGTGTCCTGTAATAGCCCGGCCTACGATCAGTGAGTTGATTTCTTTCGTGCCTTCGTAGCTATAAACGGCTTCTGCATCTGCCACAAACCGGGCTATATCATGGCGGAGCAAAATGCCATTGCCTCCGAATAGCTCACGGGAATGATCCACAATAGACCGCATCCTAAGCGTACAGAATACTTTAGCCAATGAAGCATGCTCATCTTTCAATAAGTCATCGTCCTGCATCTCCGAAAGTCTGAATACCATGGTCTGCATTGCTGTGAGATCGCCGAGCATAGTCACCAAAAGATCCTGAACGAGCTGGAAAGACGCAATCGGTCTTCCGAATTGCTTGCGCTCATTGGTGTAAGCCAATGCCAGCTCATATGCTCCACGGGCGCATCCTACCGCCTGCCACGCTACTCCTGCCCTTGTCATACGAAGTACTTTGGAAGTGTCTCTGAAGGAATTTGCTTCCTGAAGCCTATCAGATTCTGGTACTTCACAATTGCTCAACGTAATGAGCGCATTCTGCACTATTCTCAGCGCCATCTTATCCTCCAGCTTTTCTGCCTTAAATCCTGGGTTCTCTTTTCTCACGATGAAACCCTTCACCTGCTGATCGTCCAGATCTCTGGCCCATATCACTGTCATATCTGAGAAAGTAGCGTTTCCGATCCATTTCTTTTGGCCGTTGAGCACCCAAGTGTCCCCTTCCCGCTTGCACGTGGTGGTCAGTCCTCCGGCCACACCGGATCCTACTTCAGGTTCGGTCAAGCCAAAAGCACCTATTTTCTTCAGCTTCTGCATGGGAGGAAGCCACTCTTTCTTCTGTTCCTCTGATCCACATAGGTAAATTGACCCCATAGCCAATCCACTCTGGACACCAAAGAAAGTGGAAATGGAGGTGTCTATTCTGGCCATTTCCATGGCTATAAATCCTTCCAGCAAGGCTGAATGGCCGGGACATCCATAGCCTTGATAGGTGAGTCCGGCAATATCGAGTTCAGCCATCTTGGGGATGATGTGCATAGGGAATTCTCCACGGTTCCAGTAATCATTTGCAATTGGCTTGATCTCCCGCTCCATAAACTCCCGGACGCGAAGCTGGATCTCACGCTCATGATGGGGAAGGGTTTTTCCCAGCTCATAGAAATCTCCATTGATGGGCGGAATTACTTTGGATTTGCTACCTCCTTTGAGCATTCCCATCATTTTTGAAAGGTCTTCCTCGCTCATTTGGGACACCAGCCCGACCATTTTTGAGAGATCTACTTTTTGGGAAAGTTTGGAGATTTGATCGAGATCGACACTGGATAAAAGTTGGCGTAAGCCACTGAGGGTTTTAAAAACATTTTTCATGTAAAGGTATTTTGGGAATTAGTTCATTCCTTTAAACTAGTGAAAGATCGGTATAGTTTACTTGCCCCTTGGTATTCTTCTTTGGTGAAGCTCATTTTTGGTGGAAAGCTAAGGGAATCAAAACTGTGTTTATTAGAGAACACAGCATCCAAGAACGTATTGATTATCGGGGGAGGGGACGGGCTGGATTACACTGAAATCGCACCTGATATTTCCGGGGAATATTGGGAGCTGTCAGGCAGTATGCTGAAGAAAGCAAAGGCAAATCTCCAATTGAGTCAACTGGATTTTCATCTTGGGAATTTCAAGGCTGGGAAAAAGTTTGATGAGGTTTGGCTTCATTTTGTGTTGGATACGATGCCGGACGATGAGATAACGTCTTTTTTAGTAGAGATAAAGAAAAGCCTTAGTCCAAGAGGGAGGATCTTTTTGGCTGATTTCTTTTCTCCCAAAAAAAGATATCAGAGAATTTTAACCTGTGGCATGATTTCTTTATTCAGGGCAATAACGGGTCATAGAAGGGCAAACCTTCCTGATTATGAAAAGATTTTATTTACGGAAAACTGGCTGAAAAGCTCAGAAGAGGAATTTTTGGTGGGCTGGGTGAAGGCGCAGATATGGCAATTAGGCTGAATGACTTTCCAATTGCCTTCTGAATTGCTCGGGAGTGACTCTGGTCTTTTTCTTGAATAGCCGGGTGAAGTAGGAGGGGTCATCAAATTCCAATTCGTAAGCGACTTGGGATATGTTCAGATCCGCATGGGTCAGGAGTCTTTTTGCTTCCAGCACAACTCTGTCCAGGATGAGCTGCGAGATGGTTTTTCCTACAGCCTTTTTACATAATCCATTGAGCTGTTTCATACTCAGCTTCATTTTTTCCGCGTAGAAACTAGCCTCCCGATGTTTCTTGAAATAGTTGTCAACGAGGATTTCAAACTTTTCGAATTGATCATACACTAATTTCTCTTCATGTGAAAAAGAAGTTTTTTTGCCTTTATGCCGATAAAAGTAAATTAGGAGTGTGTCTGTGAAGTTTCTCAACAAATCCATGCTCGCCCACGTCGGGTTTTGTGTCTCTTGATGCGCTTTGTCAAAAATGTACAAAATCTCGTATGCTTCTGATCCATTAATTTCCAGTCTGGGAAACTCTAGACTAGAAGTGAAAAGGGAGTAATCGTTCAGCCTTTTTCGAGAAAATATAGCAGTGTAAAAGTCTGCACTAAAGAATAGGATATGACCATCGGATTCAGCCGAAAGGTCCCAAGAATGAACCTGTCCCGGGCTCAAGAAAAACACTGAACCCGGCTCCACAGTGAAGGATTTGAAATCTATGGTATGACTTCCTTTGCCTTGAGTGAAAACCACAATGATATAAAAATCATGCTTGTGGGGCTTTTGGATAAACTGATGTTTGGCCAAATGATTTTTCAACCCGGAATAGTAGAAATGAGAGGAATCCAGCCTGTCAGACTCAAAATCGGGAATATGAAATATAGGAAGGGGAATTTTGGGCATAGTGGCTATCTTCAATAGTAAAGATAGTTCAAATATACCCACTCCTGAAATGTATGGCAATCAAGCTGAGCTGGGCAGATCCTCGTCTTTATATCTGACAAAGATTGAAATCCAGATAGATCTGCTCACCCGGTAAATAAAGGGTAAGAAGATCAGAACGGTGAGACCAAGGAGTGCTAGAAGAAGCTTGAGAGAATAATCCGGATAAATGACAGACAAAGCCACCCATGCCGCTATGAATAGAGCGGTGTTGATCCCATAGCTGATGAACATAGCGCCGAAATAATAGCCAGGCTCGGGCTCAAATGACTGTCCACAATTTGAGCAGTTTTTATTCATGACAGAAAACTGGGCGGGGTTTAGTAATTTACCTCGTAAGAACATGTCTCCCTGGTGACATCGGGGGCACTTACATTGATAAACACTTTTCAGAGTGGAAAATCTCATTGCTTTCGAATTTTCACAAAATTAAAGGGTACGGCTCTTTTCCAACTGGATAAAACATCCTTTCAATAGGACTTTTAGGACTGTTATGGTTGTGATTTTTCTATAATTGCCAAAATCAACTCATCGAAATAACCCCCGTTTCCGGGTCCGTACCAGTTCATTTCCCGTACTTCATGGTAGTTTTCATCATAGAGCTCATCCGGTGTGATATAGCCGATATAACCTCCGTTGAACGTGGTGATAATCAGATTCAAGCCTTTGCTTTGAGCCAGCTGTTCCCACTTTTTATAAAAAACACCGGAAAGTTCCCCGCTAGAGGAGATCATCAGGGTGCTGCCGATCTGGGTAATGTCCAGATGGGCATTGGTGTCTCCCAGGAGGTAATTGAACAACCAAGGCCGCAGACGGAGGTTATCGGTCACACGTAAGTGCGGTGATCTAAGTGAGAGAGGAAGTGAACTTATTCTTATTTCTGGCTTATTGACGGTAGAAAAATACGTCATGCGCAGTCTCAGTGTAGAATCCAGCTGATGTGCATATTTCTGTACCATCTCAGGAGAATTCCCCGGTCGTAACGGCATATGGCTTCCTACCGTCCCTGCGGCATACATAGCAAAATCGAATTCATCTGCTTCCAATTCCTTGGTCAGATAAAATGGATAATCACCCGACAAACCCATAAACTTAGTGCTCATCGCCGTAGCATGGGCAGAGTAGGTTAGAAAAGTGGCTTTCTCCCCGGATTTTTTGGAGAAAATAAGCTGACGTACAAAAGGGTCTGTAGGACCTTCCTTCACAAACCTATTGCCCACTAACTCTCCTGCATCTGACTTTCGGAAGGTGATGGAAACGCTGTCCTGATTGTCAATAGTGTTCTGGAGAGCTGAAAGACTACTCGAAACCATCAGATCTACAATACGCTGGTCGTACCCTCCAAAAGCCATTTCTCCCATGGGGCCAGGCATATATCCCCCCATGCCGGAGTGTGTATGGGTGGCTGTGAAAATTACCTGATCTATCGGGAGTTTAGCTTGTGAGATAGCCTCTTGGACTTGTTTTGCCAGTGAGGGATGAACAATCAGCAATTCATAATTCAGCCATGCCACTCTGGTTTTGCCGTTGGAAATGGCCAGTGCTTTGACGTAGCTGCTGTCCTGTACGAACTCATATTTTCCTCTGGGCGCATAGCCTACCAAGTCCGCAGGCTCGTCCGGGGTCATATTGACGCTGGACCAGCCTGCAAGCCAGGCTTCCCCTTTTGATTCAGAAAATGCGGTGTTGTTTAAACGGGTTAACGTTTCCTTGTAAAAGTCCTGGTCCTGAACCGGCGAACGGTCCACTGTGGTCAAGGTGATCACCCCGAATACTACCAAAACAACAAAAGTCCAGCTTAGGACTTTTGTTGTTTTTAATAAGATGCTTTTCCCTTTCATTGCCATTTAAATATGGATATCCACGATTGTATTAGATAAAGGCAAAAAAGTGACTTAATAAATGATAAACACTAGCTTTGCCGACACATCGGTCACCCGTTATCCTCTCCTGTCGTTGGTCAGGGGGCTTTCCGCCTGGAAAGCAAAAGATGATACTGTCACTGACATGATCTCGGTTGATCAGACAAATTAATATTCAAACGTGCCGTAAGGGCTGTTAATTGTTACTTTTTTGCCTTGATGTGGCTCAACTCTACCGATGATCTGCGCTTCTACACCGTACGATTCGGCAATGTCTATGATTTCCTCAGCATAGCGCTCATCAAGGTAAACTTCCATTCTGTGTCCCATGTTGAAAACCTTGTACATTTCTTTCCAATCCGTTCCACTTTCTTCCTGGATGATCTGGAAAAGCGGTGGCGTCTCAAAAAGATTGTCTTTGATCACATGCACATCATCCACAAAGTGAAGCACTTTAGTCTGAGCTCCACCACTGCAATGGACCAAACCATGAATCCTTGGCCTCATATAATTGAGCACATCTACCATTATCGGAGCATAAGTACGGGTAGGTGAGAGCACAAGTTTGCCGATATTCACAGGAGAACCTGGAGCAGGATCTGTAAGATTGTATTTTCCTGAGTAAATAAGGTCTTCAGGCACAGATGGATCAAAGCTCTCAGGGTATTTTGTTTTTAATAGTTTGTTGAAGACATCATGTCGGGCAGAAGTAAGGCCATTGCTTCCCATCCCACCATTGTAGGCCGTTTCATATTTAGCCTGACCAAAGGAGGCCAAACCTACTATGACATCACCACCTTGGATCTGGTCATTGGAGATCACTTCATCACGGCGCATTCTACAAGTGACGGTACTATCCACGATAATCGTACGTACCAAATCGCCCACGTCCGCAGTTTCTCCGCCGGTAAGCACGGCATTTACGCCATTGTCGCGAAGCATCTGAAGTACCTCTTCGGTGCCCTCGATGATGGCAGAGATCACTTCACCGGGGATAAGGTTTTTGTTTCTGCCGATGGTGGAGGATACGAGGATGTTATTGATAGCGCCCACACAGAGCAGATCATCTGTATTCATGATGATCGCATCCTGTGCGATCCCTTTCCACACACTCAGATCACCAGTTTCTTTCCAATAAGAATATGCCAGAGAGGATTTGGTGCCGGCTCCATCCGCATGCATGATATTGCAGTAGTCCGGATCGTTGCCCAGGGTGTCTTCCACGATCTTACAGAATGCCTTTGGATAAAGTCCCTTGTCAAGGTTAGAAATGGCCTGATGCACATCTTCTTTGGAGGCGGAAACTCCGCGCTGCATGTATCGCTCGTTCATGGGGGCAAAGTTAACAGGTTCTCAGCAAATTGGATGAATAAGGAGTGTAAAGTTGAATCGGCAGCTGAGGAGAATGAATTCAACCGCAAAGGACACGGAGGTTTTCGCAGAGAGCGCAATTGAATATAATCCGAGAATTCGGTTCAAGTTGAGATTAGTTGAGTCTCATGACCTGCCTGACCGATAGGCCCGCCTCCCGGAGGGCAGGCAGGCTTGGACTTAAATTATCGCAGTCTTCAGACTGCTTTATGTTTTGAATATAAAAGTCCAGCTTCTAGAGAAGCAGGACAACCATGTTCTCCGTGTAAAACTCTGCACTCCCCGCAGTTAAAAAACGCTTATTGAATAGTGCCAGAATGCTCCAAGACCATCTCCTTCACGCATTCCACCCAAGTGTCCTCCGAGTTCAGGCTAGGCACCAAGTCCCATTCTTCTCCGCCCGCTTCCAAAAACTTATCTCGGTATTCTCCCGCTACTTCCACCGTAGTTTCCAGGCAATCAGCAACAAATGCCGGGGAAAAGGCAAGTACTTTCTTCACTCCCTGAGCCGCCAACTCATCGATCACTTCATCGGTGTAAGGCTTCACCCAAGGGTCTTTCCCAAGCCTTGACTGGAAGCAGTTTACCGCTTTATCTTCTGGAATACCCAGCTTCTCACAGATCAGGCGTGTGGTTTGAAAACACTGTGCACGATAGCAATAGTGGTTTTTAGCCCCATATTTATTGCAGCAAGCACCTAGTTGGCAATAGCCATCCACTGAGCCTTTTAGAATCTGTCGCTCGGGAAGTCCGTGGTATGAGAAAAGGATTTTATCGTACGCTTTTATGTCCAGCATGGCCCGACCTCTTTCTGCCCAGGCTTCCACAAATAGGGGATGCTCTATAAAATTGCTGATAAATGAAATGTCCGGAATGATCTGCCATCCTCTTACAATTTCCATCACTTTGTCTTGGACGGAGCCAGTGGAGGCAGAAGCGTATTGAGGGAAAAGTGGCAAGACGATGATTTTGGTTACATGGGCTTTTCTCAGTTTCTCCAGTCCCGCCTCGATAGATGGGCTTTGGTAGCGCATTGCGATTGCCACTTGGTACTGCTTGGAATCCAACTTCTGGATCAGCTTATCTCTTAGATCTTCTGTATGAAAAAGTAAGGGTGAACCACGATCTGTCCAGAGCTTCCGGTATTCATGGGCTGATTTTGGGGCGCGAAAAGGGGCGATAATAAGGTTGATCAGCAGCCATCTATTGATATAAGGGATGTCTATGACACGGCCATCCATTAGGAACTCGCGAAGGTATTTTCTTACATCTCCGGTGGAGGTGCTGTCTGGAGTTCCCAGATTCACTAGCAAAATGCCGGTTTTTCCGGTTTTAGTCATGAGTGCTTTGTTGTAAGGATTTCCTATTGAGAACCCAAAAGTAGCGTTTTGGTTCTGTTTTTCTCCATTGAAAAGACCAAATCCTCATTGAAAGTTTCAACCAAAAAAAGCCCGGCTTTCACCAGGCTTTAGTTGAATTGTTTCTATTATACATCTCAGGTGTCCTCAGATATCAGCTTATCTACTTTTTGTTTTACCTCAGGATTGATGTTGTAAGCCATATATATTGCTTCAAACTTTTCCGTGGACATCTTGTTATCGTCGATTACTTTCTCGATTTCTCCTTGGAGATTTTCCTGTAGTTTCATGATCTTTTGTCCTGCCGCATTGAATTTCTCCAATTCTTTTGGGTCTTGGGATACTTCTTGTAGTTTCCCACCCTGCTGTGCCTGGGCCAGCTCTTGGAATCGTGGTACTTCCATGCCTTCTTTCTCAATAGTACTGATCATATCCGTCTGGATATCCTCCTGCAGAGGCATGATCTCTTTATTGATTTTTACAAAGGTTTCAATCTCCTCATCAGAGAACTCTTCCTGCGTGCCTTGCTGCACATTAGGAGGAAGAGTTTGTTGTTGTGCTACTGCAATATTGGCCATTACAAAAGCAGCCACGAATGCCAATGAGAATAGTTTTAATGTCTTTAGCTTGTTCATGTGGTTGTTGATTTGGTTTATATTTGTGCTAACCTAACGAACCAATGAACATTCTCATAATTTAAATCCTATTTTTTCTTGTTTTTAACCTGTTTTAACAAGTGGGTTGGATGATTCTATCCTATATTGTAATTATTCAAGGAATTACTTTAAAGGCTTTTATACATGGTGTCTTTGAGTGCCCATTTCATAAGCGGTCCACTTGTCATGGAGGTCACGAGTGCCATGACCACCAAGGCCACAAAAAGCTTTTCATCGATCAGTCCATTTTCCAGGGCTATAATACCCAGGATAATTTCCATAGCTCCCCGGGCATTCATCCCAAATCCTACCGCAAGGGCATCCTTAAACTTATATCCTGATCTATAGGCTCCAAAGCCACTCCCGACGATCTTTCCAGCAAATGAAATAGCCAGAATGGCCAATATTAGGAAGATATTGAAATTGGCAGCAAAGTCAATTTTGAGACCAATTGACACAAAGAACAGCGGGGCAAAGATATTGTTGATAAACTGGTGAATGATTTCCTTGGCTTTTTCTGATAGATGATCCGAGTCTCCCAATGCCACTCCGAAAATGAAGGCGCCAAATATTGCGTGAATTCCCAGCCATTCTGTAAAGGCCGCTGCCAGGAAGCAAAAGGCCATTGAAAGGGATAAAAGCCCTCCAGGCCAGGCAAGTTTTTTATTGATCCAAGGCAAAACCCGGTTGATCAACGCCTTACCCAAGGTGAGCATAAAGGCCGTAAAGAGCAATGTGATCCCAATGGTGTTGAAAAGAGAAAGATTGGCGGTTTGTCCCATAAAGGACAGAATAACCGAGAAAATCAGCCAGCCAATAATATCATTCACCATGGCTCCGGCCACTATCACCATTCCCATTTTGGTCTTGAACAGGTTCATGTCCATGAGTATCCTTACCACTACCGGAAGTGCGGTAATCGACATGGCAGTCCCCATAAACAAGGAGAACAGCAGTCGATTGCCCTCGCCCAAGCCGAAAAACTGGGAAAAGAAGTAAGGGAATATAAATCCTAGAATAAACGGTATGACCAGTCCCAATAAGCTTATTGCTAAAGCGGACTTTCCTTGAGACCACACCAGATGGAGTTCCACCTCCAATCCTGCCACAAACAGCAACAATATTACCGCCATTTGCACGATACCGTCCAGTGCAAGATTTGAGGCGGGATTACTCTGAAACAAAAACTCGAAGACCTCCGGGCCAAAATGGCCAAGTATAGTCGGCCCTAAAATAACTCCTGCCAGAATCTCACCGACCACCGAGGGTTGGTTAAACTTCTGGGCTATTTCAGCAAATACCCTGGCCAGCAGCAGCATGCTGGCAAGCTGAAGGAGCAAATTGATGACATCCTTGTGCGCTAAGCTTTCCATGCCTTATTTAATTATGAGAAGATTACAAGGAAGTTCTGTCAGGACTTCTTCGAGATCATGGGGGAATAGCCTATCTATAAATGTATGGCTATCCGAATTGCCCATAATCAACAGGTCGGCATTTATTGATTCACAATATCTGACTAATTCCACAGCCCATTTGCCCGCGGTGACCTTTATATTTATTCTCAGTCCGGTTTGATCCAGACCATCTAATATTTCCTGGACGTACTTGATTTCTTCCTGAACAAGTTTTCTCCGGGTGTTGGAGACTTCGTCCTCAGATCCCTCCGAAGCTGTCGCCATTCTCAAGCCATAAAGTTTTATTTCATTTAGGATATGCACTTGTGAGGTCTCCTCAATTTGGCAGAATTTAAGCCCTTGTTCTATCACTCTGGGAGTCACTTCCAGCTGCGTGCCATTGATTACTACTTTAGAGAATTTATTAGGTGTTATCTGAGGATTGATCAGTGTCAGAACCGAACATGGAGACTTTCGGATTACTTTTCTCCCTACAGAACCCATGTAATAGGTCAGCATCTTCTCCCGCTTCAGGGCGCCGGCCACCAGTAGATCAGCGTCTTCTTCCCTGCAGGCCTGTACGATCATTTTTACTGGCTTTCCTTCCTTCCAGATGAGTTTGGTTTTAAGTTTATCCAAACCGGCGTTTACAATGATTTCATCAAGTTTCATTTCCAGCTCTTCGGTCTTTTTTCCTATGTGTATTAGGATCAACTCCGAGCCAAAAAGTTGGACAAGTCGCTTGGTTTCAGAAATCAAAGCTTCCATCCTAGGGGAAAAAGCTATGGCTAGTGCTACTTTATTATACATATTGAAAAGGTAATGCTGTTAAATAAGCGAATTTTCCCCATCTGTCCAACATCTCTTTCTATTCCCCGCTTATCCTGATCAATTTCCATTCACTTCTTATTTGATCTTTCTGGAAAATGAAAGCTCATTTTCTCCCTTTTTTTGTTAAAATTTAGATGTCGGTTTTCTTAAAACCCATCATTCAGAAACTATAACCCAAGAGATTTATGAAATCGAGCCTGCCAACCGGACAGGGAGACATGAAGATGATCAAAACGTAGAGTGATGATTATCAAGTGAGATCATGGCCTGCCCCGACCATTCGGGTGGACCTTGGAAAGACAAATTACAAACATATGAAATCAAGCATGTCGCAGACGACACACAGAGAGATGATTATCTACTATGCGAGATTCCATGTTACCTATAAAAATCAAAAATAAACACATGAAAAAAACATTACTCAGTTGGTTGCTGGCAGGAGGGATAGGGATTGCGCTGCCTTCTTATGCGCAGTCAGATTATCCCACTCTTCAGCAGCTCGATCAGCGTCTTCAGCAGGTAGCCTCTCATGGCTCAGCAGAACTTACCTCACTTACCAAAACGGAAGGAGGGAAAGATATCTGGGTGCTGAAGGTAGGTTCAGGTAAGCTGGACGAAAAACCCGCAATAGCGGTTGTAGGGGGAGTGGAAGGCTATGAGGTTTTAAGCGTGGAGCTTGCTGTTCAGTTTGCCGAAAAGCTGATAGCAGATCATCTAGATGCACTAGCGGCCAGTACTTTTTACATTTTTCCAAATATGTCTCCAGATGCATATGGGCAATATCATGCTGCGCTGAAATATGAGCGAAGAGGAAATGCCGCCTCTATAGACCATGATCGTGACGGTACGCCGGGAGGAAGTGGCTACACAGATCTGAATGGAGACGGATTCATCACCATGATGCGGATAGAGGATTCTATGGGGGACTATATCCTATCTAAGGAAGATGAGAGAGTGCTTGTGAAAGCCGACAAATCGAAAGGTGAGGCAGGAAAATATTTGCTGTATAAGGAATCCAAAGATGATGACAAAGACGGGGAGTTTGCGGAAGATCTGAAAGAAGGAATTGCCTTCAACAAATCCCTGACCTATAAATTCCCCGTCTTTGAACCTTTGGCCGGGGATATGCCAGTGACACAGAAGGAGTCCAGGGCTATGCTGGATTATCTGTTCGATCAGTGGAATATTTTTGCCTTTGTCACATTTTCCCCCGCCAACAATCTGTCCTCCCCGCTTAAGTACAACGCCGGCAATGCAGGGAAGCGGGTGGTAACATCTATTTTGGAGAAAGACCAAGCCATCAATGCGATGGTTTCTGAAGTTTACAAAGAGACAGTGGATCAAAAAGCCTATCATCAGGATAATCAAGGTACTGACGGTGATTTCTTTCAGTGGGCATATTTTCATTTTGCGAGATTGAGCTTCAGTACCCCTGGCTATTGGATCCCGGAATTCAAGGATTCGACAGGAAAGGGGAAGTCAACAGCTGAAGTGAATTTCTTAGCCTGGGCAGATTCTCTTGGTAGATCGGATGTATTTGTCCCATGGGCTGAGATTCAGCACCCTGATTTTCCTGGAAAAAAAGTTGAAGTAGGTGGAATCAAGCCATTTGTGATGAGTAATCCTCCTTATGAAAAAGTGGATGAGATAGCTGGTCAGCATACTGAGTTTATCCTAAAGCTGGCGGCGATGCAGCCAAAGCTAGAGCTTCATAATCTAAAGACAGAGTCCTTGGGCAATGGACTGACCCGGATCACGATGGATTTATTCAATAATTCCCCAATACCTACGCATTCGGAGATGGGTGAAAGATCCAGATGGCTTCGCAAAATCAGAATAGATATAGATGCTGATCCTAAAAACATTGTTTCGGGAAATAAAATCGAACTGATGAATTCCATAGGAGCGTATGAGAAAACCAGTCTAAGCTGGATCATAAAAGGAGGAGGAAATGTAACGGTAAAGGCAGGTGCTTCACACACCGGATTCACTTCCCAAACTATAAAACTCTAAGCCATGAAAAAGATCAGACCAATAAAATCACTTCTTGCAATGGCTGTTTGTGCATTTTGCCTGAGCAGTAATCATGCAGATGCGCAAGAGAAATTTTTCCGCGCCGTAGGTACCCCTCACAACCCTAAAGTGGAAATAGCCTTCAACCGGTACTATACCTATGAGGGACTGGTGGAGAATATGAAAAAGATTGCAGCAGCACATCCTAATCTTGCCAAGTTGGAATCTATCGGTAAGTCTTACGAGGGACGTGATATCATGACGCTGACTATCACGGACTTTTCTACAGGAAAAGATACTGACAAGCCGGGAATGTGGATTGATGGGAACATACATTCCAATGAAGTACAGGGAGGGGAGTTCTCGCTATATGGAGCTTGGTATCTTACAGAAATGTTCGCTGATAATGAATTCATCCGGCAACTTCTTAAGGATAAATCGTTTTACATTACCCCTACCATTAATCCAGACGCTAGAAACAACTATTTTCTAGAGCCAAATACCGCACATTCCCCGAGGTCAGGCATGATGATCCTGGACAATGATGGTGATGGAGTGGCCGGTGAAGATATGATGGACGATCTGGATGGAGACGGTCACATCACCATGATGATCAGAAAGTCGCCTACAGGGCGCTATATCAAAGATCCACAAGACCCGCGGAAATTGATTATGGTAGCTGCTGACAAAGTAGGTGAATACGAAATGCTGGGACAGGAGGGTACTGATGGTGACGGAGATGGTCGTGTAAATGATGACGGAATAGGCTATTATGATCCAAACAGGGATTGGGGATGGAACTGGCAGCCTGACTACATCCAGCGTGGGGCATTGAAGTACCCTTTTACACTGCCGGAAAACCGTTCGGTAATGGAGTTCGTAATGAAACATCCGAATATCGCCGGAGCCCAGAGTTTTCATAATTCAGGAGGGATGATCCTGCGGGGGCCGGGTGCGGAAGAGGACGTGAATACTTATAACCGTGACGATATCAGAATCTATGATGCACTAGGACGTAAAGGAGAGGAAATGATTCCCGGGTATCGGTATTTGACCGTTTACAAAGATCTTTACTCCGTCTTCGGAGGTGAACTGGATTGGTTTTATGGAGTGAGGGGGGTATTTACCTTTTCCAATGAATTGATGGTTCCGTATCTGTACTTTAATAAAGAATCCGGAGGTCAGAATGAACAGTTCAGTGTAGATGAGCTACTGACCATGGGGGATGCCTTTGTAAACTGGAAGGAGTTTGAACACCCACAGTTTGGAACAGTAGAAATCGGTGGTTTTAAAAAGAACTTTGGACGTTTGCATCCCGGGTTCCTACTGGAGCAGGATGCACATAGAAACACCGCTTTTACGATCTATCATGCTTATCATACTCCAAAATTATCAGTTATGGATGTGAAGGAGGAAGAGCTGGGTGGAGGTTTGAAATCCATTACCGCTACCATATTCAATGAGCGGCTAATGCCTACTCATGCTAGTCAGGATCTAAAGTATAAAATAGAAAGACCTGATTATGTCACTATCTCGGGAGTAAAAGTACTTGCGGGGTTTGTGGTTGAAGACGAAGATTTCAACAAAGTCAAGGAGCAGAAGAACTCACCTGAAAAAATCGCTGTGGATAACATCCCTGGGATGACTGGTGTAAAAGTGAGGTGGGTTGTGTCCTCAGGAGCTGATTATTCCATCACCGTGGACTCCGCAAAAGGAGGCAAAGCAAGTTGGAAGAAAAATAAATGAAGGTTGACAATTTAACATAACTCTTACCAAATAGAGGCCGATTTTTTTAATCTGGCCTCTATTTTTTTGACTGGTAGGTTGCTGTTACTCTTCAGATTTCGGCTCCTCTTTGGTTTGGGACGGCTCTTCTAAGTCATCTCCTTTCAGGTAAGTAGGCAGATTCAAGCCCGCCATGTTGAACAATTCATTTAGAGGGGGAACTGTCTTCATCATTCCGGAGACAAAATTAGCTGTGGAGCCGTTTCCGTTTTCACTCTGACCCGAATCCCAAACTGTGATCTTATCGATCTTGATGTTTTTCACCGCTTCCACTTGGGTTTTTACCAGTTCAGGCAGTTTTTCAATCAAGAGTAATTGGAATGCTTTGGTAGGGTCTCCGCCCGCAGCACTAACAACTTTCCGGTAGCCTTCCGCTTGTTTGGTCAATATTTCAAAAAGCCCTTTTGCCTCAGCTTCCATCTTTGCATAGATCGCATCAGCCTCACCTTTTGCCTGTTCTCTGATACGTTCAGCCTCTGCTTGAGCATCGATGATTGCCCGTTGTTTTGCAATCTCCGCAGGTATCACCACGTTGGCATTTTGAGTGGAACGTTCTCTTTCCGCTCTGGCCGTTTCTGCTTTTTGCTCCGCTAGATAGGCTTCTTCTAGAGCCCTTGCACTTTGGACTTTTTCAGAAGCAAGCGCTATCCTCAAAGCCTCTGCTTCTTTTTCTCTACGTTGTGCATCCGATTGGGCAATGGAGATTTTGGCTTCATTTTCCCCTTTGATGGCAATGGCATTTGCCTCCGATGTTTTTACACGAGTGTCCCGTTGCGCTTCTGCTTTACCGATACTCTCGTCTTTTACTGCCTCCGCAATACTTACTTCCCGGTTTTTATTGGTTATCGCTATTTTTACATCGCGGTCACGCTGGGTGTCTGCGATCTGCACGTCTTTTTCCCGATCTGCAAGGGCTTTTCCCGTTTCACCGATTTTCTCTTGCTCAGCTACCGAGATTTTTGCCTCGTTGATTGCCTTTGCGGCAGCTTCTTTCCCAAGAGCCTCGATGTACCCCGATTCGTCTTTGATATCCGTTACGTTGACGTTTATCAGTTTCAATCCGATTTTCTTCAGTTCGCTATCCACGTTCTTGGAGATACTTTCAAGAAATTTATCCCTGTCAGAGTTGATTTCTTCAATGGTCATCGTGGCAATAACCAAACGCAACTGACCAAAAAGAATGTCTTTTGAAAGCTCCTGTATTTGCTCGTGGGCCAAGCCTAGTAAACGCTCAGCAGCGGTGTTCATCGTGTCAGTGTCTGTAGAAATAGCAATAGTGAATCTACAGGGCACGTCCACCCTAATATTCTGACGGCTTAGTGCATTGGTCAGATTAGCTTCGATGGAAATCGGTTTCAAATCCAGATAAGCATAATCCTGAATAACAGGCCAGATGAATGCTCCTCCTCCATGAATACATCTGGCTGAGGTACCACCTGTTTTTCCATAGACGACAAGTATTTTGTCAGAAGGACAGCGCTTATAACGGGAGACAAGTGCCAGTATAGTCACGAAGACAACAACTGTCGCAACGACAATAAGAATTAATGGATCCATAAAAGAATTGGTTTAAAGCTTTTCTACGATGAGGATATTGCCACTTTCTACCCGTAAGATCCTTACGGTAGCATTTGTTTCTATTTTGTTTTTTTCGGTCATGGCATCAAGTTCGCGCACAGAACCATTCAGGCTTACCATGATTTTTCCCTTACCTTGCATATTGCCGGGGATGGCCAGATAGACATCAGCAATTTTATTCAATGTTTTTTCCAGGCGAAAAGTGTTGTCTTCTCCCAGCTTTTGAATTTGCTTAATTATCAGAAAAAAGGAGTAAACAAAAGCAAATCCGATGACCAAACTGATTAGCAGGATTAGGGGGTAATTAGGGATGATCGTGTAGAAAGAAATCCCTGCCCAGCTGAACCCAAGCAAGAAATTGATCAGGTTGCGCAAAGAGAAAAGCTGGAAAGGAGCTTCAGCACCATCCAAATCTCCATCAAAATCAGCTTCGATGCCGTCTGAGCCTCCAGATCCTACAAATGTCAAGATCGTCTGGAGTACGAAAACCAATGAAACAGGTATAGCGATATACCAGAAAAGCTTGAGTTGAGGATCCAATCCATCCAAAAATTCCATGTCGATATAGGTTATAGCCGTCTTAACTAGGCTCAAAATATCAAAAAAACTTTAATTACTTACTTTCTGTTTTGGAATAAATCAGGGGTATTTAAAGGTGCCTAAGCTAAATTCTCAATTGCTCAATGATTTGGTGAACCAAAATATCTAGGTAGGATTTAGGCGGGAATAAAAAATCCCGGAGATTTAATTTCCGGGATTTCAACTTGTTTAGGATACAGTTTGAATTGTTTTTTCGAGTTTGCTGATATCAAAGCCTTTTTCAGCGGAACTTTCGAGAAGTTGATGATAAAGATTTCCATCCATTTCTGGAGTCCTCGAAAGAACCCACAAATATTTTCGGTTCGGATGGCCTACTACTGCGTATGAATAATCTTTAGCTAATTCAATGACCCAGTATTTTCCTTTAAAGGGCCAGAAAAACTGTACATTCAGTTTGGCATTTCCAGACCCATCTTCTACAAAAGCCTTGGCCTTGGCAGTTTTAGTTTTGCCTTTAGCTGGCAGATAACATGTATTTTCTACCTGGATAGTGCCGTCTTCATTGGCAGTATAAATTGCTTTTGTGGAGGTACAGCCCTTTTGAAAGGATTGGGGAATGGAGGCAATCTCATACCATTCACCCACATACTTCTCCAGATCTACATAGGGTACGGTTTCCAGATCTTGTGCTTTGCTTGATTGGGACAACAGCAAAATACCCGCGGCAGTTAGGATTGGCATTGCCAGTGCAAATTTTTCAGAATTGTTTAAAGTTCTCATGTAAGGTTGGTTTAGTTAAGTTTAAATGGTGCGGTTTTTCTATTTAAGTAGCCATGGTAGCCGGCAGCAAGGAACAGGATGATTGCTCCACCAAGTGCTGTCCATTGTAAAGCGGGAATACTTCCCCAATGCCTTACTGCGATAGCAACCAAAGCCCAAATTCCCACGGAAGCGAATTCCCTGAGGTTTCTTGTCGCTATCATAAAGAGATTCAGGAGCACAGCTACTACAATCATCACAATCGTCCAGGTGATTTCATCAGCATAACCCCAGCCTGTTTTAGCCAGATAGGCGGAAATGTTCGCAATGGTGGCTACGGCGATCCAGCCACTGTAAAGTGCAATGGGCCACCAGAGCCAGAATATTATAGGACGGGGAGCATTCCATCTTTCCATGTTGGTATTGAGTATTACGATAACCAATGAGGCTAGTATCCCCAGCATGACAATCACACTGATGCCTGTATTTTCCATGAGCCACATATATAGCCACAGTCCGTTGCATATGTTCGCCATGATCAAATATGGGCCGATTTGGGTCAGAAAATCTGAGTCTTTGGATGGGTTGAAGGCTCTGATAATGAAGAATACAGCCTGAACCATGAGTGAGAGAAAGATCAGTCCCCATATAGAAAAGGCATAGCCTGCAGGAGTAAATAGATTTTGATATTCCTCACTGAGCGAGCTCACGGTATTTCCATTCAGCCCTTTAGCATTTACCCAATAGTTCCAGCAAATAACCGCAAGCAAAACTATCAGGTTGATGATGGAGTAGATTTTATGCGATGCTTTCATGGGTTTATATTTTGATTTTATCGGTCACATTCCTGTTCCGATCCTGTCTGACGTCATGCATGCTGGTTTGAGGAGGAACTCTTTTGATCGACAGCATTTCTGGGGCTACAGTTTGTTAGACCCTCAGTCGGTATTGTAAATTACTCTTCTAATGGCTTCAGCTGCTGGAGAAGAGTGGGGATAAGTTCGGTCACTGTAGGATGTGTCTGCACTGAATTCATAAGGGTTTTATAGCTGATTTTTCCATACATCGCTGTCAGAAAACTTCCGATGATTTCATCCCCTCCCGTTCCCAAAACCGCTGCTCCCATAATCTGTTCTGAATCCGCATCCACAATGACCTCCATCTTTCCATAGGTTTCTCCCTTCTCCTTTGCCCGGGAGATCTCCCCCATTGGCATGCTTGCAAACAGGAGTTTCTTGCCTGATGCCTTGGCTTGCTCTAGAGTCATGCCCGCCCGTCCCAGCGGGGGATCGATGTAAAGCGCATAGTTGGTGATCCGGTCTTTTAATGTTCTTTTCTTTTCTCCGAAAAGCTGATCCTGCACAATCTCAAAGTCATTGTAAGATGTATGCGTAAATGCTCCTTTTCCATTGCAATCTCCCAGAGCAAAGATCCCCTCTACATTCGTTTCAAGTTTGGGATTCACCTCTATATATCCTCTTTTATCCAACTGAAGGCCTGCTTTTTCAGAGTTTAACAAATCTGAATTGGGCGTTCTTCCTGTGGCAATCAGCAAGTGCGAGCCACTTATTTTCTTCTCAGAATCTTCTCGTTGAAAAGTGACAGTTACGCCTCCGGATTTTGAATTTTTTCCCAGGAGACATTTAGCACCACAGATGACCTTGATGTTTTCCTTTTCTAAAATCCCTCTGACCAACTCAGAAGTATCCTGATCTTCTCTGGATATCAGATAGTTTCCCATTTCCAGTACGGTCACCTTCGAACCAAACCTTTTAAAAATCTGCGCAAATTCCAGACCTATGTAGCTTCCGCCTATGATGATCAGGTGATCCGGGATTTTGTCAAGCTGTAAAATGGTCGAATTTGTCAGGTATTCCATTGCTTCAAATCCCTCTGGAATCCGTGTCCTGGCACCTACGTTAATGAAAATTTTGGAAGATTTTAATACTCTGGAACCTACCTTCAAGCTGATCCTGTCCATGAATGTGGCTGTTCCGCGGATCAGGGTAATTTGGGGGGAATCGGTAAGGGATTTTTTAATTCCAAGCCTGGATGCACTGACCAGCTTATCTTTCCTTAGCCGGATGGCTTTAAGATCCACTTTGGGCGGTTTGGGTAATTGGATTCCCAAATTTGGCGCGTTGGAAATTGCCCAGGCGGCTCTTGCGCTTGCTACATAAGCTTTGGTAGGAGTGCATCCGGTATTGACGCAGGTTCCCCCTACTGCTGCCTTTTCCACCACAGCGACTTTCCATTTTTCATTGGCCAAAGCAAAGGCAAGCGGATTTCCTGCTTGTCCGGCTCCTATTATTATTGCGTCAAAAGTTTCTGTTTTCTGTTTAGGCATGGCCAAAAAGTTTTATGCTTGAACTTCATTTTTATAGAAGTTACAAACTGAAAGTCAAATAAAAAAGGAAGTTTGCTATTCCAGATCCCCTGCGGTTAGCGGTTAATAGAGTAATCTTGACTTAAATCTTCGAATCCACCCATTTGCTGACATTTCCATGGAACTCGTTAATTGCTTTGGTATGGAAATACGGGTAGATGATTTTGTCGCGAAACATGGACCCACTCCTATAGAAGGTCTTATGGGAAACATAGGTTTTTCCATCTGGTAAAGATTTGAAAGTGATAAACTGCGAACCTTCGGATTTTGAGTTTTCCAGATAACAGATTCGGATCAATCTTTTCTTCCTGTTTATTTCTTTGACTTCGTGGCCTACCTGCAATTTGATAGCTCCCTTGAATACATGGAGGTTTAAGATAAGGACTTGTCCTTGTCCCATTCCCCCGGTATATACCTGACCTGGGAAAACCTCTTCTTCTGTAGCCCTATTGTACAATCTATGAAAATGGATCATTTTCCCACTCCATGCTTTTTCGGGTGAAATGGAGACATAGGCATCCCAAACAGTGTCTAAGTCAGCATCATAGGTATAGGTCTCTAAATGCTTATGATAGCTGGGGTCATCGTCCTGATAACAAATTGAAGATAGCTTGGTAAAATCAAATTCTGAGTTGATATTTTTTTCTCCGGAGGTTTCTGACATGTTTTTAATTATCCGCTTTTAGGCAATTTTGGTTTAAAGAAAGCGAAAGTGTGGCTTATCACAAACATGATGATGATGAGAGGTGAAATTGATCCACCTCTTCACAAAAAAGAGGAGCCTTTTACAGCTCCTCCCGCGTTAGAATTTTCTCATTTCCAGATGTTCATCCAGGTCTAAGCGGTTTATTCCCTTGGACATCCAGTCGGGTGCTTCTAGGCCTTTCAGATGATGGTCAAAGAATTCCATCATTCTTACCGAATAATCTTTGCGGTTTTCGAGTTTACCTAGTCCATGGTTTTCTCCTTTGTATTGTACCAGGATCACCGGCTTTTTCAGCCTTCTTAAGGCAGAATAATATTCAATCCCTTGCGTGAAATCCACGGCTCCGTCCTTGTCATTGTGAAGCATGAGAAGGGGGGTTTTTACATTTTTGACATGATACACCGGGCTATTCCGCTCATAAGCTTCCCAGTTTTCCCATGGCCCGCCAGTAAACCTTCCCTGAGAAGCTTCGAAGATAGACATGTTTCCTCCTCCGGAATTCCAATAGATCAGGTCATACATGGAGATCATATTCGTCAATGGCGCCCCTGCTGCTGCGGCTTTGAACATATCGGTCTGTGTGATCAGGAATGAGGTTTGGTAACCTCCCCAAGAATGTCCGTGTATTCCTATGTTATTTTCGTCGATGATGCCTGTTGCTATAGCTGCTTTGACAGCCGGAATGACACACCATACCGCTGACATGCCCGGATCATCCATGGTATAGACGATGTCTGGAATGAAAACCGCATAGCCATTGCTGGTATATAAATTGGGATTCCAGCCGGTACCACTAAAGCCAGGGTTAGACCAGCTGTGTCGTGTCTGAGATAGTTTTTCGTAGTAATATACTACGGTCGGATATTTTTTACCCTCCTTGTAGTTTGCAGGAAGAAACAATGCTCCTTGAAGTGTATCGCCTTTGTCAGAGACATAATCAACCAATCGGGTACCTGATGACCATGAGAATTTACCCGCCTCAGGGGCATTTTTCGTGATTTTCTGTGGAGAAGAAAGTGTGGCATCGGTTACATAAGTTTGGTCAGGTGTGTTGAAATCTTCTTTGTGGAAGAAATAAACCGAAGCTTTTTTTGCCTTTCGAAGATTGCCGATGGCTGCATCTTCCCATATCAGAGGAGCGGCTCCTGGCTTTAACCCATTTTTAGCAGGATTGATTTGGGAAATCCCGCTCTTTTTGGTCCATTCCCCATATGTTCTGAAATATTGGGGTTTATTGAGGTCTATCCCTTTTTCATCCGGATCCAGTGAGAATCTATACTGGTATCTGATTTTATCCGTTCTTCCGTTTTGGGTAAGATTTACAGCTTTTGTTTTACCTGTTACCGGGATCTGCCAGATATCCCATCCATCCCGTACCAGCACATATTGACTATCACTGCTCCAGCCTAGAGAGCTTTGAAGTGGTTTTTTCACATTATGATCATCTTCTTCATTGACGAATGTTACTGGTAGGTCGCCGGTGAGGTTAGTTTCCTGACCGCTGGCAATGTCATACGCATAGTAGTTTCCGTCTTTTCCATAAATCAGCTTGCTGCCATCGGGTGAGCTACGTGGGTAGGAGGTGTAGCCAGGAAGATAAAAGTTGGTAAAGAGTGTTTTTTTCTCACCGGTTTTCAGATCTACAATATAAAAGTCACGATAGTTCTGTCCGTCAAGGTTGTTTTGCAATTCATAGGATTGATTGTCTGAACCTATTGCATATTTCTGTTTGTCGAGAATACTTAGATCCCGCATGCTGCTATCCTGAAGCTGGATATGCTTGCCCGCAGCTACATCATACATTGCATAAAAGCTGTAGTTTTTGTCTTGGTTTTCCAGAACTTGCTGACGTGACTGAAGTCGGCTGTCGTTCCAGTGCCAGATGGTCATGTCAGGTTTGTCGGCATCGTTTTCCTTCTTGGATACTTTTCCGGAATCTAATTTGGAAAGTGCTTTTTTCAGGTCTGCCACTGAAGTCAGGGAAGTATCAGACATGATCTTTTTGATAGCTTCTGACTCGGCGGCTGCCACTGAGTCCTTATCCAGTTCTTTCTTTATTTCCTCCTTTTTGGCCAATACCAAAGGATGGATCCCGTAAAATAGCCTTGTTAAATCTTCAGACCACATCGGACGTCGATTTGGACTAATGGTATATTCTTTTGAAAAACCTGTAGAATCGGCGGCAGGATCATACACAGTAACTGCTGGAGAAGTTAGGTTTTTAACTCCTACCAATTTCCCTTGATCCTGCTTGTATTTTTTGTCTTTGACCAGTTTCAAGGCTGCAAAGGCATCACCTTTTTCTGTCCAGCTGATGGATTTGTAAGAAGCCTTATCAGAGTCCAGCACAGAAGTGCTGTTGTTGGTCAAGTCCAATAAGTAAATGCCATTACCCGTTTGGTTGGCAGCATCCACGGAATAGGTCAGGTATTTTCCGCTTTTATTGAAGGAAAACTCAGCTACATTTCCGATGTTTTGTGCCTTTTTAGAGGCAAGATGGTAAATCAGAAGGTCAGAGCCCTTGGCATCCCCACCTCCATCTTTGGTCAGGTTGATTGCCAAGACTGATGAGGCCTCTCCGTTAAATGAAAAATTGCTGACATTTTCAAAGGTCTTCTTGTCTTCTTTGTCGTCTGAGCCAAGTTTGATCAAGGTAACCTTGTCGTGAAGAGGCTTGCCTTTTGATTTTTTATTGGCTTCTTTTTCCTTGAAGGTAGGATGCTCCTTGAATGCGATCCACTTACTGTCCTCGCTGAATGCGATGGAAGGATAGTTGGTGAAACCGATTTTGAACGTTTGTGTGGAATCCGGGTCATTGACGTATTGGAGGATAATTTCTCCATCGTCTTCCAGCGTGACCATTCCATAGGCGATCCATTTTCCGTCAGGGGAAATGTTGAATGTGCCGCCCTGCATATATTTCCAAGTGGGGATGTCCTTCCATGTAATGGGTTTCGGGGTTTCTTCCTGAGCTATCGCCACGCTGGACAATAGGCAAAAAAGCCATAAAAAGGTAAAGTGTTGTTTCATCTGCTGAAAATTTGAGTTTTAACTGTCATTAATGCCTGTCTCCGGACGGGGAATCTCACGCTGTATATATTCGTCCCAGCTTTTAAATTGATTTCTTCAGATTTGAAAATAGGGAAAAATAATGAGTCTGAGGGTTAAAATGGGTTTACGGGTATTGAAATAAGGTGTAGTTAGAATTTTTAACGGTGTGCGGACTGTAGGCATCCACCCTTTGGGTTTTTTAATGCTACTTTCCGCTTTTATGTTGCAGGGATGTCGGCCCGCTTGGATTGATAATTATCAGTTTCGGTAGCCTGCCTTATGTGCTCATAGGAGCTATATCTTTGTAGATAATTGACAGGAAAGTAATTGGTGCGGCTCCGTATGAGCGACACAACTTAATTTGACCTGCTTTCGTCTTGGCTTAACTGACCACTGACCACTGACCACTGACCACTGACCACTGACCACTGACCACTGACCACTGACCATTGACCACTGATTACTTCTTACTATACACCACTTTTCCGCCTACCACCGTCATAGCGACTTTGGTCTCTAAAATTTCGTCTTCTGGTATTTCCATGATATTCCTGTCGAATATGGTGAAATCAGCTGCTTTGCCTACTTCAATTGATCCCTTAAAATCCTCTTCAAACTCCGCATAGGCACCATCCAAAGTATAAGCCTTTAATGCCTCTTCCCTTGTCATTTTCTGATCTCCTTCGTAGCCTCCCTCTGGCAGTCCTTGTAAGGTTTTGCGGGTCACAGAAGCATAAAATGACGGGATAGGATCCACTGGCTCTACTGGCGCATCCGTTCCATTAGTAACCACGGCTCCAGTTTGCATCAGTTTCTGCCATACATAGGCACCGTCAATAATCCTTTTCTCACCCAATCTATCTATTGCCCAGGGTCTATCCGAACTCAGATGGATAGCCTGCATGGCTGCTATTACACCTAATTCCCCAAATCTAGGGATATCATCTGGGTGGATATGCTGGGCATGTTCTATGCGGAATCTTAGGTTTTCAGCATCCGGGAAGCTCTCAAAAGCAGCTTCATACCGATCAAGAATCTCTTGGTTGGCCCTATCGCCGATGGCATGGGAGCAAACCTGAAAGCCTGTGGGAATGGCTTTTTCGGATACTTCAGAAACAACCGACATAGGTAAAGTCTCATGGCCTCTATGTCCTGGACGATCTGAATAATCTTCCAGAAGCCAGGCACCACGGGAACCAAGTGCGCCATCACAGTTGAGTTTGATCGAACGTACTGTCAGTAAGTGATCCGCAGTATCGATCATTGGGCCTTTTTGATACCATTCCTCCAAAAGAGCGGGCTGCGTACCTGTCAGCATCACATATTGGCGGACGGTAAGCTTGCCTTCATTTTTGAATTTCTGAATCAAATCAATCACATTCTGCCCGCTTCCGGCATCGTGGAAACTTGTAATGCCTTTTTCGTTAAGTTCCTGTAGAGCCAGCGTAAGTGCCTGCTCTGCTCTTTCAGGAGTCTCAGCAGGGATCAATTTGGCTACCAGCCCAGCTGCTTTTTCGGAAAGAATTCCAGTCGGATTTCCCAATTCATCCAGAATGATTTCCCCTCCCTCAACCTCACCGGGTCTTTCACCTTTTAAGTTGATGATTCCGGCCAGTTCCAGCGCTTTTCCATTGGCAAAAGCGGCATGGCCACTCGCATGGGACAGATAAACAGGGTTGTCGGGGGATACTTCATTCAGTTGATCATTGGTCTGAAATCCTTTCACCATCTTTTCTGGTTTCTCGATCCATTTGTCCTGATGCCAGCCGCGTCCTGTGATCCATTCTCCTGGCTTAGCCTTGGCGATGGCTTCTTCTACTTTTTCTACCAATTCCTCGTATGATTTTACATACATCAGATCCAGTTCCAGTTTGTTATAGCCGATCCCCATCAGGTGAGCGTGTGATTCAATAATGCCCGGGGTCATGGTTTTGCCTTGAAGGTCGATCACTTCTGTATTTTCAGTCTTGTGTATTTCGATTTCTTCGGCAGTTCCGACGGCTAGTATCATTCCGTTTTTCACGGCGACAGCTTGAGCTTTGGGTTGGGTATCATTTACGGTGTAAATAATGCCATTGGTGAAAATTAGATCTGCTGGTTCGCCCTTCTCTGAAGAGCAGGAAATGAGGAAAAGCCCCAGAATCCCTAGTAGGTAAAATGCTTTCATGGATTTATAGTTCTGTCCAGAAAGCTACGTTTTTTTAAAGAAGGAGGGAAGCCGATCCTGTAATTACCTGACCCAGAACTTCCCTGACTTGGTGGCCTTACCTTCAAAATCAAAAACCAAAATATATAGGCCGGGAGGTAAAAGGCCAACTTGAAGTTCTACTTCGGTATTAGCGGGTACAGAGAGATCAGTCAGCAAAACCTGTCCCATGGCATTGATCATCTGTACATTGGCTGAAGCGTTTGTGATAATTTTGAGAGGGCTTTCCGTTGGATTAGGATAGAGTTTAAACTGGTATTCCCCATCTGGAATCGGATCTGAATTGTCCGAACTGAGGTAGATCAAGCCTCCCCCTCTAGTGCCTAGAATTAAATCAGGGGATCCTCCCAGTGGAGCCTCGACTAGAGTAATCCAAGTGTCTCTCCCTAGTTTGGTAGGCAGGTTTCTATTACCGATTTTTACCAATATATCCTGAGAGATAGATGAATTCATAAAATCTTCAATTTTCCTGAGTAGGCCGTTTTGATCTATTGCATAGAGGTTTGGATTTGGGAGGTTTTCTACTGCCACCGCTAGATTTCTATTGGCAGGATTATCGGTGAAACCTAAGAAATCTGATTGAATAAGGGCTGCAGAATAGTCCTCAAAATCGAAACGGTAAAGATCCAGGCCTCCATTTTGCGCAGCTACCAGAAGGTAGTCTTGCTGCTGATAATTGAAAAACTGCAAGAAATCCCCACGTCTCGGCGTATATCCGGGGAAAACAAGGGGAGGCTCCCCCATATCGTTCAGATCATAAATTACCTGGGTAGGAATGCTTTCATTGTAATCAATGCCTGAGGCTAATACATGCAGTTCCCCCTTTTGATCTCTGAAGTGTATGTACTGGGCATCAACCAGATTAAGCTGGGAAAGATTGATATATTCACCTTCAGTAAGCGTAAACTCTCCGTTGAATACCTGAAACCTTGAGCGCTGGGATTTTATTTGACCATTTTCCAGCACATTGGCAGTGACTAGAAGCTCTCCATTAAGCTTATTCCCAAGGAAAATAGGTCGTGCGTTTTCTCCCAGATCGATCATCTGATCTTGTAAAAAAGTAGTGTTGGATCTGCCCTCGGAATCGATTCTTACGATAGACCTTTCAAAATCAATGGAATAATTCACTGCTGGTTCACTGGTGTTGAGCGAGACAATCAAATCATCCTCCAAAACCTTTCCAATATGGAAAATGGGAAATTTGGGCAACTCGCCAAACCCTGGCAGTTCGTTGCTGGATGTGGTGAAGATTGGCGTTTCGTTTGTGCCGGAATTGGGGAGGAAATATAGAATGTCGCACTCATCCCGACCGAGCAAAAGGTCATTGATGCCATCATGATCCAAGTCCTGATATAGGAGGGAGTGTCCCCCGGCATGAAGTATTTTGCCGTTTTCGTCATAAAGTTTCCTGCCGTTTAGATCCTGGCCCAGGCATGTTTTTCCAAAAGAAATCTCCCCACAGCCGCAAAATTCAAAATTGCCCCAGTGGGTGATGGCAAATGCAAATCCATCAATATCAGCAGTACCTTTCCGCTCTATACTGGTGTTTTTATAAAACTCCATGTAATCCCCTCCGGCAAAATTGAAAATCACTAAATCCAAGTCTCCATCCCCATCTAGGTCTTGAATCAAAGGGGTGTCCAGGTTATTGGTTTGGATATTACCTGAACCATCTAGTTTCAGGAAGTCCTGGGCAATTTCCCAGGAAATCTGAGATCCATTTGATGTGTTTCTGTAGGCTTTGATTCCTAGGGCAGTGGAGGTAAAAATGTCCTTCTTGCCATCTCGGTCAAAATCTGCCAAAACCAAAAAACCACTGATATCGCCTGGAAAATAATAACTGAGCTCTGGAAGGTGTGTGAAGGTTTCACCTTCTTTTTTGAAAACCAGCAGTTGTCGGGAATTGATGTCCCAAGTCACCCATTCTTCTATCCCATCTGCCGTGAGATCAATGGTCTGGAATTGAGCGGAATTGATTCCCCCAGCGAAGGGAGAAGAAAGTTTTTGTCGGTTTATTTCCACCTGGGGAGCTTGATCTAGTCGATAGATTTCCTGTGCATTCAGTTGGAAATTGATAAGTAGAAAAGTGATAATAAAGAATACTCTCATGAATGGGGAAAGGGAAAGTCAAAAATTAAACGTAAGTCGCACTTCAAAGATGTGAATGATTCCTTTATTTTGGGATTAATTTCTTGAGAAACGATGAATATCTCCATATTATATACCCTTTTCAAAAATAGTACAGGAGCCTGTACAGATACCCGCAAGATCGAAAAGGGCAATCTGTTTTTTGCCCTCAAGGGACCAAATTTTGATGCGAACGCATTTGCCCCACAAGCGTTGGAAATGGGCGCTTCAGCCGTGGTGGTCGATGATGTCAAGTGTTTTGTGGAGGACGATGAGCGCTATTTTTTGGCAGAGGATGCTTTGAAGATGCTTCAGGATCTGGCCAATTATCATCGCAGGAATTTAACAATTCCGATCATAGGCTTGACCGGATCAAATGGGAAAACGACCACCAAGGAATTGATGAAGGCTGTATTGAGCAAGAAATTCAAAACCGCAGCGACTGTTGGGAATCTGAATAACCACATAGGCTTGCCGTTGACTTTGTTGGCCATAGGAGATGAAGCTGAAATCGCAATCGTGGAAATGGGAGCCAATAAGCCGGGAGACATCGCTGAGCTTTGCGTAATAGCTGAACCTACTCACGGAGTGATCACCAATATTGGCCGGGCTCATCTGGAAGGTATGGGCGGGCCGGAAGGTGTGCTAAGGACGAAGACTGAATTGTTTCAGTTTTTGAAAGAGAGTGGAGGGAAGGTTTTTATCAATTCCCAGGATCCTATTCTGTCCAACTTGAGCAAGAGGTTTGAAAATCCCATTCTTTATCCCGCAGCGGGGGACTTTTGTGAGGTGACTTTTCAGGAAGCCAATCCCTTTGTGAAGTTTTCAGCAGAAGAAAGTGAGGAGGTATATCTAAGTCACTTAATTGGGGCGTACAATTTCGGGAATATTGCGGCTGCACTTACGGTTGGGAAGTTTTTTGGGGTGGAGATGCGGAAGGCTGTTCAGGCTATAGTAGATTATAAACCAGCCAATATGCGGTCTCAATTGATTGAGAAGCGTAGCAATCTGATTATTTTGGATGCATATAATGCCAATCCATCCAGTATGGAAGTAGCTATCCGGACTTTTGGACAGATGACCGGGAAAAAGCACAAGATGTTGATTCTGGGGGATATGTTTGAATTGGGAAAGCATGCGGAGGCTGAGCATGCCAGGCTGGGAGAAATCATCAGTGAATATGAAATAGATAAAGTTTGTTTTACAGGAAACCTGATTGTCTCAGCTCTTACCAAAGCGCCAAAGGCCTTGTATTTTCCGGATCCATTTTCCTTCAGAAATTGGCTTGCTGACAGTAAACTGGAGGATTATCTGATCCTGATCAAAGGCAGCAGAGGTATGAAGCTGGAAGGCTTGGTGGATTTTATTTGAAAATGACTTTCTGGAAATTGAATTTCTCGTGATTATTTAAAAAGTTGGAGAAAAGTTTCAGGAGTATATACGGGAAGAGTAGATGATTTATAGTCTTTTGTATTCCTTGTAATGATAGCCTCAATGGCTGGATTTTGAATTGCGGTTTCGAATTGAATTCCATCTTCAAAGTCTGTAAATCCATTTCGGAAGGCATTTCTTATTTCGGTATCCCCAACAGAAAGAATCTGGCAATATTCCAAAATCTGAAGTATAGACTTTATTGCTATTTCTTTCCCGATTTCTTTTCTAGCAATGTAAAATGAATTAGAAATCATGAGACTTGAAAGGAAGATTGAAATATCTCCATTTACAGCCAAAAGAAAAACCGCACTTGATTTTTCCGAAAATGGATCCCTAGTTAATAACGTAGAGACTGTAATCTAAACTCTGTCTAAGACTTTGAAAATTAGTTAAAGTTTTTAAGATAGAGCAGTATGAAAGAACAAGAATCAGCATTCAAGAAAAAAGTATTAAAACAGTTTTTGTCAGGAGAGAA
>NZ_JAJUWR010000023.1 GCF_021390545.1 Algoriphagus sp. AGSA1 | reverse complement strand
TTGTCCCCTTCTCTTCCGATGGGTGCGCAAAGGTAAGCGGTCATCCCTGACTTCCAAACCCCGCGGCAAAATTAATTTTTTTCAATATCCCTCTGGAGGCTCCCCTCCTTTTCCACGACCCCGTTTGCGTCGTTTGGGAGTGCAAATATCAGGACTTTTATCGGTTTGGCAAGGGTTTTCTTAAAGATTTAACGCTATTTCACTTAAGAGACTGATAGCTAAGGTAAAAAGTTTTACAAAATAAAAATGCCCTGATAACTCAATCATCAGGGCATTTCGTCTTTAACTTTTGGTTCTTTTATAACTTCTTCAAAACAATGTTTCGCCAGTACACCTTTATCCCTCCACCATCATGAATCTGAAGGCAGATTCCTCCTTTTCCTTCTCCAATCTTCGCATCTGAGAAATTCACCATCTCTACTCCATTCAAATAAGAAGTCACATTATCTCCTTTAACAACAATCTTCATTTTGTTCCACTCCCCGAATTTCAGATTCTTGTCTTTTTCAGGATCAGGCTTTACTAGCCAGCCTCTACCATAGGATTCGTATATTCCTCCTGTATCATGACCTGGAGGTGCTACCTCTACCTGCCAACCGGAAACTTTGGTGCCATCTACAGTGGATCGGATAAATACCCCACTATTTCCATTGGCTTCTTGCTTGAATTCAAGGGTGACTTCAAAATCATCATACTCCTCTACAGTTCCTAAATAACCATATTCTTCATCAGGCCCACTTTCAGAAACTAACAGACCATCCTCAACATACCACTTTTCTGTCCCGTAAACAGTCCAACCAGAAAGATCCTTGCCATTAAAGAGCTTAACTTTCTTCTGCGCATAGGCAAAATTCACAGATGCCACCAACAACAACACCACTACTAATTTTTTCATATGTTTATAATTTGTCATTTAAATGTCATTTGCCTGCCCTCCGTCGGACAGGGAATCTCACATACATGTATCAATCCCCCTGTACGGAGCATCAAGTCATGCCTGCCTTAGCAAGGCTTCATTTTATAATTTTCTGATTTTAATATTCTTGAACCAAGTCTCAGCGCCATGATCCTGCAGAGAAATCAACCCCGTTTTAGAAATGGCATAATCCGGAAAATCATTCCATTTCCCCGAATTCCTAGCAGCTGTCCATTCTTCAGAATATGGTACAAACTCTACTGTTTTCTTTCCATTCAGGTAATAACTCGAACCTTTCTCTGAAAAAATGATTTTCGAAGTATTCCATTCGCCAGCCGGCTTCACCGCTCCTTCATAATCGGGTTCAGTCATCGCATAATCTGCACCTATTGACTGCCACTTCTCCAGAGGCTCAGGAAAACCAAGCTGATCAATCATCTGGTATTCCGGTCCAGTTTCATAGGGAGCCTTGTATTTCGGATCTTCTACAACGTGATATAGTACGCCACTATTTCCTCCTGGGGCTATTTTCCATGTCCACTCCATTTCGAACTGCTCAAACTCCACCGGAGCAAAAACAATATCCCCACCTATATCGCCACCTTTACCCAATGCTTTTAAAGCTCCATCTTCTACTGTCCAGCCGTCTGAAGGAAAACTATCCCCATTAAAGGCTCTCCAGCCATCTGTATTGGTGCCGTCAAAAAGAAGCATCCAGCCATCCGCTTTCTCTTCTTCTGTCAATGAATTATCTGGCACCAAAACCTCCTCAACAACAGTTTCGGTCACTGAATCATCTGCCGGTTTTGGGCCACATGACCAAGCCAAGGCGAACAAGGCCACCCATGCATATCTTGTATTTTTCATAATGTGATAAGTTTCAAATTATTTCGATTCAAAAGTTAATTGATTTTTTTAATAAAGTTTTCTGCTTAAAAGAATTTTTTCATGAACGGTATCCTAAATTTGCGCTTATTAAGAATTTGTGACACTCATATGCTTTCACAATACGCTTTCGCTTTAAGTAGTCTACTTCCATACCAGGAGAAAATCTCCCCATCTACCAGAATGATTTTCGTATTAGGCAAAAAAGATTGAAAATACTTTATATGCGTTTCCTTAAAAGGAAAAGGCTCTGAACTTAGCAAAAGATATTCAGGGTTCACCTCTACCAACTCCTCTTCTGAAACCTGAGGATAGCGTGGAGTCCGGATCAAATTCTCAAATCCCGCAAAATCCAGCATCTCATTAATAAACGTATCCGCTCCAGCCACCATAATAGGATCTTTCCAGATCACATAGATTGATGTCCCCTTTCTGGAAAGTGGCAAAGCAAAATCTCTTTTCAACTGTCTGATAATCCCCTGGGCTTTCTCGTTTGCGCTTAGCATTTCCCCCAAACTTCCAATCATCTCCAAACTATCCTCCAGTGTATAGACATCACTCATCCACACAGGATACTTCCCCATAAGCTCCTCAATGCCCGCACGCTCATTTTCCTCTTTGTTTCCTATAATTAGGTCTGGCTTCAACGATTCAATTACCTCAAGTCTATAATTCTTTGTGCCTCCTATTATAGCTTTCCGTTTTTTCAAGCCTTCGGGATGAATACAAAACTTGGTCACGCCTACAATCTTTTCCTCCAAACCCAAATCTACCAAGAGCTCAGTCTGAGAAGGAACGAGAGAGATGATCCGCCGAGGCGGAGCTGTAACGAAGATTGTGCGGTTAAGCTGATCCGTGTAATTCATGTTAAATCATAGGGTAAAGTCCATAGGCGCAGAGACCATTACCTATGGACTATTGAGCTATGAACTTATTTAATATATCTAAAGTCAAATGTAGGGTCGAACTCCAACAGGAATTCGTACATCAAGGTAATCACCTGCTCAATATCATCTTTGCTCGCAGTCTCTACGGTCGTATGCATGTATTTCAAAGGAAGTGAAATCAATGCCGATGGCACACCTTCATTGGAGTACGCAAAAGCGTCCGTATCAGTCCCAGTCACCCGAGATGCCGCCGATCTCTGAAAAGGAATCTCTTTCTTTCTGGCTGTCGCAATAATCAAATCCAGCAATTTCTTGTGTACCGAAGCCCCGTAAGTCAATACTGGCCCGTTTCCCGCAGTAAAATCGCCACTTACCACCTTATTATATAAAGGAGCGGTAGTGTCATGACATACATCTGTGATTATGGCTGCATTGGGTTTGATCTTGGCCGCGATCATCTGAGCTCCCCTAAGACCGATTTCTTCCTGCACAGCATTTACTATATATAGCCCAAAAGGCAGCTTCTTCCCTGAATCCTTTATTTTCTTTGCCACCTGGGCAATCATGTAACCGCCGATTCTATTGTCAAGAGCTCTTCCTGAATAGAATTTCCCATTAAGTTCAGTCAATTCATCTTTGAAAGTAATCACGCAGCCTACGTGAATCCCCATTTCCTCCACTTCATCTTTGGATCTGGCTCCCACATCAATGAATATATTATCCAAAGTAGGGGTATCTTCTTTGCCGTCTTTTCTTACATGTATGGCAGGCCATCCAAAAACTCCCGGTATCATTCCTTTATCTGTATGGATATTTACACGCATAGATGGTGCGATCATATGGTCAGAACCTCCATTGCGGCGCACGTAGATATAGCCATCGTCTTTGATGTAATTCACAAACCAGCTAATCTCATCGGCATGGGCCTCGATTACCACTTTATAATCGGCTTCCGGATTGATGACAGCCACGGCCGTCCCATAGTTGTCCGTGAAATAATCATCCACAAATGGCTTTACATAGTCCAGCCAAATCTGCTGACCAGAAGCTTCAAAGCCAGTTGGGGAGGCGTTGTTTAGGTACTTTGTGAGAAAAGTTAGTGATTCGTTGTTTGTGTCTTTGTTCATAAAGTATTGTCCACTGTCCACAGACGATAGTCCACAGTAGGTGGTAGTTTAATTAATTGAATTTCTTAACACTTGAAGTTTTGTAATTAGTGATTCATAAAACTCATAGAGTATTCGAAAATCATCCTCATTTATTATTTCCCTTTTCTTTCCAGTGTATATGCAACTCACCACTTCAATACCAGACCGAATAGAATATCCCAAAAACTTCTTGAATTCAGGATTGGATTGGCCAGTAGAACCTGCAGCAATATTCAAAGCTACAGGATCAGCGGCGCGTTGCATTTGTTGAGCCAAAACATATTTCTCATCTGACGGAAATTTCTTGACCAAGATATTGACTTCAAAAGTAAGATCAATATCCATTTCCCACACTCTCAACTTTTCAAACGTGAATGCCATCTTAATCAACCTAGATTCTTTTTGACATAATAAAGTTACAATATAGCTCTAGATAGCTGAGGTCTGTGGACAGTGGTTATTCGACCAATTAAAGTGGGATATTTCCATGCTTCTTTCTTGGGATTTTATCCACTTTGTTTTCCAGCATTTTAAATGCTTTGATAAGTTTAATGCGAGTTTCAGAAGGCATTATGACTTCGTCTATGAAGCCCCGATGTGCTGCCCGATAGGGATTTGCAAATTTGGACGTGTACTCATCTACTTTATCTTGAAGTTTGGCGACTGGATCTTCAGCTTCAGCGATCTCTTTCTTGAAAATAATCTCTGCTGCACCCTTTGCTCCCATCACCGCGATTTCGGCAGTAGGCCATGCAAAATTCAGATCTGCTCCAATATGCTTGGAATTCATGACATCATAGGCTCCTCCATAAGCTTTTCTGGTGATTACAGTAATCCTCGGAACTGTCGCTTCTGAAAATGCATACAACAGTTTTGCCCCATTTGATATAATGCCATTCCATTCCTGATCCGTTCCCGGCAAAAAACCAGGTACGTCCACCAATACTAACAGAGGCACATTAAAGCTGTCACAAGTACGAACAAATCTTGCCGCTTTTACCGAAGCATCGTTATCCAAAACCCCTGCCATGGATTGTGGCTGATTACCAACTACTCCTATACTCCTACCTGCCACCCGGACAAAACCTACCACTATATTATCGGCGAAATTCTCGTGAATTTCCAAGAATGAATCCTCATCCACGATTCCTTTCACTACATCACGGATATCATACGGGTGATTGGGATTTTCAGGTATTAAGCTATCCAGTTCCTTCCTACTCTCATCCTCCAAGAGTTCATATGGATAAACTGGGGCAATTTCCTCACAGTTTTGAGGCATGTAGCTCAAAACCTTTTTGATGTGCTGAATACATTCCAACTCATTTGCGCAGGCAAAATGTGTAACCCCACTTTTGGTACTGTGCGCTGAAGCACCCCCCAATTCTTCGGCAGTGACATTTTCCTGAGTTACCGTTTTCACTACGTTTGGCCCCGTCACAAACATATAAGAGGTCTTTTCCACCATCAGTATAAAATCTGTGATCGCGGGAGAGTAAACCGCCCCACCGGCGCAAGGCCCCATTATCGCAGAAATCTGCGGAACAACTCCCGAAGCAAGTGTATTTCTGTAAAAAATATCAGCGTAGCCTCCAAGTGAATTCACCCCTTCCTGGATCCGGGCTCCTCCTGAATCATTCAAACCAATCACAGGCGCACCATTTTTCATGGCCATATCCATGATTTTGCAGATTTTTTCCGCATGGGTCTCGGATAATGATCCTCCGAATACAGTAAAATCCTGGGAAAACACATAGACTAATCTTCCATTTATTTCTCCATAGCCTGTAATTACCCCATCCCCCAAATAATGCTCTTTATCAAGCCCGAAATCTTTAGCCCGGTGCATGACAAATTTGTCGATTTCTTGAAAAGAGCCTTCATCCAATAGTAAATCAACCCGCTCACGTGCTGTCAGTTTGCCTTTACCATGCTGGGATGCAATTCGCTTTTCACCTCCTCCTAACAGTGCTTCCGCATTCTTCTTTTTCAGAAGTTCGATTTTACCCTCATTTCCGGGCAACGTATAATTGGGTTTATTCTGATTCTCCATGCGATGGTATTTTGACTTGCTCAAATATAGCAGGCTTTGTCAGCTAAGGAAAAAAACTCATAGAATGAATGGAAATCAATCAATTGTTTTCCCAATTCATTTCACATTACCGCTAAAGCCGTACATAACCACTCAACATACTTTTATAAAAAAGGAAGAATTAAATCAAACCTGAAAGATCTCATTTCAAATAACTTTCTATATTCGCCCATCCAAAAAATTGGCAGCGTATGAATACCCGGAAGGCAGCGGTAATAGACATGGGCACCAATACATTTCATTTGTTATTGGTAGAACTAGATGGTGTAAGTTTTAAAACAATTTACAAGGAAAAAATTCCTGTCAAATTGGGTAAGGGTGGAATTAATCAAAACACACTTGCTGAAGATGCGAAGAAAAGAGCTTATCATACACTGAAACATTTTAAAAACCTGATTGATGGAGAGAACATTGATCAGGTTTTTGCTTTTGCTACCAGTGCGGTAAGAAATGCTGAAAACGGCCCTGAGTTTGTCAAAACCGTAAAAGAAACCATCGGAATTGATATTCAAGTGCTTTCAGGCACTCAGGAAGCCCAGATGATTTACCAAGGCATCCGCCTTTCGGGCTCTTTGAATGGGCAGACGGAACTCATGATGGATATCGGAGGTGGTTCTGTGGAATTTATCATTGGAAACAACGAGGAATCGTTCTGGAAGCAAAGTTTTGAAATTGGCGGACAGCGTCTGTTAGAGCTTTTTCATTACCATGATCCTATCTTACCCGAGGAAGTGGATAGGCTGGAGGAATATTTGGAAGAAAAACTCCTCCCACTTATAGATGCAATCAACACGTTCAAACCCACAGGACTGGTAGGAGCTTCCGGCACGTTTGACACGCTAACTGATATCTATTTTGAATCCATGCTTCAATGCAAACTTACAGGACACCATGTCTTCGAACTTCCTGTAGAAGAATATGAAGCAATTCACCGTATGTTGCTTACCAAAAATAAAGAAGAACGCCTAAAGATTCCCGGAATGATCCCGATGCGGGTGGACATGATAGTGGTGGCCTCAAGTTTAATCGAATTTATCCTCCGTTACATCGAAGTGGATTATATCACTTGCTCTCATTATGCATTGAAGGAAGGGGCAATTGCTTCCTTGCTTGTTCCTGTGCAAACAGCTCTATAGAACTTCTCCGAAAATCCTCTCCCTATCTTTACGTCACTATTGGAAATTATTTTTTGTAATTCGACACTAACCTTATGATCTATACTTACGAACAACTTCACTCCTTCACAGTAAATATGCTTTTGAAAATCGGCTGTCCTAGCGATCAGGCAAAAACCGCGACGGATGTATTGCTTTCTGCTGATCTCCGTGGAGTGGACAGCCATGGTGTGGCCAGGCTTTCCGGTTATGTTCGCTTATGGGAAAAAGGAAGAATCAATGCCACTCCAAATGTAAGAGTAGTACATGAAACACCTTCCACAGCTGTGGTGGATGGTGATGGCGGGTTAGGTCTTGTAGTTGCTCCTTTTGCTATGCAGGTGGCAATAGAAAAAGCCAAGATTGCAGGAACAGGATGGGTTTCCGTGAAAAACTCAAATCACTACGGTATTGCAGGTTATCATGCCATGCAGGCTTTGGAGCATGATATGATCGGAATTTCCTTGACAAATGCCAGCCCGCTAGTCGCCCCTACTTTTTCTCAGGAAAGACTATTGGGCACCAATCCAATCGCTGTGGCAATACCAGCCAAGGACCAACCGCCATTTGTCGCAGATTTGGCCACAACTACTGCTGCCAATGGGAAATTGGAAATTCTACAACGAAAAGGAATGGAGACCCCTACCGGATGGGTGCAGGATAAAGACGGAAATCCTACTACTTCTGCCAATGGCGTGAAAGATGGGGGCGCATTGCTACCCCTGGGAGGTGATCGGGAGCATGGCTCGCACAAGGGTTATGCCTTGGGTTCAGTTGTGGATATTTTCTCAGCTGTGCTTTCAGGTGCCAATTATGGCCCATGGGTTCCGCCATTTGTGGCATTCTTAGAACCAGATCCCAATCCTGTAGGAGAAGGAATCGGCCACTTTTTCGGGGCTATGCGTGTAGATGCCTTCCGTCCAGCGGATGAGTTTAAAGCCCATATGGACAACTGGATCACTAGATTCAGAGCTGCAAAACCAACTCCGGGAAATGAAAAAGTCCTGATCCCTGGAGATCCTGAACGGGAACTGGAAGCTATCCGAGTGAAAGAAGGAATCCCATTGCTTGATCCGGTGGTAAAAGACTTGACGGAATTAGGGGAACGATTTGGGGTGAAGTTTTAAGAGCGGGAAGACAGGAGACGGCAGACGGAAGTTGATGTAGCTTAGCTTCTTTATGAATAAAAGATCAAGTAAAAAAGAGACCTTTTGTTTGCATAAATTTTTAAATTGGCTTTATACTTTTAACAAGATGTCTGACAGTCCTAGAAAATTTAAGCTCGACCGATCCGCCTTCCAAGCAAGAAATGCTTCTCAGCAAGTCAATTATGGGGAAGAATACAGAAATTTGACTTGGCAAGAAAGGATGCGAATCCATAAGTACCTCAATAGCATAGCTTTCGGGTATGATATAGATAACCCGCCTAGGATGGATAAAACCATATTTAGTGCACGCTCTCAAGGAAAATGATAATCGCTACCATGCAAAGATTTAACTGCAGCATGTTTGTGATTATTTTGATTTCAAATGTATTCCTATTCATCCCTTATACAGTTAAGCTTTTGCTGACTGGAGGTGGGCCTTTTGCATTTGGGATTCTACTCCTCCCTTTTCAAATTATAGCACATCTATTTTTAATTCCTGCCTATTTATCTCTGAATAATAAATATCAGGATAATCGCACCTATATATGGATTAATGGAATAGGAGCCATTATGACAATTCTTTGGTCAACAATTATCTTGATCCATATCGAATCCTACCGATCTCTTTTTTAGAAAATGTTTTTCTAATTTGACTTATGCCCTCCAATCCTTCCACATCCCTGCTACTATCTACTATTCTCCTCTTATTTCTTCCTGCATGCCAAAGCAAAAACTCGGATTTATATGAAAGGTCAATAGATACGTTGGATGTGGAATTCTCAGATTTTGGAGGCCGTCATTTATATAAAACTGAAAGTCAAATACTGATAAAGTCTACTTTCGGTGACACAACTACTTTTAGTTATTTTGACTCATTGATGGCTGAAAAATATCGATCCTATTCACTTGTTAAATCACAAAACGGATCATTTGAACTTCTAAAACATCCCCATCTACGTTCTGTCAATGAATTTAAAGGGCTAGATTCTATTTTGTATTTAAAATATGAGTTTATTAATCCTCCTATGGATGGAGACGGGGCTGTAATTCTAAATCCAGAATTAGGGGAAATCGCTAGTTATAGCTACACTTGGGGTAACAGCTTCCTGTTAACCAAGTATAATGGACAACAAGTACCACAGGAATTGATTGAAACCTTATTTTCCGATAGTCTATCATCACCAAATTATTACTACGAAGAAAAGAAATAATCAAACCCATAAATGAATGCCTCTCTCATCCATCATCCGCCGCCCCTCTTTCGAAGAAAATCCAAAGCTTGCAAAAGCTGCTCATAATCTCAGCACGCTATTGGCTGCTATCGGTCAAAAAAGTATTCCCGAATCTACAGAATCCAAGGTCAATGAAATCATTGTCGGAGTGAATAATTTTCAAGGCTCTGATCCCCAACTGATCAAACAAATGGGGGTGGCGCAAACAGCCATTCTTAAACTAGTGAAAGATGAGCTTGGGATAGTTGCTAAAAACCACCACCAAAACCAGTGGCTTGCTTTGGGCATGGCGACATTTGGAATTCCTTTAGGCGTTGTATTTGGTGCGGCATTGGGAAACATGGCATTTTTAGGAATTGGATTGCCTATTGGAATGGGAATCGGACTGGCTGTAGGCAGCGGTAAGGATAAACAAGCAGAAGTGGAAGGCAAGCAATTGGATTGGGCAGCAAAATAATCCCAGTGAGCACATCTTACTTATAACGTATGTCCCCTATTAATCCTGATTATCAGAACTTAGCTCCGGCATTACTAAAATTCCTTGTCATAACCTTTGCTTTTTGTAAATTCAAAATCTAAAACCCTCAACCCCATAACCTATGCACCCACTCAATCGAAGAGAATTTTTAAAAGGAAGTACTGCTCTCATGTCTTTAGCCGGCTTTGGATTGCTAGGTATGGACTTCAAAGACCGGGAAGGCCCGCTACAAGTGGCTCTGATAGGTTCAGGATGGTATGGCAAATCAGACCTTTTCCGGTTGATCCAAGTAGCAGATGTGGAAGTAGTAGCACTTTGTGACGTAGATTCCAAACAGCTGGAAGAAGCAGGAAAGCTGGTGGCATCACGGCAAAAATCGGGGAAAGTACCAGTCTTATATGAAGATTACAAAGAGCTTTTGGCTAAAGAAAAACCTGAATATGTGCTAATAGGCTCACCTGACCATTGGCATGCACTCATGGCCATAGATGCTGTAAAAAGCGGCGCTCATGTCTATTTGCAAAAGCCAATATCGGTAGATGTGATAGAAGGAGAGGCGATTTTGGCGGCAGCCAGAAAGTATGACCGTAAGGTTCAGATCGGCACACAGCGAAGAAGCACGCCACATCTTGTACAGGCAAAAAAAGAAATTATAGACTCAGGCAAGCTTGGCAAAATCTCACATGCGGAGGTATGCTGCTATTATCATATGCGGAATAAAAGCAATCCTGAAGTAATGCCAGTTCCCGAAAATCTGAATTATGATCTCTGGGCAGGACCTGCGCCCATGCTGCCCTATCGTGGGATTTTACATAGAGGCTGGCGGGCATTTATGGAATATGGCAATGGTATCGTAGGTGATATGTGTGTACATATGTTGGATGCTGTTCGCTGGATGCTTGATCTGGGCTGGCCTATTCAGGTGACTTCTACCGGAGGAATCTACGTGGACAAAGAATCAATTGCGAATATCTCGGATACACAGACTGCACTATTTGAATTTGATGAGCTGAATGTCGTGTGGCAGCACCGCACTTGGGGCAATCCAGTGGACAAGGATTATCCTTGGGCTTTTAAAATCTATGGAGAAAACGGGATGCTGGCGGGAAGTCCGATGCGCGCTGATTTTTATCCGGAGGGTAAAAACAATGGTGAGCCAATCCATTATCCGGTACTACTGGAGAAAGAACAGTATCCAGAAGATGTCACTGAAAAAGACATAGAGATCCATGCAGCTCCCGCCACTCGGGAACAGCTTAAAGACTGGCTTCAAGCTATTAAAAAAGACACCTTGCCCGTGGCAGACGTACTGGAAGGGCATATTTCTACAGCATCCTGCATTTTGGCAAATATGTCCATGGAGCTAGGCGGGCGTCCTTTAAAATATGACCCGAAAACGATGACCGTGACAGGTGATGAGGAAGCAACAGCACTTTTGAGAAGACCGTATAGGGATGGATATAAACATCCGGAACCGGATCAAATTTGAAGAGGTCGGAAGTCGGAGGCCTGGAGATAGGACTTGCACAAAAAACAACTTCATCCATTTAACTGTCGTGATAAAAAAGATTTTTGGAAGTTTTACTGGCAGCTACCTTCACAGGCCCCTTTTGTTTGGCGTCGCCTCGATGGGTTGTGCTCTTTTCTTCCTGTTTCCACTTCTAACTTTCAAATCATAATTGACAGAAGTAAAAGGTGTCATTCAAAACGCTAATGCATCGATAAAAACAGTTACTGAAAAGTCTAGGGGAACAAAAAGCCAAAAATCTGAGCTTATCTTCTACCTTTTCGAAAAAGATCAAAAATTCACCCTTGTTAAAAACATTGGAAACGAATATAAAGATGAAGAATATCAAAGAATTCTAAAAGACCTAAAAAAAGCAGATTCGGTATCTGTTTGGGTCAAAAAAAGTGAAACAAACTTGTATCAGCCAAAGATTTTTCAAATAGATGCTGACAACAAAACCACTCTTCAATTTGAAAGAGTCCGGACGGAAAATGGAGGACTGTTTCTTCTATTATTTTTTATGGGGCTTTCATCTCTTATACTTTATTTTTCAAGGCTTTATCCTTCAGAATTTAAAAAACTGTTTCGTTACACCTCGCAAGAAGATTGAAGAATTCAAGAATAGCCCTCCAAAACAAACTAACGATTTGGAATAGCTTCGACAGTTTACCAAGGACTCCCTCCATTCATACAATTCTAATTGGTAGGGAAATAGCTTTTTGTAACTTATGTGCTACAATAAACCTCAACCCCTTACATAATGAATGCTCTTAATCGCAGAGATTTTCTCAAAGGCTCATCTGCCTTGGCCACACTTGCCAGTTTTGGATTATTAGGAATGGACTTCAAAGACAGGGAAGGTCCACTTCAAGTTGCGTTAATAGGTGCAGGGTGGTATGGTAAATCAGACCTTTTTCGCCTAATCCAAGTGGCAGATGTCGAAGTTGTGGGACTTTGTGATCCAGACAAAAACATGCTGAAAGCTGCCGGGGATATGGTAGCCACGCGGCAGAAATCAGGAAAAGTCCCCGCTCTCTATGAAGATTACAAAGAACTGTTAGCTAAAGAAAAGCCCGAATTCGTACTGATCGGTTCTCCGGACCATTGGCATGCACTGCAATGCATTGATGCGCTGAAAGCGGGTGCGCATGTCTATGTACAAAAACCAATATCAGTAGATGTAATCGAAGGAGAAGCCATGGTAGCCGCTGCCAGAAAGTACAATAAGGTGGTTCAGGTAGGAACCCAGCGCAAAAGCACCCCACATCTGATCGATGCTAAAGAGCAAATAATCGATAGCGGAAAGTTGGGTAAAATATCCCACGTAGAAATGTGCTGCTATTTTCACATGCGCGCCGATGGCAATCCACCGGTAGAACCTGTCCCTGACTTTTTCAATTATGAGCTATGGACTGGCCCGGCGCCTATGAGACCTTACGACGGAATTCCCCACAAGCGCTGGTGGAGGACATTTATAGAATACGGAAACGGCATCACGGGAGATATGTGTGTGCATATGCTGGACACCGTTCGTTGGATGCTAAAGCTGGGTTGGCCGACGCAGATCACCTCCACAGGCGGTATCTATGTGCAGAAAGACGGGAAATCCAACATATCGGATACGCAATCGGCAATTTTTGAATACCCGGAATTGAATTTGGTTTGGCAGCACCGGACATGGGGAAATCCGGACGACCCAGAATACCCTTGGGCATTTAAGATTTTCGGTGATAAAGGAATGTTGGCAGGAAGTACTATGCAGGCAGATTATACCCCATTGGATAAGGATGAGAAACCTATACATTTTGAGTGCTTATTCGAACGGGAGAAATATCCTGAGGATGTAAATGAACCGGATATTGAACTTAATGCAGCTCCTGCCACCAGACTTCATATGCAGAATTGGCTGAAGGCCATCGAAACTAACAAGCTCCCTGTTGCGGATATTGAAGAAGGACATATTTCCACAGCTGCCTGCATTTTGGCTAATATTTCCATGGACATGGGTGGTAGAGCATTAAAATACGATCCGAAAACTATGACAGTTATCGGGGATAAAGAAGCTACAGAGCGACTGAGACGCCCTTACAGGAAGGGGTATGTTCACCCTGAACCGGATAAGGTATAATCTTCCAATTTACACTCACAAAAGCCGGCCTTTTTTCGAAAGGCCGGCTTTGCTATTTTTATATTTTTACCAGCAATTCTATTAAATGATAAATATCGTCCCAGCATCAAAGGAGGAGCTAATCCATGTGCAATCCATTGCCCAAAGAACTTGGCCTGACACATTTGAAGAAATATTAAGTCCTGAACAGATCGAATACATGCTCAATTGGATGTACAGTTTGGAAACCTTGGAACAACAGTCCAGTGATGGATACCTGTTTTTTTTAGCTGAGGAAAATGGTGAAAAACTGGGCTTCACTGGAATAGAAGTGAATCAAGTACCCGGGAAAACCAAAATCCATAAAATCTATATTCTCCCAACAGCCCAAGGAAAAGGAATAGGCAAACTTTTAATCAAAAAAGCAAAAGAGATTGCTCTAGCAAATGATCAGGTAAGCCTGCTTTTAAATGTCAATAAATACAACCAAGGTGCCATTACATTTTATGAGTACTTGGGCTTTGTGAAAATCGATGAAGAAGTCATAGACATCGGGAATGGGTATGTGATGGATGATTATGTGTTTGAGCTTAACCTTTGAGGTGTTATCTCGAAGGAGGAACGACTGAGAAATCTCCTCGAAGGTTTAAACCCCAACTTTAATTATGAAGTCCAGCTTCTGGAGAAGCAGGACAACGATAGATTTTGAGGTGGGATCTTCGGGGTTTTGAAAACCCCAAAGGTCGATTAGCTCAAATGTTATCTAATACCGTCTCCCAAAGCACCAAGCCATTAGCTGGGGCAGGAGGTAATTTTTCGAATTGATCAGGAGAATCAAAACGCTTTTCGATTTCAGCTATCTCCATCTCTCCTTTCCCTATTTGCCAGATGGCTGACATCATCATCCGTACTTGGTGATGTAAAAAGCCAGTTCCGATGATTTCGAAGTAGAAGATTTTCTGTGGGAAAAATTGTCCAAGAAACTCATTCGATTCAAAAATCCCAGCCGAAATAACCTCCCGGCAATAATCAGTCTTATTTTCAGAAGGCTTGCAAAATCCCCGAAAGTCATGATCTCCTACATACAATTGACAAGCTTCCTTCATTGCTTCCCAATTCAACTCTCCTACTACATTGACTACAAAAGCTGAAGCGAAAGGATCAAAATCAGCAGAATTGGAGAAATAGTAACGATACGTCTTCTGCTCCACAGACTGGATTAGATTGAAGCTAGCCGAAACTTCCTCCACAGAATTCAACCGGATATCCTGGGGCAGATGCTCGTTCATAATAGGAAGGAGTGAATCCATTTCAACTTTTTCCCGAAGGAAAACCTGCACATATCCACCCACACAAGAAACACCAGAATCTGTACGACTAGCTCCTATCAGAGAAAAATCCTCATGGCCGAGGACATGCCGAAGTACTCGCTCCAGCTTCCGCTGCACCGTCGGCTGATTAGGCTGAGGAGCCCAGCCTTTGTATCGAGCCCCGTAGTAGGAAATGGGAAAAAGATAGGAAAATGGGCGGGTTTGCAAGCGTTAATTAGTTGATGTTTAAAATTTGAAATTATTCTCAATTTCGCTCAAATCAATCATTTACTCAAAGATTATAGTCGATTCGATCTCACTGGCTGGATCCATGCCGTTTCAGTATCCCCTAACTGGTAAGGATTTTCTTTGGGTTTGGAAGAAATGATTTTTGCACGGACGTACATATCGTCATTCTCAAGAGTATATGCAGCTGCTTCCCCTTCCATCTCTTTCAAAAGAATTCCACTCTTCTCTGGATTTGTTTTTTTTGTCCCAAAAAACTGAATTGTATAAGTAATGTCTTTATCAGGTTTCACAGCAACAGATAAAGTTTCTCCATCAAAATCGATTTCATTTAAAATCACTCCTGTAGTTGAATAAAAATCACCGTTTTCCATTGCTTCAATCAAAGAGCTCGGTGTGAGTTCGTCTGCCAAAACCATCACCCAACCACGGCCAGGATTGCTACTATTCTGATCAAATACATGGTAGTTATGGGCATCATCGACCGCCAGACCGTAAAGAAGTGGTTTATCAGCCTGCAAGTAAGCCGCCTGCACTTTATCCCAAAGCACTTCCATACTCGGACGAAGTGAATCTCCATAATTATTCACCTGTGGATGCCCATTGTAAACTTCAAAAAATCGCTCTCCTTTCAATTCAATCATATCCTCTGGGGTAATCGCCCAGACGAAATTTGGGTGGTTGATATGCAAAAACATAGGAACACCGGTAGAATCCCGCTGTGCCTTTACCCGATCAAGGCCATTTTGTAATATTTCTGCAACTGAATTCCCTCCTTCTTCAGGAATTAATTTCTGGATATTGGCCACGTTCATATGAAGTGGTTTCTTCTCAAAACTCTCCGACAATTCCTGAGATTGGATGATCAAAAATTCACCGGGCTCTTCAAACATCGGCGCATATTCTAATAATGTCTTAAGTTTCACTTCAATTCTTCCTGCAGAGTCTTCTCGATAAACCGCCCGGTCCCCATACTTCTCAACATACTTTTGAAAACCCATTTCATGGGAGGGGGATTTTGGAATCAGCTTCCATTTTTCACCTTCCGCCAACGTATTATGATCAGACAAAACAACAAAATCATAATCATGCGATTTGTACCAGTCCATAATCATCTCTGGGTAATCGTCCCCGTCAGACCAGTAGGAATGGGTATGTAGATTACCTTTGTACCATTGTTTTGAAGATTCCTCAGCTTTCTCTGCAGGTTTACAGGAAACAAAACTTAAAACAATAAGTATAAAAATCAGAGGAAGATATTTCATGGCAATTAGCATTAAGGTGATCACCAAATATAACAAGGTCTTGCAAATGAAAGGTTAGCACAAGATTATCATAAACATTGGGCACAAAAAAACCACCTCTCTCAAGGTGGTTTTTTTTGTGAAGTTCGAAATTAAAAATCTCGAACAACCAATTTCAACTGGTTCTATCTTAAACCAAAATCTTCGCTGCTAACCAGTCGCCAACTTCAGAAGTCTTGTAAGCGGTACCGCCATCAGCAATATCTTCGGTCACATAGCCTTCAGCAAGTGATTGATTTACCACATCGGAAATCAGTTTGGCTTCCTCTTTCAGATCAAATGCATAATCAAACATCATCGCTGCGGAAAGAACCGTAGCCAATGGATTGGCAATATCCTTACCCGCTGCCTGAGGATATGATCCGTGAATCGGTTCGAACAATTTGATAGAAGCACCCAAGGAAGCAGATGGCATCAAGCCCATAGAACCTGAGATCACAGAAGCCTCATCTGTCAGGATATCCCCAAAGAGGTTTTCAGTAATCAAAACATCATACGCTTTAGGCCACTGGATCAATCGCATGGCTACCGCATCTACAAATTCGTACTCCACTTTCACATCTGGATATTCCGGAGCAAGCTCCTGTACGGTTTCTCTCCAAAGCCTGGAAGTAGCCATTACATTCGCTTTGTCCACGCAGGTAAGCAATTTTCTTCTTTTTTGCGCAGCTTCGAAGCCCATCCTCGCTAGCCTGGTGATCTCTTCTTTGCTATATACGTTGGTATCAAAAGCCTTGGTTCCTTGCTCGTTCCTTCCTCTAGGCTCACCGAAGTACACTCCACCGGTCAGTTCTCGGAAGAACACAAAATCAACACCCTCGACGCGATCCAGTTTCAATGGAGACTTGTGTACCAAAGAAGGGAAAGTAAACGTCGGGCGCACATTGGCAAACAGGCCCAGCTTCTGACGCATCAACAGCAATCCCTGCTCCGGACGAACTTTAGCCTTAGGATCATTATCGTATTTGGGATCCCCTATAGCCCCGAAAAGAACAGCATCGGATGCCGCAGCGATCTCATGTGTAGCATCTGGGTAAGGCACGCCAGTCGCATCAATTGCGGCCGCTCCTACTACCGCTTCTTTAAAAGTGATGTTGTGTCCGAATTTCTGGCCGATAGCTCTCACTACCTTTACAGCCTGGTCGATTACTTCAGGTCCGATGCCGTCACCCGGCAACAGCGCGATATTCATTTCCATAAAATTTGGATTCTTCTTTCGTTGGTGTTTGATTAAAAGATTCGACGATGTTCAGCATTTTTTCCGTGGCCATCATCGCCGCCACTGTTTGATCGGGATCAAGTCCCTTTGTTTTGAATATTTTTCCATAGTCCCAGGTAATGACAGTCTCTACAAAAGCATCCGTTTTTCCTCCTGGTGGAATGGAAACATGGTAATCGATCAATTTGGGGAGTTGCCTCTTACGGGATTTATAGATTTTCTTGATCGCCCGCATGAAAGAATCATACTGGCCATCTCCTGTTGCTGTGGCATCATATGACTTTCCATAAATATTCAACCGCAGTTGAACAGAAGGCTTAAGACCTTGGGAATGTGTCATGTGATAGCCTTCGATATGGATATTCTTAGAGATGGAATTGTTTTGCAAAACATCAGAAATGATATATGGCAGATCCTCAGTAGTCACACGCTCCTTTTTATCACCGAGTTCTATGATCCGCTGGGTTACTTTGGTAAGTTCATCCTTTTCCAGCGAAATCCCGAGCTCTTCCAGATTCTTCAGAATATTGGCTTTACCGGAAGTTTTGCCTAGGGCATACTTCCGCTGACGACCAAATCGTTCAGGAAGTAAATCATTGAAGTAGAGGTTCTTCTTATTATCACCGTCCGCATGGATCCCAGCAGTCTGGGTAAAGACATTCTCTCCTACAACGGGCTTATTTGCAGGAATATGCTGACCGGAAAATTGTTCTACCAGCTTGCTTACCCGATAGATCTTCTGTTCTTGTACATTTATCTGGAAATCTGTGAAATCCTTGATCACAGCAATGACCGACTCCAGAGGGGCATTTCCTGCCCTTTCCCCAAGCCCGTTCACAGTAGTATGGATGCCAGATGCCCCGTGCATAACTGCCTCCATGACATTGGCCACAGAAAGATCGTAATCATTATGTGCGTGAAAATCAAAGTGCGCATCAGGAAATATCTCAGAAATCCGGATGAAAAATGCTTTAGTTTCCTCAGGAGAAAGTAGTCCCAAGGTGTCAGGGAGCATAATTCTCTTCACTGGAAGTGTGGTCAAAAACGCGATCAGAGCCAGTGTATATTCCGGTGAATTACGCATGCCATTTGACCAGTCTTCCAAATACACATTAACAGCTATGCCCTTTTCCTGAGCATAGGTCACACTTTTTTGAATGTCTGCAAAATGCTCTTCCTGAGTTTTTTTCAGCTGATGAACCAAGTGATTGTAGGAGCCTTTAGTAAGCAGGTTCATCACTTTAGCCCCTGCTTTGAGTAACCAATCCACGGAAGTGGGTGTGTCCACAAAGCCTAAGACCTCTACCCGATCCAGGTAATCTTTTTCAGCAGCCCAATTCGTTATTTTCTTCACACCTTCCAATTCCCCTTCTGAAACTCTTGCTGAAGCCACTTCTATACGATCTACCTTCAATTCATCCAGCAAAAGTTTGGCGATTTGCAGCTTTTCAGAAGGCAAAAAGGAGACACTGGAGGTCTGTTCACCATCCCTCAGTGTGGTATCCATTATTTCAATGCGCTTCCCTGCAGTCATTTTCACTTATTTATTCGCTGCAAAAGCATCGATTTCATCAGACATATTCAATAGATAGTCGATATCATCGAAGCCATTTTGCATGTTGTCTTTTTTATATTCATTGATGTCAAAAGATTCAGATTCCCCGGTAGAATCCAGGGTGATCTTTTGATTTGGGATGTCCACTGTGATCGTGGTCTCCGGATTGGCTGTGATGGTATCAAGTAGTTTATCAGCGAATGCAGGTGAAACTGTCACCGGTAATACACCGATATTTAGGCAGTTGTTTTTGAAGATATCCGCAAAAAAGCTGGAAACCACACATCTAAACCCATAATCATAGATCGCCCAAACAGCATGTTCGCGACTGGATCCTGAGCCGAAGTTCCTTCCAGAGACCAAGATTTTACCACTGTAAGTAGGGTCGTTAAGGACAAAATCCTTTTTAGGATTTCCTTCTACATCATATCTCCAGTCACGGAAAAGATTGTCGCCGAAACCTTCCCGTTCGGTAGCCTTCAAGAATCGAGCTGGGATGATCTGATCTGTATCCACATTGTCTGTCGGTAATGGAACCGCAGTACTGGTGAGCACAGTAAATTTATCGTAAGCCATTTTTTGTTGATTGAAAGATTGAAAGAACTTGTCCGCCGTGGCGGATTGGAAGATTTGAAAACTCCCAACTTCATAATTCTAATTTTGAAATACTTCTCTTGGGTCACAGATTTCACCTTTCACGGCTACAGCTGCCACGGTCAAAGGCGATGCCAACATGGTACGTGCACCTGGTCCCTGACGTCCTTCGAAATTTCTGTTGGAAGTAGAGACCGCATACTTACCGGATGGGATCTTATCATCATTCATCGCAAGGCATGCTGAACAGCCTGGCTGTCGAAGTTCGAATCCCGCTTCTTCCAGGATTTTCACCAAACCTTCTTCATGCGCCATTTTTTCTACCTCACGGGAACCTGGTACGATCCATGCCGTGATATTGTCTGCTTTTTTATGTCCTTTTACAAAAGATGCCACAGAACGAATATCTTCTATACGCCCATTGGTACAAGATCCTACAAATACAAAGTCAACCTTTTTCCCTTTGATTGCTTCGCCTGGTTCAAAACCCATGTAGGCCAATGACTTCAGATAAGAAGCTTTGTTGCTTCCTTCCATTCCATCGGCAGTAGGTATGTTCCCTTTTACTTTGATCCCCATCCCCGGATTGGTTCCGTAAGTGATCATCGGCTCTATATCTGCTGCGTCAAAGTGATATTCTTTGTCGAATACAGCCCCCTCATCTGTTTTCAAGGTTTTCCAGTGGGCAACGGCTTTGTCCCATTCTTCACCTTTTGGAGCATATTGTTTCCCTTTCAAGTATTCGAAAGTGGTCTCATCCGGAGCGATCAAACCTCCACGTGCCCCCATCTCGATAGACATGTTACACACGGTCATTCTAGCTTCCATGGAAAGACTCTGGATCGCAGATCCTGCATATTCTACAAAGTATCCAGTAGCACCTGCAGCAGAAATCTGGGCAATAACATAAAGAATCAAATCTTTGGATGTCACGCCTGGCCCGGCTACGCCATCGATGGTAATCCTCATTTTTTTGGCTTTGGACTGCATGATACACTGAGTAGCAAGCACCATTTCCACTTCGGAAGTACCAATACCAAAGGCAATAGCGCCAAAAGCACCATGTGTGGAAGTATGGCTATCTCCACAAACGATGGTCATGCCCGGCTGGGTGATGCCAAGCTCTGGGCCGATTACGTGTACAATTCCATGATGCGCAGAACCCAAATCATGAAGTTCTATACCGTATTTGGCACAGTTCTCACGAAGTCTTTCCACCTGCATGCGCGACAGTTTGTCCTTGATGGTTTTATCCTGATCTACTGTGGGTACGTTATGATCAGGTGTAGCTACTGTTCTGCTTGGGTTTTTCACCCCTATTCCCCGCTTTTCCAAATTGAGGAAAGCTACGGGAGAAGTCACTTCATGGATAAAATGCTTATCGATGAAGAACACATCTGGTCCTGATGGAACGGATTTCACCACGTGCGCATCCCAGATTTTATCAAATAATGTTGTCTTTTCCATAATTATGCGGTCGCGTATTCTTTGACCGGTATTTTATTGAGTGCATCTACAAAGGCCTGAGCTGAAGCCAATACGATGTCTGTATGTGAGGCAAAACCGTAGTATGGCTTGTCTCCTTTGATTAATCTCATGTGAACTTTCGCCACATCGTCACTTCCATGGGTAATGGCCTGAATCAGGAATTCTTCGAGTTCTACTGCAGGCTTTGCGCTTTTTTCAATGGCTTTCAGCACTGCATCTACCGGGCCATTGCCATGGGCGGTAGAGGTGTGTTCCTGGTCTCCTATTTTCAAGGACACCTTTGCTTCTATGGCTCCATTGGATGAATAGGTCACTTTTCCAAGTTCTATGAAATTAGACTCTTCCACATACTTACCTACTAATCCCAATAGATCTTTTCGGCCAATGTCCCGTTTGTTGTCAGCCAGTATCAAAAACTCCTCATATACTTCACGAAGTGCATCTCCTTCCAATTCTACTCCCAACGCATCCAAGTGATGTTTCAAGGCTGCCCTTCCGGATCTTGCGGTCAACACAATTGTGGATTCTGCTACTCCAACATCAATAGGATCAATGATTTCGTAATTCTCTCTATGCTTTAACACACCATCTTGATGGATGCCAGATGAGTGCGCAAACGCATTTCTTCCCACGATTGCTTTATTGGGCTGGACAGGCATATTCATCAACTTGGAGACCAAACGGCTGGTATTATAAATCTTCGGAGTGACGATTTCCGTATGGACTTCAATACTTTTATGGCATTTAATTGCCATCACTACTTCCTCCATAGAAGTATTTCCAGCTCTTTCTCCGATACCGTTGATGGTAACTTCTACCTGACGTGCGCCTTGCTGCACCCCCGCCACGGTATTGGCCGTAGCCATCCCTAGATCATTGTGGCAATGCGTGGCAATGATTGCTTTATCTATGTTTGGAACATTGTTTTTCAAACTGGCGATAATAGCCCCGTATTGTTCAGGAAGACAATAGCCAGTCGTATCAGGAATATTGACAACGGTGGCGCCAGCCTTAATAACTTCCTCAATGATTTTATTCAGAAAGTCCGATTCAGCACGGCCTGCATCTTCTGCATAGAACTCTACATCATCTACAAATCTCTTGGCAAACTTCACCGCTGCTACACCCCGAGCAATGATATCCTCAGGGGTGGAGCGCAGTTTGTATTGAATATGGTAAGGAGAAACACCTATTCCAGTATGGATCCTACCTTTTTTTGCGAATTTGAGGGACTGAGCCGCTACTTCGATATCTTTTTCCACAGCTCTGGAGAGGGCACAGATAATCGGGTTGGAAACTGCCTTTGAAATTTCGAGGACAGAATTAAAGTCTCCTGGACTCGAAATAGGAAAACCAGCTTCGATTATATCCACGCCTAGTTCTTCCAGTGCTTTTGCTACCACAATTTTCTCCTGGGTATTCAGCTGACACCCGGGTACTTGCTCCCCATCTCTTAGGGTAGTGTCAAATATCCATAGCTTCTCACTCATAATTCTTGGGGGTTTTTATATTAATTATTTTCTGGTCTCAACTGACGGACGACAGCACCTGCCTGCCACATCTCAGAATCTCTCAATTCTTTCAATTCAGCTTCCAGTTTTACTCGGTAATCTTCTTTGGAGTTTGAGTCAATTGACTTCTGAGCCTCCTGACCTGTTTTCACAGAGTTATACAATTCTTCAAATACGGGCTTGGTAGCATCTCTGAATGGCTTCCACCAGTCCAACGCACCACGCTGAGCAGTAGTGGAACAGTTGGCATACATCCAATCCATCCCATTTTCAGCTACTAAGGGCATCAATGATTGGGTCAATTCTTCCACGGTTTCATTAAATGCTTCGGAAGGACTATGTCCATTTGATCTCAACACCTCATACTGTGCTGCAAATATACCCTGAATTGCACCCATCAAGGTACCTCTTTCACCTGTCAAATCAGACGTTACCTCACGGTAGAAATCCGTCTCAAATAAATAGCCTGAGCCTACACCTATTCCAAGAGCTATAACACGGTCTTTAGCCTTACCAGTTCCGTCTTGATAGATTGCATAAGATGAGTTCAGTCCCCTGCCTTCTACAAACATTCTTCTCAACGAAGTACCGGAACCTTTTGGAGCCACTAAGATCACATCTACATCCGCTGGAGGAATGATACCTGTTTTCTCCTTATAAGTCACACCAAAACCATGTGAGAAGTATAGTGCTTTGCCTGGTGTAAGGTGTTTTTTCACAGTTGGCCAAAGAGCAATCTGGCCCGCATCAGATAGAAGGAATTGAAGGATTGTTCCTTTCTCACACGCCTCTTCCAATTCGAAAAGTGTCTCTCCAGGCACCCATCCGTCAGCTACGGCTTTGTCCCAGGTCTTGGAGCCTTTACGCTGGCCTACGATCACGTTGAAACCGTTGTCTTTCAAGTTGAGAGCTTGACCTGGACCTTGCACGCCATAACCCAATACTGCGATCACTTCATCCTTGAGTACTTCTCTAGCTTTTTCCAGTGGGAATTCTTCCCTAGTTACTACGTTTTCTTCTGTTGAGCCGAATTTTAATTTCATCTGTTTTTTATATTTTGATTTTCGATGGTCAGATGGAATCTCGCATGGCTGATAATCACACTCTCGTATGACGCTCATGCCATGCTTGATTTCATGATTTTTTAAAATTTATTACTAGTGTTCAATAGGTTCCGGAGGAATCCTTCATTGGTTTATAATTATTTGACAAAACTGTCGATTGTCAGCATTCTTTTGGCTACAGCGACCCTACCTGACCTGGCAAATTCCAGAAGCCCGTACCCTTTCAGTATCTCAAGTAATTCCTGTGTTTGCTCCTTATGGCCTGTCAGTTCCAACACCACAAAATCAGGTTCCGCTGCAATGATTTTTGCATTGTGCTGTCGGATGATTTTCTCCAGCCCCCCATCAAGACGTGAAACCGGGATTTTATACAAGGCGATTTCCTGATAGACCACACTTTCATCTTCATGGTAAAAAGCCTTGATCACATCTATGATTTTCTCGATCTGATTGACCAGCTGAATGACCGTGTCTTCAGAGGCCGTCACCTCTATGGTAATCCGGTGGATACCTTCCAGCCGGCTTTCAGATGCTGTAAGTGCATCAATATTGATACCTCTCCGGGTAAAAATAATGGTGATGCGGTTAAGGATACCGATGAAATTCTCGGTAATAACGAATATAGTATATCGCTTCATAGGGTTGGTTTAGCTAAGTCTAACCTCTTCCACTGAACATCCAGTGGCAATCATTGGAAACACATTATCTTCTTTTTCGACTACCACTTCGAGGAAATAAGGGCCATCGTGAATCAGCATATCTTCTATCGCCTCCTGCAAATCACCTCGTTCGGTCACTTTCTGAGCTTGAATATTATATGCTTCAGCTATTTTGATGAAATCAGGATTGTCAAGTTCGGTAAATGAGTAGCGTTTATCAAAAAACATCTGCTGCCACTGTCTCACCATTCCCAGAAAATTGTTGTTGAGCAAAACAATCTTCACGGGAGCCTTAGTCTGCATGATAGTGCCCAACTCCTGAATGGTCATCTGGATACCTCCATCTCCCACTACGCACACCACCTGTCGGGAGAAATCGTACATCTGAGCTCCAAGTGCCGCAGGCAACGCAAATCCCATGGTACCCAGTCCGCCGGAAGTTACCTGCGTCCTTGGTTTCTTGTAGTTGAAATACCTCCAGGAGATCATCTGGTGCTGCCCTACGTCAGTCACTAATACCGCATCATCAGCTTTATATTTATTGATCTGGAAGATCACCTCACCCATGGTCAACCCAGGTTTGGTAGGAGTAAGATCAGGATCGATTACCGTGGCTCTCTCCTGGTCGGCCAGCGTTTTAAACTTAGCCATCCATTCCGGGTAGGAATTTTCATTCACCGCCCCAGTCAATAATGCCAGGCTATCCTTACAACTCCCCAATACCGCTACCTCACACTTCACATTTTTATTGATCTCCGCAGGATCCAGCTCCAGATGGATCACTTTTGCCTGCTTGGCATAGCGCTTTAGGTCTCCTGTGACCCGATCATCAAATCTCATCCCCACCGCGATCAAAACATCGCATTGATTCGTCAGCAAATTTGGGGCATAATTGCCATGCATCCCAAGTTTCCCTACATAATTTGGGTGATCTTCTGACAATGCGCCCGAACCCAACAAAGTACAGGCCGCAGGTATGCCGGATTTTTCCAAAAACGCTTTCAACTCAGCTTCTGCCTGTCCCAACACAACTCCCTGACCAAACAATAAATAAGGTCTCTTGGCCATATTGATTAGAAAAGAAGCTTCCTGTATAGCTGTTTTCTCTACAGGGATATGTGTCCTATATGATCTGAATCCTTTACAGGCCTCGTAATTGAATTTCCCAAAATCTACCTGGGCATCCTTGGTAATATCGATCAATACGGGCCCCGGTCTCCCGGTTCTGGCTATATAAAACCCCTTGGCTATAGCAGGTGCAATATCCTCCACACGGCGTACCTGTATATTCCATTTAGTCCCTGGCATAGACAGCCCCACCACATCAGTCTCCTGAAAGGCATCAGTACCTAACAGATGTGAGGCTACCTGCCCGGTAATACACACCAAAGGAGTGCTGTCAATCTGGGCATCAGCCATCCCCGTAATCAGATTGGTAGCACCAGGCCCGGAAGTAGCCAAACAGACACCTACTTTTCCCGAGACTCTAGCGTAACCCTGTGCGGCATGGATCGCTCCTTGCTCATGCCGGGTAAGCACATGCCTCAACCGGTCATGATAGTCATGTAAGGCATCATAAACCGGCATAATAGCTCCTCCGGGATATCCGAAAATGATTTCGGCATTCTCGGCAATAAGTGATCTGACAACAATGTCAGCCCCTCTGATCATCGAATCCTTCATGGGTCTAGAATTTATCAGTTACGCAACCTTCTGATGCAGTTGCAACAAGTTTATTGTACTTCTTTAATGTTCCTTGCAGATGAGAAATGTCCAGTTGCTTCCAAGATCTTTTACGTTCTGCAAGTTCCTCCTCTGACACGTCCACGGATAGCTTAAGATTGTCTGCATCTATCGTAATGATATCCCCATTTTTAACCAGCCCAATCGGACCTCCGCACCAAGCCTCGGGAGTGACGTGCCCCACAACAAATCCGTGTGTACCACCTGAGAATCTTCCATCTGTAATCAAGGCCACATCTGCCCCAAGACCCGCACCTATGATCATAGAAGTCGGCTTTAGCATTTCTGGCATGCCCGGGCCTCCCTTTGGCCCTATGTTGCGGATGACAAGGACTTCTCCTTTTTTCACCTTATGATCACGAATCGCATCATTGGCCTCCTGTTCGGAATCAAACACATGCGCCGGCCCCGTAAATGCATTTCCTTCCTTACCTGTGATTTTGGCCACAGCACCTTCAGGAGCTAGATTGCCATCTAAGATACACAAGTGACCTGATGTTTTGATAGGTGTCTCTAACGGATGGATCACATTCACCATAGAAACTATGACAGGCTCTATATTTTCTAGATTTTCCTCCAAAGTTTTGCCAGTCACCGTAAGGCAATCCCCATGAAGAAACCCGTTCTGCAACATGTATTTCATAAATGCAGGAACCCCACCCTGCTCATGAAGATCTTCCATCATGAATTTCCCAGATGGTTTGAAATCCCCGATCATGGGGGTTTTGGCATTTATAGCTTTAAAATCCTGAATCGTAAAATCCACTCCAGCAGTCCTGGCTATGGCGATGATATGCATTACCGCATTGGTGCTGCCTCCCAATGCAATTGCCACCGTAACTGCGTTTTCTATGCTTTTTCTGGTGATGATATCACTTGGTTTGATGTCTTTTTCCAGAAGTATCCGCATGTATTTATTTACCTCACGGCATTCCCGCAATTTCTCAGGTGAGTTGGCAGGATAAGATGAGGAATACGGAAGAGACATACCCATCGCCTCTATGGCCGAAGACATGGTATTAGCGGTGTACATTCCTCCACAGGCACCTTGGCCAGGACATGCATTGCGGATCACTCCATCGTAATCCTCATCCGAGATATTCCCGTTCACACGCTTACCAAATGCCTCGAAGGCAGATACTATATTCAGTTTTTCCCCCTTATAATTGCCTGAGGCGATAGTCCCGCCATACACCAATATACCTGGTCTATTCGTACGGATCATGCCCATAAGCGCACCAGGCATATTTTTGTCACAGCCAGCCACAGAGACGCAGCCATCAAAAGAGTGACCTATGATAAATGATTCGATAGAATCCGCAATTACTTCTCTGGACACCAAAGAATAACGCATACCCAAAGTCCCCATGGTAGTGCCATCAGATATACCGATAGTGTTAAAAACCAAACCGGTCAGATCATATTCCTGTGAGGACGTTTTGATCAGACCGGCGAAGTCGTTCAGGTGCATATTGCAGGGATTGCTTTCATAACCACAACTGGCTATCCCTACAAAAGGCTGTTTCATCTTTTTGTCACTCATACCTGTAGCATACAGCATGGCCATACCTGCCGGATGCTCGGGATTGTCACTTATTTCCCAACTGTGCTTTTTAAGGGTCATATTTATTTAGGGTATAAAAAAAAGTGCCTCAGTTCAGTGAGGCACTTTAGATGTTTTTTATTTCATTATAAATAATAGTCTAGTGCCTCACATTAGAATCCAATGAGAATAATGACGCTTAGCAAAATGACTACTTTATACATAGATGTTCTGGTTTCTTCCTATCCGCTGGGGAATTGTATGACAAACTTAAAACCGAATTTTCACACTTACAATATTTAATTTTACAAATTTCAACTTTCTCAGATAAAAAATGTATGCAAAATTTATTTTTTCAAAATTAAAATCCATAAACACCTCATTTTTTTCCTCATTTTCAAGAAATGATTTGTCTATTTTTTCAATTTCCAAAATTTTGTACTGATTTCGAGTTTCTTTAAATTTTAACAAAAGTTATTCTCTTTTTTTTAACAAGAAAAATGATATACCACATTTACTTCAATAATTAGTGTTTTTTTTACAAAATTCTCAATTACCAAAAGCTTCACTTCTCCTGCTTTTTTATCTTATTTTTGATCAAACATTTATGCCAATGATTTCATTTCCAAACGCAAAGATCAATTTAGGACTTCACATTACCGCCAAAAGAAGAGATGGATACCATGAAATAGAGAGCTGCATGGTACCAATTCCATTGGTGGATGCCCTAGAAATGATCGTGGACTCCAAAAAAACCACATTTTCTGCTACCGGATTGGAAATCCCTGGTGACCCCAAGGAAAATCTCATCCTAAAGGCCTATCACTTGCTGAAAAAAGACTTTCCAAACCTCCCCCATATAAGCATTCATTTGCATAAAAACATCCCAATGGGCGCAGGTCTTGGTGGCGGCTCGGCAAATGCGGCTTTTGCACTTACCATGATGAACAATCTTTTTGACCTGATCTTGGATGATTTTTTCCTGGAAGAATACGCGGCTCAACTTGGAAGTGATTGCGCATTTTTTATTGAGAACATACCAAAAATAGCCAGAGGCCGAGGCGAGATATTAGAACCTGTAGAGTTAGACCTGAAAGGAACTTATCTGGTCCTGATCAACCCTGGGATTCATATTGGCACCAAAGAAGCATATGCTGGTGTCACTCCCAAAAAACCGGCGGGTAAACTAGAGGAGATTTTAGCGGATAAAGCGCGATGGAAAGATGAGTTGGTGAATGATTTCGAAGTAAGTGTTTTCCCAAGCCATCCTGAGATCGCAGCAATAAAAAACAAGCTCTATGAAAGTGGAGCTTACTATGCCGCCATGTCAGGTTCCGGTTCTTCTGTTTTTGGGCTTTTTGAGGAGAAACCAACTTCAATAAAATGGGAAGAGCAATATTTTAAATTTGAGGGGATATTGTAAAATACTGAGAACAAGATTGATAGTCTGAATCCAATAGATTATATTTGTGAATCATAAATATAAAACACAATGGCCACTTACACTAGTACACTACCTGCTGATCTTCTTCAGCGGCTTGCGGATTACGCCAAGAAGCTTTCTCTACCAAAAAACAAGCTGGTAGAAAATGCCCTCAACCTCTACCTCGACCATCTCAAGAGAGCTGAATATGTCAAATCATATAAGCAGGCAGCCCAAGATGATGATATACTCCTAGTGGCGGAAGAAGGGATGGGCAATTACCTGAAGCAAATCGAAGATGAGGCAAGGTGAGATCTGGATGTCCGATCTCAATCCTTTGATAGGATCCGAGCAAGCCGGCAGAAGGCCGGTTGTCATTCTTAGTGGGAACCTGATGAATAAATTCCTAAAGGTGGTGATTACTGCTCCCTTGACTTCCAAAGTCAAAAACTATCAGGGAAATCCTATCCTAGAACCATCTCAAAAGAATGGTTTGAAACTAGAGTCCGAATTGATGGTTTTCCATATCCGCTCATTGTCGAAGGATAGACTCATCGAAAAAATGGGAGAAATATCTAATGAGGAATTAACAATGGCACTGAATACCCTTAAGGATATTACAACACTCTAGATTTTTATCACCCCAGCGGCCGTACAGGTTTCCTCCGTTTGTTGATGTAATTCAAAATGGGATAGCTCAACACTGATATCAAAATGATCCCTGTCCCCAAGTAAAACTCTGGCGTCATTTTCTCGCTTTCCCCAAAAATCAAGACTGCTAAGACAATCCCATAAACAGGCTCCAGGTTTACAGTCAGGTTTATCGAAAAGACAGACAATCTCTTCATCAGCTCCACTGAGACTGAAAACGCGTACACCGTGCAAACTCCTCCAAGAATCAAAAGCCAGAGCCAATCATAACCTATCCAGGTAAGATTTAATCCACTCTCAGTAAAGAAATAGGAATAAATAGGCATAAATAGTACCGCGAACATGCATGCTCCTGCCATTTCATAAAAAGTAATTTGATAGGGATTGTGCCTATGTGTCAGTTTCCCATTCAGCACAGAAAACACCGCTGCCAGAAAGGAAGAGGCAAGTGCCATACTCAGTCCAAGCCAATATCCTGATTCAAAACTAAAAATCACTAAAAGCCCGGAAATCACCGTCAAGCCAAGCCCCACTTCATACCATTTGATTTTGCTTCTATTGAACAGAGGCTCTACAAAAGCCGTCCACAATGATGTGGTCGCCATCCCTGCGAGGCACACAGATGCTGTAGAAACCCTTGCTGACCAAAAAAACAGAATCCAGTGGAGAGCGATCACTATGCCTACTCCTGTTACTTTGATCATTTCAGGAAAAGGAAGCAGCAGATTTTTCTTGCGGAACAAGAAAAGTCCTGCCACCCCTACAGCGGCAATCAGCGTTCTGTAAAAAACCAGCTCTAGAGCCGGCAAACTGATCAGCAAACCTAATATTGCAGTGCCTCCCCATATGAGTACAATCAAATGAAGCAGCAGATAATCCTTGAATGCAGGCTTCATCTAGCGCGGGACGGTTTTGTATAGTAAAAGACCTGTCGCGGCAAAAATGATATTGGGGAGCCATACCGCAAAAATCGGATAGGTGGCGCCGTTTTCCGCAAAGGTTCTGGATAAAATAAAAAGTATGATATAAACAAAGGCTAGCAAAAATCCCATAGCGATCTGAAACCCTGAACCACCTCGGGTTTTCCGCGCGGACATAATCACTCCTATAAAGGTCAGGATCATCGCTGCGAAAGGCGACATTAAACGAACATAACGCTCTATTCTGTAGAATTCCACATTATCCGCACCTCTATCTTCCAAAATCTTAATCTGTTTACTTAAGTCTGGGAGTTTTAACGTCTCATGGTGATTGTCCGGCAAATCAAAATCCTCTGGTCTAATCGAAAGCACCGTGTCTAACCTCTCACCCACTGAATAAAGTTCATCGCGCTCCCGTAGCTCCCGCAGTCTCCAGTTCCTTAGAGTCCATACACGCTTAGCCGTATCCCATTCTATCCGGTCGGAAGAGAGTTTCGCCAAAAGTTCACCATCTTTGATCGTCTCCAAAGTAAAGTTCCACCCCGTATTTCCTGTCTTAAAAAACCGGCTCATATATGCATAGGACTCCCCTCCTACTTTGAGGTGAATATTTGAAGCGCCAGAGGTTTTTTCATTTTCCAGATAGGTCAGCTTAAACCTGGTGACCCCTTCCGTAGCTCCTGGCAAAACCCATCCATTCAACAAAAAACTCACACTGCCTATCATGGCCGCAGCAAAAAGGAACGGTCTAAGCATTCTCATAAAGCTAACCCCGCTACTGAGGATAGCTATTATCTCGGTTCTTCCAGCCATTTTGGAAGTAATGAAGATCACCGAGATAAAAACAGTGATAGGAGTCAGAAGATTATTCAGATACAGGCCGTAGTTGGCCATGTATTTAAAAATCTCGTTGGAAGGCACATCATTCCGTATATAAGCGTCATTCTTTTCGGTGAAATCCAGCACCAACACCACCAACACCAACATGACCACTACAAAAAAGTAGGTCTTGAGAAAATCCTTGATGATCAGTTTGTCGAGTAGTTTCATGTGTTTATAATTGTTTTTCAATGGTCACATGGAATCTCGCACGGAGAATAATCATTCCTTTGTGAGTCGCCTTCGGCATGCTCGATTTCATATTAGAGTCTGGTGCTCACTTTTTTCACCATGTGATCTTTCCAAACGGCAAAATCACCCGCCAGGATATGTTCCCTGGCCTGGCCTACCAGCCAAAGGTAAAAACTAAGATTATGAATACTGGCAATTTGGGCAGCCAATATCTCCTTACAGACTGTTAAATGTCTCAAATATGCCTTAGAATAAAATGTGCTTACATATCCACCAATTGCCGGATCGATGGGACTAAAGTCATCCTTCCATTTTTCATTCCGGATATTAATGAAACCTTCCGAGGTAAAGAGCATACCGTTGCGAGCGTTTCTGGTCGGCATGACACAATCAAACATATCGACACCCAAGGCAATACACTCCAGGATATTGGCCGGGGTTCCCACCCCCATGAGGTATCTGGGCTTATCCTGAGGCAAAATATCTGTAACCAACTCAGTCATTTCATACATCATCTCCGCAGGTTCCCCCACAGAAAGCCCCCCGATTGCATTGCCTTCACGGTCCTGTGCGGCGATAAACTCAGCACTTTGCTTCCGCAAATCCTTATAAACAGATCCCTGCACTATAGGAAAAAGTGTCTGACTATAGCCATACTTTCCCTCAGTAGAATCAAATTGCCCTATACAGCGCTTCAGCCAACGGTGCGTCATTTCCATGGAGTTCCGGGCATAACCATACTCGCAAGGATAAGGCGTACACTCATCAAAAGCCATGATAATGTCCGCCCCAATCGTCCGTTGGATATCCATTACATTCTCCGGGGTAAAATGATGTTTTGAACCATCGATATGGGATTTGAACATCACTCCGTCCTCTTTGATCTTGCGGGTACCCGACAATGAAAAAACCTGATACCCTCCACTATCCGTAAGGATAGGCCTGTCCCAGCCATTAAATTTGTGCAGCCCTCCGGCCTTTTCCAGTATATCCAACCCCGGTCTCAAATACAAGTGGTATGTGTTTCCTAGGATAATCTGGGCATGGATATCATCCTTTAGCTCGCGGGTGTGTACCGCCTTTACGCTGGCGGCTGTACCCACAGGCATGAATATCGGGGTCTGGATGTCGCCATGGTCGGTTTCTAGCAGTCCTGCACGGGCTTGAGATTGGGAATCTTTTTTCTCTAGAGTGAACTTCATGGCCGCAAAGATCGGATTTTCCTCTTTTATTCCATGTATTCGCTCTGTATTTGCTTGATATCAATTTTAAAATCAGTGATCGACTTTCAATGGCTGAATCGGTTTCCAATTCCCACTATAATGATTCCCCGGCTTAAAGTTCGGATCATCGGTGCCGTGGAATTCACCAAACTCATTGGTGTACCAGTAATCATAATTTCCTTTTTTGATGGGATTTTAGCTCTTGCTTATTTTCTGCTTGGTTTACTTCCAGATCCAGAGAAGCTTGATATAATATTCCAATTTTGAATGTCTTTCTCCACTGGGCTAGCACAAGAAGAAAATGCGCTAATCCAGCAAATGAAGAAAACTGCGGTTATTGAAAATACTGCTTTCTTAATCAATTTTATTTTAGAGTGATAATCACTTCAGCTTTACCTGTGAACAACTGACCCTGTAATCTCGCACAACGGCCCAGTGGATCGTCTGGACTGGTGTCAACAGCTGAGAATGTTAGACCCAAGAAATAAACCTCCCCTTGGTCAAGGGGAAAGGATCTTGCGGGAAAATCCTGATTGGGGTCTTCAGGGAATGGATAAACATTTGAACCATTAGGTGTCCAGCCATATACTTTTGGTGTACCAGGTAAAGGATGTGAAAGATCATAAAATCTGACATCATATCTCACTGCGTCCTCTTCCTTGGGGACTAAAATGGCTTCAAGTGCAGCACAATTTAATCTTGGACTTGACCCCAAAAAATATGTCCTGCTGAAGTAATTTGGCGTTAAGGCAACATGAATAATCTTCTTCTTCTCATCATTATTGATCTTCACGGTTGCCTTTAGATCTTCAAATAGGCGGTATTCATCCTCTGATGCTCCTTTGGGCTTAGAGTAGATACGGGCATTGATATTTTCCACACTTTCTTTGGTCCGGTCATCTGTGGCTTTGTACCAAACCGATCCATTACCATAAGTGGTGATGGTAGTCATGGTCTGACCATTGCTTCCTTCCATCAATCCTCCGTGGCTGCCAGGAGTCGTCCAGACTATTTTGTAATCCGAGTCCGGATTAGAGCCTAGCGGCGATCCACTGTCTCCTGCCGGCTCGATATGAAGTCTCACATTAGTGGGATTACTTCCTTCCTCTTTGCCGGTCAGGGTGATCCCGTCCGGCTTGATTTCATATAGGCTCTTTTTCACATTCACCGTCATGGTATCACTACCGATCAGATTGTCCCCCAAAAAGGCTTCTACCACGATCGTCTCCAGGTTTTCATCATCCGAGAGGTTGCTTGAAGAGGTGCTGGCATTGTAGAATATCTCAGGATCATTGGTCTCAATCGAGGAACCACGATTGCTGGATGTCTCGATCAGATAGCCGTATTTACCCTCTGTGCTCCACTTAAACTTCAGGTCCCTCTTCTGAGACTCATCGATATCGACTGTAGAGGCAGTTAGCTTTTGTTGGGAAGCATTGGTGATCGCCGCCTCTTTGGGAAGCAATTTCACCTGACTGGCCACAGCTTTTACTTCCCATTGCTCCAGGGAAGTGGATGAATTAAAATCTGAAACCAATCGTGTCCAATCAGCCGTCTGAAGCAACGCATCTGCTATAAGAAAAACTCTGCTTGCCAGCTTCTCAACTCCTTCCATCCCGGCATCTGTGATATCATCTACATAGACCCTGACGATTTCCTTGATCAAGGTTTCGGCAGCCTGTCCAGCAGCCTCAGCACCTAGAGCATCGATGGAAGCGGTTGTGGCCGCCTTGAAATCTCCCTCTTTCACTGCATCATAGATATTCGGAAAGGCATCCAAAAATACCTCAACAGCAGTGATTAGGTCTTCTGCTTTTGTCTTTTCAGCACCATCCAAGTGACTGACCGAATGATTTTTGAGCCCTCCCGTAGCCGTACCGACCAGCGGAATCAAAAAGTCCAAGGCGAATGTTTCCAATGCCAAACGCTCCATCCTACGACGCTCGGTATCACTTTTGTTCATCGATGTACGACGGTTTCCAGGCCCTACGATCCGCAGCCAGTAAACTGCCACCTCCTCATTTTCTTCCAGTTGTACAGCGAGAGGTCCTTCTTCTTTTACCGCCATTTCCATACCGTCCCCTTTGACCTGCTTGATCAGGGAGCCAAACACATTGGAAATCCCCTCGGTCGGACCCACTGCCAAATCCGCATCGGCTGTGGTTCCGGAGCTGACGCTTTGGAGTACCTCGGTGTAGTTTTGAGAGCCGTTAGGCTTAAATCTAGACTTATACAGGAAGGCGTGGGCTCTTCTCCTGTATCTATTCCTGATTTTTACCTCACCTGCGGCTTCTGAAAAAATCTGCAAGCCGCTCTTGATGTTCCCATCGTCCACCGCCACCGACCAAACCCGGCCATTCGAAGTTCCATCATTTTCCTCACTTCTGATATCCAACGGACGGGACTCCCCGAGAACCTCGCTCGTTGTCCCTGCTATTGCCGTTCTGATCTCGGCAGGTTTGGATAGAATCTTGGGATCAGCTTTCCACAGTTCTTCGAACTGCTTGGCCCACTCTTGAAACTCTGGCAATTCATGGATTTGATTGACAAAAATATTGGAGACCGTATCGGCCATCAGCACGGCACCAGTGCTGTAATAAAGGAGTACCTTGGCTGTGGTTTCCACTGAGATCATGCTCTGGTCTTTGGTCACAAATCCGGCTAGAATAGGATTGTCCTCCTCATCAAACACAAAGGCAACGTTATACCCTTCGGTGATTTGGGGGATTTTGGTATCTCCATTAGAAGTAACAGGCTCTTTTAACCCATTGGACCAAATGCTGTGTCCGCTCAGCTCATAGCTGACTCCTCCAGGGAGGCTGATCTTGGCCACCTGAGTGGGAATGTTGGCCACGGGACCGGGATCAGGTGTAGGGTTAGGGGCTGGAATCATCTCGTCTTCCTTGCAGGAAAACATCAAAATGAAAAGGCTGAGGAATAGGGTAAAAATCTTTTTGTTCATGGCACAGAAGTTTGACTATAAACTCCTATTGCAGCTTTTCAAAAATGTCATCAATAAATGTGAGAAATTATTTCAACATCGCTTTTTTGCTCTTTATAAAAATGAAAAAAATCACAGATAAGAGCACAGCCAGGACTCCGAAGATGAAATAGTATGGAAAGCCCCCTTCTTTTTTTAATGCGATCGGGTCCTTTTGTCCCATCACTATCAATCCTGACCAGAAAGTCGGCATTAACGCCCTCCCCCGGGAGTTTTTCAAATATTCCAATTTGGCCAATTGAAGCGCTTGGTCCAGTGGCCTTCCCGATGCTACGAAGTCCAGAAAATACTCTGAAATAATAGCTCCTGCCTGTTCATCCGTTTTGGTCAAGGACGTAAGCAAAGATTCACTTCCCGCGTAATTAAATGCATGAGCCAGAGAAATCATCCCCTCTCCCGCTTGATAGACAGGCTGACCTGTCTCACAGGCAGTCAACATGACAAGACCGGCATCAATCTTCTGATCATACAGCTCATAGGCGTATAAGTGATTTTCGACCTCTCTCTTTTCTTTGGCAAATACCAAATAGGAGCGTTCCGGTGAAATATTGTCCGAGAAAGCATGCGTGGCTAATTGCAAAACCGGAAATGAGCCTCTTAAACCCTTGAAATTTTGGATGCTCGAAGCTTCAAAGAGGTAGGAAGTACCGTTGTACTCCCTCGCTACTTTCTCGGCCAAATTCAATGCAAAAGGCTGAGGAAGCAAGCTGAGGTAATCCTCCATAACCGAATCGCTCACCTGATTTTGGGACTTGTAGGCCTCTTTCATTTCATCCGAAAAAACAGGTGCAAAAGCAATTGCCCGATCCGAATAGGTCTCCCTTCGTATTTGATCCAGCTGTGACCTGGAGAAGGCATAGGAAAAAGCATAGTCATTTAAAAGCGTCTTGGTGCGAATTCCCTCAAACGAGGCTAACTCTTCTCTAACCAATTGCTCTAAATTCAAACTAAAAAGCCTTCCATCGGGAATCACTGTCACAGATCCGAATCCGATATACTGCTCGATCGGCTTCCACAGTTGCTGGTAAAGCGCAAAGGCTGCCTGACTATATTCCTCGAGCGAAAGCTCTTTGGAAAGGAGTTTATTGATCTCTCCAGGAATACCGCCGATGTTCACAAAATTTCTTCTACCCTTGGTTTCCACTACCGCACAAAGCTGATCATTCACCTGAATCCACTGGATCAAGGGCTCTTGCGCCGGTTCGAAAACAAATTCTTTCCAAGCTTTTCCGTAACGCAACTCAAAATACGCCGGGTAGGCAGACTTTAACTCATCAAGAAACGCCTTCCACTCCGAAAGCAGTTTGTCAAACTCCACCCCTTCTCCGCCCTCTTCCCACATGGTATCGAATTGAGCCCGGATCGAGTCTTCACGCATGACCCACTCTGCGGGAACATCTCTGAATTTGACCGATTTCTGAGCGAGAATCCGACTTCTCAGCCGAGCGTAAATGGAAGACTCGTGCAGAGTAAGCAGTTTGTCGAGATAGTTTTCCTCTTGAGTTTGGGAATAAAGTCTAAGCAAAACACTTTTATAATAATCCATCAATTCCCGATTTCTCGCAGTCAAAATCCCCTGATCCTCAATTTCATAAAGAAGCGTTTTTCGTATCTCCAGGATGTCCAAAGCATCCTCCATCCAAGCGTCCACCTGCTGTAAGTTAGCCAAGCTATTTTCCTTATTGAGTTGATCTTCCAGCTGTGACTTCAAATAAATGATCTGAGGTAATTCCAATTGGGCTTGCAGGGAATCAATCAAACTCTCAGCATTTTTCATTCTTCTAGTCAAAAGCTGTTCGGCCTTGATCACCTGGCGTTTTGATTCTTCAAATTGGCCCACGTTATACAAGACCCTTGCAGTAAAAAAATACTGAAGAAAATTTCGATCCACTTGCTCACCATGAGCCCAAACGGAATAGTCCAAGGCTTTCCGTACCATTTCCAGACCCTTGTGAGCTCCCTGATTTTTGGAATAAAAATCCGCCGCATGCCCCATATACTCTAAAAAAATCGGGTCATAAAAGTCATTCATGATGGATCCGTAATAGCTTCCAGCCTGTTCAAAATGAAATTCTGCCCGACGAGTCTTCGATTTTTCTTCATAGAGCAAAGCCAAAGTGTAATGCAAGTCACCCCACATCAAAGGGTAACCGCCATCCATTTGCTCCAAATCGTCTTGGGCTTCCTTTAGCCAAGTTTCCGCTTGTGTATGATCTTTGAGTTGGCGGTAGGTTTGACCGATCATGATCTTGCGCTCGACAATTTTGGGATGCAGTGCCGGCAGATGCTCACGACTTGTCCGGTCTGCTTCCAGCAAGAGCTTCAATGCCCGGTGATAATCCCCGATTCCCCGATAGATACCCGCCAAATTGGTTTTCCCGTTAAAAAAATTGGTCTGCGCCTGCTCCCTTTCCTTGGCATCAGGATTTTGCCTGATAAATTCATCGAGCAGCAAAACGGCGGAATTCAATTCCTCCATACTTTTGGCTGCCTGCCCAGTGAAATTATACAATCCGGCAAGATTGCTCTTGAGCATGGCTTTGCGATAGACCTGATTGACTGGACTGGGCTCCAAATCTTCCAAAAGTTCCATTGCTTGACCGAAATAGTAAAAAGAAGAATCAAACTGGGATTGGTACCAATACACCAGTCCTAGATTTTGAGCGGAGATGTACTGGTTCTCTCCATTCAAAACACCACTTCGCTCAAATTCTCCTCTCGCCTCCAAGTGCCATTTCTTACTTTGGCTGAGTTCTCCCATCCGGTGGAAGATTTCTCCCAAGTCACTTTTGATCTTGGCCGACTCTTCCAGAGAAACCTTTTCACCAAACTTTCCTAACAAGTCCTCATAGATTGCCTTGCTTTTTGACAGTTCCCCCTGATCAGAATAGTATTGGGCTGTTTTTTTGAAAATCTCCAGTTGGACGGACTGAGGTAAATCCAACGGCTCTACTTTGCCGAGAAATTGTTCCAGAACCTGTGACTCACCCGATCTCACAATGGCAAGCAGCTGATCGAGTTCTTGGTCGAGGTTTTTCCCTTCCATTTTCCAGATCACCTCCTGAATAAACTGATCCAACAAGAGACTGATTTCTTCGGGGTTTTGGGTCGCTTGAAGTTTTTGCAGAGGTGTCTCCTGCTGATCTTGGATCAAGAGCGTGAAAGTTAACAGCAAGTAGAAAAAACGAAAACCTAACATGCTTATTCCCTTAATTTTTGAATGAGTTCAGCTGCCTGAGGAAAATCGGATTGTGCAAAGGCTTTGATCGCTTTTTCCCGATCTCCATTTTTTAGGTGGATCAGCCCTTGGTACCAAAAGGCATCGGAGCGGAATACCGAAAGAGAGTCTGTAGTAACGGCATCAAAACTTTCCATGGCAAGCTCCAAATCTCCCAACTTCAGGTAAGAATTACCTAGATAAAACTGGATCGTATCCGAGTCATACCCCTCGTCCAACAGATTTTCCCATCTTTTGGTGGCACCTCGGTAATCCCCAGTTTTGTAATCGACCATCCCGCGATCAAACTCATAATCAGAAAAAGGGTTCATGGCCGTGACCAGTCCAGGGTCAGGCTCAAAATAAGTGAGGTATAGCTTTTCCTCGGGAGACTGACGAAGCAAGAAATAAGCACACGCAATCAACAGAAATCCGATACCGCCAGCTGCCACTTTCTGCCAAGGTTTAATCCAGTTTTGCCGGGCACTTGGCAATCTTTTATGGTAATTACTGATCTCATCTTTCATCAGACTCAGTTCTAGAACCCGAAGGCTTTCTTTTACATGAGCCACCTCTTTCCGCAACTCCCCATCCTGGGAGAGCATGGTTTCAAAAGCGGATCTATCCTCGGGAGATAGCTGATTGCGGAAGTAGCGCTCGATCTGCTCGAGTCTTTCGGGAGATATGTTGGGAAAGTGCTTCACCGATCAGGGATTAAGTTTTGACTTCATTTCTTTGATGCAGCGATACTTGCTGTTTCGGGCAGTTTGTGGAGTCAAGTCCATTTCTTGAGCGATTTGATCCATACTTTTTTTCTCAAAGTAAAATGCCTTTAGAATCTGCTGACATTTTTCTCCAAGTTTCCGAAATACGGCCCATGTCGCCTGAACCAGGTCGATTTCCTCCACAACGACTTCCTCCTGCAGCTCGGGAATTTCTTCCATGGTAAGGGGGTGCATCTTTCTGTTTTCCCTGAGGTGATACAACCAGAGTTTTTTGGTGATTTGGATCAAAAACGCTTGTAGGGTCGCACCGGGAAACAAAGTGAAACTGTCTTGCTTGGTTTTATTCCAAAAGACCAAAAAAGCCTCTTGGTATGCATCTTCTGCTTCCTGAAGGGATCCACTGTTACTCATGATGTGATTTTTTACAATTGGCCAACATGCCCGGTAGAGCGATTCCACTGCATGGGATTCATTCTTCCGGAGAGCCTGCAATATTTCCTCTTGAGATAAATTCCTGCTTTCTTCTGTTTTCATTCCGAAAAAGTCAAATGGCAAAATAGAAGAAAATGAGTAAAGCCCCAATTAGATCTGCAAAACCTCCGTCGAGTCACTATTGCAATTTTTGGAAAATGTCATCAAAAGTGATTTTCTGGAACACAAAAACTTGATAAATCCTGAAATTATTCTTTCACATAACAGCAAGCCGTTGTCTATGGGGCTTAGCCAAAAAGCAAAAGGCTTCCATCAAAAATATACGCTTATTCTTAAATGGTTTGCTGAATTTGATTTTATATTTGCGCTGCAAAAGCGACCTATGGGCCTATTTTTACTTTGGTTTTTCTTCGGAATCGGAATACTCATCCAGGCGGTTTACCTCTTGGTTATTTTTGGAAAGTCGGCCTTTTACCCAGGTAATACGGATCAATCCCTATCAGATAGTGAAGAAGGAGTCACAATAGTAATCTGTGCTCACAACGAATACCTTAATCTTAAAACACTCATCCCGAAGCTTTTCGAGCAGGACTACCCTGTTTTTGACGTCATGATAGTCAACGACCGCTCTTCGGATAGAACCAAAAGGCTTTTGGAGAAAATGATGGAAGCGTACCCTAAGCTCCGTTCTGTCACGGTGAAGTACACTCCTCTACATGTCACCGCAAAGAAATATGCACTGACTCTCGGAATCAAAGTAGCCAAACACGACGTGATTCTCCTCACTGATGCCGATTGCCTGCCCGAATCCAGCCAATGGATCAGAAAAATGACCGCACCGGTAAGAAACCAGAAGAAAACCTTTGCTGTGGGTTTTTCCGGCTACGAGCAGAAGCCAGGTTTTCTCAACAATTGGATTCAGTTTGAGACTCTGCTTACAGCACTGTACTATATGTCATTTGGGCTGTGGAAGCGGCCTTTTATGGCGGTAGGAAGGAATCTGTGTTATCGTAAAAGTTTCTTCATGGAAGTGAAAGCTTTCAAAAAACTATGGCATATAGAAGGTGGGGACGATGATCTCTTTGTCAATCTTTATACCACAGGAAAAAATACAGCCATCGTACTTGACCCAGAGGCGAACACGATTTCCAAACCTAAGGAAACCCGCAAGGAATATTTAATACAAAAGAAACGACACCTGAACGCCGGGAAATATTATGATGGGGCGGATAAAAGGAAGATTGGACTTTTCAGTCTTTCCCATGCATTTTTCTGGATTTTTGGCATTGGTTTACTTATTTATTTGGGTTTAGCCCAAAGCTGGGAACATTTTTCCATAGTTTTCGGTATTATCCTACTAAGGTCCTTACTTGTTACGCTTATATTCAAAGCTGCTGAGAAAAAGATCCAAGGAACTAAACCACCGAAATATATCTGGATGCTGGATTTCCTGTATTTAGGTTATTTTTGGATTTTAGGGACCATATCCCATCAGGCAAAAGACATCCAATGGAAATAAACGAACGCGGATTTTCTAAGAAAGCACTAGAAGACTTTGAGTTGATCGATCAGGCGGTCGGGCAAAAAGACCAGCAGGCCTTCGCATCATTGATGAAGCGCTATAAAAAGGCCGTGTATTACATGATCCTGAAGATGATCAGGGATGCGGATGATGCCGAAGACCTTACCATGGAGGCCTTTGCCAAAGCCTTTAAAAACCTTCATCGATTTAAGAAGGACTATACTTTTTCCACTTGGTTGTTCAGGATAGCGACTAATAACACCATTGATTTTATCCGGAAGAAAAAGCTCAAAACAATGAGTCTGAACACCACCATGTCTGATGACGGTGGAAACTCTGTGACCATCGATGTGGAAGATGATGACAATAATCCACAGGACGAATTTATCCGGACCCAGAGGATAGAAATGGTGAGGATATTTGTGGACAAGCTTCCTGCGAAATACCGCAAACTTGTACAGCTCCGTTACTTTGATGAATTGAGCTATGAAGAAATCGCCCAAGAGCTCGAAAAACCTTTGGGTACAGTGAAGGCTCAACTTCACAGATCGAGAGAATTACTTTACGAAATTGCCTCCGGCAAACAAAAACACATTTGATGAACTCTGGCACCCAGCTTATCCAGTCTTATTTCCCTAACCTTACCGAGACTCAGCTTGCACAGTTCGACAAGCTTCAAGAGCTTTATGAAGATTGGAACTCCAAAATCAATGTGATCAGTCGCAAGGATATGGAGCAATTCTACGTTCATCATGTGCTCCACTCTCTAGGCATTGTGAAAGTGATGCCCTTTGTCCCGGGCACGAAAGTATTGGATATTGGCACTGGCGGTGGATTTCCAGGAATCCCTCTTGCGATCATGTTTCCCGACTCCCATTTCCATTTGGTGGATTCCATAGGAAAAAAGATCACCGTGGTAAAAGATGTGGTAAAGCAGCTAAAGTTATCCAATGTCGAAGCACAGCAGGCAAGGGCAGAGCAGCTGGTCAGGAAATATGATTTTGTGATCAGCCGTGCCGTGACTCGGATGATTAATTTTTATCCTTGGGTGAAAAACAAAATCCGTAAGGAAGATCTCAACGAATATCCTAACGGAATTCTCTACCTGAAGGGCGGAGAAGTAGATGAAGAAATGGAGGAGTTAGGCAAATCTTATGTGGTTTACCACCTAGAAGACTATTTCAAGGAAGAATTTTTTGAAACAAAGAAGGTGATTTACATGCCTTGGGAGGACAAGAGGTAGTTTAGATGCTGGATGTCGGATGCTTGTTGTCCAATAATAGACTACAAAATTCGAATTTTTCAGAAACAGGAAAACCTAAAAACTGTATTATTGAAGATACACTTTTAGAAAAAAATTGTACCTCACAAGGCGCAAGCTGTGAAACAATTTGAAAAATTTCAAAAAAAGTCATGTCAATTGTATCAAGTGAGATTTAACCAGACCTTGTAAGCCGACTTGTTTTAATTTGGTATAAAATCCGACAATTACCCCCACTCCGCTTGTCTCATTTCAGAGATTAGCCCTAATTTGAAGTCTCAATTCCCAAAGCTGTATGTATTTAATTTTTGACACCGAAACCACAGGTCTTCCCCGCGATTATAATGCCCCCATGTCCGATGTGGACAACTGGCCAAGGCTAGTCCAGCTCGCCTGGCAACTACATGATGCAAAAGGAAATCTGATTTCGAATCATAACTTCATCATCCGTCCTGACGGATTTACCATCCCATACAATGCGGAAAAAGTCCATGGAATTTCCACCAAGCGGGCTTTGGCGGAAGGACATGACCTGAAGCAGGTTCTTGGAATCTTCGAAGGAGATGTGAAGCAAGCCAAATACTTAGTTGGCCACAATGTGGAGTTTGATGTCAATGTAGTCGGCTCGGAATATTATCGGGCTGAAGCCACTATGCCACTCACGGTGCAGCAGCTGGATACCAAAGACATCTCTACGGACTTCTGTGCGCTCCCAGGAGGACGGGGGGGCAAATACAAATGGCCTACCCTCACTGAATTACATCAAAAACTCTTTGGCAAAGACTTCGGAGATGCACACGATGCTGCTTATGATGTGGATGCCACAGCCCGATGTTTCTTTGGACTAATTACCCAGGGCGTACAGGCACCGGAAACAGGGGTAGCAATCTCCGAAGTACACTATGAAGCCCCTACGCTGGAGGAAGCAAATTTTGCGCAAGCCAAAGATGCACAAAAAGCTGCCGCAAAGGATGTATTAAAACAGGCCGGCAAAGCTGACATCTCGGATCTTACAGATATCCCATTCACTCATCTGCATGTGCATAGTCAGTATTCTGTACTTCAGGCTACCTGTGAGATCCCTGCTATGGTGGCACGTGCCAAAGAACTGGGTATGCCTGCAATAGCAATGACTGATCATGGCAATATGATGGGTGCATTCCACTTCGTAAAAGAAGCGATGGGAAAAGATATCAAACCGATTTTGGGATGTGAATTCAACCTGTGTAGAGACCGGAAAAACAAAAGCAACAAAGACGACGGCTACCAAACAGTACTCATCGCAAAAAACAAAGCCGGTTATCATAATCTGGCGAAACTGGCCTCCTATGCCAATATCGAGGGATTTTATTATGTTCCACGGATAGACAAAGAACTGCTGGTCCAATACAAGGGCGACCTGATTGCCACGACTGGCGGTCTTTGGGGAGAAATCCCATTTTTGATTTTGAATGTGGGAGAGACTCAGGCTGAGGAAGCTTTTGTCTGGTGGAAAGAGCAGTTTGGTGAGGATTTTTACGTAGAGCTCAATCGCCACGGAGTGCCGGAGGAGGAAAAGGTCAATGAAGTGCTACTCGAATTCGCAAAAAAATACGGGGTCAAATATTTCGCGGCAAACAATGCCTATTATGCTGAGAAATCTGATGCGAAGGCCCATGATGTATTACTTTGTGTGAAAGACGGGGAGCTTTATGACAAACCTAAAAAGTACATAGGAAAACGTGGAAGGGAATTCCGTTACGGCTTTCCAAATGACGAATTTTACATCAAGTCTCCGGATGAGATGAAAAAGCTTTTTGCCGATCTGCCTGAGGCGATCGAGTGTACCCAAGAAATCACCGATAAAACAGAAGCTTATAAACTTGCCCGTGAAGTACTCCTGCCGGCATTTGAGATCCCTGAAGAATTCAAGCATCCTGAAGATGAGGTGGATGGGGGTAAACGGGGTGAAAACGCATTCCTTAGACACTTAACGTACGAGGGGGCAAAAAGACGGTATAAAGAAATCACCCCAGAAATCGAGGAACGATTGGATTTCGAGCTTGCTACCATTGAGAACACAGGATATCCCGGCTATTTCTTGATTGTACAGGACTTCATTGTGGAAGCAAGGAAAATGGGAGTTTCCGTTGGCCCAGGCCGTGGGTCCGCTGCAGGCTCAGCCGTAGCGTATTGCACGGGTATTACGAACATTGACCCTATAGAATACAAACTCCTTTTTGAGAGATTCCTAAACCCTGACAGGGTATCCCTTCCCGATATTGATATTGACTTTGACGATGAAGGCCGACAGCGGGTCATTGATTATGTAATCAAGAAATATGGCTCCAATCAGGTAGCCCAAATCATCACTTATGGCACCATGGCAGCAAAATCCGCCATCCGTGATACCGCCCGAGTGCTGAACCTTCCGCTGGCAGAGGCCGGGAGATTGGCCAATTTAGTCCCTGACATCAAGCTCAAGGCTCTTTTTGGCTTGGCAGGCAATAGAGCTGCACTTTCGGACAAACTCAAAGGCCAGGGCGAAATGATAGCAAAAGCTGATGAATTGATCCGAATCTCGAAAGGCCAGGACGAATCAGCCAAAACCATCAATCAGGCCACGATGCTGGAAGGCTCTGTGAGAAACCTTGGTATCCATGCCTGTGGTGTGATCATCACCCCCTCTGACATTACCAATTTTGTCCCGGTAGCCTTAGCCAAGGATTCAGACATGGTCTGCACACAGTTTGATAACTCGGTAGTAGAATCAGCCGGTTTGCTGAAGATGGACTTTTTGGGTCTAAAAACGCTGACTCTTATAAAAACCGCCATCAGAATTGTAAAGGAAAGGCATGGTATCGAGCTAAATGCGGATCATTTTCCTATTGATGATGTGAAGACTTATGAGCTTTTCCAACGGGGTGAAACAGTCGGCATCTTCCAATATGAATCCGCCGGCATGCAAAAATACATGCGGGAGCTGAAACCTACTGTCTTTGCGGATTTGATTGCCATGAACGCTTTGTACAGACCAGGGCCTTTGGCATACATTCCTTCCTTCATCAAAAGAAAGCATGGAATCGAGCCAATAGAGTACGATCTAGAAGACATGAAGGAATATCTGGAGGAAACTTACGGAATTACGGTTTACCAAGAGCAAGTCATGCTTTTGTCCCAAAAACTTGCGGGCTTCACCAAAGGTGAAGCTGATGTTTTGCGTAAAGCGATGGGCAAAAAGCAGAAGGATGTGCTGGACAAAATGAAGCCCAAATTTGTGGAGCAGGCATCTGCCAAGGGTCATGACGCCAAAAAACTTTCGAAAATCTGGACTGACTGGGAAGCTTTTGCATCGTATGCGTTTAACAAATCCCACTCTACCTGTTATGCCTGGATTGCATATCAAACCGCCTACCTCAAAGCCCACTATCCTGCAGAATACCTTGCTTCGGTATTGAGCAACAACATGAACGATATCACCCAGGTGACTTTCTTCATGGAAGAATGTAAGCGTGCAGGAATTCCTGTGTTAGGTCCCGATGTAAATGAATCGAAAAATGGCTTTACAGTAAACGCCGCAGGGGAAATCCGCTTTGGGATGGCAGCTATTAAAGGCGCCGGATCTGCGGCAGTGGACGCAATTATCGATGAGCGTGAGAAAAACGGGACATATAAAAACATTTTTGACTTTGCGAAGCGGGTAAGCTCCAAAGCTCTCAACAAGAAAACCATGGAGGCCTTGGCTATGGCGGGAGGATTCGACTGCTTTCCACAACACCACAGAAGGCAATATTTGGAAGCAGCCGACGGAGACCTGAACCTGATTGAGAAAGCGACAAAGTACGCCCAAAAAGTGCAGCAAGAAGAAGAAAGCAATCAAGTGAGCCTATTCGGCGGAGGGGCCGGAAGCATGGAAATACCACTTCCTAGCATTGCGCCGATGGAACCTTTCACCCAATTACAGCAACTAAACATAGAGAAAGAAGTGGTGGGCTTATATATTTCAGGGCACCCGCTAGATCAGTTTAAATTAGAGATCGAATCCTTTACCAATGCTTCTTTGCCCGATCTGAACGATCTGGAGACCCTAAGAAACCGGACAGACATCAAACTTGCAGGTTCTGTATCCACTTTTGCACACCGGACAACAAAAAATGGAAAACCCTTCGGCACCCTAACGCTAGAAGATTATCAAGGGGCATTTACTTTCTTTCTTTTTGGGGATGATTATGTGAGGTTCAAAGAATACTTTATGCCCGGCTGGTTTCTGTTCATCAGCGGAACAGTGGCGGGAAAACGATGGGCAGAAAATGAACTGGAATTCAAAATAAGCAACATCACCCTCCTCGATGAGATCCGGGGAAAAATGGTAAAAGGACTAAGGGTAAATATAGATTTGGATGATCTTTCGCTTGACTTGATGGAGAAGCTGGAAAAAATCACTGAAAAATATAAAGGTGATGCCAAGCTCTATTTCGATGTGGTGGATCGCAAAGAGAATATTACTCTGGAGCTTTTCTCCAAAAGATTCTCAATTGATCCCAGTGCTGAAATGATCAAGGAACTGAAAGAAATCCCCGAGGTGGTTTATCGGGTAGTATAAGCATTTAGCAGTAATTCCCGGACATCTAATTCCTTGATTCATAGCTTTTCTCAATGGCCTATAGCCAAAAAAATCAAATCCGTCGGAACTTATTAATCTGGTATAGGCTTTAGCTCATATATTTGAAATCTTAGAAATCATTAACCTAATATAAAATGTCAAAAGCAATCGAAATTACTGACGCAAACTTTGAAGAAATCATCAAATCCGAACAGCCTATCCTAGTGGATTTCTGGGCAGAGTGGTGCGGCCCCTGTAAAATGATCGGCCCAGTAGTTGAAGAACTAGCTGGAGATTATGACGGTAAGGCTGTTGTAGGTAAAGTGGATGTGGATGCCAACCCTGCGGTCGCTCAGGCTTTTGGAATCAGATCTATCCCTACACTTCTTTTCTTCAAAGGCGGTGAAATTGTAGATAAGCAAGTTGGGGCAGTTCCAAAATCTGTATTATCGCAAAAATTGGACGCGCAACTTTAATTGCTCGTCAATTTATCAGCAAAGAAAGACAGGGAGGCTACTTCCTGTCTTTCTTTGCTTTTTACCCCACATGAACTGTTGTTGGCTACATTCCCAATTATAAATTTCATTCTTGCCATAAAAAAACCGGCCATTCAGCCGGTTTCATTAGAGATTCTTTGATAGATTAATCCACTTTTGCCAGATTTTCTTTAGCCAAATCAAAAGTTGGCTCCAGGGCAACAGCCTCTTCAAATGCCTTCTTTGCCTCGGTTTTCGAATCCTGTTCAAGATAAATCATGCCCTTCAGATTCAACGCAGCTGCTTTCATGCTGATTTCCTGTGTCTCGGTCTGTGATTTTGGGAATCCTACCTTATCATCATCCTTAGAATTTTTTAGAAGCATATCCATAGAATTAAGCGCTTCAGAATATTTCTTCAAGCTATATTGGATATAGCCGGATTTGTATAAACTAAAATTGTCGCCACTCAGCAAATATAAACTTTCGAAATAAGGGAGGGAACGCTCCAAAGCGCCTACCTGCTCCAGGGAATATGCCGCTATCTCCAGTGAGGCAATACTTTTATCATTGACTTTCAACACATCCATGGAAACAAGTGCCGCCGACATGGACTGGCCTGCTTCATAATAAAGGGATCCCAGCATTTCTACATAGCGGAGATCATCAGGATTTCTGACGATCAATTGATAGAGGGAATTCTTGGCTGCCGCTACGTCATTGTACCGCAATGCCAATTGGTAAGCAGCCTGGTCAGCTGCATTTAACGTCTTCTTTAATTTTGGGTCCAGTCTGGACACAGAGTCTGCGGTCTGGGCGATAGTAGTGCTGGCACAAAAGGCCAAAAGCAGCATGAATACTACGTGCTTCATTTGAATTGTTTTTTGATTTAGTTATGACTTTGGGTGATCTGATACGGGGGACAATCCTTTAGACTTAGCAATCTCCAGCATCAATTCACGGGCCTGAACAGGATTATTATGGATTTTTCCCTCCAATATAGCTTCTTTAATTTCTTCTTTGATATCCCCAACGATTTTTGAAGGTTTCAAGTCAAAGATTCTCATGATCTCCTCTCCTGAAACCGGAGGTTGGAAGTTCCTTACCTGATCTTTTTCCTCCACTTCGATAAGCTTCTGGGCTACCTTATCGAAATTTTCTAGGTATCGTTTTACTCTCTTGTTATTCTTGGAAGTGACGTCAGCCCTGCACAACTTCATCAGATCATCTATATCATCACCTGCTTCAAAAAGTAACCTTCTCAGTGCAGAATCTGTCACATCATCTTTGACCAAAGCGATAGGACGTAAATGTAGCTTCACCAATTTCTGCACATATTTCATGCGCTCATCCATGGGAAGCTTCAGCCTACGGAAAATCCCTGGTGTCATCCTTGCCCCTTTATCTTCATGACCATGGAATGTCCAGCCAACTTTTTTGTTGAATCGTTTGGTAGCAGGTTTGGCAATATCGTGTAGGATAGCTGCCCAGCGCAGCCAAAGGTCATCACTGACTTGGCATACGTTGTCCAGTACCTGCAGGGTATGGTAGAAATTGTCTTTGTGGGACTTATCATCCACAGAATCCACTCCTTGTAAATCCACCATCTCAGGGAAAAACTCATGAAGCAATTTACCCGCAAATAACAATTTAAACCCATAGGAAGGCTTTTGCACTTGGATAATCTTATTCAACTCCACTATTATACGTTCTCCAGAAATAATCTTCAGGCGGTGGGCATTTTCACTGATAGCATGGAAAGTATCCCCATCTATATCAAAATCCAGCTGCGCCGCAAACCTCACGGCTCTAAGCATACGAAGCGGATCATCCGAAAAAGTCACAGCCGGATCCAATGGAGTACGAATCAATTTCTTTTTAATATCCGCAAGCCCATCAAAGGGATCCAGCAGATCACCGTAATCCTCTTCATTCAAGGAAATCGCCATCGCATTGATAGTAAAGTCCCTACGTTCTAGATCTTCTTGTAGTGTACCGGTTTCCACTATAGGATTTCGGGAATCCGCACGGTATGATTCTTTTCTAGCACCCACAAACTCCAATTCCAAATCATCCAATTTCAGCATCGCCGTCCCGAAATTTTTGAACACTGAAAGCGGTACATGGGTATCAAACTGCCTGGTGACTTCTTTGGCCAACTCTATCCCACTGCCTACACAGGTAAAGTCAATATCTGTAGAGCCTTGCTTTTGCCTGTTTAGAACCAAATCCCTCACATATCCTCCCACCACATAGGTTGCCACACCTAGGCTGGACGCGGCTTTGGCGACTTTGGCGAAGACATCAATTTCGTCAAGGCGTGCTCTAAAGTTCATCCTCTCATTATTTTAACATCTCCATCTGGGCCTAAAAACATTTCCTTGGTACTTGGGCTCAAAAGTGGGAATAAAATCGTTGTATGATGATCCGTAACTTCTCCTGAATCTATTTTTACCAAGACAGGCTGAGCGATCTGAAAAAGCAGCTTGTTCCAGTTAGGCTCTAAGATGAGGCTAAATCGAAGTATCCCATCCTCTATAGGGCCATTTTTTATTATATGGTTTGCGGGACTATGATAAATTGTAGGTTTACCTGCGTACTCCACTATATCCAGGGACACTTCCGAGAATGGTTCACAAATGGTGCGGATCTGAAACAAATCAAACAGTAAAAACATCCAATCTTTTCCTAACTCAGTCTTCCAATTTTCGGGTTTCATGAGGGTGATTACTTTCCCGTTTCCTTCCTTAAGGTGCAAAACACCCTTTTCCCTGAAACTTGATACTAATTTTGCGTGATCCAAAACGGTTTGTTTTTTTTACAAAAATAATCAGATTTTTGAGAGCAAAGTCCTTTATCCATAAAGCGCAAAAAAACCTTCCCCTGATAGAGAAGGTTTTTGGCAACAATTGAAGAAATCAACTACCGGTCTTCTCTGCCAAGCTTTCTATTAATAAAAACACTTGCCAGCAAGCCTATTCCTCAGAATAAAAAGATACAGGAAATAGAGGTCCCCGAATCTTCCATTCCATTGTGGTGGAACATCTCTCCTACCAGAACACCTATTCCCATACCTATGGCAAGAAGGACCAGGTCCAGAACAAACTGGCCAAAGCTGCACTTTTTTTCTGAGTTAAACAGCTTTGCATCTGCTCCGTTTTCTATGAGCACAAGTCTTTCCTTATTGCGGATTGTCAAGAATGTGAAGACGATCCCGAAAATACTGGAGAAAATAATCAATGTCACTAAAATGGTACCCGCCATGGTTCCTTTGTTTTTTCTTCTTGGATGCATCAGCCTACCTAAAAGGTTACAATCACCAACAAAAAAATGTAACTATTTATCGGGTACTTGCATCCAATGTAAAAATGCGTTTTCAGGAAGACCATCATTATATAGAGAGGACACCACGGAGTGACCACAATGCATATGGACTATTGATCCAATAGCATGTGATATATATATTCAGACTTGCTATGCGTATTCTGAAAAACAGAGAAGATGCTAAAGAAGCCTCATAAACGCATTTATGAAATGCTTTCCATTCCTTGAGAACCTTTGAGGGAAATTCCAAGTTTACTACATGGTTATATAAGATAGTTTACAATGAAGAGCTGAGAAAACCAAGGAATTTAAAAAAGCACATGATCAAGCTAGATGCCTTCGAAGAAATGGAGAACTGTTCAGGGGATTATCTGAATGGACTGAAGACACTCCCGAAGAAAGGCAATCATAAAAAACGTGGACGTGATATGTTATAGCCGACAGAGTCTGCGGCGTTTACCCTATTTTATTTAGAAGAGCAAAGTATAAAAGAAGTAGAAGATATTACGGGACTATTTTCACCTACCATAAACTTATCTCCTGTAGCGATCCTGTCGTTGGTGAGTTTTCTTACAATGTCATTTTGACTATCATCACATCAGCATAAAACCGAAGATTCTCTTAATCTTAAACTAAAAAAGGCAGTCAAAGTGACTGCCTTCCTAATTGGAACTAGAAGTATTAACCCCTTAGCCAGTTAATAAATGTCTGATAACCTACACCGATTTCTCTGGCAAAAGCTGCCTTCGTTTTCTTTCCTGCAGCTTCCACTTTTTTCCACTCTTCTACAATTTTGCTTTTTTCAGCATCAGTAAAAGATCTTCTTTTTGAGGTTTTAGCAGCAGTGGCGCTTCCTGTCACCAGTGAGATCAATTCGTTCAATTCATTAAGAAATCTTCCGTCATTCAATGGAAGACCTGCCGCTTCCAATTTTTTGATTACTTGATCCTTAGGATTTACCGGTGTTACTGCTATCCCTTTTGAAGCAGCCTCATGTAGATCAATTTTATTTCCATCGGAAGTCACATAAATAAATCCTTCTCCTTTTTTAAGATCCGCAATAGCATCTTTGATTAAGTCTCTCATATTTTTGATAACGTTGATAATTATTTATTAAAAACCGCACGCAATATATATAATAATCCATCACCCTCAATAATGACTTGGATTTTTTTTAACAAATAATCACATATATGACTAATTCGGTAAAGAAAAGTAGTAGCTATCCTTTAATCTCTAGAATAAACAAGCCAGAAATCCAATACCCATACAATCCGTATAACACCTCGGACGAAACCATCACTTACCCTTTTAACTAAAGCCAAGAAAAAAACTATTTCAACCACTTCGAGCATCCTGAAAAAAAAACTTATATCAGTACCTATCACCGTATATTTTATATAAAAAAATAAAGTATCTATTCTTATCCATACTAAAATGAGTCTAGTTTTCGTTATAGCAGCTCTGGAGGTCGGTTTATCTATTTTAGACTTCCCCTATCTACCTCCCTGTTCCCATAATCCAATAAAGGCAGAAAACACTATTCCTCCTTCAAACCGGAGAATGATTATTCAGATTACATGGTAAACAGGGTTTTGGCCAACCGTTCTTAGAACAATTGAAATACTTTAAATACCAATCAGCTTCTACAAGACAACTCGGCAATCAACCAAAGAAAAATAGATCTCTTTCGCGCCTAGCCAATTTCAACAGCTTTGTTCCCACGCACTTATCAATAATCTTTACAGCACTATATTATAGTAGGATTAGCCTAGCTGCAAGACTGCACTGACTCTATCAAAGATTTGCCCAACCCCTATTTGGTTCCGTATAACAAAATGAACCAACACTACCGACGACACCTTCTTGACACAACTGTAATATTCAGGTTAACTACAGGACGGAACTGTGTGTTTCCACAAAAAGTTCTTTAAGAAAATTGATCTATTTAAAGTTCAAAGAGCCATTTATCGGGAATTTTTCCATAATTTTGAGCCCCATAAGAATCCAATCAAATTTCCACCCTCCCCCATTCTTATGGCTTCAAACACCAAATACATATTTATTACTGGAGGCGTCACCTCCTCTCTCGGCAAAGGAATCATTGCCGCCTCACTGGGCAAATTACTTCAAGCCAGAGGCTTTAGGGTGACCATCCAAAAATTCGATCCTTACCTGAACATTGATCCGGGAACACTGAATCCCTATGAACACGGCGAATGCTATGTAACGGATGACGGCGCAGAGACCGATTTGGATTTAGGCCATTATGAACGCTTTCTGAACATCCCAACTTCCCAAGACAACAATATAACCACAGGAAGGATCTATAATAACGTCATAACCAAAGAACGTAAAGGGGAGTTTTTGGGAAAGACTGTACAGGTCATCCCTCATATCACAGATGAAATCAAGGCCAATTTTTACAAATTGGGAGAAGATGGCAAATTTGATGTGGTCATTACCGAGATCGGGGGCTGTGTAGGGGACATAGAATCTCTTCCATTCATCGAAGCGGTAAGACAAGCTAAATGGGATCTGGGGGCTAATAATTTCCTGGTAATCCACCTTACATTAATCCCTTACCTGAAAGCCGCCAAAGAACTTAAGACCAAACCCACACAACATTCTGTGAAGCAACTACTGGAAGCAGGTATCCAGCCTGACATCCTTGTCTGTCGGACAGAACATCACCTGCCTTCTGAAGTCAAAAAGAAACTTGCCCTCTTCTGCAATGTGCAACTCAATAGCGTAATCGAAGCCATGGACGCAGATTCCATCTACGATGTACCTTTATTGATGAAGAAAGAAAAGTTAGACGAGCGGGTCATGACCAAACTAAAGCTCTCTTCCAAAGAAAACACTGATCTTGAAAACTGGAAAGATTTTCTAGGAAAGCTTAAAAACCCTACCCAGGAGGTCAACATCGGGCTAGTGGGAAAATATGTATCGCTGCCTGACGCATATAAATCTATCATCGAGGCCTTCACTCATGCCGGAGCTTCTATAGAATGCGAAGTAAATCTTCGCCTGATATCCTCGGAAGAAATCAATTCAGACAATATTGTCCAGAAATTCACGGATTTGGACGGCATCGTGGTGGCTCCTGGATTTGGAGAGAGAGGTTTCGAAGGGAAAATCGAAACAGTCAAATACGCCCGAGAGAATCATATTCCATTCCTAGGCATCTGTCTAGGTATGCAAGTAGCTGTCATTGAATATGCGAGAAACGTACTTCAGCTAAAATCCGCAAACAGCACTGAGATGGATGCGAACACCTCTGATCCGGTGATCGCTTTGATGGAGGAACAAAAAAATATTGATCAAATGGGAGGAACTATGCGACTTGGTTCGTATGCTTGCGACCTCAAAAAAGGCAGTAAGGCATTTCAGGCGTACGGAAAGTCAAAAATCCAGGAAAGACACCGTCACCGATATGAGTTCAACAATGAATATCTAACCAAAATGGAGGAGGGAGGCCTGTTAGCCACAGGAAAAAATCCGGAAACAGGCTTGGTGGAAATTGTAGAAATCAAAGGCCATCCATGGTTTGTAGGTGTACAGTTCCACCCTGAATACAAAAGCACAGTACTGACTCCACAGCCCCTTTTTGTAAAGTTCATCCAAGCGGCCGTAGATAAAAAAATTAAATAAAACTCCCCGAAGTCATTTCATCGGGTTTACGATTAATCTTTATGGACAGAAATCAAGCAACTGGTTTGATTCTTTTTGCAGCAGTGATCCTGGTTTACTCGATTTTCTTTGCGAGTTCGCCAGAAGTCCCCGAAATGGAGACAGAATCCTCCGAACAAGTAGAATCTCCCCAATCCTACACATCAAGCCAAGCAGTCAGCACGGACACATTCACTGAAAATGACAGTACGCTTGACGCTGCTAGGATTTCAAAATATGGTGTACTGGCCAGTAATACTGTAGGAGAAGAAGAATCTCTTATTCTGGAAAATGATCTGATCCAGATGGAAATCTCCTCCAAGGGTGCCAGTGTTAATAAGGTTATCCTGAAAAACTACAAAAGCTGGAATATGGAGCCCCTGGAACTCTTCAATGAAGAGAGTTCCACGATGGATTTTGTGATTGAAAGTAGAAATGGCCCCCTAAACCTAAAGGACATCTACTTCACGCCTACGGTAGAGAATACGCAAAATGAAGAAGGGAAATCAATTCAGGTCTTAAGGCTAACGGCAGAAACTGAGAACGGCAGACTAGTTCAAACCTTCAGCCTTGAGGAAAACAGCTACCAAGTTCAGAACACCTTCGAGATTGACCGCTATCAAGGGGTCTTCACCGGAAATGAGATCAAACTCAACTGGGAGGATAATTTGATTACCCAGGAAATGAATCTGGCAGAATCCCGAAGACAAGCCAGACTAAATTACTACACCATTTCAGGGTCATTTGATAATCTTGGATCTGGTGACGGGCTAGAGCAGGAGACAATAGCAGAACCAATCAAATGGGTGAGTTTTAGTCAACGTTTCTTCAGTGCTGCCATGATCGCTAACACTGAATTCCAAAATGTCGCGATTACCCAAAGCACGCCTGCGGACTCTTCTATCGTCCGGACTATGGCTACCAGTTTATCTATTCCTTTACAGGACGGAAAAACAGGGTTTACATATTATTTCGGTCCCGATCAGTACAATACCCTCAAAAAGGTAACAGATGGGTTTGAAGACAATGTGGACATGGGATATTTCTTTGTCAGCTGGGTCAATAAATACATCATTGTCAACTTATTTGCCTTCCTGGAGAAATTCTTCAACAATTACGGTGTCATAATTATCATCATCGTATTCCTCATCAAACTTGCACTTTTCCCTCTGACATATAAGTCATACATAGGCATGGCCAAAATGAGGGTAATCAAACCCGAAATTGATGAGCTAAAGGAAAAGTACGGAGACGATCCCACCAAGATGCAACAGGAGCAGATGAAACTCTTCTCGAAGCTGGGGGTAAGCCCGATCTCAGGCTGCTTGCCTATGGTACTTCAGATGCCTTTTCTTTTTGCGATGTTCTTTTTCTTCCCTAATGCGATAGAACTACGACAGGAATCATTTCTGTGGGCGTCTGATCTTTCTACCTATGATACATTCATCAATCTTCCATTCACTATCCCTTTCTATGGATCACATGTAAGTTTGTTCACCTTATTGATGACCGTATCGCAGATTATTTACACGCACTTCAATAACCAACTGACAACAGCCACTGGCCCAATGAAAAACCTGGGGTACATCATGCCAGTTATGTTTATGTTCATTTTGAATTCATACCCTGCAGGATTGAGCTTCTACTATTTTGTATCCAACATGGTGACTTTTGGCCAGCAGGCCTTAATCAAGCTATTTGTAGATGACGAAAAAATCCGCGCCAAAGTAGAAGAAAGTAAAGCTAAAAACGCAAATAAGAAGAAATCCAAATTCCAGCAAAAACTGGAAGATGCTATGAAAGCAGCTGAGACTTCCCGTAAAAAATAACAATAAAAAGGAGCCCTTCTTCGGCTCTTTTTTTTGCGGGGTCATCGTGCTTACCTTCTAAAATAGCAATGAAAGATGCATGCCTACTGACAGGAATAACTGGTATAATCGTCCTTGAATAGAGACCAAAGTTTACCCTCCTCATCCCGATAAGTAATGGCTTGGGTCCGTTTACTTATTTTGATATTGCCCTTGCTCCTCACAGTGCTACCTCCCACAAGTACGATGGAACAGGGCCCATCAATCTCCTTAATATCAACCAGATTGGTATCTTCAAAAAGACTGCAGGCCGAAAGAATTAATAGCAAAAGTGGGAGAAAGTTTTTCATCTACTGACAGGACACACGCAATGTTTCGTCTAAAATGATGAAAAATTACCGCTAAATGAAAATTCTGACAGAAAATCAACACTATAAGTAGCAGGTTGCCAAAAAAAAAGCCCAACCAAAAAAAGCTGGGCTTTGTGACCTCGTCAGGATTCAAACCTGAAACCTCCTGAGCCGTAATCAGGTGCTCTATTCAGTTGAGCTACGAAGCCAAATCGGAATGCAAAGGTATCTAAAATTCGATTTTATCCAAATACTACTACCTAAGAAATTTACAATTTTATAAATAACAGCTCGTTTTACCCTTAAGAATAATTAAGATCAATAAAGGGGTAAATCAGTGGGGATTTCCTATTTTTGCCCGCATTGAGTGCATTTTAAGTAAACCAATTTGATGAAAAAAATATACACCTTTCTTCTCGCTTTTGTTCTGATCCAAGGAGCGTTTGCCCAGGATAGTCTGCAAATCGCCAAAAAACCAAAGACACCAATAGGCGGAAGACCGAATATCCCCAGCGATCTAAAATTTGAATTTGGCTTTAATCAGCTCAATAACAGGTCAGAGGATATGGCCGTTAGGTTTTTTGCCTCCCGAACCTTCAATGTTTATTATCAATATCCTGTATCCATTTTGGGGCCAACATCAGGGATGACGATGGACATAGGAATAGGTGTTGGAACTGACAAATATGCTTTTAAGGACGATCAATCCTTATACAACAATCCAGCCATTGGCCCGGAATCAAGTCAGCTGAAGGAGATCTATGACGTCTTGGGGGATGACATTAGTATTAGAAAGAATGTGGTGGCCGCCAATTACTTTGACATCCCATTGGACTTCACCTACCACTTCAACAAGACCAACTATGCCCAGGGCTTTCGGTTTAGCGTGGGCGGCAAGATTGGTTATCTATACGAATCCCACACAAAAGTAAGATATGAGGATGCCGATGGCCTTAAAAGGAAAATCAAGGACTCACAGAATTATGGTTTCGAGAAATTCCGCTATGGAATATCAGTAAAAGCAGGCACTCCCGGATTCTATGCTTGGAGTTACTTTGGGTTGAACAAGGTATTTCAAAAAGGAATGGGGCCGAACGGCACGGAAGCTACCCAGATTAATTTCGGGATAGCAGTGAATGTGTTTTAGAAGTGAGTAATTAATACCAACCGGGCTTTTGTCCGGTTTTTTTTTATCATGGGACAAATCATCTATCCCCAAATAATACTAAACCCAATAAAACAGAGTAAAAACCCATACAATAAACCTACATAAATCTCCATAGGCTTATGGGCGTCTAAAAACAACCTGACACTTCCTACCACGCCGGTTAATACAAGAACCGTCAGTAAAGGATATACGGGCTGGAATGAGGGAAACTTCAAGCCAAGTACCAATACCAATGCCAACAGCCCTCCCATCCCGGTCATATGAGCCGACATCTTCCAGAAAAAAGTGACAAAAGTAAGCCCTAGTATTGCTAGGGTGATTATGCCCAAAACCTTTCCTAAAATTGGATCTAGACCACCTTTTTGTAACAAGAAGTAAACTGTAAGAATATAGTAAATGCTGGTCACAGAGAAAGGGATTGCCCTGTCCTTTAGGCTTGCCATATGCAGGCTTTTCAGAGTCCCACTTAGTCGCAACCCACATACTGTCACCATAGGGATCACTAAGGTGGACAACACCAGTAGATAAAATATCCGGAGTTTAAATTCCTCCGGGATAGTAGTAGCCTGAGGCACCATAAACAAAATCAATCCAAAAACCAATGTGGGTATGACCAACGGCTGGAATACGATTGAAACTACAAGCGAAAACCCCCTCTGCACTACAATTCCTTTCTTAGTCGGGCAACAGGGATTTGCAGCTGTTCTCTGTATTTGGCTACAGTTCTTCGTGCGATATTATATCCTTTGCTATTCAGCATTTTGACTAGTTTATCATCAGAGAGAGGCTTCTTTTTATCCTCTGCATCTACCATGCCCTGAAGGATATATTTCACTTCCCGGTTACTCACATCCTCCCCGCTATCCGTGGCGATACCTTCAGAGAAGAAGTATTTCAAAGGATACACACCAAATTCTGTCTGAATAGCCTTACTGTTTGCCACCCTGGACACAGTAGAAATATCCATATCTATACGCTCGGCTATATCCTTCAGGATCATAGGACGCAAATTTGTCTCATCGCCATCTATAAAAAACTCCTTTTGGTACTGAAGAATAGCCTCCATAGTTCTCAGAAGGGTGTTTTGACGTTGCTTGATCGCATCTATGAACCACTTAGCGGCATCCAGCTTTTGCTTCACAAAAGTGACTGTTTCCTTCAGCTTTTTATCTTTTTTATCACTTTTGTCATAAGCATCGAACATCTCGGAGTATGACCTGGAAATCCTCAGTTCAGGTGCGTTCTTGGAATTAAGGCTAATTTCAAATTTCCCGCCAGTATTTGTCAGAATAAAATCCGGGATCACATACTGAGTGCGTACCAGACCATCTGCCACTCCCCCTGGTTTAGGGTTTAGCTTAGTTATCAGATTCACCGCTTCTTTTGTTTCCTCGTCGGACATGTCGCAGCGTTTTTGAATTTTGGTATAATGCTTCTTAGTGAATTCATCGAAGCAATCATGGATAATTTTCAACGCATTCTGTACAGTAGGGTCATCGGGATGCTCCTTGCGCTCTAGCTGTATCGTGAGACATTCCTGCAAATTCCGGGACGCTATACCTGCAGGGTCAAAATTCTGGATCTTCCTCAGTATTTCTTCAAGTTCATCGATATCAGTTTCTATGTTCTGACTGAATGCCAGATCATTGATGATAGAATCCAGATCCCGGCGTATATATCCGTCATTTTCTATACTTCCTATCAGCTGCTCTCCAATGATTTTTTTACGCTCATCCAGCCTCAGGAAGCTCAATTGGGAAACTAATTGCTCATGCAGGGATGATTGGCTGGAAATCGGTATCTCACGATCCTCTTCATCTGTATTATAATTGCCATCACCCTGCATTTTATATCCACCGTACTCGTCATCCAGGTAATCGTCGATGTTCACATCCCGATCATCCTGAGGAGTCTCCTCTTCGTAAGAATCCTCAAAATCATCTTCCTTGGCATCTTTTTCTTCAGTTTTGCCTTCTTCCAGAGCCGGATTGATTTCAAGTTCCTCTTCTATCCGAGCATCAAGCTCAGCTGTAGGCACCTGCAGCAATTTGATAAATTGGATCTGCTGAGGTGAAAGTTTCTGAGAAAGTGATTGGCTAAGATTTAGCTTTTGCATTCGATATAAGGTAATACCTGCTGTTTGGGTTAAAAAAAGGCCTTTCCATTGGAAAAAGCCCTCATGCCAAAGTTATGAAAAACGAGGGAATTTTTGATAAAAAGCTTATTTAATCGTTTTTTTGCATTCCTTTAACATATTCGCGGGACTTCTAAAATCCGCATAAAAAAATCACCAAATGGCATTTAACAAACGAGTCAAAATAAAGACCATCCTGGATACAAATCCTATTGGGACTGAAGTGACCCTGATGGGCTGGGTACGCACAAAGAGAGGAAACAAAAATGTTTCATTTATTGCGTTGAATGACGGCTCCATCATTACCAATTACCAAGTGGTGGCTGACCCAAATCTGATTTCAGAAGATGTCCTGAAAAAATGTACAACAGGAGCTTGTCTGAAAGTGGTTGGGACGGTGGTAGAATCCCAAGGATCCGGACAGAGCTCTGAGTTAAATGCAGTATCCATAGAAGTGCTGGGCGAGGCAGACCCTGAGAAATATCCTCTGCAGCCAAAAAAACACTCTATGGAGTTTCTTCGTGAAAATGCCCACCTTAGAATGCGGACCAATACATTTGGCGCGGTATTCAGGGTAAGGCATGCCTTGGCTTTTGCTGTCCATAAGTATTTTGACAAAAAAGGATTTTTCTACGTCCACACTCCTATCATTACAGCTTCGGATGCTGAAGGTGCGGGAGAGACATTCAAGGTGACTACGCTGGATCTGAAGAATCCCCCTAAAACTGAAGAGGGGGAGATAGATTATAAGCAGGATTTCTTCGAAAGAGAAACAAATCTTACCGTTTCAGGACAATTGGAAGGGGAATTGGCGGCTATGGCACTTGCGGATATCTATACGTTTGGACCTACCTTCCGTGCGGAGAATTCTAATACGACACGTCACCTGGCGGAGTTCTGGATGATCGAACCGGAGATGGCCTTCTACGATGCGGAAGACAATGCTGACCTCGCGGAGGATTTCCTGAAATATGTGATCCGCTATGCGCTTGACCATTGTGCCGAAGATTTGGCATTTCTGGATTCCAGACTGCTGGAAGAAGAGAAATCAAAGCCTGCAGACCAACGGAGCGAAATGACTCTAATGGACAAGCTGAGATTTGTAGTGGACAATGATTTTGTGAGAATCACCTACACCGAGGCTATAGAAATCCTAAGAAACTCCAATCCTAACAAGAAAAAGAAATTCTCCTATCTGATCGATGAGTGGGGAGCGGATTTGCAGTCTGAACACGAGCGCTTCTTGGTAGAAAAACACTTCAAGAAGCCGGTAATCCTAACTGATTATCCTAAAGACATCAAGTCTTTCTACATGCGTCAAAATGACGATGGAAAGACTGTTGCCGCCATGGACATACTTTTCCCAGGCATAGGTGAAATCGTGGGTGGCTCCCAACGCGAAGAGCGAATGGATGTGCTGACCAAAAGAATGGAAGAAATGAATATTCCACAGGATGAAATGTGGTGGTATCTTGACACGAGAAGATTTGGGGCTACCCCACACGCAGGTTTTGGACTAGGTTTTGAACGAATGGTATTGTTCGTCACCGGCATGGGCAATATCAGGGATGTCATTGCTTTCCCGAGAACTCCGGGAAACGCGGAATTTTAATAGCAACAAGCCCGGCAGAAATGTCGGGCTTGTTTAAGTAAATAGCTCCTAACTCAGGGCTCCCAGGATAATAGATAAAAATCTACAGCTTCCTCTTCTTCACTCATTTTACTGAGATATAAACCTTTTTGGCCTGTAAACATCATAGGAGCCCTATCCAATTCCTCTTTTCTAAAATTAATCTCTCCTATCAATTTCTCCTGATCAAGATCATAAATCAACAGATTATTTTCTGAGGTCAGTCTATATTCCGAGAAAGAAGAAAATAAAGTTTCATCACTTTTGGAGAAGGAAATAGTTCTAAATAAGATTCTATTCCTTTCATCAATGAGGAGGTCGGTATATGCACCTTTTCCTATTACTTCAAAATAACCCGGAGCTCCATTAATCTTATCTAATGGTTGACTATCAAAATTTGAGGTTTCCCTCTTATTGATTGAAGAAATATCTAAAGATTTCAATAGATTAAATGACGAATTGTAAACATACACCGAATCACTTAGTGGGAAACTCATATAAATCAAATCTTGACTGACGGCTTGTTCATTCATTATAGTAATTACTCCAGGCCAATTATGATCATGGTACTCTAAAGGGTAGCCAATACCGACAGTATTCAATCCTGTGCTTATATCAATTGATTGTGCTACGCTGACTTTACTATGATAGTCAAGTCCCTCATATGGTATTTCAGGAAAACCATAAAAAATTATTTTCCCGTTGACGAAGCCTTTCAAGGCATTATTTGTTGTAAACGGTGTAATTTGATCTAATACAGGTATTCCTTCTTTGGTATTGTAAGTCTTGAGTTTTTGGTTTCCATTCATTAAGTGAACCTGCCAGCCAAAGCTATTTACCACAAAAATAGAGTCCATAGTATGTACAAAAAAACCATTCATTGAGCCAATACCATCAGGCCCTTCCTTTTCAAATCGGATTGTCTCTTCCCACTTTTGCGCATCGATATTATAGACTTTGATATTGTCCTTCATTTTGACGTCCCCAAAAAAAAGAAACTCTTCACCATCAATGACTTTAGCCTGTAGACTCCAAGTCCGAAGCGGGTGGTCTTCCACAACTAATTGAAAAGCATGAGTCAGCTTGTAATTGAGTTCAGGCAATTCTCCTACTTCATTTGGAGAGCATGAGCTGCAATAAATGATTGCGCTAAGAAATATAATTGAGTTTAATGCTTTGTTCATTTCTGATAAACGGACGACTGGACAGTCATTTAAAACTCAATATATAAAAAGAATATGACTACTACTGAATTTTCGTAAACAGTTTACTTTATTAGTTACTGTTGATTTTGATATGATTTTGAAAAAATTTTCAACTCACTACTTTGACCCGTTTTACCAACGGAATACATACCAGACTAAATATAATCGCGTATATCCCACCACATTGTAATTCGTAAATTCTCCCGCTGCATTTTCCCCGATTATTATTCCAGCGAGCAAGGATGCCGCACCCGTGGCCAATTGTTGCACTGCTGAGTTGAAACTCAGAAAACTCCCCCTGTTTTCAGGTTTTGCTGTACCCGTTACGATTGCGGCCGCAGGTACATACCTGCTACTGGAAGTCACAAAAAACATCATGGAGATCATCAAAACAAAGCGAATAGGCGTTACACCCAAATGAGTAATGATTGCAATAGGGATTACATTTGACAGCATGAAAATGATAAATATCTTATGCTTTTCATACCTACCTGAAAGCATCCCTACCCAAGGAGAGATAAAAACAGTAAGGATACCTCCCGTGATATAGATATAGGTAAATCAGGAAATACTCAAGCGAATATAAGTTTCCGGAATAGCTTCAATAATATCACTTGCAATTAAGGATCGCCTCTTGGACTGGGATGCTATTTCACCTGCCAGACCATGATGATAAACGCCGCACAGCGCGGCGTTTTCAGGTGAATAGCCCATACCTAGGTATGCCGTAATCATACCCGTAAGCACATCTCCCGATCCACCCGTAGCCATGTATTTAGTGCCGGAGGAGTTGACAACCTGTTTCCCATGAGGCAAGCTGATTACCGTATTTGCTCCCTTGAGCACCACGATCAATTCATTTTCAACGGCAAATTTTCTTGCCTTATCCAGTCTGTCCAGATGATTGGGTGAAGATCCCACAAGTCTGGAAAACTCTCCAATATGGGGAGTCAGCACAGAATTTTTTGGCACTAAAGGAATCAGATCACGGTTTTTTGCCAGTATATTCAGCGCATCTGCATCCACAACTATGGGATTTCTGTAATCCTGTAAAAATTGTCTAAACATGCGTACCCGGTTTTCTGTCCCCCAACCCGGTCCTATGCCCACTGCGTCGTATATCTCTGGATTTGGAATCAAGCCCCATGAAGCCATAGCTTCAGGAACTGCTGTTTGGATAATAAAACGTTCAGAATCTTCCATATGACAGGTCACCAGACCTGAGCCAGTTCTCAATGCGCTCCTTGCACATAGCACAAGTGCCCCCATCTTTCCGGGACTTCCACCAATAAGAAGTACTTTACCCATTTCTCCTTTATAGCTGAACCGATTGAACACTTTGTGCAAGGGCGGTATATCCTGCGCTTGCATATAGTAAAAAGACGTCTCAAGCTTTTCATATGCCTCACCCAACACCCCGATCTTCAATACTATCAACTCTCCTACATATCCGGCATGCTCAGGCATCACGAGTGAAAGCTTTGGGAATTCAAAACTTATAGTAAAATCTGCATTCACTGCCTCACCTACACTTACTTCATCGGATGGCAAACCGGATGGTACATCTATACTAATCACTGTCCCTTGGTACTCATTCAGTTTTTGAATGATTGTACCTGCATTTGGTCTGAGAGGCCCTGTAAGACCAATCCCGAGAAAAGCATCAATCAAAATCCCTTGTGGAGAAAAAGCCCAGTTACCCAATTCCATAAGCGGAATTGATTTAGGCACTCGTTCTAAATTCAATTTTGCATCAGGGCTCATTCCTTCAGCTGAATCGAAACATTTCAGAATTGAAACTGAGAAAGAGTGTGCTGACAATAATCGGGCAATAGCGAGACCGTCTCCGCCATTGTTTCCTTTACCTACCGCAATTTGGACAGGACAATCAGTAGAAAAGCTTTGCGTGAGGAACCAGTCAACAAAGGCTTGAGATGCTGATTCCATCAATTCATAGCTGCTTTGGCAACTTAATTTAACATGCGTCGCATCCAACTCCTTGACTTGTGTTCCTGACAATATTTTCTGCATAAGTGCTAATTTTCAGTCTCCAATCCTTTTTTGAGATAGTCACTAAATTAGGAAACCTATGCCACCCATAAAAATATGAAATGCTATATCCCCCTTTTCCTCTCTGCCTGATACCTAAGGGAAGGCTAGAGCTGTTTTATTGATAAGGCTTATCAAATTTCACGATACCTTGATTAAAACAATCATCATCCTGTGCCTTTTACTGATGATTTTATTAATGTGATTGCATATGGGAATAATCAAAAAAGCAAGTCGGTTTTACTACTCAGATAGTTGACAACAGGGCTTCTCACCAGCAATCCATTTAAATCAAGAAATTCCAAATAAGTGGAAAAAATCTGTTTTTCCAGATCCAATAAGATTTGTCTCTTTTTGATCATGTTTTCTTTGACCTTAAGCAATACCAAAGGAGAGATTCCTTCTATGGATTGGTATTTTTTCAATGATTCTTCTTCATTGCTCTCCTCCAGAATCTTTGACAGTAGCCGATGCTTGGCAAAAAGCACCTCCAGGACGGTTAAGGTTTCCGAAATATCCTCTTCCAATTCATATTTTATATCATCCAGATTGTTCTTTTCTTTGGCGATTTTGATGACACGTTCGTTTAGACTCCCTTTCACCGCTGATCCAATTGGTATTTTGAGCCCTACACCAAGACTGAAATCTTTTCGGAACCCCTCATTAAAATCATCTCGATAGGAAGCTTCAAGAAATTTAACAGGTGTTTTCGCTGATGCCCTTTTCTGCTCATACTCCAACTCTGCGAGTTCAACGTCCAAGTTTTGTTGCGCATAATAAAGATTATCTTCATCAATCCCTTTGTCAAAGGAATTTACAAACAGGGCAATTCCCTCCACTGATATGATACCCTTCTTGTCCAACTGTACCATTTCTTTTACTCCCAATAATTCAGATACCTCCCTGGAAGATTGTTTCATGTTGTTTTCTAAATCTACAAGGTCAATTTGCAGTTTGTGATAGTCATTCTCGGCATCCAGGAGATCCTGATAATCAAAGTCGAGGTTATCGGCCAGCTTCTTTAAAATAGTTATGCGATCTTCCAGCAATTCTTTCAACTTCAGCTTTCCTTGTAGAACTTCCTCATTTTTGATCATTGATATTATTAGCTTATAGCGGTATTCAAGAGCATTGTTAAGCTTTTCCTTTCCTTGAAGTCTGCCCTCATCCAAACTTTTAGCTTTATACTTGTTGTTCAGCTTTCTCTCTTTTGGAAAGTTAGTATAGGCCCTAAATCGGTATGATTGTTCATTCAAGTCAAAATTGCGGGTTCTTGTCCTCAGCTCTAAATGATCAATATAGGATAGGCTGTAGGTATTTTCATCTATATAGTCAACCTGATCCGTGTGGTAGTTATAATTTGAATCCTCAATCGCCGTAGCCAAAATAGCAGTAGTGGTAGTTTTGGCCGTATCCTGTGCAGATAAACCAACAAATGGCATCATTATATAAAACAATAACATATTAAAAGATTTTTTTGAGTATGACTTTCTCTCCAAGAAGCAATTGGTTTTGACGGGGAACCCTCACTTGAACTTCTCTTCCCCAAAGCCTAACGTCGATGTTTTTTCTTAAACGCTCAGGGTATTCGGTAATACTGGATCCTACACCCACCACTTCCCCTTCCAGTTTCTTTGACCTATCTGCCATAGACTGGACCTGAACCCGATCCTTGATCTGAATATTCTGATAACTGTCTTCATGTATAAAACCGGTAATATATGAGGGTGTCTGTGAGTTCAATATCAATATTGGGGTGTAAGGCGAAACAATCTCTCCGATTTTGAAAGCAATGGTCCCAATAACTCCCTCAGCTTGCGCATATACAGTCAATTTTTTCTTTTCCTGCTCCAACTTTTCTATCTCCTTCTCCAAATTGCCAATTTGAGTGGCAAAAGGATTCTCCTGAGATCCTGATTGGCCTTTGAGCTGTTCGATCCTTAGCTCCAATGGGCTTGTCATAAGTTCCAAATCATTTTTTAAGGCCTCTATACGAACTTTCGTAGGGTTTATGTAGGCACTGCTATCTGTATCAAATTGGATGCTTTTCAATTCATTGGTCAAGGATTTGTTGATTGAATATTGCATCTCAATTTGCTTGATTTGAGATTCTATTTCCGCACGTTTGGCCTTGATTTCCGCCTCTAGTTGGGAAATCATTGATTTAGAATCAAATCCAGCAGCTGACTTTTGACTCCTCAAGGTAATCAACTGGTCAGTGATCATCCGAATTCGTTCATCCAATTCTGGCCTGAACACTTCCAAAAGCGTATCTCCGGGCTGTACCATCTGCCCCTGCACCACATGGATTTTACTAATCTCAACCAAACCACCATAACTGACCACAAAATCACTGTTTTCTGCTATGCCATAAAAGGATTTATTAAAACTGTGGAGATTGAAATTAAAATAAATCAAAGCCCCGACTATAATCAACCAAAAAAGCACAATGTATTTAGCCTTGCCCATAATCAACTAAAAGTTTCACTTACAGTATCGTATTCCATCCGGATAGAAAATTGCGGATTAACCTCTTTAAGGGCCGCAAAGAGAGAAGTCTGTTCTTCCTGCTTCCTCATTCTTACCTGGTAATTGTATTGGTAGTTCCGTCCAGCTTCCTTAGCATGATTGGTTCTTACTATTAACAGATTGTAAGATTTGCACCACTTACTTAGCTCTTCCTCTATAGGCACCTTCAAATCCTCCATACCGTCATGACTAATCCGCAATACACCAATCGGCGGATACTTTTCTCCCAAGAAAGTGGAGTTTAGCATAAAAGCTGTTAGGCAAAAAAACAAGGTTCCCACCACCGCTATTTCAAATCCATAAACTCCGCAGGAAATCCCAATTGCCAGTGACGCAAATAGGAATATTATATTTCTGGGATTTCTGAAATTGGTTCTAAACCTTATTATTGCCAAGGCTCCCAGCATACCTAATCCGATAGCGACGCTATCTCCTATCGCTTGGATCACCATAATAGCTACAATTGGGCTAAGAATTAGAGACTGGATGAAAGGGGTGCTATAGCCAGCTATTTCAGTAGTTCGATAGTATGTAAAGGCCACCAATACGGCAAGGCTAAAAGCGAACATCACAGAATAAAGTACCGAAAAAAATGGCGGAAACTCTGCTGTGGTTTGTAAACTGAAATAATCCATGTGTTTAAAATAAGATTAAAAGGCTTTTTAAAAAACGATCAGGGACTACAACTTAATGAATTTTTTAACTTCCATACCGGCCGTACTCACCACTCTGACAATATAGACTCCAGCGGGAAGATCCCCCGTATGGATTTGAACCTGATAGGTAAGCGCTTTATCGAAAGTCTTCAAAATCGCTCCGTTTGTATTGATTATATCAATTTGCCTAATATTACTCTGGGCCCCGTCTCTGAACTGAAGCGTCAGATTGTTTTCAGAGGGAATGGGAAATACTTTTTCCAAGTATTGAGCCCCATCTTCCTCATCGTTATCAAACATGCCTCCGGCTATTGGATGACCATCTATACTGATGTTGTTGAACCTGGCGTTTCCGGAGTTTCCCGACACCGATGAGCCATCAAACATAAACCGGACTTTAAAATCCTGATTATCATCCGCATTCCGAACCTGACTGAAGTCTATGGTAACCAAGACAAATGTTTCCTCAAGTAGAATTTCTTTCAATTCAAGACCTTCATCGCCCCACTCCTCCCCATCTACGGAGTATTGTACCACCATTCTATCTGGCCCATTCCCGGTCCTGGACAGTGCGAGAGACATGCTTATCTTTTCATATCCGACCGTAGGCACATCAAAAACCAACTGCGCTTCTCTACTGCCAATGGACAGGGGATTTCGAGTCCTTATACCCCGCATTCGATCCGCTGAATAGGCCCTGTTCCCATTTCCTTTATTCCGGTAATTGACCGGCGTGGGATCATTCACCCTGTCCATAATTCCCGCCGTTCCGGATGCAGGTGGATAAGGGGAAATAGCCGGCTGAAAATATAATAGCGCTTTGGTGTTGTTGCTACTATAGGTTGCATCTAACTTTGTCAGCGGAACATCATTCTCTACATTTTCATCTCCAAAATACCAAAAGTGTATCAATTGCTGAGCTGGGGCTTTCGAGGAAGTGAATACAGCCTCTACTACGGTATTCTTCTCCAAAGTCAGGGAAATGACGGAATCTTCCCCATGCTTCTCACCTCCCACAAGCCAATGATCAAAAGTAAAGCCTTCCTTGGCCTTTGCTTCCAAAGTGACCGGTACATTTTTGAAGTAGATGCCTTTCCAGGGATAAGCGAGATCATTCACTCCTGGAGTTTCCGGAGAAATATCCAGGGTATTACATTTGATGGAGCCTTGGTTGTCATTATATATCGACAAGGTTAGCTCAACATTTCCCTCAAGATTAAAATGATTTTGAATATGCTCCCTCTGAATATTAGGACGCTCAGTAAAAAAGTCAATCATTTCATCCCTCCGCTCTAAGGTCGCACCCTGGTGATTCCATCTGTCATAGTGCTCCCCGAGATTGGGTTCCAGTAGGCTGAATCTTTCCCTTAAGATAGCGTGAACCCGATTTGTCCGGAAGGTACTGTTCATATGGTCTGCAAACCGGTTGATAAAAAGGTTTTTAAACTTCTCATTGGTAAGTAGGCTCCTCAACATGGCCGTCTTGCTCGGGTCTCCTGCACTATACAATTCCCCACCTCCTTCTGGATGGATGAAATTGTTGAGAAAGTCAAAAGAAACCGGGACGATACCAGGTCGGGCACCGGTGTCAAAATCCCAGATCATAAATCTCCACTTTCCATCTTGAAATGGGGCATCCCCTATTTCCCTTGCCCTCCAATATCTAAAATGCTTATCGCCATACCAATCCACATTGTTTAGATAGATGAACATGATCTGGTAATCAATATAACTGAGCATATCGATTTTCTCTTCAAGCAAACTGAAATTCTGATCATCTTGAAGATCATTGTTCACTGCAAGCTGGTACACCTCTCTATAGAGTTTGATATCGTCAGGCCTTCCCTCATCTACATGTTCTACACTGCCCTCTCCCCAGGGAGCATCCAAAATAATCACATTGTCCTGATCCAGATTATACTGTCGGGCGATGTGGTGGTCATCATATCTATCCCTGATATTTACTATCCCCCAATATTCCCCATTCAACAATAAAACAGCAGGAAGACTGTGTTGCAGATCTACTTTCGCCGGTTCCATGATTTGATGGTTGACAGCATCAGTATAAATATCCATATAATCCCCACCTGCTCTTAAAATCACCCGTTTATACGAGTCCTTTAGCTTCCCAAAGGCGTCCAAGGCGTTTGGGAAGATAGGGTAACTTATTTCATCTTTGGCATCATAGATATCCCTGCCATACAATCTAAGTCCCTTAGCAGCTCTTTCTACGGATCCTCCTCCATGAATTCTCGTTCCGAAATTTTGAGAAATCACTCTTTCACCATTTTGCAGATAAAATTCAACATGAACCGGCCGTTCCCAAATCTCACCACTATAGTAGAAATTACCTTGATTAACATAGTTGCCCGGAGTCCCTCCATGATCAAAAAATGGCCTACCCTGCACATAAATCCCTTTTTCATATCCAAATAGACCTTCAGCAGACCCTGCCATGGATATCACAGGTAAGCCATAACGTTGGTTAAGTCTCCTGTCTATCAGAAAACTCCCTGTGGTGACCGGGCCCATTTTACCGTCTTTGTAGGCTGCGGTGCGTACTACGTTTCCTTTAAAAACCCTTTCCTTCGGTCTTGTCCACCCCAACCCATATTCGTTTTTGTAGGTAGTAATGATGTCTGACAAGTCATTGTCTTCCGCAGTACGGTCAGCAAGCTGTAGTGCTTCTGTATAGACATAGGTTTTGTTTTTCCGCGTAATATTCTCGCTTGTTTCCCACTCACCGAAATGATAATAATTAACCAAAAACTCAGTGCCATTCTCTTGCACGTTTTCAATGTTAGGAACTGAGCCATCCAGTGTATAGAGGATTTTTACCGATTCATCTGGGGATGATAGTTCCAGTGAGATTTGCTCCTCATACCAGCCAGGACTATGGGAAAAACTAGGAGCCACCAAAAGACCAGCTTGCCCCTCTGTTGGGTTTTCTTTTCCAGGAGTGGGAGATTCGAAGAAATACCATTCCCCGGTTCCATTGGGGAATCTACCATAGGAAAGGTTGGTGGGTATAGCCGGCACCTCCAACCTATCTACTTCCACTCGATCAGGAGAGTGCAACAAAAGTGTCTCCCCTCCATCCGCTTTGATACTAAAATTGGTGTGAAGTGACCCGGAGATGTTTTTTCTATCCTTACCTGATGCCCATATCAACAAAGTACTCTTCCCCTGTAAGGTAATAGCAGGAAATTCCCATTTGCCCGGCTCTGATTCACTATCTGTCAGCAAAAATCCCTTTAGTTCTATAGGGGCTTCTCCAAAATTGAACAATTCAATCCAGTCTCCATCGTCCCCATCCTCATCAAAGATTGTCCCATTATTTGACGACATGATTTCATTAATGCGTATATCCTGAGCTTTTGCCCAAAAACCGCATAAAGACAATAAAATAATGCCGATTAAAAGAGTTTTGTTCATTATAAAGCAGTTATTCTAATGACCAGGATAAATAAGGGCATTTTCAAGATCGTTGTTTATTTCCAAATATCAGACAAACCCCACACTTAAATTCGTTATTGATTTATAGTTTTAGGGAAAACATTCCTTCCCTCAGCTATACGCCCAATTCATGATAGTTCATCACCTATTAAATCAATTCAGAGATCTTCCGCTTATCAGTAACCATACAATTAAAGCCTAATAAAGACTCGATTCAGCTCATGTTTCCATGAACCACCACAACTATAAAGTTAAATAAACTTTTCGGTATAAAACGTTATCAGGGACATAACGTCCAAATCTTGAAAACGCTACAGCAAAATAAAAACTTAGGAATGGACATCACAGCACTCAATACCATTCACACTAGCTCATTGGCACCTGCATCCTTAAATAGGGCATGAAATAGGGCACCTTAAAAAATTTGGGATCCAATTCTTTAAAAAGACTTCCCTGAGAATAACTCAGTATTTGCTCTAACTTTCAGTTTCCAATCCCTTTTTCGGGATAGAAACTAAAAGTAGGAACCCTAATCCAACAAGAAAAAATATCCCTAGAGAAAGCGCAGAGTTTCTCATGCTGCCAGTGACCTGCTCAATCACACCATAAGAAAAAGTACCCAGTACTATAGCCAACTTTTCAGTCACATCATAGAAGCTAAAGTAGGACGCATGATCTGTAGTACTGCCGGGGATCAATTTTGAAAATGTGGATCTGGACAAGGATTGTATTCCGCCCATGACCAATCCTACCACAAAAGCCAATGCGAAAAACTCATAAACGGTATAGACATAGTAAGCCCCACCGCATATTCCTACCCACACAAGAACCATGATCACAAGACTTATTTTGTTACCATAGGTCTTAGAGATAAAAGCAAAGAAATAACTTCCGGCGATGGCTACCAGCTGGATGATCAAAATAGTCAATATCAACTGATCCCCGGGCAAACCCAGTTCCTTATCACCAAAGGTGGCAGCGAGATACATAACCGTCTGCACACCCATGGAATAGAAAAAGAAGGATGCCAAGAAACGGTTCATCACCATATGTTCCTTTACCTCATACCATACCTTGCGGATCTCCAGATATCCTTTTACCAGTAATTCTCGCTTAAGATCCTTTCCGTAGGGATTCTTTGGAAGCACCCGAAATGGAATTTGGGAAAATCCGGCCCACCAAAGTCCCGTGATCAAAAATGAAAACCTAGCTGCCATTCCTCCATCTGCTAGCATGAAAAAAGAGGGGTACTGAATCATCAACAAATTCACGACTAAAAGAATTACGCTACCAATATAGCCTAGAGCAAATCCCTTTGCACTCAATAGGTCATACTTATCGGGAGTGGTGATTTCCGGCAAGTAGGCATTGTAAAACACAATACTGCCTGCGTACCCAATACTCGCCAAAATACTAAAACAGATACCCCATTCTAAATTGCTACCGTCAAAAAAGAACAACGCTACACAGGAGAGGGAACCGAGGTAGGCAAAGAATTTTATAAACTGAAGTTTTTTGCCACTGGCATCCGCAATACCCGAGAGCAAGGGGGATATCAAAGCGATGACTAAAAAAGAAAAAGAAATGGAATAAGAATATAACACCGTATTGACGATCTCGAAACCAAAAAAACCAACTTTGTCATCCGGCTTGAGACCTTTGGTCACACTGTTGAAATATACCGGAAAAATAGTGGAGGTGATGACTAAGCTATAGACTGAATTGGCCCAATCATACATAGCCCAGGCATTCTGGACCTTTTTGCTTTGTATTATAGATGATAACATGGTATAAAAAAAAGCTACCCCGAAACCGGGATAGCTTTGCTAAATAGCTTAGATTAGTTTAATCGTTTTGCACTTTACCTACAGAAGCGTACAGTACTCTTCGAGCATCGGCCTCTCTCAGTTCTGTCTGCACATCAGACACAGGCCCCATTTTCACTTCTTTATCTACTTTCATAGAAATCGTAATTCCTGCACGATCTGATTCAGGAAGCATATCACGTTCTTGGTTTACCCATTGTACAATTTCCGGAACATCCATCAGTACATCATTTGCCTGGACTCTAGGTTCAGTACCATAAAGCGCAGTATTCTTAGGTTTTCCTATGAACAGGTAAGAGATAAGAGACTTCTTCTGAAGCTTCTGAAGCTGGGTCGCTTGGGGAATTCTTTGCTCTACCAACAATTCCTGATCTCTCAACACGGTCGTAACCATGAAGAAGAAGAGTAGCATGAATATAATATCCGGCAACGCCGAAGTTGGGATATTTTCCGAAACTTTATTTTTCTTTCCGAACTTTGCCATTTTAATTCCCTCCTACCTTATTAGGTTCTGCAATAGAAATCGCCATTGGCAATCCCTCTTTTCCTTTGTCAATAAGACTTTGCTCAGCATCATTTTTACCGGTCAGTGCCCTGTATTCATCAGTACTGAGATTTACACGGGCAGCATAGATGTCAAAATATGCCTTTTTAGCCAAATCAAATACTTCCAAGTATTTATCATAACTAGTACCCCGGTCAGTCTTTATCGACACTACTGCCTCTCCCGGATCATCAGAAGACTCGGGATCCCTAGCCGCCAATGCTTTCAGGGAAGCAGGAAGTGAATTATACAAAGCAGTACCCTCTTCATCCGGCGCACCAAAATTCAGGATAAATGCTTTCAACTCCTCGTCAAGTCCTTCTGGATTATCTCTAAACTCCCCTTCTACAAGCAACTGATCGTTCGCATTGAGAAGAATGGTGAAGATATTACGCTTATTCAGATCAATCTCCGGTGGAGGATTATTTGGATCAAGCTTCGGAGGAAGCACATTCAAAATACCTTTATCCGAAGCGATCGTAGTGGTGACGAGAAAGAAGATCAGCAGCAGGAAAGCAATATCTGCCATAGAGCCTGCATTGACCTCCGTACTCATTCTATTTTTCTTTCTGGCCATATTATTTTATCGCTTTATTCACTTCTGTCAGTACAATGCCAGCTAAGGCACCGAGTGTTAAGATGTAAGTGGTGATAAGCATCCCCCCTACCAACTGAGACAATTCAGGAGTAAGGTTGAAAGGAGATGCTTCAAATTTAGGAAGAACTTCATTGCTTGAAATTGAGTAGGCGATGAAGAACAATACAACTATAGCAACAATTCCCACTGCAGTTTTGAGCAAGCTCTTTGGGTTATCCAAAGACTTGATCAATGGCATTAAAACAGCCACTACAGCACCAACTGCGATTAGGATGTAACTTCCATACAATAAGATGTCATAAGTATCCATAATGTAGTTTTTCTTTGAGGTTAACGTATAAATTAAGGTTCAACAAATCTGACGGCTTACTTGCCAGTCAATTTGTGCTTAACCAAGATGTCAACCAATGTGATGGAAGCATCTTCCATATCATTAACCAAAGAATCGATTTTAGCTACGCAATAGTTGTAGAACAACTGAAGGATGATCGCTACGATCAAACCAGCAACTGTGGTCAAAAGGGCGATTTTGATACCACCTGCCACTAGAGAAGGGGAAATATCACCAGCCGCTTCGATAGAGTCAAACGCACCAATCATACCGATTACAGTACCCATGAAACCCAACATCGGAGCAAGTGATATAAACAGGGAGATCCAAACAAGACCTTTCTCCAATCTACCCATTTCTACAGAACCATAAGAAATAATAGACTTCTCTACCATTTCGATACCTTCTGAGTATCTCATCAAACCTTGGGTAAAGATGGAAGCAACAGGGCCTTTGGTGTTTTTGGTCACGTCCTTAGCGGCCTCTACTCCACCGGTTTCCAAAGCATCTTCCACTTTGATCAACAATTTCTTCGTGTTGGTCGTAGAAAGGTTCAGGGTGATGATTCTTTCTAAAGCAACCGCTAGACCCAAGATCAAACAGATCAATACTGGAGTCATGTAAAGAGGATCACCTTCGATGAATTTCTCTTTTACTATTTGGTGGAAACTTTGCTCCTCTGCGACGATCTCATCATCAACAATAGTGGGAGATGCAGCAGGCTCAACGGCTACTGGGGTTGTTTCTTCTTGTGCTGCGGTATCTTCTGCCTCTTGTGCGTTAGCAATAACAGGTGCGAATAGGATGCCTGCAAGCATGAACAAAGCGATAAACTTTCTCATAATGTGGATTTTAAATAGACTTTTGATAAAGGTTAAATGGTTTCTAATCTAGAATCGAGTTTTAAAGTTATCATTTTTTAAATTCAAAAAACAATCGATTCTTTTAGATTTTTGTGAAAAATCAGGCTTATATCTCAACAATAAGCAAGGTTTTACACGAACGGACATTTTCTTTTTTTGCTTTAAAAATGACTCTTATCTCCAAAACTCGCCGGTAAGGTTCTTATTTTTTCGCAAAAAGAAAAATAAAAATGCACTTGAAGGCAATCCTTTTAATGATTTCTCTAGAAAATGCTGACTGATTGGCTTTTATAAATCAGGCAACACTGGTTCAATCCGTTCTCTTCCTTTCAATATTGACTTCCTATTCTATAAATATATGGAAACACCTTGATAAAAAATTAAGTAGAATTAACACTATTTAAACTTTTATACTAAAAAAAACAACTCAGAAGTACGACCAATAGTTTTATGTGATTATCCCTATTGGCTCCTGTAGCCATCCGAAGTACAGACTCCTCACTGCAGATAAGCGGTCAGACTTAAGGATCATGGCACCGTAAAAAACCGACTCCATGGCGATCCGGATAAAGAACCGAATTTGATCACGGAAGCCAGTATGGTAACTTTGAAGGGCTGCAATGCATATTTTTCTATCAAGTCTATCTGATCTTGTTCTTGCTACACCCGATCTATAAACCCTGATTATGCATTGGCCACTCCTAATTCTATCCTCAAATAATCGGGAAACCCATGTGCTGAAACGCTTCTTTTAATTCGGGATTTCACAAATAAATATGTAAAACGTTGAAAACGCCATTGCGAGACTTAACATTTGGTTGCCAACCGCACAAAATGGAGATGACAGAAATTGTTCTTGGAACCGTGGTTGTGGTCACCTTGAACGCCTGAGAGAGGAGAATCTCGAAATCGAAAGACCCTCGACTCCTGTCACACTCAGCGAAATCGAAGTGTCGGGCTGACCCGTCCCACATGTCCTCTAATCATTCTGTCATCGGTAGGGACATCAGACCTGTCGAGACGTAATAAGTTAAGTGATTTTTGTTGTTTTCAATTTATGCTATCTCTATGCTCTCAATGCCTTTTTTAAACGCTGTTTCTTTAATTCCATCAATTCTCTGACCTTCTATACGAAACGTATCAATGTCTGTAATACCAAGAAACCCGAGTATGAATTTCAGGTATGGGCTGACAAAATCAAACATTTGAAAGTCGCCTTCGGAATACACACCGCTTGAAGCAATTGCGATATATGCTTTTTTGTTTTTCAAAAAACCTTCTGGCGTTCCGTCTTCATTGTAACGGAAAGTAATCCCTGGCCTTGCGATGTGGTCTAAGAATGCTTTCAAAGTGGAAGGGATTGCGAAATTGTAAAACGGCGCGCCAATAACATAAATGTCCGCTTCCTTCATTTCTGCAATAGCTTCATCTGAAATCTGTATCGCTTTCGCTTGTTCAGGTGTTTGATCCTTGGCAGGCGTAAACCACGAACCAATCTGTAGTGCGTCCAAATGCGGAAACGACTCTTTTGCCAAATCTCTTTCTTTAACGATACTGCCAGGATATTTTGCTTGTATTTTTTCAATAATCTCTTTACCCAGCTTTCTACTGATCGAAACCTCACCTTGTGGGCTTGTAATAATGTGTAATATTCTTTTGCTCATCGTTCTGATTTTTTTGTTGTTCCTGACACAAAATTAGCTACATTAGCTAACAAATAATTAGTAGTAAACAAAAGGTTAGTAGTAACATTTAGGTTAGTTTGAGAGATATGAACCAGAAAACAGTCTTTTCAGAGGTGCAATGCACTAAACACATCAACGCAGTTGAGGACGCTTTGTATGTCTTGGGTGGCAGGTGGAAAATAAGGGTAATGATTGCCGTTTTGGGCGGACATACACGGTTCAACGAATTGCAACGAACAATCAAAGGCATTTCGGCAAGAGTGCTGTCAAACGAATTGAAGCAATTGGAGATAAACGGTTTGGTAAAAAGAGAGGTGCAAGCGGACCAAATCCCTGTTATTGTAGAATACATCGCCACAGACTACGCAACTACACTCAAGGACGTTGTTGGTGCATTAGCCGATTGGGGGCAAAACCATAAAAAGAAAATTACGGCTAACAAATAACACCAACAGACAAAATCCCAGCAGGTAGTCGAATAGGTATAGTGGAATCCAACTTCTGAACCTATGAATTCGTACGGCTCTTCTTACACAATGCATCTCCCTAGTTAGAATGGTCAGCATCCCCTCCGAAGTCAGAACTTGATAAGTCGATTTCAAACCCGAGGGTTCTCATCCCTTCCTCACCATAAGTAATAGATCACACCGAAATAAAAAAAGCCAACCTTATTGCTAAAGTTAGCCTTATTTGCAGAGAGGAAGGGATTGCTCATACACGCTGCCATGCCGCACTGTCCCTCGCGAATCTCCCTGCGGTCGATTTCAAACCTAGGGTTCTCGTCCCTTCCTCACCATAAGTAATAGATCACACCGAAATGAAAAAAGCCAACCTTATTGCTAAAGTTGGCCTTATTTGCAGAGAGGAAGGGGAATGAACCTAGCTACTATATAATTGATAATCAGTTAATTACAAATTAGATTTTCACAGAACTACACGATTGACGCAATCCAATAATTTATAACGAAAACAAAACACAATTCGTTGTAAATCAGGATATTACAATAGCTTAAAGCTTCCTGCTTACTTCTTGTATTAAAAGAACTTGTTCTCAAGAACGAGGTAAATTTACAAAAATTCCAAAGTATAGCCTAGTATGAATCCAATACTTTGCTAAAAATGATTTAGAATTGCAAACCTTAATGAATTGAAAAACTAGTAAAACCAGATGTTACTCTTTGAAGATAAATAAGGGCTGTCAATATTTAATTTTTTTCAATGTTTAAGAACAACAAGGCTTGTGCTCTTGAATAGGAGGACAAGGCACTGTTCCATAGGAGCAATAAACACAGCAATCTCCCTTCTTAGGTTTCAATACCATTTTACAATTCTCACAGTCATAAAAGAATTGACAGGCCTCTGTCGGCATGGTTTCTTCTTTCTGATTTCCGCACTCAGGGCAGGTGATTATTGATTTTAGTAGGACATTCATGCTAATTACTTTTCCTTTCTTTCTGTTACTTTGTATCCTGTTTTATTTATTGCTGTTTCAATTTCAGAAGCATTCGTTTTTAAGCTGTCAAACTGTATAACAGCATTGCCGTTATCATATGATGTGGTCGAGCTGATTATTCCAGAAAGTTTATTCACTTCATGGTTTACATATTCTTCACAACTTGCGCATGTCATCCCATTGATAGAAAACTCTACGGTCTGAAGATTTTCATTGTCAACCAGTACCGTCTGGCTTCCTGTCTTGGGGTAGAAGATTTGCGAGTAACTTGGAAAGGCAAGCATGAGCATAGCAAACGCTGTCAAAACACCCAAAAATGTTTTGGTTTCAATCAACTTCGGTTTAGTCCGCGTTTCGCAATAGCAATCCGCTTCTCTTTTAGGTTTCAAAATCTGATACCAAGCAAAACCAAGAGTCAAAATTGTAAAAGCAATAAAGTAAGGTCTTGCTGATTCAAGCCAGGAAAAAGTGGATGCGATTCCGCTTGTTCCCGCGACAAGAGCAAAAACAGGAGTAATGCAACATATGGAAGCCGTAAAGGATGATAGAACTCCTGCGCCGATTAGTGTATTATCTTTCTTCATACAGTTTCGAAAACTTTATTTTCCTCAATTAATGTGAATATCGGTTTAAGCAGGATTTTATACTCTTCAGCTAAGGAGTAGAAAATAGTTTGCGCTTGTCTTTCAGCTTCGATGACCTTCTGATTTTTGAGTTTCCTGAGATGTTGAGAAATTGCCGATATGGTCATTCCTAGAATATCACTCAAATCACATACACATAGTTGTTTCTCTTCATAAAGCAGGAAAAGAATTTTCAACCTGACCTTATTCCCAGCCAGCTCAAGTCCCTTTGATAAATAGTCGAAGGATTCGTGAAGCTCAAAAACTCGGCTTTTGCAGTGGTTTAGTTGTTCAACGTCCGCTTGTTGCCTAATACAAGAAATGATATCCATGAATACAAAAATAAGGAGACTTCTTATTTAAGCAAATGCTTAAATACATTTTTACTTTTGTTCTAAAAATCCAATACTCTGCAACGTTAATATCCTAAAATCAAATATTTTTACTTAGTCTGAAATTATCCTTACCTACCGTTATTTCGAATAAAATCACTTCATGTTTTTCTATTTGCTCACTTTTAAAATTCTAAATGCCCCTTGAACAACCAAGACAAAAACAATTGTTCCTATAACCAGATCTGGCGTACTGGATTCTAGCCAATGAACTAATAGGCCTGCGGCAATTACACCTAAATTAATAATCACATCATTTGAAGTAAAAATCATACTTGCTTTCATATGAGCCTCTTCTTTGCTTTTCGATTTTTGCAACAGATAAAGACAAATTCCATTCGCCATGAGGGCAAGAATTGAGACAATAATCATTGTTGAAAAATCCGGAAGCTTCTCGACTCCAAAAAATCTTCTTAATACCTCTACAAATCCGATGATCGCAAGTATGATCTGAAAATATCCAGCCCATTTAGCAATCCGCTTTTTCCTATATATTGTTCCCCCCACTGCAAATAAACTTATCCCATACACAAAGCTATCCGCAAGCATATCCAAGCTATCGGCAACCAGCCCCATAGATTTGGAAATAATTCCTGTGGTCATTTCGATTAGAAAAAACGCAAAATTTATTGCAAGGACAGACCATAGTAACTTTTTTTGGTGAGTGTGTTCTTTAAAGACCGATTGGTCAGTCTGCTCGGTGGAAATTTTCCTCCCTCCTAAATTTAAGTCCACAACAGACTTTTCGATGGCTTCAATTTCCCCTTGATGAAAAACTGTCAGTTTCCGTTTTGGGATATCAAATTCCAAATTTTCAATACTGGAAATACCGTCCAAATTCATCCTGATAAGGTTCTCCTCCGAAGGGCAGTCCATTTTGGTTATCTCAAAGATTGTTTTTTGCATGTTGACTAGCTTATCTTTTGACAGCAAGATTTTTAAGATTTAAATATATATTATCAATCAGAACTCTTCAGATCAATGTTGATATGTTCGGTATCTATATCGCTTAAAATTGCATGAATCTGCTCTTTTATAGCACTTGAATCCGATAATAATCGAATGTCTGAAACTATAACATGTGCAGTGACCACAGCTTTTTCCTCCGTTAGCGACCATATATGTAAATGCTCTACATCTTTAACTTTGTCCAAGCAAAGTATTTTTTGACGAAGTTCAGGGAGATTGATGTTCTTCGGAACTTTTTGAAGCAGTATTTTTAGTGCCTGTACCAGTTTATGCATAGCAAATACAAGAACAGTAAGGTTAATAACAATGGCCAGAATAGGATCCAATATTGGAACATCAAATAGCAACATGACAATGCTCCCAACAAGAACAGCAACCCATCCAAGAGCATCCTCTAAAAGATGAATCATCATAACCTGTTTGTTCATCGATTTACCGGATTTCAACTTCCAAACACCGATTCCATTTAAGGCTATACCCAAAAATGAAATGCCAAGCATCCAATATGCATCAGGGTTCTGTGGATTTATTATTCGCTCAACAGATGCATAAACTATATAGATTGATCCGAGCAATAATGTCAACGCGTTTATCATCGCTCCCAATAAAGAAAACCGGGCATATCCATAAGAATATTTATCCGTACTTCCTTTCCTGGATTTCTTTTCGAAGTACCAGCCTGCACCCAGTGAAAGACTGTCAGCAAAATCATGGAGTGAGTCTGCTAAAATAGCGATACTGCCTGAAATCAAACCACCTGTGACTTCTAGCACGGTAAAGGCTAGATTCAGGAAAAAGGCTGTCCTGATATTGTTATCTTTTTTTGCCACTGCCTAGCTGTTATTTTTTAATCCACTTGAATGCAGTTTCTTTTTCTGAAATATCAAAGTATTTAACTTCACCTGAACTGAAAAAACCCATTAGGTCAGACATTTTTTCTTCCCACTTTTTTTCGCCTACCATGGCCACTTTATCAAAGTCATTGGCATGTTTGGCATCAAACTTTAAATCTTCCGAAAAAACGTTCAGTTCGCACCCGTCAAATCTTCCATTTCAAAATACCAACGGATCTTCCGGTATTGCTTCAGCTTATCGTTGAACAGTGGCAACAGTTTATCGTAATCAACTTCCGTTAATTTTCCTGTGGCTTTTGTCGCAATGATGTTGCCTTTTGTTTGTTCGAGTATTTGAATCATCGTATTTCAGATTTTCAATTTTTATTCTCTATGCTTTTTCTTCTGATTATTGTATTCCGAAGCTGCAACACCTTTCCTGCGTGCACTTTGTGCCTGTTTAAGTATTTTCCATCCTCCCTGTAGCACCACTCCAACCACAATAAGGCTGATGATCAAATCCGGAAGAGGGGAGTTAAACACCATCACCCCGACACCGGACAATACAATGCCTAAATTTACCAGCATATCGTTGCTGGTAAATACCATGGAGGCCTTCATGTGTACGCCTCTTTCCCCTTGAGATTTCAGCAAGCGCAAGGCAAGCAGGTTACTTGCTGCATTTACTATAGCCGTGATGATCATGGCCCATCCAATTGGTTCGGCTTCTGTAACAAAACGCCTGATCACTTCACCCAACAAAAGCAGACCCAGCCCAATTAAAAGAACACCGGAAAGGTTTGCAGCGCGTGATTGAGCTACAACACCTTTGCCCACAGCGTAAATGCTTACAAGGTAAACGGCTGAGTCAGCAAGATTGTCAAGTGCAGCACCCAATAGCCCTGTGGAATTTGCTATAAAGCCAACAATACCGGCCAGTGCCACCTGAAACATATTGATTCCCAGAACCTGTTTTAATGTTTTTCTTTCAGCTTTATTAGAAGCATCGAGCTGGATCTCGTCTTCTTCGTTGTTGTTATTATCGCTCATGACTGGTCTATTATTTTAATGGAATTACCTCACGAACCTTACCACCGGATGTCTGTTCAGGCAGTTCTTCAGCTTTCTCCAAGGTGATGTTTTCAAGTCTATTCTCTTTTAGCACACCAGCTAGCTCTGCGAGTATTGTTTGCCAAATCCGCTCAGGTTCTGCACCAGCCGAAAGCTTCAGGCGTATACGAAGATTTGTCGGACAGGTCTGTACAAGCTGGAACAAATCAATCCCGGGAATGCGTGCAGCTACAGTGCTGAATGCCAAAGGCGCAATAGATACTTTTTCCCCATCCGCAGGAAAAGTAAGCACATCAGAAGAGCGGCCTTGTACACGAATAGCAGGAAGCGGGTTACCACATTTGCAGGGTTCAGGTTTTTGTAAAATACTATCTCCAAGGTCATAGCGAAGTATGGGCTGTATTTTATTAGCAAGATTGGTTAGAAGTACAGTGTATGACTGTTTCCCTGGAGGAGTTGGTTTATAATCCTCGTCAACAGGTTCCAGTATCACCCAATCGCTATTTACATGGAGCCAGCCATATCTGCACCTGTAGCTAATAAAAGGACATTCCGTAGCAGCATAACTATCGTAGACTTTAGCATTTAATGCCCTTGAAATCCGTTGGTACTCTTTTTCAGGTAACCCTTCTGCAGAGAGCACGATTAGCGAAGGATTTATGTGCAGCCGTCCAGCTTCCTGTTCACTGGCCAGCAGCGGGCCCATACTTGCATAGGGGGCAAGTATTATGGGCTGGAACTGGTTGAGGTTTTTAACCATATCTGGTATGGGCATGTTCACAGGAAGGACCTGATACCTTTTGTCACGCTTCTTTTTTAGCCGTACCGCAGCGATGGCGGAAGCAAAGTGCCCACCCATTGCGTTTATCATCGTCAAACGGCCCCGGTTAACAAGAATACGAATGAAGTCGCCTAAACCAAGCCAGGAAATCATCATGCGAAATGCAAGAGCGCCCACTACTTTAAAGCTCCTCTCATCAATAAGGAATATTCCCTTTTTTCCTGTAGTTCCGGAGGTAGTAGCGACAGTGTACTTGTTTAAAAAATACACCCCAATGAATTCGGGATTACCAACAAATGCCTGTGCTTTTTCAATGGTTACTTCTGGATCGGTGACGAAATCGTTAAAATGCTCCATTAACTCTTTTTTACTTGTAACCGGCAAGCATGTTGGATCTTCAATCTGCTTTGGTAACTCTTGATATAGTTCCTGATAATAAGGTGAGTTTGCACGAGCAAAGGCTACAATATCAGCCAAACGTTTACTTTGCCGTGTTTCTATTCCTTTTAAGCCTTCTTTCTTAGCCTTCCAGGTATCAAACAGCATCCATAAAACCGTGGTTTTAATTTTATTCATATGGCAATTTTTTTATTTTACTTATCATAAAACCACTGCGTGGCAGCGTGGGCATACGCGATAAACTGAATGTCAAATCCTGATCGGGTACCTCATAAGTCATCCGATTTGTCAGAAAATCTACAGCTTGTTTCATCGATTCAATGGTAAGCCATTCACCCGCACACCGATGACCGTGTAGATGTTCTCCTCCACCTTGCGGAATTAAGGTAAAGGGATTGCCGTCCCAGTTTATAAATCTTTCAGGATTAAATTCCTGAGGATGTTGCCATAATTCAGGATCGTGAAGCATGCCATATATATCCAGCAACACCAGCCTGCCACGCTTAAATGTATATCCCTTCCATTCAAATTCTTTTCGCACAATGGCGCCTACCATTGGGGTGAATGGATAAAACCTTCGTACTTCCTGTACCAGCATTTCTGTCAGATTCTCTTTCTCTGTCTGTATTTCTTTTTTGTATTGTGGATATTGATGTAAAGCAAGAGCAGTAAAAGTAATGTAGGTTGCTATGGCTACGGTGGGTCTTACTACATTGAGCAGCTCTACTGCTGCAACCTTTGTGTCCAACAATTTACCATCAAGCTCACAGTGAAAAGCAATTGAGTGGGCGGCAGTGCCCTTTTCTACCTGAATTTTGCCGTTACGGATTTCTTTAATAAGGTTACCAATCCATTTTTCAGCTCTTTTCCGAGCCTGCTTTCCTCTCCAGTGCCTTGGACCGATGGCTCCAAAGGCATCTACCATAGCCCCAAGATCCTTTGCTCTTTGTTGCACTTCTTCTTCTCGCAGCGGCACTCCCGACCACGAACAGACTGCACGACAGAGTAGCGCCTGTACTTCGTTAAATAATATTATTTGCTCTTCTTTCTCCCATTTACTAATGTATGTTTCCCAATAACCTTTTTTGATCTCTAAGAACTGTTCAAGGCTATCCGGCTTCATCAAAGACATAAACATTTCTTTTCTTTGTCTGTGTGCTGAATTATCCAATGTCTGAACCCCCTTTTGGCCGAATAATGTTTTTTGCACTCTTTTAGGAGTAGCACCTTTGCGCTGAAACTTTTCATTATCGTAGAAAACCTCCGCGGCTTCTCTTCCACTCATGCAGATCGTTTTCTTTAACATTAAGCGAGTTCTAAAAATATTGGATCCAAGCTTTTTACGCTTTTTCTGTATAAATTCATAGCCGTCACGAAGTAGCGTCAAACTGCTATCGATGTTTTTGTCTTTCGGAATAGTTGTCATATTCTTTATATCTTTAAATAATCATTTTTTCTTATTTTATATACACTACCCTTTTTATATACCGACAATCTTCTCATATCCTCAAATTGACACCAAAAATAATTTGCCTGAAACCACCTCCGAATATCCCTGATGTGGCACGGTTCAAGCGAGAGGCCCGGTAAATTTCATTGGTAACATTCTTTCCGTTAACAAAGGCAGTCATACTCAGTTTTTTACCCAAAATAAAATCATAGTTCACGTAGGCATCTATCGAACGATAGGCAGGCAGCTTTCCGATTGCCCCATCGGCAGACTCGTTGCTAAAATTATGGAACTCGGTGAATTGCTCGCTTACGAAATGTCCACTGACTCCAACGGATAGGTTTTGGAAATCATAGTTCAAACCAATGCTCGCGTTCCATTTGGGTGTGTAAGGAGCTTCGGCATCTGAAATGCCGTCCTCTCCAAAACGGATAACGCTTTTTGTTATGTTCTGAAAATCAGCTTGATCTATGGTTTCATCAGTAAGTAATACTTCACCTCCCGAACCGTCCGAAACATATACCTCATAGGCACTTCGGTTGGCGTTTACTTTATCGATATACTCGTTTTGGGTGGCGGTACTGTGAATGACTTGCGAAAAAAGATCTTTGTCCACCAATCTACCTTCCAACACTTTCGACTGCATCACATTGATATTTCCGAAAAGACGAATATGGTGCTGGTTTATATTGAAAAGTTCCGCACCAAGAGCAACCTCCAACCCTTGCACATTAATTTTGCCTAATCCCTGAAATACTTCATTTCGGCCTCCCGCATAGAAATTCCGGCTGGTATTGTTGAAGTAGGTCAGTTGCCCGTCAATGCGATTATCCCATAAATTTCCTCGCCAACCGATTTCCCTGTTCCACGCCAATTCGGGTTCAATGTTGATGCTTTGTCCTGCAAGCGGGTTGGTAACAACACCGTCCTGCTCCACCAAAAACCCGAATACCTTGGACGGGGCTATCATACCCTGATAGATGCTTCCATAAAATTCCCCATCTTGAATGCGATAATCTACTGTAAGGCCCGGTAAAAATTGCGTGTAAGCATTCGGCTCCCTACCTTCTTCCGTGCTGTTTATGTTCGGGTTTTGGGCAAGAGCCAATAAATCTTGTCGGTACATATCCACGTATTCCAAACGAAGGATAGGTGTGATGCCCCATTTTCCGATATTAAATTCATTTCGGATAAAACCGTTGAAAGACCATAACCTGTACCACAAATCTGTTGTGGTGGTTCCATTTCTTGCCCACCTACTGCTGTCGGCCACTAAAAAGCGGTCTTTGAAGGTTTCACGGTGCAAATTGATAGCTGCTTCCAGGTGTTGTTTTTCACCGAATGCTTGCCAATCATAATTCATCGTTTCTTTTAATCCCGAAACAGTGTATGTCCAACGACTATCCGTGGTGCTTTCCCGACCGTTCAGCACCCTGCCCACAATAACGTAATCCTCTTCTCCCAAGGTATTTCCATTCAAATAGCTGTAACGGTCGTTGAAAATCGCATCTCCAACGTAATTCCTTACCTCTGATGCTTTGACCTTTGCCGTGATTTGTCTCCACCAATCCCGCTCAAAATCGGTAGCATAAATTTTTGAGGTGAAACTCAGGTTACTATTAGGCAACCATTTATGGATAATGTCCACCCCATAACGCCTCATGGTAAATTGGTCAGCATCCAAGGGATTTTGGGTTGGGTCGGTATCGAAGGTAAATGGTGTTTGGGAACTTAATGAAGCTTGATTATCCTCAAATTGGCCACTCACTTTGAAATACAGGGATTGATTATCAGAAAGTTTAGCATATATTTTCGCATTCAAATTCAGCACTTCTACCGATGAATTATCGGTAAATCCATCAAACTTTTTGTAAACGCCCTCGACCAATGCCCCTAGATTGTTCCAGGTGCCGCCATAAGACAATAAGCCTGTTTGATAATTTCGTTGACCACCAATCAACTTCATTCGTAATTCAGGTTTTTGAGGCGGCAATGCGGTAATGTAATTAATGGCACCATACATATTATTTGGCCCAAAACGCAGCATATCTGCACCTTTGTACACCTCGATGGCGGTCAACCGGTCGCTCACAGGGTTGTAATAAGCACCCGGTGCAATGTAGGGAGCAGGTGCGGATGGTGTTCCATCTTCCATCAACAGTACCTTTTTAGAACGCCTTCCCCAGGACCCTCTGATACTTATATTGGGGCGGTTTGAAAGCCCCATATCACCTACAATGTTCACTCCGGGTACCATCCGCAGCACTTCTTCCGCACTCAGTGGATTGATGTTTTTCAGGGCAATCGGACTTATTCTGAAATTGCTTCCTTTAAATTCCTCTTTAAAATTATTGGGTGATGCACTTACGATGACTTCATCCAAAGTTGTACTGGCTCGTACCAGGGCTATTACTCCCAAATCGGGTGAGTCAGTATTGACGGAAAAAGTTTTTGCGTCATAACCCAAATATTTTATTTTAATTGTATATGAGCCATCCGGAAGTGTGATCTCAAAAAATCCCGATTCATTGGTTACAGTACCAACGCCCTGAGGTTCCACCATAATCTGAGAGCCAATAAGTGGTTGTTTATCCTCACTGTCAACCACCTTTCCACTTACTTTAATTTGGGCAAAAGAGGTAATACTTAATAGTGTTAATAATAAGATCAAGAGTACATTTTGTTTTGTCATCTTCAGTCTTAATTTAGTTTGCTAATTCTATAATTTAATTTCAAATATTGAGTACTACTTCTTATAAGCCTACAAGGCAACAATCGCAACGTATTAAACACCACTACTTATATGGAAGCTTCATGGATTGAAAGGCTTAAATATGTAATGCCCTGTCTTCTGTTGCCGCTAAACAAGCTTCCTTAAAGGTTTCGGAAAATGTGGGGTGCCCGTGCGACATCCGTGCAACATCTTCGGCAGATGCCCTAAACTCCATGGCCACCACCGCTTCGGTATAACTGTCCGCGATGCGTGGGCCTATCATGTGCACTCCCAATATCTCATCTGTTTCCTTATCTGCAATTACCTTGATAAAGCCATCGGTATCCATACTTATTTTTGCCCTTGCATTGGCCTTGAATGGAAAAGATCCTGTTTTTATATTTTTATTGGCCTTTTTCAATTCTTCCTCTGTCAAACCTACTCCTGCAACCTCGGGTTGGGTGTACACAATATTTGGGATGAGCGAATAATTGATATGTGGTTTTTGGCCAACAATCCGTTCGGCTACAAATACGCCTTCTTCACTGGCTTTATGGGCAAGCATTGCTCCCCGGATCACATCTCCTATGGCATATACACCCTGTACGCTGGTTTCGAGGTTTTCATCTACCTTTATCTGTCCTTTCTCGTTGGTTTCCACTCCTATATTTTCAAGGCCCAAATTGGCGGTGTATGGTTTTCGGCCAATGGCCATAAGGCAATAATCTCCTTCTAACAATATTTCTTCTTTATCGGAAAGGTTTTCCGCTTTCAATTCCACTTTGTTATCTGTTGCTGTTGCATTTGTCACCTTATGTTCCAAATAAAACTCAATTCCCTGTTTTCTTAGGGAACGGTGCAGTTGATGTCCCAGTGCGCCATCCATAGAGGCAATAAGGCTATCAAAATATTCCACAATAGACACCTTAGAGCCCAGGCGGGCAAAAACAGAACCTATCTCAACCCCGATAACGCCACCGCCAACGACCATTAAATGCTTGGGGATTTCCCGTAGCGCAAGGGCCTCGGTAGAAGAGATTATCCTTTTTTTATCGATTTTAATATTGGGCAGTGAAGCGGGTTTGGACCCTGTGGCAATGATTATTTTATCGGTTGCTATGGTTTCATTTTTATCTTCGCCCTTAATTTCAATCGTGTTTTTGTCCTTGATGGTGCCGTGGCCTTCATATACGGTAACTTTGTTCTTTTTCATCAGATAGTCAACGCCATTGATGATTTCCTGTACCACATCCTGTACCCTTTGGTTCATTTTTTTGATATCGACATTGGCTTCTTTTACATCAATCCCAAAATTTTCAAATTGATGCTTGAGTTTGAAATAATGCTCAGAGGCTTCCAACCAGGCTTTTGACGGGATACAGCCCACATTAAGGCAGGTGCCTCCCAACGTGCTGTACCTTTCAATAATTGCCGTTTTCAATCCTAATTGAGCACATCGAATGGCGCTTACATACCCGCCAGGGCCAGAGCCTATTATAGTTACATCAAATTTTTCCATATTCGTATGTTTTTTAAATTAAAGTTGACCATTGAGCCGTTAGGGTTCAGTTTTCAGGCACCCCAACCTGTTGCTTTTCCTAAGACTTTTTGCTAACTCCTTTTAGCTTTCAACACTTTACATATTCAATTTTCTCACTTCTCATAAGCCAACAAACGCAAAGCATTAAACACAACTACCAGGGTAGAGCCTTTATGTATGGATATTCTTTTATTTAGTAGCATTTGATTCAATCTGTTGGTTTAATCTGGTTTTACGGTTACTCCCATAATAGAGCAATAACATGATGACAAATAAGATGATTTGTGCCGCTACTGTTTCAATAGTGGGATATATCCCCAGCCAATCTACACTCACCGATACAGGAAAACCGGTAATGGATAGCCATCCAGCTTCCTGAATGGAATGGACACCCTTACCGATCAGGATCAATGCTAGCAGGGCAATTACCCAGGCGGAATATCGAAACAACTGCCGAACAGGTATCTTCTTTGAATACCTTACAAACAGGATTGCAAACAGTGCGATTAATGCAAAAGCAGCCAGAACACCCAAACCAATGGATGATTGATGCTCTGGTTGCGTTTCCAGGCTGATAGCCTGTAAAAACAAGACGGATTCAAAGGCCTCACGAAACACAACCATAAAGGAGAAAAAAGCAATACCGAACATTTTGTCTTTTTTTAGCTGTTTGCCTATTTTTTCTTCGATAAACTTTTTCCAATTTTTAGCATGTGAGTGGTCATGCAACCAGAATCCTACCAAGGCCAGGACGATCACTGCCACCAGCGAAATCATTCCTTCCATGATCTCCCGGTTTTTACCGCTTATACCAATCACCCAATCGGAGAAAAACCATCCGGCCACTCCTAACAGTATGGCGGTTATCCACCCTCCGTGCACCCAGGGTATAGCCTTTTTTAGTCCTGATGAACGAATGAGGGCCAGAATGAGGGCCAGGATCAAAAATGCTTCCAGCCCCTCTCGCAACATAATTGAAGCTGACAATGCAAATGACAGCCAATAATTAAGTTTTTTGTCCTGCATCATTTCCTCTGCCTGACGCAGCATGGAAAGGCCATTGTCAATTTCTTTCTCAACTTGTGCTTTATCACCTTTATTTTCGATTACCTCACGGATCTTAAACATTTGCTGCTCCAGGCTGGCTGTAAAAGCGGGAGCATTGGCCTTTAGCCTTGCCTCCGAAGGCTCAATACCTTCCAGGTAAGCTACCAGGGCATCTTCACGTGCATAGGAGTACCTGCCGAAAGTATAATTTTGTAAGGCACTTTTTAAATAATTTCTTGCTTTATCAAGCGAATATTTTTGTGCATTATCTCCGGGAAATTGAGTTCTCAATGCCGTTAGAAACAGCTCATTATCAGCACTATAATCATTCCTCAGACTTTTAAGTAATTCCACATCTGAAAGGGTAGCCACCTCCTCCAAATTCACTGTATTGTTTGCCAGATCAAACTTCTGTTGCAGCTCAGTATTTTGGTCAGCTTGAGTTGTAAAGCGGAGAGATTTTATATAAAATGCCAAATCCCAAATTTCTTTATCGGATAAGGTGGTAAAACTTTGCATGGCAGTGCCTTCCACACCCAGTTTTATAGTGTTATATGCCTGAAAAGGCGAGATTTCCTGCATCAGGTTAGCATTGAGAAAATTGGTAGGAGCCGGTTTTAAGCCTGCCGCCAACCTACCGTCTCCCGATCCATTCACTCCATGGCAGGAAGTACAATTCTGTACATATAAGCTTTTTCCGTTTTTGAGATCAGGCCATATCAGAGGAGCCGTTTTAAGACCGGTCGTTTTGATAATTTCTCGTCTGGCCTGTTGGGCTAAGGTTGAAATACTTTTATGAGGAAATTTATTTTCTATTTGCTTTCCTAATTCTTTTAACTGTGACAGAATAAGCAGCTTGTTATCCTGCGGCAGATCACTTTCTTCAATGAGCAAATACACTTTGTCACTGAATTCCTGCATTTCTGCAAACTCGCCTTCGTCTATTACTTCGCCATTTTGCACGGCTGCGGTGAAATCTCTTGAAATATAGTCCAGCAAATGAATGGTGGTTCGCAGGCTATTATCATCCTTGCTTGCCATTACGTTATGCGGAAAAATGCAGAGCAGTACACCTACTGTAAAAATTGTATATAATGAGTTTCTTATCATCTATTTAGTCCTTTAAAACCTCTCTAATTACATTTAGCTATCTGTTAAACAAACCACAATTTGGTTTAAAACTTCATTTTCTGGATTCTGATAGCATTCAAAATAGCCAGAAAGGCCACACCTACATCTGCAAATACGGCTTCCCACAAAGATGCTAACCCTACGGCTCCCAGGATCATCATTATTAATTTTACCCCGAAGGCCAGGGCAATATTCTGCCAGACCACCTTACGTGTAGATCTACCTATTTTTATAGCCCTTGCAATCTTTGAAGGCTGATCTGTCTGGATGATCACATCAGCCGTTTCAATCGCCACATCACTTCCGAGCCCACCCATGGCTATCCCCACATCACTGACTGCCAAAACGGGTGCATCGTTGATCCCGTCACCCACAAAAGCAATGCTGACTGATGGGTCTTTCTTCATTTCCTCCACTTCATGAAGCTTATCCTCCGGTAACAAACCGCCTTTGGCTTGTTCTAAGCCCAATTCTTTTCCAATTTTTTCGGTAATTGATGGCTTGTCGCCCGACAGCATAATGATTTTCTTAATGCCGGCATCATGCATTTGCCTTACAGCTTCTACCGCATCTTCTTTCAATTGGTCGGCAATGGTAACGTAGCCGGAAAATAGATCATCAATGGCGATCATCACGATAGATTCAACGATGGTATCAGTCTCTTCCGGAACATCAATGCCATGAGTTGTCATTAATGCTTTATTGCCTACTAAAACCGTTTTATGATTGACTTTACCTTTTAACCCCTTTCCTGCTATTTCGCTTACATCAGACGCTGTATAATGCTGGCCATTTAATTCATACTCCATTATGGCACGGGCAATCGGGTGGGTGGACTGCTCCTCCAGGGCCAACAGATAGGACATCATTTCATTTTCGGAAATACCTACTGGTTTGATCTCTTTGATCTTAAACACCCCTTTGGTAACGGTGCCTGTTTTATCCATAACCACTGTATTTACTTTAGTTATGGCATCAAGAAATGAGGCTCCCTTAAACAGGATACCGTTTCTTGAGGCCGCACCTAAGCCCCCGAAATAGCCCAGTGGAATAGAAATTACCAATGCACAGGGACAGGAGATTACCAGGAAGATAAGCGCTCTGTATAACCAATCCTGGAATACGTAATTATCTACAAAAAAGTAGGGGAGAACGGTGAGGCAGATGGCAAGAATTACCACGATAGGGGTATATATCCGGGCAAACTTCCTGATAAAAAGCTCCGTTTTTGATTTCCTTGCCGTGGCATTTTGTACCATATCCAAAATCCGGGCAATGGAGCTGTCGTTAAATTCTTTGGTCGTTTCCAGTTCGATTACGCCTTCAAGGTTAATACTCCCCGCAAAAACCTTATCTTCTTTATATATGGTGTCAGGTTTACTTTCCCCTGTGATGGCTGCCGTATTGACGCTGGCCTTTTCAGACAAAAGGATGCCGTCCAAAGGTATTTTTTCTCCTGTTCGCACCTGAACCTTTTCCCCGATATGCACCATTTCCGGGTTTACCTCTACAAAATCATTGTCCCGATATACCAAAGCTATATTAGGCCGCACATCAAGTAAGGCCTTTATATTGCTTTTAGCCCGTCTCACTGCAGCATTTTGAAAGAGTTCACCTACCGCATAAAACAACATCACGGCTACACCTTCCGGGTATTCACCTATGGCAAACGCTCCTAATGTAGCAATGGACATCAGGAAGAATTCAGTGAAAAAATCACCTTTCCTGATACTTTCCCAGCCTTCTTTGATCACAGGAAAGCCCACGGGAGCATAGGCCAAGCCGTACCATACAGGGCGAACCCACCCCTTAAAAAATGGTAGTAGATTAAAGTAATCAAGTGAGATACCGACTATCAGCATTGCAAAACTGGCTATTGCCGGAACATACGTTCCTAACTTCATTTTACTCGCAGGATTCCCGGTAGATACCATTTTTTTATTAAGATCTCTCAGATTTATTTTTTTCTTTTTTGTCATAATGCAAACAGTTCAAAATGATTTTACTTTTGAAGAATACCTTTAGCCACTACACTGTGAACAAACACCCTTTACCATCAGGTTGGCTTCTTCTGCCTGGTAGTTGGGCGGAAGTATAATTTCAGTTATTTTATAACTGTAAAGGCATTTGGTTTCGCCACATTTTCTGCAATGAAAGTGCAGGTGCAGATCTTTTTCAATTTCGCACTTACAACCTTCTTCACACAAGGCATACTTAGGCACTCCGGTACCATCATCAATGCTGTGTACCAATCCGTTATCCTCAAACGCTTTTAGCGTTCTGTAGATGGTAGTTCTGTCTGATTTCACAAAATCCTTGTATAGATCAGTAAGACTTACTGCTATCTCACGATCCAGCAGGTATTCCAGCACCAACAAGCGCATGGCTGTGGGTTTTATCTTGTGCTGTAATAGATTTTCTTCTAAATCTTTTATTACGCTCATCACTCGTTTTTTCTAAGTATTACTTGTGTAAACTGAATCTTTAGTGTTTTACCTATTTCCGGTAAAATTGATTTCAGGCCGATTTCGTTTGTGTCAACATCTCCGGTAGCGCTTAGCATACAGGCTATGGCCTCTCCTCCGTTAAAGTGTTTCAGGTTGCCCGAAAGAACAATTTCAAATGTTCTTTTGCCTGCCGCTACTTTTAAAGGCCAGTTAAACGAAATAGGGGCATGTGGCTGACTTATAAAATCATCTACAGGGATAAAACCTGAAAAAGAGATCGTCATTTCCTCATCTTCTGCTTTGCTAATTTCCTCATTTAAATAACCAATACCGGTATCTATGGATTTTAGGTCTAGCTTTCCTGAAATTTCTTTGGTATTATAATCCATCATAAGAAACAGCTTATGGCTTTCAGCAATTATCCGTTCATTATTAATTTCTGACACCATCACGATATGGCCCTCTGTCGTCCTGTACATGGATTGCCCTACAGCAATCCTTGCTTGAGCAATAAATAGCAGGGTAATAAATATAATTTTCATGATTAACGGCTATTTAAATTTTCTTCGATATAGTTGAGGGCCTCAGGGATATCCAGTTCGCGTGTGCCATTTCCTGTGCGGATATAAAAGTGTGAACGGTCGTCCTGATGCAGATAGACCGGAGAATGCGCACGTTTAATTTCAAGATGACAAACATCAAGCCCTTCTATTTGGTAAAAAGACATACCTACCAGAGCGCAATAATTTATCCCTAATTTGGTGGAGACCAGTTGCATTACATACTGCACAAAACGATCTCTTCCCGGTTTTTTCAGGCTCGCATAATCTTCCTGTAAACCTAATGAGTTACCATTATCGTTAATACCAATGAAAAGGTGTCCGCCTTGTGTATTCATAAACCCGGCAATTGTTTTGGCTACTACGTCTTCCAAAGCCTTATTTGGTTTAAACTGTCTCAAATCCCATCTCAAGGTAGATTTGAATTCTACTTGCTGGTTTTCTCCTGCCCCAATCAACTCCTTGATCTCCTCTAGCTTATTGCTTTTCGTGGTAAGCTGAAATATTTTTTGCCTGACCATAAACATCAGTGCCAGGGCAATGCCCAGTAAGCCGAATAGCAATTTGATGATGGCCTGATCTAAATCCCATGAACTAACTTCCTGCTGATATGAAGCAAGCAGGTATTTCCACCAGTTGCCATTATCTCCCTGCATGTCATACATGTGAAGTGAAATAGCCAGGGGCTGTATCACAAATAGTCCTAAGGCTAATCCAATAAGTATATAAGCACGTACTTTCCGTTTTTTCATTTTATAATATCCTTTTATAAACCACAGGTGTCACCTCGCTTGGGATACACCTGTGGCTCTATAACTACTTCTTCCTATCCTGAAGGACTTTCCTCTTTTGTTCAAATTCCTCATCGGATATCTCGCCCCGGGCGTATCGCTCTCTCAGGGCTTCCATAGCCTTATCCTTCCGTCTGTTTTGTCCGGGCGTAGGGTATGGGATTAAGAATATCCAGAATAGGAGGATAAGCCACAGGATCCACCAGATCCAGTGCATTCCTCCGAAATACCAATCATACATCATAACTGTAGGTTTTAGGGTTAAACATTTATTTACATTTCGGGCACCAACTCCCCTGAATCACACTATCAGCGGTAGCCTGGAAACGATGACCGTTTTTACAGTGCCACCGCAGGGGTATTTTGGAGTTTATGTATTCCTTTGAAAGGCACTTACCTCCCTTTGCATGAGCCAGGGATTGCATCTTCTCTATTCCATGCGGAACGTTGTTAGCACACTCAGGACACCAGCTTTTCCTGATTTTTACACTAAAAGGGGTCGCCTGCCATCGGTGGCATTTGCACATTGCCACCACAACCTGGACTTGCTATTGATATATAAATCCGAAAGGCAAAGCCCGCCCCGTTCCCTGGCTAATTGCTGCATTTTTTCAATTGGAGACTCCATAATTTTTCACTTCATATCAAATCTTTTGATAGACTTTCCGGTCTTTATTCTATACGCATCGTCTATTTCAGAAACGTAAATGATCCCATCGCCCGGCTTTGGTGTTTTGGCCTTGCCGCATATTAATTGTACTGCTTTTTCCACTTCTTCATTCTGACAAACCAACTCCAGCTTTACTATCGGGCTATCAGTAAAATGAAAATCCAGAGAAGGAGATGCATCGGGATTTTTATGAGCTCCTGTACCTTCTCCTTTGGATAGTGTGACACTTTCAAAGCCTGCATCGCGCAGGGATTCTACCACTACCTGCACTCTTTTCGGTTTTATAAATGCTTTTATTTCTTTCATCTTTTTAGTCGTTTTAATTTTTAATTCTTTAATAAAATTGAAAATGGGCAAACGGTAGTTGGTAATTATCCTATGAGCACATGCCCAATTGCCTAGTGCCAACTACTTATTGCCAAATAGAATTTAATCATCGTCACCAGTCTCCCCTTTTTTCATTTCAGAAATTAGGTAATAAGCGTTGTTCCAGGCTACTTTTGTGCCCTCAGGAAGTGGCTCTAACAATTTAATTTCTACCCATCCGTCTTCTGTGATACCTGTTCGTACTTCTATGGCTTTAAACGCCCATTCGGTTTTGCCATCTTCTTCATGCGCTTCCGCCATAAAAATATAAGGCTTGCCTTCTTCTTCTATGATGGCACTTTCCGGCAAGGCTTTAACCTGATTGTCCCCCGCTCTAATTTTACCATTGATGTACATGCCCGGAATCAAAAAATCTTCTTTTTGGTCTATCTCTGCGTGCACATGCACCGCTTTCGGATTTTGTTCAAATTGTTTGCCTACCGAATAAATTTTGGCAGTCAGCGTATTTCCCGGAACAGACTCCACAGTAAAGGACACTTTTTGTCCTACCTTTACTTTATAGATATCCTTTTCAAACACCATCAGGTCGGCATGAATGTGGTCGGTATTGACAATCATAAACATCTCGGTCTGAGGGTCTACATATTGACCAATCTGAACCTTGACTTTTTGTATGAATCCATAGATGGGACTGACTACAGGTACGTACTCATAGATTTCCCCACTCCGTATCTTCTCCACATTCAGGCTTAGCTGCTTCAATTGGGCTTCATAGCCTTTTACCTCACCTTTCATGGCCTGGTAGTCCGCCTGAATTTGCTGATAAGTTTTTCCGGAACCTACCTCTTCTTCATAGAGCCTTTTCTGCCGCTGGTTTTCTTTTTCCAGAAACTGTAATTGGCTATAAGCCCTTACATAGTCAGTCTGTAACCTGGTCAGGTTGGGATGAGAAATATAGGCCAATACCTGCCCTTTGCTAACCTGGTCTCCCTCTATCACTTTGATGGAAGTAACATTGGCTCCCAGAATAGCTGTAACGGTTGCTTCATGCTGAGGTGGCACTTCTAACTGGCCATTTGCTTCTACCACGCCCGATAGTGAGCGAATGGGTAGTGTGTCAATTTTAATGCCCAGACTTTCAAACTTGAGATCCGAAAGGTGAAGCTCAGCCATCCCTTCTTCATTAGTTCCTTCTTCACCCTCGTGCCCAGCCTCGCCCTCACTGTGTTCTTCGTGAGAGGCATCACCTGAGTTATCAGCCGAGTTGTTATCGCAGCCCGTAAATACCGATACCATCAGTACCAATGCCAGTATATATATGATTTGCTTTTTCATTGTGTTTATATTTTTAATCTGATTATCCATTCAGGTTTTATTAAATGCTTAATTTGATGTTTTTAAATAGTATTCCAGTTGATAGCGGCTATTCAGGTAGTTGCCGAAGGCATTCCATGAGTCCACCTCTATGCGAATGGCATCCCTGATGTTTTGCAGAAAAGTCACATAGTCAATGGCCCCTTCCCGATAAGCCAAAATAGCTCCGGCTCGTTGTTCCTGCGCCAGGGGTAGTGCTTCATCCCTGTAGTAGTTCCATGAATAAAGCCATTTCAGATACTGCTCTTTCATTTCCTGATAAGCTGCATTCAACTCCAACTGGTTTTGTCGCAGGTTTTGTCCTGCAATATCCCGCTGTATTTTGGCCGATTGTGTTCTGCCAAGCTCAGGCCCAAAAAACAAAGGGATCCGAATACCAATTTGGTACTGATAAAATCCTGATTGCCCATCAACTTGTTGTCGTCCATATTGGCCTTGCAACTGTGGAAAAAACTGCGAACGCCTTTCTTTTATGGTCGCATCCGCTACATCTACCTGTTGTTTTGAAACATTCAAAATAGGATGGTTCATTAGGGAATCGGCTACATAATTCAGCGGTTCATCCAAGTGAGTGGCCGGGATATCCGGCACGGTAAAGAGGGTATCATTGGCAAACCAAAGGTTGAGCCGCTGCAAGGCGCTGAGATAATCTCTGTACGCCTGCTCCTTCTGTATCTGTACCTGATTGGCCTGGTTGGAAGTAGCCAAATATTCCAGCTTGGAAGTGGCTTCTGTTTCTAAGCGGATTCGTGCGGCTCTTTCAATATCGGTAAAAACCGAATCCAACTGCTCATACACCTGGTAATTATTCTTTGAAGCATATACCTGCGCCCAGGCCTGACTTACTTCCCTTTCCAGTTCTATTACAGACAAATCCAGAGCGGCTTCTGCCAATGCCACCCGTTCCTTTTGCAATTTCAAACGTGGTGCTATACCGAACACATCAATCTGCTGCTGCTGGATGCCAAATTGTGTGTAGACACCATCCGATCCATTGCCCACTTCCTCTTTACCAGTAAATATTTGGGTATTCCCTAAGTCCCAAGCTGTTTTCTTGAGAGCCTGCTGGCTTTCAATTTCCAGACGTGCCGATTGAATTTTAGGATAACTTTCTACAGCCCGCTTTCTGGCCTGTTCTAATGTGATCGTAGGTAGGCTGTCTTTCTCCTGTCCCTGCTGCTGTGCATTTGCCACAGCCGGTAAACCAACCAGTCCACCACAAACGATCAGGGCAATGATCACATTAGCATTCGGTGCTTTCAGGCTTTTTCTTCTGTCACTTCTTCCTTCTACAAGAGTGTATAGCACTGGGAGCACTACCAGCGTAAGCAAGGTGGCAGTAAGCATACCACCAATTACCACAGTAGCCAAAGGCCGCTGCACTTCTGCTCCGGCAGATGCTGAAAACGCCATGGGCATAAATCCAAGAATATCCGTGGTTGCGGTAAGCATAATAGGCCTGATCCGTTCTTTAGTTCCTGTAAAAATGCGGTCTCTGATGCTGGTGACTCCTTCCTCTTTTAGGGAATTAAATCGGTTGATCAATACCAAACCGTTCAGGACAGCTACACCAAAAAGCACAATAAAACCAACTCCCGCTGAAATACTAAATGGCATATCTCTAACCCATAGTGCAAATACTCCCCCAATAGCTGCCAGTGGAATAGCTATATAGATCATAATGGATTGAGAAAATGATTTCAGGGCGAAGTAGAGCAGAACAAAGATGAGAAAGAGAGCAATGGGTACAACAATTGCTAATCTGCTTTTAGCCCTTTCCAGATTTTCAAACTCCCCACCGTAGGAAATATAATAACCCGGAGGCAAGTCTAGTTGTGCATCCAGTTTTTTCTGAATGTCGTTTACGACTGATTCCACATCACGACCTCTTGTATTGACTCCCACATAAGTACGTCTATACGTGTTGTCTCTGGAGATTTGCATGGGGCCAGGCACATAGCTAATGTCGGCCACTTCTTTTATCGGAACTTGGGTACCATCGGGTAGATCAATGTAGAGTGTGCGCAGGTCATCAATACTTTTCCGGTGCGCCTCATCAAAGCGGATGACCAGATCAAATCTTTTTTCACCTTCAAAAATCACCCCGGCCACACCACCTGCAAAGGCTGAACTCACATACTCATTGATCTTTTGAATGTCCAATCCATATTGGGCAATTTTATCCCGATTGTAACGAACGGTCATTTGGGGAAGTCCTGATGTACGTTCTGGGTTTACATCACCGGCTCCTGGCACGGTAGAAATTATATCCGCCATTTCCTGCACTTTTGCGGCAAGCACTTCCAGGTCTTCGCCATAGAGTTTTACGGCAATGTCCTCCCGTACCCCTTCAAGCAACTCATTAAAACGCAGCTCTACCGGCTGGGTAAATACCAGGTTAACCCCGGTCAGATTGGTTTCCAGCTTTTCCTTGATTTGCTCAATTAGCTCGTCCTTGGTTTCAACTGAAACCCATTTATCTTTATCTTTTTCCAATATGAGGTACATATCGGCTATATCCATCGGCATGGGGTCCGTAGGGATATCGGCCACCCCAATTCTGGCAGTTACTGTTTTTATTTCGGGAAAACTTTCCAGCAACAGGTTCTCAATCTTGATTGATACCTCTTTAGACTCACTTAGGGAACTTCCGGGCCTGATGAGTGCCTGCATCGCGATATCTCCTTCATCAAGCTGTGGCACAAACTCCCCTCCCATACGTGAAAAAATGAAACCGGCTGCTACTAGTAGCACAATAGCTACGGTGATCACAATTGCTTTAAAACGCAGCGCACCTTTTAGCAAAGGCAAATAAACCCATTGAATGCCATCTATTATTTTATCACTAACCTTTTCCAGCCAGCGTTCAAATCGTCCAAACCAGTTCTTTTTGTTTTGAACAGGTTTCATAAACAAGGCCGACATCATCGGTACATACGTCAGACAAAGGAAAATGGCACCAATCATGGCAAAGCCAAATGTATAGGCCATCGGCTGAAACATCTTACCTTCCACCCCGGTAAGGAATAAGATGGGGGTAAATACAATGAGGATGATAATCTGTCCGAAAAAGGCCGAACTCATCATTGTACTGCCCGCATCATAAGCAACCTCATCCATTACGCCCTGGTTGAATTTGATTTTCCCTGACCGGATGCGCTTTTGGATTTCATACACTGTGCCCTCTATAATGATCACCGCCCCGTCAATGATGATCCCAAAATCAATGGCCCCAAGGCTCATCAGGTTGGCCCACACATTGAACTGCTTCATTAAAATGAAGGCAAACAGTAGGGAAAGCGGAATGGTAGTCGCAGTGATAATACCGCCACGAAGGCTACCCAACAGAATCACCAGGGCGAAAATGACAATCAGCGCCCCTTCTATAAGATTGGTTTTTACAGTATCGGTAGTCCTGGAAATTAAATCACTACGATCAATTATCGTATTGATCGCTAATCCCTCCGGAAGAGATTTTTCTATCTCTTCCATACGCTCTTTTACATTCTGAATGACTGCATTGGGATTGGAGCCTTTTAGCATCATAATAATGCCGCCAACAGCTTCTTTTCCATCCTGTGTGAAAGCCCCATATCGCACCTGGCTGCCGAAGTGTACTTTAGAGGCTACATCACCTACCGTAACCGGGATCCCATTTTCTGTTTTTATGACGATTTTTCGGATATCATCCAGAGAGCGCACCAAGCCTTCTCCACGGATGAAATTAGACATCCTGTTCTTCTCAATGTAAGCCCCACCGGTATTAACATTGTTTCTGGCCAGAGCCTCATATACTTGAGAGATGCTCACATTCTGTGCATTGAGTTTATCCGGGTTAATGGCCACTTCATATTGCTTAATATAGCCACCGAAAGAATTCACCTCAACCACACCTTCAAGCAAAGTTAATTGCCGTTTTACAATCCATTCTTGAATCGTGCGCAACTCCATAGGTGAATACATCGAGTCATAACCCTCTTGTGGTTCAATGGTGTATTCATAGATTTGGCCTAAACCAGTGGAAATGGGACCCATTGATGGGCTTCCAAATTTCTCCGGTATGGTCTCTTTTAATTCGATTAGTTTTTCCTGTACCAGTTGGCGGGGCAGATAGGTACCCATATCGTCTTCAAAAACAATGGTAACGACAGAGAGGCCGAACCTCGAAACAGAACGGATTTCATCTACTCCCGGCAGGTTGCCCATGGCCAACTCTACAGGGTAAGTAACAAACTGTTCGATATCCTCAGTGGCCAGGTTTTCTGATACAGTAATTACCTGCACTTGATTATTGGTAATGTCGGGTACAGAGCCCAGATTGACGGTGGACATGGAGTATATCCCGACCCCAATGAGCGCCAGCGTGAGCAGGCCCACGATGAATTTATTCTTTATCGAAAAAGAAATTATTTTATTGATCATACGATTATTAATTATTTGACATGGAAAATAAAGAAGTGAAGAAGCCTGGCAATCGTTGCTAAAATGATAATTGCACTAATCAGCACAATGAAAAACCATTTCAGTAGAATTTTGACCGTGATTTTCTTCCCTCTCTTTTTCCTTTTTTTTATCTTGTTTTTATTCAATTTTTTCAACTTTCTGAATAAGATTGAACACAATGAAAGGATACCTTTGAAGGTTAAAGGCTCATTAAAGAAAATGTCTGAGTGGTAAGTAAAATGCCTGGTCAGTCCTGATAAAAGTGGACTTTAATGACAGTGCATATTTATCCTATCAGGCAGGAAGGATTATGATCTTGGGGGCTTGAGAAATTCGGAGATTTCAATGCTTCTGAAATCCTGAAAATAGGCAGAATATAAAACAGGTAATTTTTCGGGATGTTTAAATTCTATTGGATATGACAAAACAACGTGCATATGGCAACAATGACAAACACATAGCGGAGGGCAATCATCAGAACCATAGGGTCCCTCTTGATCGTGAGTTGTATTATTGCTATTAACGACAGAAATATTATCAATATTATTGTCAATAGGCACAGTATCCGGGCATGCTATCCCTATAGCAAAAATCAAATAAATGCTTAATATGTAGCACACGATTTTCATTTTTGCAAAAATACGTAATTATACAATGCAAGGGTATTGCAAAGTGGAATCATGAGTTGATTAATCTCTCAAACTCCTGATTGATGAATAAAATGAGCCTCTATCTGAACAAGTGTTTAGTTGATATTTTTTATAGGCTGACAATCACCTCAACCTCAAACTATTCCCAATCACACTCACGGAGCTCAGGCTCATGGCTGCTGCGGCCAGCATCGGGCTTAAAAGCAATCCAAAAAATGGAAACAGGACACCTGCTGCTATAGGGACACCAATTGTGTTATAGATAAAAGCGAAGAAGAGGTTTTGTTGAATGTTACGCATTACATCCGTACTCAACTTCCTTGCCCTTACTATTCCGTCCAACTCACCCTTTACTAAAGTGAGGCTTGCACTTTCTATAGCTACATCGGTACCCGTTCCCATGGCGATACCCACATCAGCTTGTGCCAGGGCCGGAGCATCATTAATGCCATCACCGGCCATGGCTACTTTTTTGCCTTGCTGCTGCAGGGCTTTCACTTTTTCATATTTGTCTTCAGGCAACAGGTCGGCTTCAAAACCGTCCAATCCTAATTTATCGGCCACTGTCTTAGCCGTATTTTTATTATCACCGGTAAGCATAATCACTTCCAGCCCCTGGTCCTGCAAGTTCCGAATAGCCTTTGCTGAAGATTCTTTGATTGGATCTGCTACACTAATAAAACCAGCTACTTCATTTTCTATAACGACAAACATTACAGTTTGACCCTCCATTTGTCGCTTTTTAACATAATCAACAAATTTAGGTTTCAACTTTAGACTGAATTGCTCTAATAGCTTTATATTTCCTATAGCAACTTTTTTATTATTAATTCTGCCCATGATCCCTTTGCCGGTTATGGACTCAAAATCATCAACTGGTTCAGGTTTAATTCCTTTAGCCTCCGCACCTTTAACAATAGCGTGTGCAAGGGGGTGCTCACTATTATTTTCAAGAGAAGCCACCAAGGCAAGTATTTCTTCCTCAGAATAGGTATTATTTATAGCTTTTACCTGTTGCAGGACAGGCTTCCCTTCCGTAATCGTTCCGGTTTTATCAATAACCAGTGTATCGATTTTATGCATTTCCTCAATAGCCTTGGCATCTTTTACCAATACACCTTGCTTGGCACCTTTTCCCGTTCCAACCATAATGGACATTGGTGTAGCTAATCCAAGAGCACACGGACAGGCAATAATTAAAACCGTAACAGCAGTGGTAAAAGCATAAACAAGGGAAGGTTCGGGGCCCCATACTGCCCATACAGCAAAAGAAATAATGGCAATAACTATGACTATTGGCACAAAATAACCTGACACTTTATCAGCCATATTTTGTATTGGCGCTTTTGTGCGGCTTGCTTTATTTACCATGTCAATAATCTGTGAGAGTAAGGTATCGCTCCCAACTTTAAGAGCCTTCATCTTAAAAGTTCCGGTTTCATTTATTGTACCTCCAATCACAGGATCACCTTCGGCTTTCTCAACAGGCATTGGCTCACCAGTGATCATAGACTCATCAATGCTGCTTTTTCCACTTGTTATTTCTCCATCTACAGGAATCTTTTCCCCAGGTTTGATCTTGATAATATCTTCCATAAGAACCTCTTCCAGCGGAATTACTTGTTCCTGCCCATCCCGAATAACAGTTGCTTCCGGTGGAACCAGGTTGAGCAATTCCCTAATGGCTGAATTTGTTTGTCCTCGTGCCCTTAGTTCCATCAGTTGTCCTAATAATATCAGAGTAAGGATCACAGTGGCTACTTCAAAATATAAATGTACAGTGCCCTCCTCAGTTTTAAACTGAGCAGGAAAAAGCTCAGGGAACAATAAGCCAATTATGCTAAAGATATAGGCAGCCCCTGTACCTATTGAGATCAATGTCCACATATTTGGGGATCTGTTAACTATTGACCGATACCCCCTTTTGAAAAACTCCCAGCATGAATAAAAAACTACCGGAGTGGAGAGGATAAATTGGATCCAACCGTTGGTTTTCTCATCAATGAAAAGGGAAATATCAACTCCAACATATTGTGCCATGGAAAGAAAAAGCACAGGTACTGTAAAGATAGTAGCAATCCAGAATTTCCGTGATAGCTTTTTAAGTGCCTCTTTTTCATCCTCCTGATCTTCTTTTGTAACATCCACCGGTTCAAGGTCCATACCGCATATTGGGCAACTGCCGGGTGCATTCTGAATAATTTCAGGATGCATGGGGCAGGTGTATTCAGTAGCAATTTTATCTGAGGCTTTATGTTCTTTCACCAGATCCATACCGCAGACGGGGCAATCACCCGGCTGATTATATTTTTTATCGCCCTCGCAAAGCATGGGGCAATAATATTGGCCATTGGTTGAAAGTGATTTGTCTGGGTTACTATGTTGCTGATTATCTTGCATATTAGTTGTGTTTTTTAAAGCTGAATACCTTGGATCAATTAATTTACCTCTACTTCAGGAGTAATCTCCTGAGAAAAATACAGAAAGGAATATCCAGAAGGACTAAGACAAGAACTGCCTTCGGTCCTGGCTTCCGTTCATAACTCATTTTTTGGTAATAAAAGCCGACTTATAATGAAAATCAAAAGAGGAAGAATGGTGAATTGAAGTACTGGTGAAATCCCCACCTCCACCCAAGGTATTAGAGGCATACTCTCAGCATAAGTCCAATCCCCTCTGGAACTGTGCCATACCTCAGCGATTATTGCACCCACTCCACCTACTAACATTAAAATAACTGCCCGAAAAGGTTTGAAATGTTTGGTCCAATAGTTCCCATGATATAATCTGGTTCGTTTTAAGGACAGAACCAAAAAGAATATATCATGGACACCGAAGTTTCTCCTAAGTTATTCATTGGTATTGATGTGCACAAGCGCCAGTGGAGCGTTTGCAT
>NZ_JAJUWR010000022.1 GCF_021390545.1 Algoriphagus sp. AGSA1 | reverse complement strand
GTAACCTTGAAAAATTCAAGCAGGCCATGCGGCAAAAGCAAGCTGAGGTAATCCTTTTCTTCCAATTCTTTTTTTCAACAAAGAAAATCGATTCAGTCAATTCCCCCAACTTTTAGGACTGATCCCTTTTAGGACTGGTCCAGACTAATCCGCAAACGTCAATAGGCATAAAAAAAGCCCTTGATGTTGAAATCAAGAGCCTTTGTTGGCTCACCAGGGCTCGAACCTGGACTCTTCTGAACCAAAATCAGACGTGTTGCCAGTTACACCATGAGCCAGTTTAAGAGAGATGGAACTCCTCTCCTTTAAAGTGTCACAAAGGTAGGTTCTTGCTTCTTTTTTTCCAAGTTGGAGCCAAAACATTTTTCAAGTTTCTGCCTAATTGCCTTTTAATCAGTTGAAAATATTGGGTCTGGATCAGGTCAGTTGCCTGGGGTAAATAAGGGATGGGATTTGATTCTGGGAAAGCCTAGGCTGGTTTTGTGAAATCAGCAAACCTCAGCTTTAATATTGTGATATTGTTAATATTGACGTGATTGTGTTGCGTATTTGGAAATGATTAATCATTTTTATAGGAAGTGATCAAACTATCAAACCATTATTTACCATGCAAGTTGAGAAATTAGAAAAAACAGTGCCCGAGGTGGTACAGAAATTAACAAAACTGAAGTCGGAAACACTGGCAGCTGAGCTGACTTGGTGCTGGGCTAGTTTTCAGAATGACCACAACCCGGTAGGGGTTTTAGAGAAGGGTGAGCAGGCTCTTGCGGTTTTTAAAGAGGCCAGAAAGAAAAACGAAAAGGCCGTTTCCAAGAAGTTGGTAGAAAGCTTTGAAAAAGCCCTGAATAAAGCGTAAAAAAAACCCCGGGTTTCCGGGGTTTTGTTTTTATTAGATCCAGGAGGATTACTTATTCTCCTGAGACGTTGAATTTTACGTTGGTTTTCACTTCTCTGTGAAGATCGACCTCTGCTTCGAATTCTCCTGCGCCATCTACTGGCGTATTGATGGAGATTTTCTTTCTGTCGATATCTATACCTTGGGCCGCCAACGCATCGGCGATCTGAAGGGTAGTGACTTTACCGAAGATTTTACCTGATTCACCGATCTTCGCTTTGATCTCCAATGTAAGAACCTCAAGCTTTTCGGCGATATTCTGAGCTTCAGTTTTGATCTTTTCTGCTTTATGGGCAGCTTGCTTGATGTTCTCAGCAAGAATTTTCTTGTTAGAACCAGTTGCCAGTACGGCAAAACCCTGAGGGATCAGATAGTTCCGTCCATATCCTGGCTTTACATCTACCAAGTCATTCTTATAACCAAGACCTTTGATGTCTGTTTTTAGTATGATTTCCATTTGTAATGATCTTTTGTGATTGGACGATTATTTCAACCCATCGGTTACGAATGGCAACAACGCCAAATGTCTTGCTTTTTTGATGGCCTGAGCCACTTTTCTCTGAAATTTAGCAGAGTTTCCGGTAAGTCTCCTAGGAAGGATTTTACCTTGCTCATTGACAAATTTCAACAAGAAATTAGGATCCTTGTAGTCAATGTACTTGATGCCGTGCTTCTTGAATCGGCAATACTTTTTTCTGATTTCGCCTCTGTTGATTGGCTCGTTTACTAGTGTCATTTGGTGGCTTCCTCCTTAGCTTCAACTTTTTTGTTAAACTCTCCTTTTCTTCTTCTTTCGGCATAGGCAATAGAATGCTTGTCCAAAACAGTAGTCAAGAATCTCATCACTTTCTCATCTCTTCTGAATTCTACTTCGAATTTGCGGATGAGCGTAGGATCGGCCTTGAATTCAACCATAACGTAGAATCCTGTTGTCTTCTTCTCAATGGCATAAGCCATTTTTTTAAGACCCCAATTTTCCACATTAATAACGTCTGCCCCCAGTTCTTTTAACAAGTTCACAAACTTGTCGACAGTATCCTTCATCTGAACATCAGATAAAACGGGAGTTAAAATGAATACCGTCTCGTAATTTCTTTGGAACATTTTTTAATGTGTTTAAGGAATTTAATAAACAGGTTGCAAAAGTACGGGAAATACTCCTGTATTCCAAATGGGTAGCTAAAACCCAACAAAGGTAAAGGCAAAAATAAATCAAAAAAGCAGATCCTTGACATTCCCTTCTTAGGCAATGCAAATGATTGGTCAAACCTGTAATGTGCAGAGAGTAGCTACCACCAAGTGATCCGTTGATGTTTGGGTCAAGAAATAGATGATGTCCTATTGCCTGTCTAAATGGAAGCCCGGTCCCTGTCCGTCCAGTGTGTCGGCAGGAATCCGTGCTGAGAGAATACATGACTACTGGCTTGATGCGCAATAATCATATTTGGGGAATCCAGACTTGATTATTTTATCGAAAAGGACTTTGATCCGATTTCGTAATTATCCACGAAAATTTTCACCTGATGGTTTCCGGATACATAATCAGAGCCTTTTTCGTAGAAGAAGGTCAATTCCTGTTCTGTATTGTCGAAAATGATGTCCTGCTTTACGGTGTAGAATTGTTCTGCACCATCTACCATAAACGTCCCGGATCCTTTGGCGACATCGAAAATAGGTTGGGAATTCGGGGCTAGTACCTGTACATAGATGTTCCTCGGCCCCTTGTCAGCTACTTTGTTGTCGGCAAGATTGAAGCTAACCTTTATTCGCTCGATTTGTCTGTTTTTAAAATCTTTGGTTGTTTCCACCCGTTCTTTTCCCCTGGAATTGACTGCCGCTATTTCTATGTTCTCCGCCTTCAGCATGGAGGCCACATTGACCTTTGCCTGTAGATCTTCCTTTTGGATGTTCAGTTGGGCTACCTCTTCCTCTATTTCGGCTTGAGTGGTTTTTAAGTCCTGATTTTCAGTGAAAAGCTGCTGGTTCATCGCCCGAAGTTCCAGGATTTCCTGATCCTTCTCTACAATCATAGAATTGTAGTTTTTGATTTTTGCGTTTAAGGAAGCGATTTCCGAGGCACTTCTTTGCCTGGAGGTGTTTCGTTCGGATATCAGTTGATCTCTCACTTCTTCGAGCGATTTTACATCTCCGCCCAATTTTTCTATTTCCTGTATCCGTAGATCAAGCTGATATGCGACAGAGTCCAGTCGTTTGTTCAGGTCATTGTTTTCAGTGGAAAGCAATAGGATTTCTTCTGTTTTCTTAGTCCGGTCAACATAATCGGTGTATAGTTTGATCCCGCTGATAATAACCAAAAGAACCAAAACAATGATGATGATGTTTTTGCCCTGGTCTTTCTTTTGAGTCGAGTTATTTTCAAATTCAGTATTCATTTAAATTAGGCGTTTTATGACTTTTTTAGACTAATTATTGGTCCGAAAGATATTCTTCAGGCAAAACAGGTTGGGATATCGGGGTTGCCCTGATTCCCTTGGTGCAATATTTAGACCAAATTGTAAAACGGGATACTTCAGTTCTGTTCCAGATGTGGGATTAGGATATGAAGTACTTAAGCTTTTAAAAAATTCAAAAATCCAGTACATATTCAGCTTTGGCTCCCGGGTACTCAAAGAACACAATTCCACATTCATAGAAGTCCAGACTAAGTTGTACTTGCGGTTTGTTTTTTATTGCTTCCCAAGCCTGCTCCATTTCCCTTGACCAGTGGATATCCCCAATGGCAATAATGGTTTTTGGATGGGTTTGTGGTAGAAGCTGCTCGAAATATCTCAGGGTGGCCTCATAGGTATGAGTGGCGTCGATTAATGCGAAGTCAATCTTTCCTAGGGTTGACAGGAGGGGTGGCAACTTATCACTAAGCTCACCCACGACCACATGTACGTTATCGTATCCTTGCCCAGGCTTTGCTACTCTGGCTATTTCCGGGGAGCCCTCGAAAGTATAGACTTGGCCATGCGTCACCTTCGAAAGGTATCTGCTGCAAATGCCCATACAGGTACCAAGTTCCAATACGGTATGGGCTGGGGTGAGTGTGGCAAAATACTGGTAGAGTTGGGCGTATTTCCTATTGCTGGTACTGTACTTGGTGATATCCGCCACAGCTCGCTTTGGGGTGTTGACAGTTTTAGACCCGGCACCGTGGTCTTTCACCTCAATACTTTTAGTGCAGGAAAGCAGCTGATTTCTGAACATCTCAATATCCTGATCCTCATCTTTACGGGCATGTAAGAAACGGAAGAGATTTTGGTAAAGTGTGAAGAGAAATGGCGACTGAAGTGAGTACTTGTCCTCTTTAATGAGCCAATACTTTATATAGGAAAGCAGGGAGTAGGCATTATTGTGCAATTCAGTTATGAAGATAATTGGCGATCATCTGGAATTCAGGAATAATCACTTCAAACTTAGCCCCGTCAAAAAGTTTTTCCATGTAATATGCTCCTGTCATTTTTCCCAAACCGGATTTTAGATTACATCCAGAGACATAACTGTGGGATTCTCCTGGCTCCAAGATTGGTTGTTGGCCTACTACCCCGTCTCCTTCGACGGTTCTTTTCAGCTCTGCCGCGTCAGAGATTTCCCATCTTCTCCTTAATAGCTGCACGGTTTGGTTGCTTTTGTTTTCAATCGTTACCTTGTAGGTAAATACAAAATGGTGCTGATGTGGACTTGAGAATTCTGCTTGATATGTGACTTCCACGCTTACCTGAATACCAGAAGTAACTGCAACTACCATAGACATAGTGTTTTAAAAGCCCGTAAATATACCATTTAATATCTGAATGTAAATATCCTTATGCAAGTCAAAATTGAACCAAGCTGGCATGATGCGTTAGATCATTTGTTTGGACAGGAGTTTTTCAAAAACCTGGTGGCTTTTGTGAAAGACGAGTATGCCAGCACAAAGGTTTACCCTCCAGGTAAAGAAATCTTTAATGCGTTTAACCACTGCCCCTTACAAAATGTGAAGGTGGTGATTCTGGGCCAGGATCCTTACCATGGTCCCGGGCAGGCCCATGGGCTCTCATTTTCAGTTAAGCCAGGAGTGCCTTTTCCGCCCAGTCTTGTGAATATTTTCAAAGAGGTGCAGTCTGATGTGGGAAAACCCCTGCCAGCGAGCGGGGATCTTACGCAATGGGCAGATCAAGGGGTGTTTCTGCTGAACGCCACACTTACAGTACGTGCTCACCAAGCCGGCTCCCATCAGAAAAGAGGCTGGGAGGAATTTACAGATGAGGTGATCAAAACTATCAGTGAGCGGCGGGAGCATGTCGTTTTCTTGCTATGGGGATCCTATGCCCAGAAGAAATCCGTATTGATCGATACTCGTAAACATCTGGTTTTAAAAGCCCCGCACCCTAGTCCACTTTCTTCCTATCGTGGCTTTTTTGGCAGTAAACACTTCTCCAAGGCAAATGAATATCTGGAAACCCATGGCATAGAGCCTATCGTGTGGTAGAGTGAAAACTAGTAAGTCGATTTGCGAAAAAAAGAGGCGGTCACATAATTATGTTTTCTTGCCAGGCTGGGCGAAGTCGAAGCCTTTTATGTGCTAATTAAGCCCATTTCGACTTCGCTCAATGTGACATTATGAATTGTGAGACAGCCTCTTAAGTAAGGGATCAATTGATTCCCCTGAATATTCTGCTCCAGCGGATCTTGCTGAACATGGACTCGTATTTGTCCAGTGAAAGCCATAGGAACCAGGCTTTGCCTACTATATGATCCTCCGGGACAAAGCCCCAATAGCGGGAATCCAATGAGTCATGACGGTTATCACCCATCATGAAATAATAATTCTGTTTGAATGTATAGCTGTCCACTTTCTGTCCATCGATGAAAAGCTGCCCTTCTTTCACCTGCACATCATCCAGCCCTTCGTATTTTTCTATGGTGAAACTATATTTCATGACATTCTCATTGGTCATCTCTATGGTCCATCCTTCTCCGGGAACCTTCAGCGGGCCGTAGTTGTCCCGGGTCCATCCCAGTGTCATCCCATCGGGGAAAATTTCCGATTTACCTCCGTTTTTTTCTATCCGTTTGGTCACGGATGTGACCACTGGAGAGCTTTTCAGACGTTCTATGATCTGGTCAGTGGCAGAGACCATGTAGCTACCATCGGTAAATACATAGAAACTGTCTTGGTTTATTCCATATTCTTTTAAGAAATCAACATTTAAAGGCCTGTTGGTTTTGACATCGTAAGAATATTGCATCTCCTCCGGCTGCATTGCAGGCTGGTCATTAACAATGAGGTTTCCCTCGTTGATTTTGATCACATCACCAGGAACACCTACCGCACGTTTGATGTAATTGGTTTTAAGGTCAGTAGGGTACTGGAATTCCACAGGGTAATTGAAAACCACCACATCATTGCGCTCTACATCTGAGAACCCCGGAAACCTGAAGTAGGGAATCTGGATAGCATCAGAATAGGAAGGGATCTCCGTCCCCCAGACTTTCTGATGGGTAAGGGGAACCTGAAGCGGTGTCATAGGAAACCTGGTTCCATAGTGCATCTTACTTACAAAAAGGAAATCTCCCACTAAAAGTGATTTTTCCATGGAGGCGGTAGGGATAGTGAAAGGTTCTAAGAGTAGCCATCGGATCAAACTGGCTGCTACTACTGCAAAAATCAATGCATCACCCCATTCCCGTGCGACTGATTTCTTTTTAGTTGACTTACTCATGATTGGTTTTTAAGTTCAGAAAGATAGAAAATCATCCATGGAAAGTACGCCTTTCCTTTCTTTAATCCATTCAGCCACCAAAATTGCGCCAAGAGCAAAGCCCTGCCGGCTGTGTGCTGTATGGATGATCTCAATATCATCGATTTCAGATGAGTAGCGGATGATATGTGTGCCGGGAGCTGGGTCTATCCGTTTGGCAGTGATCGGCAGTGAGTGTTCATTTCCGCTCGCCCCTTCGGACAGCTCCCAGGAGTTTAGATTACTTATGTTTTTGATGATGCCTTCGGCCAAAGTGATTGCCGTGCCGGAAGGCGCATCCAATTTGGCGGTATGGTGGATTTCTTCTACTGAGCTCTTGTACCCACTGGTTTCGTTCATCAGTTTGGCCAAAAACTCATTGACTTTAAAGAAGATATTGACTCCTATGCTGTAGTTGGAGGCATAGAAAAACGCTCCGTTTTTGCTGCGCGCCAGTTCTTCGATCTCAGGTTTTTGGGTTAGCCATCCGGTAGTTCCTGAGACGACGGGGATGCCGTGTTCAATCGCCCACTTTATATTATCCACTGCGGCTTCAGGCTGGCTGAATTCTATGGCGACATCTATGGTAGAAGTGTCTAGCTGATCCAGTTCATGGCGGTTGTCAATATTGATTTTCCCGATTAGATGGTGGCCTCGGGATTCTGACAGCTGTCCGATCAGCTGCCCCATTTTTCCGTAGCCAAGAAGTAATATGTTCATGTTTAAAAGTAAAGTTTTACTGAAAGTCCCACAGAAGTATTGTTCGATGAAAATCTTTCATAATGAGGTTCAAATTTTAATGCAATGTCGTCAGAAACATCAAATCCCGATAGGTGGGCATCTACGTTGGCATCTATTATGTTTAAGGCATATATCCCTACTAGCACCAGGTAGCAAAGATCACGGTTACTCCTCCAGTAATTAACATTGCGGACTAACCCATCTCTGTTTAGGCTGGGGAAATCCGTAGTGTTTCCATCGTCAAAGTCTGCAAGTGCCTCTCTAAATATCTGGTAACGGCGATTGTTGAAATTGATGAAATAAATGTCGGTAATCAGCCCCCCGTATATCAGCGGTACTTTCCATGCCTTGCCGTTATATACTTGTCCTGCCCCTGGTAGAACAGCAGAAAGGATAGTGGCTTTTTTTGGGTTTTTTGGCAATAAAGGATACTCAGATTTTGAAGTGTCTGTGGTCAACGTGTCTGCATCCTGCGCCATAGCTTTATTACCTGTCAAATTGAAACAGAAAAGCAAAAGCCCCAATAGGATATATGGGACTTTGGAATTCGATATGCTATAAGGCACTCCAGGATCCACAGTTAGATGATTTCCAGGATTTCCAGGATGCGGTTAAGATCTGATGCTGAATTGAAGGGGATTTTTATTTCTCCTTTATTTTTGGCATTGGCCTTCAGGGCTACCTTGGTCCCAAAATGAGAAGCCAATCGCTGCTGTAGTTTATTGATCTCGTATTTCCTGACAGGATCCAGCTCCTGCGCTGTGGGCTTCTCAGGCTTGCCTTCGCTTAGGGCTTTTACCAGTGCTTCCACATTTCGAACACTTAATCCCTCTTCCACGGTTTTCTTGAAGATAGCGAGTTGCTTATCCACATCCTCTATATTGATAAGCGCACGGGCATGGCCCATAGACAATTGCTGGTCACGGATGGCCGCTTGGATCGTAGGTGGGAGTTTGAGCAGGCGTAGATAATTATTGACAGTAGTCCGGTTTTTACCTACCCGATCTCCCAACTCTTCCTGTTTTAAATCACACTCGGCAAGCAAACGCTGATAGGAATGGGCAATTTCCAATGCATTGAGGTTTTCCCGCTGTATGTTTTCTATCAGTGCCATTTCCAACATCTGCTGGTCATTGGCTGTACGCACGTATGCAGGGATTTGGGTGAGACCCGCAATTTTTGAAGCCTGAAACCTCCTTTCTCCTGAGATCAACTGATATTCTTCCGTGTCAAGTTTCCTGACAGTGATGGGCTGGATGATGCCCTGCACTTTGATAGACTCTGCCAGTTCCGCTAGTGCGTCCTTGTCAAAATGAACCCGAGGCTGGAATGGATTGACCTGTATCTGCTCAAGTGGGATTTCAAAAATCCCGGTTTTAACTACCTCAGGCAAAATGTCCTCAGATTTGTGCTTGGAGGGACTGTCTTCGAGCAGGGCTCCAAGACCTCTACCAAGCGCACTTTTTTTTCGGTTCGGCTTTTGATCTGACATAATTAGTTGCTCACTTTTTGCAGGTTGTTCTTCTGTGCTATTTCTCCGGCAAGGTTAAGGTAGGCTACCGCCCCTTTTCCATCTGCATCGAAGGATATGGCCGGCAAGCCAAAACTAGGTGCTTCACTTAGTCTTACATTCCTTGGAATGATCGTCTCGAAAACCATGTTCTTAAAATGCAGCTTCACTTCTTCCACCACTTGATTTGAAAGCCTCAACCTCACATCATACATGGTGAGTAAGATGCCTTCGATTTCCAGGTCAGGATTTAATCTAGTCTGGATTATTTTTATTGTATTTAGTAGTTTTCCCAAGCCCTCCAACGCAAAATACTCGCATTGTACCGGTATGATCACAGAATTGGCAGCAGTAAGTGCATTGATTGTAATTAAACCTAAGGAAGGGGAGCAATCAATAATGACGTAGTCATATTTTTCCTTGAGCTCGTGGATGACCTCTTTCATCTTCTCCTCGCGATTGTCCAGATTGATCATTTCCACTTCAGCTCCCACCAGATCGATGTGCGAAGGCACCAAATCGAGATTTTCGATTTCTGTTTTTAGGATAATTTCACTTACGTCATTTCCATCCACCATGCATTCGTAAATACTAGTATTGATGGATTTGGGATCATGACCTAGTCCAGAAGTAGTGTTTGCCTGTGGATCAGCGTCAATCACCAGGGTCTTAAATTCAAGGACAGCCAAACTAGCCGCCAAGTTCATCGCTGTGGTAGTTTTGCCTACACCGCCTTTTTGATTGGCAATGGCAATGATTTTTCCCATGGTGTGTATTGAAGTATAATTTAATCTCAATATTAAGCAAAATGAATTCTTTTCCGCCTGATCTCCCCGCTTTTTTTAGCTGGGGTAGCAGGGGCTTTGCTCATGTATTCATTGGGAGCTCTGAGAGGTGTTTAACAGTATGGTGTTGCTAGTCAGTAACTTGATTTGATGTGGGTTTGTTCAGCAAGGTTTTCCTTTGGACATGGATTTGATTTAGGAGAATGGTATGAGGATAAAGAACGACTGTATTTTAGCGGAATTGCGCAATAATCCGAATTAATGCAGATTGTGGCCTTTCAAATGGTTCTGACAATTCATTTCTTAAGCTATTTCAACCACGTAATGAAATTAACCAGTTCAGACATATGCCTTTAGTTTGTCCAACATGTATTTTTTCCCCAAAATAAACTGGCACGTGACCATGGCACTGATCGTAACTCCTAGCACCCCATGCAGCACTACGTTTTGCCCGGTAAGAAACAGGTTGTCCAATTTGGTGTTTGCACTGATAAAGGATTTCACCGGAGCTCTGTAATCTTTTTTGATCCCGTATAGTCCACCCTCGATTGAACCTATATAATCCCGCTGCGTAAGTGGGGTGGCGGTATAGTAGCTCTCAATGCAAGAAGAAAAACCTGGATAAACCCGGGACAAGGCACGGATCAGCTCTTCCGCTTTTTTCTGCTTAAACCTCAGATATTCTTTAGAACGCTCGCTTTCACGCAGTGTGGTATTGAAGCTGTTTTCCCATTTTTTCACATCTTCATAGTTCATGTAAGCCATGGCCGTAAGCGTATGCGCATACTGAGTATTACTATCAGGCCTGGAATTGAAAATCGCCAGCGCTTTTAGCCAATTGTCTGAATCATAGTGATGCGAGCTCCAGACGTCCTCATCTATGAAGTGATAGCGGTTGGAATTTGTAAACCTGAAGGTTTCCGGTTTTAATTTGATATAAAGAATGAATGATGAGGCTGTATTGCCCAACTGGAGCATTCGGTTCACATTAACTTTCCTGAGACCTTCAGTATTGAGAAGCCTGAACGTGAGAGTCGGATGTAGGTTGGAGATAAACAGCTTACCTCTGATCTGCTGTCCATCTGCCAAGACTACATGCTGAACCTGCTTAGTGGTGTTTTCTATTTTCACTACTTCAGAATTAATGAAAATTTGACCTCCCATTTTTTTGAGGTCTTTTCTCAGCTGTTTGGAAATCTGATCACTGTGTTTCAGCTTATAGGCACTACCAATATATGAATCCAGGATAAGGGCATGGATATAAAAAGGGGAAGAATCTCCCTCTCCCGCATAGAGCAAATTTGATCCTGCGAGGACTTTTCTTAGCTTTTCATTATCCGTACAGGAGGCTATGACTTCTTTGGCACTCAGGCTGAACGTGCTCATTTCATCCGTTTCTTCATAATCTTTGTACAGATTGTACCATTCAAATTCTTTGCAAATGCGTCGGATCTCTTCGCAATACTTTCTCAGCCCCGCTTCTTCTTCTGGGAAATACTTGATCAATTGCTGGACAAAGTTCTCATAGCCCTGACCATGGGGGTAGAGAATGTCCTCAGACCCGAAGGAGATCACATCGTAAGCATCTTTGTCAAGGAGCTCCTTATCCACGTTGTCCAGCAGATTGAAGTATTTGAAAAAAGGGTACAAAGCTTGCCCTTTATCCAGTCCACCGATGTAGTGTACGCCTGAGTCGAATTTGACTTGGTCTCGTTTGAAAGTCTGGAGGTTTCCTCCGATCTGGGCGTTTTTTTCGAGAATGCATACGGATTTCCCTTCCTCCGCCAGCACGTAGCCACATAGCAGCCCTCCCAATCCAGCCCCTATGATGACAATGTCGTATTCCTCCTTAATTCTCCGCATTTCTAGTATCTATTATCTTTTTTGGCTTTCTGCTTTCCCCACGGAAAAGAATCCTCTGGATTTCGGAGATAGATGATCTTTTCAAGGTGGGCTTTACGCGGAGCCTTGCCTGTAGGTTTACAAGTAAAGTGTCCATATCCTGATGCGTGCAGGTCTCAGGTAGCTCAATAGTGACAGCATCCATGCCATTGTCATCACTTTCCAGGCGAATGAGGTATGGGTTGGCAGTTGGGAAACTGTGCAATACGTCTTCGATCTGTCCAGGAAAAATAGCAGTCCCTTTCAGCTTGATCATCTGGGCCAATCTTCCTTCTATAGGGCCGAGTCTTGGCGTATTTCTCCCACAGGCGCATGGGGAACTGTATTTTCTGGCTAAGTCTCCCGTTCTGAATCTAAGCAAAGGCATCGCTTCTACACCCAAAGGGGTTACTGTCACTTCACCAAGTTCTCCATCTGCTACTTCATTGCCATGCTCGTCGAGAATCTCCAAGATAATCAGCTCTGGAAGCAGGTGACCTCCTTTTTTTTCACTGCATTCTGTAAATGCAGTGGCCATTTCCGTGGACGCATACGTGGATCTGAGATCCAGGTCCCAGCACTTGGCGATGTTTATAGACAATTGATTGTCACTGAAGTCCTTGTTTCTCAAAGGCTCTCCTATGCATAGGGCTTTTTTGATCTGATGGGTAAAGGAACTGGCAGACAAACCTAATTTTTGGAGAAAGGAAGGGACGGCAACCAGGGCAGTTGGCTGGATTTGCTTGATCATCTCACAGTGAAATTCCGGACTGCCCTGTCCAGCGCGTAATACCGCCGCACCTAGTTCTGTCAATCCCATGTAATATGCCATCCCCGCCATGAAGCCTTTGTCCAGCGTAGTGGTGATCTGGACGATGTCATCAGCAGTAAAGCCGGCAATTGACAGCGATCTGGCTTCGTTGTAGGCAAGTCTTTTCAGATTTGCTTTACTCAGTGCGATTGTCACAGGTTTTCCGGTTGTGCCCGAAGTAGTGACATATTCTACCACTTCTCTTTGGGAAATACTCAGAAAATCGGGATTAAATTCTGCTAGGTCTTTTTTACTTGTCCTGATGAAACTTGAAAGATCCGAAACCGTGGAAATACCTTCGATTTCTCCTATAGAAAATTTCCCTTTATAAAACCGCGAATTAGCCTGAATGTAGCGCAATTGCTTTTTCAATAGGGCAACCTGTAGGTTTTCTATCTCTGCCAATGGCAAAAAATCCGGAACATTAGTGAGGCTGAAATTCATAGGATTAAACTACAATTACGACAGCCACGGCAGTTTGCCTAGTGTGGCTGAGTGTCAAAAGTATCTCAGAATAGCCTTCTTGTTCAAAATATTCCATGCTTTTTCCGAGCAATCTTATCTTTGGTTGACCTGATCCAAGTTTAACAACTTCTATTTCATGGAATTGGGCATCATTTGCCCAGCCTTTTCCAATAGCTTTCATATAGGCTTCTTTGGCCGCAAAGCGTGCGGCAAAGCTAGGAAGCGGATTGCCCTGGGCGGAGCAATAGGCTTCTTCCTCTGCAGTGAAAACCAACTTTACAAATGCCGTTTTCTGGCATTTTTGGGCTATTCTATCCACTTCGACTATATCTATTCCTATTCCCCTCATCTCATTTTTTCCATGTTTTCGGTGATCTCTGTCTTGATGCTGCGATAGGGGATAGCTTTGTTCAGGGCCTTCTCATAGTAATTTTTTGCCTGGGCAAACTCCTTCTTTTTAAAATAGTATCTACCTAGCATATAGTAGGGCTCGTAATATCCGGGATTGGTCGAAATCCATTTTTCTATAAAACCCGCGCTTGGAGAGGATGTTTTATAACTTGCCAGAAAATCCTCCTTCAGTCTTTTATATTTAGCGAAATCCAGAAACCCATCGTTGGAAAAAAAAGGATCCGGGTCTAGCCGCAATGAATCGATTTCTGGAGAATTGAAAAGATCTTGATCTGCCAGGTTTTTGATTGAAGAGACGTTGTATGCTTGGAAGACATTTTCCTGAAAAGGTGCTGCGGAGATGTAGGCGATTTTTTTTAAAGGTTCGAAGATCACAGCATGATGCGCTAGCAGCTGGTTGATGGCCATTGGGTTTCCCATGCCTATATCTTGTCCGTCCATGCCTTTCTGATCCCTGATGTAGCGTAGGGTGTTATCTACAGAAATAGAGGTGTCCTCGGCGGTCAATTGTCCCATTCTATCGAAACGCGACATAGATTCCGAATCTCGGATATGATCCAGATTGAGCTGGGAATTTTTGTATTCCTCACTCTGGAAATGATTGGCGACGATGAGTTGCCTGCCCTCAGGATAAAAAATTGCTGTCTTTTCCGGGGTTTTTTCTATTACAGCAGCTTTCTGATCTATGGCCGAGGCTATGGTAAATGACTCCGATACGAATACCTTGTACTTTGAAATGATGTCCAGAGCTTCTTCTATGGTGGAGGCATACTGGACTACTTCTCTTGCTATGATAGATACAGGAGTAGCACTTTTGACAGGCAGTTCTGATGGCAGTGCGTTCAGCGTGACGGAAAGTCCTTTTTCGTTCATCCCGGAGACCACCCCGCTAAAGCCTCCCCAGGTAACAGATACAAAATCGTAGCCTTCGCTGGGATTGACGAACAGCACGATTTTATCCTTGGCAAATTCATCTCCAAAATAAAAGTCAAAATTCCGTCCCAGAACCATTTTGGGATTTTCTTTCCCAAAGTCCCACTGGGCCACTGCGGTGCATGCCACCAGATTCATGTTTTGCGCCATGTGCCCAATATCGTGTGCGGCATGGTAATTCAGTATCCGGTTGAATTTTGGCCCCACATAAGAATATTCATCAGAGAAACTTTGGGAGACCATATAGATTTCCTGTAGGTATTCTAAAGGTATGTTCTGATCCAGATTTCTGTTGAACCAGCCAATTCCCAATTGCATCACCGTCCGCAGCACTTTAGAAGGAAGGAGCTTCTCGATTTCCGCTATGAAGGCAGTTTCCTGACTTTGGATGAGCTCTTTATGCAATATCCCCAAAGCAATCCCTCTTTCATAGGGTGTGCCTTCAATGTAACTTTCCCAGTTACCGTGTTCGTTTTTGCGGAGCCAGTTGTTTTTGTATCGAAAAGTAGAATTGCCAATTTCCTCCCGTTGAAGGATCTGTGTGGTGATTACTGGAAAATCAGGTGCTGGATAAACTGTGATTCTAATATAAATCAACGGTAAAATAAGCAACAGAGAAATGCCACCTAGCAGGATGAGTTTTTTCTTCTGCAATTCTATTTTAATTTAGTCTTCTGAATCTTTCGTGTATAAAAAAGAAGGGATCTTCACATTACTAAACATCAAAGTTATGAATTTATTTTTCTTACTAATCTCTCCATTTCTCACGTTTTTTATGGGATATGGGAATGGTGAAGCTGCTGCGTCAGCAAATCCCGTCACCTGGATAGGAATTGATTACACCCAGGCCAAATTTGTAGGTGCTGACGGGTTTACTGATCCGGCTGATCTGCCGAGGTTTCTGCTGGCCTGGAATGATTTTGTCATCACTGAGCCGGATAAATATGATGTGAAAAAGGCATTGGGCAGCACTGATGTGAACATAGATTTGACTTATACCTATGAAAAAAACGAGGCCATTGATACCAAAGCGATGGTACAGGAGGAAGACCACCAGTTGACACAGCAAGAAGCTGAAGCGGTGGCTAAATCCTATGAGCTGTCTGAGGTAGAAGGTACGGTAGCTTTGTTGGTTGCTGAGTGTTATAACAAGAAGCTGACCAGAGGCTCACACTGGTTAATCCTTATGGATGCCCAGAGTTCTGAAATACTCTCAGCCGAGCGTTTTGTGGAAAAGCCAGGTGGGTTTGGGCTGAGAAATTACTGGGCACGCACCATTTACGAACTGCTCAAGAGCAAGGGGAAGTCCATAAAGTAAGTTGATAGACAAGTAGGTAGGTGCTTTTACAAAAGAGAAGCGGGGCGCAGGTAAAGGGTTTATATGAAAAAAATAGTTGTGATAGGGGCTGGGCCTGCCGGTACGGTAGCGGCCAGTTACCTTGCCAAAAAAGGCTACCCGGTGCTTGTGCTGGAAAAAGAAGGGTTTCCCCGTTTTGTTATTGGTGAAAGCCTGCTGCCTAAGTGCATGGAGTCCTTGGAAGAAGCTGGCCTGATGCCTTCATTACTCAATAAGGACTACCAAAAGAAACTGGGAGCTTCCTATTATAATAGGGAAAACCAAAGCTGTACCTTCCTGTTTAGCCAGCAATTTTCCAAATCCTGGGATTGGACCTGGAATGTGCAGCGGGTTAAATTTGATCAGGATCTGGTAGATGCCGCGCAGGCTAATGGTGTGCGATTTGAATTTGGCAGTACCGTGACAGCAGTGAAAATTGACGGTGACAGCAGGATCGTCACTTACCAATCTGATACAGGTGCGATTGCCACAATAGATGCTGCTTTTGTCATCGATGCGAGTGGGTATGGGAGAGTGTTACCAAGGTTGTTTGAGCTGGACAAGCCATCAATCCAAAAGCCTAGAGGTGCTGTTTTTGCGCATTTTGTGGATCAGAAGCGGTCAGGACGGGAGGGAGATGATATTTTTATTTATCCCTTTGACGATAAGAATTCCTGGATTTGGGCTATTCCTTTTTCCGATGGCACTGCCAGTGTGGGTTTGGTCTCTGATACTGAGCAGACTCAGGTTTTTGCCGCTGATGACTTTAAGGAATATTTGAAATTCGTTCAAAACTTTCCTTTACTCCATGGCAGGTTTGCTGAGGCAGCCTATCAGCGGTCCCCTGCTATGATATTGGGATATTCCGTGGGAGTGAAGCAGATGTACGGAGAGGGCTATGTGCTCTGCGGCAACTCCACCGAATTTCTGGATCCTGTATTCTCATCGGGTGTCACCCTTGCTACGGTCTCAGGCTTGCTAGCAGCTAAGTTTGTAGAAAAGGAATTAAATGGAGAAACCGTAGATTGGCAAAAGGACTATGAGGATGAAATGAAGTATGGTATTGAGGTGTTCAGATCCTATGTGGATGGCTGGTATAATGGCGAACTACAGACTATCTTCTTCAATCCTAAAATAAATCCGTTGATCAAGAGGCAGATTTGTTCGGTACTCGCAGGCCATGTTTGGGACCTGGAAAATCCCTTTGTCAAAAAACATAAAACCATTTTAGCCACATTGGCAAAAGTGATTCAGATCGAGAATAGAACGGATGAAAGCGTGGAATTGCAGTGAGTAGTGAGTTAGTCAAGATCCAAGAATTAAGAAACAAGAGTCAAGAATCAAGAGCTAGGCTACCCCAACGGGGGTATGAGTAAGGATTGAGGTTGTTGGAAGATGCTTATGGATATGTCCCATCGGGACATTTGGTCGGTAGAAATAGATGGTGGGTTCGTTAGGAGCGTTCCATCGGAACGCTTGGTGGTATAAATTCCACAGCGGATTATGTAATTGAAGGATTGTGTTTGGGATAGCTAGGTTTTGGTTTTTGTTTACAGTTTTCATAAGCCGTTCGTGTGACACGAACGGGGGCGAAGAGAATCAAGGATTAAGTATCAAGTAGCTAGAGTCAAGATCGCTTTTTGATCGCCATCAACGTGTTGCTTGAGTCTTTGGACTCGGAGAGGATTTTCAACTGCAACTGGTTGTCAGCGGCCCAGTTTTCGATAAAGGCCAAGTCAAAAAATGAAAGTTCATCGGCTACTTTGTTGAATTTTATCCATCTGGTGCTCCATTTCTCAGACTTGAGCGTCCACTTGTGTTTTTCAGAATCACTGATCAAACCATCTTTAATGATCAGAATCCCGTCCTTGTTCAATCCATTGAGACAGTTTTGTAATATCAGAATCCTTTGTTCAGCGCTAAGGTAGTGCAGCACATCCGTCAGGATAACTGCGTCAGCTGATTCAACCTTGGACTTGGTGATATCCTCTGTAAAGAATTGCTGACTTTCCGTGTTCAAGTAGTGATTTGCTGCGGTCGCTACCTTATTCTCATCGTAGTCAATACCGATAATCTTCCGCTTTGGATTTTTTAAGTGGAGGAAATAACACAGAAACCCATTGCCACATCCCAGATCATAAATTTTCTCCTTGTCGATGAGTTCTTGATGAATTAGCCCATAATTGTGCTTCTCATACCTGTATTTTATTCTAAAATACCATTCCAAAACCGGGCCTTTGTATAGGTATCCATAGTATAGGGGGACATATAAATAATCGGCATCTTCCCGCTCTTGGGTGAATCTGGCATGCTCAGCTTTGTAATATTTCGTGATGTTTTTTGCTCGCTGCCTATAGCCTTCTCCAAATCCGGAGTCTGTGGGAGCTATTCGAGGGAGGATTTTCATGTTCAGATAGCCGCTCTTTACGTAATAATCACCTTTGGGCAAGCAATAATGTAAGCCATGAAGAAGTACCGGAGTGATATCGAGTTGCAGTACCTCACTTAGGTAAAATGCACCTTTGTGAAAGCGCGTCATTTGTCCATCAGGAGAACGGTGGCTTTCCGGGAATACCAGAACCGAATACCCATCGGACACTATTTCCTTAATTTTTTCCAGATTATCCTCTAGAGGCTGAAATGCTGGGATATAGTCGGCAAACCGGATGAATCTGCCGAAAATAGGAGAGTTGTAAACCCAAGGACCGACCAAAAATGTGATTTTCGGATGTTGCATCGCAATGTACAGGATGTCCAAAAACGAACTGTGATTTGCGATGATGATGGATGGTTTGCTGAAATCCAACAATTCAAAGTCATAGTATCTCTTCTTGACAAACACCATGAATTTCAGCAGGCTCCAGGTGAAAAACCGGATTAGCCGATGGACAAACAGCTTTTTGCTTTTTTCTTTCCAGAAGGGAATAATCCGCACGGTCATAGTGAACACAGTACTGATAAGACAGCCGGCGAAGAAAAAGGAGAAAGCCAACACGCTCATAGTCAGTTCCAACAGGGTATAGGGGGGCTTCCCTTGATTTGTCCGTCTGGTGATAAGCGTTTTATACAAAAAGGGCTGTACCACAAAGCTCAACACCACAATGGTACTGATCCCTATCACGCTGACCGCAGCTATAGACCGAATGGCTGGATGCTGTCCAAAAAACAATACCCCAGTGCCGATAATCGTGCTGATCGAAGAAAGTAAAATCCCAGCTTTGTTAGTGGCAAGTGCGTTCCTGCCATACTTGTATTTAGTTTGGAGCCCGTCGGTGATGAAAATGGCGAAATCATCTCCCAGCCCGAAGATGATCGTGGCGATCATGATATTGATAAAGTTGAACTTAATGTCAAGTAGTGCGGAAAGGCCCAAGATCCATACCCAACTCAAGGCCATGGGCAGGAAAGAGATCAAGGTCAGTTCCAACCGACCATACACCAGCAGCATGGTGAAAAAAACCAAAGCGCTGGCAATGATAAGCAATAAATTAAAGTCCTTCTTGACTTCACCTACCAGGGATTCAGCTACACTTTCCCCATCGACGATAAAAGTGCCGGGAATAGCTGAGATAGTTTCTTTCCATAATGGGTAGTCCTCCTTGTCAAAAACCAAAGTGGTGAGTATGCTGGTGTTTTGATCTTGTATTATCAGTTTTTGGAGGCTTTCAAACTGGCTCGCAAATTCGAAGGTGTTAACCGGTTCAGGAGCTGTTTGTACCTTCCGGATAAAAGGCAAAAATGCCTTTGAACTGTAACCTAGCGAATCTGCAATTGAAAGAAATGAGTCTGTAAAAGTCTCTTCTCTTTGCTTCCAGAAGCTTGTCCACGCATCAGCTTTTTGCTCTATTTCGTTGGCTGGCAAAAGGAATGAACCTATAGAGCTTACTTCCAACCTATTTTTACCCTCATGATTAGTTAGTGTTTTGAAAAGTAGCCTGTTTTGTTCTGCGGCTTCATTTTCTGTAGCCCCATGAGAAACCACGGTAATTCTTTTCTCTCTATCAGGATTGATGTTTTGATGGGAAATTTCTTTCTTTTTGAGCTCTTGCGGATAAAAATTGAGTTTGGAAAGGTCGTTTTCAAAACCTACATCATTTGTGCGGAAAGCTAGGAAAACAGTTGCCGATAAGACCACGAAAAGAACCCATTTAGGCTGTTTGTCACCTTCAGAGTTAAATTTTTCTACTAAAAGATCTAGCCTTTCACTGCCGCTTTTCTGCACTTGCCCACCCATAAGCTGAATCAGGTGGGGCAACAATAGCAGGATAAAAAGCAACGTAAATAACAAGCTCAATCCCGTGAATATCCCGAAATCCCTGAGCGCTTCAGAATTGGCGAAAGTGAGGGAGAAAAACGCAATGATCGTGGTGATACTGCTGATCATCAAAGGGAAGGCGATGCTGTTCCGGGTTTTGACAGCGTCCTTTTCCTGGCTCAGATGAGAGAAGAAATGGAAGGAATAATCCACCACTATACCCATGATGACTGCGCTGGCACTGAGAGCCAAAGCCGAAATCCCATCAGCAAAGCCATAAATCAAGGTGATGGATGCGGCGATTCCAAAAGTACCAGGAAGTATAAAAAACAGGATAGCGGAAAGTCTGCGGTAATAGAAGTAAAGCAAGCCTATGATAAAGAGTAGTGCAAGCGTCACTGTTAGAATAATGTCACGCTTAATCTGTTTGGCGTTGGCTGATACTATAGCGAAGGAGCCAAAGTAATCTAAGACAGGATGGCTGGAATCTTGGTTCCAACTGTAAGTAAATGCAGAAAGTCGCTCTTCCAAAGCCTGTACTTGGCTTACGTCCTTAGTGTCTATAGTTAAGGTGCCGTTGATCAATAACCGTGTACCATCATTGGAGATAAACAGGCCCTCTGTGGCAAGTAAATTTTGGAGAGATAGACCTTGTGAAAGGTTTTTATAGGCTAACTGCCCAAAATGCAGCGGGTCATTGGCTATGTTTTGCCCCATTCCAAATCCCCGGGCATTGCTTAAAGACTCCTTGTTTTTGGTTAAGGTTTTTACGATTTGCTTCCGCCCAATGAGGCTGTCAATAATATCATAATCGTTTTCCTCCAAAAACATATAAATATGATCCTGTACAAAGGAATTGAAAATGTCAACCTCTATATCAGAGCGGAACTGTAGGTCTGTAAGTTGATCTCCAAAGTCTTCTTCCAATCGTTTGACCAATGCGTTCGCCACACTGTCGATAAGGTAGGTGTCATTTTGAAGTCCCTGTATATCTAGGGAGAGAAACAGGGTGCGCTCTCCTTTTTCGATTACCGGTTTGACGACATCCATGTCCAGGGTGTTGGGAATGGATTTGTTCAGGTTTTCCCGGATATCCAGATTCATCGCACTGTATGCCCCAGCAAGAATTACGAGTATGAATAGAAGTAGGGGTAGGTACTTTGTCATTTGAGGCATAAAAATCCATCAACGAAAGACGTGGTTTTCTAATGCAATATTACAATCTCCCTGCCGGACTTTATTAAATCTATCTCAAATAATAGTTTATTCTAAGTGTTTCGCCGCTTGAAAACAGCTAAATATCCTAGTTTTGTTATTTACAAGCTATAGGGATATGAAAGAAAATCTGCCGGGCGACTATCAGCGGCTAGAGGATATCAAGAGATACTTTAATGGAGAAAGCGAGTATGTATTGACAGACGTTCAACTTGAACGAACACTGCGCTCTTTTCTTTTTTTAAGCGAATTTTCCCAAAACAAGGTCATCTATGGGATTAATACTGGTTTTGGCCCTATGGCCCAATACAGAATCGGGGAAGAGGATTTGACAGATCTTCAGTATAATCTGATCCGGAGCCATGCAAATGGGGCCGGGGATTTCCTTTCCCCTCAGGCTACCAAGATTATCATGATCTGCAGATTAAATACCTTGGCTTTAGGGTTTTCAGGTACTAGCCCGGATGTATTGAACACGCTCGCTGCCTACATAGCCCGTGGGATTTATCCTGTGATACCCCAACACGGTGGAGTAGGGGCAAGTGGCGACCTGGTTCAGCTTGCACATTTGGCACTGGGCCTGATAGGGGAGGGGAATGCCTACTATCGAAATCAACTGGTACCCACCTCAGAAGCACTACACGCCACAGGGCTGAAGCCTGCTAGTTTAAAGCTTCGGGACGGTCTTTCTCTGATCAATGGCACCTCCTGTATGAGTGGGTTGGCTGCTATTAATCTGATCCATTCATCCACACTGATATATTTCAGCATACTTACCTCATCGGTGATGAATGAGTTGACGGCTTCCTATACGGATTCATTCAGTGAAGAGCTGAACGGAACCAAGTTGCATAGAGGCCAGCAATTCGTGGCTCAAAAGATGCGTGAAATCCTGGCCGATGGCAATGTGCTTAAGAACAGGAAGGATCATCTCTTCAATGAGAATTACATTGATGGACAGGAGTTTTTCTCGGAGAAAATACAGGAATATTACTCACTTAGGTGCGTTCCTCAGATCATCGGGCCTATTTACGACACCTTTGTGAATGCCAGGGAAATAGTGGAAGAAGAAATCAATTCGGCCAACGACAATCCTATAGTCTGTACAGAGACAGAGAATGTATATCATGGAGGTAATTTTCATGGAGATTATATTTCCTTTGAAATGGACAAGCTGAAGATCGCTGTGACAAAACTGAGCATGCTGATGGAGCGCCAGATCAATTACCTGATGAATGATAGATTAAACAATAAATTCCCCGCTTTCCTGAATATGGGCAAGTTGGGCTTTAATTTTGGGCTACAAGGAATGCAGTTCACGGCAGTAAGTACTACAGCCGAAAATCAATCCTTGAGTTCTTCCGTATATATCCACTCTATTCCGAATAACGGAGATAACCAGGATATAGTGAGTATGGGTACCAACTCGGCCTTGATGGCGGAGCGGGTAATAGATAATACATTTGAAGTGTTGGCCGTACAGTTGGTGGCGATTGCCCAGGCAATTGATATAGATCAGAGCTATGATAAGCTATCCTCTGCCTCCAAGAAACTATATGATTTTGTGAGGGAGAAAGCAGCACCAATAAAAGAGGATAAACCCAATTATGAGGTGTTGGCCGAGTTGAAGGCTAAGTTATTACAAAGCAAAGAAGGAGTATAAATGAGAGATTGTTGTTTGATCACTGGAGCATCCAGAGGTATAGGTAGGACTATTGCCGTCACCTTGGCCCAGGATTATGGGTTTCATATATTGGTGAATTACTCCGGCAATGAAGCTGCAGCCCAGGACACCTTGGCAGCGATTCAGGCCATTGGAGGTACAGCTGAATTACTTCGCTTTCGGGTACAGGAGTATGATGAGACCTCCTCTGCCATAGCAGACTGGATTAAATCAAATCCTGAATCACAGATCAAAGTGCTGGTAAACAACGCAGGGATTACAAAAGACAATCTATTGGTCTTTATGGAAAAGGATGATTTTGATTCTGTGGTAGATGTCAATTTGCGCGGAACCTATAACGTGACAAAAGCGGTGATCAATCACATGGTTAGAAAGAGGTATGGACGGATAATCAATATTGCTTCCCTTGCCGGAGTGAAAGGAGTGCCGGGTCAGACTAACTATTCAGCATCTAAAGGTGGGATGATTGCTTTTACCAAGTCTTTGGCACAAGAGGTCGCCAAGCGTAAAATCACAGTAAATGCCGTTGCTCCGGGATTTATTACCACGGATATGACCAAGGATCTACCAGAGGATGAACTTAGAAAGCTGATACCGATGAATAGATTCGGTACTCCAGATGAAGTGGCCGGTACAGTATCCTTTTTGGTGTCTGAGAAGGCCGCTTACATCACTGGGGAAACCATCAATATAAACGGAGGGATTTCATGAAAAGGGTAGTGATCACAGGCATGGGGATTTATTCCTGCATAGGCAAGAATCTGGAAGAGGTACTGCATTCCCTGCAAAATGGAGTGAGTGGGATTTCCATTGATCCTTCCCGCGAAGGATTAGGTTTTCGTTCCAGACTGGCAGGAATGGTAGAAGAGCCAGATTTGAAAGCTGTGTTGAATAGAAAACAACGCAATACGCTGAGTGAAGAGGCTAAATATGCGGTAGTTGCCACTGAAGAAGCTTTGGCAATGGCGGGTTTGGATAATTCATTCTTCGAGCAGCACGAAGCAGGAGTGATTTATGGTAATGATTCATCTGCAAAAGCTGTCATAGAGTCTGTGGATACTATCCGGGAGAAAAAGGATACGACTCTGGTGGGGTCAGGGTCCATTTTCCAATCTATGAATAGTACGGTCACAATGAACCTGGCGACGATCTATAAACTTCGCGGAATCAATTATACCGTCAGTGCTGCTTGTGCATCGGGTTCGCATGCCATAGGTATGGGATACCAGCTGATCAAAGCCGGATTGCAGGATATGATTATCGTGGGTGGTGCCCAGGAAGTGAACCCTATGGCATTTGGAAGTTTTGATGGTTTGGGCGTGTTTTCTATCCGTGAGGATGACCCTAAAGCATCTTGCCGTCCTTTTGACCGGGACAGGGATGGACTAGTGGCAAGCGGTGGGGCGGCGACATTGATTATTGAGAGTTATGAATCCGCAATAGCAAGAGGTGCCAGTATTTTGGCGGAGTTGGTTGGCTATGGTTTTTCATCCAATGGTGAGCATATTTCCAATCCCAATGTGGATGGACAGGTTCGCTCTATCCGGATGGCTTTGAAAGCTGCAGATCTGACCGCTGATAAAATTGATTATGTGAATGCGCATGCCACTTCCACTCCGGTGGGGGACCGTTTTGAGGGGATGGCGCTTCATGAGGTATTTGGATCCAAAACCCCGATTAGCTCTACCAAGTCTATGACAGGCCATGAATGCTGGATGGCTGGGGCGAGTGAGATCGTTTATTGCTTGCTGATGATGCGGCATGACTTCATCGCACCCAACATTAATTTCGAAAATCCAGATGAAGTTTCTGCCAAACTTAATATTATTGCACATTCAAAGAAGGCTGAATTAGCGCATGTAGTTTCCAATTCCTTTGGTTTTGGGGGGACAAATTCAACTTTAATATTAAAGAAGTATGACGAAGGATAAGGTAATAGAGCGGATAAATAATTTTCTGGTAGAGGAATTTGAAGTGGATGAAAGCGTCATCGAACCTTCTGCAAGCCTGCAGGATACCTTGGAACTAGACAGCTTGGATTACGTGGATCTTGTAGTGGTGATCGAGGATAATTTTGGATTTAAAGTGACCGGAGAGGATTTTAAATCGGTGAAGACTTATCAGGATTTTTACGATCTGATTTTTGAAAAAGTGAGTGCAACCTAATGGCTTCGTGGACAGGTAGAAGCAGGGGGAATGTACTTGGGTATAAAATAGTAGTGTATTCCCTCCGTGTTTTTGGGCTGTCCAAAACTTATTTTTTACTCAGGGCAATATCCTATTATTATTACCTCTTTGCAGGAGAACCTAAGAAACACATTCTCCGCTTTTATCAAGATCGATTGGGTTTTTCCAGAAGGAAGGCGAAAGCCTTATGTAAAGAAAATTTCTATCTGCTGGCGCAGAGTATTCTGGATAAGATCGCCTTGGCTATGGACTTGGGAAAGGAGATTTACTATACGCAGCAGGGAGAGGATCAGCTCATTCGCATGGCGAAATCAGGACAAGGCGGTTTTGTCTTTTCAGCCCATCTGGGTAATTGGGATATTGCGGGAAATCTGCTCCAGAATCTGGATGTGCCGCTGAATGTGCTGATGTATGAAAATGAAGAGGAAAAAATCAATGGTTTTCTTCAGCGTATTGGATCAAAGCCCAATTTCAACATCATTCCTATTAAAGAGGATATGTCCCATTTGGTGAAAATCTACAAGCACTATAAACAAAAGGAACTTATATGTATCAATGCAGACCGTTTTTTGCCGGGAGCGAAAACCATCACCGCTGATTTTCTGAATGGCACCGCTCACTTTCCAGAAGGCCCATTCTCCATAGTAAATAAGCTTAAAGCGGAATATACTTTCATATTTGCGGTGAAGAGTAGTAAATTTGGTTATAAGTTCAGTGCTACCAAGTCCCAAAAAGCCGATGGACAGATCCACGGGATTGTGACGGATTATGTAAGCGTTCTGGAGGAAAAAGTAAAACAATTTCCCGCACAGTGGTTTAATTACTACGATTTCTTCCAAAACCCATCCTAATGTATTCAGCTCAAGAATTAGAAAATATACCTGTACATACGCTGATTCCACAGCGGGAACCTATTATGATGATCAGTCGGGTGACAGCATATACAGGGAAGCAAATACAAACTGAACTCGATCTTATTGAGGAAAATATCTTTCTTGGCAAAGTTGGGTTTTCAGAATCCGGAATGCTGGAGAATATAGCCCAAAGTGCCGCTGCGATAGTAGGTTTGGAGGCTCGGAATGTGGGAAAGGAGGTGCCTTTGGGATTTATCGGAGGGATCACTAAAGTGAAAGTTTATGACTTCGCTCCAGCATCTTGTACCATACATACGCAGGTGGAGATCCTGCAGGAAGTATTTAATATTACACTGATCAAAGGCAAAATATTCCACTTGGAAAATTTGTTGCTGGAATGTGAAATGAAAATTGTAATCAATCCGTGAAATCGAGCCTGCCTACGGGGTCTTTAGGCGGGCAGGATGCAAGCGACACGCAGCCGGATGATTATAAATCCTACGACCTGCTGGCAGGCAGGTGTGGCCTTTGAAAAACAGTTATAAACACATGAAATATATAGAAGACGAGATTCTGGTCAATATCCGATTTTCAGAAGTAGATTCATTGGGGATCGTTTGGCATGGGAATTACCTGAAATTTTTTGAGGACGGCAGAGAGAATCTTGGTCTTAAATACGGGATGTCCTATCAGGATCTATATGAACATAAGCTGATCTTGCCCATAGTGGACACCCAGATGAAGTTCAAATCTGTGTTAAAATTTGGCCACGTGGCCCGTTTGGTGACCAGGCTCCAGTACAGTCAGGCAGCAAAGGTTATCTATCATTATACAGTATATAATGAGACTACCCAAAAACTAGCTGCGGTAGGTGAGACTACACAGGTATTTGTCAATGAAGAGATGGAACTTCAGCTGAATACTCCTCCTGTTTTCGAAAAGTGGAAGTCTGAGCAAGCATGGCTGGAAAAGTAGAAGTCTTTTTAGGTGGTGAAAACATCATCTCTCCGTTGGGTTGGGGTATTGAAGAGACCTTTACCAACGCCAAACTCGGTAAGACTGGTCTCCAAGCTTTGGATCAGCCGTTTCCCGGTGTTTCCGAACTTTTTGCGGCTAAGTTTGAAATGTCTTGCTTTTCTACGGATTCACCTATTTCTGAGCTGGCAGAGGAATGTTGGAGGGGGAGCTGGGAAGAGTTATACCTTACAAATCAGCTTGAGGAGCGCTGGCTATTTGTCTTGAGCACCACCAAGGGTGATGTGGCACAGTTGAAGTCGGGGGATTTATCCCGGGCCAATCCGCATACACTGATGAAAAATATCCAGATAGGATTGCCTTTTTCCAGTGAAGGAGTCGTGATTTCCTGTGCGTGTATTTCGGGCATATCTGCTGTAATCTATGCCGCGGATAAAATATCCGCAGGTCAGGTGGACCATGCTCTGGTGTTGGGAGTGGATGTGTTAAGTGAGTTTACCACCAAGGGCTTTGAGTCATTTTTCGCATTGGACAGTGGGCAGTGCAAACCTTTTGATAAAAACAGGAAGGGGCTAAACCTGGGTGAGGCAGCTGCCAGTCTGGTGCTTTCAAGGGATCGGGATATTTTCAAAACACGGCCTGTAAAATACCTCTCAGGAGCCACCAGCAATGACGCAAACCATATTTCCGGGCCGTCCAGGACGGGTGAGGGCCTTTACAGGGCAGTAGAAAAAGCCCTGAAGTTTAGTGCTAAGCAGAGGAAGGATGTAGGCTTTATTTCGGCTCATGGTACAGGTACTCTATTCAACGACGCGATGGAAGCCGAGGCCTTTGCCCGTTCAGGAATGGAAAATGCCTTCATAAACAGTTTCAAAGGATACTTTGGTCACACCTTAGGGGCAAGTGGCCTGGTGGAGATAGCCATGACCTTACAGAGTCTGGGGCAGAACCTGCTGGTAAAAACCCTGGGCTGCGAGAATCCAGAGGAGAAAACCGGACTTAACATTTTGATGGAAAACACTGAAATGGAGGTACGGGTGGCGATGAAAACCGCTTCTGGTTTTGGAGGGTGCAATGCGGCGGTTTTAATCGAAAAAGTGTAAGCTATGCCGGTAAAAACAATATCTTCCTGCATCGTTGAAAATGGCACTGTTTCCGTAAACGGGGCGGAGGTGTTTTCCAGCGAAAACAGAGATACTGCCATGTTTCTGAAGGAGGCTTTTAAGGAATTGCGGCTTTCTTATCCCAAGTTCTATAAGATGGATAAGTTGTGCCAGTTGGCATTTGTAGGCGCAGAGTTTCTATTGAAAGCAGTGGAGGAGAAATTCGACGATGATGAAGTTGCCCTGTGTTTTTTCTGTGGGCAGTCGAGTCTGGACACCGACTTTCGGCATCAGCAATTGATCAATGAGGGAGTTAATGTAAGCCCGGCCATCTTTGTTTATACCTTACCGAATATTATGCTGGGAGAAATAGCCATCAGAAATAAATGGTACGGGGAAAATCTGCTTATTTTGAAGCCTGAATTTAATTTTGAAAGCTGGGCGAATGAAGCTGATGTGTTAATCGCAAGCGGCAAAGCTAACTATTGTCTGGGAGGATGGGCGGATGTATTTCAGGAGAACTATCAGCTTCAGCTTTATTTGGTCGAGGCTACAGGAAGTATAATGTCATTAATGTCAATATAGAAATGAGTTTACAGGAAGAAATAAAAATCCAGCTGATAGAGCAGTTAAATCTGGAAGATTTGACACCGGGGGATATTACTGATGATCAACCGCTCTTCGGAGATGCCGGTATCGGTCTGGATTCTATAGATGCCTTGGAGATTATCGTAATGTTGGACAATCACTTCGGGGTGGTGCTGGAGAGTCCTGAACAAGGCAGGGAAGTTTTCAAATCGGTAAATTCACTCGCTAACTTTATAGAAAAAAGCAGGGCTTGACAGCAGTAAACATTACAGGATTAGGAGTGGTAAGCGCTTTGGGTATAGGCACAAAGCACCACAGCAACCAACTCAGGTCAGGGGTGGTGGGCATAAGCCAATACCAAGTAGATCAGAGCGTTCTGTATGCCGGAAAAGTAAAATTTTCCAATCTCCAATTGGCTGCATTGTGCGAAGTGCCATTCTCGCCCTACGTATCCAGAACCGGCTGGCTTGGGTTACTAGCCGCAAAGGAAGCTTTGGGCAACTTAGCGTTTGATTTTAAAATCCCGGCAGCTTTCATCAATGGCACCACAGTAGGTGGTATGGATCTGAGCGAGCAGTACTTTAAAGCTATTAGCAGAGGAGAGCTCGGGGATCCCGCACTTTTTCAAATGCACGATCTGGGTGCAAATACCGATTTTATAGCCAGTAATTTAATGCGATTTGACGATGTCAATACCATTTCCACAGCCTGTTCCTCTGCCGCTAACGCGATTTTGCTGGGGGCTCAGCTGATCAGTTCCGGGGAATACCACCGGGTCTTGGTAGGGGGGACTGATGCGCTGTGCAACTTTACCGTCGAGGGGTTTAAGTCCCTGATGGTGTATGATTCCGAATTGTGCCAACCATTTGATATCAATCGACGGGGCTTGAACCTGGGAGAGGGGGCAGCTTACCTGCTACTGGAAAGTGACGAGGGGATAAAGGAAAGTGGCAATTCATGTATCGCAAGAATATCAGGATGGGCAAACCGTAATGATGCCTTTCACAACACAGGGACCTCACCCGAGGGAATAGGTGCGCAGAAAGCCATGAATGCAGCGCTGGAGGTAGCCCAAATTCTTCCTTCAGAAATTACCTATATTAATGCCCATGGCACCGGCACTCCAACCAATGATTCTTCAGAATTAGCTGCTATGGAGACAGTTTTCGGTAAGCATCTTCCGGACTTTAGCTCTACCAAAGGAGCAACTGGCCATACCCTGGCTGCCTCGGGAGCTATAGAAGCAGTGATTTCAATTAATAGCTTACTAGAAAACTGTGCCTTTGGTACCGCCGGTTTAAGTGATCCCATGACTTCTTCAGAGTCACTGTTGGCAAATCCAAAATCAAAAGAAATGCAATATGTTATGTCAAATTCTTTTGGTTTTGGAGGGAATTCCACTTCGTTGATTTTCTCCAAAGTTCAATGAACAGATTATATATTCGTCAAGCGGTTTCAATTTCTGCCCAAGGTTTTTGGGAAGGATTTTCCTTGCAGGATTTGAGAGACGATTTGTTGGGTTTTAAAGCGGCTGATGCCGACTACAAAACGGTGATCCCGGCCTCACCACTGCGAAGAATGTCCAAAATCACCAAGATGTCGCTGCTTTGTGGCCTGTCGATTTCGAGAGATCCAGCAGTGGATTGGGATGCGATTATTGTGGGAACCGGGCTTGGCAATTTAGCCGATACTGAGAAGTTTTTAATGAATAGTCTCTCCCAAACTGGATTGGTTTCGCCTACCGCTTTTACGCAGTCCAGTCACAATACACTTTCCGGGCAACTTGCTTTGCAACTGAAAAACCATGGTTATAACATGACCCATGTTCAGCGGAACTTTTCATTTGAAAATGCGCTGAAAGACGCGGCTCTTCAATTCAAGTTTGGTGCGAACAATATTTTACTGGGTGCCGCAGATGAGCACATTCCCTTACTTGATAGCTTGGCTAAAGATGCGGGCTATTCAGATGAGGAGATTTCTGTATTTGGTGAAGGGGCGTCCTTTTTTCACTTAGGTGAAGAAAGGTCTAGTAATGTTTTTGTCCAGGATATTTCTTCACAATCATCTGCAAATAACCCTTTGAATGCATTGGATGAGTTTCTTCACAAAAATCAGGTGGACAAGGATTGTTGTCTGGTGATTTCCACTGGTGATAAGCTTCATGGAACCACTATGCAGCAGAGATCAATGACAAGTTTGGCAGGGAAATACATGACTTCTTCAGGTTTGGCAATGCATTTGGGATGTTCTTTCCTGGCGAAGAAAGAATTCAGACAGGTAGTAATCGTGAATAACAGCTCAACCAAAGGATTGGGACTAATACTGCTTTCTCATGAATAAATTGCACGTAATTCTGATGATTGCCCTTGTAGTGGCTGTAGGGATTTTGCTGACTCCTATTTCAGATTTATACGTTTTGGTTTTAGTAGTTGGAGTTCTGGTCTTTTTCGGTGCTATGTCGCTTTGGATGGGGGCTCAGTTTTTCCTCAATTCTATCCCTAGAACAAGTGCAGGTAATGTGTTGTTGAGTTTTGATGACGGACCCGATCCGGTGAATACACCTTTGGTCTTGGATATTCTGAAAAAACATAACGTAACTGCGCTATTCTTTCTGATTGGCAAAAAGGTGAAAGGAAATGAAGCACTCATCAGCAGAATCCATGAGGAAGGTCATTTACTGGGCAGCCATTCGTTTAGTCATGCTCCCACCATGGGATTTTGGAACAGAGAAAGAACAACAACCGATATAGCCGAAGGGCATGCTGAACTGCTGAAAATCATCCCTCAAGCTGGAAATCTGTACAGACCTCCCTTCGGAGTGACGAATCCCGCAATAGCTTACGCAATCAAAAAATGCGGATTGCGATCGGTGGGCTGGACTGTAAGAAGTTTTGATACGATACGGAAGGAGCCTGCAAAAATGCTAAATAGCCTCAAACGCAGCGTAAAAGGATCGGATATTGTACTGATGCACGATACGCAGCCCCACACCTTATCGATCTTAGACCCACTGATCGTGGAGCTGAAAAAAAGAAAATTGACCTTGAAAGCTGAATTGAATTAAATGCGCTTGACTATCTCTATCCTATTGATGTTTGTACTTTCAGTGGTTGCCTTTGGCCAACAAGCGGGGGCTGATTTTGCGCTCAGGCTACAGAAGCATTATGAGTCAGTAAAAACTATTTCATCTGACTTTACGCAACTGAAGCAAAGTCCGCTTTTTGATGAACCATTGGACTCCAAAGGCCTTTTTTACTTTGATAGGCCGGACAAAATCCGCTGGGAACAGCAAGAGCCAAGTTCCACCTACTTCGTGATCAACAAGGATCAAGTCATACAGTTTGACGGTGAGTCAGTGAAAAAATCCACAGGATTGAACATGCAGATGAGTATTTTCCGGCAGTTTATACTGAGCACCATAGATGGGTCTATTTTAAATGATAAGGCATTCGAAAAGGATTTTCAGCCAAGAAATGGTAAGATGTATATCACTTTGATACCTTTAGATAAGCGCCTGGCTAAGCGATTGCAAAAAATCGAGTTGAAATTTGACGAAAAATCCCTGCTTCTAGATCAGCTGAAAATGTATGAGAACGCAGATGATTTTACAGAAATCACTTTTACCGATCAGAAAGTAAATGCTCAGATACCACCTGCAATTTTTCGATAAATGAAGCAATCCGTACTAGATCAAACCCTCGATATTTCCATCCATTCACAAGGAGCATCTGAGTCTGTTTTGGTGGTGAAAATCCAGGTGCAAAGTCCAGTGTTTGAAGGGCATTTTCCAAGCAATCCTATTCTGCCAGGTGTCATCATGGTGGAGGCGGTGAGGGCTTCTTTGGGCAGACTTTTTCAAAAAGAGTTTCAGCTTAAGACAGCGTTGAACATCAAATTCCTTGCCGTGCTTAACCCTATGGAATATGCGGAAGTACAACTGGCGATCAGGCATTCTGAAGTGGAGGAGGGGCTGAAAGTCGATGCAAATCTCACTAGAGGAGATACTGTGTTCTTTAAAATGAAAGGTATATACCAGAGCATTTGATGAAGAAGAGAATCTGTATCATCATTCCCACCTATAACAATGCCGGGACACTTCGTACAGTGCTATCTGAAGTGTTGGTGGTCAGTAAGGATCTGTTGGTGGTCAATGACGGCTCCACGGATGAAACAGAGGATATTCTTAAGGGATTTCCAGGACTGGACTACCTCAGTTTTCCTGCAAATCAGGGGAAAGGGATGGCCTTAAGAAAAGGATTTGAACATGCATACCACCAAGGGTTTGATTATGCGATCACCTTGGATTCGGACGGGCAGCATGAGCCTGGGAATATATTGGATCTACTGGCTCAGCTTGAGCATCTGGAAGAGGAAACTGTGCTGATGGGCTCCAGGAATATGAGACAAGATGGTATTCCCAAGAAAAGTAGTTTTGGGAACAGCTTCAGTAATTTTTGGTTTTGGGTGGACACAGGAATCAAACTATCAGATACCCAAACTGGATTTAGAGCTTACCCCCTCGCAGCTATTTCGGAGAAAAAATGGTTTACCCGAAAGTTTGAATTTGAAATAGAGGTAATTGTGCGGCTGGCATGGGAGGGCATACCTGTGAGGGAAGTGCCTGTGCGTGTGAATTATCCGGAAGATCGGGTCAGCCATTTCAGACCTTTTACTGATTTTGCCAGGATATCGGTTTTGAATACAGTTTTATTTGTATTGGCCTTGGTTTATTATGCTCCAAAGCGCTTGTTTTTCACCAAAGGGGAGCGAAACATTTTCACCCAGATCCGAAGGGAGTTTCAGAGGCATCAGGATGATCCTATCCACATGGCCGGTTCGGTTGGTTTGGGATTGTTTTTCGGGGTTTTCCCCATCTGGGGTTTCCAGATGATAGCAGCATTTTTCGTGGCAAGTTTATTGAAATTGAACCGTGTATTGGTACTTACCTTTTCCAATATTAGTTTGCCACCGTTGATTCCGGTGATCATTCTTTCGAGTTATTTTTTTGGGAGTTTCTTCGTGAAGGAGAAAGTGCTGATCCCTGATTTTGCCGAGATCACGATGGAAACGATTTATCTTCAACTCCACCAATATCTGGTCGGGGCTGTGATTTTATCGTGTGTGCTAGCGGTGGTTGGTTTTTGTTTCACGTATTTGCTGATGAAGATCAGGGGGAAGTGAGCTGGGCTTGATCTCGTCTGCCTTGGACTTGGCTTATGAAAACTTTTATGCATTTGGCATTCACTAATTGGAATGAAACCGTAAGTTAGCTTCTGATTCTATTGTAGCTAGCTTATAAGAAGCTAAATAAAGAAGGAGTCCTTCGTCTCCTTTGTGCAACTAATAGGGGAAGCAAGACTTCCCCAACTTCACCAAAACCAAACAACTATATGACTACAAAAAGAGTGTTTTTTACCGGAGGATCTGGGAAAGCAGGAAAACATGTAATTCCATACCTTCTTGATCAGGGTCATCGAGTGTTGAATGTGGATCTTAAACCTCTAGATCATCCAGGTGTGGATAATTTAGTGGCTGATATCACGGATTCCGGCCAGATGTTCAATGCGATGAGTTCCTACGCTGGTTTGGATGAGTTGGAAGCAGGAAATGGTGTTCCCAAGTTTGATGCAGTGGTACACTTCGCAGCGGTGCCTAGGATTCTGATCAATCCTGACAATGAGACTTTCAGGGTGAATACCATGGGGACATATAATGTCATAGAAGCGGCTGTGAAGTTTGGTGTCAGGAAAGTCATTATTGCTTCTTCGGAAACCACCTATGGGGTTTGTTTCTCAGATGGAAAGACGAATCCTCAATCCCTTCCATTGGAGGAAGATTATGATGTGGATCCTATGGATAGTTATGGTTTGTCAAAGGTGGTAAATGAGAGAACGGCCTGTAGTTTTCAACGAAGGTCTGGCATTGACATCTATGCTTTGCGTATAGGGAATGTGATAGAGCCACATGAATATGCTGAACTTTTCCCCCACTATCTCAATAATCCTGTGGTACGGCGTAGAAATGCTTTCAATTATATGGACGCGCGGGATTTGGGACAGATTGTGGATTTGTGTTTGAAAAAGGATGGTTTGGGCTATCAGGTTTTTAATGCGGCAAACGATCAAAATGGAGCAGTTATCCCTAGCAGGGAGCTGGCAGACAGGTTTTTTCCGGGAGTGCCCCTGACTCGTGAGCTAGGAGAGTATGAAGGCTTATTTTCTAATCGAAAAATCCGAGAAGTGTTGGGATTTAAAGAACAGCATCCATGGCGGAGATACTTGGATTGGAAGTGAGGCCATTTGTGTTGGAATCAAGGCATATCATAATGATTTCAAAACACTAACTAAAGGTAATAGACAATGGTGAAAAATATAATTGGGTTATGATATTTCAACTTATCGGATGGCTAGGTGCTGCTTTTTTTGTCTCCTCCTATTTCCTGCTGGCTAAAGGCATATGGAAACAGGAAGAGCCTAAGTACCATGCTTTCAATTTTTTTGGTGCAGTGTGTCTGATGGTCAACGCGCTTCATTTTTCAGATCATGCAAACCTGGCAGTAAATGGAGTGTGGGCAGGTATTGCCCTTATGGCGCTCTATAAATGCTGGACTTCATATTTTCGCAGCAGATCATAAACCTGACTTTTAAAGACCTCTAATTTTCTGTTGTAAACTTCTTCATTATCGATCATCGATAGGTAATAGTAAGCCCCCTCCACGACTACAAAGATCTGTTCGGATAGTAAGGCAGTATCTTTTTCCCGGAGATTTTCATCTTGGTCTAAAATAGCCTTTAATGACTCGCGCAATTTTTCATGCAGGAGGCGGTATTCAGCTTTGATTCTTGAATTGCGGAAAATCAAGCTGAAACAACTGTAAAATACTCCATCATCAAAAAGCAAGTTCCAATCCCTGGAAAACAGCTTGTCCACAAATGTATGGGGATCTGCATAGTGCTTTGTCTCCAGTTCCTTTAAGACCGGTTCGTAGATCTTCAGGTACTGATCCAGAATATAGGATATCAGGTTGGATATCAATATTTCTTTAGTAGGAAAGTAATGCATGACCAGACTAGGGGGCATATCAAGATGCTTTCCGATTTTAGCAATTGAAGTGTTTTCTAGTCCGTTTTTCTTGGAAAGTTCATAAAACCCTTCAATAATCTCTTTTTTGCGTTCTTCGGAAATTTTATTGCTCATGTTAATACTGTGTTGTTAGAAAATGAAATAGCTGTTCTCTACGGGAAAAATGCCTTGACACTACGAAATACGATATATAAAATTGAATGATCATTCAATTTATGGATTTGTTTTCAAATTTAAGATCAGGGCAACTCTTTGGTAAGAAATTTACTTGTTTGGGGTTTTAGTATTATGAGTGTATTAGTTCGATAAAAGCAGTTAAACAACCATGAAAAGAAGAGACTTTTTACTGTGTCCTGCTGAATCAACCGCTACTGAAATCCCACTGGGTGCTACTTTTTCATTCTCATCAGTTGCAAAACGCACCCTTATCACCAACGAAGTAAAACCCGATGGTAGTGGTTTACGGCAAGTTCATTCTATACTTTGAGCGTTCCAGCGATTTTTCCTCCGGAAGGATAGGGACATCTGTGATATGGAGCAAAGAGTGCGGTATTGATTCATAACATTGGATTAATATCCAATTAATCCCTACAAGGTATCTTTACTTTATGTTAGAATGGGAGGATTCGCAGGTGTAATGGATATGCTTTGCCGGATCCAAAGGGCTTCTGTTCAGATGTCATCATTTCCAAATCAAGCGACATGGGAATAATACTCGCTGTGGTCACCTTGCAAGCACTTACTACCGGTTTGTTGATTTATCTCAACAAGCGGTATAAGGGTGAAGATCTGTATCTGAGTATATTGTTTGGCGTTATATTTATCCATTTGGTATATAAAGGCGCATTGCTTGTTTTTTTTGAGGACCGGGAAATATTCGAAAAACTGCATGGTTGTTTTTCCTTGCTATATGGCCCCCTGCTCTACTTTTATAGCTGCTCTATTCTCGGAAGATCCATTGATTTCAAGCAGCTTTTACTCCATGGAATTCCGTTTTTCACAGGATTGGGATTGAATGTCATGATGCTGGTTTTTCTGTTTATAGAGACAGATTTCCAGGCAATAATGGAATTTTATCATCAGCTGACCCAGTGGATGGTATTCATTTCGTTCACTGGGTATGGTTTATATTGTTTTTATACTTTGATATCTATCAGAGGGTCTTGGGCGCTGAAACAAAAGGTGCTGGTATCCAAGATAATCGCCGGGAGTTTTTTAGTCCTTTCTCTCCTGATTTTGATAGGCTTTGCTTCTAGGATCTTTGGCTTTGCCATCAGTATAAATATGCGGTATATCTATTTCTTGATGATGTTGGGTATGTTTTTTTCGGTATTGCAGATCAGAATGCGGATACTCCTGTCCAGGGAAAATCAGATTACTGAGGAAAGCCAACTGGCTATACTCCCACAGACGAAATATAAAAACTCAAAAATCAAGGAAGAGGAACTGGAAGAGGTGATGGTTAGGATTCAGGCGTTTTTTGCCAGCCATAAACCCTATCTTGATCAGGAGTATAGCTTGGATCAACTGGCGAATGATACTGGTTTTCCCAAACTCAAAATCACACAGGCATTGAACTTACATCTGGGACAGAATTTTTATCAGTTTATCAATTCAGCCAGGATTGAAGAATCCAAACTTTTGCTTCAAAACCCAACGGAAGAGAATCTTACGCTGGTAGGATATGAAGCGGGGTTTAAATCAAAATCCACATTTTACAAGTATTTCAAAGAGGCTACAGGATCAAGTCCAAGCGATTATAAAAAATCGTTTCAGGTGGTGAGCTGAGCTATTCAGCCCTTAGGTGTCTTCAATTGTGGTCAAACTTTTTGAGTAGCTTGAATGGAAGGGAGTAAAAGGTTAGTGTAGTTGGGTATTTTCTGCCTTTTTTTCAAAAAGTCCAGAAGAACTGGTTAGCATTAAAAAAGATCAGTTCTAAAAGCAGGGGAGGGATCGTGATGTTTTACTATGTAGTAAACTAGGGTTTGACCACCTTGCTCTCAAAGTGTTTACCAGAGATATAGGAGTGCCCCAGGATTTACCGATCGTGCCGTTGGCACTCTTGACAGATTCATTCGGATTTCTCAACCCTGAATTTCGCTTTGCTGCATTCAGGGCGGTTACCTGTTGTGCCTTTGGCACAAACGCTCAACTTAACTAATTTCTGGCATGAATGATTTCCCTTACCAAAGGTAAGGCCTGTAAATGCCCAGAATGCAATTCTGGGTTAATGATATAATTGATATGTTTTTCAGAGTGCCAACGGCACGATCAGTAATCTAAAGCTAGTTGGGATCAGCTTACCGGAATGGGCAGACTTTCTTGTTAGACCAAGCCGAAGAAAATGTGGTTAATTACAGAGGAAAAACTCCCACATTATCTTAGTTAATTTTTTCATAACTATTTGATAATTCTATTTAATAGTCTGTAGATCAGTGTTTTATATTCTATCCCCGCTGGGAAAAGTACACGTAAATTTATACGGACGACAACTGAATCCCGGATGTATAGGTTTGTTGAAAATTTTAAACCTATGCAAAAACAATTACAGTTAATGTTGGTATTGGTGCTCTGGAGCTTTGTGGCAAATGCCCAAACCAGCGCCTCATTATCAGGAAGGATTTCTGATGGAAATGGGTATCTGCCGGGAGTGAATGTCTATGTAGTAGAGACAAGCCATGGAGCTCCTACAGACTTGTCGGGGAAGTTTGATATTTCCAATCTCCCAGTAGGAAAAGTATCTCTTCGGATCAGTTACTTGGGTTATGAGACCTTGACTCAAGAGGTAGATCTAGTGCCAGGGAAGAATTCACTTGGAAACATTGTGTTAGCTGAAACCGCGGGAGATCTAGAAGAATACGTCATGAACGGTACGATGATTCCTTCTCAGATGAAGGCTATCTCCATTAAGCGGAATTCTATGGCGATTATGGATGTAATTGCCGCCGATGCCATAGGTAAGCTCCCCGATAGAAATGCGGCAGAGGCAGTGCAGCGCCTTCCCGGAGCCAGCGTAAACAGATATCATGGGGAAGCCAACCAGGTCAGTGTAAGGGGAACTCCATATTCATGGGCATCTACTTTATATAATGGTACCCGGCTTCCCAGTGCCAACGTGTTTGGAAATAGAAATTCACTTTTGGATGCTATTCCTGCCGAAATGATCCAGTACGTACAGCTTTCCAAGGCTATCACTCCGGATATGGAAGGAGATGCTATTGGAGGAAGTGTGAACTTTGTGACCAGAACCGCTCCGGAAGACAGGACGCTGAATATAAGCCTAGCTGGTGGGTATGGTGAGAAATCCCAAAAGGGGAGTTACAATGCTTCCGTGGTTTACGGTGACCGGCTTCTTAACGGCAAACTGGGTTTTGTAGTCTCTGCATCTATCTGGAATAGAAACTTTGCTTCCGATGAAATTGCTTTGGACTATAACCTGACCAAAGTGAATCCTGGGGAAAGGTATAGTATCAACACCATGAACGCCAAGCGCTACTATGGAAGAAGAACTACCTCTGCGATCAATGCTGCAGTAGAATATGAGTTTTCTCCTTCAAACAAAGTATTCGCCCGTATCGTACGCGATAGATTCGATGATGTAAGACCGGTGTATGAGACTTATTACGAGTTCAATAGAAATAGATATCGCTACAGTAACCGGGAGTCGGAGTATAAGACCAATTTGAAAGGATTTGAATTGGGCGGTAACCATAGTGTCGCTACCAACTTCAAGATCGACTGGAAAGTATCCTCCTACGATATGTTCTACCGACTCGATACTCCTCCCAATATGCCATCTGATCAAAAAGGACTTCCTATAGCCCAATTTTATCAAAACCTGACGGGTGATTTCGGTGGGAGATCATCAGATGGGCTGATTTATAATGCCTTCGATGCTCCTGATGGCAAAGGAATTGCCCCACTTAACTTTGATCCCCAACTGACCAATGAGAATGATTTTTTGGATCCAAGTCGCTTGTCTCTTCAGCAGCTGATTATTTATCAGATAGATCAAAGGGATAGAGACAATGTTGGGCAAATGGATTTCACTTGGGATAAGGATTCTAAATTTACCCTCAAGGCCGGCGGTAAGTTTAGGTTTAAGAAAAATGAAGGGATGAATACCCCCCAGGTATTTCTGCCAAATGCCGCTCTTGGAATCCCCAACTCCGCTCCTTTAAGATTCTTGAGTGAGTTTGACAGGATGGACTTTCCTGTAGCAAGTACCTATTTCAGCGAATTGAACGGTCAGTTTGATGGACTGGCAATCAACCCGATGACTCAAAACCAGGTGTTTGAAATCTTTTCACCGGAGTTTTTTGCTGCTAATGATATCAATGATTACTCTCCTGCCTCCAATGCCACTACCAAATTCAACGGAACAGAGGATGTCTATGCGGGATATCTTATGGGAATGTACGACATCAATGCAAAGCTGAAAGTGATTGGTGGATTCAGAAATGAGTACACCAAAATCGAAATGAACAGTTCGGTGTATGATGTGGCAAATCAAGAGGTAAGTCCTATTACCAAGGAGCATAGTTACAACGCCTTTCTGCCAATGTTGCACTTCAAATACAGTCTGGCTGAGAACAAAAACCTGCGGTTTGCCTATACCCGCACCTTTGCCAGGGCGAATTTTGCCGACCTAAGTCCTTCAGAAAACATCGATGTCACCGGAGGAGTACCGAGAATCACCCGTGGAAACACATTCCTGCTGCCTACTTTCTCCAATAACTTCGATATCATGGGTGAATGGTTTCTACAGGATGTGGGATTGGTGACTGCCGGGGTTTTCTTCAAGGACATAGATAATTTCATTTTCAGGGATCTTTCTACAGAAACCATTGATGGTACTGGATATCTGGTGTCACAGCCTAAAAACCTGGAATCTGCTTATCTGCTGGGTTTGGAAATGGGCATCACTAAACGTTTTTCAGGTTTACCTGGATTCTGGGGTGGTTTTGGGGTGGATCTTAATTATACCCTTATCCATTCCGAATTGGAAGTGTCCAGAATCAGCGAGGATGGGGATCCGATTGCCCTGGATATTACTTCACTTCCAAACCAATCGCGGAATCTCTTCAATGCATCTGTTTTCTATGAGAAAAACGGATTGATGTTGAGGTTGGCAGGAAACTACAGAGGCCATTCTGTAGAGACCATCAACCAAAATCTGGGGCCGGATTATTACATACATGTAGGCAAAAATTTTACAGTTGACTTCTCTGCGGCTTATTCCATTTCCGAACGAATCAAAGTGTTCGCGGAAGTAAGAAACCTCACCAATGAGCCCTATGTCCAATACCTTGGCGAAAACAAAAACCGGATTACCTCCAGCGAATGGTATGCTACCAATGGTCAGGCTGGACTTAGATATGTTATATTCTAACCAATACTTATGAAGACAGTAAAAACACTATTTATTTCGGCGACAATGCTTGCCACATTGCAGGCAGTTGCACAAAAAAACCTTGGACTTGAATCAAGCCCTAATTTCAGAGAGCTGGGCGGAATTGCAGTTGGTGAGGGGTATTTGATCAGAGATGAAATGATCTATCGCTCTGGGAGCTTCAGTCATCTACCGGAGGCAGATCAGGAGAAACTGGCCAAGACCAATATTAATACAATTGTGGATTTCCGCTCTGCTTTCGAAATCGAGCGGGAGCCGGATGATATCCCTGCTTCATTGCATGCTACCTATGTCTCTTCCCCTATAGGAGCAATGGATCAAAATGCCATGGGCAAATTTATGGAGGTGCTCAATAGGGATGAATTCAGGACAGAGAGCCTAGATTCCTTGATGGTGGAGGCGAATAGGAATTTTGTAGTACATATTGCGGATTATACGCCATTCTTTGAAAGCCTGCTAGATCAGGATGCTGTAGTCCTATTCCATTGTAGTGCGGGCAAAGACAGGACAGGTTTGGCGTCCTCTCTATTGCTTCATATCCTAGGGGCTGATTGGGATACCATCATGTCTGACTATTTGAGGTCAAATGATGCTGTGCAGAAGCTCGATGAAAACAAGTTGGCCATGTATGGGATATCAAAGGATAGAGCCAGGTATTTGATGGGGGTGCAGCCAGCATATCTAGAATCGGCTTGGGCTGAGATCGAGAAGAAATATGGAAGTATAGATGCCATGCTGGAGAAAGAGTTCGGTATTGGGGAAAAGGAAAAAGCAAGATTAAGAGCCAAATTTCTGAAGAAGGTTTAGTTTTTTTCGACCAATTCATTCGAGGGCAGCAGAAAAAATTCTGTTGCCCTCTGTTTTTTAGGTATAGAATAGTCTATAGGTAAACCGGCATTTTATTGGCAAACAACCAAAAAGCTTTTAAAATACTGAAGATACTCAGCTCCATTTAGCCTTGGGTTATGAGCTTGTCAGGTCCTCCGGTGTTGACCCATTTTTCCAGATTGTGGCAGTCTGGTGGAAATGTCGTTACCCGACAGAAAGCATGGGTACCTACGCTTATGATAAAACCCTTTGGTTGAAAAAAATTAAACTAGGGATTGCTCTTCCGCATTCTTGTTAAGTCTCCATTGCTTTACTGTGAAGATTACTATTTAATTGTTAATCAATTATTATTCTATGGTTATTTGAAATATAATTCCTTTGATTTTATGATTTCAATATTTAATATTGAATGAATGTTCAATAAATTATTGTTTTGTTGAACTGGTTTTAGACTAGGTGATTTGATGGCATTTCTAAACTTAACCCAATAGTATATGGATAATTCTTTACCAATACCTTCTATCATTTGGAAGGAAATTCAACAGAAAGGCCTGATGCTGTCGATTCTGTTAATTGTAAGTTTCCAGGCCTTTGCCCAAGGTGAGATCAAGGGGAAAGTAACCGATGCCTCAGGTGAGGCCCTACCGGGTGTTTCAGTGCTAGAGAAGGGAACCCAAAATGGTGTTATCACTGATCTGGAAGGAATGTATAGAATAATATCTGGTTCAGAGGATGCGATCCTAGTATTCTCATTCATAGGTTTTCAGAGTATTGAGGAAGCTGTGAACGGGAGGTCTGAGATCAATCTGTCGATGAAGGAAGAGGATACGCTCTTGGATCAGGTGGTCGTGGTAGGGTATGGTAGCCAGAAAAAAATCAATGTCACCGGCGCCGTGGACCAGTTGGCGGGGGAAGACATTGCCAACAGACCCATTGCCAATGTGGTGCAGGGACTTCAGGGTATGAGTCCGGGGTTAAACATTACTTATCAGGGAGGTAAACCTGGAACTGTACCAAACATCAATATCAGAGGTTTTACCTCCATCAATGGGGGAGGGCCTTTGATTGTGATCGATGGGATACCGGGCAATGAAAGCGACCTGTTGAGATTGAGTCCTGCTGATATTGAGTCCTATTCCGTGCTTAGGGATGCGGCATCTGCCGCAATCTACGGTGCAAGAGCTGCTTTCGGGGTAATCCTAATCACTACCAAAAGCGGAGCGGAAGGAAAGCAGCAGATATCTTACAATAGTTACTATGCTTGGGGAAGGCCATCTGTACTGCCTAAGCCCGTAACCGATCCCTACATCTACTCCAGGGTTCTGGAAACAGCAACAAATAACACTCCTTGGGATTATGTGAATTATTCAGATGCCCATTACCAATGGGCAAGGGAGCGCTCGGATGATCCTTCGGTGGAGAACACCCGCCTGGATCCTACCGATCCCAGTCTATGGGCATATATGGGTAGCAATAACTGGAATGATTACTTTTTCAATTCATCAAGTTTTTCCACAAACCAGAGTCTTTCCATCAGTGGCAACAGCGGTGGGAAGATGCCGATCGGTTACTATGTTGCTGGTGATTACACCAAGGAAAATGGCTTGAACAAGCTTACGCCGGATTATTGGGACAGGTATTCCATGCGCGCCAAAATCAATGCCAGGCCACTGGATTGGTTGTCTGTGGACAATAACCTTAATCTCTATCAGACTGAAAGAGCTGATCCTACCAAGAACATAACAGATATCTACTATCTACAGCCAACTGATGTGGATAAAAATCCGGATGGTACCTGGGCAAATACTGGTGCCGGGAGATTGGCGGCGGAATTGGTCGATGGGGGCAAACGAAAAGAAGATATGTTCGGATTTCAAAACATCCTTCAGGCCACTGGATCTTTTCTCAATGGTGATCTGACTTTTACCGGCAGGGCAAGTTTTAAACGTGAGCAGTGGAAATACAATTGGGATAGAAGAAAATACAACATTGGTTTTGGGCCAGAGGATATAAGAACAGAAGGAGGGGAGGGCTCAGTAATCGAGCGAAATGGTACCCTTGTCAACACTATTTTTGATCTATTTGGGAAATACTCCAAAACCTTGGGAGATCATAGGTTTGATCTGTTGGTTGGGTACAATCAGGAAAACTACGAGTATTCCACCGTTCAGGCCGAAAGAAGGGTGTTGATCTCATCTTCCCTGCCGTATTTGGGATTGACGACCGGGGATGCGTTTATTACCCCTTCCTATAGTACTTATGCGTTGAGGAGTGGTTTTGGTAGGATTAATTATTCTTTCAGGCAAAAGTATATTCTGGAGTTAAATGGTCGCTATGATGGTTCCTCCAGGTTTCCTTCCGACAACCGTTGGGGCTTTTTTCCTTCGGTATCGGGATCTTGGCTGATGATGGATGAGGATTTTTTCTCGGGGCTGACCCATGTGGTTTCCACATTTAAGATCAGGGCTTCTTATGGTAGTCTGGGCAACCAGAATGTTTCCAATTTTGGATATATCCAGACTTTGCCTACAGGGCTATCAGAATATCTGATCGATGGAGACAGGCAGACGGTCATTACATCTTCCCCTTTGCTGGCAGTAGATCCAACGAATTACACGTGGGAGAAAGTAGTGACCAACAATGTGGGGCTGGACTTTGGGTTGTTGGGAGATCGGGTTACAGGTACTTTTGATTATTTTATCAGGGATACAAAAGGGATGCTTACCGACCCCGTTGAACTTCCAGCAGTACTGGGCACCAGTCCGCCTAAGCAAAATGCGGCAGACCTACGCACCAAAGGCTTTGAAGTTACATTAGGTTATAGGGATCAGTTTGGAAGTGCTTCCAATCCCGTGAGGTTCGGTATTCGGGCGAATCTTTCTGACTCGCGATCCCAAATCACCAGTTTCCAAAATGAAAACGGTCTGTTTTCCAGCTACCGTGTAGGTCAGAATATTGGAGAAATCTGGGGATTGGTCAATGATGGCATCATGGAAAACCAAGATCAGATCGAACAGCTGGATCAGTCAGCTATTGTTCCCTGGGGGGCCATTGACGTAGTACCTGGCTGGCCAAAATACAAGGATCTGAATGGTGACGGGAAAATCGAACAGGGGCTGACCGAGTTTGATCCTAAAGATCTGACTATTGTGGCGGACACCACCGCCAGATATCGTTATGGGGTGACTTTGGATGTGAGTTACAGCGGATTTGATCTGTCTGTGTTCCTTCAGGGAGTGGGGAAGCGGGATTATTATCCAAGACATTACCTGTACTGGGGACCCTATCAGCAACCCTACGCGAATATCTATCCCTGGAATCTTGACTTTTATAGAGGAGAAGATGATACTGCGGATTTGATGGCCCAGCATTCCCAAGCCTATATCGAGGCAGGTTTGGCGCAGCAGAATCTGAACTCAGAATTCCCTGTACTCCAAGCTTGGCTGGCAGATAATAACTATGGAGCGGGATTGGATATTCCCCAAACAAGGTATTTGCAGAATGCGGCTTATTTAAGGATCAAGAATGTGACACTTGGCTACACTATCCCCGCCCCGGTCTTGGAGAAATTTAAAGTTTCCAGAGTGAGAGTATATGTGACCGGTGAGAACATTTTTGAGTTTTCCCCAATCAAGAAAATTTTTGATCCTGAGGCAATAAATGATGGCTATGGATGGGCCTATCCTTTTCAGAGAAAATTCGCTTTTGGGCTAAACATAGATTTGTAATAAAAATGGAATAAGGTTATGAAATCGACACGATTAAAATCATCATTAAAATACACAGGGCTCCGCAGACTGGCGGATTAATCGTCAAAGATTCTCCCGATCCGCCGCGGCGGATCGGGACAGGCTATCTGGCCTTAAAAAAACAATCATATACAGATGAAGTCTAGCATCATGCAAATGTCAGATAGAAATGTATGCTTGCCCACGGGGAATCTTCGAATATCAGTTTCACCATGGCCCTTAAAAACAAATTATAATCACATGAAAAAATATATCCTAATATTCGGAGCAGTGATGATGTTTTCCTCCTGCAACGACGATTTTCTAGACCGCTATCCGCAAACCTCTGTTGCGCCTGAGGAGTTTTTTAAATCAGAAGAAGACTTGGAACTTTATATTAACGGGCTGCTGAGCATGCCTGGTCCAGGTAGCTATCAGGCGGATCAGAGCAGCGATAATATGGCAACCACTGGGGCTATTGAAATCAAAAATATGCTTACGGGCACTCCGAGTTCACAGACCCTTACCGGAGGCTGGAATTGGACTTCGTTGAGAAACATCAATTACTTCCTGGATAATTATCAGCAAGCCAATGCTTCCGAAGAGGCCATCTCGCATTTTGTGGGATTGGCCAGGTATTACAGAGCGGTATTCTATTTTGGGATGGTCAAAAGGTATTCCGATGTGCCTTGGTACGAAACCGCGCTTAATCCCGACGATGAGGGGCTTTATAAAGGACAGGATTCAAGGGAATTCGTGATGGGGAAAATCATAGAAGATCTTGAGTTTGCCTCACAGCATGTCAGGGAAGAAGTTCCAGCCGGTACTCCTGGCTTTTGGGCCGTCAAAGCCTTTTATTCAAGGCTTATGCTTTATGAGGGAAGCTATAGAAAATACCATCCCGAACTGGGGCTAGAGTCAAGTTCATCAGCTCTTTTGCAAAAGGCTGTTGAGCTGTCGGAAGAAATCATGGATGCAGGTTTATATAGCATTTATAACTCAGGAAATCCAAGCCGGGATTATGCGGCTTTGTTTGGAAGTAGTAATCTGCTTGGTAATCCCGAGGTCATACTTACCAATGCCTATGATGCCAATAAGGATAGGGATGGGAACATCAATTACACGGTGTTTGGGGATTACGAACAGTCCCCTTCACGTGATCTGGTGATGGGGTATCTGATGAGTGATGGAACCAGGTTTACAGACATAGAGGGTCATGGGGAAATGGGGTTTGTCGCCGAGTTTCAAAACAGGGATCCACGGCTGATGCAGACCATAGTATATCCTGGCTGGGTTAGACAGCCCAACACTACTCCTTATATCCAGTCACTAAATAAAAATTTTACAGGTTATCACCAACTGAAAGGTTACCAAAATACCACGGATGCAGTGGCTGCCGGAAGTGTTGATTTCCCTGTTTATAGATTCGCCGAGGTTCTTTTGACCTATGCAGAAGCCAAAGCGGAATTGAATTCATTGACACAGACTGATCTTGATAAGTCTGTAAACCTGTTGCGTCAGCGTGCGGGAATGCCACATCTGAGCATGGTCGAGGCGAATTCCGATCCTGATCCGTTCTTGATGGAAAAATATCCTAACCTGAATGGCTCAAATCTGGGGGTTTTGCTGGAAATACGTAGAGAGAGAAGGGTGGAATTGGCGATGGAAGGTTACCGTTACGATGATCTGATGAGATGGCATGCCGGTAAACTCTTGGAAGAGATCCCTCAGGGAATGTATTTTGCAGGACTGGGTAAGTATGATTTGACAGGAGATGGCATCGAAGACGTGATTTTAATTGGAAAAGACACCCCTATTCCGGTGGGAGATGCCAAAGAAAAGAACAGTCTTGGTGTTGAATTGATCTATTACAAAGCCGGTACCATAGATGAAAACGTAGATGTCTTTTTGGAAAACGGAGCTAATGGCGGTAGGATGGTTACCGATACAAGAGCCAGGAATTTTGAGGAACCTAAATATTATTACCGTCCCGTACCAATCCAGCAGATGACTTTGAATCCTAACCTTCAGCAGATTTTTGGCTGGAATTAAATTAAAATTAATGCAATAGCTCCTCCGATCAAAGCCAGGCCATTGCTCTCTAAAACTATAGATTAGGTAAAATAACAATGAAGAAGTTAGTAATGTTGGTTCTGTTGGGAGTCCTCTCCTCCCAGACATTTGCCCAGGAAAACGAGAAAAAAGTCCTATTTGTCATCCTTGACGGGATACCAGCCGATGTGATGGATTCTGTGGCTACTCCCAACATAGACAAAGTTATAGCAGAGGGAGGATTTGCTTTGGCGAGTATGGGCGGTGAAGTCGGGGGTTATTCAGAAACTCCGACTATATCCGCAGTGGGGTACAATTCTTTGCTTACAGGTGTATGGGCAAATAAGCACAATGTCTGGGACAACAGTATCGAAAATCCGAATTATAATTACTGGACGATTTTCAGGATGCTGAAGAAAACGGATCCAAAAAAGAAAACGGCAATATTTTCAACTTGGCTGGACAACAGGACAAAGTTGGTTGGAGTAAATCTTCCTCAGACTGATCATTTTGAGTTTGATTATTTCTTCGACGGGATGGAATTGGATACGCTGAATTTCCCGCATGGGGAAGATCGCTTATATATACACCAGATAGATGAGTTGGTTTCCAAAGAGGCGGCAAGCTATATCCATAAGGAGGGGCCGGATCTTTCTTGGATGTATCTGGAATATTCGGATGACATGGGGCATAGGTTTGGCAACAGCCCCCAGATGATCGATGCGGTGCAAAAAGCAGATGTGCAGATCGGTAGAGTCTGGGAGGCAATCCAATTTAGGCAAATGTATTTTAAAGAAGATTGGCTGCTGATCATTACCACCGATCATGGGAGGGAAGCGGATGGCTTTGGACATGGGGGTCAGAGTGAACGGGAAAGGACTATATGGATTGCCACCAATTCCAAAATGACCAATTCGTATTTTGACCGGAAACCGGAAATGGTAGATATCCTACCTGCAATGGCACTTCATCTGGGGTTAAAGATTCCCAAAAGGATAGCAATGGAGCTCGACGGAACGCCGTTTATAGGGCCGGTACAGGCAACTGGTCTTACAGCGAATCGGCATCAAAGTAAGTTGGAATTAAAATGGAAATCTCTTTCCCAAGGCCAGAAAGGTAGGGTTTGGGTGTCCACCACGAATAATTTCAAAACGGGCGGATTGGATAATTATTGGTTGGTCGGTGAAGTGGATCTGGACGAGGAAAGTGCCAGTATGACTTTACAGGGAATCCAATCTGATGTTTATAAAGTGGTGTTGGAAACAGATGCCGGTTACCTTAATTATTGGGTTCAGAATTGATACGTGAGCTTTTCATCATGATAACATATTTAGGGCGTAAAATCAGTATAAAACCTGATTTTACGCTTAAAATAACCATGGTTTTTTTTCATATAATTAGCTTCCTGTACAGTAACTTTCCTACATAATCCTACAATTGTTGGGCCTAATGAACTCTGCCCATGCGTAATTTTTTGTTTACCTTTTTTTACTATCCCAGACTAAGTAGCAGAATCAAGTTTAACCAGACTGAAAAATGCTATGTATTTGAAAAGGATAGAAAAAACAATTTGTGTGGCTGTACTTTTTATGATAGGAGGGAGTATAATGCCCCTTCAGGCCCAAATAAAAGAACGGGTAGTGGAGCGGGCCAAAGAATCATCCACAAATAAAGCCGAGCGAACAGTGGATGAAACCATTGAATCTGTAGGAGACGGTATCGTCAATGGCGTAAAGGGAATTTTCACTAAAAAAGGCAAAAAGAATAAGGGGAATGACGGAAATCAGTCCAACGGTATGGGGTCTGGTGATGGACAGGGGATGGGCGGTGAGTATGGCTCAGAAGATTGGGGGGATGAGCAAAGCCAGGGGGAGATGGATTCGGAGATGCACTCAGCAGGTTCCCCCAGCTTGTCCAAATACACCAAGTTTTCTTTTGTGCAGGGAGAGGAAATCATCGCCTATGATGATTTTATGCAGGATAAAGTAGGAGATCTGCCTGCTTCATGGATCACTACCGGAACAGCTGAAATTGTCAACTTTGACGGAATTGAGGGTAATTGGGTATGGTTTAACAAGACCAAAGGCAATTTTATACCTGAGTACCTTAGTGATTTTCCTGAAAATTTTACGTTGGAATTTGATTTGATGTATGACTTTGAGTTTGGGTCATTTAGTTCAAGTAGAAACCTTATGCTGGTGTTCACTGATATAGCCAATCCAGAAGCAAATTTGGGATGGGAGGGTACCGGGGACTACTTCACCCTACAGAAATTATCCGATAACTATTTAGGTATCCAGTTTTCGGGCAACAGTCATGATGGGGGACCCTTTATCATTGCCAGAAAAGCAGTTCATACCGAAAAGGGATTGAATTTCAGGAATGATTTTAATGCCAAGCACCTCATTAATGCCGAAGGGGCCAACAAGCCTATTCATATCTCCATTTCCCGCATGGGCAGGCGTGTTCAGGTCTTTGCCAATGAAGAGAAGGTGTTGGATCTGACGGCAGCATTTCAGAAAGATGTAAAGCTCAGCAGTGCCCGCTTCTATGTCGCAAATTCTGCTGATGGAGACAATTACTACCTCAGCAACCTACGCTATGCTGTAGGGCAGCCGGATACCCGCAGCAAGTTATTGGAAAGCGGAACTTACAGTACTTCTGCAATCACGTTCAACTCAGGTTCGGCGGAAATTAAACCAGAATCCTATGCTATTCTTAAAGAAATCGCAGATGCTTTGAAGTCCGAATCTGGTAAAGCCGTGTCAATCATCGGACATACAGATAGTGATGGCTCAGCGGAACTGAACCAGCGCCTATCTGAGGAACGTGCAGCTGCTGTAATGAGGGCTTTACAAACCGAATTTGGTGTTAGTAATGCAATACAAACTTCTGGAAAAGGTGCTTCGGATCCCGTGGCGGAGAACAACACCCCGACAAGCAAGGCAAATAATAGAAGGGTAGAATTCATCCTTAATTAATTCTGATCCAATCCTTTCTGGTAGGTAACAAGACCTAGATAATCTTGACAATCTGAAATCAATTTTTAAAAACAAAACATTTAATTCACAATGAAACTTCATTATATCAATCTTTTGGTTCTTAGCATGGTAACTGTCCTTTTACTTTCTAACTGTAAAGAAAAGGAGGAGCCAGCCACTGATTATTCCCAGTTTATGATGGGAGAATGGACAATCTCTGAGATTTTCACCTTGTCTGGTGAGCCTGAAATTATCGATGAGTGCAACCGGCAAACTTCTTATAATTTTATGGCAGGTGGAGTACTTAATGTCAATCCACATGCAAGTGCAAGTGATGGAAACAGCACTTATTGCGCAGCAGTGCTGAATGACGGCTTGGGAGTGGATGTTGATTATGTGATCACCGGAAACAGGATGGAGAGTCCCATAGGTAATGCCACGCTGGAAAAAATCAGCAACAGTTCCGTGAAGCTCACTTTTGATGAAGAAGAATTCGGGATAGTGGTGTTGGTGAGGTAAAGGTAGTCTCAGCAGGAACCTCTGAACATAGGTTTGAAAAGCATCAGGAGCAATCTTGGTGCTTTTCTTTATTTCTGCCAAAGGCAATTTTATCTGGCTTTTATCTCACCAGCTTCTGTGTCAAAGTGGTATTTGTGTTTCAGTCTTAGACTAGAATCAACCAGCTTTTCCTTTTATCTAAGCGTGTATGTTTTAGTTAGTCGTTAACTGCTCTTTTTAGCTCTGACTCTCCAGCTAATTCCTATTCCCCCCACGACTAAAAGTAAGGCAATTGCTATCATCCAATTGGGTATTCCAGCGTGCCTGATAGGATCGGTATTACCGGAGACCACCAGCCCTGCCCAGTAAAATGGATGACTCAGCTCTGCATCCGGATTGGCTTTTAGATAATCCCGCTTAGCATTGGCCAGTGAAGTGTTTTTTTTATTTCCTTCCAATAAAGATTGATAAAAAGAGACCATAAGCGATTCAGAACTTTGATCGGGGAGTTGCCAAAGTCCCATGATCAAGCTTGGTACGCCGGCATATGAAAATGCGGTGGCCAAACTTTTTACCCCTTCACCTTTCTTGATCGGGCCATATCCAGTATTGCAGGCACTCAAGGTAGCGAGGTCCGCCTGAAGCCGCATATTATAAAGTTCATAAGCATGAAGCCTACTGTCATCGGCAAATACAAAACTGGATTGCTCTCCTTCCAGATCGTTGACTTCTGCATGCATGGCAAGATGCAGAATAGAATAATCCTTGGCTTTTGCTAGGAAGAAGCCCTTATCCAGCTTATCTCCCTGATGGATTTCACCTTCCAGTAATTCGGAGATCCGGATAGCTTCTGAGGCGGCACCCGGTAAATCAATGGCTGAATTGCCACGTAGCAATTCTTTTTCTTGGGTAGTGGAATATTGCGGAGCAAATGCAGCAAAGGAAGCCGAACTGTTTTTCTCCATTCCTTCCTGTAGCAACCAAAGCGGTAGCGAACCGGAGTAGCTGATGTCATGCTGTGTTACCAGAAATCCGTCGGACTTACCGGTTGGTGTCAGTGCTTCAAAAGGCACATAGTTTACTATATCATCGGGAATGATCAATAGTTGCCTCTGGAAATCAGAATCTATTCCATCAGGAAGGAGATATGCAAACAGCTCCTTGGAAGATTCATAAAAAGCTATATCCCTACTCTTCAGTTGATCCATTGCCATGGATACTAAAGATCTTAGCTTGGAGGTAGAGCCGAGGCTATGTAGGAGAATTTTGTCCTTCGAAATTTCAAACAGATAAGCAGTAGAATCTGTCACTAGGTATCTCAGAAGGGTCGTTTGTTTGTCTATTGCTTCTTGAACATGGGATAGTTTTACTTTGCTTTGACTCAGTCTCAGGTATTGGGGAGTGAGTTCTTCCAATGTGCTCTCCATCATCCCGAGCTCTTGCTCATGATGATGAAGCTTGGATCTCAAGAAGTCCAGCTGCCCGATCTGAGCGGAATCTTTTTGCAGGCTTAGCAACTGCTCTTTGTAGTGGACAATCAGTTTGCGGTGCTCATCTTCCTTTTGTTGAATTGAATCAGGAACAAGAATGGCTGTTTGGCGTGCATTTTTCATGAACTTCTTCCAATCCTGACTGCTCCTATTGTTTTCCAAGACACCCAATAAATGGCTTAGAGCGACCTCGTCTTCCGGATGTTCTGATCTAAGATGGCATTCCAGCAATCCATGTTGGATCTTTGACTGCAGGGATGCTAAGGCATCAGTATATGCACCCCCCAGGTAATAGCTGTCCAGCATTTCCATGGCCAATTGAAAAAGATGCTTCGCAGTTTCCAAATCCTGAGATGAAGCCATACTGTCAAAAAGCGAAAGATAAGTTTGCCCAACGATGGTGAGTCCGGAGATGTAATTTGAATGTACCCGTCCACCAAAATTGACTAACTGAATAGACTGCGGTGAGTTAGACAGACTGTCCGGTCCTGTCAACATTGCCAATGTCTTACTTCCGTAGTGTTTCGCACGCTTTAGATCCTGTTTTGCGTTGGAGATTTTAGCTGCAATAATAATGTAGTCAATCACCTCTCCCTTGTGCTGGGAGACGGCCATGGCAGAGTCGATGTATTTTTCGGCACTCGCAGGATTGTTTTTATCCAGATAAATCAAGGACAGTTTTGCATACGTGTCAGCCAATAAAGAGGAGTGTCCGTGGCTGTCTTTAATTTTCAATGCTTTTTCATAGTGGGAAATTGCACCATCAAGGTCACCTTTCAAAAAATGGAGTTCTGCCAATTCTTCCTCAGAACTAACCAGATATTTTAGGAACTCTTGAATTCGGGATTGGTCTATTGATGAGACCAAAGATGCGATTGAGTCTCTGTAGCTGATGGCCTCATCCAATTGCCCTTTTTGTGTCAGTACATGTAAGTGTTTGTTCCAATAGTTCAACATCAAGTGGAGGTTCGGATCATCTATTTTCTGGGAAATCAACTGATTTTTCTTCCCCCAATTTTCATCTTTATTGACAACTAGTTCTCTGATTTTAGCCAATAGTCCTTCCGCTTCATTGAGGTCACCATACCGTAAATTCCAATTGATCAAATTCCCGTAAACCGTCATCAGATAGCTTTGGTCCAATTCCTCAGCTTCTTCCCAGGCCTTTACCGCTTTTTGATAAGTTTGGTATTGCTTATTTGCCAGGCCCAGTAAGCCATAGTTAAATGCCAGGTTGTTATAAGTTAGTCCTACCTCTTGGTGGCTTTCTCCATAGAAAGAAATTTGCTTGTCAATAGCCTGCTCATAATAGGCTACAGCTTCCGGGTAATTGCCGATTTTGTTTTGGATATAGGCAATATCAAAAAGAACACTCGATAAACTTTCCGGGTCAGGATCAGCTGTGGCAATAAGGGTAGTGTGGATTTTTTCGGCTACCGGAAGTGCTTCGGGCCATTTTCCGTTGTACCCGAGAAAATGATAGTAGGTGTTGAGAAGGGAGATTTTCTCTTCCAAAGGAAGATTAGTGCTGTCCATCAGCTGGTAAGCGGATGCCAAAAGAGGAATCCCTTCTGCTGCGTAATTGTATGAAAGAGCCAATGAGTGATTTCTTTTTACATGCAGATAATTCCGGATTTCAGTCACCCCGTCTGTATAGGAGTCTAATGCGCTATCTCTATAGGAAACAGATTCGGTATGCAACCCCAAGTTCTGAAGGGAGTCAGCTTTTTTTGTAAAGACGCCCCATGCCGAATCGCCATATAAATCCAAGATGTTTTCAGTGACAGATTCAGACTCTTTTTGAGGGACAGTTTCAGTTTCTTTTTGAGTTCCACAGGCAGCTATAAGTAGTAACAAAATAATTGTAAAGCTGCTCTTTCTAAAGAGTGTAAAATGCCCTATAGGTGAAAGAATAAAAACTATACCCTCAACATACCAACCGCTCCATCCGCGCTCTTCTGTATTATTCCCCATGTAGATAAACGTTTTCCAACTGTAAGTAAGAGCTGTATTAGATGCTATCAAGATTAAAAAAGCCAGCTTAATTACCATAATATCGGAAAGTCTAAAATTAAATGAAAGGTATACTGTGTGACTGATAAAATATACTGCTAAGTAACGTCATACTTATTTTGGGCCTAATGAAAGGTTACAAGGAATAGTTGCTTTTCTTGAAAAATAAATAAGCAATCAATGCAGCTATTAAAGTCAATGCAATTATCCAGATTAAGTTATGATTTCTTTTTTCTGTATAATCTCCAAGATAAACAAAGCCCGCCCAATAGTTAGGATGGGCTGTATTTTCATCTGCCTTCATCAAATATTCCAGTTTGGCATTTCTCAATGCTTGACTGTAATCTTCACCCTCATAAATTCTCTTATAGAATATTCCCATCAATTTGCTGGTGGATTGGTCAGAAACGGCCCATAAGCTCATCAGTAAATTGGAAACATTCGCATACATAAATCCCCTGGCAAGACTGATGACGCCTTCTCCTTGTTGGAGTTCACCATATCCCGAATTGCATGCAGAAAGAGTAACTAGATCAGCATTCAAAGCGAGGCTGAAAAGTTCATAAGTATGAAGTAAACCATCGTTGGTTTCATCGCCATTGAATAGAAGTTGGGACGTAAGTGGGTTGTTTTCATTGATCAAGGAATGCGTAGCAAGATGTATGATATCTGCAAATGGTGCCTTGGCTTTAAATTGGCTTTCTGTTGCTTCACTTCCTTTCAGAAAGTCTCCCTTGTACAAAAGCGATAAGTTATTCAGCTCATCCTCCGCAAATGGTAGATTTGTCAGGAATTTTAGCCCATCTCTTGTGGCGGTATCCACCTCAGCTATCATTTTGCCCTGCAGACTATTGAAATCAGGAAGGATAGCAAGCACTTTTGAATTTGAATTGGGATGGGCTGTTTGCTTTTTATTAATCAAAGAATAAGCATATTGATAGCTGATTGTATATTTTTTTATCAGGTATTCGTATGTTTTGAAGGTACCATTGTCAAGTTCTTTATCGACTAGCAAGTCAAATGGCAGATAGGCTAATTTTCCGTCCGGAATAATAATAAGGTCGTTGGATTTAGTTTTAGCCAAAGCAGGCGCTAACAATTCATTATAGAGTGTAATGGAGGGTTTTTGGAAATCTCCTTTTTCTTTATTGCTTACGATTGCATGAAATTCTGTTATAGCATTTTCAAGTTCTGGAGTTTTTTGAACCTTATAAACCCCTTGATTTTTTTTGCTTATATAGCTGACTAGGTAATAGTCTTTGTTATGGTAGAAATCAATGATTAATTTTTCCTTTGGAAATGCGTTGCTGCTAAAACTGGATCGAAGGGAATTGTATTCAAAGCTTTCAATTGATCCATATTCAAGGGTATAGTATTTTGGGTAATCTTCTTTGAGTTCATCCATGAATGACTCCATTTCAGCTTTTGCATTTATCAAACCTTTGATATTATCATTTTCCATTGAAGTCGAACGAATGCTTTTTGTAAAGCTTTCTTTATAAACTGCCTGTTCATAGTATAGCAAATTACTTTTCAAATCGATTTCCCGGGATAGAATATAAGAGGGGACTCCCAAAGAAATATTTTCTTTTCCATTGACCTTATCTTTTAACGAAGCAGCTTTTGATAAATCACTTAGCCATATTACTCTCCAGAAATCATCTGGGCTCTTTGTTTTTTGATAAAGCTCGTAAGAAACATCTAGCGCTTCATCAAAATTGTCTGTCAGCTTGGAAGCAAAAAGTGATTTTGCACGTAAACCTGAAAGTCCTTTTCTAGTACGCATTCCGATATTTATCCCAAGAATATACGCATCAAGTGAAGCTCTCAGGTATTCCACATCTCCGGTTTGTATGTAAATCCCTTTCAGTAGACTCCCTTTCTTGATGAAAAAATTACTGAATATAGGACTTTGAAAAAGTGAATCAACTTTGGGGTTTGCAAAAATATCCTCACTTTTTGAGAATGTTGGGAATACTAACTTGGTTGCATTTATAAGCTCTTTTTGGAGCAAATCCAGTGTATTGTTTTTCAAATGTATTTTAGCTTTCCAAAGATGAGCATCTGCTTTGTAGGCGTTTTTATCAATCTCATTTGGTGTAGGAATAGCTATGGCACTATCGAGCATTTGAATAGCTTTTATGTCTTCTCCCATTACAGAATAAACTCTCCCGAGATCTGTGATTTTTGTAATCAGTCCCGTGTAATCCTGTCCATATTGATTTTTGAAAAATTGGATTGTTTCTTTTCCATAAAAAATTGCGCTGTCATAATCATTTTTTAGGAGATAGGTCTTGTGCAACAAAGATTTGGCATAGCCGATGTATTGATCTTTTGGGTTTATCTTTTTCAGCATAGCGATGTTTTCCTTCAGATAGTTTCTTGCCTCGATAATTTCATCAGGATTCTGGTTGAGTTCTATCAGGACTTCGCTATATGCCAGATTTTCTTTCATTTTTTCATAGCCGGTTGGATCATTCTCTGGATTGTTTATCCGGATCAACTTCGATAGCTCTAAATTTTCGATTGCTGATTGGTAGTTGGCTAAATCAAGGTGGTTGAGTGCCTTATTTAAGTACAGATTGCGGATTTGATTGTCAAACTGGACGTTTTTTCTTTGAAATGTGACTAAACTACTGTCAAAATATCTGATGGACTGTTCGTAATCAAAAAGTAAATTATAATTGATCGCAATATTGTTAAAAAGTTGTGCGATTTGGATGTCATATTCCCCTCCGTCGTTTTTTGACTGGTAAAAGTTTTTAAGTTCCTGAAAAATCTTAATCGACTGTCGGTTGTATTGCTTGTAAGCCAAGGCAATAGCCAGCCTGTTTTTGACTCCATGGACTAATTCAATAATTGCTATGTTTTCACTAGCAATTATTGAATTAGCGCTATCCAGGATTAGGATGGCTGAGTCCAGCTCATTATTATACATGAGCGCTTCCCCTTTTTTGGAAAGGGATAAAACGTGTGTTGTATCAGAGGAAAGTGAAAATCCAGGAGTACTAATAAAAAGTTCGACAAAGAGTGTAAGAATTATTGATCTGAACATATTTTTTTATAATAAGCATAGATGGTCTTCAATATTAACTAATAGTTTCTCCCATAGATCTAGGAAAGATGCCTTTCGCGGGCATAAACATCCTGATATACCACTGTGAATAATTCGAAAAGAATACAGCAACTCAAAAATCCCATAGTATCTTTAAATTAATCACTGCCTAACTTGTTCAATCCAAACTCAACAGAATCCGCTCCACCTCATCCATTTTATAACCGCTGCTTTTTCTCAGACGGATCATTTCCTCTTTTCCTTTAATAGTGTCGCCTTTTACCAGATAGCTTAAAGCCATGTACCACTTGGCCTGATCCCTAAGCTGTGTGCCATCGCTATAGAGGTAATTGTCAAAATAATGGATTGCACTGTCGTATTGCCCCAGTTCAAACTTTGAGATGCCTTTATAGAATTGGATATAGTCTGTTTGGTAGGGTAAGATTTTAGTAAAAAGACTGTCAGAAACATTATATTTTCCGCTTTCATATGCTATGAATGCGGCTTTTTCCATATCCTCTGGATTGAATTCTTCTCCACGTGTGATCGGGGAGACTACATTGGGATAAGGGGAGTAATAGGAAAGAAAGGAATCATAAGCAGTATCTGAGTCCTGGGTATCAGTAAGATTCAGAATAAGGACAGTGGCAGCTATAAGCAATGCTACTCCTGCTGCAACCTTCCAGATAAAGGTTTTAGGTTGGATTTTATACACTTTTTGATCATCCTTTAGCTCCATCTCGACCTCACCTAAAAACGACTTGAGTTCTTTATGCTTATGCCGAATCACAGCTTCACGGGTAGCCTGCTGAAGCTCAAATTCCTCCCGGAATTCCTCATCTGAACGCAGCAAAGATTCCAGCCTCTTCTTTTCCTCTTCAGTCAGCTTTCCCTTAAAGAAACGGTCAAGCAGTTCATTACCTTCCATCAATATTCAAATTTTTTGTGTTTAAACGACTCCTTGAGTGTCTTCATGCAGCGGGATTTATGGCTTTTGACCACATCCGGATGATTGTAATCCAACAATAGCTGGATTTCCTTCATGCTTTTGTTTTCATAGTAATACAGCTCAAGGATTTTTTTGCATTTCTCCCCCAGCTTGGCGAGTGATTTTCCTAGGAAAGCCACCCTTGAATCAGGTTCTTCTATAAAGAGTTTGGCTTCTTCATACATTCCCTGATTCCATTCCTGATCTTGGGAGAATTCTACGCTTGGACGTTCCTTTTTCAGTTTGGTAAAGAGCATAAACTTCCCCATCGAAAAAAGGTAGGTTTTGATACTGCTTTTTTCCAGTTCTAATTTCCCGCTTACAGCCCTGTCAAATAAGGCTATGCTTACATCTTGATAGATATCCTCAAGTAGCTCTTCATCCTTGTGGTATCGTTTGGCAAATTGCAGGAATTGCTCCCGATATAATTTATAAACTTCTCCAAGTGCTGCTTTATCCCCGGATTTCAGCTTCTCTATAAGAATTTCACTCATTTACCTTTAGTCTTAAAAATTGGAATTAGGTAAACATATACATAATTTTTATTTATATATACACTTAGTTCAAAATCAGTTGATTAGTGTAAAAACGTTGATGGCGAAAGTTTTGTCGGGTAGATGCGGAAATTCACATGCCTGAATAAATGTGAAAAACCTGTTTTTCAGCCCAATCAAATGAATAAGGTAAGAAGTTTTTATGTATATCCGCTTTTCTGCCAGTAAAACAATAAAAGCATCATAGGATTCGGAAAACACCAGCGTCAAGGCCACTTCGGTCACCCGTCTTCGGTCTTCCGTCCAGTAAAGCAAAGAGAATATGGTTACTGACATCATTGCGGATAATCACAAAAGTTTTTTAAGGCATTCTGTTTACCATTTTTCAAGGAGGAAGACTAAGTCATAGCAATCAAAAATCATACGCTATGAAAAGATATTTTAACTCCAAGATTTACCTACTGTGTTTCTGCCTGTTTTTTATGGTATTCGAAGGACAATCCCAAGTCTTGAAGAAACTCAAAGACCAGATGGCAACAAAAGCCATTTCAGGAGATGGCCAATCTAATGAAGGAAAAGGGATGGGGGGAATAGACTTAGCCGGTATGATGGGGCAGTCTAAGGATTTTAAAGCCCCTTCCGAGTACAGTTTTGATTTCCAGGTCACCATGGAGATGAATATGGAAAAGGGCAAGCCTATGACCCAAGTATGGAAGTACAATGTGGCAGAAAGCTACTTTGGTATGGAAATGTCCGATATGTTGATCATATATGACCTGGACAGTGATGTAATGGTGACCCTCAATCCCAAAGACAAAACATACACGGCCATGTCTACCTCCATGATGGGAATGTTCGGAAATACTGCTGATGATGAGGATGATGCCAACATGCCTGAAATGAAAAAGACCAATGATACCAAAACTATTTTGGGCTATACCGCCACCAAATACATCATGGAGGATGAAGACTTGAAGGGGGAATTTTGGATGGCTCCTGAAGTGAAGTTTGATCAGGCCGCCTTTGCCAAATCCCTCGGTTCTTATTCTAAAAAGTCTGTGCCCTTACCGGAGAAAATGCAGGGATTTATGATGGAAATGACGGCTTTTGACAAGAAAGGAAAAGTCACTTCCCATATGAAAGTAGTGCAGCTTGGCGAGATCGAGCAAGTGATAGATATGAGTCAATACAAGAATGGGATGGCCTTTTAAACCGCTGAATCATGAAACTACTTGCGATCGCATTCAATCTGCTTCTGCTCCTCGCGGCATCTATGTGCAGTTCATCTTCAGGGGAGAAAAGTCTCTTGGGTAATAATTCCAGCTCCAAAAAAGTGAATGATTCCTGTTTGATGGACTATACGGGAGAAAATGAAGGGAAGTTTTTCACCGAAGAATTCATCAAGGAATTGGCCAACGGAAATCCGATCACATCGGATCATTATGAACGGAGGCATATGTATAGATATTCCTGGAAGGAGAATGGTGTCATCCATTTCATAGGGTTTGATGAAATGGAAACCGCTGAAAAACTCCGGCTAAAGCGGAATGATAAGAATAAGGATATTCCGAATCTGGTGGTGGACTATACCAAAAACACTTACCGGGACAAAACGCCTGAAGAAGCAGCAAAATTGAACAAACTAATCGATGATGAGCTTGGAAAATCCAACGATCCCAATGCCAATGCCTCTTCCAATAAAACTCTTCAAAACACGGTCATGGACATGCAGCAAAACGCTTACATCCCATTGGATACAAAGGCAGATTACGCGGTTTACAACAGGAAAGGTTTCGGGGTATATGTCGTTGTAGGAGAGGTGTTGCTCTCGCTCAGCGCCCAAGTAGGCCCTTATGGGTCTGTGGATGAGGAAAAAAGTGTAGAACTGGCTAGGAAGCTGGCAGATAAAGTGGCAGGAGTATGCAACTGATGCTTAGGGTGGTTTCGTTCTGTTTGGCTTTGATACCATACTATGCAGTGGGTCAATCTCAAGTGATGTCGTCTTCTGAGCAACACATGGTTTACTTTGAAGTTGGTGGACAATTGGTTTTTGATTCTGTTGCGATGGCAAATTCTACACTTACTGTATATCCCAACCAGCTAATTTTTAGCGTGATGGATGATGAAGGCCAGCATATCTCATTGACTTTTGCAGGAAAAGATATTTCACAACGGAAGCCTGAAGTATTGTCCTTCGACGAGCCTGGCTTATTCCATGGCTACAGTGAATCTGGAGATGTGTTCTTTATTTCTTATGGAAAATTTTCCCATGACCGCGAGCCTGGACAGATCAAATACGACACCTCCCTGCCCCAAGATATCATGGAGGGCAAACTCCAGGTGATTAGTTGGACTGCTGAGGAATTTGTCTTTGAGTTTGAGGGCAAACTGGGCGAAGGAGATGCTGCAGGTAATCCAGATAGTTGGGTTCCGTTTTCAGGTAGAGTGGAATCAGGCAAGTACCAGAAATTTGAGATGTAGGAGCCATCTCTTCATAACTACTGTAGCAAGTGCGACATAGGGATCTATTAGCACTTCTAAGAAATCAATAATGAACGTTTTACCAACCAATAACTCTAAAAAATTGAAAACACTTATTCGAATACTCGCGCTTGCTTGGTTCGCTTTTATTCTAGTGGAATCCAATGCCCAAACTGTCAAAGGAGCAATTACCGTAGGAAAAAGCTCTGAACTGAAACTGGAAACCAAATCAGATAATCTGATAGATCTATTCATCGATTTCAGGAAAGAAAGATACCCCATCTTGTTTTCCTTTCAGGGTGATGGAATCAAATCCAAAGAAGGGAGAGAGATCATCTTTTTTGAATTTATCACTGAAGTCTATCACAACGGAAAATTAATGGGGAAGACTTCACGTAACCCTATGCCATATATCCCGGGAGATATGATCATTGGCACTGAAGGTTTTGACTTTATTTCCTTATTAAGTTATAACGAGAAAAGCAGGGTTACTTTGAAAGAAACACCTGCCAAGCTCGCCCCTGGGAATTACCAGGTCAAGTTGCTTGCCCGGCCATTGGAAGTAAAAGGCCAGATCAAGCCCGCCACTTTTTCTTTCACCATCCAATAGACATGTTATGAGGGCTGATTTTATAAATCGAATGATGCTGCTAGCCGGCATTTTCCTACTTGCCTTTGCCTGCGGTGGATCCAAAGAAGATCAGGCGCTTGAAAAAGTAGCAAAGGAACTAGGGATGGACAAAGAGAAGTTAAAAAGCAAATCCTTCTATTCCTTCAAAATCTCCGGCGGTTCTCTGGACGGGAAAACGTTCACCACGCCGGTATATGCGCAGGGTGGCATTGATTCCAGATGGGACGGGAACAAGGAAATCAGCGCTTCCACAGTTAGCTTTATAGATCCACCACAGGGCAACAGTACCTTTAGAATGATCTGGGAAGAGGATAAGATAAGTCCGCTTAAGCCCGAAGAAAATCCCTTTGGTGAGAATTCCTTCATAGAATTGAAAGTGGCGAAAGATGATGAAAAATACGTGTTTCTATCGCAGAGTGGTTCTTATAAATTGATCTCTAAAAAACCGAAAACCTGGGTAGACCAGATCACTAAAGAAGAGTATCCGATATTAGATATAGAAGCTGAGTTTGAGGGGGATTTTACCGAAACTACCTCTGGTGAAAAAGTCAAGATCAAAGGCTGGGTAAAGGGGTTCGATCCAAGGTGATTTTCTTTTTGGGGGCGCTAATCTGCCTCACTGTCCATTTACAAATCAGGCTATAACCCATGCGGCGTAGATGATATTCATCTTCTGCCTGGGAGGATTATGGTCTTTCTAAACTAATAAATCATGAAAAAACACATTTATATACAGCTAATCCTACTTTTCTTGGCGGGATGGGCACAGGCACAAAATTTCACAGGCGTATGGAATGCATCTATGGTGAATGACAAGTCAAAAGTGGATCCTAATATCGAGTACCATTTGACCCAAAATGGAAATACGATCACCGGGGAAATTATTCACAAAAAGGAAAACATGAGGGCTTCGCTTACGGGTACAATGGCTAATAAGGAAGTCGCGGGTACACTGAAATATGACAAAAATCCATGGCATTCGCTGGATCAGAAGTTCAGGATTTTCATTAGAGCGAATGATAATGCCACGATGTTTATGCACGAGAGCACCAAAGGTGCGCGCTTTTTTGGAGGCCCCATATTCAAGAATCAAACCTTAACGAGCCAGCAAGCAAATAAAGCTCAAGCAGCGACATCACTTCAAAAAGGCACATTTTCTAAAGGAAGTGGTACGGTAGTCCAGAAAGCTACGGGGACACCCAAAGTAGGAGTTCAGATGGCGATGACACCAAAGAAAACAGCTAGAAACATCGGGGGCTATTACCGTATCGAAGGCATGGCCGATGCGAGTGGCACGAAAAGGAACCTCTTCGTGAATGTTAGGAATTTTCCTGACAATAAAGATAAAAGTAAGGCGTACGGAGAAGCACTGATCCTAGGAAATGCCTATGGCATAGGTTCTCCAGAAGGAAGATTATTCGGGTACGAGACCAATGAGGATGATGTGACCGTGATGTTTGATCCGATCTACGAAAATAACTCCAAGAATACCCGGGCCAACGGTCGGATTGCGGTTGGGAGTAATGGCACGTATCTCGTAGCTCCAAAATTGGGGTATAAAATGATTAAAATCAGCCAGGCAGAAGCTGAGCGGGAGAGTAAGAAGCTAAGTGCTACGGTAAAGGTGAGGGTGGAATATAAGTTTATTTATTTATCATCGTCCTTATTTTGGGACACATCTGTGGGGAATTCTTTCCATGGACTGGCCAAAAAACTGCCAATTGAGCTATATGGAACTGGCAGTATTCGAGCATACAGAGAAACTTCCTCAGGAACCTCTGAATTGAACAGTCTAGGAAACACACCTGCACGTGTTTTTGATATACCGAAATCGAGGTCTCAAAATAAGCACGATATCTACTATTTTGACAAGGAAAAGAATTTGACTTTCGGAGGCAGCAGGCCTATTTATTTCGGTTTTTATAAGTTTGCAAAGGATGCAGAATTAGAAAAATCGAACGATCATAGCAACCAAGCGATTTTTCGTGTTGATCGAGTGAGGGAATTTGAGGTAAACAGAGCGGCATTAGAGGGGGAAACTGAACGGGTTGCGATAAATGGGCAAGCTCATTTGTCTAACAAACTGGCCTCCGGAGACATCAATTTTGGTAATATTCATAGAAGGGTATATTTACATGAATTGACAAATCCTCGCAAACTCACAAACTACGAACAATATTACAACAGGATGCAAGAAGGAAAAGGCGAAGCTGAACATGGGCCGCCCCTCGTAAATCCACCTTACTACTTTTTTGCAAACCTTGGAGGAATGAATCCCCCTATCATGATTTCGTTTACTGTAGAAATTATTGATTAACCGACACATTAGAGATATGCTCGTAAGTTCCTTAAAAGATAAATTAGTAATAGGACAGCTTAAAGGTTTTTCACTATTGTGTTGCCTCTTAATTCCGTTTACACCTTCTTTTACCCAAGACATAGACCTTGCCACCTACGACAGCGAAGAAGGCGGACTTTATTTCGATCAGGCTATTATTTACTCCTATTCAGATCATACGGGTAGGTCAGGGGAAGTGTGGGTCTATTACAGTACCTGCAGTAAGCGCTTCCTCTTTGACCACGCCGCATGGGGCAGGGAAGATGAGATGGTCCACTACCTCATTGCCCAGCCTGACGGCAGTTACCTGACCTTCGGCACAGAAGCCGAAGGGCCAGGCAACGGCAGGGTAGTCACGGTGGACTCGGTATATCTGGAGCCCAAGGATAATCTTATTGCCATCCCTTCCAAGGACGAGTACATCGAGTTTACTGCTATTCCTGAGCCTAATGAAGTAATTGCAGGGTTGGAGAGCAAGGCGTATGAGGTGAGGAAACTCAAGGAGGCGAATGGTTCTGAAAAAATCCACCTCGCTACAGTAGATTTTGATACACGATTGATCTACTTGTTTAACCAGCAGGCAAAAGAACTTCGGTTGCCTGACATACTGGGACAGTCTTTCGGGCTTGGGGCTGATCAGCTGATTACCCAGCTGGAATCCACTTATAGAGATTCAAATGGACAAGTCTATTGGAGTAAACTAAGACTTGAGACAATTGACCCTACTACCTATTGGGCTCCGTTTGCTGATTACATCTTAAGGAAAAGAACACCTGATGGGAAGCTTTCTTCCCGCCCGGTTTCTGAAGTTTTGAAATTACACGCTCCCTGTCAATAAGGGACATTGTGTAGAGGAGTATTCATTCTGGCTTTCTGCGTATTACTTTAATGCCCTTACTTGAACTCTGTTTGGTTCTATTCTTGGGGAATTCCACCTTGATCCTCGTCGCTACGGATGGGATTCCCAATTTTAAACTGAAAGCACATACCTGCAGTTAAGCAGATGCACTTTTTGCCTATAGACAGAAAACAGGACTGGAGAGTCGTTCAAATCAAAAGATAACCTTTGAAAGAAATCCAATCCAGTTTGTTTTTGCAACTTTGTTTCGTAAAGCGATTGCAAGTATATTTGCAATTCAGTTGCAAATAATGGTTTATGCTTTCTCTCTTATCCACTTTGGTGGGACTAGTTCAATTGACCTCTCTCTTTCAAATCGCAGCAGATGGTAGCTTGAATAAGTCTGGTTCGACCACCATTTCCGGATATTCTACTCAAGCTACAGATACAATACCCTCAGATACATCCAGTACGGTCAACTTGGAAGAATTTCTTTTAATAGATCGGGCTTATCAGTTGAGGAATGAGGAATCAAACGCTCTGGATATTGTAAAACAGGGCTTTATAAGGGAAAATAGGGGTGGGAGTTTAATGAAGTCTCTTGAGCGCCTGCCTGGAATCAGTACCATAGGTATTGGATCCGGCGCATCCAAACCACTGATCCGGGGCTTGGGCTTCAATCAGGTTATGGTGGTAGAGAATGGTATAAAACACGAAGGCCAGCAGTGGGGCGCAGATCACGGATTGGAGATAGATCAGTACGCCGCTGATCAGGTCATGATCATCAAAGGGCCAGCCTCTTTTAAATACGGTTCGGATGCTATAGCCGGAGTAGTGGACATACGTGAAAGTCCTGCCCCTTCAGAAAACGGCGCTGGTGGGACAGTAGATCTGGGTGCTAAATCAAATAATGCTTGGTTAGGAGGTTCTGTCAGTTTATTTGCCAGGAAGAATCGCTGGTTTGTTGATGGGAGGATTACATATGCTTCTTATGGCGACTTCAGAGTACCTACGGATTCAGTATTTGTTTATGATTTCGGGGTGGAGTTAGCCAATAATCACGTAAGAAATACCGCGGGAGACGAATTTAATGTTAGCGGCAGAGTAGGCTACATAGGAGACAGGCTTCGCAATACTTTTTCAGTTTCCAGAGTGAGCTCCAAATCTGGATTCTTTGCCAACGCACATGGGCTAGAGCCCCGTCAGGTGGATACAGAACTTCATGACCGCTCCAATAGGGACATTCTGCTGCCATATCAGGAAGTAGATCATACCAAGTATATCAATAAACTCAGCTATGCGGTAGGTAATAATCTACTCGAAGTGGATCTTGGTTATCAGAGAAATAACCGCAAGGAGTGGAGCCAATATGTGAATCATGGCTATATGCCCCCGGTGTTTCCTTCGGAAATGCCCTATTCTTCATCTTTGGAAAGGGCTTTTGACAAGGAAGTGATTTCGCTTAACATCCGTAATGAGCTGTTCTGGGATAAGCACATATTATCTTTTGGTGCAAGTGCTGAGTATCAGGACAACGCCATCGGTGGATGGGGTTTTTTGATTCCGGAGTTTAACCAGTTCAGTTATGGCATATTTGCAGTAGAGAAGTTCAAGGTCAACCCACGTCTGCAGTTGACAGGGGCTTTGCGCTATGACCACAGCCAGATCCAGGTCTCTGCGTATCAGGATTGGTTTCCCAGTGTAAAAGACGCAAGTCAAGCCACAGAAGCTGATTACCTGTACCGTGCCGTGGATTTCAAAAGAGATTTTCGGAGTTTGGTATGGTCGGCAGGGTTCAATTATGTCCCGGGAGATATTAGCTTTAAAGGAAATGTGGGCACAAGTTTCCGGGTTCCCATCGCCAAAGAGCTCGCGGCCAATGGTGTCAACTATCATTATTTCAGATACGAACGAGGAAACGCCGATCTCTCACCGGAGCGTTCTTTCCAATTGGATCTGGGTACTGAAATCAACAAAGAGCAATTAAAGGTAAGTATCAGTCCCTTTCTAAACTATTTCCCCAATTACATTTATCTCAATCCTTCTTTTGAGCATGATTATCTGTATGGTGCAGGAAATCAGGTGTTTAATTATACCCAAAGCGAGGTGTTTAGGTATGGGGCGGAAATCTCTGCCGCATATCTGTTAGATTCCCAATGGAGCTTTGAGCTGCTAGGTGAATATGTCTATAGCCATCAGCTTTCTGGTGACAAAAAAGGCTTCACCTTACCGTTTTCCCCACCGCCATCCGGGATAGTCAGTGTGACGTATAAGCCCGCGCTTCAGGGCAATTTCAGTTCGCCCTACATTACGTTGGATTGTAGGTTGACAGCCAGACAGAACAACATTGTGCCGCCGGAAAAGCTGACCCCTGGCTACCAATTGGTGAATTTAAGACTGGGCTCTGAGCTGCCAATCGCCGGACAGAAAGTGAACGTTGACCTTCAGGTTCAAAATCTATTTAACACCGAATACCTCAACCATACCAGTTTCTATAGGCTGATAGACCTTCCTGAGGCCGGCAGGAACATAGCCTTGTCATTGCATTATCAGTTTTAAACTTACCAACTTAATTACAATGAAATTACAATCAGCCTTTCTTCTAGCATTACTTTCCTTTTCCCTACTAGCTTGTTCGGGCAATGAAGACGAAATAGACACGCAGTTGCCAGTGATCGATATGGACTTTGCCGAAGCCTTCCCCAAACAATGTGATGTGCTGGAGCGGGGAGAAACATATGAGTTTGCAGCTCGGTTTATTGATAATTTTGAGTTGGGGAGCTACAGCCTGGATATCCATCACAACTTCGACCATCACACACATAGTACTGAAGTAAATGATTGTGAGATGGATCCGGTCAAAACTCCCGTGAATCCCTGGTTGGTAATCGAAGGTTTCCCTATTCCTTCAGGTCAAAAAGAATATCAGGTAACGCAGACCTTGGAGGTTCCTGAGGATATAGACCCGGGAGATTATCATTTTATGGTCAAACTCACAGATAAAGAAGGTTGGCAGACAATACGTGGGATAAGCATCAAGGTAAACTAGCAGAAAAGCAATAGCTGATAAGCTGAGCATTAAAAAACAGCATTTCTGTAGTGTCCTGACAGTACTATGATAGCTTCTGTCACAGTACTATGCTGAATCCCTGACTTTGGGTGAGAAAAGCCTGTTGTACCTGGAATTTGAGGCTTTTGATGGATTGGAGGGCTTGCAATATTAAATAACAAATCGACCTTCTGTAAAAATTAACGCAACTATATTGCATTATTTGCTCTGGTTTTTGCAACAATGTTGTATGTTTGTCGCTCAGATCTCAGACTACTAAATCAACTATTTTATAATTACCAGTATGATTAACATGAAGAAGAACAACACAAGATTCCTAATGCCAGCATTGATTGCCGGAGCTTTTTTGACATTTTCCTGCTCGGAAGATGATCCGGATCCAATTGTCCAGGAAGGCATAGAAAAGGCAAGTTTGATCTTTACTGAGATTTCCGGAGAGGGTGATTTTGGGCCTCACGGAGACCATTTCCATGGAATCAACTCAGCGACAGAGGGAGAGTCTTCCACTATCGAATTCGATTCCCAGGGAAATGCGGTTTCTGGAGGACATCTGCATCTTCACCCAGATGGGGTTTACAAGGTTGAGCTTCAGGCTTGGGATTACCAAGGCAACAGAGTGGAAGGTGATTTTATCAAGGACAAAGCCACTGCGGATATGTACAAAGCTTTTCTTATCGGTGGTGACCTTATTATGAATCCGGATACCGACGATGAGTCTGGTGCTATTTTCCAGCCTAGAGAGCAGACTTATGGTGATGACACAGCAGTAAGCGGTCAGTATGAGACTACAGGTATATTAGGGTACTTTACGCTTGGAGAGTCTAATGAGGGAGAATTCATGATCACTTATGTTCTTAGAGAATTTGCTGAAGCTGACACTAAAGCTACTATTACCAGAACCGACTGGAATTCAAATGACTATGCAACTAGATTTCCTGGTCAAGACGTGTTGGCACTGGAGTTTGAGATCCATGCTGAAGACGATCATGACCATTGATTGTAGAATTGGTTAGAATGGCTAAAAGCTGTCTGGGTTTTTCAGGCAGCTTTTTTTTAAGTAGGGCCTGCTGAAAAACGCCAGCAACCGATTAAAAGCTTTCATTTTGCATGATAAGCCTATTTTTCATACGAGCGTTTTTTAGCAGGCCCTAAGTTAGGTGTATAAGCGTTAATGAAGGTTGTTTTTTTGTTAGATGCTATTTCCTTCTTCTAAATTCATTTATGTATAGCTTATGTGAAATTGGTGAAAGTTCCCTACCTGAAACTTTATGGTAAATGACTTACTGATTAACATGTAGTTGAAGTTTCAGTAACTATCCATAATCATGGTAAAGTCATCCTAGGCACCAAGCCCCAAAAGGCATTACCGTTCATCCCTGTTCACAAAAGGGTAACGCTTCATTCATCTGTATGAAAAAATATAACTTTAATTTCGAGTGTTTTAAATTGTTACTTACTAAACGGCACAAATGAAATCGGAGCAACAAAAAGAAAATTCAGGAAGAAGAACCTTTATAAAAAACTCATTAATGGTAAGTGCGGGCTTTATGGGGCTTAGGTATTTTACAGGTACCTCAGCACTTGCCGCAAACAGTACTTCCCTTTATAACAAATATGGTCCATTGCTAAAGGATCCAAAAGGTATCTTTGACCTGCCAAAAGGCTTTTCTTATAAAATCATCTCAAGATCCGGAGAACTTATGGATGATGGTTTTTTGTCTCCAGGCCGCAACGATGCCATGGCCGCATTCCCGGGAAAAGAGGGTAGGGTAATCGTAGTCAGAAATCATGAGATCTCTTCTGACGATCTTGAGAACGGGCCGTTTGGAGTTGACAACGCTAAGCTTCAACAGCTATCTGAGGCCGATATTTACGACAGGGGCTATGGCAAAAACCCGAGTTTGGGTGGGACCACAACCTTTGTGTTCAATGAGGATACACAGGAAATAGAGTACCAGTATCTTTCCCTTGCAGGAACTATACGCAATTGCGCGGGAGGGCTCACCCCCTGGGGATCCTGGCTTAGCTGTGAAGAGACTTTTGACAGTAAGCTGGAGGGAGTAAATGAGCAAAACCATGGGTATGTGTTTGAGGTGCCTGTATCCGATGTTGCCCTGCTGGCAGAGCCTTTTCCCTTAAAAGAGATGGGACGATTCAACCATGAAGCAGTCGCAATCGATCCTGATAGTGGGCTGGTGTACCTCACCGAAGATCGGGGGGATGGGCTCATCTATCGTTTTATCCCAAATGAACCTGGAAATCTACGTGCTGGAGGCAAACTTCAGGCGCTTGGTATTAAAGGACAAAAGGGATTTGATACCCGAAACTGGGAAAGCCAGACTATCAAAACAGGAAAGCAACTTGAAGTAGAATGGATCTATCTTGAAGATACTGATCCTGAGGAAGATGATCTTAGACTCAGAGGCTTTGCGCAGGGTGCAGCGAGATTTGCCAGGGGAGAAGGTATGTGGTATGGCAATGACGAGGTCTATTTTGCCTGTACCAATGGCGGTAAGGAAAAGCAGGGGCAAGTATTCCGATATATTCCTTCAGCCGATGAAAAGAAGGGGGATCAAGCAGGTGGAGGACTTCTTGAATTGTTTTCGGAGCCAAATGATAAGGAGATTTTGCGTGCCTGTGATAATCTCACCGTGGCTCCTTGGGGGGATCTTGTGCTGTGTGAGGATGATAAGCACCCCAGGCTGATTGGTATTACTTCTAAGGGAGAAGTTTATCATCTGGGTTTGAATGTAGGCTATGAATCAGAATTGGCTGGTGCTTGCTTTTCTCCCAGCGGTAAAACGCTCTTTGTGAACATTCAGCATGCCGGACTTACATTGGCGATCAAGGGCCCTTGGGTATGATAGGCTTAAAACTTCATGATTTCTGTTTTTCTAATGGTAATGCCTCATTGGTATGAGTTTTATCTTTTACCGCAAGGAAGCCATAGAAAATGAATTTGGGAATGCAGGACTATTTGAAGTAACAGAAGTGACCGAAAATTACCCGTTTCACCTAATAAAATGTAGGAAACAAGTGTAAATTGACAAAGCAATAAAAATTTTGCAAACTAGCCTCACTAGTAAAAGCGGCCTTTTAGACTATGAACGGTGATTCTTCAAGGGGCTTTCAATTGGCTTACTTATTCTTGTTAATGGTAAAAAGTTTGTCCGAATTCTTTTTGCGGATTGCTAATTTTCGAAAATAATTTTAGGATTGTAGTAAGGGTAAATTTTAAGTGAGTTGTCATAAGGTTATAATCATCTAGAATAGTCTATAAAACCATGACAAGTTTCGCAATAATAACAGGTGCCGCTGGAGGACTTGGAAAGGCCTTTTCATTTGAATTAGCAAAAATAGGGTATAATACAATCCTCATTGATTTGCCAAATAAAGAATTGGCATCTATCTCTAATGAAATTGAAAACAAATACAGTAACAAGTCTTTATATTATGAAACTGATTTAACTAATATCGGAAACATAATCGAGATGTCAGATGATATTAACCAAAAATATAATGTTTCAATTTTGGTTAACAATGCGGGAGTTGGTGGGACTAAACGATTTGAGGATGCGGACTTTAATTATCTTAACACTATTATTCAGCTTAATGTAATGGCAACAACCATTATGACCAAGCAAATATTTCCGAATCTGCAAAAACAGGAAAAATCATACATTCTCAATGTCTCAAGTATGGTCGCATTTAGTCCTGTTGCATTCAAAACAGTATATCCTGCTTCAAAGGTATTTGTGCATTTCTTTTCAAGGGGTTTGTATGAGGAATTTAAAAAATCAAATGTTTTTGTTAGCGTGGTAAACCCTGGTCCCATGAAAACCAATTCAGATGTAACCGCAAGAATAAACAGACAAGGTTTTTTGGGCAGACTGGGATTGATGTCACCAGAAAAAGTAGCTGAAATATCCGTGAAACAGCTTTTCAAAAGAGATACATTAATAATGTTGAGAACAAATGGACTCAGTTGGCTTTTGTTGAAATTCATCCCAATATGGATTAGGTTGCCATTGTTCTCAAAAGCAGTAAGAAGGGAAATAATAAATTAAAAAAAGTGGAAAGCGTTTTTGTTACTGGAGCAAATGGATTGCTTGGCACAAATTTGATTTTAATGCTTTTAGAACAAAATTACTTTGTTGTAGCATTTGTTCGAAAGCGACACAGTTTTGTGATTCAAAGACATGAAAATTTGAAAATAGTTGAAGGTGAATTGCAAAATGAAGAACTACTAATTAAAGAAATACAAGAGTGCAAATTTGTTGTTCATATTGCGGCAAATACTTCACAAAAGCTATTAAGTCTAAGCGAATACTATTCAGCAAATGTGCTTGGAACTCAGAATGTAATGAAAGCATGTGTAAAAAACCACATCAAAAAGATGGTTTATATTGGCACAGCCAACTCTTTCGGGTATGGTAATATTTCAAATCCTGGAAATGAGAATTTGCCTATGAAGCCTCCATATACAAAGTTATATTATGCTTTGAGCAAAAATCAAGCTCAAGGAATAATTGACAAGGCTTCCTCAAAACTAAATATCACAACCATATGCCCTACTTTTATGCTTGGTGCTTATGATAGTAAACCAAGTTCAGGCAGGATAATACTAATGGCATTGAACAAACGCTTTGTGTTTTACCCTTCTGGAGGCAAAAACTTTGTTCATGTTAATGATGTCGCAAAGGCAATTATTAAATCGTTATACTTGAAACAGTCAGGGCAGAAATTTATTCTAGCAAATGAGAATTTAAGCTATAAGGATTTCTTCAAAAAGGTAATTCATTTGAACAATCAAAAAACCAAACTGATTCCACTGCCTAACCTCATACTAATGCTTCTGGGAGTGTTTGGTGATTTTTGCAGGTTTTTTAAGCATAGGACAGAACTGTCATCCGTTAATGTCAAAGTGCTAACAATCAACAACTACTACACAAACAAAAAAGCATTGCAAGCATTGAATCTTGAATCAACACCAATTGATAGGGCGATTATTAGCTCCTTGGATTATTTTAAACAAAACACCTCAAAAAAGTATTAAGGCTTTTTCCCACAACAACTTTCAAATTCCCTTCTTGGTATTTTTTTCAATCCTCACAACCTTCCTAATCCTCAAAATTTTGATATGATATTATAGTTCTAAACATGATCCTTCTTTAGGAGAAAGCCTGTCCCGATGATCTAATCCAGAGAACGAAGTGATTAGGGGAGCAAAGCGATATCTGGAGGATGGATGAGGTAGATAAGCCAATTGCAAATTGGTGCTAATAACCGGGTAGGACAGGGCGTGAAGAAATCTTCCAGAGGAGGGCCTAGCGTTAAGAATCTTTCCATTGAAAAGATTTAGCTAGGAGCCAGCATGCAGGGAGGGGAGCCATGGGCCAGCCTGTAGGAGGACTAATCTAGCGAAAGCCTGTCCCGGTGAGCAAAGCGATATCGGGAGGCCAGCTTGTAGGAGGACTGAGCGTTTAGGATTAGTCCGGTGGACTAATCTAGCGAAAGCCTGTCCCGGTGAGCAAAGCGATATCGGGAGGCCAGCTTGTAGGAGGACTGAGCGTTTAGGATTAGTCCGGTGGACTAATCTAGCGAAGGGCCAGCTTGTAGGGTAGGCAAATCCCACCCAGTCCCACAAGCGTTTTGACTGCTCCTGGAGGGGGCGATTTCGTTAAGCGTCGCTTGTCTGTCTATTCCTGCTGTAGGGAAACCAAATACCGTGTTGCTTGTCTTTTCCTATTTTGCCAGCCCGAAAACCCGGTTATTTCACCACATACGATATCACCTCCACTTCGGACAGCCTGAAATACCCCAGAGCATATTCGCTCCCGTCAGTCTGATTGACAATATTTCCCCTGATATTGGCAGGCGGTGTACTGAAAGCACCACCGCTCGTCACTTCTTCCAGGAGCGTCATATAATGGAAAAAACGACGGGATATGCCGCCAATCCTAAAAGTCACCTCATTGCCCACTTCCAGGTCTTCATGCATAAAATCAACCTGTATTCGATTGCCTTGGGACAACTCATTGTCGATGAGCGTTCGGGTAGGGGTTGCCAGAAAAGCCGTATTGACTTCGGAAAGGTAAAAATTGCCTTCCTCTCCATTATCCGGATAATAGACCTTGATCCGGATCCACTCGTTCCCAAAAAAACTGACCCCATCTTGTTCAACGGCGGAAATTTCGGGCATTTCAATAAGCTTTTCGCTAGCGGTGTATGTATGTCCGTTGTTGATGATGGTTAAGCGGTACTCCTCTCCGATAACCGGTACAAAATTGCCGCAATCATACCGCCCGGCTTCCGAGGTTTCCACAAAATGAAATTCTTCCCCGGAGCTGTTGGCTATCAATACCTCTGCTCCCGATACCGGAGGGACTTCGGCTGCATAATAATCGGCGGTGGTGCTCAGTCGGATAGTTTGTTGGCTGCCGTCCGTCCCTTTTGCCCAGGATATATTGGCATCGATGACCAGACGCGGTTCCGCCGTGTTCAGGTTTACATCGATGACGTCTTCACAGGACGTGGATAATGCCAAAATTAGCAAGTAGCCTATACGCTTATATAAGTTCATGTTTATCAGAATTTAAAATTATACGAAATACCGGGGACTATGCCGAATATGGAAAGCCTGACGGCTTCATTGATTCCGGTTTCTTCGTTCGTCCGAAAATTGATGGACGCTGCGTTGTTTCGTCCGTACACATTGTACAAACTGAACACCCACTCGCCCTGCAATTTTTTTTCTTTTTTGGATTTGGGCACGTATGTGGCCGAGAGGTCAAGATGGTGGTAAGCCGGGAGCCTACTGTCGTTCCGGGATCCGTAGTTGGGTATCTTGATACCGCCAAACTCGTACTGTCCGTCGGGGAAAGTAACCGGCCGTCCGGTCTGGAAAGCGAAGTTGGCACCCAGCGTCCAGCGGGAGTCCAGCTGATAGCCCCCTGTGACAGATATATCGTGTAATTTGTCATAGGGGGATCGGTACCATTCACCGTTGGCAATCCCTGTTTCCTCAGGTGTACGCCCGGGGGTACGTTGTTCAGCCCTTGAAAGCGTATAGGCCACCCAGCCTGTGAGCCTTCCTGTATTTTTCTTCAATAATACTTCCAGCCCATGGGCGCGCGCCTCCCCATTGAGGATTACTTGCTCAATGGCATTGTTGGCGATAAGGTTGGCCCCATCGATATAATCAATCCGGTTTTGGACGGTTTTATGAAATACTTCGGTTTCCAGTGAGAAATCTCCGCCCTTGAAGTTCATGAAGTATCCCAGGGCTATCTGGTCTAGCTGCTGGGGGTCTATGAATGGCCCACTTGGTGTCCATAAGTTGATCGGTATGGGGGATTGGGTATTGGCCAGAAGGTGGATGTACTGGGCCATTCGGTTGTAACTTGCCTTGACGGACATGTCCTCATTGAAAGCATAAGAAATCCCCATACGGGGTTCTATATTGCCGAAGCTCGATATGGTCTTGCCACTCCCGTAATGCACAGATCCTGTAGGCGTAGCCCCTTCGTATAGCTGAAAATCAGGATTGAACACCACAGCCCTGTCACCTTCGTACTGCTTGATTTCCTCGCTCCCTATCCGATAAAACAGGCTATAGCGTGCTCCATAGCGTACCGAAAACCTTTCAGAAAATTTGTGTTCGGCATCGATATAAATTGCGGGTTCCATGGCATATTTTCTATCCAGCTGGGTGGAATTAAAGCTCGAGTTTTCACCCTTGGCGGTAAGTGTACCGGGATTAAAGTCGTAAAAAACAGCTTGTGCCCCATAATTCAGTATGAAATCATCAGAGAAATAATGGTTGAAATCGTATTTCAGCCCGTAGTTCGTTACCGAGTTCTCCCAACCAAAATCCACAATGTTTAGGTCAAGTTCGAATAAATACATGCTGTACATTGCAGACAGATTCGAAATCAACTTGTCCGAAAAACGATGTTGCCAGCGCAGGTTGGCCACCGAGTTTCCATATCTGCTTGCAAATTCGCCTCCAATATTAAAAACATCCCTTCCGTGGTATCCCGAGAAGTAGAGGTTGTCGTTGGGACCAAGCCTATGGCTCAATTTGGCGTTGAAGTCATAAAAATAGGCTACGTTATCCCTAAGATTCTCTGTCAGTTTCAAAAACAGGTGGGCATACGAACTTCTTCCGGCTAACATAAAGGAACTCTGATCCTTTTTTAGCGGGCCTTCAGCCATCAATCTGCTTGAAATAAGGCCAATATCCCCGTTTATATAAAAGTCCCTGTCATCGCCGGTCTTCTGGTGTACGTCCAACACCGAAGAAACCCTGCCGCCGTAGCCGGCGGGAATACCCCCTTTGTACAATTCCAAACCACTTAAGGCATCGGCGTTGAATATGGAGAAGAAACCGAATAGGTGCGAATCGCCCAATATCGGAACGCCGTCCAAAAGAATGAGGTTTTGGTCGGCGGCACCGCCACGGACATTAAAGCCGGAAGATGCTTCGCCGGCGTTGGTTACACCGGGTAGCTGCAGGATAGACTTCAGTGGGTCGGGCTCACCGAGCGCCGCCGGCATCCGTTTTATTTCAGCCACCGAAAGCCGGTTCATGCTCATCTGTGGGTTTTTTATTTCAGCACTGTTCTTTATGGAAGTCACGAGCACCTCGTCCAGCACCTCGCCATCGGCATCCAAAACATAGGTCTCATGGACATCTCCTGTTAGATTTAGGGTTATTTCCCTGTCTGAAAATCCGATATGGCTGATTCGTGCCGTATGGGCACCTCTTGAAAGTGTTATGGAAAAAGCTCCGTTTTCGTCGGTTACAGCGCCGGTTTGCCTTTCCCTTATATAGATGGTGGCACCCATCAGGGGTTCGTTGGCCTCATCGAGCACCACACCGCTGTAGGTGTAAGAGGATGCCTGCGAATCCTTAGGTTTTTGGAAGGGCTCCGTTTTTAGTAGTACGGCTATATTTTTTCCCTTCGGGACGAAATTATAAGGGAGTTTCTCATTTAGGGTTGCAATCACCTCATCAATGGCTGCATTTTTTATGTTCAGGTCTGTCCCCACCGAATTTGAGAGGGGCAGTCCGTCATCATAAGCAAATTTGTAGTTGCTTTGGTTTTCTACTTGCTGGAATACATCCCGGAGCGTGGGATTCTTTAGATCCACGGAGATTCCTTGTGAAAAGGCCTTCGAAATCATAAGTATAAAAAAGGCCGCAAAAAAGGAGGGTTTCATTTATTAGTTGGTTGTTTTCTGTTGATACATTTATTCTGACAAGGTAATCTGCTTCAAGCCCTCATCTGTTTGAATGTTCAATCCATATATTGCGGCAATAGTCTCTATAATATCACTTAAATGGTCACTTTTGCTCACCCGCAGGGTAACGGTTTTCCCCAACAGAGTTTGATCGGCCGCAACGGTGTATCCGTAGGTATCCAGAATATATTCCATGACCTTGCCCAGCGTGGTGTTTTCAAAATCTATATAAGTTGTAAAGAGGTCGATATCTACCTCACCACCGATGTAGTCAAATTGTTGGCCCGGAGCCAATTCCCAGCTGCCTTCCAGTCCCTCCACTTCCATTTTTACGCTGCCCTCATAAAGCTGAAGCATAACGCCTTTTTCCGGCAGCGCTTCGATATGGAACGAGGTACCCAATACGGTGGTCATGGTATTCAGGCCGGCCAGGGTAAAGGGAGTGGCCTCGTTCCGGGTCACGTCAAAAAAAGCTTCTCCAATCAGTTTGACAGATCGCTTTTCCCCAAAATTTTTGGCATAGTACAGGGTACTTTTGGGCTGTAGCCTTACCACCGTGCTATCGGGAAGATAGAGGGTCTTTACCCTACCACCCGAATTTTGTGCGATCATATACCCGCTTTCACCACCTGCAGGTTTGTTGCCAATATTATTAAACATAAAAATCAGCAGTATAAGTACCGCAGCCGCGGCTGGCGAAACCACATACCAGCGACGGTATAGTGGGGGCGCCTTTCTTTTAAATGCCTTTTCCGAAAAATGCCTCCATGAGGTTTCCATTTCCGCTGTTGGTTTTCGGGGATACTCTTGTTCCCAAAGGACTTTCAAATAATCTGTTATTCTTTTTCTATCCATTGTCCCGGAGGTTAATATGCCAGTTCTTCACAGAAAAAGCCTTTTGAGGTTAACAGGGAGATGACCCGTTGCGATAGATCCTCACAGCCTCCATTGGTTTCTACCCTTAAAATCTTATCGCAGTCTTCCAGATCAAAATTGATGATGCAGTCGGCCAACTTCATCTGCATCAATTCCAAAAGCTCCTTGGCCTGCCGGTTACCCTTTACATTGGTCTTAAAAACTTCTACAGTCATAAATTCGCTGATATGGTATATAGCAGTCATGACAATTGGGAAAAGAAAAGTTCCTAATGGGAAAAGGGTTTTTTGGAAAAAAAAATCAGGACCAGCTGATCAGCAGGGATATTGAGATTTCAAGGATCGCTGCGCTTCCCAGGTTTTCTTTGATGAATTTATTGGCAAGATAAATATGGTTGGCAATGGTTTTTTGGGAGAGGCTGGTCATTTCTTCAATCTCTTCGTAAGAATATCCGTCTATTTTGTGCAGTGTAAAAATTTCCTTTTGTTTTTTGGGGAGCTTATTTATAAGCGCATTCAGCAATTGCTGTTTTTCCGCTAGTTGGTCATCGTCCGAGCTTTCACTCTCATTTGAGAGCGTATAAAGAAGATCCGCTGGGTCAAATGAACTATGTTTCTTTTCTCTTTTGAGATGGTTGAGGATAACATTTCTGCATATCACGAACAACTGTTTGTCCAAAAGCACTTCTTCTTTTAGCAGCCCCCTTTTCTCATATAGCTTTAAAAAGGTTTCGTGTACAAAATCCTCAGGAGACAACAACTGGAAATTGAATTTCCTTCCTATGCCCATCAATTTGGCATAATACTGCATATATACTGCCTTGAAAGTGGCTTGGTTTCCCGCTTGTAGTTTCCTGACAGTTATTTTGTTGTTTAGCATACGATGTTTTTCGGCATCAAGTCAGTTTTTCATGCATGTGGTTAACCCATTTGTAGAATGGGGTGTGCGTTGCCAGATGAAGACCAAGTCAGATAACGACAAGGTATAAAGTTGCGTATTCATAGGCATATAATACCTGTCTAATATGAACTGGGGGGAATTGTAAAGAATCGAGTAGGAGAATGGGGTTTTTGGATGTATTAAGATTTTGGGATTCAATATTTTAAAACCAAAAACAATCGCTTGTGATTAAGGGTGAAATTACCGAATTTTTTGTTTTCATCGACGATTTTATAGTGATTTTGGATCAGGAATCCTAAAACACCTTCTTGAATAATCAACTAAGTAGTTTGATGAATAGAGATGCTTCCTTTCCCTGTTCCGAAATCATGCGTGTTTTGAGACTCTTCCATTATGGTCAGTTTTCAAACTTCAAAAGCTATTACAATCACGACGTGTCTTCCCATAAGAAAGATTTTTGCCGGGGGGATTTTTCGGATTCAAAATAATCAACGATGTGCAGAATTTAAGGGCGATGGTTAAACAGTGAAAATGAGCCAACAAATCATAATTTTATCATCGGGACATCTATTGCAATCAAAAACATTTTTTGAGGCGGTTTGAAGCTGTATTAGATTTTCTAATGCAAGAATTTGGGTTAAAGCATCGATTATAGGTGGTAGGGTACTGACATGGATGTCCAGTTGAAATAGGATTTTTACCCAATCCCGGTGCCTATTATGCTATTCGTTTAAACCAGGCATTGTATATGTGAAAAGGTTGTTCTCGTTTTGTAATAGCGTTGACTTTTCCATTTGGATTTTGAACGTAAAACTTTACAACACCATTCATTCCCGTCAATTAATGCAATAAAATTGTATTAATTGACAAGTATCGTTCTGTTCAAAGACAAAATTGACAGTATGAGTCTGTACCGCATACTTCAGACTTTTTCAGACAAAAACATTCTCTGTAAGTTGATAGACTGTAAAGGCGCCGTAAGTTACATTTTTGACAAGCACGCTTTACAGGAGAATTCTCATTTTCATCCCCATTACAAATGCAAAGCCTGGAATAATGTCGTGAAGCTGGCAAAGGCTAATTTGGATTAATTGAAGAAGCTGAATATAGAAGAGTTGAACATTTTGGCAGAAGGTAACTGCAAAGCATGTGGAGGCAAAGAAAAAGAATTATTTGCTCTAATGCCCATGATCCTATAGCTATTCAACTCTAGTCATTTTGTATTTGGGGATGTCGCCAGATAGACTTTAGCTTATGAAATCGAGCCTACCTACAGGATTCAGTCAGGGATTCCCTGTCGGACGACAGGCGGGCATGTGACCATTTTAAAACAATCATAAACAGATGAAGACAATTTTTAGGAAGAGGGTGTGGTGAGAAAACTACATTTTGTAAGTGTTTAACAACATATAGCTTTCAAATAGCTGAGATCATAAACTATCCCCAAGTGAATATTGCTGGTTTTCATGAAGAATAGAATGGGATACCACGCAGCTTTTGTGGATAGTGTCAATTGGAACTCTAATTGTGAGTTGAAAATAAACCAGGTAGTCTGCATCTTAATTAAGAGCAGCCTCGCTGGAGTGTATCTGGTCTATGATAGAAGTAATGTTATTGCTTACGACTAGCTGAAAAAACCGCTCGCATGACAAATGGATCAATCTCATTCAGGTGATAGCTTTTAATCGATTGCCCATGTTTTTCAGCATACACTAACTAGTCTTTAGGATCGATCCCATTAAATGGGATTTCTCTTTACTAAACCTAACCTACACTAATATGAATACTAAACTTGCTGAAATGCTAGGAGAAGAGCTTGAATACCTACTTGGCCATGAATGTAAAACCATTGGTAAAAACCTTTTGCAGTTGCCTTCAGAAAACTTTGTAGATCAGGTTTTCTTATATAGCAATAGAAATTGCCAGGTGCTCCGAAATTTAAATTTGCTGTTCGGTAGCGGGAGATTGGGAGGGACGGGGTATCTGTCCATTCTTCCTGTAGATCAGGGGATAGAGCACTCAGCAGGAAGTGCTTTTGCCCCAAATCCCATCTTCTTTGATCCGGAGAATATCATCAAACTTGCCATAGAAGCAGGGTGTAATGCCGTGGCTACCACGATGGGTTCCTTGGCCATTCTCTCCCGGAAGTATGCCCATAAGATCCCCTTTATAGCCAAACTAAACCACAATGAGTTGCTAACATTTCCCAATAAGCACAATCAAATCATGTTTGGATCAGTGGATGAGGCCTGGAATTTGGGAGCGGCTGCTGTGGGAGCAACCGTCTATTTTGGGGCTGAAGAGTCTAATAGGCAGATTATTGAAGTATCATCAGCTTTTGAGCGTGCGCACGAATTGGGCATGGCCACCATTTTGTGGTGCTATACCAGAAATGAAGCTTTTGAAAAAGACGGAACCAACTATGAGACAGCTGCTGATCTTACAGGGCAAGCTAATCATCTGGGAGTAACGATCCAGGCGGATATAATCAAACAAAAATTGCCGACCAATAATGGGGGATTTACTACGGTTGGTTTTGGTAAATCAGATCCGGCAATGTATGACAAACTCAGCAGTGGGCATCCCATAGACTTATGCCGCTATCAAGTAGCAAACTGTTATATGGGAAAAATTGGGTTGATCAATTCTGGAGGCGCATCTATAGGTGAGGGAGATAGCAAAGAGGCTATCAAAACGGCAGTGATTAATAAACGTGCAGGAGGAATGGGGCTGATCATGGGCAGAAAGGCATTTCAAAGACCTATGAAGGAAGGGGTTGAATTGCTGAATCAAGTTCAGGATATTTATCTCAATCCGGAGATCGGGATTGCTTAGGCTTGCTGGAATGCGCTAAAATTAATTGAGACACCTGTTGCATCAGGGTTACAGGTATAACCATACATGACCCAACTGTCACTCACTTAATAAAAGCAGGCAAAGAATTATGTCAGAAACGAAGAATAATTACAAAGCAATTATATTGGATATGGACGGTGTAGTCACACAGACGGCCATGTTACATGCGGAGGCATGGAAGCAGATGTTTGATGGATTTTTAAAAGAAAGAGATGAAAATAACTTTCAGCCTTTGGTGATCAATAAGGACTATAAACAATACATTGACGGCATACCAAGATTTGACGGTGTGCGTAATTTTTTAGCCTCAAGGCAAATAGAAATTCCTGAAGGACATTATGAAGACAGCATCGACGAAGAGACTGTCTATGGTTTGGGGAATCGCAAAAATGTGATTTTCCGGGAGCTGGTTGAGACCAAAGGGGCACACGTCTATGATGATGCCTTGGAGATGCTGGAAAAATGGAGTAAGGCAGGGATTAAATTGGCAATTATTTCCTCCAGCCGGAATTGCAAATACATTATTGAATCTGCAGGGCTCTCAGAATTGTTTGACGCCAGAGTAGATGGACAAACCCTAAGTGAGGAGGGGACCAAGGGAAAACCCGAACCCGATATTTTTCTTAAAGCCTGCGAAATCCTCAATGTGACACCCCAAGAAGCAATGATCCTGGAAGATTCTATTGCCGGCATATCAGCTGGTAAGAAAGGCGGATTTGCCCAAGTGGTGGGCGTGGCAAGAAATGGAGAAGAGAGAGAGCAGGTAGATGCAGGTGCAGATAGGATTGTGAAAGAACTTACTGAGCTAAAACTATGAAAGAACTACTGGACACCAAACCGTACATAGAGCTTCCGGATGCATTGGAAAATTTTCATGAAATAGCTAAAAAGCTTGATGGGAAAAGACCTATGCTTTTTTTAGACTATGATGGTACCCTGACTCCCATTGTCCCTAATCCTGAAGATGCAGTCCTATCATCTGAAACCAAAGAGGTCTTGAAAGATTTGGCTGCTGACATTACCATAGCACTTATTAGTGGACGTGACCGGGAAAATGTGGAATCCATGATCGGCATCCCAAAATTGATCTATGCAGGGAGCCATGGTTTTGATATTTCAGGGCCAAATGGCATGCAGAAGCAACATGAACAAGGTCAGGAAATATTACCTGTTCTGGATGAAGCAGAGCGTAATCTAAAAGAAAGTTTGACAAACGTATCAGGGGTGCAGGTGGAGCGTAAAAAATATGCCATAGCAGTGCATTATAGAAATGTTGACAAAGAGTTCGTACAGCAAGTAAAAACTGCTGTCTCCAAAGAAATTGAAAAACAGCCAAAACTAAAAAAAGGGAAGGGGAAGAAAATTCGAGAGCTAAAACCTGATTTGGATTGGCACAAGGGGAAGGCTCTTTTGTGGCTGTTGGAAGAATTAAGATCTGAAACTGATCAGCTGTTCCCGGTTTTCATAGGAGATGATATTACGGATGAAGATGCTTTTCAGGCAATTCAGGGTAGGGGCATTGGAATTATAGTAGGATCTCATGAGACAGAGACTGCGGCGTCCTACAGTTTGGGAAATGTGGAAGATGTCAATCTGTTTTTAAAAGAATTAAAAAAATTGATGAACAGAGAAAAATGAAATAAATACATTTTATAAATTAAATCTATAGTCGGATCCCAGGTGGTGTTCAATAGATTTTTCTGTTTCAATAACTGCTAAACCATTTCAGGATACACATGAAAAAATTCAGCATAGTATATAAAAACTGGAATCCAAAAGAACAAAATCATAGAGAAGCTATCTGCACTTTGGGCAATGGATACATTGCTACCAGGGGTGCCGCAGAGGAGAGCGGCAACACGGAGTATAATTATCCTGGGACTTACTTGGCAGGAGGATTCAACAGGGCCAAAACAGAAATTTCAGGAAGGACTATAGAAAATGAGGATTTTGTCAACTTCCCCAATTGGCTTTGTCTAAATTTCAGACCCACAGATGGAGAATGGCTGGATCTGGAAAGATTCAAGGTGCTGGAATACCGCCAGACACTTAATATGAAGAAGGGGGTTTTAGAACGAAATTTTCGGGTAGAAGATGCGGAAGGCAGAAAAACCCATATCCATAGTTGTCGGTTGGTAAGTATGCACAAGAAGCATATGGTGGGTCTGCAATGGATCTTCAGGCCTGAAAATTGGAGCGGGAAAGTCGAATTCCTTTCAGCATTGGATGGAAATGTGATCAATGACAATGTGGCAAGGTACAGAGACTTGGAAAGTCACCACTTGGTTTCTCATAGGACAGATCTGAGCCAGGATCAAATCATTCAGCTATCTGTCCAGACCAAGCAATCCAAGATCACCATGGCGCAAGCTGCAAGTGCCGTTATACTTCATAAAGGGAAACCGCTCCCAGCTGATATTGAAACACATCAGGATGAAGGCCGTATCAGTCAGGTTTTTTCTACGGAAGTCAAGGAGGGAAATGAATATGCAGTGGAAAAAACCGTAGCTATCTATACGTCCCGGGATGTTGCGATCAGCGAACCCATGCAGGAAGCATGTAAAAGTGTAAGACGGGCAGGTTCTTTTGCGGAGATGTTACGTGAACATACCTTGGCATTTGAAACCCTATGGCATCGGGCTGATATAAAGTTGGTGGATGATGATAAAAACCAGCTTTTGTTGCGTCTTCATACCTTCCATATCCTTCAGACTGTGTCTCCCAATGTTATCGGGGTAGATGTGGGGGTTCCTGCCAGAGGGCTTCATGGCGAAGCTTACCGGGGGCACATCTTTTGGGATGAATTGTTTGTTTTCCCATTTCTCAATCTCCGCTTTCCCGAGATTACCCGGAGTTTGTTAATGTATCGATACCACCGGATAGATGAGGCACGGTATGCCGCTAAGGAGGAGGGGAAAAGAGGGGCAATGTTTCCCTGGCAAAGTGGTAGCAATGGCAGGTCTGAAAGCCAGGTTCTACACCTTAATCCAGAATCGGGTAGATGGATTGCAGATAACACTTATCTGCAGCGACATGTAAATTCAGCTATAGCGTATAACATTTGGAATTATTTTCTGACTACGGGAGATCGAAAGTTTCTGTCTTTTTTCGGGGCTGAAATGTTTTTGAGTATTGCGGCATTCTGGGCAAGTATGGTCATATATAATGCGGAGGAGGACCGCTATGAAATCCACGGAATAGTAGGGCCCGATGAATATCATACTGCCTATCCAGGATCAGAGGAACCTGGATTGAAAAACAATGCCTATACCAATGTGATGACTGCCTGGGTGATGCAAAAGGCATTGGAGATCCTTGAGATTATCGATACTCGACGCAAGGAGGAATTGCTTCAGTTATTGGAGATCAATGATATGGAAATACTACTATGGAAGGAAATCAGTCACAAAATGTATGTTCCTTTTATTAAAGAGGGTATTATCAACCAATTTGAGGGCTATGAAAAGCTAGATGAGTTTCCTTGGGATGAATACCGGGAGAAATATGATGATATCCACCGACTGGACCGTGTTTTAGAAAATGAAAACAAAGATCCAAATAACTACAAAGCAAGCAAACAAGCTGATGTGCTTATGCTTTTTTACTTGTTTTCAGTGGATGAGCTCCATTTGATTTTTAAGAAGCTTGGTCATGAAGTGAATGAAGATGTAATTGTGAAAAACATCGAATACTATAGAAAACGAACCTCTCATGGTTCTACGCTTAGCAGGGTTGTCTTTTCATGGATTCTTTTAAAGTATAATCAGCTTCAGTCTTGGCAGAATTTTGAAAAGGTCCTAGTGAGTGACTTTGAAGATATACAGGGCGGTACCACGGCAGAGGGAATTCATCTTGGAGCGATGGCAGGTTCACTTGATCTGGTCCAACGGGGATTCTTGGGGCTGGAAGTGGGGGAGGAAACACTTTGGATCAACCCTCACAAGCTTGACCATATCAAGGAGATGTCATTGAAAGTGAACTTCCGGAGCCATTGGGTATTGGTCTCTATTTCAGGAAGAAATCTGAAAATTGTTTTTGAAGAAGGACATAAGGATAAACTAAAAATCGGTGTTGTAAATGATATCTGTGAGTTCCACAAGGGAATCCCAAGGGAATTTTCTCTTGCCTGAGATTGAGGTGAAAGCAAAGAATAGTTGATTTTCAGGAGTTTTTCCAGCTGTTGATTAGCTATGACCTGATTTTTGAATCAACTATCCCTCATTAGACATTAAGTAGAAATGGGAATCCCAAACCAGACCTTATATGGATATTTCAGAAGAGCCAAAAGCAATCGTTAAAGATGCCTATAAAAAATCTGGTAAAGAAGTAGCTGAAGCAATATCCGTGGATCCTAACCGTGGCCTTTCTGATAAGGAAGTAACTGAGAGGAGTGAAAAATATGGATCTAATATTCTTAAAGAGCAAAAAAAGCGGGGGATATGGCAAATCCTTCTTTCTCAGCTTAATAACCCCATTGTTTATCTGCTTACGGCTGCGGCTGTGCTTGCGTTTATTTTTGGAGATACCGCCGAGGGTACAGCTATTCTGATAGTACTTCTTCTGAACGCGATCATTGGTTTTTGGATGGAGTTCAAAGCCCAGAAATCCATGGAGGCTTTAAAAAAGATGGATAAAATAAAATCCAAGGTGTTACGAAATGGTAACAACTCTACCATCGATGCAGAAGAGCTGGTTCCCGGAGATATACTAGTGCTAGAGGCAGGAGACCTTATACCGGCAGACGCTAGAATTCTAGAGGCCACCGAACTGAATGTGGACGAGTCCCCGCTCACTGGAGAATCTGTACCTGTACATAAATCCATAGAAGCACTTGAAGGGGATAAACCGGTAGCGGACCGGACCAATATTCTCTACAAAGGCACGGCAGTCACAGGCGGAACCGGCAAAGCAGTGGTTTTTGGTACTGCCATGAAAACTGAATTGGGAAGTATTTCAGCGATGGTCGGTGAAGAGGAAAAAGATAAGATCCCCCTGAACCGAAAATTGGGCAAGCTTACCAAAGCGCTGATTTTTATGACGCTGGGTCTGGCAACTGCGTTTTTTTTAGTCGGCTGGATAGCAGGTGAGGAAATCTATCAACTAGTCCAGACATCCATAGCTTGGATTATTGCCGCCATTCCGGAGGGACTCCCCATTGTCGCCAGTATCGCACTGGCCAGGGGTATGCTGCATCTGGCAAAGAAAAATGTGATCGTCAAGAAGATGGAAGCAGTGGAAACCCTTGGGGAAACCACCGTCATCTTTACTGATAAAACCGGGACATTAACCAAGAACGAGTTAACGGTGAGCACCCTTTTTTTTCCGAATGATCTTCGGAAGGAAGTGGATTGGGACAATAAAGGCAGGCCTGTTCTAAAAGAGCAAGAAAGGCTTGATGAGAATGAGAATTTCAATCATTTCAGAAAAATCTCCGTTTTGGCCAATGACGCCACTTTAGGGGCGGATGATGCAACATCTGAAGATCAGGCAAAATCTAAAGACAATGATGAGGAGAAGGAAGGAGCAAAAGACAAAGGAGACCCATTGGAAGTAGCATTACTTGAGTTTGCGCAAAAATATGATCAGGATTTTTACAATGAGTGCAGGAGATTAAAACGCAAACTCCATGACCCATTCGATTCAGAGGCTATGGTGATGGGAAGCGTCAATGCGGATGGAGATGGATTTTATGTAGCGGGAAAAGGAGCCGCCCATGCTATTCTAGACCGTTCCTCTCAGGTTTTGTTTCAAGGAGAGGTAAAAGATCTGACGAATGAAGATAAAGCCTTTTGGAACAGTAAAAATGATGAACTGGCAGATGAGGGTTTACGTGTTTTGGCTTTTGGCTATAAAAATATTGAGGCATTGCCGGAAGGAGAGGAAGCGGAGGATTTCTTGCGTGAGTTGGTTTTTATAGGCTTGATAGGATTTATTGACCCTCCCCGCAAGGAAGTAGCTGAAGCCATTTCTGTTTGTCATGAGGCCGGAATAAAAGTACTCATGGTAACTGGGGATCATGCCGGGACAGCCAAAAATGTTGCCAGACAACTCAATTTTTCTAACTCGGATGATGATGCCGACCACGCCCTTGCTGGGACTGACCTGAAAGAGGAACTAGCCAAAGAAAGCAATTCTATGGTGGCCAAGACCCGTGTGTTCTCCCGTGTGGATCCTTCACAAAAGCTTCAACTGATCAAATTATTCCAGCAGCAGGGAGAAATAGTAGGAATGACAGGTGATGGAATCAACGATGCACCTGCCCTGAAGCGTGCCAATATTGGAATCGCGATGGGGAAGAGAGGTACGCAAGTAGCCCAGGAAGTCTCTGATATGGTTTTGAAAGATGATGCGTTTGGTTCTATAGTAGAGGCCATTAAACATGGAAGGGTGGTTTTCGGAAATATCCGCAAATTTATTACTTACCAATTATCCTATCATCTGAGTGAGATTCTGATCATTGCGTTGATCAGTTTTACCTTGTTTGTTCTACCCATACTCCCCTTGCAGCTTCTGTTTCTTAATTTGTTATCCGATGTTTTCCCAGCTTTGGCTCTAGGTGTGGGAGCGGGCGATTCAGGGATTATGAATAAAAAGCCGAAAGATCCAAATGAGCCGATCTTGGATAAGGGAAACTGGTGGCAGATTGCATTATACGGAGGGATCATGACAGCCTGTATTACCGGTGCTTATTTTTATGCATACTTTGTGTGGGATCAGTCTGAAGAAATCACCAATAATGTGGCATTCTTCAGTATGGCTTTTGCACAATTACTGCATGTATTTAATATGAGGGATCCGCATGAAAATGTGTTGAATAATCAGGTTACGCGAAACAAGTATATCTGGATGGCTTTGGCCTTTTGTGGTGTCACCCTGATTGCTGCGTATTTTATTCCCGCGGTCTCAGATGTATTATCCTTTCAGGAACTGGAGCCCCGTATTTGGGGGCTGATTATCGTTACAAGTCTGCTGCCTTTAGTTATAATACAGTCATTAAAATTAGTAACTAAGAAATTTTAGTTATGAAATCGACACGATTAAAATCATCATTAAAACACACAGTGCTCCGCCGACTGGCGGATTAATCGTCAAACCTGCCTGCGGTAGGCAGGGATTTCAAGTGACCGTTAAAAAAACAATTATAAACACATGAAAATAGCAACCCTAACCATAAGTCCTGCCCTCGATAAAAGCACAACCATCGATAGGCTTCAACCAGAAAAAAAACTTCGCTGTGAAGTACCCACCTATGAGCCTGGGGGCGGAGGTATCAATGTTTCAAGGGCGATTAATATTCTTGGCGGAGCATCGCTGGCTATTTATGCCGCAGGCGGTCCTGAAGGAGACCGAATCGAAGTCTTGCTGGATAAGGAGGGAGTCGTCCAGCATCGCATCAAAACCCAAGAGCCTACCCGTGAGAATCTATTGGTAATGGAGTCATCCACAGACAAGCATTACCGATTTGGCATGCCCGGAAGTGAATTGAGTGAAAGTGAACTGCAGCAGTGCCTAGATGCTGTCCGGGAACTGCCCGATGAAGTAGAATACCTGGTAGCAAGCGGGAGTCTTCCTCCTGGAGCACCTGAAGATTTTTATGCCCAGATAGCAGCAATAGCCCGTGAGAAAAATGTGAAATGTATAATAGATACTTCCGGAAAGCCTCTACTTCAGGCAGCTGAATCAGGGGTTTACTTAATGAAACCGAATCTGTCAGAATTGAGCGAACTGGTAGGTAAAGATGAAATCTCAGGAATGGAACAGGAAGAAATTGCACGAAGAATCATCAGTGAGGGAAAGGCAAATAAACTGATCGTATCACTTGGAGCCAGAGGTGCCATGCTGGTGACGAAGGAACTCTTGGAATATGTAGTCCCTCCGACTGTAATGCAAAAAAGCACCGTTGGGGCTGGTGACACCATGGTGGCAGGCATTGTTCTGTCTCTATCTCGTGGAGATGATATTCGTGATGCTGTCAAATGGGGAGTGGCTGCGGGAACAGCTGCGACCATGACCCCTGGCACCGAACTGTGCCGCAAGGAAAACGTCCAGGAAATCTTCGAATGGATCAATTCCAAAGGAAACCCAGATAAAAAATCTGGATAGTCCGTGGGAGAAAGGTAAAAATCAATTTTCAAGCTAAAGCAAATGGAGAGATCAGAAGAAAAAGTCCTCCTTGTAATAATTGATGGGTGGGGCATAGCCCCGGAAAATGCAAGGGAGCAGTCAGCCATAGAGAAAGCTAGTACTCCCTATCTGGATGAAATTCTTCAGAGCCATCCGAATTCCCAATTGCGGGCTGATGGAATGGCAGTGGGGCTGCCGGAGGGACAGATAGGCAATTCAGAGGTAGGGCACATCAACATTGGGGCAGGAAGGATTGTATATCAAATGCTTTTAAAAATAAATAAAGCGGTAGAAGAACATGGTTTACAGAAAAATGAACAGTTGCTGGACGCCCTTGACTATGCTAAAGAGGAAGGAAAAAAAGTCCATATTCTTGGACTTGTTTCGGATGGTGGCGTTCATTCCCATATTGACCATCTCAAAGTACTTTGCGATATAGCTTGTGGGCATCATGTGAAGGAGCTATATATCCATGCCATCACGGATGGAAGAGATACGGATCCCAACAGTGGGGTAGAGTTCATCGCTGATTTACAAGGACACCTTCATGAAACTACCGGTAAACTGGCAAGTATTACTGGAAGGTATTATGCCATGGACAGAGGAGAGAATTGGGATAGAACAGCCATAGCTTATCATGCCTTGGTACACGGTCGTTCACAGACTCAGGTCGATGGGGGGAAATGGAAAGAAGCTATGGAGGAGAAATACCGGAATGGGGAAACAGATGAGTTTATCAACCCCATCGTGCTAAAGGATAATTCCAAACCGGTGACGACCGTCAGCGATGGTGATGTGATCATCTGCTTCAACTACCGCCCCGATCGTGTCCGGCAGATCACTCGGGCACTTACTCAACAGGATTTCCCTAATCATAATATGAAAAAAATGGATTTTCGATACCTCACCATGACCCAATATGACAGGAGGTTTACGAATGTATCGGTACTATTTGAACATCAGGATCTGGAGCTTACTTTAGGTGAAGTTTTATCTAATAAAGGCAAGAAACAGATCCGTATAGCTGAGTCCATTAAATATCCACACGTGACGTATTTTTTCAGCGGGGGCAGAGAGGAGCCGTTTGAAGGAGAAGATCGGATCATGGTAGATACAGTTGATGTTTCTACTTTTGATAAAACACCCGAAATGAGCGCTGCCGGTATCCGTGATGAGATCATTCCTATACTAAACCAAGGAAGTGCCGATTTTATCTGTCTAAACTTTGCCAATCCGGACATGGTGGGCCATTCAGGGGATATGGAAGCAACCATTAAAGCCTGTGAAACAATCGATTCCTGTTTGAAGTCAGTAGCAGAAGCAGCACGGGGAAATCATTATGCAGTAATGATAGTGTCAGATCACGGAAATGCCGAAAAAATGACAAACCATAAAGGAGTACCATTCACTTCGCATACCTCCAATCCCGTGCCTTGTATTGTCATAAGAAATAGGGAAACGCATAAGCTATCCAACGGTAAGCTCTGCGATGTGGCACCAACTGTTCTTTCCCTGATGGGTATAGAGACTCCGGAAGAAATGACCGGAAGCTCCTTGCTTCGCCCAGAGTAAACCAACCTTTTAGACAGGACTTGCTAAAAGAGTCCCACGTATGCCCTAGTGGTAAGTCAGTGATACAAGATGCTTACCACCTGTTGCTTTTATGTTACATCTCTGAGTGGTTTTTTGTCTTGAAGGGGAAAAAACTATGCTCATTTTGATGAATTAACACCTCAAACTTTCTTTTAGCAGAGGTTTAACAACCATATTTTTCCTTAAGGACATATATATGGCCAGATTGGAGTAAAGGCATTTTTTTTGTCGCAAATAGTTGATTAGGTGGGGGGTGAGCCAAATTGATTGCCTGTGCTCATAAAACATGCGGGATTTCAATTGATCAGATATTCCCAGGCCTAGACCGCGCGTAGGCAGAAGATTAGGCAATCTATACCTACAATAATCAAGTGCGGAATCCCCTGTCCCTGTCCTATAGAAGGCATACTCCTGTCAGATCAGAAGGAAGTATATGAGGGTCAATTATCTCAAATTATAACTATAGAAAAATGAGTAAATACATTCGGTTTTTCAACGATCTAAATCATGAAGATACAGCATTGGTGGGTGGCAAGAATGCTTCTCTGGGAGAAATGATCAGGGAACTGGCGCCCAAAGGGATCCGGATACCCACAGGATTTGCCACTACCTCAGACGCCTATTGGGACTATCTGGATCATAACGATCTTAGAGAGAAACTGGGCGAGAGTCTGGATAAGTTGGATAAGAAGTGGTTTAAGAACCTCAGAAAAACAGGTGAATCACTGAGGCAATATATCCTAAAGGGAGATTTTCCCGAGGAGCTGGCCAGTCAGATCAAGGAAGCTTACCGCCAATTGGAGAAAAAGGAAGAAGCCTTGACAAGTGTAGCAGTGAGAAGCAGTGCCACGGCCGAGGATCTTCCCGAGGCATCTTTTGCGGGGCAGCATGATTCCTTTATGAATATACATGGAGCGGAGAATACATTGGAAACAGTTAAGAAATGTTTTGCCTCCCTGTTTACCGACCGTGCCATCAGGTATAGGGAACACAATGGATTTGACCATATGCAAGTAGCGCTGTCAGCAGGAGTACAGAAAATGGTCCGCTCTGATAAGGCTTCCGCAGGGGTGGGATTTACCATTCTCCCTGATTCCGGCTTTGAAAAGACCATATTCCTTACAGGATCCTGGGGGCTCGGCGACAATGTAGTCCAGGGAGCAGTTAATGCTGATGAGTTTTATGTGTTCAAACCCACATTAAAAAAGGGGCTTCGTTCCATAATTTCCAAAAAACTCGGTACCAAAGAAATTACCATGGTGTATGCTGATTCGGATCAGGAAAAGGGAAATACAACTGTAAACAAAAAAACTCCGGGCCCGAAGCGTAAAAAGTATGTCATCAATGATGAAGAAATAAAACAGCTAGCTGTATGGGCTGTGGAAATAGAGGAGCATTATGGCAGGGCTATGGATATAGAATGGGCCAAAGACGGAGTGTCCGGGGAACTCTACATCGTGCAGGCTAGGCCTGAAACAGTGCATTCGGGGAAAGAAAATACAAAAGTCAAAGAATATAGACTGAAAGACAAAAGTAAAGTGATCACCTCAGGAACCGGAATAGGTGATAAAATCACCAAAGGAATAGGCCGATTATTGGATTCACCTGAAGATTCCGATAAGCTTCAGGATGGAGATGTGCTGGTCACTGCTATTACCAATCCTGATTGGGATAATGTCATGAAAAAAGCCTCTGCCATCATCACCGACAGCGGTGGGCGTACGAGTCATGCGGCTATAGTCGCTAGGGAACTTGGAGCTGTAGCCGTGGTGGGTACTGAAAATGCCACAAAAACGATCAAAGATGGTCAGAAAATCACCGTTTCATGTGCGGAAGGAGCCACAGGAAGAATATATGAGGGATACCTGGATTGGGAGGAAGACGAGATTGACTTCGAAACCTATGGCGATCCAGAAACCGAAGTAATGCTTATCCTTGCCGATCCGGATTTGGCTTATAGCTATAGTAAATATCCCGTGAAAGGGGTTGGGCTTATGCGCCTGGAATTTGTGATCAATAATACCATACAGATTCATCCGTTGGCACTCCTCCATTATGGGGAGTTGAAGGATCCCAAAACCAAAAAGCGAATCGCGGAACTGATCGGATCCTATTCTGAAAAGCGGCTCTTTTTCGTGGAAAAACTGGCTGAAGGGGTCTCTACTATTGCCGCTGCTTTTTATCCACGGGAAGTAATTGTCCGCATGAGCGACTTCAAATCCAATGAGTATGCAAATCTTATTGGTGGAGAGGAATTTGAACCTACCGAGGAAAATCCAATGCTAGGCTTCCGTGGAGCATCCAGATATTATAGCGAGGAATATAGGGAAGCCTTCAGAATGGAGTGCGATGCCATGAAACTCGTACGGGATGAAATGGGATTTTCCAATGTCAAACTCATGGTTCCTTTTTGCAGAACGGTGGAAGAGGGAAGAAAAGTGGTAAACCTTATGGGAGACTTTGGGCTAAAGAAGGGCTGGAATGGATTGGAAATCTACATGATGTGCGAGATTCCTTCCAATGTCCTGCAGGCAGAGGAATTTGCTGAAGTTTTTGACGGCTTCTCCATCGGTTCCAATGACCTCACCCAACTCACACTGGGACTGGACCGGGATTCAGCACTGGTCAGTGAGCTATTTGATGAAAATAATTCCTCAGCCAAACAAATGATCAGTATGGCCATTGAGCGGGCCAAAAAGAAAGAAATCAAAATAGGGCTTTGCGGTCAGGCTCCGAGCGATTTCCCTGATTTTGCCAAGTTCCTTGTCAGCGAGGGGATTTCCAGAATTTCCTTCAATCCGGATGCTGTCGCAAAAGGGATTAAGAATATCCTAGAAGCTGAAAATGCCGCTGATGGATAAGCTTTCTCAAAAGTCAAAAGTAAATTTTTGAAAGTATTTATTTTATCAACCTATATACCGACCAGGCCTTATGGATATAGATCAAAAACATCCTTATCACACCATAGGAAGCAATGAAGTTTTCAAGAAGGTCTCCTCAGATGAAAACGGGCTTACTTCAGATGAAGCGTCCAAAAGGCAGAGACAATTCGGGAAGAACAAGCTGCCCGAAAAAGGCGGAACCAATCCGGTGTTGTTGTTTCTGAAGCAGTTTAAAGACTTATTGATACTCATACTTTTTGTGGCAGCGGCTATAGCTTTTTGGGCCGATAAGATGACCGATGTTTACATCATTTTAGCCGTGATTCTTTTTAATGCCATCATGGGGTTTGTACAGGAATTCAAAGCTGAAAAAGCCATTCAGGCCATCAAGAGCATGCAGCAAAAAAAGGCCCTAGTCCTGCGGAATGGAGAGGAGGAGGAAATTCTGGCTGAGGATGTAGTGCCTGGTGATATTATGATACTAAAGGAAGGCAACCGGGTTCCTGCAGATGGAAGGTTGATCGAAGCAAATGAACTACGTGCCTCAGAGGCTTCCCTTACCGGGGAATCTATGCCTGTGGATAAAATAACCGATACTACAGACGAAGACGCCTCCCTCGGAGACCGGGTAAATATGGTATGGAACAGTACAAATATAGTCAACGGCATGGGGAAGGCTGTAGTGACAGCTATCGGTAAGCAGACGGAAATAGGGAAGATAGCCAAGTCTATGGACGAAATGGAAATGCAGGATTCCAACTTTAGGAAAAAAACCAATCTTCTGGGGAAGCAAATGGCTGTGTTTGCTTTGTTCGTTTCACTGGTCATTTTTTCCTTAGGTTATTGGGTACGTGACTATGAGTTTCAGGAAATTTTGCTGGTAACCATTGCTGTGCTGGTTTCTACTATTCCTGAGGGTTTGCCGGCGGTGATTTCCATTGTATTGGCAATAGGGGCCAATAGAATGGCGAAGAAAAATGCCCTCATCAGAGAATTTACCGCCACGGAAATGATGGGCTCGGTCTCCACTTTGCTCACGGATAAAACCGGGACGTTGACCCAGAGTATTCTGGTTATCAAGAAAATTTTCACTGGCAGCGGTAGTGAAGTGGCAGTTTCGGGTCACGGCTATGAACTAAGCGGAGAATTCAACGCAAATGGTAATGCTTTCGATTGGGAGGAAAATCCGGTAGAGCGAAAGCTTCTGGCCATAGCGGCTTTTTGCAATGATGCACAGGTGAAGAATGGCCAAGAAGAAACCAGGGACTCAGAGGAGGAAAGTAAAACCTCGGAGGATACATCACCCAGAGAAACCCAAGAATCAGAAGAAGGGGGAGGTAGTAAAGGGCATGAATCATCCAAAGAAGAGAAAGCTTCCGGCCATGCTAATGTCCAAAACAACAAGAGAAGCGGAGAAGAAAAAGAATCCGGTGGTGAGGTTAAAAAAGAAGGTTCATCTGAGGGAAATCAGGAAGAGCGGCAGCAGACAAAAATTTCGAATGTGCCGGATGAAAATCCTGAAGGGGAGGAGAATATGGATGTAAAAGTAAATGTGAAAGAGGATCAGGTAGATATAAATATCAGGCTTAAGAAAACAAAATCCCAAGCAACTGAGGAAACTGAAGATGAAGAAGATGTGGAAGAAGAAGAGGAAGAGGAGGAAGATGCAGAAGAAAATGATGAACCGGATGTGGTGGGAGATCCCACAGAGGTAGCTATGCTGGTGATGGGCAAGAAAGCAGGAGTGATGGAGAAGGATCCTTTTGTCGGATATAAACTCCTGGATGATCTTCCCTTTAAGTCAGAACAGAAGTTTCGCGCATCCTTGGTTGATACAGAAGAAGGCCCGGAACTTTTTGCTATTGGCGCTCCGGAGAGGATTTTGGAATTGAGCACAGAATACCTCACTGAAGAGGGTTCAGAGGAGCTGGGGGAGAAAATGAAGCAGGAAATCCAGGACAAAATGGATGAATGGGCTGATGATGCCATGCGGGTATTGGCACTGGGTTTTCGAAAGACGGAGGATAAAGAAAGTATTTCCGCGGAAGATGTGAAAGAGCTTTGCTGGGTAGGGATGGTAGGAATAGTGGATCCCCCACGTGAAGGGGTAAAAGAGTCTATAGAGGAATGTAAGACAGCAGGAATTAGGGTCATGATGGTAACGGGAGATCACAAAAAGACCGCAAGGGCTATCGCCAAGGAAGTGGGCATACTGTCAGGTGAGGAGAAGGAAGATGACTATCCATCGGCAATGACTACCCAGGAATTGGATGTAGAGGATAAGGAGTTTGATGATTATATCCATAACGTGAATGTTTTTGCCCGCATGAATCCTGACACGAAGCTAAGAATAGCGGAGCGCCTACAGGCAAAGGATACCCTGATAGCCATGACCGGTGATGGGGTGAACGACGCTCCCGCCCTGAAGAGGGCAGATGTGGGGATTGCCATGGGGATCAGAGGCACCGATGTGGCCAAAGACGCATCTGAAATTGTACTTCAGGATGATAATTTCAACAGCATCGTCAACGCCATCAGGGAGGGGCGTATAGTATTCAATAATGTCAAAATCACCAGCTATTTTCTGCTCACCACCAATTTTGCCTTTGCTATAGCCTTTATGTTGGGGATCTCTATAGGATGGCCCTTACTGTTTACTGCGGCCCAGATCTTATATGTCAATCTTATCACAGACGGAATCATGGATGTGGCATTGGCAACAGAGCCAGGCCATGGGGATATTATGAAACAGAAGCCGGTGAAGAAAAGTGAGAAAATCCTGAGTTGGGACATTCTGCCATATCTGCTTTTGGTTTCCGCTGTGATGGTTACACTCACTATGCTCACATTTTCATACTACCTGCCAGAAGGTGAGGAGATGGCACACACAGGAGCCTTTATCGTGGTCTCCAGCACACAGCTGTTCAATGCATACAACATGCGTTCGCTCCGTTTATCAATCTTCAAAATCGGCCCGTTGAGTAACCGTTGGGTCAATCTGGCTTTTATTGTTGCCATAGTTCTCCAGTTCCTTATGGTGAAGATCCCATTTTTCCGGGATTTATTGGAGTTTGAGGATTTTCCGATTCTTGACTTTCTGGTGATTATCCTTATTTCCTCGGTGATCATCGGTGCAGGTGAATTGTACAAATATTTAAAATTTCAGAAGAAAATGTTCTGAACACAAAGCCAGGGGCAATGTGCCTGAGGTTTGCTGATTTGGATAAAAACCAACTAGAGATGTCAAATATCGATAAGATAGAAATACAACAGCTTGAAAACAGGGAATGGCTGGACTCACTACGTTATGTCCTGAAAGACGGATCTAAAGAGCGGGTTCAGGAAATTTTGGACTTGCTTCGCCTTGAGGCGCAAAAAAATGGAGTTGGATCTTCCATGTCCTTCAACACTCCTTACATTAATACTCTTCCTCCTGAGGATGAAGCAGAATATCCCGGAGATCTGGAAATAGAAGAAAAGCTGACTGGCATGATACGCTGGAATGCCATGGCTATGGTCGTAAAAGCCAATAAAAGATCCAAAGGAATCGGAGGACATGTTTCTACTTATGGTTCTATTGCTGATCTATGGGAAGTGGGATTTCATCATTTCTTCAAAGTCCATGATGACGGCAAATCGGATATGATTTACTTTCAGGGACATGCCACTCCCGGAGTATATGCGAGAGCTTTTTTGGAAGGAAGAATTACGGAGAAACAACTCCTCAATTTCCGCAGGGAGCTACAACCGGATGAAGGGCTTTCTTCTTATCCCCATCCCTATCTGATGCCCAAGTTTTGGAGCTTTCCTACAGTATCCATGGGCTTGTCCCCCATCATGGCTATCTATCAAGCCAGATTCAACAAGTATTTGAAGAAGAGAGGGCTTATTGAAGAAGACAGGCAGAAAGTTTGGGCTTTCTTAGGCGATGGGGAAATGGACGAGCCGGAGTCAAAAGGGGCGATCGGGGTAGCTTCCAGGGACAAATTGGACAATCTGATCTTTGTGGTCAACTGCAATCTGCAGCGATTGGATGGTCCGGTCAGGGGAAACGGGAAGATAGTCCAGGAGTTGGAATCAAGTTTTATAGGTGCGGGTTGGAATGTGATCAAACTTTTATGGGGCAGTGACTGGGATCCTCTTTTCGAGCAAGATAAAGACGGGACACTAATCAAGAAGCTCAATGAATTACCGGACGGGCAGTTTCAGAAATATGCCTATTCCGATGGTGAATTTATTCGGAAGGATCTTTTTGAAGGGGATGAGAATCTCCGGAAACTTGCCGACAATTATTCAGACCAGGAACTTCAAAATCTGAAAAGAGGAGGGCATGATCCAGTCAAGATCTATCAGGCCTATTCAACAGCTCTTGCGCATAAAGGTCAACCCACCATTATCCTCGCCCAAACCATCAAAGGGTATGGGCAAGGCAATGCAGGAGAGGCCAGTAATGTTTCCCACCAAACTAAGTCATTTAAAAAAGAAGAACTAAAGGAGTATCGTGATCGCTTCAACATCCCGCTATCCGATGATGACCTGAAGGATATCCCTTTTATCAAGCCGGACAGAGACAGTCCTGAAATCAAATACCTGCTGCAAAGAAGAGAAGAAGCCGGTGGGTTTATACCCGAAAGATCAGATAAAAGTGAACGGCTCCAAAAACCATCCGAATCCATATTTTCAGACTTTTTTAAAGGTTCAGGGAAATCCGAGGCGGCCACTACCATGGCGATGGTCAAGATTTTGGCGAAGCTTCTCAGTGATGAGGATTACGGGAAATTGATTGTACCCATCATCCCTGATGAATCCCGCACGTTCGGTATCGAATCCCTCTTTCGACAGGTGGGAATCTATGCGCCGGGAGGTCAGCAATACGATCCTGTGGATCAGGAAAGCCTCTTGTACTACAGAGAATCGAAGGAAGGAGTGATCCTGGAAGAAGGGATCACTGAAGCAGGGGCCATGAGCGATTTTATCGCAGCCGGTACGGCATATTTGGTTCATGGGGTCAATACTATTCCATTTTACTTTTTCTATTCCATGTTTGGTTTCCAACGCATCGGGGATCTGATCTGGGCTGCGGCAGATGCAGGTGCCAAAGGCTTCCTCATTGGAGGGATTTCCGGTCGCTCCAGTATGCCGGGAGAGGGACTTCAGCATCAGGATGGGCAGAGCCATATCTATGCGTATTCGGTTCCCAACCTGATGGCTTATGATCCGGCTTTTGCCTATGAACTGTCAGTCATTGTACAGGATGGAATCAGGCGGATGTATGTGGAGAAGGAAGTGGTTTTCTACTACCTCACCGTAGGAAATGATACCTACGTGATGCCAAGAATGCCTAAGGATAGCAAGGAAGGTATTCTAAAAGGAATGTACAGATTCAAAAAGTCCTCAAGCAAAAGCAAAAAGAAGAAAGCACATCTTTTTGGCAGTGGAGCCATCATGACGGAAGTGTTGAAGGCTGCTGAACTGCTGGAAAAGAAATACCGTGTAGCTGCGGATGTATGGAGTATCACCAGCTATAAATCGCTGTATGATGATGCGATCGATACGGATAGAAGTAATCGCTGTAGTGCCGATCCGGATCAAAAACCGAATTACATCCAGCAGTGCCTCCAAAATGAAGATGGCGTTTTCATTGCCGCTTCCGATTACCTCAAGGCTCTTCCTGAATCAGTGGCCAGGTGGTTTCCAAGGAAAGTGACCACGCTTGGAACCGATGGATTTGGCAGAAGCGACACCCGGGAGGCACTTCGGGAATTCTTCGAGGTGAATTCAAACCATATTGCTTTTGCGGCACTCTATGAATTGGCATTGGCAGGGCAATTTAAAACGGAGGAATTAAAAATAGCTGCCAAGGATCTGGGCATTGATCCTGAAAAATCCATTCCCAGAACTTCCTGAACATTTTATCAACCAAAACAAACTGTCATGGCTATAGAAGTGAAAATTCCACTCATATCAGAAGGTGTAGATACCGCGGAAGTAATAGAAGTGCTGGTCTCAGAAGGCGACAGCATCAAAGAAGAACAGTCCATTATTGCGCTGGAGACAGACAAGGCTTCTGTGGAGGTTCCTTCCTCCCATAGCGGAGTGATCAAAGAAATCAAAGTCAGCGTAGGGGACGAAGTCAAAGTGGGGGATGTCATCCTGATCCTTGACGATGAAGGTGGTGAAGAAGAGGGAAAGGAAAATGGGGATGATGATTCTGGTGAAACCGAACAAAAGAAAGATAAGAAAGAAAACGATAAAGATTCGGAATCCGGGAAAAACGGGAAAAGTGAAAAAGCTGAAAAAACCGATGATAGTGAGGAGGAAAGCTCTGAAGACGAGGGAAAAAATGAACCTACAAGAGATGAAAAGGCGGGAGAAAAAAGCGAGACAAAAGAAGCTGAAATGGAAGCAAGCGATGTCCCAGCTTCCCCAAGTGTGCGAAGACTTGCGAGAGAATCCGGCGTAGATATCAAGCGGATAAAGGGCAGTGGAGCCGGAGGTAGAATCACTGAGCAAGATGTAAAATCCCAGTCAAAGCAAGCGGAGAAAGAAGGTGAAGACAAAAAATCAAAAGAAGTTGACCTACCGGATTTTAGCAAGTGGGGAGCCGTGCAGCGGGAAGCCTTATCCAATATTCGAAAGACCACAGCCAAAAACACCCTCACTTCCTGGCAATCTATTCCGCATGTGTTTCAATTTGACGAAGCTGACATCTCTGGCATAACGCAGTATATGGATGAAAACAAATCCAAAACAGAAAATGCCGGTGGTAAACTGACCATCACCGCTATTCTGGTGAAAGTCATGGCCAGTGCCCTACAGCAGTTTCCTCAGTTCAATGCCAGTATTGACATGGAAAATGAGGAAGTAATCCTGAAGAAATACTTCCATATAGGGGTCGCAGTAGATACGGACAAAGGACTACTTGTTCCGGTAATCCGCGATGTAGAAAAGAAGACAATTGTTGAATTGGCGGTAGAGATTTCGGAACTGGCAGAAAAAACCCGGCAGGGAAAACTCTCCCCCGAAGAAATGCAAGGAGGAAATATCACAATTTCTAATCTCGGCGGCATAGGAGGGACTCAGTTTACTCCCATTGTTTATTCTCCACAGGTGGCGATTTTGGGAGTTTCCAGAGCCAAAGAGCAAGCAGTCTATATCGATGGCAGCTTCGAGCCCCGACAGATTCTTCCTTTGAGTCTTTCCTACGACCACCGCCTAATCGATGGGGCAGATGGAGCCAGGTTTCTGAGGTGGATCTGCCAGGCACTGGAAGATCCTTATAAGGCTCTGTTAGGGGCCTGATTCTTTGACCAATGCTTCGAAGAATTGAAGTTAAATAAAAACACTATGGCCAAATCAAAAGAAAAGGAGCTGGTAATCATCGGGGCGGGACCTGGCGGCTATGCGGCGGCATTCAGAGCAGCGGATCTTGGGCTTCAAGTCACCCTCATTGGTACGGATATCGATCCTGGAGGTACTTGTCTTTATGAAGGTTGTATCCCGACAAAAACCTTGATAGAAGCCTTGAAAATCAAGGAAGATGCTGTTACAGCAAAGGAATGGGGGCTGGAATTCGGCAAGCCTACTATTGATGTTGAGGCTTTGGCTACATGGAAAGATGAAATTGTGAAAAAACTCACCGAGGGAGTAGGGTTGCTTTCCACAGATCGGGAGATAGAATACATAAAAGGGAAAGCGGTATTCCTTTCGGAAAATGAACTGGAGATCCAACCAGTGGAAGGTAAACCGTACCCCGTGACTTTCAAAAATGTCATACTGGCCACCGGATCTGTTCCGAAGGAATTACCCGAAGCTAAGTTTGATTCGGAGAGAATCATAGATTCTACTAAAGCCTTGGAGTTGAAGAAGATTCCGAAAAGCATGCTGGTAATCGGAGGAGGATATATTGGTCCCTCACTCGGGAGCATTTATGCGTCTCTGGGCTCTAAAGTGACTTTGGTGGAGGAGACGAAAGGGCTGCTGTCATGGATAGATCCTGATCTGGCTACTGCTTACACCAAGGAGAATGAGATGCTTTTCGAAAAGTCCCATTTCGAAACCACCCTAAAAGAAGCTATAGTAAATAATAAGAAAAAGGTAAAAGTGAAGTTGGAAACCAAAGGAAAGGAATGGGAAGAGACTTTTGATTTGGTTTTGGTAGCTATGGGGAGAATTCCCAATACCCATTCTTTGAATCTGGAAAAAGCAGGTATAGAGACAGACACAGGTGGTTTTATACAAGTGGATGATAAAAGGAGAACTGCCAAAGAGAACATTTTTGCCATTGGAGACCTTGTCAACCAAGCTCTTTTTGCAAATAAAGCATCCCATGAGGGCAAATTCGTGGCAGGGCTAATAGCCGGTAAACACAGAGATAAATTTGACCCCAAAGCTATTCCTTCTATCGTGGCTACCACCAGAACAGAAATGGCCTGGTGCGGTTTGACGGAAGCCGAAGCAAAACAGCAAGAAATAGAAATCAGAGTGGCAAAATTTCCATGGTCAGCCTCGGGAAGAGCTGCTTCTATGGGGATAAGGAGAGGACTTACGAAACTTCTCATTGATTCCCAGAGCAATAAAATCCTTGGAGGGGGAGTGGTAGGGGAAAAGGCAGGCAGTTTGATCGCTGAGATCGCATTTGCTTTGCAAATTTCCGCCAGTGCTGAGGATATAGCCCTTATCGTACATCCGCATCCCACACTCTCCGAGAGTATTATGGAAGCTGCGGAAGCTTACCAGGGAGCCGCCACTCATTTGGCAGCAGGAAAAAACGTGTAAATCCTTTATTGATAGAATATGACAGGAAATAGGAAAGCGGAAATAGTCATCATTGGAGCTGGCCCGGGAGGCTATGCGGCAGCGTTCAGGGCTGCGGATCTAGGTCTGGAAGTCACCTTGATAGATCCGGAGGCAAATCCTGGCGGTGTATGTCTTTACAGAGGATGTATTCCTTCCAAAACCTTGCTCCATATCGCCAAAGTGAAGCAGGATGCGCTTAATGCCAGGAAAAGCGGAATAAATTATAAAAATCCCAAAGTCGATCTAAAGAAAATCAATGCTTGGAAATATAATGTAGTCGAAAAACTCACTACGGGATTGGGACAACTTGCCAAGCATCGTAAGATTGGGTACATCAGGGGAAAAGCAAAATTCAGATCTGAGAATTCTCTTGATGTGGAAATGAATGATGGTGGAAATAGTATTCTTGAATTTCAAAAAGCTGTGATCGCAACAGGATCAATTCCTACGCATTTACCACATATAAAAATAGATCATCAGGTGATTATGGATTCTACTGACGCTTTGGAGCTCAAAGATGTTCCTGACCAGCTGCTTGTCATAGGAGGAGGATATATCGGATTGGAATTGGGTAGCGTATATGCTGCTTTGGGATCTAAAGTAACAATTGCGGAAATGACCTCAGGCTTGCTTCCTGGTGCCGATCGGGATCTTGTGGACGTGTTTGAAGAAGAGTGTAAGGATCTGTTTGAAGCCTTATACTTAGATACTAAGGCGGAGAAAGTCGATCTTTTGGAAAATGGGAAGGCAAAAGTAAGTCTAGTAACAGGTGATGGAAAGCAGATAAAAGAATATGATAAGGTGCTGGTGGCTGTGGGAAGGAAGCCAAACACAGATTCCTTGAATCTGGGAAAAGCGAATCTAAAGACAGATGAAAAAGGGTTTTTGAAAGTAAATGAGCAGCGTAAAACCCAGGTGGAGAATATCTATGCAATAGGAGATATTACAGGAGAACCCCTTCTTGCCCACAAAGCCACGCATGAAGGCAGAGTAGTAGCGGAAGTGTTGGCAGGAGAAGCAGGTGCCGGATATGCACCGAAAGTTATCCCCGGAATAGTTTTTACCCATCCTGAAATCGCTTGGTGCGGGGTGACGGAAACTCAGGTGGAAGAGAAAAAACTGGATGCAAAGGTGATCAAATTTCCTTGGACAGCCTCTGGAAAGGCGGTTTTACTGGATACTGAGACAGGACTGACAAAACTCATATTTGATGCTAAAACGGGGAGAATACTTGGAGGGGGCGTAGCAGGAAAAGATGCTGGGATTTTGATCTCCCAAATCTGCCTTGCCATAGAAATGGCGGCTACAGCGCAAGAAATAGCGGAAACTGTCCATCCGCATCCAACGCTCTCTGAGACCATTATGGAAGCAGCAGAGCTTTTTCTCGGAAGTGCTACTCATCTGGAAAGCAAACAAATTGAGAAACCATAAAATGATCCCAATAAGAATTTAGGAAGAAAAAGGCCTACCTGGTTGCCACGCTAGTTAGGTGAGCTAATCACAAGTTTTACCAAATATTCTTGAAAAACGATGGACAGATTAATTATAGCATTGACTTCTATTCTCCTTTGCATAGCCATCAACAGTACAATTGCTCAACAAAGCGAGCTCAAATCGTTGGATCTTAACCTTTCGAATTACGACTATCCTTATGAAGTTCAGTTTCTGAACCTTCATGTTCAAAACCAAGAGCTGAAAATGGGGTACATGGATGTAAAGCCTGAAAAACCAAATGGGGAAAACGTCATGTTGCTACATGGCAAAAACTTCAATGGGGCTTATTGGAGAACAACCATCCAGCGCTTGTCCGAAAGTGGTTATCGGGTAATTGTCCCCGATCAAATTGGCTTCGGCAAATCTTCCAAACCAGCATATTTCCAATACACCTTCCATCAATTGGCTTTGAATACCAAAGCACTACTTGACTTACTTACTATTGATAAAGTCAGTGTACTGGGGCATTCCATGGGAGGAATGTTGGCTACGAGATTCGCTCTTATGTATCCAGAAGTCACCGAAAAACTCATTTTGGAAAATCCCATAGGCCTAGAAGACTGGAAGCTGAAAGTCCCTTATCAACCAGTAGAGTGGTGGTATCAGAATGAATTGGACAAGGATTATGAGCAGATTAAAGAGTACCAATTGTCAAATTACTACCATGGCGACTGGAAGGAAGAGTACAATGAGTGGGTGAAGTTGTTGGCAGGATGGACTCTCAATCCTGAATACGAACGGATTGCCTGGAATGCAGCACTGACCTATGATATGATTTTTACCCAGCCTATTCTATATGAATTCGGTGAAATCCAAATGCCCACACTGTTAATAATTGGGACAAAAGACAGAACAGCACTAGGAAAGCAGCTTGTAAATGAAGAGGTAAGAAAAACGCTGGGATTGTATGGACAACTGGGGGAAAAGACCCGAGATGCAGTTCCAGATGCCAAACTTGTAGAAATTCAAAATGTAGGTCACCTGCCTCACATTCAAAGTTTCGAAAAGTTTATTAAGCCACTTTTGGAGTTTTTAGCTCAGTAAGTGAAAAGAGTCGTGGGTGTTTGTTTGGCTTAGTTTTTTAGCCACATGGGAATCCGCAAACTGAGATTGAGGGCGGGGTTTATGCTTTGAAAAATATGGGGTATTGCACCCTTTACAAGGTCAGTCGCATTGAAATCACTTGAGGGTTTAACAAAAAAAATAATTTTTACAGGGGTGTTTCCGGTTTAGCAGCTCTCTCCATTTTTATTTAATAGTTTAAGCTCATTTGAGAACTGTTTTTGAAAACGCCTTCTCCGACATTCATGAAATTCAAGCATTCACACTTAAACGCTAAAGCATAATTGGCGTGGGCTTTTATGATAGATCGGATGACATGATCGAGTTGGTTGAATTTTAATTTGGATCGATCCAAAAGTTTTATGTATAGTGGCTTGTACGGAGATTCTTCAAGATGCTCACCATATAGATTTATTTTGATTATTGGATCGGAATTATGTAAATGATGGGCTAGATCATGCTCATTAATAAATAGATAGTTGGGTTGGGTTTGAGTTTTCATGGTTCAGAGGTGGTTGGTTCAACTTTTACTAAGTTATAAACAAAAAAATCAGAATTAAATGATTTTAAGTATTATATCAAGAAAAATTTAAATATAAATTAGTAGTTTAAGGTATTTAATATGAACAAGTAATGAAAAAAATAAAATTTTTTGATTTTCAGAATAATGTTCTGAAGC
>NZ_JAJUWR010000021.1 GCF_021390545.1 Algoriphagus sp. AGSA1 | reverse complement strand
ACAAAGCTATAGAGCTGATCATGGAGAAGTTGAGGTAAGGTAGGATAAATCATAATTCTATTGTTGACCAAATCCTATCATGCTTTAATCTCTTCACTGACAAAAGAAAAGCCGATATGCATACTTTGTCTTTGTAGGTTCTACGTTTTGTGGCGTATTATGAAACACTCTTATCCTACCACCTTAATCCAACCTTTCACTTTAATGATTAAAATAAAAAAGTCCGGCCAGATGGCCGGACTTTAATTTTATGGACCGGGTTAACTTAATAGCCTGGGTTCTGCTCGATAGGAGACGTAGCGTTATTTTGGATTTCATCCAGTGGAATAGGCCAAATAAACAGATTACTTGAATAAGGCTCAGCATAATCAGTTGTAAATGTCCTATCAGTAGTATAGAAATCAATATTAGTGATCGAACGGGAAGTAACTTTGGCAGGAATACCTGGCAAAACACCAGCCCCGGCAAGGCGATGGATATCAGCCCATCTTCTACCTTCTGCCAGAAATTCGATCCTTCGCTCATTATAAATTGCTGTCAAAACACCATCTTTACCACCAAGACCTGCGGCGGAAAAAGAAGGAACTGAAGCAGGAAGTGCGCGATCTCTTACAGAATTTAGTAAAGCAACTGCATCATTCAATTCACCAAGCTGAGCGTTTGCCTCAGCAGCATTCAATACGACCTCTGAAAATCTAAGAATTGTATTAGGATCAGTACGCGTAACATGATCGATATACTTAGCTGTATAAATACCAGCGGCATTACGAGCCGTGAGCGCCGTTCTTCTTACATCTGCTTCATTCCAAAAATCCGATCTCCAGATAATCGGAGAAATTTTCACAAGACCCCGTCCCCCATCAGCTGGATTACCGTACATAGAAGGCAATGCACCATTAACACCAGGATTTGATCCTTCAGAGTTAATAAAAGAAAAGATATTATCAGATGAAGCACCTCCACGGAATGGCTCCGCAGGATTAGCTGTCACTTCATAAGAAGATTCTATCTTTCCAAATTCGGTAATAACGCCTGACCAATCTTCCATATGTAATTTGATTCTAGACTTCAGTGCAATAGCAGCTCCTTTACTAGCCCTATCTGCTCCACCTTCTGGTAATTTTTGTTCAGCTTCATCCAAATCCGCCAATAATTGGGCATAATCTTCTCCCACTGTTCCTCTTCCCACAGCTTCTCCATCCGGTACTTTTGGTACATCATTGATAGCGAAAGTCCTGTACGGAACTCCTGGTAAGGAAGGATCATCAGAATAAGGTCTAGCAAAGTGAATCAGCAATTCATGATGAGCCAAAGCCCTCATAAATAGCATCTCACCTTTATAGGCATCAGCTGCTTCTTGAGTAAGAACTCCATTTTCAACTGCCGAAGGAAGAGCTTCAATTACAATATTCACACGGTTGATCATTCTATACAATGAAATCCACATTCCATTATTGTTGGCTGAACTTGGATTATATCCATTGGTATAGGTGATTTCATAAAAGGCCTGATCATTGTACATGTCTTCACCTCTCATATCACCTTGCTCCACATTAGCAGCACCAAATGGATATCCACGGTCAGGATTTCCAAGCCAAAAACCTCTTTGTGCCGACTCATATACGCCTAGCACAGCTGACTCAACTCTTGCAGCAGTCGCAAATGCCTCAGAGTCAGGAATCAAATTCGCAGGAATTAGATCTGTCACTTCACAGCTACTAATTCCGCCCATCAAAGCTGCTCCAGCTACGATGAGTTTGAAATTATTTATAGAAAACTTTTTCATTTTTCTTCTTCTTTTTTAGGATGTGAAATTAGAATCCGATATTAAGACCTACGGTGTAAGTACGGATCACTGGAGCTACGTTCCAATCTACACCGAAGCTCAACTGGCCTGAATATTGATTAGCCTCTGGATCTAATCCAGAATAGCCCGTAAATGTGAATGGATTCTGAACCTGTGCAAAGAACCTGGCATTGGTAATAGCACCATTAAATGCTGAATTTAAAGCTGCTGCTGGAACAGTATATCCAACTACTATATTCTGGATTCTGACAAAATCACCCTTCTCTATGAACCTGCTGTTTGAAGCAGAAGTCATCCAAGTATTAGAATCTCTGCCTGAGTATAGTCTAGGCACATCAGTTACTTGTCCACCTTCTGTCCATCTGTTTAAAATTTCAGCATGGTTATTTGAGAAGCCTAAGCCCATTAAGCCTCTTAGAGATTCATTCATGATGTAGTTTCCACCGGAGAATCTTGTGAAGATTTCCGCATCAAAATCCCCGAAAGTAAAGCTGTTTGACCATCCACCTTGCCATTTAGGAAGTGTATTGCCTAAGAAGAACTGAGTTGGGGCGTTACCAGCTTGTTCTATGTTGGACGGATCTGATGGATTATAGACTCTCCAAGAGGAGGAACCTACCAATTGTACAATATCACCATTCTCACCGCTGTAATACATGGCATTACCATTAGCGGCATTTACACCTGCCCATTTGAAGCCATATAGCTGCGCTACCGGGCCGTCAACCACCGTCCTATTATAGGTTCCAGTTAAAGGCTGAATCAGTTCAGTCACATTATTGTTGATAAATGTGATGTTGAAATCCGTATTCCAGGAAAATCTTCCTCTATTGATGACATTTGACATCGCTCTTAACTCAAATCCCTTATTTACCATAGCACCTACGTTTTGGTTGATGCTATTTCCAGGGATACCTAAAGAAGGAGAGGTTGGAGCAGCCAGAATAAGGCCATCTACATTATTTTCAAAATAGTCCGCCGAAATAGTTACCCTACCTATGGTCATGTCCAGGCCAAAATTCAATTTTTTGGAAGTTTCCCATTGCAGGTCTCCATTGGCAACTCTCGAATAGCCAATTCCTGCACCTGCACCACCTAAAACTGGAGAGAATCCACCAAAAGCAGCAAAAGAATCAATCCCTGTATTTCCTACTTCTGCATAGGAAGCTCTCATTTTAAGGTCAGAAATCAATTCAGAATTGAAGAAAGCCTCGTCAGAAATCCTCCAACCAACAGATCCTCCAAAGAATGTTCCTCGCTTATTATCACCTACCAAATCGGAGATACCGTCATTTCTTACAGTGAAGGATGCTAAATACCGACCTTTGAAACTATAGTTGAATCTTCCGAAATAGGAATCAAATCCTCTCTCCGAATATGATCCACTAGAAAATTGGTTATTATAAGAACCAGTAATCAGGTTTTGTTGTCTGTAGAAGTTATCTGAGATATCTGTTCCTGACCCTGAAAACGCATAAAAGTTAGTAAACTGATACTCCATACCTGCAGTGACATTCAAATTGTGATCATCTGCAATTACAGTTTGGTAATTAACTGTGTTCTGCCAGTTCCATCTCAATGCTGGATTGTAGGCCATATACACACTTCCATTGGTTCCTCTGCCATCTCCGTGCCTTGGATCCCAAGAACGAAAATCATCAGCTAAAGTCAAATCAACTCCAATTTGGGTTCTCGCGGTCAAGCCATTGATAATATCTACCTCTCCAAAAGCTGAACCTAAAACCCTATGAGCTCTGGTTCTGAAAATATTGTTATCCAATACAAAACCAATGTTTGGGATATTGTTGTCCGGCCCGGAAAGGTTATTTCCCCAACCTGTAGTAGAACCGTCGGGCTGTACATTGTAGCCATCAAATGCTGTATTTTCAGGGTCGTAAACTTCTACGTTTGGAAGGGCACGGGTAGCATTGTAAATGGCTCCTGAAAGAGAGTTTGCCCCATTATTCAATCCATTGATTTGAGTCATTGAATAGGAAAGGGAAGTTCCCAGTCTCACCGAATTGGAAATACTGTGATCCACATTAGCGCGGAAGGAATATCTGGAAAGATCATTTGCAACTACCGCAGATTCCTGATCTGTATATCCCAACGAAAAGAAGTACTTAGTCGCATCTGAGCCACCTGATATAGAAAGGTTATGCTGCTGGGTAAATCCATTTCTTAGCACTACGTCCTGCCAGTCTGTATTAACCCCAGGACGTGCATTTCCGGTTTCATCAGGATTTGCATTGGTTACTTTTTCGTTTGCAATTTCCACAAACTGGTCACCAGTTAACAAATCAAATCTTTCCACGGCTTGATTCATCCCTATAGAAGTATTATAGCTTACTTTGGCTTTTCCGGAAGAACCTCTTTTGGTAGTGATCAAAATCACACCATTGGCTGCTCTAGAGCCGTAAATAGCAGTTGCCGAACCATCCTTCAATACTTCATAAGACTGGATATCCGCCGGATTTATATTTGCCAATGGATTGGAAGAAACTACCGCAGACCGGTCAGCATCTACTACAGGAACACCATCTATTACAATAAGTGGGCTAGCGCTTGAGGTCAAGGAATTGACCCCTCTGATACGAATGATAGGAGCTGCTCCTAAAATGCCAGAAGGAGTTGTCACTTGTACCCCCGGTGCTCTACCTGCCAGCTGTGATTCAAATGAGGGGGTCACAAGATTTTCGATAGACTTGGAATCAATAGATGTCACCGAGCCGGTGATCTCTCTTCTCTCCTGGGTACCATAGCCCACTACGACTACTTCTCCGAGGGTTTTTACATCCACATCCATCGTCACATTGATGATGGATGTGGAACCGATTGGCATCTCTTTCGTAAGATAGCCAACAAAGCTAAACACAAGTGTGGAAGCATCAGCTGGCACATCTATAGAATAGCTGCCGTCCAGATCGGTAATGACTCCCAAAGTAGTACCTTTCACTACTACACTTGCTCCCGGTACTCCATCTGGCTCTTCTGCCGAGACAACTTTACCAGTGATCGTCCTGCTCTGCGCCAATACCGACGCACAGGCCAGTATGGTGAAGGCAAAGGCTAATAAAATTTTCTTCATAGGTTGAACATTTAACTATATGTTTTCATTTTGGTCACAATATCATGGGAAAGTTTGATATGTAAAAACCCAACAGGCTTGAAGAAAAACACATAGAAAAAAGATTATATCGAAAATCTGTAAAAAATACGAACAACAAGCCGTTTTGTACAAAAATGGACAAAAAACAAAATATTATAACATTTTGTGTCAATTTCGTTTTTAAAAATAGTGGGAATTAGTTATAAAGTAAAATAAAACAACTGCCATCAACTAAGATCAATCACAACCAATTAATCTCTACATGACTCTTTTATCTTTCTCGCCAATTAATATTCGCTTTTCTCGACATCCCTCTGTCAAAAACCTAAATAAAATTCCGCCACTCTGGATTTTAACTTTTTCTAGGAAAAGTGATTTATTTCGAAAAAGAAGTGATATTCAAAATATAATTTTTTTTCGCATAATTATGCAGAAATGTCTTTAAATGGATAAAAATTGGACGATGTAATAGAACTGCTCGCCAATCTTACATGAAATGCAGTTTTTTATGGGTTTCCCACCGCCCATCTATCCTTTTCAGAAGCACAAGATGAGAAATGGTGAATTTACACGCCAGATCACGTGTCTTTACATAGTGAAGAATATTCTGAAATCGCGGTTTTTTGATGTCTTTGAAAGCCACAGTCATGTGGGGATGGAAATTCCTGTCACTCAGCTCATCGATAAGGTTTAGCTCTTTTTTGCAGTAAGCCTTGAGCGCTTCCTGAAACTCATACAAATCCTGTCCTGCCTCTACTCCCAAGAAAATCACCCGATCTCCAAAAGTACTTACCCCTTTTACTTCCAGAGCCAGTGGCACATAGTTCACCAGAAAATCCCCAAGCTTCTCAATGAGTCTAGCTTCCTTCGCCTCATTATACACAAAAGGCATCTTCAAAGTGATATGTGCCGGAGACTTTAGGGCATATTTAGCCTCAAACAGATCCCTGATCTCCAGCTTCAACTGCGTCACCTGCTCTTGAAATCGCCCTTCAGGAACGATTGCCAAAAAATACTTTTGCATAACTTTCATCCGACTAAATTACCTCGAAAAGGAATTCCACAGGTAAAAACAAAAAAACTATTCAATAAACTGGATCAAAGCTTTAAATTAAGGGAATAAATACCGAACAGCTATGAAGCATTTTTATAAGGCCATGATTGGTCTTGATCTTACGGAGATGGATGATATCCTGATCAAAAAGACAATAGTATATCTGGAGTTCTTAGGAATAGATAAATGCTACTTTGTCCATGTAGCCAAGAATCTTGCAGTGCCCGATGAGATCCTCAGGAAACATCCCGAGCTGTTGGCCCCGGGGGATGAATCCATAGAAGCATTGATCAAAACCAAGCTCGAAGAATATGACTTCCCGAAAAGCATGGAAATCGAGGTCTCCGCAGATGAAGGCACCCACCCATTGGACACCTTCCTGAGAAAGGCCAGAATCAAGGATGTGGATATCATCATCATGGGCAGAAAAGAAACTATTGAGGGAAGCGGGTCTCTTGCTAAAGGCATCGCAAAAAAAGCCCCTTGCTCTGTTCTGCTTCTGCAGGAAAAAAGACCTCCGGGATTGCCTAAAAAAATCATGATCCCCTCAGACTTCTCTGACCACACTGATTTGATCTTTACGTTTGGGGAGCGGATTTCAGAAGAGTTAAATGCTGAACTTATCCCCGTCCATCTTTACGAAGTGCCACATGGGTATTCTAAAACAGGAAAATCCTATGAGGAGTTTGCAGAAATAATGAAAGAAAATGCCCAGCAAGACTATGACCGCTTTATACAGAAATTCGGTCATAAAAATGTGGACTGTCGCTTTATATTGAACAATGGAGAGGGACAAGGCAAAGCCCTGCTATCGGAAGCCCAGGAGATAGGTGCAGATATGATCTTGCTAGGCTCCCGTGGCAGGACCAAATCCGCTGCCATCCTGCTGGGAAGTGTAGCAGAAAAGCTCATTGCGGTTAACAACGTGCTTCCTATGCTGATATTCAAGAAAAAAGGCGAAACGATGGGCTTTTTTGAAGCGCTGCTTAAAATTTAAAGCGGCTTACTCAGAAAAAAACATGCCTGATCCCCCTTACCCTCCTGATTATATAGGAGGGCTTTTTTTTCCAATCCAGCCAATTCCTTCGGGGAATAATTCCGCCCCACTAGTTTTAGGTCTAAAGAAAGACCCTTTTCATAAAGGGATGTCCCCCAGAACTGGAACGCACTGGAATCAAACAGCACTTCCTGCAGCGTAAGCCCAATAGCCTGGGAAACCAGCTGAAAACCTGTCACAGATGGAATAATCAAATGCCGGGGCGCATCCAGCTGCACCCAATATGCCCGCTTTTCCTTCCATACGGCAGCATCGGCCACAGGGGTTCTCACCAGCAATTTTCCGCCTGGTTTCAACTTGTCATAACAGGCCTGAAGCGCTTCCACAGGATCCTCCATGTGCTCAAACGCATGATGCAACATAATCAGATCAAATAGCCCATCGCTTTCTTCAATGCGCATTTTCCACAGATGCAGGCTTGGGTTCACCATCAGATCTTTTTCCATGAAAGGATCAAAGCCATGCAGATCAGTGAAGCCCGCCGCATATAGTTCATAGAGTAATTGCCCGTTTCCGCAGCCCACATCCGCTATTCTGAAATGAAATCCAGGAGCCAGTTTTTTCAGCCAATACCCATAATCCCTGGGCTCAAAAATTTTAGATTGGGTGGCCAGCAACAGTTTCATTCGAATCCTCTTATATACTTTTCGGGCAAAGCCTGAATGATTCAATGGCAGGAAGGAGTAATATCCTGAACGCTGGTAATATTCACCAAGATTCTTTGGTATTTCATCTATTTGAAGCGACCCACAATCCAGACACTCCGAATAGACAAATGAGCCCCCAAGACCAAACATCCGTTCCGTCGCTTCAAAAGAGGCATGGCTCAAACTCCCGCAGAACTTACAGGCATTTTTCAAATCAAAGGGATTTTCCAAGTATAAAAATCAACATCTCTCTATCCATGGCTGCACACAACCTCTAATCCGCAAACTGCAGCCGGACTAAATTGGCATAAAAGCCCTCTTCTTTACCGAGAAGATCCAGGTGGTTGCCTTGCTCGACAATCTCTCCCTCACTGAGCACATATATCCTATCCACCTTGCGGATAGTGGCCAGCCGATGCGCAATAATAATGGTGGTTCTTCCTTTCATCAGTTCATCCAATGCCTCCTGCACCAAATGCTCTGATTCCGCGTCCAATGAAGAAGTCGCTTCATCCAGTATCAAGATGGAAGGATCCTTCAGAATGGCACGTGCTATAGCCACACGCTGACGCTGACCACCTGAAAGTTTCACTCCACGCTCACCCACCAGTGTGTCCAGCCCTTCTGGAAACTGGGAAATAAACTGCCAGGCATTCGCCTTCTTGGCAGCCAGTATAATCTCTTCTTCCGAAGCACCAGGCTTGGCATAAGCAATATTCTCGCGGATAGAGCCTCCAAAGAGCAGTACCTCCTGCGGCACCATGCCCACGTGTGAGCGAAGATTCTGCAAATCCCATTCATGTAACGGGCGGTCATCTACCTGAATAGAACCCTTCTGCACCTCATAGAAACGCATCAATAACTGGATAATGGTGGATTTCCCCGCACCTGAGTGACCTGCTAAAGCTACTTTCTCTCCAGGATTGACGTGGAAGCTGAGGCTTTTTAGCACTTCCATTTCAGGACGTGTAGGATAATGAAAGCCTACCTGATCGAAAGCTATTTTACCCTGGAAAGCAGAAGTCTTAGCACCAGTAGCAGGTTCTGGTTCCTCATCCAATATTTCCAAGACGCGCTCAGAAGAACCAATGGCTTTTTGCACTTGTCCATATATATCCCCCAGCCCGGCTATGGAACCACCGATAAAGGTGGTGTATAACACGAACGAAACCAGTTCGCCCACACTCATTTCCCCGGAGCTCACCAAACTAGCTCCGTACCACATCACGGCTACGATACCTCCGAATAGTGCGAAAATAATAAATGAAATAAATGCACCTCTATATTTGGCAGCCCGGAGAGCTACCCCCACTACCCTGTTCAACCCATTGCCATATCTCGCAGATTCAAATGCTTCACCCACAAAAGACTTGACAGTACTGATCGATTGTAAAGTTTCTTCCACAATCACGTTGGCAGAAGCCAGTTCATCCTGGGTTGTTTTAGAAAGCTTGCGTATAAACTTCCCAAAGACCATTGCTATCACCACTAGGACAGGGAATGTGGCCAACATGAACAGCGTCAATTTAGGAGTGTTGACCAGGAGGAAAATCACACCGGCCACCAGTGTTACTACCTGACGGAAGAGTTCTGCCAGTGTCACTGAAAAAGTGTCCTGCAGCATGCTTACATCAGAAGTGATCCTACTGATCAGTTCCCCTGTACGACGCTTATCGAAGAAAGTCATGGGCAAGCGGACCATTCTGGAGTATAGCGCCAGACGGATATCGCGCATGGATCGCTCAGAAACCAAGGCAAAGAGCCAGACCCTGAAAAAGGAGAAGGTACTCTGTACCGCCAGAATCCCCACCAAGATCAGAGCGATCGAGTTAATATCACTCACTATCCAATCCGTCCCTTGTGCGGTATCGATGAGTTTACCCGCCACATAGGGAAAAGTGAGCAGGGTAAGGGAAGAAAACACAAGGAATATCAGCCCTAAAAAGAATGCTCCTTTGTAGGGCATCAAAAACTGGAATATACCTCCAAGTTTACTTAAATTCTGCTTGTTCAACTTCCTTTTTTCGCTCTCTTCCAAAGCAGTTCCTCTTTTCTTAGCCATTCGGTGATTTTGCTATTTTAAGGTCACAAACTTACGCTTTTTTATAGGGAATTCACCTGTGTATCAAGAAAGCTTCCGGAATAGCGTCTGAAAAGGCAGCTTCCTGTTTTTAGCGACTCTCAGCCATTTTTGCGCAGAAAATAAGCGGAAATGACCGACAAATAATTCCTAGTGGAAAAGCCCTGCTTTCACTGTTAACTTCCAGTTCTTCAAATCCAGATACTATGAACCGCATCGTCAAACCCACTTACCAAAAGGCCTTCGAAGTTCACCAATTCACTGGACATGTAGCCGAAACAGCCAAAAATATGGAAACAAAAGTATCCGGGGGAGGTGGTGGAGGATCCAGCTACAGGGGAAGTGGCTATACGGCTCCGGTAAGTATCACTTCTACCACAGTAGTCCATGATCAGGTATTCCTGATCAGCCCTGAAGGGAAAGAGAAATCCTTTCAACTCCAGGACTTTAACCTTGCTTGTAGAAGCGGAAACGAATTGACCATTTATTGGTACATCCGTGTAGGGAGCAGTACCGGCAAATACTTTTGCGTGAACAATCATACCACCGAAAAAGAATATTTCTCCTCAAGTGAGGCCAAAGTCATGTTCTTGAACAGAGCGTGGATACTTCTACTTGCTATATTGGGAATGGTGATGCTCTTTCAGGCAAACACTATCGGTTTGTTGGTTACGGCAGGATGTGTGTTTTTTATCTGGAGAATGATCAAAACAGCCAAAACCGAACGACTGGCCTTTTTTGATGAATTAAGAAACCGCTGAGGACATAACCCCCTATCTGCCCAGTTGCGCATCAACCAGCTCCCGCTTGAGTTTGCGCTCCCTGTCCAGCATATTCTTGCGGTGATTGTCAAACTCCTCCTGGATTTCGGCCAAATCCCTCTGCGCTTTCTTGATTTTCTTGAAACTACTGAAATATTGGAAGGAGAAAATTGCAAGAGCCCCGGCCAATACGGCAACCAAAGTCCACATCATGGAAGAATAAACAGCCTTATGAATCCCCATTCCTAAAAAAGAGAAATTATCTTTCTCCGCTATGGCATTTAGCTTCTCTGCTTCTGCGGTTTCCAGCATAGAGTTCAGGTTTACAATAGAATCTTTTTCACTCACAATCAGCGTCTTCAGATCTCCTACTTCTGCCCTCATCGTACGCATAGAATCCAAGATATTAGATTTCAACTGATCCAAGTTGGTGCGCTTGACCACCTTGTACTCTTGAAAATTATTTGATACACTATAGATATAATCAAACTGACTATCTATGGTACCCGACTTCAGGGAACCTTTATCTTGGGTGGCTTCCTGTGCCAAAGTTACATTTGAGCTAGTAAAAACAACGATCAAAATCTGGAACAGCAGCAATACTCTCTTCATTGGGGAATATATTTACAAATTAGGGTGAACAACTTCAGACACCAATAAACATGCCTCGGGGCTCAATTGCAAGAGGATAATATTTCACTTGATCATAAACAATGCAACAAAACGGTCATTATTAATTGATTTTCAGGAAATTACGACAAATATTCGCCAAGATTTTTTATGATGATTATTTGTCATGCGGATATTTCATCTGGGCTGGGCTTTCAGGAGAAACACATGTAGTGTTCATTCCTACCAGAGTGCTTTCTGAATAAATCACGAACGCAAAAATTACCGGCTTACACTTCCTTCACCGGATCGACTTGAGAGGCTATCCAGGCCGGTCTTGATGAAGCGAGAAACGTAATCCCTATCATAGCTACACTTATCCATACAAAATCCTTCCAGATCATCTTGACCGGATAAGCATCAACCACGGCAGAGGAGATTCCCAGCGAAACCAAGCCAAAGGTCTGCTGTATCCAACAGATCATATAACCTAGTACCAGCCCGATCAGGGCACCGCTAATGGCGATCAGGGCACCCTGTTTTAAAAATATGTGCCTGATTAATTTATCTGTCGCTCCCATAGCCTTCAAAACCGCTATATCCTTCTTTTTCTCTATGGCCAGCATACTTAGTGAAAAGAAAATATTAAAGGATGCAATGGCCAAAATAAACGTCAACGTGAGAAAAACGAACAATTTCTCCATCTGCACGGTACGGAGTAGTCCGGCGTGTTGTTCATCAGCATTTTTGACCAGAAACCCGGATCCTAAGTGTGCCCTGAGTCTTTTCTGCACCTCGGTGATGGCAAATCCCTTCGCCACCTTTACCTCAAGAGCTGTTCTCTTATCTCCATATTTCAGCAGATCCTGGACAAAGTACAATGGGGCGATCACATACTCATCGTCAAACTGCCTATCTACGCTAAAATATGCTACAGGTTTCAATACAGCCGACTCATAAAACTGTGAAGGGTCTATGGAAGCGGCACTTCTTGGAGCCTTAGGATAATAGATTTTCAGTGGAACGTTGACATTGTCCAGGTTTACAGATAGAAAGAACCCCACCCCTCTTCCCAGGATTGCCGCTGGATTGAGCGTTGTCCCTAGTGTAGTATCTCCCCAGAAATACCCCTTAGCAAACCTTTCCTGTTCAAGAAAGTTTTCAGATACACCCTTAATTCTTCCAACCATCTGATTGCCGTTATACTCCAGCAAGGCATTATCCTCTATCACTTCAGTGAGAATTGCCACCCCTTCAATGCTTCTGATACTATCCAGCCATTCCTCGTTGGTCAGAAAACTTTTGCCCACTGTAGCTTCGATTTTCAGTTCTGCGTCGAAGCTCGCAAAAATCTCCCGGATCAAATCCTCCAGGCCGTTAAATACGGACATCACAATCACCAAGGCCATTGTGCCCACAGCAACTCCTATCATGGAGATCCTGGACAGAATAGCTATGAAATTCCGCTTTTTCTTACTGCGGAAATACCTGGCGGCTATGAAAAAACTAAGATTCAACGATGTTCTGATTAATCCTCTTCTTCTTGGTCTTCTTCACTAGGCGCAGGTGGGATATCCAGTTTGGAAATCACTTGATCCATGTGTTGTGCATAGGCGGCTGAGTCATCCGGAAAAAAAGCGATTTCAGGGATGACACGTACTGATTTACCTATACGCTTAGCCAATTGATGTCTGATTTCCTTCTTGTGGTCATTGATTAGCTTGAATGTAGCTTCAGCATCAGCGAGCAAAAAACTAAGGTAAACTTTAGCCAAACCCAAATCCGGGCTCATCATCACCCTGGTGATTGTCACCATGGCGCGGCCGACCAAATGCCTGGACTCCTTTTGAAAGATATCGCCAAGCTCTTTTTGGATGAGTTTTGCGTATTTTTGTTGTCTTTTACTTTCCATCTTAAAGTATTTGTGGTACAAATTTAGCGAAATAGTTGGGCAAGCTTTAATTTCGTACAAAACCTACCAAACAACCTTCTCCATCCTCACCTTGTTTAGCTTTTTTAAATTAAACGACCCTTTCAGACTAATCGGCATCGGAATATACCTTCTCTTGCTGACATTCGTCTATTTGATCTTCAACCCATTTCCCACTACAGCCCCACAATTGATGTGGATGCTGCTCGGTGATCGCTTAGGTGAAGGGTATTACCTTTACCAGGATGTCATAGACGATATTGGCCCCCTGTCGGCTGGTTTTTTCACCTTTGTGGATTATCTATTTGGCAGGAACATGCTCGCCTATGAGGTAATTGGGAGACTCTTGATATCCTACCAGATACTTTACTGGAACTCCATGCTGATCAAGTTTAAAGCATTTGATGTCAATACCTACCTTCCGGCAATCATAATGGCCGCACTGTTCCATTTCTCCTTTGACTTATTGAGTTTGAGCCCTGCCTTAATGGGAAGCACATTTTTGATTTTAGCGTTAGGCCAGCTTTTTTCACAGACGGTTTTACAGAAAGACACCAGCGAATCCACCTTACTGATAGGAATCTATGCTGGGTTGGCGACCGGATTTCACCCAAATTATATGCTCTTTTTGCCTTACATGGTTTTTACGGGGATAGCTATCAGTGGTTTCTCGTTCAGACAATTGATGCTCTCATTAGTGGGATACTTCCTACCCCTGCTCTTGATTTCAGTATTCTACTTTTGGAATGGTGGGCTGGAGGAAGCCATACAGATATGGCCACTCACCTTTCTTTCAGAAAAGTATCACTACCAATCACTTTTGGATTGGTTCATACTTGGTATTTTTCCGCTATTGCTTGCAGGCTTAGGGTATTTTATGGCTACTGTGCTTCGAGCTGCCACTATCAATCAGCAGAAACAACGCCAACTGGTCATTATTTGGATGTTGTTTTCAGTAGCACAATATTTCATCATTAAAAAACAGGCTTCCTTCCAGCTTGTCATTCTTATCCCGGGCCTGACTTACCTGATCACCCAGTTTTTTCTGAACATAAAAAAGGAAATGCTGGCCAAAATCGCCTTTTACCTCTTGGTACTGGGTCTTCCTGCTACCAGCATCCTGTACTGGCAGGATAAAATCACAGACTCTGATTATTTTGTGCAAAAGGACAACATGGGCTATTCCGGAGATATTATGATACTGGGCGATGACGTGGCCCCTTATCAAAATGCTAGATTAGGCGGCCCTTTTCTAAATTATCGATTGAGTAAGATATATCTGGCTCAGGATAGGGACCTGAGAGAGAAAGCGCGCCTCTTCCAAATGCTCCAAAAACAAATGCCATCAACAGTCCTTGATCCAAATGGGGATTTTGAAGAATTGCTCAAGCAATTTCCCGCTTTGGAGCATCAATATAGCAAAACCTCAGCAGGTATCTTTATTGTGAAAAAGTAGAGAAAGCCAGTACTTTCAAGTAAGTGGACATTAGGCTAACTTATATTTTATTTATTTGATTGTCAGACAAATAAGATGTATTTTAAAGTTCAAAATCAGCTTTTTCACTATTTGATCACTTTTTCCCAATGGAATCTATTCGCAAGTTGCTGGACACATGCTCTTTTCCCGAAAGAATCCAACTTATAGAGTTTGCGAAGATCAAAAATGCTCCCAGTTCGAAAAAACTGATGCTCCTGAAGCTTTTTGTACACCAACCTGACCTATCAGATTCAGAATACGCCCAGAAAATTTATAAAAAGCAAGATGCCGCCGCTTATTTCCAGCTCAAAAAAAGAGTGAAAGATGAATTGAAAGAACTTCTTCTCTTGCTAAAACCCCCCTGTGTGGATAAGACATACCAGCTTTACCTCTCGTGTTCGGAATTGCTTCTCAAAAGCCAACACATTCTGGTCAGAGGTGTACGTGGCGAGGGGGCTAAAATGCTTGAAAAAGTATTAAAAATGGCAATCAAGTACAATTTTCATGATTTGATATGGACAATTTATACCACAGCAGTACGATTTGGGATAGTTGAAGTCCTCAATACCAACGATCTGCCTGAGTTGGAGCTTGCCATCAACGGTCATCTGCAGTTGTTGATCAAACAAAACCCTTGCTCCAAGAAAAGCCCTAAAGCGTCCAAAAACAAGTATCTAAAATCAATGATTAAGAAATTGAATCATAGTTTGGAGTCTTGGAACAAATTAAACATCATCCGAAATGCCATTCAACAAAGAGAATATGATCATGCCTTATCCATAATTGACCAAGCAAATTCAGAATGGAAACCAGGGCTGCAATTATATTGCAAAGAGGGTCTTAAGCTATTAAAAATGTCAGTATTTCTTGCCAAACGCGAATATGACAAAGTGCTGGAGGAATCCGTCGAAGTGATGCAGACTACCCACTTCTCTAAAGAGAACAAACTCAATTTTACCTTGACTCACTGGTACGCATTATTTCATCTTGACAAAATTGAAGATGCCCGTCATGTTCTCCACAATGAGCTGATTCAACTGGACACCTCACAAATGTCGAAATGGATGTATTTAGACATGCACCTTAATTACAAGCTTATGGATTTTAAAAATGCACTCAAGCAAATCCATCAGAACCAGAACACGCTAAAGTGTTTGCCCGACTATTATTTGGGTTCAAAAATGTTGGAAATAATGATACTTTTTGATCTAAACGATACAGACTGGCTCGAATATAAAATCGAAAACTTCCGGAAATTAATAGCAAGAACCACATTTGTTGTAAATAAAAGGATTCAAAGCTCCTTTTGCCTTTTCACGAAGCTTCAAAAGTCACTTTACAATCCCGATCACAATCAGATTCATCAGCACCCTGCCTTGCACGAATTACAAAATGAAACCAAAGGGGTAGAATGGGATCCGGCCTCCTTCGAACTAATACGCTATGACACATGGATCAAAGGCAAACTGGCAGCAAGACTATATGGTATAATCGAGTCCGTCTAACGTGAAAGACACGCCTTCACACCTAAAATTCTTGCTTTTTAAGAATCACCATGTCAACTGATGTTAATTTATACCACACATCCAAATGATTTCCAGCTGATTATATTTTTTTAATTCTTAATTATCGCATAAAAACATGGTAATGTTTCCTGTCTTTTTATTGGTTAGATGAATACCTTCATCCAGGTTTTCAATTGAATATTTTTAACCATTTTTTATTCAGATATGATTCATTCCACACTGGAATTTTTAACCGCAGAGCTCAATGCCTTTATCAAACTAAAGGTAGGCGACCCTATTGGGGACAGGGTAGTTCTGTCCTCTGTCACAAATGAGACAGGAATCATTATTCCAGACAAAAGCCTAGGGCTATCCCTGATCAACATTGAAGAGGAACGTACTATTAAGGAGCAGCGCAGCACCTATATCAATGCCGTAGGAAAAACCGAAAAAAGAAATCCGGAGATTCAACTCAATCTCTATGTACTGATTACTGCCAATTTTCAGAATAAAAACATCAATGATTCCTCTGACGACTATGTAGAAGGTCTCAAGCAACTGGGTTATGCCATCTCTTTTTTCCAGTCCAAAAATGTATTTACCAAAGAAAACAGCCCGGGTTTATCAGGTTCTGATCCTGAACTTACCAAAATAGTAGTAGAACTCTATAGTTATTCCTTCGAGCAACTTTATAACTTCTGGACGGTGGTCGGTGCAAAATATCTGCCCTCTGTACTGTACAAAGTAAAAACCCTCCGTATTCAGGAAGACCAACTTCTCGAAAGCGGTGATCCAATTGAAAAGATTCATCTTAATCCCCTTCACAAATCATGAGCATTATCTACACACGCCTCGGCGAAGTAGCGCTTCGCCATGATTTTTATCAAGATGGCATCGCCAAAGGGATACAGCTGCGCCCAAGTGAAGAGACCGCAAATCTCCTGAAAAATGGCAGGATATTATTTAAAACCATCCCTGGAGGTGCCGTATTGCTTTATCGGACTGAGGAAGATGAAAGCACTCCTCTCAGTCCACTGAAAGTCCCTTTGTCGTTCTTCTTTTATCTGGAATCAGAGAACCCGGGTTCCTTTTTCCAGATCACAGACTTAGATACGGAAAGCACGGCCTTTGGATCTGGGAAGGTTCCATATTTCTTTAACTCCCCTGCCCAAGCTTCTACTGATGGTTCAGCTCCCGAAGTTCTTTCCTATCAATTACTGGATGGAGCAAGGCTCAAGATATTTTCGCTGGATCTTCGCTTAAATCCTACCCCAACATCAGTCCGGATCAAAATCCGCAATGCGAAGAATGAATTTATTTCTCCGGGGAAATCCCAAACTGGAAAATGGCTACCGGATATGACCGAAGTCCTTCCTGATTCCCAAGGGAATTTCCGCTTCATTTTTGACCTGCAAGGACGGAAAGAGGGCATTTACACTTTTACGTTGAGAGATGAAGGGGATACGACTGATTTATGGACGAAGAATTACTTCTTGGCTGATGACTTTTCCGGGAAAAGCATTGGGCTAATGGAACTCCACTACGCAGCTGCTCCCGCTCATCTTTATGGGGCTAAGGAATACTATCAGCTTGAGTTTGCCAGCAAGGAAAGTCTTTGGACATATTATGTAGTGAATGGCAACCAAAAAATTGATTTGGTCACCAATAACCTGTCCATACAAGATGATGGAAATGAGGGGTCTGTTCCCTATGACACTTACAATTTCAGCCAGATTGGAGCTAGCCCTAATGCCGACATCAAGCTCAACGGCAAAGAAACGGTGGTTTTCCGCTCCCAATCGAAGATCCCCTATTTCGAAATCCCAAAGCTAAATCTAAAACTGGTCAAATCCCCTGGCAATCAGGTATTGATACCCAGTCTTCCAAACCCTTCCCGCTCAGCGCCTACGAAGGATTTTGGGGGTGAAACCAACACAGAAATATATGTATATATCTAGTAAATAAATCGAAAATGGCAGACTTTAAAACCCCTGGGGTTTATGTTCAGGAAATATCAACCCTTCCAGCATCTATTGCTCCGGTCGCCACGGCGATCCCGGCCTTTGTCGGCTATACTGCATCGAGATCAAAAAACGGAGAGACACTTCCCATCAATAAACCGGTGCGTGTTACTTCCTACCTTGAGTACAAGGAGATTTTTGGAGAATCCTACCCGGAAGATTATGGAGTCACTTTGACACTGGATGCAGATGGGAATACCCAGGTAGCCGTTAATGACCCGACTAATTTTTCGCCATACCGGATGACTTACCAGGTCTATATGTATTTCAACAACGGTGGCGGCCCTTGCTACATCGTGTCTGTGGGAGATATGGTTCCCGGTCCAAATCCTGCCCCGACTTCCATTGCGGCTACAGCCTTGGTAGCAGGAATCAATGCCTTGGAGGAAGAGGATGAGCCTACGCTTTTGGTCGTGCCAGAGGCTGTGATTTTAAGTACGATCGATAGAAAAACAGTCCATGAAACGCTCCTTGCCCAATGTGCAAGGCTGCAGGATCGATTTGCCCTGATGGATGCCCTTCATATTTCAGGACAATCTGTCGCAGAAGACGGTGCTACCTTCAGAGCAGAGGTAGGAACAAGTGATTTAAAGTATGGAGCATCATATTATCCTTCTTTGAAAACCTCACTTTATAAATACTATTCCGAAAGCAAGCTTACGATCACAGATAATCGGGGAGGCGCGGGACTTGGCCCATTTCACAACAAAAGTTTGAATGCCTTGGGAAACGGAGATGCGTTTGCCACTGCGACAATTAGAATAAATAATTACGACAATCTGGATGACGATGTCTTTAACATAGGTTCAGGCACCTACACGGAGGGCGATCAGTTCAATAAAGCTACCTCTGATATCACAACTGCAGATGCTTTGGAAGATGCCATAGATGGAAGTCCGGAATTTTCAGTTTCCAGGGCAGGTAATCTGATCACACTTACAGCCACCGCACCTGGTGAGGAGGGAAGATTACTTACTTTGACCTACACAGATACGAATGGCAATGGAGGGGCCGTAATTTCCGGTTCTGGCACTTTTTCTTGGCAAGCCCCAGACAAAACTCTTTACAACTCCATCATTGCCAAGCTTCAATCCAAAAAAATGGAACTTTATCCAAGTGCTTCCATGGCCGGTATCTGTGCCAGAGTGGATCGCCAAAGAGGCGTGTGGAAAGCCCCTGCCAACGTGGATGTTCGCGGGGTAAGCAGACCGATGATTCTAGTCAATGCAGAAGATCAAGGACTGCTCAATGTGGATCCAACTTCCGGAAAATCCATCAACGCCATCCGCTTCTTCCAAGGAAAGGGAAACTTGGTTTGGGGCGCAAGAACTCTAGCCGGAAATGACAATGAATGGAAGTATATCCCAGTGAGAAGACTATACATTTTTGTAGAGGAATCTGTTAAAAAAGCAACTGAATTTGTCGTATTCGAACCCAACGATGCCAATACTTGGCTAAGGGTGAAAACCATGATCGAAAACTTCCTGAGCAATCTCTGGAGAGATGGGGCACTGGCAGGGGCAAAAGCAGAAGAGGCCTTTTTTGTCAATGTGGGGCTGGGCAAGACCATGACTCCATTGGATATTCTGGAAGGCAGACTCATCGTAGAAATCGGAATGGCGGCTGTAAGGCCGGCAGAATTCATCATCCTGAAGTTTTCTCACAAGCTACAGGAATCCTAATCTTTTAATCATAAAATAAACAAGCTATGGCAAGTCAATCTACCCCCGGTGTTTACATACAAGAGATTTCCACTCTCCCCGCTTCTATAGCCTCCGTGGAAACAGCCATCCCTGCTTTTATCGGGCATACCGAAATCGCAATCAAAGATGGGGATAGCGTCAAAACCATTCCTACGAGGATCACCAGCATGCTGGAATTCGAAGCAATTTTTGGGAAAGCAAACCCAGAAGCTTTTACCATAACCATAGAAGATATCTATCCAGGTTCTCAAGGGGCCCCTGGAAAGTTGGATAACAGAAAAGTCAGCGCAGTTCCGCCAGCGACACCAAGTCCATACAAGCTTTACTACTCCCTTCAGATGTATTTTTCCAATGGAGGCGGGCCTTGCTATATCGTCTCAGTGAATGACTTTGACAATTTGCCTGCAAAAGGAGATCCTACGGACGAGGATTCCCTTTTGGGTGGTTTGGAAGCATTAAAAGGAGTAGATGAACCGACCTTGATCGTATTTCCTGATGTAATACCAGCAGTGCTTCCGGAAACCACAGGCACTGTCTATAAGGACATTTACGATGCCGCTTTGGCACAATGTGAATCATTGAAGGACAGATTTGTGATCATCGATGTCAAAGATGTCACCGCTGATCCTTTCGCAGATGCTCAGCATTTCAGGGATGATTGCATAGGAATATCAAATCTGAAATATGGGGCAGCCTATTATCCCAACTTGAGTACTGCGTTAAACTACGCCTACTCTCCAACCGATCAGACGATCACTCACACCAATATTTATCAAACAGGCCCAGTCCCCAGTGATGCAGGGCCACACGATACCTTGCCCTTGGAAGCTATTGATCCTGCTGACCCAAGTGTGCTCAAAAATGATCCCAGTTTATATAGGAGTATTATTGCCGAAATCAATAAAAACTACATCACGTTGCCTCCATCAGGTGCAGTAGCTGGGATTTACGCAAGAGTTGACAGACAGCGGGGAGTTTGGAAAGCCCCGGCCAATGTGGATGTGCGTACAGTCATAGGCCCGTCCAGAAAAGTATCCCACGATCAGCAGGCAGATCTCAATGTAGATGCAACCTCCGGTAAATCCATAAATGCCATCAGGACTTTTACAGGCAAAGGGACTTTGATATGGGGAGCTAGAACACTGGCCGGAAATGACAATGAATGGCGGTATGTTCCAGTGAGGAGGCTCTATATTTTTATAGAGGAATCGGTGAAAAAAGCCACCGAATTTGTGGTCTTCGAGCCAAACGATGCCAACACTTGGCTAAGAACCAAGACCATGATCGAAAACTTTCTTTCCAAACTATGGAGGGACGGTGCACTGGCCGGAGCAAAACCGGATGAAGCCTTTTTTGTGCGGGTTGGATTGGGACAGACCATGTCAGCCCAGGACATTTTGGAAGGTAGGATGAACATAGAAATCGGATTGGCGGCAGTACGGCCTGCCGAATTTATCATCCTGAAATTCTCCCATAAACTTCAGGAATCCTAAACTAAAAAATCAAGAACAGAAATTAAAATCATACAATTATGGCAGTAGCATATCCAGTTTCCGTCTTTCATTTTCAGGTAGAATGGGGCGGTTCGCGCATCGGTTTCACAGAAGTATCTGGCCTGACTGTGGAGCTTCAGAGCATAGATTATCGGGAAGGCAGTTCCCTAGAATATCATGTGAGCAAAATGCCAGGTATTCCTCAATACTCAAATATCACATTGAAAAGGGGCATTTTCCGGGCCGACAATGAATTTTTCCAATGGCTCAATACCGTCAAAATGAACAACATCGAGAGACGGGATTTAACGATCAGCTTGCTCAATGAAGAACACGAGCCCGTGATGGTTTGGAAAGTCAAAGAAGCCTGGCCATGCAAAGTGGAGGGCCCATCTCTGAATTCCACCGGAAATGAAGTGGCCATCGAAAGCATTGAGCTCTGCCACGAAGGCCTGGCAATAGAAACTCCATAATCAAATGGCTTTACTCTATCCACCTACAGGCTTTCATTTTCTGGTACGTTTTGAGGGATTGCTGCTCAAATATCCCGCAATGCCAGATTTTGGATTTCAGGAAGTCTCGGGCTTGAGTGTGGAAATCGGCGTGGAAGAATATGCCGAAGGAGGAGAGAACCGCTTCAAACATCGTATGCCAAATCCGGTCTCCTACCCCAATCTGGCCTTGAAACGAGGAATGGCTATCAGTTCCCAGATTGCCAAATGGTTTAAAGACAGCGTGGAAGGATTTGAATTTGAAGCTCAGGACATTACGGTTATTCTTTTAAGCCCTGAGAAACTTCCTTTACAAGCCTGGAATTTTGTCAATGCCTGGCCGGTAAAATGGTCCATCGAAGGCTTCAATGCCATGGAAAACACGATGATGATCGAAAACATAGAATTCGCTTATCAATACTATAGAAGGATCAGTCCAGACGATATTTCTCTATAAGACCATGCCCATAGAAATCAAAGAGCTCATCATTCGAACCACTGTGGACGCGGCTGAATCCAGCCCCACAGGAAAGGGAAACAAACAACCTGATACCGGAGCGGTCATGGATGGAATCCGTGAACTCAGCAGACTTATCAAAGAAAAAAACGAAAGGTAATCCAAACCCAACATGTCACTGAACGATATTTTTTCCCAAAAAGGAGGTCTAGAAAAGCTTAAAATCACAGCTTTCAAGGATGAGGAGTACAATGAAGCCACCGCTACCTATGTGGTGATGTACAATCCTACCACCTTTTCCCAGGAATTTAAATCCAAGTGGATTCCCGAGGAAGGGCCTGCGGACGGGAAACAATACCAGTTCAGAACCTTGGAATCCGATTCAGTTTCTTTTGAATTTCTCTTTGACGCGAGTGCAGCTTCGCCTCCAAGTGCGGATAAACCCGGCGATACAAACTTTGACTATTTGGGAGACAATAAGCCTAATCTGGAAAGCATCAGTGAAAATAAGGTCAGTGCCATCGACATCATCAGCAAGGACAAACATGTGGACGGGGCAATCCGGAAATTTCTGGATATCACACAAAACATCCAGTCCGATACGCATAAGCCAAATTATCTGCAAATCAATTGGGGAGCTTACCAATTTCGAGGTGTTTTGGCTACTGCAACTATCAATTACAAGCTTTTCAATGCTTCAGGTTTACCGATCAGGGCGACTGTTTCAGCCAATTTTGACCAGTCTCTTTCCCGTCAGGAGCAGGCTGCGACCACGGCCAGAAATTCACCGGATTTAACCCACGAAAGAACGGTGAAATCCGGGGACACGCTGCTTCTCATGTGCAAAAGAATCTATGGAACCCAGGAATATTACCTGGAAGTAGCCAAAGCCAACAACCTTAAAAATTTCAGAAAACTAATCCCAGGCCAGAAACTCATTTTTCCACCCTTAGCAAAATCATAGCATGCCTTTAGCACCCACATCAACTGAAACACAGCAAGACTTAGCTACCTTTAAGATTTTCTCAGATGGTGAGCAGGTTCCACCTTCTGTCGGGGTGGCCATGATCGCCGTGCGCAAAGCTGTGAACAAAATCCCAACGGCCAAATTGGTTCTTTTTGATGGTGATATCGCCACTGGCCAGTTTCAATTGAGTGAAGGAGAGCTGTTTAAACCAGGTGTAACTCTTAAAATTGATGCAGGTTATCACAATTTGGAAGAGACAATTTTTGAAGGGATCATTATCAAACATGGGCTGGAAATCAATCCTGAAAAAGCATCCAGACTCATCCTCGAACTCCGGGATCCTGTCATCAAAATGACCGTGGGAAGGAAAAACAAGTACTTTTTTGAGAGTTCTGACAGCGATGTGATGGAAGAGCTGATTGGAAAGTATCCCGATCTCTCCGCTGATGTAGAAAGTACCAGTTTGAAACATGCCGAGATCGTGCAGTATCATGCAACGGACTGGGACTTCATGATGAGCAGGGCAGATGCAAATGGAAAAATCATTACCACAGAAGCAGGAACGGTGTCCATCCAAAAGCCCCAAACCAGCGCAGATCCTGTACTTGAGCTCCAATACGGAGATAATGTGGTGGAATTCGAGGCCGACATGGATGCTAGGCAGCAATACACAGCCACCAAAGGTCTGAGCTGGGATTTTATAAAGCAGGAAATCTCCGAAAAAGAAGGTGCTGACCCGGGAAATATCTCACCTGGGGATATCAGTGGAGATGACCTCGCAGCAGTGATCGGATTGGAATCCTTCCAAATGCAGCATGGTGGCCTATTAGCAGATGAAGAATTACAGGCCTGGACGGATGCCGGATTATTGAGAAGCCGATTGGCAAAAATACAGGGAAGAGTTACACTCCTAGGTAACAACACCGTGAAGCCAGGCGATATGGTTGAGCTCAGAGGTTTTGGTAGCCGCTTTAATGGAAAAGCATTTGTCTCATCTGTTTACCATGAGTTTTCTCCAAACCAAAAATGGTTTACCCATCTCGGTCTGGGCTTGGATCCCAAGTGGTTTGCCAGGGAATATGATGATATCCTCGATGTGGCCGCATCTGGCCTTTTGCCTGCAATAAAGGGGCTTCACATTGGAATCGTCACAGCATTAGAGGGCGATCCTGACGGTGAAAACAGGATTCAGGTGAAACTTCCCATGATCAGTTTAGAGGAAGAAGGTATCTGGGCAAGATATGCTTCACCAGATGCGGGAAATGAGCGGGGAATTTACTTCAGGCCTGAACTGGAGGACGAGGTAATAGTGGCTTTTATCAATGAAGACCCTCGTGATCCGGTGGTTTTGGGAATGCTTCATAGCAGCAGTAAACCTGTCCCATTTGAAGCCACAGATGACAACCATGAAAAGGGTATTGTAACCCGGGAAAAACTCAAAGTGGTTTTTAATGATGAAAAGAAAACCATTGACATCGAGACTCCAAATGGCAATAAGCTTCAATTCACAGATGAGGACGGAGCCATTCTTCTGGAAGATGAAAATGGGAACAAAATAAGTATGGACTCGGATGGAATCACTTTAGAAAGCGCCAAGGACATTATCCTAAAAGCCAGTGGTGATATCAAAATGGAAGGCACAGGGATAGAATTAAAAGCCAGTGCACAATTGAAAGCAGAAGGATCTGCCGGAGCGGAAGTTTCCTCTGGAGGTCAGACGGTCATTTCAGGTTCACTAGTACAAATCAATTGATTATGCCGGCAGCAGCAAGATTTGGAGACTTAAGTACACACGGCGGATCGATTATCGGCCCAGGAGTCCCTACTGTCCTGATAGGAGGAATGCCAGCAGCCGTGGTAGGAGATAATCATTCCTGTGTCCTGCCTCCCAATGCACACCAGCCCACAGTCAGCCCTTTCATTGCTGGAAGCTCCACTGTATTGATCGGGGGAATACCGGCCTTAAGAGTAGGCGATTCATGTGTTTGTGGTGCGTCACCAGCTGTAGGAGAACCAACTGTAATCATAGGATGACATGGAAGAAGAAAAATCATTTTTGGGCAGAGGGTGGGCTTTTCCGGTAAGTTTTAGTCTGGAAAGCCAACAAGTACGACTTGCGGAAAACGAGGAAGATATCCAGCAAAGCTTGGTCATTTTACTCAATACGACTTTGGGCGAGCGTGTCATGCGACCAGACTATGGTGCAAACATGGAAGATTTACTCTTTGAATCACTAAATGTGACCACTGCCAATATGATCGCCAACCGGATCAAACAGGCTATTCTATATCATGAGCCAAGAGTGAAAACTGAGGACATCGATTTGAGGCCTAATTACAATGAAGGGCGAATTGAGGTTGTAGTCAGCTACCTTATTATCGCCACCAACAACCGGAGAAACCTAGTTTATCCATACCTCTTTATCGAAGCAACTGATCTGAAATTATGAGTAAAGACTGCAACGATCTCACCCTCCCAGGAAACGGCAGCAGCCGGGCACAGCGACTTTTGAAAAGCCTGCTACCGGAATACGTGCGCGTGGACGAAAGGAAGATGGAGGATTTGCAGGATTTTGCAGTCAAAATAGCAAGTGAGTTAAAATTCATCAACTCTTCCAATGCTTGGACTGGGGAAGACTGGAGTGGTTTCTTTGATCAGAAAATCGATGAAAACCAGTTGACAAATCCTCACTTTGCCTTGTTTCTGGCATTTTTGAAACTTTTCAGCTTTGCCCAGGAAGACATCAATACGCTTACTCAAAGACATCTTGATTTTTACTATAGAGATGTGCTTAGGCTGAAAGAAAAGCCAGCATTGGAAGATCAGGTCTATCTGATTCTGAAGCTGGCAAAGCATATCCAATCACATATATTACCTGCCAATACTGCTTTTAAAGCAGGGAAAGATGATTTAGGGAAAGAAATACTTTTCAACACAGAAAACCAGAACGTTCTTAATAAAGCCGAAGTGACCTCTCTTTTGGCACTTTATAAGGATCAAAACGGCAGATTTTACAGATCAACTATTGCTAATTCAACAGATGGAAGCGGCGGAGAGCTGCTGAGTGAAGAAAAACAATGGAGAAGTTTCGGTCGCCCTACACAATTATTTCCGCACCAAGATCGGGAATTAGCCACCATTGGGTTTGCGGTGGCATCTCCCATTCTTTTGATGGGTGAAGGCAGCAGAAAAGTAGCATTAAAACTTACAATAGAGCCTGCTGAAGGTTTGCTCGACAAGCTTAAACTACTCTTTCTGGACGATACTTTTGAAATCTGGTTTAGTGGCAAGGAGCAATGGATTCCGGCTACCATAGGCTGGGAAAATGAGGAAGATGACGTGGAAGGTAAAATCCTGGACTTCTTAAACAAAGCCTCAACATGGGATGATATAGCAGGAATAGAACCAATGGTAGGGCCGGTTCTGGATGATCCAGAGAAAGGAGATCACCGACCATTCAAAGGCTATGATATAGGAGAAATTACCGCAAAAAACATACTGAGCAGAAGAAATTCCCTGACTGGAGGGAAATTCACTTCTGTAGCCCAAGTCAAGGCAGTCCGGGGCATAGGCGAAGACAAATATCACGATTTGGAATATACGTTTAGACAGACAAAACACCTGCTTAAAAATGGTTCTGACGGGATAGAATTGACACTAAATTGCCAGCTTTTACCTGAGGATCCCGCCGTGACCAACTATTCAGAAGAAGTCTTGATGCAAAAATTCTGGACGACCTCACCAGTGATGAAGGTAAATCTGGCCAATACCACCCAAAGTTATGGATATGAGATTTTGAAGGATTGTCTAATAAAAAAAGCCTCGTTTACGATAGAAATAGAAGGGGTAGAAAATCTTGTTCTCCAAAATGACCAAAGCATTTTACCCATTGGGAAAAACATCAAACCATTTGGATTCAGACCTGTAAAAGGATCCAACTTTTACATTGGCAGCAAGGAAGTCTTTGGCAAAAGTCCCAAATCTGTCGATCTAAATCTTCAGTGGCATGGTCTTCCAGAAGACCCAAAGGGCTTTTCTGACCATTATAGTGCCTATGGGGAATCACCGGAAAGAAAAAACCAAAGCTTTAGTGCAACTGTGGATTTTTTGGAGAAAAAAGAATGGAAGTCTATCAGTCCTAGCAAAACATTGTTTACAGGGAATAATGATGCTTTACTAAACCCAAGCAAGACAATTTCTCTGGCAACTTCCCTGTGGACAGGGGTAAAAGCCAGTCCAAAACTTGAAGAACTCAGCGAATGGTCGCCTGCCCGCAACCGGGGATTTATACGCCTGAAACTTAATTCCCCGGATTTCGGACACAAGGATCATCCCTTGATTTTCGCCAAAGAGGCATTGGTTCCGGATGGGGGAGGAAATCTTCCCAAAGAACCCTACACTCCAGAGCTTCAGTCTATCAGTCTGGATTACAGTTCAGAAGAAACCTTGGACATTCCCGGAAACGAACTGGAAGGGTTTTTCCACATTGGAGCATTTGGTGAAGCGAAAATCGAAGGTAAAAACATCATTCCACTTTTGGCAGAATACGAGAATGAGGGAGAGTTGATGATAGGCTTGAGCGATCATCAAAAAGCCCAGAACATCCAGCTTCTGATTCAGGTTCTTGACGGCACGGCAAATCCTGAAAAACCCGTCCCAAATGTCAAATGGAGCTATTTGACAGGTAATCAATGGAAGGAATTCGATCAATATTCATTACTGACAGATGAGACAGATGGCTTGATCCAAAGTGGGCTTTTGGCATTTGCCATGCCTAGAGCCGCCGATACTTCCCATACCATTCTTCTGGATTCCCTGACTTGGATCAAAGCCTCGGTAAGTTCCGACTCAGATGCCATTCCTGATTTTATTGCGGTTTTGGCACAGGCAGTGAAAGCCGACTACGGGTCAAATGAAAACGATCCTCTCCGCATTGCTAAATCTATTCCAGCGGAAACTATTTCCAAACTGAAAATCGGCAATAGCGCCATCAATAAAATCCAACAGCCTTTTTCCTCTTTTGGAGGGAAAACAGAGGAATCCTCAGAAGATTTTTATCAAAGGATCAGCGAAAGGCTTCGTCACAAGCAACGGGCGATCACCCTGTGGGATTACGAGCATTTGGTTTTGGAGCAGTTCCCGGAAGTTTACCAAGTCAAGTGTCTAAACCATACTTCCTACGATGGCGACCTGACCAAATACAAAGCTTTGGCACCAAGAAATGTGACGCTGCTGATCATTTCCAATGTGCAGAACAAAAACGCGGTGGATCCATTGAGACCGAAAGCAAGTGTGGCACAGATTGAAGCAATCCGGAATTTCATCACGGCCATTTACCCCCCGGCTGTTAACCTACATGTGGTCAATCCTGTTTTCGAAGAAATTCAGGTGAAAACCAAAGTGAAATTTCATTCCTGGGCCGATAAGAATTTTTTCGCCAGAAAGTTGGAAGACGACCTCAAGGCATTTCTTTCCCCATGGGCATTTGAAGCTGATTTCAACTGGACTTTCAGCGAATCGCTGCATAGTTCTGTAGTCCTTCATTTTGTGGAAAAACTCGATTATGTGGATTACCTGACCTGCTTTGAATTGTATCATTTGGTGATTAACCCGGTTTCTGGAGAACTCCTTTCCCGCACTCGGGTAGAAGCAGCAAAAGGCAGCCGTGGCGTTTCAGTACTGGGTTCTGTGGGGACATTGGGAAGCTATGGAGATCATTTGATTGAAGTTTTGGAAACCGAAGATTGTTTGTGTGAAGACAATGAAATCAAACCCGCTCCGAGCATCGCCTCAGTGGTGGAAGAGGATTTGGATGAAGAATTTTGATTATGACAATGGAAAAATCAATCACCATATCGAAAGCTAAACCCATCCAAAAAAGCATGGATTATGAGCTGTTACGCTCAGAAGCCATCAGCTATATCCAACGGATTTCCGGTAAAATCTGGACGGATTACAACAGCCATGACCCGGGAATCACCATTTTGGAAGTGCTTTGCTATGCCATCACCGACTTAGGATATAGAAGCAACTTTCCTGTTCAGGATCTTTTGGCGGATGAAAGCGGGAGTCTGAGCAATCAATTTTTCAAAGCTTCACAGATTCTTCCCAGCACTCCGGTCACGATTAATGATTACCGCAAGCTCCTGATGGATGTGGAAGTGGTAGACGAAGAAGATTTAATTTGTCCTCAAGCAGGGATTAAAAACGCCTGGCTCATCATCCGTGACTCCAATGAGATTAAGATTTTCCCTGATAGAAAGGAGAAAAAACTAGCATATAAACCTTATCCTAGCGCAGAAGAAGCCTTGAAGCTAGGCATTCTCTATGATGTTTTACTGGAATTTGATACGACCGAAAACCTTGGCGATCTCAATGAAAACAAACTCAGCATGGAGATCGAGGTGGATGAGCACCCTGATATAGCTGGCGTAGTGATCGATATCCAAGTGGAATTTCCAAGATGGGACTCTCCAGAAGTCGATTGGGCTGATCCTGTTTCGATCCGTAAAAGCATCCATGCCATAGAAATACAATTCCAGAATGTCCCTGATGATATTTTCATGGATTTTGATCTGAGTCCCAGTAATCTGATCGAGATCAAAGGGACAAAACTGGTAGCAGAAGGACTAGATCCTTTGGATGGATTGGGGGCACTTTCTAATCAGGTAAACCAATTTGTTTACTCCAGTCCAGAAGGCATTTTGACGCTTTATCTGGCCAAAGTTGCCAAAATCAACCAAATCCTTGATGCTGCAAAGGCGAGTTTGCATGCCCATAGAAACCTATGCGAGGACTTTGTGAATTTCCATGCCCTGCGAGTGGAGGAGATACTCGTTTGCGCAGATATTGAGCTTTCTCCAAATGCGCCGATCAATGAAACCGAGGCCTTGATTTTCCAGGCGATCAGTGAATTTCTTTCGCCTCAGGTTAATTTTTATGACTTGGAGGAAATGCTGAATCGCTGCAAGGATGAAGCTTTGCCCATCTCAAAAATCCAACAAAACCCAGCCAAAATCTGGATAGAAATTCCAAAAGAAGCTTACCCGAAGATTAAGTCCAAAGTCAGTATTATCGGCTCGGGTGGTAATGTGGGTATGTATGAAATCTTAGAGCTCAAGACTGACCCAAAGAACGCTGCCCTTTGCGAAATTCTCCTCACGCCAAACTTCCCATCTCCTGTTTTGATGGACGATGATCAGGTGTATCTGGGAAATTGGGAAGAAACGCAGTGTATTCCGACCGAGGAGCTTTTTGAAGGCCCACTGCTGAAACATGGATTCATAGATGAGGAAGATCTGGCGAAAGCCGATAGAAAATCCAGCATTCACGTCACTGATCTTATCCACATTATCATGGATATTGATGGAGTGGAGGCAGTGAAAAGTATACAAATTGCCAACAAACCACAGGACAATGAATCGGGTGCAATCGCCTCGAAAAGCGTTCGTTGGTGCTTGGAATTGGCTGTGGATAAGTTTTATGTACCAAGGCTTAATACCGAACTTTCAAAAATCACTTATTACAAAGAAGAGCTCCCTTTCCGGGCTAATCGGGAAAAGGTAGAGGATCTTTTAATTGAGTACAGAGCTTCTGAACGCAAACAAAAAATCTATTATCCAACACTGGATTTTGATTTGCCAAGGGGAAGCTTCAAGGATCCTGATGATTATGAATCAGTCCAGAATGATTTTCCTCTGGTCTATGGAATCACTGAGGCAGGAATGCTTCCCAAATCCCAAGGAAGACCAGATTCAGCCCAGGTAAAACAGCTGAAAGCCTTCCTGATGGTGTTTGAACAGCTATTGGTAAATTACCTCAGTCAGCTGGCAAATGTCCGTCATCTATTTTCCATCAATGAGGAAAAAGATGCCTTCGGAAATCCACTGATAGATGCCACCTATTTCTCCAAAAGTCTTGAAGGCTTGGTTCCGGATGGGAATCCGCTTTGGAAAGATCTGATCGGCCTGAAAGATTCTATAGCTGAAATCACAGAAAGCAAGGAAGATTTTTACGTCAGGAGAAACCGATTTTTGGATCATTTGCTTGGGAGATTTGCGGAGCAGTTTACAGATTATGGGCTTTTGGCTTTACGTCTGAATCCTACCGAAGGACAGACTAGACTGATTGAAGATAAACTGGCTTTTCTCAATAACTATCCTAAAATTTCTTCTGAACGAGGCAAGGGTTTCGATTATAAAATCGCCGACAGCTTTTGGCATCAGGAGAATCTGTCTGGACTGGAAAACCGGATCCAAGGACTGATGGGAATCAGAAAGAAACCAGTTTCTTGGCTCCGATTCTCCCCTGCTTTTGAAATCTCAGAAGTTGGAGAAAGTTGGAAAGTTGAGGTCAAAAATGAGTTGAACACCTTGGTATTTGAGCTATCGGCAGATTTCCAAACTCAAGAAAAAGCTTTAGAAGCATTGGAAACTGTCTTGCTTTTGGGTTCAAATCCAGAGAATTTCCAGATCAGCTTAGGTGATGCCGGCTTCTATTTCGAATTGCTTTGGGAAGGCAACTTAGTCGGAAAAAGCACCAAAGTAGATTTTGGGGACGATACTCCTGGTGGAGATGCCGAAGTGGCTTTAACCGAGCTTTGGGCTATTCTGAGGAATGAATTTTTAAACAATCCCTTGGCCAACCGAAAAAATTTAAGTCTGGCTTTAGATGCGTTTTGGCAGGCGAATATCACTATCAGTTTAGCTCCGGAACCTCCAAAATATTTGCTTGAATATACCCTTTTTGATGCGCCATTTGGTCAGGGAAATCAACTTTTGGAGGGGAGCCAGGAGGTAGAAGTTTCTGGAGATCCTTCGGAAACGGAACTTCAGGAACTGGCAGAAGAGCATTTGGAAGAACTCATTTGGCAGATTTGCACCGCTGGAGTGATTGATGGAGCTTATGTTCCTGATCCAGCTCCTTATGGTTCGCCTTATAAATTCTCCTTGACGGATCCCATCCGGGGTGGTGTTTTGGCAAAAAGCTTTGATGCTGATTTCAATATTCCTTTGGCCACGGCCATACAAAACGGAGATTGGGGTGATGCCTGGCTGGTTCAGGGTGGGTTCGATCCACTGGAAATGACTATTTCTGAAGCAAGTGCGAAGGGACCCTTTATAGACCTAAAAGCTGCCCCATTCCCACAAAAAGGCGATCAAATTCACTTCGAAAGAGCTTTTGAAATAATCGGACTCGATCTACCAAAGCATGAAATTATCCTAGCGGGTCTTCATGCTTCCCTATTTGAAAATTTCGATGATTTTGAGGTTCAATTTCTTTTGGGAGAAACCGAACACCTGATTTACTACACCATTCATGAAGTAAAGGAATTTGACGGAAACACCGTTTTGGTGACCAAATCCGAACCAAGAAAAGATCTGATCGAAGATCCAGAAAACACGGAAGAACAACCTGGCGGAATGGTGATTTTGACCCGACAATTTGAAGTGCTCTCGGTGTCCGGAGATCAATTCCGAATAGCAGGAGGAGCAGAAAAAATCGCTGTTCAGAAAGTTCAGCAGTTTTTCGTCAGGGAATTTTTCAGCCATGAAGGCACGCATCTGATAGAGCACATCCTGCTTCGTCCGAAGATGAAGGGAAAATTCAAAGTTCCGGATGGAATGGGTGGTCTGGTAACTGAAACGATAGAGGATCGCTTGCTGGATCCACATTCGGAAGATGAATGCGTCTGCACCTTGGAGGATCCTTATACCTGCATGGCACACGTGATTCTACCCTATTGGGCAGGAAGGTTTACCAGCACCGACTTCAGAAGGTTTCTTGAGAAAAAAATCAAGCGGGAAACTCCGGCACATGTCTTTTTGACGATTTGCTGGATTCACCCAAAGCATATGAAAGCGCTGGAACTGGCCTGGAAAATATGGCTATTGGAATCGCTAAAGGTCAAGAAAGAGCCGAAAAAGCTCTCAGAATCACTTACAGGGCTGATTGAAGCCTTGGCACAAATCCGAAATGTCTATCCTGTCGGCACACTACACGATTGCGACGAGGATGACAACTTGGAAAACTCCATTATTCTCAACTCTTCATCATTGGGAGAATTTTAAAAACTACGATTATGAGCCAGATCATTTCAACTTATCCGATTTTTGAAGGAAGCCAAGTGCTCACCAGCACCCAGCTCAACCAACTCGCAGCCTATTTAGATCAGCAGGGAAGGCTCACCCGATCGAAGCTTATCGGTATGGGAATCGTCTGCGGCATGCAGGTGCAACCCTATCCGCAGGGATTGCAGATCACCAAAGGTTTGGGGATTACTTCTGAGGGGTTTTTGATCCAAGCAGGTAACTTCAAAGCCACGCATTACAGACCCTATTCCCTACCTGAAGGGGTAGATTACAAGCCTTTCAAAAACGAAGACTACGAAGCGACTCTTTTTGAACTACTTCCCGAAATTCCTACAGACAGTACTGACGTTAAAAAACTGACTAATCCTGCCAATTTTCTCAATGATAAATATGTACTGATTTTTATAGAGATTTTTGACAAAGACCTCAAATCCTGTCTCGGAAATGCCTGTGATGATCGTGGTCAGGACCGGCTTTTGACACTTAGGCGATTGGTAGTAAGCGGAGCTGATCTCGACAAGATTCTGACAGAATCCTCCAATGTCAAATCCCCCTTTCCAAATGTTTTGGATTTGCCGGAATTCTCTGTCCAAAAACCGCTTTTCTATCCGGGAAATCCGGAGGCAAATGAATTTGGCGCTTTTGTCAAGCACTACCAAAAATACATCGCCTTAACCCTCAGCAAGGAATTTTTTGAGGCCGTGAATCTTTCTTACAAGCTTTTTGAGCCGATTTTGAACAAAAGCTACAGCTTCGGAAATCCTCTTGAATCAGCTGCTATCCAGAATAAAATCGCTGAAATCACGGCTATGACCGAGGCAAGCCCAGATGATATTCAAGGCATCCAATACCTCTGGGATTTTGCTAAAGAACTGGTCAAAGCCTACAGCGAGTTTAGAAAATCGGCTATGGAGCTTTGGTACAATTGTGTCACCGATAGCTCCCTTTTTCCGCTTCACCTGATGTTGGGAAGGGCTATAACCAGTTCAGAAACCCAAGCACAGTTCCTGAAATACAGACATGGCTTTGTGCAGCCGCCGATTTACAATCTCCAGAAATTATTAGCAGAAACCTGTATTCAGCGCCATCGCAGAATGATTATGCTGATTGAAAAGCTGGAAACAGGGATTTTCAAAAAAGGAGAAAGCGAAAAATTCCCTATCAAAATCACACCATCAGGAGAAAAGCTTGGGAAATTAGCTGACCGGGCCATCCCCTATTATTACGAAATCAAGTCGAAAAGCTCCGTTTCCAATTGGTTTTCATTGGAAGAAAACTGGGTGGATCCAGGAAATTCCCAACTGCACAGTACCTATAGAGCCGGTATTCAGTCTTACGACAATCAGCCAGATGAGGAAGTAACTGAAGCGAAATCTACTTTGGAAACGCCCTTGTTCTATGACATTGAGGAATATCCTTTTCTAAGAATCGAGGGACATCTAAGCAAAGAATTGGACGCAGCGGTGAACCAGATCAAAAAACTGGTCCTCCAGTTCAATTTACCTATACATGTGGAAGTCCTTCACTTGGGAGAAAGTGAGGAAACTGACTATCTGGAGGATTGCGGCTGGAATGACTTACAGGAAGAATATGCTTACCAACGAAGGATTGTCGCCGGGTTCATTCAGGATCTAAAGGATCTTTTTGATTATGTGACTGAATACGCAAAACAAGAGGGAGGGGAGGATGATTTCACCGATGACGAATTCTATATCAAAGCTTCCGAGACAGTAGAAATGCTATTGTCTATGGCGAAGGCACTTCCAGAATGTCTAAAAGACCTCAATTGGCTTGCTTTCCAAACTGCATACAAACAACTCTTGCAGCTATTGATAGATTTTGTATTCATTGAGCAAAAGCTTCTTCAGGAAATAAAAGTGAAGGATGGGAATGAGAAGGAACTTGAATTTATCAACGGGATTCTGGCTAGGATTTCCCCTTTCCTTTATCAGATTTTGGATCTTCTTTTCTTTGCCAAACTTCAGCGAGTTTACCTCAGTTATCAATCCAGAATAAAAGTCCTGATCCAGGCCAATCAGTTTGCCAATTATCTGAAAAAACACAATGGCTTGACACATGAAGCCGGAGTGTACAAAAACGGAACATTTTTCCTACTTCATGATCCCAAGAAAAAGCGGATTATAGGTGACTTCAGCCTCCCTTATTATTGCTGCGAATGCACGCCTTGCATAGATCCTTGTGGTGAAAACAGCGTTGTTTTGCCTCCATTTGCAAGACCGGATTACGCAATTGCCTTTACAGAGAAAACCACCAGAATTGATATCACACTCAATGATTTCTTGACCAATGGACGTGACTATGAAGTGATCCAAGTGAGTGAAAGCTCGGTACAAAATGGCAAAGTGGAAAAAGATCCGGAAAGCAACAGTTTCAGATATACCTCAGCATCCGGCTTCACTGGAATTGATTCCTTCCAATACATTTTGAGAGACAAGGAAAACCAGGAGAGCGATCAGGGAAAAGTGACTATCTGGGTTCGAGGCGAACAGGGATGCTATTCTCTAGATGTCTTGAAATGCTGGGGATTAGAATTCGTAAGGCAAACACTTGATGATAGGCATATAAAATACGATAAGGAGTCCCAAACAGATCCTTTTGATCAGTTGCTAAAGAGTCTCAGAAAAACGAATGGCTTTACACTTGAGGAATTACGATCCGGGGTTTTGGAAGAAAATGAGTCCCGGTTGAAACTCCTAGAATGTCTTGGGCTTCCTAATACGGATCTAAGTTGGGAGCAATCCGAGCAGACAATTTTGGATCATCAGGCCAAGAATTGTGGTGGCATAATCACTCCGGATTGTACTTCTATGGGTGTAAGGGGTAGAGTTACCACTGTAGATGGTTCGTCTATGTATCAAGTTAGAGTTTCCATCAAGGACACTGAAATAGACACTTACACCAGTGATAATGGTACTTATGAAATTCAGTTTCCTTCACCAAATCAAACATTGCTATTTGAACAGAAAGGATTTGAAAATCAGGAAATAAAGGTTTGTAGCCAAGAGGTGGTCAACATCACGATGGCACCTAGTGCCATTCCAGCTAGAGAATGCTATTCTACTGCGATTATTTCCACTTGGGATGAAGGCTTTATCCGCATGATCGCTAAGGATCGACGACTGAGCAATTCATCTGGAAATTTACCGGATGTAATAAATGATCTCTTGGAAAGCATACGGCCCACTGCTGGGTTTACATCCACTGAGCTTCGTGAATCCTTGGCAAATAATCCAGGATTTCTAAAAATGATTTTGGAAAGTGTTGGGGTAGATACCTCCAATCTAAGTCCTGAAGAGTATGCCAATTATATAGAAGAATTTCAAGCCTATAATTGCGGTGCAAGAAGAAGGGAATCCATCACAGTCGATGCAGCAAAACTACCAGAGGCAGAATTGAGAAAATACCTGGATGCAAAGAAAGTAGCCTATCTCCCTGGCGCTGATAAAAACCTATTGGTAGAAACTTTCAAAGCCTCCACCACTGATTCTTCCATCAGCAGAAAAGATCTGGAAATCTTTAAAAAAGACACGCTGCTCAAAATCTCGGAAGAGAAGTCAATAGAAGTAGCCACTTCTGACACCAAAGCGAAATTGATCGACAAACTACTGGGCAAATAATGGGCAGTCACTTGATCCATACACAGATTTTAGCTGCTGAATTTGGGAACAAAACAGCTGCTCTTGCTGGGCAAAAAAGCCTTCAGGAAATCTATTACCAACATCTGATACCTGTCATGGAGCAAGTGATGGATGAATATGATCAAGTGAGAAGTCCCATCCGCATTGAAAAACTAGACTTGGATCTAGGCAGAATCCCAAAGGACCTACCTGTGGATCTGATGCAACAGCGATTACGAAATACGCTGGAAGAGCAACTGAGAAAAATCTATGTGGAGCAAACCTACCTGAACACAGATAAAATCAAAGACCCAGGCCCAGCACAAAAGAACGGAAAAGAGTCTCTGGAATCTGATTGGGAAGTGTTGATTTACTTTCTGCAAAAAGGAACGCTGCCTTGGTTTGCAAGTTCCAAAATTGGATTCTCGGTAGCTCAAATCTTCCACAGGATTTTAGATCAAAATCCAGATCGGCTAAAGACTTGGTTAGCTAAAAATCCCATTTCCTGGGCCACTTCTAAAAGAATCGCCCAGTTGATCCTACAAAAGAATAAGGATTTAGTTCTAGGGAAATTAAAAGTTGATTTTGGTGCTGAACCAAACCTCTCATCCATATCCCAAATTCTTTTGGTTTACGCTAAAACTAAGTCCATCACTAAAGCAGAAATCCAAAAAAGACTAGTAGCATATTTTTTGTTTGCTGGCTATGGCAAGGATGGTGAATTCAAATCCTTCCTAACTAAAGGATTTAGACTTTTGTCAGATACAATCTCCAAAAAAGAAGCACTTTTTGCTGACTTTTTAATCAAGTTAATGTGGATAACATTTCAGCAGCGATCAAGCTATACAAAAGAAGAAAAACAAAGTTTTCAGCGGGAACTTCAAAAAATTTATAAACAAAGAAAAATCCTTTTTGAAACTGAATGGGGAGATTTTTGGGATAAAGTCTATGCATCAATAGTGCAGATAACTTCGGACAAAAAAAACTTATTCACAACCGAAAACCTTCTCATCAACCAGGAAAATCAAGATAAATCCGCATTAAAACACCTCAATTTTAAAGAGGATGAAAAAAAAGTTATCCACAATGCTGGACTAGTGTTGACCGCGGCATTTTTACCCAGATTTTTCACAAATCTAGGATTTGTGAAAAACGGAAAATTCGTTTCAGATTCTGCAAAATCCACTGCTGCTATCGTTCTCCAGTCCATGATGCCCGAGCAATTGGAATGGGAAGAGCAGGACTTGCTTCTGAATAAAATTTTATGCGGTTTGGAAACTGCGGAAACTATTGACTTCACGGGAGAGCTAGACCCAAAAATCCTCAACGAAACAAACCTTCTTTTGGAAAGCATGGCCACTCAGTGGACGGCCTTAAAAAGCAAATCAGGAAAGATGGTATCCGAAGGGTTTTTCGCCAGAGAAGGGATTCTAAAAAAAGTGCATAAAGGCTATCAACTACACATTCAGCGAATGGCTTTTGACATACTTCTGGACAGACTTCCATGGAGTATAGGCATCATCAAATTGCCCTGGATGGAAGAAACAATATCAGTGGAATGGTAATGGCAACAAAACATAATGCAAGCACCATACAGCAGGAGTTGGATTGGCTTCAAAGTATTTTGAAAGCACGATCGGCTATGAATGCTAAGCCCGGAAACCAAGTACGGGATGTACTGGAACTTCCTGCTCCAGAATTCATGGAACCTTATGGAGCTTATGCACTCTTTACTAAAAAATTAAACCTTACGACAGCCGAGCGATTTCTTTTGATTTTGTCAGCTGTCCCACACATCAAGCCCCAGATGCTGGATATGTTTATGGGGAAAAACCAGCTGACACAGCAGATTTTCACAGAATTTGGTGGACGGAAAGGCAAAAACCATAATGGTTTTATCCCCACGGGCGAGACAGTGCTTTTCATACTTGCCGGAAGCAATCTGGAAAAGAGATTTCAGTATTTGAACCTATTCGATAAGAATTCCAGGCTTTTTAAAGAAGGTCACCTTCAACTCAGTGATACCGATATCGATGAGCCCTATCTGAACGGCACCTTGATTATCAACCGGGATACGCTCCAGGAAATCACCAGCGGAACTGTTCGCAAACCTGATTTCAGTGCTAATTTCCCAGCCCAACTTCTCCAAACTGAAATGGAATGGGAAGATTTGGTGCTCAATCCACATACCGAAGAGGAACTAAGGGAGATAGAAATTTGGCTGAAGCACAAAGACCAGTTGCTCCAGTCTTGGGGAATGAACAAGAAGCTAAAACCTGGTTTCAAAGCTTTGTTTTATGGCCCACCGGGCACCGGAAAGACGCTAACCACCACCCTATTAGGCAAAAAGCTAGGACTGGATGTTTACAGAATTGATCTGTCCAGAATAGTGTCCAAGTATATAGGGGAAACCGAAAAGAACCTGTCAAAAATTTTTGACAGGGCAGAGCGCAAAGGCTGGATTCTATTTTTTGATGAGGCAGATGCGCTTTTCGGGAAGAGAACATCGGTTTCCGATTCCCACGACCGCTACGCAAACCAGGAAGTTTCCTATTTGCTGCAGCGTATCGAAGAGTATGATGGTTTGGTGATTTTGGCCACCAACCTCAAAAGCAACATGGACGAGGCATTTATGAGGCGTTTTCAGGCGTCAGTATTTTTCCCGATGCCACAACCCGAGGAGCGGAAAAAACTATGGCAGAAAGGATTTCCGGAAAAAGTCGAGCTGGACAAGCGGATTAATTTTCAGGAATTGGCTAAAAGCTATGAGCTGTCCGGCGGCTCGATAGTGCAGGTGATCCAGCACAGTTTGCTCAAAGCTCTGGACAAAGGAAGCAACCAGGTCATGCTGGGAGATGTACGCGAAGGAATCAGAAGAGAATATCACAAAATGGGGAGAACATTATGAGGAAGAAAGTCAGAAAAAAAGCCGACCAGGAGCCTGAGAAAGAGGAGGTCATCCTCTTGGAAGAAAAAGAAGAGAAAAAGCCTGAAGTGAAAATGAGCCCTGTGGAAGAGGAACAGGAGCCCATGACACCTTTGGCAGCCGCCTCTCCTATGAAAACCGAAACCAAAAAATAATGAGCGCAGCAGCTGAACGTAAGCCTTTGCCTTCGTCATTTCATAATGGCCCGGCATCGCTTAGCATTCAGCCAAGCTTAAAAATCGGCAGACCCGGAGATAAATATGAGCGGGAAGCCGAATCGGTCGCCAATCATGTGACAATGGCACCGACCCAATCCGAACCCGCTTTAGCCATGAATCCCGGCAGTTCGGATTCTTTTCAGATGCAACCCGAAGAAGAGGAGGAGTCTCTTCAGATGATGCCTATTTCTGCCAGTGGGTCTTTCCTGCAGCTGAGTGCCATGGAAGAGGAAGAAGAAACGGTTCAGCTTTTTCCTAAAAATTCAAACATCTTACAACGATCCAAAGAGGAGGAAGAAAGCATTCAACTCTCCCCAGATGGCAGCATGACAGCCTCACCCTCTATTTCTGCGCAGATTTCAAGTTCCAAAGGTGGCGGCCAAAACCTTCCTGCGCCAGTTCAATCCGAAATGGGCAGTAAAATCGGTGCGGATTTCAGTGGCGTGAGAATTCATTCAGACGCCAATGCGGCGCAGATGAGCAGCGCCATGGGAGCACAGGCCTTTACGCATGGCAGCGATGTGTATTTCAACCAAGGAAAATACCAGCCGGAAACTGCGGAAGGCAAGCATCTCCTTGCACATGAATTGACGCATACGGTGCAGCAGGGAGGGGCTGAAGTGAAAAGAACGCCTGTTGTGCAAATGGAAGGGGAAGTTGAGGCTGCTCCAACCCCAAGTTCTCCAGGACAACTTTCAACCGGTTTAGTAAACAATACAAATCATACTATAACGTACTCCAGTATTCCAGTTACCGCATTTAAAACAACTGGGGGAAGAGAAGTGCTTTACCAACAACACAGGTTAAGAAGAAAGAAAAACTATTCAGGGAGTCGAGTTGGAGTAAACCAAAGGGATATTTGGAGGAGAGAATTAGATTCCACGGAGATCAGAAGAATTCTTTTGGAAAAACACAATCAGGCAAATGCTGTGGAAACTTCTCGGTCTGGAAGCCACACCATCTATGCTTATAAGGTTAGAAATTCAGACAACACCTTTCTAACCGGAACTTTAGAAAATGTAGTTAGAGAAGCAATTATCCCTAAATGGGACATTAGAGGAAGGTCTCCGAAGCACTTTCAAGTTGATCATATTGTAGAAATGCAAATCTCAGGTTACCCTGAAGACACTTCGGTTAACCAAATTGATAATCTAGAACTACTTGAGCCCAATTCAAATGTTAATTCCGGGGAAGTTATAAGGGAGTCCGTAGAATCTAAAATCCGTCAATCTTTGCGACAACAAGATTCTCTGGCAATGATAGAAGCTTCTATACCTCGAATATCTGAGGCATCCAGAGATGAGGATAAAATCAGACAAATTAAAAATAAATATGATCTAATTTTTAATGATTTTAGTGCTGGAGGAGGTCCAAGGAGGGTGGGAACTGACAAATATTGGATCAGATCGCAAATAGAGCAAGGAGATCATCTAGAGCATATTATTCCAGTCAACATGAGTGAGCTTGGATCCGAGGGGCAAATGTTGGTTTTCCCTAGAAGATACTACCAAGTAGGCAAGGTTTTCAGTTGGAATGGTAGGACGAATTCCCCTAATAGAAATGAACGCAATTGGTTTAGGCCTTGGGTAATTACAAGTAAGACATTCTATAATGATCCAACTAGTGAAGTTCTTGGCCACTTTGTATTAGAATTCCCCAGTGAAAACCCTCTAATTCGGGCCACGGGCGGAACCGTTGAAATAAAAAAACTCCCCGGAGCACAATTTGCCGGATATGTGGACAATGTAGAAGGGGAAGCTGCTGCTAGAAATTCGATAATAAGTGCTGGAAATATTGCTGCTAGACAGTTTAGTCCAATAGAAATAAATTCCATAGAGTATGAAGAAGGAGGAGTAAGAATTGTAGGAAAAGTACTTCCTTCAATCCCATTCATTCAAAATACTGAACTGGACTTACTTTTTGAAAACGGTGATATTCAGATTTCGAAAACCTTTTTGGGTACAGATTTTTCATTTCCCTCTCCTTTTGAGCTGAGACAATCAAGTCTTACGCTTTTTGCAAGTAGTAGGAGAGGTCTTGGCATAGAAGGCCTTGTCAACTTCGGAATCCAAGGCGTCGGCGAAGGTCATATTGGTGCGGCAGCATCTACAGCTGGAGGATTCGAGCTGGAAGGAGCATTTAATTTTGATTCAGAGCTTTTCGATCCAGCAGAAATCAGGGTAGAATATAAAAATCAAATCTGGACCATAGGCGGTACTATCGGAATTCCAGAAGGTAAAATCAGGGGGGTCAAAAGTGCAACAATCACTGCCACTTATAGCGAGAACTTATTCTCGGCTGAAGGGGTAGCTGAATTGGATATTCCGGGCATTGAAGAAGGCAGAATGTCTATCGAATACGGCGAAAATGGCTTCTCCATTGGTGGTAGTTTTAACCTCAGCAGTGAGGTTCCGGGCATTTCAGGAGGTAGCGTAGAAGCAAGAGTCTCCAAACAAAACGGAGAAGAAGAGTATCATGTATTTGTTTCAGGCACAGCCCAACCGGATATCCCTGGAATCAATTCAACCCTAACTGTGACCTACGAGGATGGGGCATTGACAATAGAAGGTGATGCAGCATACAGCCGCGGCATGCTCTCCGGTAGAATAAATGTAACCGCCACCAATAGGTCAATCGGTGAAGAAGGTCAACCAACAGGTGATCCTACTGACGAAATACTGATTTTTGGTGGAGGAAGTCTAACCCTTCAAATAACCCCATGGCTGGCAGCCACTGCGGAAGTACAATTCCTTCCAAATGGTGAATTGGAGGTGACAGCCAGACTTTCTTCTGATGAATACGAAGTTTTCGGCAGAAGAGAAATCAATAGAAATCTATTCCGTGTTCCAACAATCGAAATCCCAATATTTGCAATTCCACTAGGGCCTAGAAGTATTGGGCTAGTAGCCCAAATAGGGGGAGGCCTTGATTTCACTGCTGGTTTTGGTCCGGGAGCTTTACAAAATATGTCGGCAGAAATTACCTACAACCCTGCCCATGAAGAAGAAACAACGCTGAATGGTCATGGTGAATTTGTAATTCCGGCGGACGCAGGACTAACTTTAAGAGGAGACCTGAGCTTGGGAGTAAGCGCCGGAATTGCAAGTTTAACTGGAGGTATAGAACTCGAAGGTTCTCTAGGCTTAGAAGGTCAAGCTTTGGCTTCTGTAGATGTCAACTGGAGCCCACAAACAGGCCTGACTATAGACGCAAGTGGTAGGATTACTGTCAATCCTAAGTTCGTTTTCGGGATAAATGCCTTTGCAAGGGCAAGCCTCGGTGTAGGCTTTCTCTCGGTTTCGGAAACTTGGCGACACAATCTGGCATCTTACGAATGGGGTCCAGATATACAATTTGGAATAGTGTTCCCTATCCATTACCAAGAGGGTGAGCCTTTTGCTTTATCCTTTGATGACCTAGAGGTGATTTATCCCGATCTGGATGTGGTCAATATGGCAGTAGGCTTAGCAAGGGATATAAAAGACGAAATTTTCTGAAAAAATGGATACGGATCAATCTAAAGACTTTAATAACCAAGCTGTCCAATTCTTTATGAACGGAGAGCTGGAAAAAGCGAAAGAAAGTTATCATAAGGCTCTCGAAAAGAACCCGAAAAATGCAACATCCCTTAACAATCTGGGACTTCTTTACCATCAAAAGCAAGACTTTGAAACGGCTATTCAATATTTTAATCAGGCTGTTAAAATCGAAAAAAAACCAGTTTACTATCTAAATACTGGGAATAGCTATGCTATGAAAGGAGATTTAGCAAAAGCTGAAAACTATTACCAGAAAGCAATCAACTTAAACCCGAATTATACGAGCGCCTATATCAGCCTTGCCAAACTGGCAACTCACCAAAAAAAATATCCTGAGGCTATTCGTTTTTGGAAACAAGCTATCAAACTAAAGGCTGTACCGGAATTCCTATTAGAACTGGCCAAAACATATATGTTGGCTCAGGAATTTGAGATTGCTCTTGAATATCTTTCTCAGATGGAAAACAGGGACAATCCAGAACACTGGTTTCTAATTGGCAAATGTGAATATGAACTTCGTAATCATGGGTTGGCCGAAAAAGCATTCAAAACAGCTTTGGCACTGATGCCGGACAACAAAGAATATCGACAATTTTTAGGTTTAAATTTCCTCGCATCTGGAGAGGTAAACAAATGCATGGAGCAATTCAACTTCATCCTTCAGATCTACCCAAAAGATTATAAAATACTGACAGAAAAAGCAGTTGTTCTTTGTAGCATTTCATCATTCGAAGAAGCATTGACTTGTTTAGAAAAAGCGTTAGAACTGAAACCTGATTTCCGTAAAGCCCTTCATTATAAAAACCTGATCCAATCAGCCAAATCTTCCTCTTGAGTAATTTGAAGATTCTTCCTTCGATATTACTAATTCCATAAAATATTCTGCTCCATATTGCATATCCCCCAATAAATCCCCACTTTAATTAGATGGTTTATCAGCACACCGTCGGCAATTTCAACTATACCTTTGATGACCTCAAAACCGTCTTGGCAAAGGCTTCTCCCGAAAAATCAGGGGATCAAATGGCTGATTTGGCGGCCAAAAATGAACAGGAAAGAATCGCTGCAAAACTGGTGCTTGCAGATATCCCTTTAAAACAATTTCTCAGCGAAGAAATCATCCCTTCTGAAATAGATGCCATTTCGCGTCTAATACTTGAATCTCACGATGCTAAATCATTTCAGTCCATTTCTCATCTGACTGTCGGAGGATTTCGGGATTGGCTTTTAGCATACGAAACTGACGGATTCAAAATAGCTCAAATATCCTCAGGACTAACCCCGGAAATGGTAGCGGCCGTCAGCAAAATCATGGCAAATCAAGACTTGATCCTTGCTGCATCTAAAATCAGAGTCATCACCAAATTCAGAAATACCTTAGGCCTGAAAGGTCATTTTTCTACCCGTCTCCAGCCCAACCATGCCACTGATGATGCCAAGGGAATCATGGCCAGCACCATCGATGGGTTACTTTACGGAGTAGGCGATGCGGTGATCGGGATCAATCCGGTTTCAGATTCAGAAGAGACTACCCTTCGCTTGCTGGAAATGTTGGAAAAACTCCGGCTCCAATACGATATTCCTACCCAAACCTGCATCCTCTCCCATGTGACGACCACTATGCAATTGATGGAAAGAAAAGCCCCGGTAGATCTGGTTTTTCAGTCCATTGGAGGCACGGAAGCGACAAACTCAAGCTTCGGTTTTAATCTGGAAACTTTGGAAGAAGCCCATCAGGCCGGGAAGGAATTGAACAGAGGCAGTATTGGAGATAATTTTATGTATTTCGAAACTGGTCAGGGAAGTGCGCATTCTGCCAATGCCAACCATGGTGTGGATCAGCAAACCTGCGAAGTTCGCGCTTATGCTGTCGCCAGAAAATTCAATCCACTACTCGTCAATACTGTGGTCGGTTTTATTGGGCCGGAATATCTCTACGATGGCAAACAAGTGATCCGGGCGGGATTGGAAGATCATTTTTGTGGCAAGCTGATGGGTTTGCCTATGGGTTGTGATATCTGCTATACCAATCATATTGACGCTGATCAGGATGATATGGATAATCTGCTGACCCTGCTGGGCGTAGCCGGATGCAATTTTATCATGGGAATCCCCGGTGCGGATGATGTGATGCTGAATTACCAAAGTACTTCCTTTCACGATCAACTCTACATTAGACAGGTCTTGGGACTGAAAAGAGCACCGGAATTTGAGGAATGGCTGCTCAAAATGAATCTGACGGATGCTTCAGGTAAAGTTCTCGAGGTCAAAGGGAATAAATTGTTGAACCTATGAGCGATGTGTCCAACCCTTGGGAAAAGCTAAAAGACTTTACCGATGCCCGAATTGCCTTGGGAAGAACGGGCGGAAGCCTCAAAACCCAGGAATTGCTTCAATTCCGAAAAGATCACGCCTTGGCAAAAGATGCCGTTTGGGCCAGTTTGGATACTAATTCCCTTGAATCTGCAATCCAGGATTTAAAACTTCCCAGCATCACTCTGACAAGTCAGGCAGAAAATCGGGAAACTTATATCAAAAGACCCGATTTGGGCAGAAAGTTGAGTAAAGAGTCTATCACTCTCATCAAAAGCTCAAAATCCGAAGCGACAGCTATTTCCATCATTCTGGCAGATGGACTTAGTGCCAATGCTATTCCCCTGCATGCGATTCCTTTTTTACAGGAGTTCTTACCTAGAATCAACCGCCATTCCCTGGCTCCTATTTCCATTGTAAAGCAAGGAAGAGTAGCCATCAGCGATGAAATAGGAGAACTATTTTCCAGTAAAATTTCCATTATCCTGATCGGGGAAAGACCCGGTTTGAGTTCCCCCTATAGCATGGGGATTTATTTGACATACAACCCAAAAGCAGGAAATACAGACGAAAAACGAAACTGCATTTCCAATATCCGAACCGGCGGTTTGCCCTATGCGTATGCGGCGGAAAAACTCGCTTTCTTATGCTCAGAAGCACTGAGATTGAAACTTTCCGGTGTCCTCTTGAAGGATACTTTTGACCATCATCTCCTAAAAAATGAATCAGGAAAAAACTGAATTAAAACGCACGCTGGGGCCATTTATGCTTTGGGGGCTGGGCGTGGGTTATGTCATCTCTGGAATGTACTTCGGCTGGAACCTCGGTTTGGCCGAAGGAGGAACCCTTGGCCTGGCTGTTGCCACCCTTTTTATCATCATCATGTATGTCACTTTCACCTTCAGCTATACAGAGATGGCCTGCGCCATTCCCAAAGCCGGAGGAGCCTTTGATTATGCACGGTTGGGATTAGGTAAAAACTGGGGATTTCTGGCTGGAATGGCTCAGAGCATAGAATTTATATTCGCTCCACCGGCCATAGCTGCTGCAATAGGTGCCTATTTCAATGTCTTTTTCCCGGATATCAATATTACCACTATCGCGATAACAGCCTATTTGATTTTCACGGCAATCAATATCTCCGGGGTGAAGTTTGCCGCCTACTTCGAACTGGTCATTACCATTATCGCTGTGGCAGAATTGCTGCTTTTTTCCGGAGTCAGCTTTACCGAATTCAAATTTGAAAACCTGACCCACAATGCTCTTCCAAATGGATGGGGAGGAGCTTTCGCCGCTATCCCTTTTGCGATCTGGTTTTTCTTGGCAATAGAAGGCGTGGCAAATGTGGCAGAAGAAGCCAAAAACCCGCAGCGCAATATTCTGATAGGGTTCGGTTCGGCGATTCTGACCCTGGTGATTTTATGTCTGCTGACCTTCACTTCTTCTATTGGAGTTGCAGGTTGGGAGGCTATCGTCTATCCTCCGGGAAGCGTGGAGCCCTCAGATTCTCCCCTTCCGCTGGCTTTGGCCAGGATCGTAGGCGAAAGCAATATCCTATATCATCTATTGATTACGGTTGGTCTTTTTGGGCTGGTGGCCTCCTTTCATGGAATCATCTTGGCTGCAGGGCGATCCACCTTGGAACTGGGAAGAGAGCGATATGTCACACCTTTTGTGGGGAAAGTAAATGCGAAAACCAAGACTCCGGTAAATGCCTTAATCGTAAACATGGGAATTGGGATTTTGGCATTGCTGACTGGTAAAACCGGGGAAATCATTACCATTGCATGCTTTGGAGCCTTGACACTTTACATTGTCTCTATGATTGCATTCTTTGCTTTAAGGAAAAATCACGCAGATTTAGAGAGGCCTTTTCGAGTGCCGCTATACCCTTATTTTCCAGCCATCGCTCTAGGAATAGCTGTGATAGCCATGGTAGCCATGAGCATTTACAACCTGACTTTAATGGCTATTTTCTGGGGATTGGTAGGTTTTGGGTATGTGAGTTTTCGGTGGTATCAGAGAAAAGGGTGAAATTTCAAATTCACCGTAGCTGAAATAAGTATACTTACTATATATCGGCAGCATTAATAATTTGATGCCATTAATTTGTAATGATAAGAAAAGACGCATTACATGTTGATTGGATTTCAAAAGTATCATCAGCCAATAGAAAGGCCAAAATACTTATAAATTAAAATCTGCTTGCAAAAAATATTTACTGGAAACACTCCCGACCAGCTGGCTAGTCTTTCTATATTTTTATAAAAACTTCATCATTAGTAACAAAATCAAAAACCCAAATTTAATGCAGATCTTTTTTCTAAGCAATGCTTTTAAGAGTTTGCAACAACCGACTTTATCTCCATCTCAGGATAGATTGTAACCATGCTTTATATCCCCTTGAATTTGCAATTCCTATTTTAAAGGTTCATAGAAAGCATACTACCTCCCCATAATCTTCTCCCTATGCAACAGCCCACCAAAATATAGCTCGTCGAGTACTTTTTCTTGGGAAATTCAGATGATTGTGATTCCTTCTGCAATCCACATCCATCATCCTACTTTAAAGTATCTTCCGACAGAGCTTGTCCGGTTTTTTAGGTAATCGCATAAATTATCCCTGCCAAATCCCTATTTTACCTAGGAAAATGAATCTCCATTCCTGCATCTAATGCCGGAAAGGTTTAAATTTGAATTAAGACAGCAATCAATCTCAGCCTGTTCTTGCCTGCAGGGCAGGACTTCCCAAATAGTACTAAAAAGAAGTAAATCATGACCGACTCCCCATCCAAACAAATCCATCAAGGCCGTAATGTCAAACGCTTCAGGGAAATGCTGGGAATCAAGCAGGAAGCTTTGGCCTATGAGCTTGGGGAGGATTGGAACCAAAAGAAAATCTCCTTGCTAGAGCAAAAAGAAGAAATCGAAGCAAGTCTGCTTTCACAGATCGCTGAAGTACTCAAGCTTCCCGTAGAAGCATTCCAGAATTTTGACGAGGAACAGGCAGTGAATTTTATATCAAATTCATTCGGTGATCACGCATTTGACAATGCTTTCAATAAAGGAACAATCAATTTTCACCCAGCTGAGAAAATCATTCAACTCCACGAAGAAAAAATCGCCTTATATGAGCGCATGCTCAAGGAGAAAGATGAAATGATGAACAGACTGGAGAAGTTGATAGGGAAATAATTGCCCCCTAAACTATCTCAGGAGCCCAGACGACAAAGAGTGTGCTTGATAATTCCCAGGTCTATGACAAAATAATAACTGCATAACAGCCCACACTTTCATCAAGACTCCCTTAGGATATTGAGTAGCAACTATAGTATATAGACAGTATTCTTTAGATTATTCGCCTTAGCCATTCATGTAAATCCGATATCACTTCACCATTTTTAACAGGTAAAAATCCACACTTTTTGAAGTGCGGGCGTTACTTTTAACTATGATTAAAAGCAAGATCCAAATTTTGGCAGGACTAGGCATAGGCCTGCTCGTGATGGGATGTAATTCCTCATTAGTATTGACAGCACCACCCATCAGTTATACCAATACCAGTCCCAAAGTAGCCGAACTCACCGATCAGCAATCCAGACACTGGGGGCATCTAGATCTACATAAAGACACCATTCCCGGGATGAGCGTGGATCGTGCTTACACCGAACTTTTGAAAAAGAAAAAAGGCGAGCAGGTGATCGTAGCGGTGATTGACTCAGGTATTGATCTGGATCATGAGGACATCAAGGATATTCTCTGGACCAATCCAGGTGAAAAGCCGGGGAACGGGATAGATGACGACGGAAACGGCTATGTGGATGACATACATGGCTATAACTTTCTCGGTGAATCCTACAATGAGCAACTGGAAATGGCCAGGATACTGAGGTTGAAAATCGGAGATGATGCTTATCAGCTATCAGCTAAGTCGCAATTGGACGAAAAGCTTGGCGAGGCTCAGGCTACCTTGCCTCAGATCAAGCAAATCGAACAGTTGGTCAGCATGGCTAACCGAAATATACAAGAGGCACTGGGCAAGGAAGTGTATTCCCTCGAAGACTTAGAAAACTACACTCCCAAAAATGCGCAGGAAGAAGGGGTGGTAGGAATGCTTATGCAAGTCGCGGCGATGGGACAGGATATTCCAGATGCTATAAAAGACTTGCAAAATGGGATTGAGTACTATGAAGCACAGCTTAATTATAATCTAAATGTGGACTTCAACGGAAGAACCCCGGTGGGGGACGACCCTTATGACGTGTCTGATACTGGCTATGGGAACGGGAACCCTATGTTTCGAGATCAAGGCGAAAGTCATGGCTCACATGTAACAGGCATCATCGCTGCCACCCGGAACAATAAGAAAGGGGTAAATGGAGTGGCAAAAAATGTGAAAATCATGGCCATCCGGGCAGTCCCCAATGGGGATGAATATGACAAAGACATAGCTCTGGCCATACGGTATGCGGCTGACAACGGCGCCAAAGTGATCAATGCCAGTTTTGGAAAAGGTTTTTCTCCCAACTCAGAATGGGTATATGATGCCCTAAGCTATGCGGCTGCCAAGGATGTACTATTTGTCCATGCCGCAGGAAATGATGGAAATAATCTTGACTCTTCGGAAAATCATAATTTCCCGAACGATCAATCCCAAGAAATAGCCAGCAACTACCTGACTGTAGGGGCACTGACCTCAGCTTATGGGCCTAATATGATCGCTGTGTTTTCCAACTATGGCCAAAAGAGCGTAGATATCTTTGCCCCTGGAGACAAAATCTATTCTACTATGCCAGGTGATTCATATGAATTCCAGGGAGGCACCTCTATGGCAGCTCCAGCGGTGGCCGGCGTAGCTGCGATGATCAGGTCCTATTTTCCTGGTTTAAGCGCCGCCCAAGTAAAGAAAATCATCATGGAATCAGGGATTTCTCCCAGCATAACAGTGGATGTGGATGGAACCGTAAAGTCTCTTTCAGAAATCTCCAAATCCGGAAAAATCGCAAACCTATATAATGCCCTGATTCTGGCAAGCGAGGTAGCTAACGGGAAAACAAGTTTGTAAAAACCATATGCTGTAATGAATATAGCAAACCTGCATCCAATGCAAAAGAACCTAAGAAGGCTGTCTCATAAGTAGGTTTTCTTGTCAGGCTGAGCGAAGTCGAAGCCTTTTATAAGCTAATTAAGCCCATTTCGACTTCGCTCAATGTAACAATTATGAGCTATGAGACAGCCTCCTTTCGATTTTTGAAACAATACTATTTCTTTCTAAGCTTTTCATTTAAGAATCGCTAAAAGTCCATCATTTTTCCCTTGACCTATTCAATCATCCCAAAAATCAGGTTTTACATTTGTTCCTCTTAGCGTGCAATCGGCACAGCGCCTTTCCGTTCCCTGATAGCCTACGATGTAGGGAACCCCAGGAACAGAAATGGGGGTGGCAGGCACAAAATCCCCACTTCCAAAAAACTCCTCATAGGCGCTGATCGGAATGGTATCATCAGATACCTGACACTGGAAATATTCAGGAATATCAGCTACCTGCCATGGCATCACCTCACGTAAACTGATAAAAAGTCTTTGCTGACGTATAATCCCCATACTTACATACCCAATTACCGGAGCATCAGGATTCCCTTCCTGTCTGAGGTTACTAGGCATAATTGAGGGAAGTGGGCTAAAGATCGAGCCCAATTCAGTAGAGTTTTTATTAAGAATCCTCCAAAACTCCTCCGCATCTTTCGAGATAGCCCTTTGGCTAACCAGTACACTGTACTTCATCGATAGGCGCTCATCCCCATTGAAGATTTTTATCAACTTCTTCCGAAATACTACGTCCTCTTGAAACCTAATGGAGGTCTCGGAAATCAGTTCTTCATTTGTCCCCTCTCTATAGCAGATATCTGTCCGCTCGTTTTCTTCCAAATAGACAATATCCTTACTTGCTGCATCGTATTTGAAGTAGGTGGGGACAGCAGGTCGAAACGAATAGATCTCTTCATAGTCCCACATAAAGTATTCCGCATTTTGTCCGCCTTTGGTCCTAATGAAAATCTCTACTCCCTCTTCGTCTTTTTCAAAACCCAGTTCTGCAATTTCGGGCGTAAGGATCGGTGAGAGCTTTTCCGAGGTATATGTTTTACCTTCCTCGGTGACGATGTGAAGGGTATATTGCATTTCTTCAGGAATATCCTGAGCAAATTCAAATTCTCCGTTTCCGATGTCCGTTAAAGGAAATTCAGCACCCGAATCGGCTTTTAGGTAAACTTCAGCTTCTGGAAACCCCTCATCTACCTCAGCATCCAAATTCTTGGTAAAACTCAATCTCAAAATACTTGGCAAGCCTTCTGTATCCAAGTATCCTTCTACTACCAATACCTTTACATCTTTAGGAAGAATTTCCGGGCTATATGGTTCCCTACACCCGATGATGAAACTTAAAGCTACAACAAAAAAGCACAGTTGTCCTGCTCTAAAATCGAAGGATATCGCATCTAACATTAGCCCTCTAGTTGTCATAGCCTTTCTGTTTCGCAAACCCGGAAAATTCCACTTCTGGACTCTGGCTTAGATTGACAAGGCGAACCAAATACTCCTGAAGGCTTAAATTCCGATCTAGCCCCTGAGTCCTGATAAAATGTCTGATGTCTTTTTTAGTAAGCCCAAGTGCCTTCATCGCCTGATTCCCATTCTTTATTTGTGCGAATTCCCCGCTCCACCAATAGAAAAAATCCTCTGAGGCCAAAAAGGTATAAGTCACTCTTCCTGTCTCCCTGTAAACTGTCTTTTTCTTATAATGCTTTACTAATACTTTAATCATCCCATCAGAAACTACCTCATAAAACCCATTTTTATGAGGTGGGTAATTGGGGTTTTCAGAAAACCGCCGAAAAAGCCCCCCATCTTCCATTTGAAACTCTTCTACCTTTTCTGGTTTTATCCTGATCTTCTTCAGGTATATCGGATGAAAGGTAACCAATTCATCTTCATGCATATTATATAAAAGCGGCACATCAGTGTAGCTTACATTATTGATCGTGAGAATGCCATCCTGAAAATCACGGCCATATAGGTATGGATGTCCAACATAGCTGTTTGGGGGATCTTCATAATGTGCGCCGGTGATCAACTCTTGAAAATAGGGCAACTGATCCCTGTAAAGCGATAAATAAGTCTGTGACTGCCCAAAAGACGCTATTCCTTGGAAAATGAAGGCAACAGTACTCAATAGGATCAATCCCTTGTTCATTTGTCAGTTTAACGATTTTGGAAAGCTACTTTCAAAGTACAAAAAGTACATTTCATAAACCAATACTATCCGTTTTGCCATAAACAAGCAAAATAAAAAGGTTCCGCTACACTCGGGGTTTCGAAAGAAAAAGCCCAAACCTGAATTATCAAGTTTGGCTTTTTTGTGTATAACACCGGACATCCAGCATCCTACCACACTTAGCTACAGGCGATTTTGTTCACCCTATTCTCGTGTCTTCTACCTTTGAAGACTGCCGGTTAAGAAAGCCTCGCCTCGCATTCCTAAGTCTTTTGTAATCATTTTCATTGACTTTTATCATTATTTGTCAACTTATTCATTGACTTTATGCTATATTGTAAATACTTATATTTACATTTTTATATATTTGTAACCACATTTGTTTACAGGACAATGAGAAATAAAAATAAACTCCTAATCGAGCAACTGGACCAAAAACTGAAAACTTTTCACACTGCAAAGGAAACTAAGATTCCTACAAGAGGTTGGATCCACACAATTCGCACTGCTCTCAATATGACTTTGGCACAATTAGGTTCAAGGCTGAATATGACCAGACAAGGTGTGAAAAGAATTGAGGAAAGTGAAGAAAAGGGCTCTATAAACCTAAAAACGCTGAGGCAATTGGGAGAGGCATTGGATTTGCAATTTGTATATGGATTCGTCCCAAAAGATGAGACAATAGACAATCTAGTAAATAAACATGCTGAAAAATTAGCTCGTAAAATTGTCTTGCGAACAAATCAGAATATGCAATTGGAAAACCAGGGTATCAAGGAAGAGAAGGTCATTGAATCAATTAAGGAATTGACTGCTGAAATCAAGAGAGAAATGAGAAAATCAATATGGGATTAGAACTACAATATGGTGAGGGACAGACTCCAATTGATGAAGATGAAAAAGAAGGACTTTAGATTAGTTCAATTACTACCCAGAAAGAGTTGGATGAATTCGAGCAGCTAAACATCGAAAAAGCTGTGGAGTGGACAATCCATACAAATCTAAAAACGGAAAAAATCCTAACAGAAAAATTCATCAGAAATTTACACAAAAAAATGTACGGAGATGTCTGGAAATGGGCTGGAGAATTTAGGAGGAGTAATAAAAATCTTGGAATACCTTGGAATCAGATTGGAGTAGAGTTAAAAAAGCTGATTGACGATACTAAATATTGGATCGAGCATAATGTTTTTAAGCCAGATGAAATAGCTATTCGTTTCAAACACAGAATAGTTGCAATTCATTGTTTCCCAAATGGGAATGGACGGCATTCAAGACTGATGGCAGATATCATCATGGAATCCATATTTAAAGAAGAAATCTTCTCATGGAATAAATCAAATATGGTCAAAGCGGACGAAACGAGAAAAGCATATATTTCTGCCCTAAAAAATGCTGACCAAGGAGACATAAATCCATTAATCGACTTTGCTAAGCACTAATACATAAAAGTTTTTCATCCTACAACGGACATCCAGCATCCTACCACACTTAGCTACAGGCGATCTTATTTACCCGATTTTGATGTCTTCCTCCTTCAAATTCGGTAGTCAGGAAGATCTCAGCTAGTTTTTCCGCCAATTCATAAGAAATAAATCTGGCTGGTAGCGCAAGTACATTGGCATTGTTGTGCTGTCTGCACAACAATGCCAGTTCCTCATTCCAGCATAGTGCCGCACGGATTCCCTGGTGCTTGTTTGCCGTGATGGCAACTCCGTTACCACTTCCGCAGATTACGATGCCCAGCTCATATTCTCCAGCCTCTATAGCCGAACTCAAAGGATGTACATAATCCGGATAATCCACAGAGGCATCGGAGAATGGCCCGAAGTCCTTTACCTCATATCCTTGGGATTCCAATTTGATTATTAATTTGGCCTTGTATTCAAAACCTGCATGGTCACCACCTATTGCTATTTTCTTTGCCATAATTCTTTGAAGACACAAGACGTTAGACAAAAGACATTAGTAATTAATGCCTCATATCTTGTCTTTAATTTTTTAGGTTTTTCAATTAACTCTTTTAATCTAAAGCCTCGAACTTGACATCTTTTCTCTGGGCTCTTTCTTCTAAAATCCAGCTACTTGATACTTAAGTCTAGCGTCTATATTTAAAGCGCATCGTCTATATCTTCCTGGGCTCTTCTCTTTGCTCTTTTCTTCTCCAATCTCTTAGCTATCTGTATCCCAGCTTCATACAGCACCAAAATCGGCATGGATATTAAAATCTGAGAGATGACATCCGGAGGGGTAATGATCGCTGATAATATCAAGATAACCACTATTGCATGTCTTCTGTAAGCCTTTAACATACTAGAGGTCACCAAGCCTGACATCGCAAGGAAATAAACCACCACGGGTAGCTGGAACATGATAGCCGAAGCGAGCACCAACATGGTCAAGGTAGAGATATAGGAAGTGATATCAAACTCATTGAGAATAGAAGGATCCAACTGGTAGTTGGAAAGGAAGTTGATCGAGAGAGGCGCAAGAATATAGTATCCGAAGGCAGCTCCTAAGAAGAACAATAAGCTTACAAAGAAAACAGCACCTCTGGCGGCATTCTTTTCCTGATCATAGAGTCCCGGGCTGATAAATCTCCACACCTCCCAGAATACAAAGGGAAATGAGGCAATAAAACCAACCACAAAACTCGAAGTCATGTGCATGGTAAACTGCCCGGTCATCTGCCTGCTTTGTATCGTAAAGGGAAGTTCATCAATACAGAGAGCAGGCATCCCCACATAATCACTGATTTCACACAGCCACCTGTAGGTGACAAAGTCAACCTTGGATGGACCAAGGATGACTATTCCGAACACAAAGCTTTTGGCCAGAAAAGCCGCAACCGACAATATAAGTATAGCCGCGACGGAGCGAAGCAAATGCCAACGCAAAGCTTCTAAATGATCCAAAAAGGACATTCCGCCTTCTTCTTCCTCTTCTTGGTATTGATCTAACGCCACGGGTGGTATCTAAATTCTAGTATAGTGGAAACTGATTCATCCAGGTATTGACTTCGCCACGGATATTTGCCAATTCAGCGTCATTGGCATGATTGATTAAAGCTCTGTCTATCAGCCCGACGATTTTCACCATATCATCTTCTTTCAAGCCTCTAGTAGTGACCGCTGCCGTCCCTACTCTCATTCCGGATGTAACAAAGGGAGACTTCGTGTCAAATGGAACCATATTTTTGTTGATGGTGATATCCACTTTGCCCAAGGTTTCTTCAGCAATTTTCCCGGTAAGGTCTTTATTTCTTAGGTCGATTAGCATCATGTGGTTGTCAGTTCCTCCTGATATGATCTGATATCCCAGACTTACGAACTGATCAGCCATGACGGATGCGTTTTTTTTGACCTGAAGCACATAATGCATGTATTCGTCAGAAAGGCACTCTTGGAAAGCCACTGCCTTGGCAGCTATAATATGCTCAAGTGGACCACCTTGTGTGCCTGGGAAGACACCCATGTCAAGCAATGATGACATTTTTCTTATTTCTCCTTTTGGAGTAGTAAGTCCCCACGGATTGTCAAAATCCTCACGCATCATGATCAGACCACCTCTTGGCCCTCTGAGCGTTTTGTGGGTTGTAGTTGTCACGATATGACAATGCTCCAAGGGATCGTTTAGCAAACCTTTTGCTATCAATCCAGATGGATGGGATATATCAGCCAAGAGAATGGCCCCTACTTCATCAGCTATCTCTCTCAGCCTGGCATAGTCCCAGTCCCGAGAGTAAGCAGATGCTCCACAGATGATCATTTTTGGAGAAACGGCAAGGGCCTTTTCTTCCACCTTATCGTAATCGATTCTTCCTGTCTCTTCTTCTACCCCATAAAAATGCGGCTCATATAATTTCCCGGAAAAATTCACAGGGGAACCGTGGGTAAGGTGGCCTCCATGAGAAAGATCAAATCCCAAAATAGGATCGCCGGCTTTCAGACAGGCAAGCATTACCGCGGCATTTGCTTGGGCACCTGAATGTGGCTGTACATTGGCCCATGTGGCACCGAAAAGTTCTTTAGCGCGGTCAATTGCCAATTGCTCGATCTTATCCACCACCTCGCAGCCACCATAGTAGCGCTTACTGGGAAGACCCTCTGCATATTTATTTGTCAGCACGCTCCCTGCGGCTTCCATGACTTGTTTACTGGTGAAGTTTTCGGAAGCGATCAATTCGATACCTCTCTTTTGTCTGTCTTCTTCTTCGTTGATAAGGTCGAAAACAAGCGAATCTCTTTTCATAATCAGGAGTTTGAAAGCCAAATTTAATGGAATGATAGCCAACAGGGCTACCTGCAAATGTGCCCAAAAATAGTCCGAAAGTCCCGATTATCCAATCCAAATATATGAATGGGTTCTCCAATCCTGAGGATTTACTATTTTTGGCTGATGATTGATTTCAAATTCCATCCAGAAAGCTATTTTACTGATGAGACCACTTCTGTTTTATTGGTAAAGTTGAGCTACCCAGAAAGTCAGTGGGGAGAGCAGATCAGTATATATGCCCATTCACTGGATGGCAAAATCCAGTTTGAGGCAGTGGATTTCTATGGCAATGATTACATACTTTATCCGTCATGGAGCTATGAGGTGTTGAGTATGGAGGACTTGATCTATCTTCTGGAAGCTATGCAAGTGAATACTGACGCTATGGAAGGAAATATGGAATTAATTCTGGACGGTATTCCAGAAGTGGAGAGTGATTTCTACCCTGGGTTAGGGGAGTATTTTGAGGAAAAAAGAAAAAATGTAGGACTGGACTAGAAGTCCAGCAATGCCTGTTTTTGCTCTGACACCTGGTGCGTACGAAACCAATATTCATAGGTCTCAAAATCCAGACAATCGGTAAATTCACTTCCTTGAAATACTATTTTCTTCAGACAGCTTACCGGGAGCCATCTTCTCAACTTGGATGATTGTTCATTTGAAAGCTGTGAAAGCTGAATCCACTTTCTTCCGTTGATAAAAATCGGTATAAGTTTATTCATGGAATCTGTACTGTTTTGCTCAAAAATATGCTGACATTCAGCAAAATACAATAATACGAAATTATTTTAATGTTACTAAAAACAAAGCATAATCATCAAACCGTATGACGGGAGTTATCATTGCGTTTTTATGTCTTTTATTGGGTCTTTTTCTTCAGAAACAACAAAATCTCCCTATAGAAAAAACCACCAAGTGGGTCAATGCATATCTTTTAAATATTGTACTACCTGCTTTGGCTCTTCTATATATCCCTCAGATCGAACCTGGTTGGAATTTACTTCTTCCCATCTCGTCCGCCTGGCTGACCTTCCTAGGCTCCTGGCTTATTTTCGGAATGCTTGGAAAAGCTTTAAGGTGGGATAATCAGACCATAGGGTGTTTAGTCATCGTGGCAGGATTGGCAAATACTTCATTTTTGGGGTTTCCCGTGGTAGAAGGGTTGTATGGGAAAGAAGCATTGCCTATCGCACTTTTAATAGACCAGGGAGGCTCGTTCTTATTGGTCTCCTCTCTAGCTATTCTGGTAGGCTCCATCTATTCTCATCAGGAAGGCAATCTAAGAACCATACCGCTAAAAATACTTCGATTTCCACCATTCAGTTTCTTATTGGTCACTATCACCATGAGTATTTTAGGTTGGAAAACTCCTGAATTTCTCCTTCCCATAGTTTCCCTGATAGGGAAGACGATGGCCCCTGTGGCTATTTTTGCGATCGGACTGAAATTCTCTATTGATTTTGACTCCCTCAGCTCCAAATACTATTGGTTCGGGATGGGCTACCGGCTTTTGCTGGCACCGCTGGTAGTATGGTTGATTTACAGAAATTTCCTGCCCGAAAACAGTCTTGAATTTAAAGTAACTGTTCTGGAAAGTGGTATGGCTCCCATGATCACGGGCTCCATCGTGGCAATCCAATATGGATTAAAACCCAAGCTGGCCACTTTATTGGCAGGACTGGGCATACCTATATCCATACTAAGTTTGATGGTCTGGTATTATTTTCTAGGCTAGGGCCCGCTGACAAACGCCATTAATCGATCAAAAGCTATCATTTTGAATGATTAACCCGTTTTTTATGCGTAGTTTTTTTAAGCAATTGCAAGCTTATTGAGGAGCATAGGCCTTTATCCATGCATCAGCAAGTCTTAGGCTAATGCCCAGATAGTTTTTAATTCACCTAAGATTTCTTCATGGATCGCTCTATTGGTAGCCAAAATCTGTCTGCCAAACACAAAATCCCTGCCTCCTGAAAAATCAGTGACTTGCCCTCCTGCCTCCTCTACGATCAGTGTGCCCGCTGCCACGTCGTAGGAATTCAGGTTATATTCAAAAAAACCTTCAACCCGTCCTGAAGCCACATAGCAAAGATCAACTGCCGCACTGCCCAGCCTGCGGGCACCATGGGAAGACCGCATCAGAAACTTCAACGCTGCCAAATACTTGTCGATCAAATCGAAATTATAATAGGGAAATCCTGTCGCAATCAAGGATGCGGAAAGCGTCTGGGCCGAACTTACCCGGATTCTTGTATCATTACAAAAAGCACCTCCGCCTTTCATCGCATAGAAGCATTCATGCAGGTTCACCTCATAGACCACACCTAATATTACCTCCTTATATTCCATTAGGGCTATACTGACACAGAAAATCGGCACGCCATGGATAAAATTTGTGGTGCCATCCAGAGGATCTATCACCCAGTTATATTGCTCAGCTTGAGTCGTATTGGTCCCTTCTTCCGTGATAAACCCAGCTTCGGGTAGAATCTCACTAAGTCTATCCACTATTATTTTCTCCGCCTCCTTGTCCACATAGGATACCAAATCATTGAATCCTTTATGTTCCACATTTGCCAGACTGAAATGCTGCCTTTCCCGCCGGATAAAAGCTCCGGCTTCCTTTGCAATCTGTTGGGTCTTCTCTAAAAGTAGTGTAAGTTCTTCAGTCGATAACATACTAGTCAATGGGATTTAACCTTAGGCTTTCGGGTTCTTACCGGCTACAGTAAGGACAATTTCGCCTTTGAGGGTATTGGTCTGATAATAATCTATTAACTCGGCTAAGGTACCTCTAACGTTCTCCTCGTGAAGCTTGGTGAGCTCCCTGGACACACAAGCCAGTCTGTCAGCGCCGAAAGCTTCCGCAAGCTGTCCTAAGGTCTTTAGCAGGCGATGGGGGGATTCATAAAGTATAATAGTCCGCACTTCTTCCACCAGTCCTTCTATCCTTGTTTTTCTTCCTTTTTTATGAGGTAAAAAACCTTCGAACACAAATCGGTCATTTGGCAAGCCACTGTTCACCAGGGCAGGGACAAAAGCTGTGGCCCCGGGAAGACACTGCACCTCTAGCCCAGCTGCAAGTACTTCTCTGACCAATAGGAAACCAGGGTCTGAAATAGCAGGAGTGCCAGCATCAGAGATCAAGGCAAAAACTTCCCCCCCGTTCATGCGCTCTACCAATTTCTCTACGGTTTTATGTTCGTTGAAAATGTGATAGCTCTGAAGCGGACGGGAAATTTCCAGGTGCTTGAGCAGTTGCCCGCTGGTACGGGTATCTTCTGCCAGAATCACATCAGCGGTCTTCAGCACTTCTATAGCCCTAAGGGTAATGTCCTTCAGATTGCCTATAGGTGTCGGTACTAGGAATAAATTAGGAGAAGTTCCACTCATGCTAAGAGCTCATCAATAGCCTTGGCCAGTTCATGGTCTTTTTCTGTCACGATGTTGCCTTGATCATGTGAGGTAAGTGCTATTTCCACTCTGTCATAGGAGTTGCTCCAATCTGGATGATGCTGTCTGGCCTCGGCCAGAAAAGCCACACGGGTCATAAAGGCAAACGCTTCCTGAAAATTCTTGAATTTAAAAGTCTTCTTAAGTTTATTATCTTCTTCTTTCCACATAATCCTATGAATTTAAAGTGAGATCAATCCTTCTATCTCAGAGGCTTGCTCATAAATCTTAATAATCTGATCAGAATCTTTCATCATGGCCTGAATAGTAGTGCTGACATATTTTCCACCTGAACTTTTCTTTGTAGTCACTTCGTGTTTTGGGAACAGTGCTGCCACCTCATTTTCCTTGCCGTCAGGAACTATAAATTTAAACATATATAGTTGGGGGAATTCTCCACTGGACTCCAATTTTTCCTTAAAGTTCTCTTTATCGAACGGTTTCTTTTCCATAGCATCTAAGTACCTCCAAAATACTTTTTGAATATAAAGAAAGAACCCATGCTGAGCAGCATGGGTTCCGAATCTATTTTCTGTTAAAAGAATTTATATCTATAGTCCTTGACCCCGGCTAGCTCTTGCAGGGCCATCATTACTGAATAAGCGGTTCTTTGAGAAGCGTTCTGGGTCAATTGACCTTGGTAAGCCGAATAGTCTCCGATTTCCGCAGCCGGAGTCAAGGCATTTAACTTACCCACAATCACCCCTACATCTTCGCGTACTGCCTGAGTCATCTCTCCTTGCTTCACTCCGAAAATAGCGCCTATCGCTCTTGGTGCAAATCCTACTCCAGGAATCACGTTTGCGCTGAGCTTGAGATCAGGAACCTCATTCAGAGAAGCTTCGTTTGGATATTCAGCCTTCATTTCATCCAGAGAAGCCTTTCCTGCTAATTTGGATTTGATTACCTCAGCTTTTTTCTCGTTTCTAACCTGAGCCGTTACCTGCTCTTTCACGTCTTCCAAAGCCAGCTCACCCTCACTTTTCTTGCCAATCAAATTGGCTACCACGTAAGCATTGTCCAGCTCAAATACTGAAGAGACGGCACCTTTGGAAGTCCCATCATCAAATGCCCAGCGAATTACTTCCCTTGCATTCTGCAGGTTGTTGATATTGCGGGCGTTAGCATCCACATTGTTTGCCTGTAGAACCCTATAGTTGGAAGCTGTGGCATTTTCTGTGAATTCATTTCTGTTTCCGGAATTAGCCGCAAAAGAATCCGCTTTTCTGAATGCTTCATTTCTAGTCATATCACTTGCCACCAATTCCAACTCTACAGTTGCCAATTTGGTGTAAGTGCTTTTGGGCATTTCCGTTACTTTGATGATATGGTAGCCATATTCTGTTTCTACAAGGTTAGGAAGAATCCCCGGAGATTTTGCCGAATAGGCTGCTTCGGCAAATTCGGTCACAAAATCATCTTTGGCAAACCATCCGAGATCTCCACCTGTCTGTGAGGTACCGTCCTGTCCATATTGTCTGGCTGCTACCTCAAAGTTACCGTCTGCTTTTACTTCAGCAAGAACAGTTGCGGCCTGAGCTTTTACAGCTTCCTTACCGGCATCATCCATACCTTCTGTACTGAACAGGATATGGGAAGCCCTCAACCTAGGTGTACCCTGGTATTGGTCGGTGACCTTATAAGATACGTAAGTGGAGTTTGTAGTAATAAATGGCCCGTATGTTTCCCCTGCCTGGATATCACTGACGTTGCTGCTCAGGTTTGTGGGAAGTGCGTCGCCCGGTCTCAGTGTTACAAATGGATTTTGCCCCTCTGAGTTTCTCAATGCAAAAAGCGAGTCATTTTCCGCGGTTCTTAATTCTTGGGTCAATTCCTTAATAGCTGAAATCACTTCTGCGGAATCGGCTCCGCTAGGCTGTATGCTAAAGCTTACGTACTCTAGGTTAACCGTATTTCCAGATTTGAACTTGCCTTTGTTTTTAGAGAAGTAATCTTTAAGATCACTGTCAGAAACCGTCACATCTGCATCCGCTACAGCGTAGAATGGCACAAAAAGGATGGAAGCATCAGCTATAGTATTGGCAGCTTTATATTCTTCTTTAGCTTCAGCCTGAGTAGCAAATTCTGATGTTGCGAGCAAATTATCATATTTGATTCTTAGCCTTGAGTCTGCAAAAAGTCTTTCCTGCTGGTTCCAAAAAGCCTGCTGAGCAGGATCTGCTGTTTCCAATGATTGTAAAAAAGACACCAGTTGGCTTTTGTCAAACTGGCCGGTCTCTGGGTTCACCAATTGCTGGCGTAATTCAGGAACGATGTTTTTACCCTGAACCATATCTATCAGCTCCGCATCCGAAATCGTCAATCCCAGTTTCTCATATTCTTCTTTGAATACGCGTTCCACAATCATAGCCTGCCATGCCTGCTCCCTGATGGAATACATTTCCACTTCAGAAGGAGTCTTGCCGGTACGCTGCTGAGTAGCAACTTTGAAATCTTCCACACGATCGATATACTCATTATAAGTGATGTCTTCTCCCGCTATCTCACCTACTATATTCTGACTGGAACTGAGAAGGGTGGAATTTGGACTTAATAAATCTCCTCCGAGAAGGAATAAAATCAATCCGCCGGCAATCACGCCGATCATAAGACCTGTCCTTTGCCTAATTTGTTTAATTAACGCCATTATTGTTACTACGCTTTTTTAGAGAGTCGCAAAATAATAGCATTACTAACGAAATTCAAAATATATTCTGAATCAAACGCTTAACTAGAAAATACCTGAAGTGTTGATTTTTAGCCGAACTGTCTCAATTCTATGCTCTTGTTTGGTCACTACTGTAAAAGTATATCCCTCGAAAGTAACTGATTCGCCCTTCTTTGGCAGATTCTCCATAAGTGAAAGAATAAGCCCGGATAGGGTCTCAAAGTCTCCAATAGGCAATTCCCATCCATATTTATCATTGAGGTAATCTATTTCGTGACGTGCGCTCAAGAGATATTCCTGATCGGAAATTTTCTGCTCGACCAAGTCATCACTATCGTATTCATCTTCGATTTCCCCGAAAATTTCCTCTATAATATCTTCCATTGATACGATTCCTGAAGTCCCGCCAAACTCATCTACTACCAAAGCCAGGCTTTTTCGCTCTTGGATAAACTGGATAAGCAGCTCATTTGCCAGTGCTGATTCAGGGGCTATTATAATTGGGGTAAGGATTTCTTCGATCGTTTTGGGTTTCTTAAACAGCTCCAGCTGATGGCAATAGCCGATCACATCATCGATGGACTCCCGATAGACGATCACTTTGGAGTGTCCGCTCTCCGCGAAAACTTTCTTCAATTCCTCCATAGTATCATCCACTTCCACCGATACTATATCTGTTCTAGGAACCATACATTCCCGTACCCTGACAGTCTTAAACTCTACCGCATTGTCAAAAATCTTCGTGTCTATCTCCACGTGCCCCTCTTCTTTGCCTTTGTGGATATGGTTTTGGACAAAACTGTTAAGATCCGTCACGGTGAACACGGGCTTGTCCTCACTATATTCCAGCCGAAGGATTTTGGTAATAAAAAACCGGGACAATCCGACCACAGCCCAAACCACAGGATAGATGAGAATATAGATGATCCAAAAAGGCAGCGCAAAGAAATTAAGCATGCTGTTAGGATTCAGCATAAAAAGGCTTTTGGGCAAAAACTCGGCAGTGATCAACACGACAATGGTGGAAATCAAGGTTTGCAGCACTAAGACTATCGCATCGTTGTTAAACCCTTCTGGAAGCCATAGTTTCAACGGATCCTCCATCAGGTATGCCATGAAGATACCGTACAGCACCAGGGAGATGGTATTGCCCATGAGCGTGGTGCCTATAAATTGCCCAGGACGCTGGACAAAAACACTCAGTATTCTCCCCGTCATGTCTCCCTGCTTGTTCTGAAGCTCAATCTGCAGCTTGTTGGAGGAGATAAATGCGATTTCCATCCCAGAGAAAAAGGCTGAAAAGACCAAGGTGAAAATCACATAGACTAAATAACTAATTTCCATGGTTAGCGTTTTTTGCCAGATTTTGTCTTTTTCTTAGGTGCGGGAGGTTCTTCGGGTCTTTGCATTTTGCGGTACTGAAACCAAAATAGCAAGGCTACTGCAAACATAAAAATAGCATAGGAAGCCTGTACGCCATGGGTGAGCGTCTGGTGTATGCCCACTATAATCAAGGCAAGTGAAAGAGATAATAGTAATGCGTCAGCTAATTTCATCTTGAATTCCATTTACTAACCTGATCCTAAAGACCATCTTCTGACAATTCCATCCGTGCATCCCTCGGGCTTTTAAGCGTATATGAGGTAAAGGTCTCATCCGCTTCGAAGCCGGATCCATAGGAATAGGAGCCTCCACTCTGCACCCGAACAAACTTCTCAGTATAGATTATTTTTTTTCTGATGTCCCAAAAAAGCTCTTCTGACTGAAGTTTTTGATCTTTCAGTATATTATGGACCTGCACATCCCCCTCACCACGGTAGAGGTTTTCCTCTCGTATAAAATAAGCCCGGTCCGCCCGGAGAGTGGTACTTAGCTGGCCATCTTTTTCGTAAATTTCGATTTCTATCCCATCTGGGAATTCCAGGTTGCCATTGGCAAACTCAAGCTGCTTGGGGGCCTTAATATCCGATCTCACGATGGCTGAGTCACTTTCTATCAGATGAATATTGATCGCCATATTCGTGGGGCCGTCATATACTTCCAGCAGGGACGCATCCACATCCTCTCTACAGGAAGTGGACAGCCAAACTAAGGTCACCAAAAAAGCAAATGGGATTGTTCTTGTTTTCACAGTCCAAAGATACTTGAAAAATGGTTTACGCATATAAATGAAAAGAGGCTGTCTCATATTGATGTTTGATAATTGAAGACAGCCTTTTTTATTCAATAGAGGCCGATTTCCTGATTTCGGCCTCTATTTTTTTGAATACCGTTTAATTTTATAGGAATCGGGATTCTCCCAATTGATTTCCGGATTGGGCGGATATTTCTGTCTTTTGGAATGGAATGGATAAAAAAATGAGGTTGCCCGGTTTACCCAGTCATTTTGGCCAGGTTGTGGGCAATGACCAATAGTCCGGTCTCGATTTCGACTTTTTCTTTGCCTCTGAGCATGTATCTGCCCCTTCCCTTGTTGTATTTGAGCTGTCCGAAAACAGGTTCTACATCGGTAGCCCGCTGTTTTCTTCTTTCTATTCCTTCGGCTGAAGTGAGTAGAGTCTTTGCCCTGGCTTTGTAGTTTTGAAGGTTCCGGTTTACCTTGAGGACTTTGCCCTCTTTACCCGGTTTGCAGGAAGCGGCCAGCGGGCAGCCTGCACAGTTCTTGGCCCGGTAATGCCGGAAGTGTTGCAGGAATCCGGTCGAAGTTTTCCGGGTGCTTTCCCCGCTTGCCTCCATGGATTGTCCCATCGGACAGATATAGCGGTCTTTTTCGGGGTCATAGTAGAGGTTCTCCAACAGTCCATAGGCCCTGTTTCTTTTGCGCTCCTGGCTGAGCTCTTTGTGGAACAGGCTGTACTTGACGAAGGGCTTGATGCTGTTGCCTTCCAGGTAGGAATAGTTTTCCTCGCTGCCATATCCCGCATCGGCCGTACAGATGCTTGGATAAAAGCCGTAACGGCTCTGATATAGTTCCAGATGGGGCTTGAGTGTCAGGGTGTCGTTGGGATTGGGATGGATAGAGTAATTGACCACAAACTGTCGGTGGGTACTGAGCTGAAGATTATAAGCGGGCTTGAGCTGGCCGTTCTTCATGTGGTCTTCCTTCATCCGCATGAAGGTGGAGTCAGGATCGGTTTTCGAACAGCTGTTCCGTTCACCCAGAACCTGTTCCTTCTGCGTGTACTCCTCCAGCTTGGCAGGCCAGTTCTTTTTGGCATAGTCCAGCTTCTGCTTTACTTTCTTGTCCACGGCTTTTCCTTCCAGTGCCCGGTTGATCTTTTCAACGGTCTGGGTGACTTTCTCGGGGCTTGGATTGACAAAATCCGGCTCCTCGGTCCCCAACTCGGCTGAAGCTACCGAACCTGCATAATCCCAGAGTTCTTTGAGCTGGGCACTGATCCGCTCTTTGCTCTTCTTAATGGCTTTGCCCCAGACAAAGGTATACCGGTTGGCATTGGCTTCGATCTTGGTACCGTCGGTGTACACTTCCTTGATATCCAGCAGGCCTTCCTCATGAAGGAGCAGGACTACCTGGGCAAAAACCTCACCGATCACCCCCCGGAGGCGCTCGGAACGGAAGCGGTTGATGGTATGATGGTCAGGCCGCTGCATGCCTGCCAGCCACATATACACAATGTTCTCACGGGTGGATTTCTCCAGCTTACGGGACGAAAAACAGTTTTCCAGATAACCGTAAACCAAAATCTTCAACAACATTTTGGGATGGTAACTACTGGCTCCGTTGTCAGAGTAGCTGAGGTAAACCGGGGTGAGGTCAATTCGTTCTATGATCTGGTTGACTGTGCGTCCTGGATGGTTGGGGGCAATAAATTCTTCCAGCGAAGGAGGAAGAAGCATCAATTGGTTGGGATTGTAGTCCTTAAAGGCTACATTTAAGTCTTGTTTTTGCACACCTCAAAATACATGTTTTGAGTTAAAACAGGAAAGGCTAGCCGAGAAATCGACTAGCCTTTTAAACTAGCTACTTTTGAGACAGCCTCTTTATTAAATCAATTCCGTTAATCTCTAGTCGCCAAAGTAACAGTCTCTCCTATCCAGCATCCTGTGCTCAATGACTGTCCAACTTGCATTCCCTCAGTAAAGACTTCCTCTTTAGATGGGAACTGCGATCTTGCATTTGCCATGCCTGCATTATCTCCGGCTTTTTGGTATGCATTATAAGCAGCAATATAGATAGCCCTATCTTTTATCTTACTTACTCCTCCTTTACAATCATTGAAGGAGTTCATATACATGCCGGCGATCATAGAGTAAACCTCAGTGGTTTTAGATGCATCGATATTCGCAGCGGTTTTCGCTTCATTTCTTGCAGCGGCTTTTTTGCCTTGCTTTGCATAGACCGTAGCCAGTTCCATGTGGCCTTCTGCCTTCTGGGCATCATTTTCGGCAAGTGTCAGTGCTTGCTTCCAAAGATTTTCGGCTTCTGTCAGTTTGTTGTCCTGCACATATCTCATGGCGATCACCTGAGAAGTTGAGAAAGAAGGCTCCTTAGCGTGCTTGATCTCCAAAGCCTGCAAGAATGATTTTGAACTATAACATTTGTACTGCACAGAGTACTTGAAAATCTGGTCAGCCAAGGCTTCATTGGTAGGATCTGCAGCTAATTTCGGCCCCATGGTGTTTTCGATGAAATCACAATCAATCAATTCCATCGCCACCAAGAGTTGCTCCAGGCTGCTCTTAGGGCTTGATACGTCTGTACCTTCGGCTGCTGCCTTATCCAAAATAGCCTGCAATTTGTCATGGATTGCAAGTATTTCCTCACCAGTGTATGCCTGATGATAGGCATAGTTTCTATATACTAAATTAAAGTATGCCGCTGTCAGTGTAGGATTGAGAGTGCCATTCAACTCGATCGCTTTTTCGAAATCAGCAATGGGGCCTGCCAGCTTATCCTTATCATCCTTAAAATACTGATAACCGTAGTACGCTTTGTTTTCTATCCAGTTTTTCTCATTGTCATAGATCTCGCCTCTTTTTTCATAAATAGCGATCACTGAATCCTGATAAATTCTTTTCTGAGCTTCATCTGTGGTGGCTTTAGAGGCCCCATCATATACTTTCACTCCATTTTGGTAAATAGATTCGTTCAGCTCAGGAACATTCACAAGCAACCAGTTCAATGGATGCGTGGCTTCCACAAATTGCTCCGAACTCAGATAATCTGTATAAGCAGCATTCAATTCTCTGGCTTTTTTCTCTTGTGCAGGATCAGAAGGGAAGTTCCATCCATCCTGAGCTTGGACCATGCCGGCTGAAAGCAGGGCAGCTAGCCCAAGGATTGTAGATTTGATTTTCATTTTCATAACGGTTTAATTCGGCACAATTAAATCTGACGTTTAAATCCAAGTTTGGGACTCGTCTTTAACCAGTCGATTGTATGGTTTTGTTTGGTTAATTATTATTCAAATACTCGTTTGTAGAACCAGCTGTTATCGTTCAGTGATAAGCCTAAGGTGATGTTTACATAATTTTCCCGGATGAGGCCATTATCGGTGGTTCCCCTCTGTCCGACTTTCACTGCGAAGTTTACCAAGGAAAGTTGATTTACAGGAAGCGAAGCTCCAAAGTTAATGCCAACATCATTGATATTGGTCGCGTTCAAGTAGTATGGAGTCTGCTGATATTCCAATCCGAAGCGATAGGTACCTCGTTTGAGGGGACTATCCACATCCGAATAATCCGGCACAATCTGGAACCCTAACCCTACCTTGATCGCTTCCTGCAATCTGAGCGGATCATCAAAGAGATTTTTAAACTGTTTGAAATCCTGATATTGGCCCTCCAGACCGATCACATATTTATTGTTTTTTTCATAAGAAACCCCGAATCCGAAGCGATTAGGGATGTAAATGCTCCCCGGTTCATCATTTGCTATCAGGTCACCCGGTGTATCCGGCTTGCTAGCTTGGCCAAAAGCTGCCAGCTTGGCAAAAGCTTTTCCATTAACATCCCCTAAATGCTGATAAATGGCACCCAGATGCAACTTGCTTTTCGGGTTTAAGGGCAGGAAGTAATAAGCTCCTAATTTATAGCCAAAATCGCTAACTGTTAATCTTTCATAATATTCCGTGGTGATCCCTATCGGATTACTATTTTCATCAAAAAGTCCGAGCTGATCAGTGCGGATCGTAGAGCCGAACAGGTAGGATCCCTGAACGCCCAAACTCAGATTCTTAGCTACTACATATCCAAAACTGAGGTATGCTTCTGATATCCCTCCATCACCTTCTATAGAATTAAAGGCCCTCACGTCGGCATTGCTCACGGTGCTTTCTATCATCAATCGATAGTTGACGCTGGTGATTTGATTCAGGCCTAAGCCTACAGTGGCTTTATTTACTTTGACAGGTAAGGATAATGCAAGGTAGGACAACCCCCCCCCGTCCACTTCAGATGTTTCCGAGCCGTTATTGGCACCGATCATTTTATAATTCAAAGCTGCCTCAAAATTAAAAATCGTGTTTTTGGTAGAAAGTGCAGGGTTCACATAGTTGGGGTTCCAAGCACTCCCAAAACTGATTCCAAGTCCTCCCATAGCTTGATTATTGGTAAGACCGGAATAATTAAATTCCCCTATACCCAGCGCACTGTAGGTAGAGGCACTGGACTGGGCCTGGGCTTCGGTAAATAAGAAAAGGGTGCAAAGTACACCCAGCAATTGCAATTTGATTTTACTCAACATTGTGGTTTAGAATAGAATTCAATCCGTAAAGGACCAAATTTGGGACTACAAATATGAGGTCTTTTGCCAATGAAACAAAAGATTGGGCATCTCCTCCGCTAATAAAGACCTCGATTTCTGGATATTTTTTGGTATATGCCTCGATTTGGCCGAGTATTTCCAATTCCACCCCCAGCCAAATACCGATTTGCATACAGGTGATTGTGTTGGCTCCAATCAATTCATCAGGCTTGACATGAAGATCTACCAGTGGTAATCTTGCTGTCTGCTCATGCATAGCTCTGGCCCGCATCGCAAGGCCAGGACTTATCGCCCCTCCCAGATATGCGTTCTGCCCGTCTATTAGATCAAATGTCATACAGGTGCCTAAGTCAATTGCGAGTACCGGGCCTTTACGTCTCATAGACCATGCACCTATAGCCCCGGCTATACGGTCCAAACCCAAGGTAGCCGGAGTGCCATACATGTTGGCGATCGGAAGACTGGTCTCGTGGTTCAAGTATATAAAACTAAAAGGCAACTTCTTTGCAAGATCTGATTCGCCCCACCTCACTGAACTCACCAAACTTTGATCAAAAAACAATGTTTCCCAATAGATTATGGCGTCCGTCAACTCATCAAAAACTTTATCTTCAAGCAAAATCCCCTGCTCAAAGACCGCTGACTTAATTCTAGTGTTTCCAATATCTATTATTAGATTCCTCATCCAGTATAGTTAATATTGCGCAAAATAGCCATTCAAGAAAAGCCCTCCCTTCTATCCTTGTTAAATTATCTTTGTGCCATACTTCACTTAACAAACTTTAACCCATGAGACCTGCACACTACCCCATGATAGGATTGATGTCCGGTACTTCCGGTGACGGACTGGATCTTGCCTATTGCAACTTTACCTTAAGAGAGACCTGGTCCTACGAAATCACTGGTGCAGTGACGATTCCCTTTCCTGCCGTTTTAGGCAAAAAACTTATGAGCAGCCATCAGCTCTCTGCCTTGGAACTGGCACTTTTGGATGTAGAGTTTGGAACATGGATGGGTGAAAAAGTAAAAGCCTACTGCAATGAAAACCAGTACAAACCCTTAGCTGTCTGCTCACATGGCCATACCGTTTTTCACCAGCCTGCAAGAGGGCTTAGTGTACAGATCGGCAATGGATGGGCACTACATCAGGCTTCCGGACAAAAAATAATCAATGACTTCAGGATGCTCGATGTACAGCTTGGCGGACAAGGCGCACCCTTGGTGCCCATAGGAGATAGGCTGCTTTTTCCCACAGCCGATTTCTGCATCAACCTAGGGGGAATTGCCAATATCAGCATGGAATCGGCAGGTCAGCGGCTTGCCTTTGATATTTGCCCTTTCAACCTACTATTGAACGCCCAAGCAGTTCAGCTCGGAGCTGACTACGACCACGATGGAGACTGGGCAAAAGCAGGTGCCTTGAATGAAAACCTATTGAACGCACTGAATTCCCTTCCCTATTATTCCAAATCAGATGTGAAATCCTTGGGAAGGGAAGATTTGGAAAATGATTTCATCCCACTCATAAATTCGAGTGGCCTATCTGAAAAAGACGTGCTACGGACGCTGGTAGAACATTATGCTTATCAGATCGCCACAGTTATCCGCACCCACAAAAAAAAGAAAGTGCCGGCAGTTTTGGTCACCGGAGGAGGAGCGTACAATTCTTTCTTTATCTCATGTCTGGACAAGTATCTGGGTTCTATGTGGGATATGGTTTCCGCTTCCTCTGAATTGATTGAATTTAAAGAAGCATTGGTTTTCGGATTTCTCGGGGTGTTGCGTCTCTGCAATGAAAACAATTGCTTGGCCTCTGTTACCGGAGCTAAGAGAGATTCCTCCGGAGGGGTAATTTATGGCTGACCGTCCGTCAGACTTCCTGTAGTTGGAGTAGTTTATTTTCCTATTTTTGTCAAGTTATAAACCCAAATTAGATGCAAGAATTACTCAAAAAATTTGAGAACCAACAGCCGGAAATCACCTTCGAGTGGAGTGACAGCGAGTCTGAAGCTGAAGGCTGGGTAGTAATAAATTCCCTCAGAGGTGGGGCCGCCGGTGGTGGCACCCGGATGAGAAAAGGGCTGGACAAGCGCGAAGTAGAATCCCTTGCCAAAACCATGGAAGTAAAATTCACCGTTTCCGGACCGGCAATAGGGGGTGCCAAATCAGGGATCAACTTTGATCCAAACGATCCCCGCAAAGATGCAGTACTCCGCCGCTGGTACAAAGCTGTGATTCCATTATTAAAGAGCTACTACGGCACTGGCGGGGATCTGAATATAGATGAGATCCATGAAGTAATCCCCATCACGGAATCCTATGGTCTCTGGCACCCGCAAGAAGGTGTTGTAAACGGTCACTACCATGCTACTGAACCTGAAAAAATCCGGAAAATCGGTCAGTTGAGACAAGGAGTATCCAAAGTACTGGAGGATCCGGATTTCACACCAAATGGGGCCAGAAAATACACAGTGTCCGATATGATTACAGGATTTGGTGTGGCTGAGGCAGTGAGACACTATTATAATATCTGGGGAGGGAGCCTCAAAGACAAACTGGCAGTCATACAGGGATGGGGAAATGTGGGAGCCGCGGCAGCCTGTTTTCTTGCGGTAGAGGGTGTGAAAATCGTCGGTATTATCGACCGTGATGGGGGAATTATCAACGAAAACGGGTATTCTCTTGATGAGGTAAGAGAGCTCTTCCTCAATAGGGCTGGCAACAAACTTGTAGCCAAAGACCAGCTCTCATTTGAAGAAGTCAACCAGAAAATCTGGGATATAAAAAGTGAGATCTTTATCCCTGCAGCATCTTCCAGGCTGGTCACCAAGGATCAAGCAGAGCGGATGGTAGGAGCAGGACTTGAAGTAATATCATGTGGGGCAAACGTCCCCTTTGCGGATCCTGAAATTTTCTTTGGCCCAACAGGTGTATGGACCGATCAGCGGGTTTCGGTTATTCCGGACTTCATCGCAAACTGTGGCATGGCCAGAGTTTTTGCTTATTTGATGAGCGATAATGCAGAGGTCACCGACAAAGCAATATTCAACGACGTGAGTGAGACCATAGAAAGAGCTTTGAAAAAGGTCTATGACAAAAACCCCGATAAAGTTAAACTAGCCCAAACGTCCTTTAATATAGCCCTGGCACAACTCGTGTAAAACTATTCTTTGCCTTTGACCTGGTGGCGTTAATTTTTGATTAAATCCATCAGGATCACATGTATCTATTGTGCTGAATCAGGCAAAATCTGTAGTTTAGCAGAAACCATCCAAGATTTCCCACAATCAAATATTTGCTTAAATTAACCGAAAAGAACACCAAGCACATCCTATTAACTCAATGAATAACTTTATCTTTTGTTTCGCGCTACTTTTCGGAATTATATTTTTTGGAGGTATTGAGGGTACTTCTTCATTTGCCCAAACTGCTGATAATGAGCATATCTATCTAGCACAAGCTGACCATGCAAATGCCGATCAGGTAGCTCCTCATGATGACCTGGTAGAGGAGGCAGTAGATGATGGACATCATACAGCACCGATTTGGTTGGTCATCCCTTTTGTAGCGCTTCTGTTGATGATAGCCACCGGCCCCCTGTTTTACGAGCATTTTTGGCATAAAAACTACCCGAAAATCGCAATTGGATTCGCCTTGCTTGTGGTTTTCTATTATTTATTTATACTAGGCAATGTCCATGCTCCCGTACATGCCCTGGCAGAATATATACAGTTCATAGCCTTGTTGGCATCCTTGTATATAGCATCAGGAGGGATCCTGATAGATATTGACAAGAAAGCCACTCCTATGGCCAATGTCACTTTATTGATCATCGGGGCATTGGTTTCCAACCTGATCGGGACTACAGGAGCTTCCATGCTTTTGATACGGCCATTTATCAGACTGAACAAGGGGAATATTCAAGCATACCACATCATCTTTTTCATTTTCATGGTGAGCAACATAGGAGGCTCTTTGACACCGATTGGAGACCCCCCACTGTTTTTGGGATTTTTGAAAGGCATACCTTTCTTCTGGACGCTGGAGCATAACTGGCCGGCATGGTTATTTACACTCACATTATTATCGCTAATTTTCTATTTTGTTGATAAAAAATTCGGAAGAGCCAATGATGATTCTGAGCTGGAAGTGACCACATACTCCAATAAACTTTCCCTTATTGGAGTTAAGAATTTTGTCTGGTTATTTATCATCATCTGCTCTGTATTCCTGGATCCAAATGTAATAGAAGGTGTCCCGGCAATCGTCTATGACGGACAGAAGTTTTCTTATATACGGGAAATCATCATGCTCTCAGTAGCATTCTTCTCCTACAGGTTCGCCGACCAACGAGCCATAAAAGGCAATGAGTTCAACTTCGAGCCCATCCGGGAAGTAGCTTTTATATTTATAGGGATTTTCGGCACTATGATGCCGGCTTTGGAGCTGGTCGGTGCGTTTGCCAAATCGCCTGATGGCGCGGCAATAATTTCCCACAATACGCTCTATTGGGGAACAGGGATACTGTCAGGCTTTCTTGACAATGCTCCCACTTACCTGAACTTCCTTGCCGCGGCCATGGCTTCCAAAGGCGCCACTATCAACAATATTGAGGAGGTCCGTCAGTTTGCCGCAGACGGCTATCATGATTCCGCCTTTGAACTGATGGCTATAGCCATCGCCTCGGTATTCTTTGGAGCGATGACCTACATAGGGAACGGGCCAAACTTTATGGTGAAATCAATAGCAGAGCAAAACGGTATCAAAATGCCGTCTTTCTTTGGCTACATCATCCGATTCTCCCTGCCGGTTCTTCTGCCTCTGCTATTCTTGGTTTGGCTGGTATTCTTTGCGTTTGTGTAAACGAGAGGTCTCATTTATATGAAAGATCATAAATAAACAAAAACCTGATTTCGAGTTTATCAAAATCTACTTGCAATCTAAAGTCAATATCAAAGAGTCATAAGAATTTTTTAAGTAAAACTTAGTATCGATACCTATTACTACACCATCCTTATATAATTTAGGAAAGGATGTAACGTAACCAGAAAATTTATCAGTATGATCTAGTAATACATTTTCTTTGTCAAAAAAATCATATCCCATTTCAATCTTTAATTCCTTTTGGGAATACAATTTGGTGAAAACTATTTCAGCACAAGGCAGATTAACCATCTCCGCTGCGATTTTCCCCCCAAGTTCAACACATGTGGGGCATCCATTCTGAGGGACAATAAGGAGAATCCCTTCATTATCAAGGAATTGTTCTGAATTAGGATCTTTTGCCGAACAAGCCACAAAAAAAAGCAGAACAACACTAAGAAAACTAAAATTCCGGAAATTCATACTCATAAAAAATTAAGGAATCATCAGACCTATTCAAATTTGGCCTTGTTACAAAAATACTATGCTCTCCAAAAACTAAAAATCTGTAGTCAAATTTTTCTAACTGATAGGTTCCCAAATTCTTATATGACTTTGCATCATAAAAAGTTAAAAGTAAATTAAAGTCATATGGAACTTCCTTATGCCTTTTATAGTCAAATTTTTCAATTCCTAAAAACCCTATTCTTATGATCAAATCATGATGAGCGTCATACAAAACATTATAATAACCTCCCTGAGAAAGATTATAAATCATTTGGTTTTCAGTCCCCTTTTCCACCTCTTCAAATTCCTGCAAATTGTCTATATCACGAAAAGGCAACCTCTCGTCAACACCAGCGTAAAATGAACCCCAAGAATTGCTTACAAGATCTCTGACAAATAGTGAATCTGAATTATAGTAGCTGTAATAAACTCTATTATTTTTTTCATCGAGTGCCCTAGCAGGCCTTAAACGGGTCGTAGGATAAAAATGGTCTTCCAAGTAATCTCCAGGTAGCAGAGTTTCCCTAGTAACCATGTTAGACTTAAGGTTTAAAAGTATATCAACTTTCTGATCTTTCACAATTTTAGCATCACCCCATTGAACTGCCCCACCAATCGATAATAAGGTATCATTGAGAAAATAAGGTTTTGATTCTTGAAATATACCTCCCCAATAGCTCCTGTCGGTGGGATACTCCTTCATAAATTCGAATACTTTTGTCACTTTCCCCTTGCTATTTCCAAGATAAAGGTTGTTCCGTCTATAGTCATATAATAAAATAGAATCCAAATTGTGAATATAAAATCCTGAAGGAGGCACACCTCCTACTGAAAAATTCCCAAAACCATCCTCCATTCTAATTTCACCCATCTTCTCCCGGACATCAAAGTCATAGTAAACCATTCTTCCTTTATGAGGAGTTAATATAAAGAGATAGGACTTGTCTCCTTGTTCATATAGCTGATAGTGATTAGCAACGGAACCTGATGTCAGAGAATCTAATTCAAATGTATGTTCCCCCTTAAAAACTAAAAAATCATACTCATTTGTGCCTTTATTATTGCATGAAAATAATAATATCAAAACCAGATATGCCAGTAATTTATTGTAGTTCATAATCCAACAATAAAATTAAAATTTTGGGGAAGCTTTGATCGCCTCCCCTATGAGTAGAATTAATCACTAACTAAACAATCCCCAGGGCCTTCTGCCCCAGTATCACACCATTTTATTTCATTATCAAAAATAGTGTAACTCCTACATTCACCGACTGTACCAGAGTCCCCTGACATCAATCTTGGGCAGGGATCCTCAGCCATCACATTATGGCCTACTAATAGTATTGTTACTGAAAAAAACGAGTACAAAAGTAGTTTCTTCATAATATTTAAGATTTAAGTTAAACATATTTTAAACTACCCTCCTCGAAATAACAATCAATATATTTTACATTTTCGGTCTAAAAATGTGATTTTCGGATATTTTGCATTATTAATCACCCTTGTAGGTTAGTTCATGATGCCGAAAACAATCTACCAAATGGTCATTTACTAGCCCAGTGGCTTGCATGTGTGCATAGACCGTGGTACTGCCTAGAAATTTGAACCCGCGTTTCTTCAGGTCTTTGGCCAGCAGATCGGACTCCTTGGTGGTAGCTCGAGCATCGCTCATCGAGGAGAGACGGTTTTGAATGGGCTTGCCTCCGACAAATCCCCAGATGTAATTAGAAAAAGAACCAAACTCCCTCTGAACCTCCATAAAACGCTGTGCGTTGTTGATCGCGGCACGGATTTTCAGCACGTTTCTGATGATACCTGGATCCTGAAGCAATTCCTGCACATAGCTTTCCGGGAATTCTGCCACAGTTTCGTAGTCAAAGTCCGCAAAAGCTCTGCGATAGCCTTCCCTCTTTTTCAGGATAGTAGCCCAGCTCAATCCAGCCTGGGCAGATTCTAAAATCAAAAACTCAAAATGAACCCGGTCATCCCAGACAGGGATTCCCCACTCAGTATCGTGATAGGTGACATATTCTTCGAAACTCAGACACCAGGGACATCGGGGCTTCTGATCTGAGACTTGAAAAGTATTTTTCATTTGTTACTGTTTTTTTGAATGGTCAAACTTGTTGAAAGGCAGGAGGGTGACTATAACTATTCCTGATGACCGGGAGATGAGGCATGGATCATAAAAATAAATTTATGGAATAAAACTAATCAAATGTTGGGATAAGGAGGCTGATAAACTTACTTTTTGACTCCAATTGACAGATTAAAATGATTGCGACATCCACACTTGAAATCAGTGCCAAAGCTTACAGACAAAACATACGCTACATACGTTCTGAAATAGGCCCTAACCCTGTAATCTCAGCTGTAGTAAAAGGTAATGCCTACGGACATGGCATCCCTCAACTAGTGGAAATAGCTGAAAAAGCAGGCATCAGGCATTTCAGCACATTTAGCTCCGACGAAGCATGGGAAGTATGGGGAAAATCAAAAAAAGGGTCGGAAATTATGATTTTGGGTATGCTTCACCTGGAAGAGCTGGAAGATCTGATAAGAAAAGGGATCAGCTTTTATGTGTTTGACTTTGAAAGACTGAATCGTGCAATCTCTGTTTCCAAGGAAATCGGAATTCCTGCCAAAGTACATATCGAAGTAGAAACAGGCTTTCACAGGACCGGCTTTGATTGGGATCAGCGGGAAAAACTCGCCCACTTACTTCAGGAGAAAAAAGAATTTATCTCTTTGGAAGGTTTGTGTACCCACTATGCGGGCGCGGAATCGGTAAGCAATTTTGTAAGGGTAAAAAATCAGATCGTGCGATATCACGAATTCAAAGACTATTTCACCAGAAAGGAAATAGCTTTCAAAACCTATCATACGGCATGCTCTGCCGCAACCCTTATTTTTCCCGAGACGATCATGGATATGGTGAGGATTGGCATCGCCGGCTATGGTTTTTGGCCGACCAAGGAGACTTTTTTTGCGAAGCTAAATTCTCTCCCAAAGGGAAACAAGAATCCTTTAAAGCGCCTCATCACCTGGAAAAGCACTATCATGAGTCTGAAACAAGTGAAAACAGGGGAATTTGTAGGTTATGGTAATAGCTACATGGCATTAGAGAATATCAGGCTTGCCATTGTGCCCGTTGGGTATGGACATGGCTATAGCAGGCTGTTGAGCAATCAGGGGATGGTACTCATCAAAGGACAATATTGCCAAGTAGTCGGTACGGTAACCATGAATGCCATAGCAGTGAATGTAGGGAAAATCAAAGATCTGAAGATTGGCGATGAAGTAGTTCTTATCGGAAAACAAGGCGGAAAAGAAATCACAGTCGCTTCCTTTTCCGAATCAACACAAATGGTCAACTACGAAATGCTCACCAGGCTACCTAAGGACATACCTAGGAAGATCATCCCTTAGTAGAAGATCACCGTCTTGTTACGGATCGGCATCACCTTACGGTCCAAGTGGTATTTAATGGCCTTGGAAAGTACCATTTTCTCCACATCTTGACCGATTTGCACCAGCTCTGATACCGTATTGTGATGCCTGACCCTAGCTACTTCCTGCTCTATAATAGGCCCGGCATCCAGCTCTTCGGTCACATAATGGGCAGTCGCCCCTATGATTTTCACGCCTTTTTCGTATGCGGCATGATATGGCCTCGCTCCTACAAATGCAGGTAAAAACGAATGATGGATATTGATGATGCGGTTGGGAAAATGCTTAATAAAATCCGCAGAAAGAATCTGCATGTACCGGGCCAAAACCACAAAATCAATCTGATGAGACTTCATCAAGTCAAGCTGACGCTCCTCTGCACTGGCTTTGTTCTCCGCTGAAATAGCCACATGATGAAAGGGTATTCCAAATGCCTCCACTATACTCTTTAAATTTTGATGGTTTGAAACCACGAGAGGGATTTCCAAATCCAATTGGCCGGCATGGTGCCTTCCCAAAATATCAAACAAACAGTGTGATAATTTACTCACAAAAATTGCCATCCGAGGCTTTGGGAAATTAAAATGAAGCTTGAAATCCATCTTAAAACGATCCCCTACTTCTAGTCGGAACCGATCGGCAATTTCGTCCTTTTGCAAGGAAAAAGAATCCAATTCCCAGGCCGCCCTCATGAAAAACATACCCATTTCCTCGTCCACGTGCTGATCCACTTCTAGGATATTTCCCTCGTAAGAATAAAGAAATCTTGACACTTCCGCTACAATCCCTTTTTGGTCAGGGCATTGGATTATGAGTATGGCTTTTTTCATAGTTCGATGGTTTGGTAACAGTAAAGAGCCAAAAGCATTATGTATTTGGTTAACTCAAGAATTTAGGCTGCTTCGGTATTCCGTCATCTGCCTTACTGCTTTTATGAATTCCAGATATCCCAGGAAGCTTCAGCTTGAAGAACAAGCATTTCATGGCCGTTTTTTGCTTTCCCACCGGCATCCAAGCAGGCTTTCATCAAGGGGGTCTCCGAAGGATTATACACCAGATCATATACATAATGCCCTGAGGTAAACTGTCCCTGCGGTATAGCTGGTATCCCCTCCACATTCGGATACGTCCCTAGAGGAGTAGTATTGATGATCAGTTTGTGGGTATCCATGATCGATGGATCAGCAGCTAAATCCGCATACGTGATCTGATCTTCGTCTTCAGATCGGGAAACATTCAAGAATTCAATATCCAAATCATACAAGGCCTGCTTGATAGCCTTGGAAGCCCCGCCGGTTCCTAATATTAAAGCTTTGGTCTTGATATCTCCAAGCCAAGGGGAAAGTGAATTCTTGAAGCCTATATAATCCGTGTTATATCCTGTTCGTACTCCATCTTTAATGTGTATGCAATTAACCGCCCCTATTTCTTCACATGTCTCCTCTAAGTCATCCATCAATGCGATCACATCTTCCTTATGGGGAATAGTGACGTTGATGCCTTCTATTTCCGGATTTTCTTCCAGGATTTCTTCCAGCTCCTGGGCATTGGGGATATCATACAGTTCATAAGAACATCCTTCGATTCCCTCTTTTTCAAATTTCTCAGTAAAATACTTTTTAGAGAAAGAGTGTGAAAGCGGGTGACCTATCAATCCAAATTTTCTCATGTTTTTTTCAAATATGCCGCAAAGCGATCTATGCCATACACCAAAATAATCCCTACTAAAAAGGCTGCCAAAGCTAGCATAATCTGAGGTTCCAAACCTGTTTGCTGCATATATTCCCCCGGGAAAAGATTTTCTGTCAGAAAGGGTTTTTCCTCACCGCTGGAGGACGTGCGATAAGCAGTGATTGTTTTCCATGGCCAAAGCTTATTAATAGACCCAAGCATAAAGCCTGACAATAAACCGATGGTGATGGAATAAAACCGCTTCAGCAACCATGAAATAACCCTGCTGAAAGATAGAAGGCCTACGACACAGCCTAGTGCAAATACTGCCAAAGTAAGAAAATCCCGTTCTGAGACAGCCTGCAACACCGACTCATATTTTCCTAAAATCAAAAGGATAAAACTACCGCTTATCCCCGGCAAAATCATGGCACAGATCGCAATAGCTCCAGCCACAAAAGTAAACCAAAGTGTGTCCGGACTGCTGGTAGGTGGCAACTCAGTGATGTAATAGGCCGCTATAGTGCCTAGGAGCAGTGCCACTGCCACGCCAAAACTCCATTTCTTTATGTCTTTCAGAATCAGAAAAGCAGAAATCAATATCAACCCGCAGAAAAAAGACCATAAGGGAATGGGCTGCTCTGCCATCAGGTAAGTAATCAACTTGGAAAGGGAAAAGATGCTCGTCATAATTCCCAAAAACAAACTGAGCAAAAAAGCCCCGTTCACCGCCTGGAAAAAAGCCTTAAACTCAAACTTGAGCAAAAGTCCGAGGTTTTCCGCATTGAAGGAATTGATACTTTGAAGCAACCGCTCGTAGATCCCTGTGATCAGGGCAATCGATCCGCCTGATACTCCAGGAACGATGTCCGCAGCTCCCATCGCCATACCTTTGAGGTAAGTGAGTACGTGTTTTCTGATAAAATCCATGGCCAAAAACAAAGGCTGACCGGAAAAGTCCAATCAGCCTGTAGTAAGTTATGTTGTACTATAGTTTGATTTCGCCTAAAAAGTGATCAAAAGTATCACCTCTTAATCCCAGTCTGATGGTTTCCAAAGGAATTATTTCAGAAGGACTGATATTCCCCAGATTCACATTTGCTCCGATCAGCTTGATAAACCACACTTGCTGAGATTTGATAGGTGCCTCCCAGATAATCCGCTCTTCCGGAATCTGAGTGAGGATTTCCTCTACCAGCCCCTGTCTTACTTCCCCGGAATCTCTGAAAAGCCCGACATTCCCCCCCTCTCTGGCTTCACCGATGACTTTCCAAGCACCTGCGTCCAGTTCTGTCTGCATCTGCTCGATCCACTTATAGGGCGGAATTATTTTGGCAGCATCTTTCGAACCTACTTCAGACAGCACAGTAACTTGCTTAGCCAGCGTAGAGATATATTCACACTTTTTGTCATGGTTAAGAGAAATAGATCCATCCGAAACTTCCGCAAAAGAAAGATCATATTTATCCAAGACTTTTCTATAATCTTCAAACTGGCCCCGAACAATAAAAGCTTCGAAAAGGGTACCACCTAGGTAAACAGGAATTCCTGCCTCCTTATAGATTGCTAGCTTTTTATTGAGGTCTTTGGTGACATAAGAAGTAGCCCAGCCTAACTTTACTATATCTACAAAATCGGAACAGCTATCAACAAAATCTTCTGTGGCACGAAGGCTTAGGCCTTTGTCCATGGCCATGGTAAATCCTTTGGTTCGTGGCTTTTCAGTCCGAACAGGGATATTATTCAGCACATAATTCATTAGCGAGGTTTTAATGTTAAGACTCGAGATTTTCCTCTCGGAATTGGGCAATAATCTTGTACAAGGCCTTTTGCTGCTTAAGCTCTGGCATCATATCATACAGGACGGTATGCTTTTCAAAGTTCAAAGTTAACCCAATTTCCAAAAATGAAAACGCCTCCTTGTAATTGCCCATTTTGATCAGGTACACTACCAGACGATAATATAGCCCGGCCTCTTCCGGAAGCTCCTCGATTCCCTCGCGAGTCACGTCGATTGCTTCTTCGAATCGGTTCTGGTTAAAATATATAAGTGCCAGATTTACATAGGCTTCTACTATTCCCGGCTCTAAATTGATTACTTCTTCGTAAGCTTCAGAGCTGGCCTGCATATTGCCAAGGTGAAATTCCGCATCGGCGAGTCCTATCCAATAATTATAATTTTCCTTTGTGAGATTCAATGCTTTTTTAAAATAATGGATGGCCTCGAAGTACTTTTCCTTCTTCAGCATACACATTCCTAAGCCAAACCAAGCGTCATCATACTCTTCATCGAATTTGGCTGCCTTTTTAAAATACTTGAAAGCCTCTTCCATTTTATCCAGCTTTTCATAAGCTGAACCCATATAGCAGCAGTTCTCGGCATTGGCACCTTCACAGTTTATGGTGTTTTGATAGGCTTCCAAAGCAAGTTCATATTGCTCCGTATTCATCAGCGCATTGCCTAGATTAAAATAAGCTGAAGCGAATGTATCGTCAATCAAAATGGCATAGTCATACGCTTTGATTGCTTCTTCAAATCTCCCTAAACGGTTATAGACGACCCCCAAATTATACCATGCGCCCGCACTGTATGGATCTTGATCGATAAACTCCTGATAGAAATCCAGGATTTCATCGAAAGAACCCTCTTCCTCAGTGATCATCGCCAACTGAAAAAGCGCATCTTCATGATTGATACGGTTTTTAACGGCTTCCTTGAAATAGTAACTTGCCCTTTCATTGTTGTCCTGAACACGATATAGGTTTCCCAAGGAATAAAACACCTCTGCTTTATCCTCTGCTAGAGGAAGAAAATTTTCAAGAAGTGTGATCCCATCCTTTGGCGTTCCTGCTAGGATATAGGCATTGGCCAAAGCCAAAATTATTTCTTCATTGTTAGGGGAAATATTGTTGATGTTTTCCAATATGTCCAAACCCTCTTCCATCTCATCATTAAAGATCAGGCACTGTGCTTTCAAGAGCTTAATTTCCACGGAAAACGGAAATCTCTCTAAAGAGAACTCAGAAGCACGCAGAGCTTTCAAGAACTTCTGCTGATCAAAATAAAATCGGATAATATCCTCCAATTCCTCTTCTTCAAAATATAGGTCCAGATTGGATTGCAGGGAATTTTCAAATCGCTCTACCAGCTTTTTTTCATTTTCCCAATCATGCTCGTGATCTCCGGTCATTAGGATGTCTTATGGTTTATTTAAGTTACCAAATAAATTGGTCTCTCAAATCTCGATTTGTTAATTTTTTTTATGCACTTGATGGGATAAATCATTATTCCCAACTGTGGTTTTTTAAGAAACGATCCAGATCAAGAATAAGTTTATTTGGACCAGTTTAAGGTTTCTTCCAGATCATAATAAAGGCTCCCCAGCAAAGCATTGACTTTCGTATTGTCAAAAAAGGCTTTTTGCTGGGCTATCAACGCTGTTTTTCTGCTTAGAGGGCTTTTACTAAGGCCTATCTTTCTGAGAACCCCGTTGAAAAAAACCGCCAAATCAATCATAAATGCATTCACTGGCTTAGAGGGGGCTCTTTTCCCATAAGCAGTAGCCAACTTGGCGAAAAAATCCTTGTAGGAGATTTTTTCTTTGTTCAGGATAAAACGCTCCCCCCAAACCTCCAAATCAACTAATTCACGGACTTGCCGCGCGGCATCCCGCACATCGATGTAATTGAGGTCTCCTTTTGGATAATAAGAGTGTTCTTCCAAAACGTAATGGTAGATATCGGTAGAACTACGGCCGTCACTGATCTTCCCAAGGAGGATGGAAGGGTTCACCACTATCAAATCCAATCCTTCCTGCTCTCCACGCCATGCTTCCAGTTCGGCAAGATACTTTGAAATCCCATAGTCCGTATTGAGAGGAGATTCTACCCATTTAAAGTCCTCATTGATCACCTGCTGCTCAGGGCTCCGCCCTATCGCGGATACTGAGCTGATATGCACCAGTTTCTTCACCCCGGTATTCAGCATAGCATTCACCAGGTTTGCCGTTCCTGCCACATTCACCAGATGCAAGGATTCCCCGTCCCTAGCGTCAAAAGAAACTTTTCCAGCTGCATTCACGACCAAGTCCATCCCTTCCAGGGCGGCTTCCAACGATTCTATATCCGAAAGATCTCCTTCGTGCCAGTGAACAGGGGAGTCGATACCCTCAAGTAGCCTCAGTGATGAGCTGGCTCTCCGGAAACCGTGGATCTCACCCTTTGCGGAAAATTCCTTAGCCAAGTAGCTCCCGAATAATCCCGTAATACCTGTAATTAGTATTTTCATTGACTTAGGCCCGCTCAAAGCGTGGTGTTAAGCAGATCCAAACTCTTGATTTTGGTGTATAGTTTTGATTTTGGCAAAGTCTCCATCATATCCAAATAGCGCACATTATGACAGTCAGTCCCGAAAAATCTGACTAACCCTTTCTCCACCAGCATATCGCCAAAGTCTTTTACCGGCTTGGAATAAAAGCCCGTGAGGGAAAGCAAGTTAACTTGAAAAAGAATCTTCCTGTCCGTCAGATCCTGAAGCAATTCTTTATCGCCAATGAGATATTGATAACGCTCCGGATGAGCAAGGATGGGCTTGTATCCGGCCATTTCCAATTGGAAAATAATCTCCAAAAGCATTTGTGGCTTATTGATAAAACCGGTTTCCACCAGAATATAATTATCACCAAAGGTCAGTACTTCCTCACCATTTTTGATTTTCTCCAGAAAAATCTCATCCATGTAATATTCCGCAGCAGCTTCTATTTCTATGGAGATCCCCTCATTTTTGACGGCTCTCCGAAGATCTTCAAGCCCCATCCGGATAATCTCGGGCGTGTTGCGGTAATACTCGGACATGATATGGGGAGTGGTGATGATCTTTCGCAAGCCATAATCTGACATGCGCTTAATCAAATGCAAGGATTCTTCCATGCTCTTAGACCCATCGTCTATACCGGGAATCAAATGGGAATGCATATCCACCTCAAGCCAATCCAGCCCAAAGTCTTCATAGACCTCCGGCTTTTTTTTAAATAAATCTAAAAACCCCATTATAATCCTCCCTCGCTTAATTTAAATTCCTCCAAAGTAGGCCAGACGGCATCTTTCTCAGAAATAATCGGCTCTTGTACCTGCCATTCTATTCCTAAGGCAGCATCATTCCAGAGAATCCCCCCTTCGCTTTCTTTATTATAATAGTTAGAGCACTTATAAGCAAAGATAGCATCCTCTAAAACCGAAAAACCATGTGCAAACCCCGGAGGCACATAGAGTAGATTGTTTATGCTGGCATCAAGGGTCGTAGAAAATGTTTGTCCGAAAGTCGAAGAGTCTTTTCTCAAATCGACAATCACATCCAATACTTTCCCTTGAATCACCCTGACCAGTTTAGCCTGGGCAAATTCCCCACGCTGAAAGTGTAGTCCACGTACAGTCCCCTTCTGCGAAAAACTCTGATTATCCTGAACCCAATTATGTGCTATCCCCTCAGATTCCAACCAATCAGCACGATAGGATTCAAAGAAATAACCTCTTTGATCTTCAAAAATCCTGGGAAATATCTCTATCACACCCGCTAAGGTTGCTTTTTTTAATTGAGCCATCTAGGTATATATTGGTTCTGCAAATAAAAGGCAAAATAACCACCAGTAAGAAGACTATCCTAATCAATTCTAAGGAAATATGCCGAACTTTACAGAATCTTACCGGACAATTTGTAAAAACATTGCTACAAATTACCATTTCTAACGAAATGCGAAACTAAAGTTTCAACTTTTGCATTGTTTTGGTATAGCACACAACTTTATGAGTAAACATTCGCGCAAACTCCAAAAACTCCACGAAACCGCACCAAAAGAAGAAACAGCCATATTGGTAAGTGTGGTCCGTCAGCACCAGATGGATCAGCAAACGGAGGAATACTTAGATGAATTGGCTTTCCTTACGGAGACACTCGGCGCAAAGACTGTGTATCGATTTACCCAGAAAATGGAAAAGCCGGACATCAAAACCTTTGTGGGTTCCGGAAAACTTGAAGAAATCCAGGCATATATCAAGCATTTTGAAGTGGATATGGTCATCTTCGACGATGATCTGTCGCCTTCCCAGATGAGAAACCTGGAAAACGAACTCAAGGTGCAGATCTACGACAGATCTCTGCTCATTCTAGATATATTCCTGAAAAGGGCACAAACCGCCCAGGCCAAGACACAGGTGGAACTTGCCCGCTTCCAATATCTGCTTCCACGCCTGACCAATCTATGGACCCACCTTGAGCGACAGCGAGGTGGCACCACTACCCGTGGTGGGGCCGGGGAAAAAGAAATAGAGACAGATAAGCGTGATATCCGAAACCGGATCACTCTTCTCAAAGAGAAACTTCGTGAAATCGAAAAACAAGGTGAAACCCAGCGAAAAGGAAGAAAAGGAATAGTAAGGGTAGCGGTGGTAGGCTACACCAATGTAGGTAAGAGTACTTTGATGAATCTCATTACCAAAACCAATATTCTGGCCGAAAACAAACTTTTCGCCACGGTGGATTCCACGGTCAGAAAGGTCGTTTTTGACAATGTTCCATTCTTGCTATCAGATACGGTCGGATTTATCAGGAAACTCCCAACTCACCTGATAGCCGCATTCAAATCTACCTTGGACGAGATCAGAGAGGCAGACCTATTGGTACATGTGGTAGATATCTCCCATCCGAATTTTGAGGATCACATCGCCGTGGTAACCCAAACGCTTTCAGAAATCGATGCTGGAAACAAGCCTATACTGCTGGTATTTAATAAAATAGATCTGGTGGAAACTATGCCTAGCGAGGAGGAAAGCATGAAAATGACCGAATTGGAATTGGAAGAAGCCGATTTTGTGGACTTTGCTTCACTGGCAGATGCTTATGAGAAGAAAACCGGAATCCCCCCCGTATTTATGGCTGCGGCAAATGGGGAGAATGTAGAGGGATTTCGCCAGTCTCTGATTACCGAAGTGAAAAAACAGCACCGTAAAATATATCCGCACTATTTGGAGGATGAAACCTTTAGTATTGAGAAATAACATGTTGTATTGGCTATTGGGATCTACCGATAGCCAACTTTTTTTGGGATGTATTCTATAACTTCCTACGGGTGGTAGAGGCTTTCAGCTATTCTGGGCAAAGTATAGTAGGAGCTATAGAAGCTGAAAGTGGGACAGGGTAGGAATTGCTTTCATAATTAGCTTCAAAACTTTCCTGTTGGCCTAATCAAGATGGACAAAAGACAACACAGGACAGATGTTTTGGATAAAAAATTTTATTTGGAGCGATCCATAAAAACCTACATCTTAGCGCCAATGAAAAAACTGATAATCTTATTTTTTACAACTTCACTGACCATTGTTTCCTGCACTCAGAAAAAAGACTTTGGAAGTGACATAAGCACCCAAACAGAACAGATTGAGGCAGGTAAAACGCTCTTTCAAAATAATTGCAGTACCTGCCATAGTTTTGATCATGACGGAATCGGCCCGAATTTGAGTGGTCTTACCCATACGGTAGAATCATCTTGGATAAGAGGATTTATTAAAGATCCATCTGCAATTATTGAAGCCGGGGATCCTAGAGCAGTAATGCTTTTCGAAAAGTACAAAGTGTATATGCCCCCCTTTCCCGACTTGAAGGAAATGGAGCTGGATGCTATCTTAGCTTACCTAAATACATTCAAACACCTCCCGGATACTTTACCACTCAGGGGAATCAAAAATCCAATTCCCGACACAATCCCCGACTCAGGAATAAGGATAGAACTGGAATTGTACAGCCAGCTGCCAGCTTCCGATGCGTCCCATCCCTTGGCCAAAATGACCAAAATGGAAACTACCCCAGCTTCAGACCGTCTATTTATTAACGATCAACGTATCGGCCTCTATGAACTTATTGATAAAAAACCAAGGTTATATTTGCCCATCAAAGAGCTAAAGCCTGAGCTGGTAAGCAGTCCAGGATGGGCTACCGGTATGGCCAGCTTCACTTTTCACCCGGAGTTCAGTGAGAATGGAAAATTATACACAGCACATACCGAACCAGGCCACACCCAAAAAGCGGATTATAGCTATCCGGACAGCATCCGGCATTTTATGCAATGGATATTGACGGAGTGGAAAGCTGCAGACCCCAATGCCAATACATTCGAAGGTGAAAATCGGGAAATTTTAAGGGTGGATATTCCGTCCCAAGCTCATGGCATGCAAGAAATCACCTTTAATCCGCATGCCAAAAAAGGTGATGAAGACTATGGTCTTCTATATATCGGCTTCGGGGACGGAGGCTTAACGGAACAAGGATTCGCACATCTATCTGATAATAAAGGCAGCGACATTTATAGCAGCATTCTGCGAATCGATCCTTCAGGAAATGATAGCCCAAATGGCAACTACGGAATACCGGCCTCCAATCCATTTGCTGGAATGGAGGGCAAGGCAGGTGAAGTTTACGCTTATGGTTTCCGCAATCCCAATAGGGTTTTCTGGGATCCAAAGGGCAACATGTATGCTACCGATATCGGTCAGCATACTATCGAAGAACTAAACAAAATAGAAAAGGGTAAATTCTACGGCTGGCCGATCAGAGAGGGACGGTTTATTATCAATCCTTATGGCAAGTTCAATGAAATCTTCGAGCTCAAGGAAAATGATGAAAGCTTTGGAGTCACCTATCCTCATATCCAATTGGATCACGACGAGCTGGCCGCAATTATTGCCGGCTATGTGATGCCCGATGGACCGCTTCAGGGAATGTTTGTTTTTGGAGACATTCTTTCTGGCAGACTATTTTTCACCGATCTTGATGATGTGCCCAATGTAGGCATAAAAAGCTGGGGAGTGATTTTTGAAGGCAAAGAAATCAGCCTCCTGGAGCTCTGCGGAGGTCAGCGGGTCGATCTCAAATTTGGCCAAGATGCTGAAGGAAACGTGTATATAATGAGCAAAACAGAAGGGAAAATATACAAAATGAAGGGTTAGCTTTATTTCAAAACAGAGCAAATAAAATAGGGAATGCAGTCACGTGCATTCCCTATTTTATCTCAAGAGATGTATTTAACACTCTATACCGGGCCAAGAACCATGGGATTTTAATTGCCCGAAATATTCAGGGTACCCACATAGTAGTTTTCATCTACCTTCACCTGTACGTTCTTCTGGGGTACATCCATGGATTTCCAATCCTCTGTAGGGCTTAGGTCAAATTCCATATCCCCCACGAAAATCCTGATCGGCATATTGAAGCCATACACTACATTTTCCCAACGGTAATTTAGCTTGCCATCTACAAGATTATAGCTGAAAATCGGTATTCTGATATCTCTCAGATACTGATCAAAGACAGGAGTCAGGTTGATTCCGGCATTCTGACTGATGTAGTTTTCGATCTGACGCGTAGAGACAGTTTTATGATAAAACTCCTCATTCAACCCTCTGAGAATTCCCCTCCACTTCTCATCGTTATTGACGATTTGGCGAAGGGTATGAAGCATATTCGCACCTTTGTAATACATATCGCCGGAGCCTTCGGAATTAACATTATACGTACCGATGATGGGGATATCATTTTTGATCGCCATTCTGGTACCGAGCACATATGCTTTGCTGGCCTCCGTGCCATAAAAGTAATCCAGAAACAAATTTTCTGAATAAGCCGTGAAGCTCTCGTGGATCCACATGTCCGCAACATCACGGTAAGTGATATTGTTCGCAAACCACTCATGGCCAGACTCGTGAATGATGATAAAATCAAACTTTAATCCCCATCCCGTCCCGCTTAAATCACGTCCGAGGTATCCGTTCATGTATCCGTTGCCATAAGTCACAGAACTCTGATGCTCCATGCCTAGATAGGGTGCTTCCACTAATTTATAACTGTCTTCATAGAATGGATAGGGACCAAACCAATGCTCAAATGCCTCCATCAATCTAGGAGCGTCCTGAAACTGCTTCTTTGCCTTTTTCAGGTTTTCACGGAGCACGTAGTAGTCCATGTCCAGCTCACCTTTTTCTCCTGCATATTTCTCGCCGAAATGCACGTAATCGCCTACGTTGATATTTACTCCGTAGTTGTTGATAGGATTTTTAACTTCCCAATGATAAGTTTTTGTCTTGGCGGCCTTGTCATGATCAGTTCCAATGAGACGACCATTGGAGACATCCATCAGATTTTCCGGTACAGTGACACTCATCAAGATCCCCTGATCCGGCTCATCGTAGCCATGATCCTTATTTGGCCACCAGATGCTCGCACCGATTCCCTGATTGGCATTAGCGATGAAAGGCAACCCATTGCTGTCTTTTTGCCAAGTGAGGCCACCATCCCAAGGAGGACGGACTGCTTCCACAGGCTTACCTGAAAAAGTCAATACGACTTCTTTTTCTTCTCCCACATTCTGCGCTGCTTTCAATGTGATAAAATGCGCATTACCATCGTGTTCAATATCCAATTCTACACCATCTTGTTCAGCTTTAGTCAGCTGCATGGGCGGCTGAAGATCTATCTGCATTTGATGGGGAGCTTCAAGCACTTTGTATCTTACTGTGTTTTTACCTGAAAGGGACTTTGTTTCAGGATCTACTTTTACCTCCAGATGATAGTGCTGCAAATCCCACCAAGCTCGCTCGGGAGTAATAGTGCCACGCAGGGTGTCCTGCCTGGTAAACTCTTCCCCGTGAGGGAACATTTGGGCTTGGACACCAAAGCAAAATAAAAGACAAAAACTAACAAGAATGGATCTCATGGGGAAGTTGAAATTTGGGATTTGATACCACAAGATACGGGGATGGATTAATTGAAAACCCATAATTTTCCACGAAAGGGCTTAATTTTGATCAAAAATATAACCTCAACCTATGCAAAAGCCAGAGGACTCTATGCTGATCAATTATAACAACCGTTCCTTCCGTGCGCTCCAAAACTCCGCAAATGGAGAAACATCCGCAGAGACTATTTTTCGTTATAGGCAGGAAGGTAACATTCTGACTGCGGAATATGCCGGCGGAAAAATCCTAAAGGGTCATCTGATCGGTTTGGTGGACGAGTCCGGAAACATCAACATGAGCTATCATCAGGTGAACAACAAAGGCGAATTGATGACGGGAATTTGCCATTCTAAGCCTGAAATCTTGGAAAACGGGAAAATCCGCCTCCACGAAACCTGGGAATGGACTTCGGGTGACCGATCAAAAGGAGAAAGTGTAATTGAGGAGATTTGATTGGTAAAAGCCTTAAATTAGAGAGACAAAAATCAGCAGATTATGAAAAAGGAAAAATTAAGATCAGATATATATTCCATGATAGCAGATGTGGAGAGCGAAGAATGGCTTGAAGAAATCAAACTATTTTTGGCCAATCGAGCAGACTATGAGGCAAGATTAAATTCTACTGCACAGGTAAGCGAGGAGGATATAAAATATGGTAGAGTAATGGATATTGAGGAAATAAAGAGAAGAATGTCCAAGAAACTAAATAAATGAGAATCCATTTTACAGAGGAAGCTTGGAATTCACTAGATAAAACAAGTCCCTCAATGATTAACCTGCGTTCTCTCTGCGTAAACTTCCGTGCTCACTGCGGTTAGAAAAAATCGCCCAGCGGAATCCTACTCCGCCAGGCAACTTATTTTTAGCTCACAGGCTCAGCCACTGCTTCACGCAGTTTCTTCGCAGCGGACACCATTTCGATCAGCGCTTTTCTGGTTTCTTCCCAATGGCGGGTTTTCAAGCCACAATCCGGATTCACCCATAGATTGGCTGCCGGGATTACTGCCTTCGCTTTCTCCATCAATGCGATCATTTCGGATTTAGACGGCACCCTTGGTGAGTGAATATCATATACTCCCGGGCCGATTTCATTTGGATAATTAAATTCTGCAAAAGCATCCAGCAACTCCATCTGGGATCTGGAGCATTCTATCGTAATCACATCCGCATCCATGTCAGCGATATTCTGAATGATATCATTGAACTCCGAATAACACATGTGTGTATGGATCTGCGTCTCATCTTTAACACCACTGGCGGAAATCCTAAATGCACGCACTGCCCATCCCAGATACGTCTGCCAGTCAGCTTTTCGAAGTGGAAGACCTTCCCTGATTGCAGGCTCATCGATCTGGATTACACCTATTCCAGCCTTCTCCAGATCCACTACTTCGTCACGGATAGCCAAAGCAATCTGAGTACACGTTTGAGACCTAGGCTGATCATTACGCACAAAACTCCACTGCAAGATCGTCACCGGACCAGTTAGCATTCCTTTTACAGGCTTCTCGGTAAGTGACTGCGAGAAAGCTGACCAGCGCACCGTCATTGGCTCAGGTCTGTACACATCTCCATAAATAATCGGCGGCTTCACACATCTGCTGCCGTAGCTCTGCACCCAACCGAACTTGGTAAAAGCAAATCCCGCCAATTGCTCACCGAAATACTCAACCATATCATTTCTCTCAAACTCCCCGTGCACGAGCACATCCATACCGATTTCTTCCTGCCACAGGATAGAATCTTTGGTCTCATCTTCCAGTAGCTTTTCGTAGGCTTCTTTGGTCAAATCGCCTTTCTTAAATCTAGCTCTCCAGGATCTTACTTCGGTAGTCTGCGGAAAAGAGCCAATTGTCGTAGTGGGAAAAAGTGGGAGGTTTAATGCTGCTTTTTGTTTCGTTTGGCGAATTGAAAACACACTTTTGCGCTGATCATCAGTTTTTACAATAGCTTTTACCCGATCTTTGACCTGTGGGTTGTGTATAAGTGTTGAGGATTTTCTGCTGGCGATTGCTAACACATTTTGCGAAAATTCTTCCAAAACCTCTAACTCCTTATTGTTTTCCGCAAGTTTTTTCAAGGCCACTACCTCCGCGATTTTCTGCTTCGCAAAAGCCAGCCATTGCTTTACTTCAGCCGGGAGAGTTGCTTCATTTGTCTCCAAATCCAGATCGCAGGGAGAATGAATCAATGAACAAGAAGGTGCTATCCAAATACGGGCCGCACCTATTTTGTGAACAGCTTTCTCAATTAGAGAAAGGGATTTCTGAAAGTCATTCTTCCAGATATTTCTGCCATCTACTACCCCCAAAGACAAGTTGACGTTGGCTTTCAATTTCCCCGAATCCAAAATATCATCCAATTGGGACGGGCAGCGTACCAAATCCAAGTGAAGGGTATGAACAGGAAGAGAAAGTGCTATTTCGAGATTTTCCCCGAAGCAGTCGAAATAATTGGCAAGGATAATTTTGAGCGATGGAAAAGCTTTTTTGATTTCTCCATACACATAAGAATAAGCATTCTGCTCCTTTTCAGTCAGATCCATTGCTAAAAACGGCTCATCAAACTGCACGTACTCTACGTGTAGTTGATCGAGTTTTTTCAGAATTTCAAAGTACACAGGAAGCAGGTTCTTGATCAAGTCGATCCTGTCAAAACCAGCTTCTTTCTCCTTGCCCAAAAGCAAATAGGATACTGGCCCTATCAACACAGGCTTAGTCACAATCCCCAACTGTTTTGCTTCGACGAATTCCTTAATGGCCTTGGTCGAAAATAGCTTGAATTCCTGATTCTTGGTGAATTCCGGTACGATATAATGATAATTGGTATCAAACCATTTGGTCATTTCCATGGCGGTGATGTCCAGACCATTTTGCTGATATCCCCGGGCCATCGCAAAGTATAAGTCCAGTTCGTTTCCACCTTTCTGCAAAATCACCTCATGATAGCGCTCCGGAATGGCTCCGACCATCAAAGACATGTCCAAGACTTGGTCATATAATGAGAAATCATTAGAGGGAATCAAGTCGATTCCTGCTTCTTTTTGAAGTGTCCAGTTTTCCTTTCTGATGCTTTCCCCAACAGAAAGAAGCTCAGAAAATCCAATTTTGCCTGACCAATACTGCTCACAGGCTTTTTTAAGTTCTCGGTGGCTACCAATTCGCGGATAGCCAAGATTATGCGTTTGCATTTCTTTTAACTTTTAATGATGAATAATTAGTTAAAAGCTCTTTGGCTTGATTTCCCGTGCTGCGAATTGGGACAAAAAGTAAAGTGTAACACGCACATAGCAGGTAACGTCTGAGCCGCTGGACACAGATGCATACCACTAAGAAAAACGTATCAAACTTGACTATAAGCCTCAATTCGCGGAAGCAACGTCAATCCTGCCTGACGGCAGGCAGGTCGGAATAGGCAGGTCTCCTGACTTGTAACGACTTTCATCGTCCTTCCCATCTCCGTGGTGGTGAAGACAGTGGACATGCGAGGATGAAGGTCTTTGGTGTGTTACTTACAGTTGCGCGACAGTTCGTGATTTTCACACGATTCCCTATTAATCTACAGCTAAGTAAAACCTCTTCCGAATGATAAAGAAATAAAGTTAAGAACTATTTCAGCGGTGAAAGTAGTGAATTTTATTGAATGAAATTTATATTTTGTAATTATCCGCAATGATGCCAGTAACCCTATTCTCTTTGCTTTACTGGACGGAAGAACGATACTTTGACTTAGCTCAGTACAAGTGACGGGTGACCGAAGTGGCCTTGACGCTGGTGTTTTCCGAATCCTATATTGCTTTAGTCTCTTTACCGGCAGAAAAGCAACAATATGGCAATTGCATTTAGTTAGTTTGGGGTTCAGTGTTAGATGCCCGATACCTTCCCATTCCAAAAATTAAGATTTATCCGACATTTTGAAAAGTCTTGATACTTGATACCAACTACTAGCTACTCGATTAAAATCACATTCTGATTCTCCACTCCTTTGGGTAATAGTTATTCACACGGTTTCCGAGATTTTTTATCCAACCAAGCGGTAGATTTTTGTAGGTTATCAATACCCAGCCGCTCGGCAAATCACCAACTTCGAAGTCATTTTTTCTAAGGAATTCAATTGCTTCTCTTTCCGAAAGTTCATGTGTCGGAAAATTGTTTTTAGGCAAAACTGAGACGGCCCATTCATGAGTTGGAATCCAATCATTCTTTTGCTTTTTGCCCAGCTCCACGCCAAAATATTTTAAACTCAAATGCTGTGAAGCCTTCTGAAAATGCAGATTCCAGTCTTTTGAAATCCTGAAATAGGAATCATTCAACGTATAGTATTTTCCGATCCCATCAAATCCCATTTCTTCATCCAGATCGGATGATTCTCTATCCCAGACTTCCTTCAAATAAGGATGTCTGAAGTCTTTCACACGCTTTGGCTCTTGGATATATGCTTCAGCTGATCTCCTAAAAACAGTGATAAAAAAGCCCTCTCCTTCCACCAAATGAGGAAAAAAACGATAGCCATAAAAAGTTTTCCCATCAGATTCTACGGACGTTTCCCTTATGTTCCAGCTTGTATCAATTGGGATCCTGACAGGTTCATAGGAAAACTCTTCCGTCAAAAACCGTATCATATCCTCATTTTCCCGCTCATTGAATGTGCAAGTGCTGTACACCAAGTACCCATCCGCCTTCACCAAGACCCCTGCCTGATCCATAATCCGCTTTTGTCGTGCGGAGCACAGCTGTACATTGTCAATCGACCATTCCTCTCGAGCCTGCGGATCCTTGCGAAACATTCCCTCACCTGAGCAAGGGGCATCCACCAAAACCAAATCGAAAAAACCTTCCAAAGCTTCAAAATGTTCTGGATCATTATTGGTTACCACGGTATTTCCCAATCCCCATTTGATGATATTTTCCTTCAAAATCTGAGCTCGGGGCTGGATGACCTCATTGGCAATCAGCATTCCTTCATTTCCCAGATATGAAGAAAGTAAAGTAGATTTGCCGCCGGGAGCAGCCGCCAAATCCAGGTAAATTCCCCTGGGAATACTCAAGGAATGAAGGATATGCTCGATAAAAACCGAGGATGCTTCCTGCACATAATATGCTCCTGCATGAATTGCCGGATCAAGTGTAAACGAGGGTCGCTCATCAAGAAAAAAACCGGTTGAAGACCAAGGGATGGACGTATTTTCCCAAGAAAGCGAAAAATTTTTGGCAGAATTTAATCTGATTGAGGTACGGGAAGGGCTATTGATTGCGATTTTAAATTGCTCAAATTCGGCTTTACCGAGTAATCCGAGCATCTGAGACTCGAAGTCGATAGGAAGATTGGTTTCTGGCATGAGACAAAGATAGCGATCAACCTGCAGTGATCAGTCCCAGTAATAGATTAAACCTACCGTATTAATTGGGATTTGAGCTTATCTGATTTATCCAAAATTCTGGGTGCTGAGACTGTACACTGAGTACTAATGCTTATCTTATTCAGAAAATCTGACATTATGGAACTCCTTGCTGATATCCTGATTGCTGCGATTGCAGCTCTCCATCTTTATTTTCTCTACTTCGAAATGTTTGCATGGGAAACTATCGGCAGAAGGACGTTCAAACAACTACCTGCTGAATTATTTCCCAAAACCAAGGGTTTGGCCGCAAACCAGGGACTATACAATGGGTTCTTGGTTGCCGGATTGGTCTGGTCTCTCTTGATTTCAGATCCGGTCTGGACTGATTATGTTGCTATTTTCTTTCTGGGTTGTGTACTAGCCGCCGGCATCTTTGGTGCCTTGACGGCAAGTAAAAAAATCTTCTGGGTTCAGGGATTCCCGGCGCTGATTGCGTTGATTTTGGTGCATTTGAAGTGATTTACCGCAGAGGCGCGGAGAACGCAAGAGAGAGGGCTAAGAGATTTTTCCAAAATATCTTAACTTCATAACTCTTTATTTATAAAAGTTTTATATTTTTTTTATCATGATCGAAAATGAAATTTCTTCCAAAATTATAGGTGCTGCAATTGAGGTTCATAAACAACTTGGCCCCGGTTTATTGGAAAGCAGCTACGAAAAATGCTTAGCTTTTGAATTGTCCCAGATCGGCTTAACTATTCAAACTCAAGTTCCGGTTCCTGTTTTGTATAAAGGAATTAAGCTCGATGTATGCTATAGACTTGACATTCTAGTTGAGGAAAAAGTTATTATAGAAGTCAAGACCGTCTCTGAAATGGCAGCTATTCACAAAGCTCAATTGCTGACATATTTAAAGCTCATGGGAATTAAACTTGGATTACTGATCAACTTCAATTCCATCAAATTGATCGATGGAGTAAAAAGGGTTGCCAATAACTTGTAAAAAGATCCAGTTTCCCTAACACAAAAGGCGCAAAGTCGTAGTAATTAAACTCTGCGCCCTCTGCGCCTCCGCGGTGATCAACCCTATAAATCATCCTCCTCAAAATCATTCTCATCACCCGCTCCCATATCAAACATGGAACTGAACAAATCCTTAAACTGTAACCCTGTGTCCAATACTTTTTTGCTGAGCTGGGAGAATTCAGCCAAGCCATGCAACGCAAATTCCATAAAGAATTCTTTCTCTTTTTCAGGTATGTTTTTCACGAGTTGCGTCACTACTTCTTCCAATCCCGGGACGGAATGAAGTGCGGATTTGTAGTCCTTGTCTCCTTGCGAAGCAATGATATCGAGTGCGTTACCCTCACCAAACCAAGCCAAAGGCAACACGTAGGGATTCCCTTGTTTTTCCTTTTTCTTCTGCTCAGGCGAAGGGAAATAATTGACAAACTGTGTCCTTATAGCTTTTCCAATTAAATTGTACGCAACCAACCCTGCGCCTTCCTGTTCGCCTTCATAGACCAGCTCCACTTTGCCTGTGATGGCAGGAATAACCCCGATCAAATCAGCAATCCGTACAATAGTATTGCTCTCGCCATTCATGTACATTCTTCGCTCAGCCGCTGAGATCAAATTCTCATATGCAGAGATTGTCAATCTAGCAGAAACCCCACTTTTCTCATCCACATATTCAGATCCTCTGGCTTCGATTGCAATCTGCTCGATCAAGTCCTTCATAAGCTCAGGCACGTAGATATTATCCACAGGCTTACCTTTCAGATTTGCTTCCTGTTCAGTGATTCTTCTTCCTATCTCGATTGATTTAGGGTAATGCGTGATGATCTGGCTTTCAATTCTATCTTTCAGCGGTGTAACAATACTTCCCCGGTTGGTATAATCTTCAGGATTTGCAGTAAAGACAAACTGAATATCCAATGGCAATCTTAATTTGAACCCACGGATCTGAATGTCACCTTCCTGTAAAATATTGAATAATGCCACCTGGATTCTAGCCTGTAAATCCGGCAATTCATTGATCACGAAAATGGATCGATGAGACCTCGGCACGAGACCATAATGAATTACGCGCTCATCGTTATAACTCAGTTTCATGGTAGCGGCTTTGATCGGATCCACATCTCCTATCAGATCGGCCACAGAAACATCCGGTGTGGCCAATTTCTCAGTGTAGCGTTCATTTCTATGCCACCAGATAATGGGTGTAACATCTCCCTTCTCCTCAATTTTCTCTTTGGCATAAGTGCTTAAGGGTGCCAGTGGATCATCATTCAGCTCTGAACCAAAAACCACCGGAACGTACTCATCCAACAATTGAGTCATCATTCGGGCAATCCTGGTTTTTGCCTGACCGCGGAGTCCGAGCAGATTGATGTTGTGTCGGGAAAGAATAGCCCGCTCTATATCAGGAATCACAGTGTCCTCATATCCCCAGATTCCCTCAAATACATTTTCCTTGCGCTTGATCTTTAGGATCAAATTGTCACGAAGTTCTTCTTTGATGGATTTGGGCTGGTATCCGGCGGCTTTGAGTTGACCGAGTGTTTTTATCTGGATGAGTTCTTTTGGTGTCAGTTTTTGGTAGTCCATAGTGCTTAAAAGCGTTTCGTTCTATTTCTTCTATAATCTTCAAAAATCAGGTCGCCAAGCCCTTTCAGGCTACTGTAATAGGCATTCCCGTTATTTACTTTGGTGAATTCCTTTACAAATTCCTTCAGATACGGATCTGAAGCAATCATAAAAGTAGTCACTGGGATCTTCAATTTTCGGCATTGCGCAGCAAGTTTCAGCGTCTCACCGAGGATTTTGCTATCTATCCCAAAAGCGTTTTTATAATATTTGATTCCCACTTTCAGGCAAGTTGGCTTACCATCGGTGATCATGAAAATCTGCTTGTTTGGGTTCTTTCTTCTTCGCAATAGATCCATCGCCAATTCCAACCCGGCTACAGTATTTGTGTGATAGGGCCCCACTTGCAGGTAAGGCAGATCCTTGATTTCTATCTGCCATGCATCGTTTCCAAATACAATGATATCGAGTGTGTCTTTGGGATACCTGGTTTTGATGAGTTCTGCTAAAGCCATCGCTACTTTCTTGGCTGGCGTGATCCTATCCTCTCCATAGAGAATCATAGAGTGGGAAATATCGATCATCAGCACAGTGGAAGTCTGGGAGCGAAATTCATTTTCCACCACTTCCAAATCATCTTCGGTGAGCAAGTAATCTCCGGAAAAACCATGGTTAGCCTGTGCGTTCCTTAGAGAATCCGTTAAGGCTATCTGATCCAGATTGTCCCCGAATTCATAAGCTCTGCGGTCTGTTCCACGCTCTTCGCCTTGGCCGGAATGGGTGGTCTTATGCTGCCCTGATTTGCCACGTTTGAGTTTGCCAAAGATCTCCTCCAATGCCGACTTTCTAATCGTCTGCTCGGATTTTCCTGTGATTTTAAACTCACCTTTTTGATTTTCCTCGGTCAGGTAACCTTTGCTTTTCAGATCCTCTATAAAGTCCCCGATCCCATACCCGGGATTGGTCATATTATAGCGATTGTCCAAGTTGGTCAGCCAACTCAAAGCTTCCGCCACATCACCGCCGGTCATGGTGACGAGCTGTAGAAATATATTCAACAGATTATCAAACGTATTCTTCTCAGGATCTTGAGTAGGTACAAACTGAGTAAATCGAAATCCCTTCATTTTTTAGATGTTAGATGCAAGAAGCAAGATGCAAGACTTTGATTTGGATAGTTGAAAGTAAAGTAGATGGGAAAAAGTCCCTATCCAATTTATTTCGGGCTCTTTTCATTACAGCCATGTTGGTAACAAACAGAAGGTGTTGGGAGTTTAATAAATAGAACAAAAACCCAAAAAAGATGAAAAACTACCTGGCAGCGGTGGGCATCGTCACGGGAGTGCTAGTAATATTTGTCACCGCAATTCAACTTAATCTATCCCCTCTTCTACTGTGGGGGCTGTTTCTTTCCGGCCCTATATTGATCCTGTGGATGGTGTGGTCAGTATTGACCGCAGATGTGGTCGTCGAAGAGACCTTTGAGGAGCAGTGGTATCAGGACAGGCCGGATTTAAAAAGAGGTTTAACTTGAAAAAAATTCCTTTGGTGTCATTACGGGAATTTTATCTGCTGATTTGAAATCTTGCTTATCCCGTGTTATTAAAAAATCCATTTTGTTGTCAACGGCAGTAAAATACTGAAGTCCATCCTCTTTGTCCTTGAAATCTGAATTCATGGAATTTAAAAATGCTTCCTTTCCTCCTGAAATCACTCCGCAAAACCCCATAAATTGAATCAACTTTTCTTTAGCATCTACTAGCTTGTACCGGTCAAAGGACATGTAAATCAACAGACCTAAAGAAACTTCAGAAATATAAAGTTGAGCTTCTCCTTCAGCTACCAGAGAAAGATATGGCTTAGAATCCTCAATAAATGGCTCCCGATTTGCCACCAAATCGAGTGCAACATTTGTATCCAAAAATATCCTATGCATATTTTTTATCCCGGTGTTCGCGGATTAAATCTTTGTCTGACTTCTCAAGGGCTTTGATAGGAGTCTCCCTTTTTAATCTTTCCAAAAAACGAGCAGCAGCAAGCTGTTCTGGAGTTTTCTCGATACCTGGATTTTCCTTTTCAAAAATCTCCTCAAACATCCTGGAAAGCGAAATACCCCTGCTGGCAGCTTTGAGCTTGGCCTTTTCTACAATATCTTTTTCTACAGTGAGCGTAAGTTTGGTCTTCATAGTTACACGTGTTTAGAATAAATATACGTGTATTTTGTATGAAATAGTTTCATAATTGTTTATGATTCTTCCCTGAAACTTAACTCCCCTATCTTTGCCCCATGACTTCCTCAGAGAAAAGTGCCTCCCTGATCAAATCCACCGCCAAGCGGCTGGGGTTTGACTTTTGCGGGATAGCGAAAGCGGGTTTTCTGGAGGAGGAAGCGCCTAGATTGGAAGACTGGCTAAACCGTAATTACCACGGCCAAATGGGCTATCTGGCGAATCATTTTGACAAACGTCTCGATCCAACCAAACTTGTAGAAGGCGCCAAAACGGTGGTTTCTTTGATATACAATTATTATCCAGAACAGAAACTTCCAGAATCAGCAGATTCTATCAAACTTGCCAAATACGCCTACGGAGAGGATTATCACTTTGTCATTCGCGACAAACTCAATGAATTTCTGGAAATACTACGGGAGGAAATCGGTGAAATCGACGGACGTGGTTTTGTGGATTCTGCTCCGGTAATGGAACGCCAATGGGCGCAGAAATCCGGCTTGGGCTGGCTGGGCAAAAACAGCTTGTTGCTGAACAGAGAAATGGGCAGTTTCTTTTTTCTGGCCGAACTCATCATCGATCTGGAAGCAACTCCGGATACTCCTCTTGCCAAAGATTACTGCGGTACCTGCACAGCCTGCATAGATGCCTGTCCTACGGATGCCATTGTGGATAATGGAGTGATTGACGGCTCCCGATGTATTTCCTACCTGACCATCGAGCTGAAAGATTCCATTCCCGCTGAATTCAAAGGAAAAATGGAAAACTGGGCTTTTGGCTGCGATATCTGCCAGGATGTATGTCCGTGGAACCGTTTTGCCAAGCCCAACCAAGAACCAAGATTTCAGCCTAATGAAGACTTGAAGGGAATGTCAGGCTCAGATTGGCAGGAGATCACCGAGGAGACTTTCCGTAAGGTCTTCAAAAAATCAGCAGTAAAGCGCACTAAACTTGCTGGACTGAAAAGAAATATCGACTTTATCAAATCGAAATAACTCAAGCCAGGAAATGTATGAGCTCCAATTTGTCAAATATTAAAGCTGTACAAAAGCTTTTCAAGCCCAAGAAAAAGAAAAACAAAAAGACCCATAAAATTGGTTTACCTCCCGGGGCTTTGGTTTTCACCGGAGACAAAAAGCTTGAGAACGTTGAAATAAATCTAATCACCTATGATGAAGTTGATTTCTACGAAGAAACTATTCATCTAGAGCAATTAGAAGGGCATCTGAAACTGAAGAAAAAGGTAATCTGGATAGACATCATCGGCCTGCATGATGTGGAGTTAATGGAGAAGATAGGCTTGCTTTTCGGCATACATAAACTTACCCTTGAGGATATACTGAATGTGGATCAGCGTCCCAAAATGGAAGTCTTTGATAATTATCTTTTTGCGGCCATGAAGATGATCCAATGCGCTACTCCTGAGTCCCCTATTGATGATGAGCAGATCAGCTTTATCCTCAAAGACGGGATTTTGTTGACTTTCCAAGAGAAAAAGGGCGATGTATTTGAGTTTGTACGTAGCCGTCTGACGGATCCCAAGCGTGCCATACGTCAGCGCAAGACGGACTACCTACTGTATGCACTTCTCGATGCGGTCATTGACAACTACTTTATCGTCATGGAAAATGTAGGTGAGCGGATCGAAAACCTGGAATCCCAGGCGATGACCGCCCCTGGCAGTGAAACACTGAATGCGCTTTACGGTCAAAGACGAGAGATGATGGATTTGAGAAGAACAGTCTATCCACTTCGGGAAGTAATCGGCTCTTTTGACAAATATGCAGACGACAAAATCAGTGCTGAGACAAGACCATTTATCCGTGATCTCTATGAGAACACAATCCAGGTCATTGAGACTATGGAAGTCTTCCGGGATATGTCCTCTGGAGTATTGGATCTATATATGAATAGTCTTTCCAACCGCATGAACAACATCATGAAAGTCCTTACCATCATCTCCACGATCTTTATTCCCCTGAGCTTTGTCGCAGGTGTCTATGGAATGAACTTTGACAATATGCCTGAACTCCACTGGAAATATGGCTATTTCTATGTGCTGGGGGGAATGGGGCTTGTAATTATTGGAATGCTGTATTTTTTTAAAAGGAAGAATTGGATCTAGAATTATTGCAACTTCAGAATCACATCTTTCCTTCCGTTTTTCAGCAGCATCATGTTATCCTTAAATTCATAATACCTCACTTGATCGAGCAAATCGAGAAACCTGTTTTCGAAATTCATGTTTTGGCAGGCCATGCGGGTGGCACCGACTTCTGAGAACCGGATAGCGTTTTTCCTGTCCAAAGATTCTATTACAACCGCCACTGCCATTGACAACCCCGTTTTCAGCGTTGAATATCAGATGTGCGTCACTCGTGGAACCGGAAGTCTGTACGGGGGCTCCCATCATCTCTACTACGGTGAGATGTTTCCCATACCACTTGCTATTCGGAAAAGAATCGGGGCTACAGCTTGCGAAAATAAAAAGAGATAAGATTAACAATACGTTTTTCATAGTTGGTTTTGTTTATCCCGCATTATGCATTAGACTTCTCAGGATGAGCAGAAAGTATAAGAAACCATCCTTAGCGACTGGCGGTCAATTTCATCAATTCAATTGATTGTCCCTTATAGCCATTCAGCTCTACGCAGCAAATACCATGCACATACTGGGGTTCATACTTTTTAGACACGATTAATTCAAAATGGTCACTTAAGAGGATCAGATAGCCTTCAAACTGATGTCAAGGCTTTTTATGGAGTGAGTAAGAGCACCCATGGAGATAAAATCAACCCCACATTCAGCCACATCAACCAAGGTCTCCTCGGTGATCCCTCCTGAGGCTTCCGTTTTAAATTTATCCCCAACCATTTTTACCGCCTCTCTCATGGTATCATAATCCATGTTGTCTAACATGACAAAATCTATTCCACCAACTTCAATTACCTCGGCTACTTCATCTAGATTTCTTGTTTCCACCTCTATTTTGAGATTCAGGTTGTTCGCTTTTAGATACGACTTGCAGCTTTCAATGGCCTGCCGTATCCCTCCTGCAAAATCCACATGATTGTCCTTCAGCATCACCATATCATATAGTGCAAAACGGTGATTTACGCCCCCTCCTATATGGACTGCCCATTTTTCCATCAACCGAAAATTAGGGGTGGTCTTTCTGGTATCCATCAGGCGGGCTTTTGTGTGCAGAATTTTCTCAGTCAGGCTGTGAGTAACGGTAGCGATACCACTCATCCGCTGCATACAGTTCAGCACCAAACGCTCTGAAGAAAGGATCGAGGCTGAGGAACCTGATACGACAAGCCCCAGGTCTCCATAAGCAACTTTATCCCCATCTTGAACCAACAGATCAATCTGAAGATCAGCATCGAAAGTCTTAAAAATCCGTTCAGCCAATTCCACTCCGGCAATGATCCCATCGCCTTTAATCAACAATTTCGCCTGGCCTGTTTTGCCTGCCGGGATAGCCGATAGAGAAGAATAATCCCCTGGTCCGATATCTTCGGCCAAGGCAGTGGCTATAAAAGAAGAGATGGCTTCTTCTGTTAGATAGGAAGGTTTCATGCCCAAAAATAGGCATTTGGAGCTCCCGCAAAGTCCTAAAACAGCAATTTTCTTTTACCAGCAGGAATATTCCGTAAAATGCTTTCTTACCCTTTGACAAATTCAAGGCTATAAATCCTAAAATCAGAAGCCTGCTGAGAAACTTTAATGAAGACCTTAAAAACCCCTTGGCCTGTCTGGTAATCACCTATATAAGAACTCAAACTCGGATTGTTTTCACTCCGGAATACCAGATTGAAGCCCATGGAAGGGTTCTTTTTGAAAAAATCTTTTAACACAAGTTCTGCCTGGTTTTTAGAATAATCCCCCTGTAAACCGTTAACATTAAGAGAAACACTGGAATCGAAATATTTTGCCAAATCGCTGCTGGAACCGCTATCGATGGCCGCAATAACTATTTCTATGGAGTCCGGAATGGCTATTTCCAGCTCAGATGGCTGGACTAGAAAGAAAATGGAAATGATTAAACTTAATACTGAGGTCATTGGCCATGCTAGGCAAATACTAAGCCAAAACAGGAATTATGTCCTTCGTTTTTAAGTTTAAAAGGTGTAGGTCCATGAAGTTTTGTCTAATCGCGATTTCGGGACTACTTTACTCTGAATTATAATATATTTGCGGTATGGATAAGAAAGTACTTTTAATGATTTTGGATGGTTGGGGAATCGCCACCAACCCCGCGGTTTCTGCTATTGACAAAGCGAAAACACCCTTTGTCGACAGCCTTTACACCAAATATCCCCATGCTACCTTGGAAGCTTCCGGTCTTGCGGTAGGTTTGCCAGAAGGCCAAATGGGCAACTCTGAAGTAGGCCATATGAATATAGGTGCCGGACGCGTGGTATATCAGGATCTCGTGAAGATCAATCTCGCTGTGGAAAACGGAGAGCTGAACTCCCATCCGGTTTTGGCAGCTGCTTTTGCCAAAGCCAAAGCTTCTAAAAAGAAGGCTCATTTTATGGGTTTACTTTCAGATGGAGGAGTACATGCCCATATCAAACACTTAAAAGGCCTGTGTGACGCAGCCAAATTCCACGGCCTAGAGGATGTATTCATCCATGCTTTCACAGATGGAAGAGACACCGATCCCAAAGGCGGCATAGGATATTTGGAGGATCTACAGGCACACTTAACCCATTCCAGTGGCAAGGTAGCTTCTGTGGTAGGTAGATACTATGCCATGGACAGGGACAATCGATGGGAACGTGTGAAGCTGGCCTATGATGCCATGGTGAAGGGCGAAGGTGAAAAATCCAAAGACATCCTTGCTGCCATGCGCAAATCATATGAAAATGGAGTAACTGACGAATTTATCCGCCCAATCATCCATGTGGGGCCAGATAATAAACCCTTGGCCACTATAGAAGAGGGAGATCTGGTGATCTGCTTCAACTTCCGCACTGACCGGGGCAGGGAAATCACCCAGGCACTTACCCAACAGGATTACGAAGACTTTAATATGAAAAAACTGAATGTGGAGTACATCACATTCACAAATTACGATGCTACTTTTGAAGGTGTACAGGTGCTATTCGAAAAGGACAATCTGAACAACACACTTGGCGAAGTCCTGGAACGCGCAGGCAAAAAACAAATACGAATAGCGGAAACAGAGAAATATCCACATGTCACCTTCTTCTTTTCAGGAGGCAGGGAAAAAGAATTCGTCGGAGAGAGTAGATTGCTTTGTCCATCCCCTAAAGTGGCGACTTACGATCTGAAGCCTGAAATGAGTGCCTTTGAAATCGCCTCCAAAATCAACGGAGAGCTAAAAAAGAAAAGTGCCGATTTCATCTGTCTCAACTTCGCCAATGCAGACATGGTCGGTCATACAGGAGATTTCGATGCTGCCGTGAAGGCATGTGAAGCGGTAGATGCATGTGCTGACAGTGTGATTACCACGGCTTTGGCCAACGATTATACCACCATTGTCATTGCGGATCACGGCAATAGTGACATGATGATCAACGAGGACGGGACACCAAATACTGCCCATACCACTAACCTAGTGCCATGCATCATGGTAGACAAAAATGACAGGCTTTCAATCAAGGACGGTAAGTTAGGTGACTTGGCGCCTACTATACTTAAGCTGATGGGTATAGAGAAGCCTGAAGATATGAGTGGGAATATTCTACTGACTTAATGAACTATCAAAAAGGGCTTTCCTTCGGGATTTTCTTGCTACTGATCGCCGGTTTTTTTTCCTGTGCAGAGAAATCCACAGGCACAATTGAAACCACACCATACTTTGACCTCAAAGGATTCATCGAAAAGAAAGTCCAAGAAGTCGATAGTCTGGAAGTGCTGAAACGCTCAGAAATCCAGGGAGAGGAAAATCAGGTAAGATTAATTTATTCTATCCAGGATTGGACAGAGGAATTCAGCATATTTAAAGATGCCGACATCAATAAAGCCTCCATGCTACAATCCTACGGCACTACCAAATCCGATGATCTGCTCGCCCATGAGCTATTGCCAAAGGCAAAAGGAAAACTGAAATACCTCAAAATCTCCTATTACAATGGTGAAGTCTCTGGGGTTTCCATTAAAATAGCTGAGGACAATCTGTTCTATTCTGCTACTACGCTGGCAGAGATCAATTTAAATGCTGTTACCCATTTGATTGAGAGTTATTCCATCCAGACAAGCCAGAAGATTTGGTTTTTGGAACAAAACAACATGAGAATCGAAGGAACAGTGGTAGTGAAAGGATAAGCTTAACCCGGACTATGAACTCGCTTTTGTAAGGTAGGTTAACAGGTCAAATAAATAAAGGCAAGAGTGGAAGACATCTTCATTTCTTGCCTTTTTATTTATTTATCAAACATCGGAGGCCGCTGCTCCTGCCAATCGCTGTTTGACTGGATTAGATTCCCCAGCATCACCAATTTTTCTTCTTCGAAAAGATTCGCCAGTAGCGTAATTGAGGTTGGTCCGCCCTCCTCATTGAATCCGTTGGGAAGACAGAGAGCTGGATGGCCTGTAAGATTGGTAATCTGAAGCTGCGCCCCTCCAAAGCTCGGGGTGACTATCACATCATAATCCTTCATGATCTCGTGCATCTCCTGGATAAGTATAGTGCGCTGTCGAGCTGCCTGCACGTATTCCACCGCAGGGATAAATCTTGCCGCTCGGAAGGTGTTCGGCCAGGCATTTTTATGCTGGGCTACCAGCTGATCATCCCAACCCAATCTAGTCAATTCATCAAATGCTGCAGCAGCTTCTACAGAAAGCATAATCTGTATGGCTCTGGGATTTACGCTTGTTTTTAGCTCTACTGGATGCAGCTCAAATCCCTGATTTCTCAACAAGTCAAGCACCTCCTTGCTGTTTTGCATATCAGCATCAGTTTCTTCAAAGTACTCTTTGAAATAGCCAACTTTCAGCTTTTTCACCTCCGACTTAGAAGAATAATTAAACGCTGCCTGTATGGTACTCGCATCAAAGGCATCTTTCCCATTGATGATGGAAAGGACAATCCCATTATCCAGCGCTGATCTGGAAATTGGCCCTATTTTATCCATAGACCAACTTAAAGCCATTGCGCCGTTCTTACTCACCCGGCCATACGTCGGTCTCAATCCTGTCACTCCGTTTCTGGTGGAGGGGGAAACAATGGAGCCGAGTGTTTCTGTTCCTAAGGCAAAAGGAATCAATCCCGCACTCACTGCTGCAGCCGACCCTGCAGAAGAACCACTGGATCCTTGCTCCAGATTCCATGGATTTTTAGTCACGCCTCCGTACCACACATCACCCATGGCCAAAGCTCCCAGTGTAAATTTTCCCACCAAAACCCCTCCTGCATCATTCAGTTTATCCACCACAGTCGCAGTCATATCGATCTCCTGATCCCTGTATGGCATTGCTCCCCAGGTGGTTTTCGTCCCTTTCACCGCCAAAAGATCTTTTATCCCGTAAGGAATACCATGCAACGGACCACGATAATTGCCTGCTGCGATCTCTTCATCCATTGCTTTGGCTTTTTCCATCGCTGATTCTTCCAGCAAAGTAATCAAACACTGAAGAGTATCTGAGTAAGAATCAATTCGGTCGAGATAGATTTGAGTAAGCCGAACACTGGAAAGTTTCTTTGATTGTATCAACACTGCAAGTTCATGCAAGTGTAGGTATGCGATATCAGCGTCTTTTTCCGGGAGAATTACTTCTTTGGCTAATCCCCATTCCAGTGGCCTTTGCAATAGATCAGGCTGAAATCCTACAGGAAGGGGATTGAAAACCAGGGAAGGCGAGACGCAATTATCCACGGTGATCTCCCGCAGTGACTCATATCTACTACGCTGGCTTTGTAATGCCCCGATCATACTATCTTTTTCGGCAAGAGTAAAAGACAAGCCGAAGATCTCAGAAGCTCTTTGGATGGAAAGAGGGGTGATTTCGCCTGTATTATGCCCCAATGTAAAACCGAGAAGCAAGCAGGATACCGCAGCTATCCATATAAAAGCCCTTGATGTAACTGTGTTTTTTGATTCCATTGAATAGATTTGTAATAATTCAGTCTAAGGCATCAATCCCTATCACCCAATATAATCAACCTATGGATCAAAAATCCCCCTTTCCAGTATTTCCTATGCACTTTCGTGGAATTCTCCTACTTGCAGGCATGTATGCCATTGGTTGGGCTGCTATCTTCCAACTGATGGGAGCTTCATTAGTGGAATGGCTTGCAGACGGAAATGCTTTCGAAGGTTCCTTACCGACCAACTATTATGGAGGCCTTGGAATTGTAGTAGGTCTTTTGCTTTTTTTTAGCGCTTTTTATCCTGTCAGCTGGGTATATCTGATTATTGCGGGCATTACCGGAAAAATCATTCTAGCCATCTGGTTTGGCCTGGGCTTCATCCCTGAATTAGGCTGGAACAAGCGCACGGCATTTCAGTTGATCTTCAATGAAATCCTTTGGCTTATCCCGTTAATAATGGTTTTCCTGCGAGGGTGTCAGGTGAAAAGCTACCTGGCAGAAAACCTGGAAAAATAAAAAGGAAAGCTATGGTGGGCTTTCCTTCAAAAAAAGTGACTAAACGCTGTTGATCAGGTCACCAGAATCAGGATCAATAAAATAATGATAATAGCCCCAACGGAAATATAAACGCCACCTCCAGCACGTCGGGCTTCTTTCTTCATTTCTTTCAGCTCCATGCGTACATCCTTTCTTTCTTCATTGCTCATGGCACTAAAGTCCATCGCTTTGATTTCATCCACCCTTGCTTCAATTTCCGCAAGACGCTCTTTTTGAGCATCAGTTAACTCAGTCTTATCCTTCTTAGAGTTCTCGTCCTTTACAGGAGCTGCTATCAGCATTTGAGCTGAAAACATCATTGCAAGAATCACGAATAATTTTTTCATAGATTGTTTGTTTAAAGTCAGGTATTCCAAAAGACCAAATTTGCCGCCAAACTCTGTCAAAGGAAATTTGATATCGCCGGATTTTGGGCTGCCACTAGCCGAAAATTTGTAACTTACGCAGCTATTACACGATTACCTTTTTACCAAAAATCATCCAGAAATGTCCCAAAAACAGCCCTGCAAGCTTTTTTTACTTGATGCCATGGCGCTTATATACCGAGCGCATTTTGCCTTCAGCAAAAACCCTAGAATAAATTCCAAAGGACTCAATACCGGCGTGATGCTGGGCTTTACCAATACGCTCCTGGAAATCGTTGACAAGGAAAAACCTACCCATATTGGGGTGGCATTCGATACCCATGCCCCTACTTTCCGTCATGTACAGTTCGAGGCCTACAAAGCAAACCGACAGGAACAGCCAGAAGATATCGCTGTGGCAATTCCTTGGGTCAAAGAAATTGTGAAGGCATTCAATATCCCGATTTTGGAACTCGATGGTTACGAAGCTGATGATATCATAGGCACCCTGGCAAAGCAAGCCGAGAAGGAAAACTTCACCGTCTATATGATGACACCAGATAAGGATTACGGCCAACTGGTAGATGACCATATTTTCCTGTACAAACCCGCTTTTATGGGAAATGGGGTAGATATCATGGGACCTAAAGAAATCTGTGCCAAGTGGGATATCGAAAGGGTAGATCAGGTAAGGGATATTCTTGGCCTTATGGGAGATGCTGTGGACAATATTCCTGGAATACCCGGAATCGGGCAAAAAACCGCTGTAAAGTTGCTAAAAACCTATGGTACAGTGGAAGAGCTTATAAAAAATTCAGCTGATCTGAAAGGCAAGCAACGGGAAAATGTGGAGAAGTTTGGTGCGCAGGGAATTCTGTCTAAAGAACTCGCCACTATTAAATGCGATGTACCTATCGTATATGTAAAAGAGCATCTGGAGTATGAAGGTATAGATGAGGAAAAGGTACGGGCCATATTCACCGAACTGGAATTCAGAACCCTAGCCGCACGGGTATTCAAAGGCAGCGATAAAAAAGCAGGGGTTCAAAAAAATGAGCAATTGGGACTTTTTGGCGAAGCTCCGCCTGCAACATCCCCAACTGCTAAAGAAATTGAATTTGCGGAAGAAACTGTGAATGTAGCCGAGCAAAAAGTGCCTGATACTATTCATAGCAACATCCAGAATTACCACAAAGTGAAAGGCAAGGCAGAAATCCTGGAATTGGTGGAGTTTCTGGAGATTCAGAAAGAACTCTGTTTTGACACAGAGACCACTTCCGTGAACCCTATGGAAGCAGAACTCGTCGGAATTTCATTTGCCTATGTCCCAGGAGAGGCCTATTACATTCCTTGTCCTGAAACCAGGGAAGAGACATTGGTAATATTGGAGTTGTTAAAGCCGGTCTTTGAAAATGAAAGCATCGTCAAGGTAGGGCAAAACATCAAGTATGATATCCTTGTATTGAAAAACTACGATGTAGAAGTCAAAGGAGTCCTCTATGACACCATGCTTGCACATTACCTGATTGATGCCGATGGAAAGCATTCCATGGATTGGCTTGCCAAGCAATACCTGAATTATGTGCCTGTCTCCATCACGGAACTGATCGGCAAAAAAGGGAAGAATCAGGGAAATATGCGGGATGTGGATGAGGATGAAGTAACTGCTTATGCCTCTGAAGATGCGGATATCACGCTCAGATTGAAAGCAGAATTTGATCCCCTGCTCAAGGAAAATAACCTGCAAAAACTGTTTGATGAAGTAGAAAACCCTCTGATCAATGTGCTTGCTGATATGGAATTTGAAGGGGTTCGCATCGATATGGGGAGCCTGGCAGAAATGTCCCTTCTTCTGGAAAAAGAAAGCAAGGAAATAGAAAACAAAGTCTATGAACTGGCCGGAGTACGATTTAATCTGGCTTCGCCAAAGCAACTTGGAGATGTGCTGTTCGATAAATTAAAACTCGATCCCAAAGCTAAAAAGACCAAAACAGGCCAATATGCTACCGGAGAGGAAGTTCTCAGCAAGCTTGCCCATGAGCACGAAATCATCCAACACATCCTCGATTTCCGCCAGATGGTCAAGCTGAAATCAACTTACGTGGATGCCTTGCCTACTATGATCAATTCCAAAACGGGACGGGTCCACACGACTTATAACCAGTTTGTGGCTGCCACGGGAAGGCTTTCTTCTATCAACCCTAATCTTCAGAACATCCCCATCCGTACCGACCGGGGACGTGAAATCCGTAAGGCTTTTGTACCGAGGGACGAAGACCACATTCTTTTAGCGGCAGATTACTCACAGATCGAATTGAGGATAATGGCAGCTTTCTCCGGAGATGAATCCATGATAGAAGCCTTCCGCACAGGTAGGGATATCCACGCCACCACAGCCGCGAAGATATTCCAGGTGCCACTGGAGGAAGTGACTTCGGATATGCGACGAAAAGCCAAAACAGCGAATTTTGGGATTATTTACGGTATCTCTGCTTTTGGGCTTTCCCAGCGCTTAGCTATACCGAGGGGAGAAGCCAAAGAGATCATTGATTCCTATTTCAAGGAATTTCCAGCTGTAAAACAATATATGGATGGCGCAATAGAAAAAGCCAAAACCCATGAATATGTGGAAACCATCCTAGGCCGGCGCAGATATCTAAGAGATATCAACAGCCGTAACGCCACAATGCGTGGATTTGCCGAGAGAAATGCTATAAACGCACCGATCCAAGGCTCCGCTGCCGACCTGATCAAAGTAGCTATGATCGATGTGCACAAGTGGATGAAAAAGGAGAAGTTGAAATCAAAAATGATCCTTCAAGTACATGATGAATTGGTCTTTGACGCACACAAGGACGAGGTGGAGATCCTCAAGTCCAATGTCCCGGGACTAATGTCAAATGCCATCAAAATGTCTGTACCCGTGGAAGTAGAAGTGGGTACGGGAACTGATTGGCTGCAGGCGCATTGATTAGACGCTAGACCCAAGATTTAAGACATTAGATTCTCGGGATAAGTTGTTCTGCGTTTTACTACCTTTTAAACCCGATGATGTCTAGGGTCTTGAATCTAGCGTCTAAAATCTAAAAAATGGCCAAAATAAAAACCTCCTTCTTCTGTCAAAACTGCGGCGCACAAAGTCCTAAATGGCTAGGAAAATGCCCCTCCTGTGGGGAATGGAACACCTATGTAGAGGAAATTGTCCAGAAGGAAGAATCGGGTAAAGGGACGTGGAAGACTCCTTCCTCCGGCACCAAAAAAGCCAGTGTCCCCAAGAAAATCCAAGAGGTGAATTATGAGGAACAGCCACGGTATATCACAGGAGATGCGGAACTAGACCGGGTTTTGGGAGGTGGAATCGTGCCTGGTTCCCTCGTGCTGATCGGTGGCGAACCTGGAATCGGCAAGTCCACACTTATGCTTCAGATAGCTTTGATTCTCAAAGAAAAGCAAATCTTATATGTCTCCGGAGAGGAAAGTGAAGCCCAGATAAAAATGCGTGCGGATCGGATGTCAGCAAAGAATCCGGAATGCTACGTCCTTTCGGAGACGAATACACAGCAGATTTTTCAGCAGATTGAAGCACTCAAACCTGATTTGCTGATCATAGACTCCATTCAGACTTTAACAAGTCAATATGTAGAATCAGCAGCAGGCTCAGTCTCTCAGGTAAGGGAGTGTACGGCCGAACTCATGAAGTTCGCTAAAGAAACCGGGACACCTGTCTTCCTGATCGGGCATATCACAAAGGATGGTTCTATTGCAGGCCCGAAAGTATTGGAGCATATGGTGGATACAGTCTTGCAGTTTGAAGGGGACAGACATATGAGTTATAGGATCCTGAGAACTTCCAAAAACCGCTTCGGCTCCACCCATGAACTTGGGATCTACGAGATGCGGGTTGAGGGCCTTCGTCCAGTGGCAAATCCTTCCGAAATTCTCCTAACGCAGCGGGAAGAAGTGCTCAACGGCGTAGCCATAGGAGCCATGATGGAAGGGAATCGGCCTTTGCTTATTGAAATCCAGTCCCTTGTAAGCCCTGCAACCTATGGAACCCCTCAGCGAAGTAGTACCGGGCACGATGCCAAACGGTTGAATATGCTTTTGGCAGTCTTAGAAAAACGGGGGGGAATGCGCCTTGGTCAGCAAGATGTTTTTCTGAATGTCGCGGGAGGCCTCCGGGTGGATGACCCCGCATTGGATCTGGCTGTCTGCGCATCATTGATTTCCAGCTACGAGGACACTCCTGTATCGGAGCAGGTTTGCTTTGCGGCTGAAGTAGGCTTGGGGGGAGAAATCCGGGCAGTCCATCGTATAGAAAACCGCATCGCAGAAGCTGAGAAATTGGGATTCAAAAAAATAATTGTTTCCAAATATGCTGTCAAAGGTCTCGATCTAGGCAAATACAAAATCGAAGTGATGGCTGTGAGCAAACTGGAGGAGGTTTATCAGAAAATATTTTGAGAGGCAAGACATTTACTTTCTGGAAAGATCCAGGCTTACAAACCCTCAAATGCTTGCAGCAAAACAGAAAAAGAATCAAAAAAACTAAACCTACTTTGCAAGGCATAATAACGTAGGAATTACATTTTTTCAATAAAAGACAGGAAATGTTGTGCTTTCCCCTTTGAAATCAAGTACTTTATAAATTTTCATTAGTATATTGTCGATTACATTGAAGTTTTATTAACATAAACCTAAGCCTATTATGAAAAAGACCTACACGAGAAACACAACTAAAATCAAACCTAGTTTGAAGCAATCTGTAGCCATTTCTGGAACTTTTATTGTTCCAAAACCATCTAAAAACCTAAAAAAGCCCGTTTAAATGGGCCGAAAAAGCCTTACTTGCCCAATCACTGGGTGAACACAGAATGAATATGCTAATCCGGTCATGAAATCATGACCGGATTTTTAGTATTAAAAATTTAGCATATCATGTGTTCCATCTAAAACTTGCAAGGATATACGTACTGATTAAGTGACTTCACATTGTTCAGATGTATCTTACCCGTCTATTGGATTTTTTATAGGGAATTTCTACCTAGCCGAATTGAGCAAGTTTGGAAATAAGGGAATCTCCCCACCCCAAGGACTAATCCATACCCGGTAGCACTGGAACAAATCCTTCAAATAATCTGACTTTTCGCCTATTTGGATTGTCATTTTAACCTTAGTATTACCTTTGTTAAGGTTTCTTCTATGCGCTCGTATTCTGGTAAAGGAATATCAGACTATTCAGAATAACCGACTTCCTAATAACTAGGAAAATATTTATACCTGGATTTGAAAAAAGTTTCTGGATCTAATGGACTGAATAGAGGATACAAATCTTTAGAATTGGTATTTAAAATCAAAACGGAGCGTATTAAGTAAAACCAGCAAAGTCCTTCTGACTAAATTGACAAATAACCTAAACCCTATGAACACCTCAATTAGAGTGCCGAGAGTAGCGATGCTTCTACTGCTTGTAGCTTTGATAACACATATGGGGCTTGCCCAAAACCGAGGGTTTGACAATCCGGTTTTGGCCGGAGATCGTCCGGATCCCACAGTCATCAAAATCGGGAAACACTATTATGCCTCTGCCACATCAAATGAATGGGCACCTCTTTTTCCTATCTTCAAGTCAACTGATCTGATCAGTTGGGAGCTGGTGAATTATGTTTTTCCAGATGGAGCTCCAGACTGGGCCAAAAACAACTTTTGGGCCCCAGAGCTTGCTTACGATGAGGATCAGGGAAAAATCTACGCCTATTATACTGCTAGAGATAAGGTTAGTAATAGACTCAGTGTAGCTGTAGCAAGCGCAAATTCTCCTGAAAGCAAATTTACCGATCATGGGCCATTAGTTGCTCAGGAATTTGGTTCCATTGATGCTTTTGAGGCACGCGACGAAAACGGCAAAATCTATGTGCTTTGGAAAGAAGACGGAAATAGCAAGGGGCAGAAAACCCCCATATGGGCACAGGAAATAAATAAGGAACGCACAAGATTGATCGGAAAAAAGCATGAGCTATTCCAAAATGACCAGCCTTGGGAAGGAGGATTAGTAGAAGGGGTGGCGATTTTCCGGAAAAACGGATATTTCTATGCCACTTATTCTGCACGTGGATGCTGCGAGATCACCTGTGATTATGTGACCGGAGTTGCCAGAAGCAAAACACTTTTAGGCCCTTGGGAAAAATACGACATGAACCCCGTATTGAAAGACAATGACAACTGGAAATGTGCCGGCCATGGAACCGTCGTGGAGAAAGACGGAGATTTTTGGATGCTGTACCACGCATATAATACGGAAGGAAGCGTGTATGTGGGTCGGCAGGGAGTCTTGGAAAAAATCGATTGGACAGACGACAACTGGCCTATATTGGCAAATAAAGCGGGCTATGAACGCAGTAAAGCTTCTTTAGAATTCAAGGACAATTTCAAAAAACGACTAGATCCAGTCTGGCAATGGAGGGTAACACAGGATATCCAATACGAAACAGGAAAAAAAGGGCTTAAGCTTCAGGCTTCGGAGGAAAATGAAACCCTTGGGACATTATTGGTGCAAGGCACAAAATCCCTAGATTATCAATACGAAGCTACAGTGAAGCCAGATGGAGAAGCTGCTGCTGGATTGGCAGTAATTGGCGGAGCAAATAACGGTTTTGGGGCACCCCCGGCTGGCATGGGGATTTCAATAAAAGGAAATCAGCTGATACTCTGGGAAACAATCAATCAAAAGACCAGAGAAATAGCCTCTGAAACCATACCAACAGGCAAAGAAGTCAAATTGATTCTGAGCATGAAGGATGGCTATAAAATGACCACTTCAGCTTTGATAGACGGCAAAACCATTCAAATTGGAGAAACCCAGGATGTGAGGCATTTAGTCCCCTGGGGGATGGGATTCCGACTTGGATTGGTGGCTAAGGGAGCGACGGATTCCTATGCACATTTTAAGGAAGTGAGGATTTATTGATAGTACCTGAAAAAGTTGTCACAATTTGTTGTTGTTCACAACTCCAATGAGGATGAAAAATGATTATCAAATTAAGCAAAAGCGTTCCTTTAGTGAAGGGTTACGCAAACAGATTGTGGGTCAAATCGAGCGCAAAGA
>NZ_JAJUWR010000020.1 GCF_021390545.1 Algoriphagus sp. AGSA1 | reverse complement strand
CCACCCGCAAGGCAGCGCTTTGTCCATTCTTGACTTCTTCCAATCAGTCCAAAAAACAGGCAATCAACTCAAAAAAGCCAAAACAAAGAAAAAATGCTAGAAAATGAACTTTTGATTATTCATGGAATACATTGTTAGCGGTTCGGGCTTTTTTTCTTCGGTCAGCAACATTTCTCGTCTTGTTGAATTGGTGGACATTTCTCGCTCCCATAACTGCAATAAACACAGCAGTCTCCTTGTTGTGGTTTCAATACAGTTTTGCAGTTTTCGCACTCGTAAAAGTATTGGCAAGCATCTGTCGGCATTGTTTCTTCTTTTTTGTGTCCGCAGTTGGGGCAAGTGATTGTTGATTGCAATTTTATTTCCATTTTATTTTTCCTTTTTGTCTCTTACTGAATATCCTGTTCCGTTAATTGCTGTTTCGATTTCGGCTATGTTAGTTTTTGAGTTGTCAAATTCAACGATTGCGTTTCCATTCTCGTATGAAGCAGTTGATTTGATTATTCCTGAAAGTTTGTTCACTTCGTGGTTTACGTGTTCTTCGCATCCTGCACAAGTCATTCCGCTGATAGTAAACTCAACGGTCTGTAAATTTGATTTGTCAACTACTATTACTTGTTTTTCTGTCTTAGGGTAGAAAATATGTGCATAGTAAGGAAAGGCAAGCATTACAATTGCGAATGCTGTAACAATTCCTAAAAACTTTTTACTCTGAATGAATTTTGGCTTTTCATCAGTTTCACAATCACAGTCTATTTCCTTTTTCGGTTTTAGTTTTTGATACCAAGCAAAACCAAGAACCAAAATTGTCAAACCAATTAAATACGGTCGGAAAGGTTCAAGCCACGAAAAAGAGGCAGCAAGTCCGCTTGTTCCTGCAATTAGTGCCAAAACTGGTGTAATACAGCATAGAGAAGCAGCGAATGCCGTTAAAATTCCTGCTCCGATTAGTTTATTGTCCTTTTTCATATTGTCTCCAAAATTTTGTTTTCGTCAAGTATTATGAAAAACGGTTCAAGCAAGTTTTTGTATTCGTTTGTCAGCGAATAGAAAATGGTCTGTGCTTGCCTTTCTGTTTCAATGAGTTTTCGGTCTTTGAGTTTTCGCAGGTGTTGAGAAACTGCCGAAATGGTCATTCCAAGAACATCACTCAGGTCGCAAACGCAAAGTTGTTTCTCTTCATAAAGCAGGAACAGGATTTTCAGTCTGACGTTGTTACCCGCCAATTCAAGTCCGTTCGATAAGTAGTCAAACGAGCCGTTGAGTTCTGCAACTCGGTCTTTACAACGGTTGATTTGTTTAATGTCCGCTTGTTGTCTTATGCAAGAATTGTTTTCCATAAACACAAAGATAGTCAACTTGTTTATTTAAGCAAATGCTAAAATACAATATTTTAAAAATAACCCGATTTGTTTCTCGGGTCGTTTTATTGCCTGACCGCTAATCGGGTCAGGCAAGGGAATTGCACCCTCACCTTCCCACAGAACCGTGCGTGAGACTCTCACCTCACACGGCTCTTCATGTTTATAAATCGCTTGGTACTAAAAGTACTTAAGGTTGAACCAATTTCCAATGCTCAAACAGGCTCGGAGAGGCTTTATACTGGCGCTTCAGCCATCTGACTGCGGCCATCTTATACAGTCCCTTCTCCCATTTTACCCATTTGAGCAGACGATGGTTGAGCTGATTCCATACTTCACGCATAGGCTCTCCCCGCAGCTTGTGGTAGTAGTTCAGCAGTCCTCTGATAATTGGATTGAGACGTTTGGCAATATCCAGTAACGGCCTTCGCCACTTGTGGATTGCCATATCTCTAAACTTTCCCAATATCGATGCTTTGGATTTGCTGCTTACAAATGTTCCCGGCAGTAGCATACCCTTCCCTTTAATGGTTTGCATGGTTGGTTTGATAGTAAAACCCAGGAAGTCATATTTCCTTGGATGCTTGGTCTCTGACCGGCCACGAAGATTTACTATCTTGGTCTTTACAGGATGCAGTTCCAGATGGCAGGCTTTCATGCGTTGGCTGATTAGCCTAAGCATAAATTTCGCCTGTTTCTCTGTCTTGCAATGCACCACTACATCATCGGCATACCGTTCAAAGGGCTTTTCGGGATGAAACTTTCTCATCCATTCGTCTAAAGCCACATGCAGATAGAGGTTGGCAAGCAGTGGACTTACCACGCCTCCCTGAGGTGTCCCTGCACTCGTTTTCAAATACTCTCCTTCTGCCATAATACCTGCCTTTAGCCATCTGGACACGTATAGTGCGACCCATTCGTCCTTGCAGTAATGCCTCAAGGCTTTCATCATCAGGTCATGGTCAATATTATCGAAGAACCCTTTGATATCCAGGTCGACGACAAAATCATGTCCAAAACAATTCAGCTGTGATTGTTTAACCGCTTGGTGGGCACTGCGTCCGGGTCGATAGCCGAAAGAACTTTCATGGAATATGGGTTCCAGTTGTCTCTCCAAGTGCTGACGCACTACTTGCTGGGCAATACGGTCTAGAAGGGTCGGTACGCCTAGTTTGCGAACTCCCCCATCCTTCTTAGGTATCTCCACTTGCTTGACAGGCGAAGGAAAATAACTCCCTGAGGTCAGGCGGTTCCACAGTTTATACAGTTGTGATGAGAGATCTTTATCCAAGTCCTCCCAACCCATCTGGTCTATACCAGCACTTCCTTTGTTAGATTTTACTTTCCTGTACGCTTGCCATACCATCAGTTTGGTAATTGGTTGCGATTTTGTTTCATAATAGTCTGTCATCCCAAATTGCTTGGTTGTAAACTGGTTTGAAACCAAACATGCCTCCTTCCCGCCTCCTCGCTCAAATGTCCCCCGGACATTTGCCGTGCTCCATTCCCGTTACAGGAACTTCATCACTACTACGAATAGGTCTGTCCCCTATACCTCACCTAACCACAGGTGCAGGTTTCCTCTTTCGATTTGGCCTGACGGTATAGAGTTCACTTGTTCCCCCGAAATCATCGGGGCAGGCTTTGAAATGGCCTGTACTGTGTTCCTGCCAGCTTAACCCCGGATGCGGTGTGGCCGGTATCTTCCGGGCGTCTGCCACACTTAGTCATAGGTATAAACGTAACTACCTATTTTTCACATCTTAATTTGCCATATCGAAGCTTCATCACTGGTTCACTTTCGTTCAGCTCCATCAGTACTCACCTACAGGAATCGATGTTCCCATTTTTCCTTAACCGCTCACCACATCAGTGCTTCCACTAGATGCAGCGTAAGGTGGTTTGATAGCTGCTCCGGCAAGCCGCCATCGGAGGGCCTAGCTATTGATTTCTCAATAGTCCTCCATCCATTTCAAAGCATTCAACCTACTTTTAAGGTCGATTCAAGTCACACACGTTTTAGGGCTTTGCGTTCGGGCGGGTTTCGGAGCACAAAGTTTCAATTTATTACTAAAGTTCATTAGAAGTACAAGGCTCCAATTTTGCACGTCAGCCCGCCTGACGCAAAACCCGTGTTGGTGGCTGGGCTTCCTTTCATCGTCTCATTGATATGTTTTCGTGCACCCATTTTGCTTCTTCGTCTGGCGTTACTTTGTCTAACGTACTACTTATTCTGCTAAAAGTCGCTTGCGGAAAATCGTAAGGTTTGCTGTCGTCAAAATATGGTCCAACTACACCTAAAAACCATCCGTCTTTTGCAGCCCAATGCGGTTCGCTCACTCTGCATTTAAAAACTTCATAGTGAACAAAGTTATTTTGTCCGTCAAAGTCAAAGGTTACACGTTTAATATGTTCAATTTCGTCAGGGCAAGCATCAAGTTCAGTCGGAAACTCTAACCAATTTGCAAGATTACTTTCAGCACCTGAAATTAAATTATTGAACTCCTTCGGAAAAAGATTTGTCTTGTTGTGGTCTGCTAAAAGTTGAAATGCTGTCTGTCTGGTTAATATGTTTTTCGCAAATGGCAAAACATCATTTCCCGTAATTTCTTGTCCACTTTCAAGTTTGTCGTAGAGTTCTTTAACTCTATCAAAACGTTCTGCGTTGAGTTTGTTGTTCTGTCGTTTAACAGTTACAAGTCTGTAAACAGCAAAAACTACAATTGCTAAAACTATCAGTCCGATTATTATAAAAACTATTTTCATTCTTCGTTTATTTTGAATTTGTCTGTCTGTGAAGTGTCAGTTAGCCTTGCCACCAACGATTATATATACTTCGGAGGGGGATTTTCTAGCAGTTCAGTATCCGCCGAGAACCGTAATAGGATAATGAGAAACAGCCTGACTTACAACGACCACCCCCTCTGAGGTATATATGCTGTTATAGGGCGTTTTCCTGTTTTTCGTTTTATTGGTCTGCTTCATCGTCAGAGTACAATATATCTTTCGGCAACAGGTCATTCTGTAAATATTTAATATCCGATTTTGTCCAAAAATTAAAATTCATTAGTCCCATTGTTCCGCTGTCAAACCAATTTCCTTCTTTATCTTGAATTTGCAGTGTCCACTTATATGGTTTTCCATTTTTTGAAAACTCTTTAAGCCTTGCAATTCCTGTCAAACCGAAAACAAGTTGATGAAGCATTTCATTTGTCTCTTCTTCGGTGTTGTCATAGTGCCAATGAAAAGTTCCGAAATGGAGTGTGTTTTCTCGTTGATCGGTCTGCAACAAAATGTCAAATCCTTTGTCGTCACGGCAAAATATTTCGAGTTCACTTTCATTTTTCTTATTGAATTTAATGTCAGGATACTTGTTAAGTTTCTCAACTACTATGTCAATAATATTTTGTTCTGCCATTGGTTTGCTTTGTCAATTTTCTTGCATTCATTTTTTCGTTGTCGGGTCAAAGCCATACATGAAGTTGTTTAAATGTCCATCTGAACTTTCAAGTCCAACAATGTCCATTAGTTCTTCAAAGTAGCTACAAACTCTTTCTCTGTCTTCAGTGTCAAGTTGTAAGTATAATTCGGCAAATCTGTCAAGTCCGATTTTGATTGCATTTTGATATTCTTTGTCTGTTGCATTTCCTTTGTCTGCAAGTTTTTTAAGATCGTCTGCTGCAAGATTGATTTTTTCTGTCAAAACTGGCTTTAGACTTGGTTCACCTATTCCTGGATAAAATAGTTTGTCATCTTGTAGAAATTTTTCTCTGTTCTTAAACTCTTCAAATTTTGTCATTGCATTTTCTGGTGTTTTTATTTGTCCTTGTCCACAAGCTGTAAAAAGAAGTAAAGTCAGTGCAATTATTATGTTTGTTTTAAGTTTCACAGTCGTCTTTTTAAATGCCCTATAACACTTGTGTATACAGCATTCCCCTACCCTATTGCGTCTATATCACCATTGTCTATAGGTCTTCGGGGTTCTGACGACACCAAATTAAGGATTTCGGCGATACCATCAAGTGGGCTCTGGATGTTTTTGTTGGAAATGGACAACACATGGGTATAGATTTCTGTGGTCTTACTGCTCCCATGCCCCAGCAATGCCTGCACATATCGAAGATTTGTGCCCTGTTGGAGCAAGTGTGTCGCAAAGCTGTGCCGTAGGGTATGGACAGTTGCCCAAGGGTTGGAATTGCTTTTCTTGATTGCCCTACGAAACACCGCCTGAATACTGGTAGCAGAATATTGGCCCCCGTCCTGTCCCTCAAACAGCCAATAGGATGGTCTGTATTCCTTGTAATACTGTCTTAGCAGCACCAAAAGAAGGGGCGAAAGCACAGTTTTACGGTCCTTTTTATTTTTTGCCCCTTTGATAAAAATATAGCCTTCGTCAGAGTGGATATCCCGGCTCCGCAGGTTGATCGCCTCACTGATTCTTAACCCGGCGCTGTAGATCAGCATGAGTACCGCACGGTGCTTAAGGTTCTCCACGCTTTGCAGGATTGATTTCACCTCATCTTGGCTTAGAATATTAGGTAGCGTTAGGCTTTTCTTAGGTCGCTGGATCTCATAAACGGTACGCTCTCTGCCCAGTACATGCTCATAATACGCTTTAATGGCATTGATCAGTGTATTCTGGGCACTTTCCGAAATCCTGTATTTGGTGATCTGATGGTACACAAACCCCTCGATTTCTTCCTTGGTCACGTCAAGGATATTCCTGGTTTCAAAAAACGACAGAAACTTGGCCAGTGAGGAAATATAGTTCTTGACCGTGGACGGACTGTATGCTTTGAGGATAAGCTTTTGTTCCAGATCGGCCAATGCCTGCATGGACTGCCTATTCAGGTTTTTGGAGGGAGCAGGTACTTTTTTTTCAGCAGACCTGACTTCTGATTTACCCTGATACAACCGCATGAGCAATTCCCAGTTTTCCCTTGTATTGACTAAACTCCACAATTTTTGGGTTGGATGGTAAAAGCTGGTATTGATGCGCTTCAATTGCTCCCTTTCCAGTTTAAGGGAATAGGGTACAAAGATTTTTATCCGGCTTGCTTTAGGCAAGGGCTGATATATAATGATTTGAGCGGGACTTTCCATGGTTTTTTAATGCCAGTATAGCTTATCCTTTGAATTTAAGTCGGGAGCTAACCGTTTGTAGTCGTTTGTAAACGGTTGTTATCGCTTGCCAAAATGTATGGCCGATCACTTTTTCCAAATTCCAGGATCCGGAGTAATGGAAAATTGGATGAAACAATTCCCGGTAAATAACCTTAAAAAAGAGCCCTAAAGCTCCCCATAATCCGCAAAGGAATAATACCCTTCTTCAGCTAGAATCAAATGATCCAGTACCGGGATGTCCAGGATCTTACCGGCTTCTTTGATTCTTTGGGTCAGCCTTTTATCCTGCTCAGACGGCATTAGATTTCCCGATGGGTGATTATGGGCCAGTATTACAGCGCTTGCATTAGCCTTGATTGCTGCTGCATATACAAGCTTAACATCCACCACAGTCCCTGCTGTTCCACCCGAGCTGATGGTTACTATTCCCAGTACCCAAATGGCTCTGGATAGTAGCATTACTTTGAAGTCTTCAACAAACCCAATCCTTTCTTGATACCACTCCAAACCAATTTTCAAAATTCCATGTCCATAAATTTCGTGTACACCTAAAGCACGAATATTATTTAAAGTCTCTTTCTAAGCAGAAACACTAAAATTTACATGAAATTTACCATCTATTTCACCTAAAAAATGAGCATTCCCTTTTTCCGCAGTAGGATATGTTTTTATCAACTCTTTATGGGACTTAAGTGTCAAACCTAAATTAACTTTATATTTTTTTTTACCCATTAGGCAATAATACCCCATCTAAAGCCCTATAATATTGCTCTGGAGTCCAACGTGAATTCAGATATGCCCCGCTAAATGATCCTATTGAGATAGTCGATTTACTTGCGCTTCTCTTCCCATACCCGTCTGACCATAGAAAATCCCTATTCGTCCCCACTTGCCCGGTAGCCACTTCATTTTGGTTAGGATCCTCACTGTCGCTATGACTTGCAGTTCCTTGGTGAATAGTAACCGGCGCCATCCCATCCGGATCAATAAACCTCATCGGGTTATTAAATGCATAATTGTATGGGAAATGCCGTCTCATCTGCTCTGCCATAGGATCCGCTACAAACCATCTTCCAATAGCAGGATCATATAGCCTAGCTCCGAAGTCATATAGGTTAACCCCTAGGTGGCCGTTTGCCTCCCTCACTGCAAGCTGGCTTCCCGATACGCTGCGCTATCGGGACAGGCTCTCGCTAAAATGATCCTAAGGGATCATTTTTTAACGCTCAGCCCTCATTATAAAGATATGGATTCACTCCTGCCCTGCAAGCAGGCCCCTCGCACCGTCCTCACCATACTGATAGCCAAGACCAGAAAGCTCAACTCCCTAGGGATTCCCGATATCATTCCACTTCGCTTCTTTTATCGGGACAGGCTCCATGGGTTTCCTGGACAATCAATTGCCCTGTGCTCATAATACTGAACTGGTCGAACCTGCCTTTGCCGGTAGGCAGGCCAAACATCGTCAGAACTCTCATTGACCAAGTAGGTTTCTATATACCCATCCTTAGGTATGGCAATCTTTTTGACCAGTTCTTCATGCTTGTTTCTGCCTGCTTGGATAAGACCAGCCTCCACGCCTCCTGGCTCTTTGCTAAAACAGTCCACTGGACTGTTTCTTTACGCTCAGCCCTCCTGTTCATATAAAGTAGAATCTGCATCGTATAGCGCATACCCCATATAAGCCTCCGGTACCGGTTTCTGTCGGAGTTTTGTGATCACCAGTGCTACCACATTGGCAATGGCTATTTTGTTGGGTTCCACCGCATGTAGGTTTTAATCATATTCGGTGAGTTGTTTAACTTTAATTATTCGAACGCACTCCTGAAAAATAGGGTAAACGAATATCAGTGTAGACTAACAACAGGATGGGAACTCATTGCCCAAATATCCCAAATTTTCACTTTTTACATCTACGAGGCTTCCATTATCAAACATAAAATGAAATTTAACCAATCCATGATTTTGGTACCAGCAATACACTATTCCGTCAGAATCTTCAATAATAAGAGTACTTAAATCTATTATATCAAATCCTAACCCTATTAGAGTCTCTTTTTTATCTATTGGATTATTCAAAACAACAACCTCTAAATCAGTTAAATCCTGAATAATTACATAATCATCAAAGTTATTCGGGTTTGAAATAAAATAGCAATACTTATTAACTATCGACTTCTCTCCGTCCACATTAAACAACCTTACATATAAATTAAATGAATCCAAATTAATTAATTTTGATAAATAGTTGTTTTTGTCAGTTACTTTTTCGGAATTGTCCCCAAACAAACTCCAAGGATAAGCTTTAATAAAACTTTCCTGGGAATTCTGACGAAGCACTACGAAATTTGTTTTAGTAGAACTTTTATTATCAACAATATTGATCAATTCAGAATCACCCGAAGAGTCCAAAACACTTATTGTATAATCATCATAGATTTCACTTGGTGTAATACCAAGAAATTTATGAAAAAAATATCCTCTAGTACTGGTTTGAAAAATTCTATACATAGCCGAATTATACCCTCCATTAAAAAACCTAAACAGCATTCCTCCACAGGCCGTGATACATATTGCTAAAACGAGACATTTAACTAGTTTCCCCATATACTTTTCTTAATAACAGATTGCTGACTTGAATTAAACCCTGCCCCTTGTACATACGAACTCCTATAATCCATAATGCTATTGGGATCACTTGTATAGCCTTGAGAATCGTGATCAAACTTAAAAAGACCATGGCCTAACTCATGAACGGAAGCATTACTATATTTCCAAGTATCAACAACTCTTCCTTTAGGCTGCATACTTAGTTCATTATATATAGTAATCGAATGTGGATCACCTAACCTAGCGTATCCACCTGCGCCAAAACTATCCCTTGCTAGATTAAAATTCTTAATTGTAATTGTAGCTGTAGGAGATCCCTGCCACCAAGCTTTCAATCTCCCAATTATTGAGTCATCCTGAATTTTTAACTTGGAATTAAATCCATTTTCGACAAGAGTATTTTTTAAAGTTTTGTAATAATCTTCCTTATCAAATCCTTGAGGAGTCACCCATCTATTTACAAAAATAGTCGGATCCCCAAATGAATTATTTTGCACATTTCCTCCTGTAGTTTGATAACTCCCATAAAAAGAAGAACTGGAGACAGTCGAATTTCTGGCACTACTCTCCCCGTACCCATCTGACCATAGAAAATCCCTATCCGACCCCACTTGCCCGGTAGCCACTTCATTTTGGTTAGGATCCTCACTGTCGCTGTGATGTGGAGTCCCCTGAATAAGTTTAACCGGCCGCATGCCGTCTGGATCAATAAAACCCAGAGGATTATTGAAGGCGTAATTGTATGGGGAATGCCTCCGCATCTGCTCTGCCATAGGATCCAGCACGAACCATCTTCCAATAGCAGGATCGTAGAGTCTGGCTCCGTAGTCATACAGATTCACTCCCAAGTGGCCGTTTGCCTCTTTTCCGTTGTATAAATACGGATTTATTTTGATTCCACCATACTGGTAACCCAAACCACTGAGTTCCACTCCCCAGGGATCGTAATGCGTCTCCTGGACAATCAAAGGGCCGGTACTCATGATGCTGAACTGGTCAAACCAAACATCATCAGAAGTCTCGTTGACCAAGTAGGTTTCTATGTACCCATCCTTAGGTATGGCGATCTTTTTGACCAGTTCTTCATGCTTGTTTCTGGCTTTTTTAGATAAAATTACTTTTCCCTGCTCATATAGTACAGAATCCGAATCATACAAGGCATATCCCATATAAGCTTCCGGTACCGGTTTCTGTTGCAGTTCGGTGATCACCAGCGCGATCACATTGGCAATGGCGATTTCATTCACTCCCCCAGCACTGAGATTCTGTCCATATTCGGTGAGTTGCCGGATCATCTTCTTGTCCATTCCTGTAGGTATGAAGCTGGCTGGAGACAAGCGGATTTTCTTCGGATCCACATATTTACCAAATACCCCTAGTTTCACACTATCCCCCCGTTGGACTTCCTGTGACCGGGAAGGCCCAAGGACCCTGTTTCTATCCGCATTGAGCCATGCAGTGGCGTAGCCACCGGGCGTTTTGTTATGCTCGCCAGCTCCCTGTCTCGATGCGCTGATATTCTCGAAATACTTCTCTTCCTCTTCAGCATTTTCAGGCTCCATCGTGGCTATTCTGCCTCCGGATATCGGAGCCCGGATTACCTGCCTCACATTCCCCAGATGGTCTTTGACAAAGAATTCATATAGGAAAGCTGTGTTTTCATAGGCAGCTCTCCCCTCTTCGTGTAGGATATAGGATATTGCGTTGTTTTCAAAAACAATTTCACCAAGATAATCAATGGTCTTAACTGTGGTTCCATTTGTATTGACTTGGCGAAGTTTCACGCCCAACGCATCATACCAATAATCAATTTTCTTATTGGTTCCGGAGAAAGTGATAGTAACCGGAAGGTTAAGATGGTTGTAGGTAATAGAGGTGATTTCCTTGTCCAGATTCTTGGTCAGGTTACCGTTTACATCGTATTCATAGGCCGCTATACTTCTTTCTTTAAAATCCTGGGAGGTATGAGTTGTGGAAGGAACGGCATCCGCCACTTGGGTTAATTTGTTTCCATTTAAGTTATAAGTATAGGTAAGCTGGTCTACCCAACCATAACTGGAAGAGGTAATCTGATTTCTTCTGTTCATGGTCAGAATATTACCATTAAAATCATAGGTCAAATTATTCACCGTGTACCTATCAGTTCCGGTTGAAGCTGTATATACTGCCTCAAGCAACCTATCAGCTTTATCATAGGTATAGTTATAATTTACTTTGACGTCATTTTGACCCTTCCAGGAAATCTTAGAAATATTCCCGTTCCAATTATTTATGGTACCACCAGATTCATAAAACAATTCCTGTGCAAACACCTTTGAGGCGGAATTACTGACCTGAGGATCGTTGATTTTCTTCAGCCAGCCCCTGATGTTATAGGCAAAATCGGTCACTGCATCCGCTGCGTCTGGATAGCTTTTGGAAGTAAGCTCACCCAGCTGGTTATAGGTATGGGTAGCCAGGGTTACCGTTGCCCCAGAATTGATTTTATGGGTAATATGGCTCAGCGCTCCTGCAGCATTATAGACATAGCCTTTTGTGATGGTATAGGTACCAGGGGTCGTGTGCTGGGTAATAGTTGCCAGCGGTTTGTTTTCAAAGTCGTACTGGGTGGACACCCTGACTGTACCTGCCAGGTGGTGGTCAGATATGGTCTGGATAACCCTTCCCTGAGCGTCGTAATAGACCGCAGTTTCATACCGGGTATTATTTCCCAGGTTTTTTACCAAGGTCCCAGTCAATAATCCGGTGGTCTTGTTACTGCTGTCATGGTAGCCTGTAGGCTTCGCATAGGTGAGTGTTGATTTTCTGAGCGTGTAATTGTCATAATAATTTACCGTCAGCACATCCCCTTCCCCATTGCCGTCCGATGCTCTCGGGAAACCTCCGGCATTTGTGGTTCCTGTCTTGCCTGAGGTAGCGTTGATCACGGCATTGTTATTTTCCAATGTATTGACAAGTGCCTGCAAGGTGTCCCTGTTTCCTGAATAGGTAACCAAACCCGTCATTATCTCCCTACTCAGGGCATCGTATTTAGTAAACTTCCATTTTCCTTCCGCCGCAAGTTTTGCATCCCTCCAGGCGACAAGCCGGTCATTGTTGTCATAGACCATTTCCTCGATTCCTTTACCCGGAAGGCGCTTGACCGTCATACGTCCCCTGCTGTCATAAGAATACATGTAATACATTCCATCGCGCAGACTACTATACGTGGAGTTTGCCCAATCATTGGTGTTATTGCGCAGGGTCTCTACTGCCTGGGGTGGCATCACCACTCTTAACCTGCCAAACGTGTCATAGACATAATACGTACACATCCATCCCACATGTCCGGAAGACGGTGAGGCTGAGGCTTGCACTTTTTTCAGGATAAGCCTTCCAAGCTTATCGGTGTATTCGACTACCCGCTGTTCATTTTCATTGATGGAGGTTTTTTCATATAGGCTGCCCAAAGGATATTCTGCACTGGTTACAGGAAGTCCACTCCCATTCACCGTCCAGATTCGGATACCCTGTGAAAGGGTGTTGGTTTTTTCGGAAAATTCAAGCTCCCGCGTAGATCCCAGCTTCCAGGGATTGCCCGGATTCCCGATTTTAAGAACACGGTTGAGCGGGGAGGTTTCATAGGATTTCTCCGCAAAACCATTGGGATCAGCATATTGAGCTGTATAATAAGAACTATGAAGGGTAGTTGCTGTACTTCTGAAAAGCCCCAGACTGGTGGTATTGTTTGGGAAGGGCAAATAGTCCCTGTATTGTCTCCCCAGCGCATCATATCCAACGGGAGTGATTATATCCGACCCGTTTACAGAAGCCTGTATGGCCACCTGTTGGCTGGGCCTTCCCAAGCCGTCGTAATAGGAAGTCTGTTTATAGGAAGCTTTCTGGGAGGAGTTCCTTAAGGCATAATCCCCGGTGAGAGTATCCCTGGCTGAATATTCCCGGGTCCAGTTGAGATTTTCGGCATAGCGGTTCACCCTGACAGGCATTTTTGAGCTGATGCAACCTGTAGCAGTATAGCGGTAAGCTATGTAATAGGTTTTGCTTGCAGACAGAGTCGGCGTGGTATAGCTTTGCGTACTGGCAAGAAGGGTTGTTTGGTTGCTGTCATACCACTGATAGGTAAATCCGGCAGGAGCAGAATTTGCAGTCAGGGTAACTGCACTGTTTGCAGTGAGGGTCGCGCCAGGTGCCGAAGGAAGTACCGAAGGACAGGGATCCACTGTGCTTCCTGTTACTGTCACCGTCATGTAATCATAGAAAGTCCCGCTTATATCTGAATATTCATAATAGATATTAAAAGACCCGCCTGAAGCCCAGATAATAGTATTAGAACTGATTGTAGTACCTGTTCCGGCCGCTGATCCAATATCCCAAAAATAGCTGGCTGAACTAAAAGGAGCCACCAGATTTGAACCGCTGTAAAACTGTACGGAATAAGCCGTCTGCTGTCCGGCGGTTGCGGTGGACGGACCTACTATCTCAACGTGGGTAATAGCCTGGGAAAAGGCCCCAGTTATCACTGCGAAATAAATCAAGAAAACGAAGGATAATTTCATGGCTCGACCCTTTTAAGATAAAGACCAGGGGCTTCAGTTTCCTTTGGATTATCCAGAGATAGCTGAAGTCCTCTTTTATCCAAAGTGACTGAATAGGACAACATCCATTTATCATCGAGTTGAATTTCCAGAATTCCGTCTTTCCGGATGTTCCATGTACCGTACACCAACTGCGTGTCCCCGTGTGAGTTCCAAGAAGCTTCAAACCTTCCACCTTCATGGAATATATATATTCTCGAACTCATACTTTCAAGCTGGCTTTGAAGATGCTCTTCCTTTAAAGAGTTGAGACTGTTCCTGCCTGCCAGAGCGGATTTCTCCATCTGGAATTCTGAATCCATAAGCCATACCCCCGTCAGAACTGAGACAGCCAAGCTGTCTTGTGATTGGGCTAATCCACCAAACTGGAACATCCCAAAAATGAGCCCTGTTAAAATCAATGATCGATAAGTCACCATACCTTATTTAATAAAATTGTATTCATAGTGCGAAAGGATATGCCCGTCGTTGTTGAGTATGGTTTCCAGCCTGCCCAATCGGTCATACTTATATACCACCGCATGGTTTTTCGCATCCACCTGGGACCATTGTCCCACCCCTGGAACGTAGGTATAGGTATTCATTTCTGATCCGGGTGGATGGATCCTGATTTCATCAATAAGGATGTTAGTCCCGGAGATGGAGAGTGATGTACTGGTTACATCACGTTCGATAAGCTTCCAGGTAGTACTCAGTGTTTCTGTGGCTCCCATGAACGTCCAGGACTGTGATCCCGTAGGTACTTTGGCCCAGAAACTCAGTTTAAATTTATTCGAAGTGGAAGCCCCGGTTACTGTCCGGGTAACCGCGCCTCCAGACAGGCTGTAAGCATTCCTTCCGGTTCTGGCCTCACCCCAGCGGAGCACTGTTTCTGGACCGCTATAGTTCCATCCGCCTTTTTCATTCGTTTCAAAAGAAGTGTAGGCAATCTGGGAAAATATGGCATTTTTAGCTTCTGCAATAGGATAAGCTCCATCGTATGCCCAGATAAAGGAATTTGGCTGGGCATTGGACTTATTGAAAGTAGTGATGTTTCCACGTGTGTCGTAAGTGGAAAATGTCAACCTTGGTTGATAGCGGGAATCGCGGGTTACCGCAGAAGTCCCAGAAACCGCAAGTGGAGCGAAGGAAGAAAGTGTAATTGGCGCAGCAAGCTCCAGAAAATACATTGCTTCAGGTACATAGTAACTTCCCTGCGTCTTAAAATAGGTTAGTTGGCTACCCACCACTTGGGCACTGGTACCGTTTAGATTCTGGATAAGCGTGTATTGTTCTACAGGTTTCAGTATGTTTTTTAAGGTGAGCTGCTTCAGAATATTGGGATATCCTGTATAGGTAGTTGCTGGATTGATCACCTGAAATGGATATCGGAAACGGGTCACCACTACTTCAGGATTTGTACTGACCCTTACCTCTTCCTGGGTAAGTTGGAGGTAAGTGGGATCGTAGCTCTTCAGAGTGGTTGTAGTAAATGCCCCACCTGTATTGATAATTGATTCTGTCCGGGAAGTTTCCACATACAACCCTGTCTGCTGCTCCAGATTTCTGATCTGATAAGTCATAACATCCACAGAGGTCCCATTTTCATCAATGCAGGTTGAGTTAAAAGGAGGAGTATAACCTGAATCTATATACTGGATGACAGCCTGGCTTATTTCGGCATTCTGCCCTTTCAATTTAGTGTATGCAATAACTGTTTGGGAGACATCAGTACCTGCGGCATTTTTAACTGTCTTTTTTGTCAACTTCCCTCTTTCCCAACTACTTGAATTACGATGGGTTTTATTGGAAAAAGGAACAATCATGAACATATCCGGTATATGTATATTATTGTCAAATTCGTATAGGGTTTTTCCGTTCGTCCCGTTAATGTTTTCATATTCGCTGACCTTTAAGTAAACCACAGGGCTATCATCATATCCTGCACCTATGGCAGAGTTTGAGTAAAACATCCTGATCCTGTCCCTGCGGCTGCAATTTGTAACTTCACATCCTGTTCTGGACTGGGACTCAGTGACAAAATAAAACAGGCTCTGGGTGAAATTTTTGGTACCTGTACCCGATTCCCCTTCACCATACCTGTATTCCTTGGTATATACAACAGAACCAGCCGTATTAGTAATTTTCTTAATGCGCAATCCACCCCCATACTTTGTAACTGTACCGTCTAGGTATTTGTGGGGCTCATAGAAAAATTCTGTGTATCCTTTTGTCGGATGGGTAATGCGTTTGAGCATCCCTTCTTTTAGGAAAGTAGTGTCACTTTCACGGTTAGCACTTCCTATTGTAATATTGGAAAGGGCTGTTGAAGTATTGGGTTGATATTGAATGGTCTGCTGAGGAATGAGACTTGTATTTGTCTTTCCGTTATAAAAACCAAACCAATCCCTTCTTTTACTATTATTTGCCTGGTCCCAAGAAAAAGAAGTGGTATGATAACTGAATGACTGTTTGTTGATCACTGTATTGGCACCGTCCCTCTCTATAAGTTCGTCCAATTTTAGTCGTGATACTCCTGTGAAATAACTTTTGGTAAGCTGGTAGGTTTTTATAAGCGTATACTCTGTACCGGTTTTACTATAAATCTCTATTCTATCCAAAGCATTCAATCCGACAAGATCAGACCTCTTTGCGGTGTTGATTATAAATTTAACCTTGCCTGTTTTATATTTAATTTCATCAATGCCAAGGCTGTTTGAATGTGAACTTGTATTGACTTCCTGTTGGATATAGGTTCCACTTCTGCAGGGAAGAAGGGACGGGTTTGTCGTATTACATTGGTCAATAACTGTTATGTTATGCTCTATGTCCACCAGAGATTGGGACCCTAGGGGTTGGTAAGTGATTTCCACCTTATCATCAGAGTTAGGGGCAAAAATCTCTACCAGATACCAAGCCGTTCTTCCGGCAACAGAACTACCTCCACCCCCGCTAGTAGTTGTGGATTCAGTGTAATTTGAATTGGCTGAATTTCTTCCAAATCTATACCTGATCCCATTTTCATCTGTGATATCAAAAAAATTAAGACTAGCCCCAGGTACAAGTTTAATGGGGGCCTCCGGGAAAAGATATGGAGCCTGTCCATTCTGTCTGAGATAAAACTTCCCACTTTTACCCGGGAATGAGTAAGAGAATATATCAGCCTCCCTATCATACCCTGGTTGCACGCTGTTCTTTTTATAGAGCCAGTTATTCTTATCAGTTTGCGTGACACCTGTACAATAATTTCCAACCGAATAATTATTTGACGCAGTAAAAAAATATAGATCATCACTCATTCTCTGGATTTGACGTGTGATTTGCCCTCCTGCAATCACAGACCATCCAAGCCCTGCCCAACTTGCCTGATCGGTATATTTTATTCCAGAAGAATGGTAATTAAGAGAAATAGGCAACTTGATCGGCCCTGCCTCCACAGTATATAAGGGGATGGAAATATTAGGAACCCCAGTGTATAGATTGACATGGTAATTCCCATAGCGTTCAATACCTGAAGCATTTGGTGACTTCTGGATAGGCTTTGGAAAATTTCTATTTACCTGCGTCTGAACGTCAGAAGGAAGCTGTCCGAAGGCTTCAGTTAAGAGTATCCAGGATAATAGCTGAAATAGGAGAAATGATTTGGGTAAAATTTTTGATTTCATCGGTTGTAGTTGAAATATTTCCCGCAAATGATGAGAAAATCAATCTATTAAAAAATACCCTATACACGGTATTTTTAATTCGTAAAAATAAAATTATACAGAATTAAATTTGGCTACATCCCGTATAATCAGTGTCATGAAATCCATTTTAATGTACAGATCGTTAAAAAATACACTTCGAAAAAAGAAAAAATACGATTAATTTCACCAATCTATATTTCATCCTATTCCTAGTAATAATTACATAAATCAGGCTATTAAAAATGGAATTTTATTATCATGAGGAGGAAAAATCCATAAATTTATTTTTAGTAAAAAATAATAAAAATAAAATTTTTGCTATTTCTCACTAAAACAGAGATACACTGCAATACTGTGATAATTAAACCACCGTAAATTCATAATATTCACAGTGTAATTAGGCAAAAAAAGAGCCCTAAAGCTCCCCATAATCCACAAAGGAATAATACCCTTCTTCAGCTAGAATCAAATGATCCAGTACCGGGATATCCAGAATCTTACCGGCTTCTTTGATTCTTTGGGTCAGCCTTTTATCCTGCTCAGACGGCATTAGATTTCCCGATGGGTGATTATGGGCCAGTATTACAGAGCTTGCATTAGCCTTGATTGCGGCTGCATACACAAGCTTAACATCCACCACAGTCCCTGCAGTGCCTCCTGAGCTGATGGTTACTATTCCCAGTACCCTATTGGCTCTGGACAGCAGCATTACTTTGAAGTCTTCAACAAAGCCAATCCTTTCCTGATCCCAGACTTTGGCAAACACTTCATGAACCTGTCTTGAACTTGCTACCCTAGGTCTTTGAGATGACTTTACCTTGGCACTGTAGCCCAGCTTGATCTCTGCTACTTCATACAAATCAATTTTTCTTTCCTGAGTCTCCATAATCTTTTTCGTTTTTGTGGAACAATGAATTATGAAGCTCCACCAGGCCTTGGGCGACAAAGACCGGAAGGAAAAGGAATAAAAAGCGCAGGGAAGCAAGCGGCTTTATGCCGGAAGCTTACGGTCGCCCAGAGCCCAGAGGACTAACTTTGTGAGGAATTCAGGGTAAAAAAACTGTCTTTTATCCAAGAGGTTTTATGAATGACCTATCCCGCGCCACCAAACCGATCGGGAGAATCACGCTAAAAAATTCATGCCTCCTACTGGATACTTATAAATTGGGAATTTCACCAGTCTTCGAATTCACAAGTGGGATACCTAGCCCATAAACTTGTTAAACAATAGAAGAACAAGCACTTATCTTGTATAGAAATTTGATTACCATATTTTGATTTCCGAGCAATAGTTTTAATCTTAACCATAAAAAAAAGACAATGACAACAATTCATATGCCTACCGACCCCGAAGTTTGTTTCCAATTGGATCCTGATGTCACAATCCCGCAGCCAGGTGAAATATTGTATTTAAAATTCGATGATTACATAACAGACGAATATGAATGGGAGCTGGCCCAAAGTACCTTGAGCAATGATGTAATGGTAGTTGACCGCAAGGAAGAGAACCATGTATGGCTTCGTGAAGGGTTTCCTTTGTAAACTTATTAGAGGTAATAAACATCATAGCTTAACCTTGTACTTCCCTATGGATAGCTTTTAACTATTTAGCCAAATTCCTGTGCCGGAAATAGATTAAAAATTCATCATCATCTCCGGAAGCTCTTCATATTTTTCCATTAGGATGACTTCAGGAACATCGGAGTCCTCAACCCTGGAAGTAAGCAGGCGACTGACTGTATGCGACTCCATGCCTTTTGCATGGAAAGGCTTCATGAGATCTTCAATATCCTGCTTCTTCAGCTCTGGTGAAATCCACTTTTTGGCCTTTGTTATATCCATGATAAAGGGCATCCGCTTTTTGGTGTTATGGATCTGTTCCATAAGCTGATTTGCAGGAGTGGTAATGATGGAACAGGTCTTTTTGATTTCCCCGGATTCCTTGTCCGTCCATTCCTCCCATATTCCCCCTAAGCAGAAATAGGATCTTTCTTTAGGATAGATAAAATAAGGATAGGTCTTTTTTTCATAATGCCTCCATTCATAAAATCCGTTTACCGGGATAATACATCGTCGCTTTAAGATCGCAGCCCTGAAGGAAGGAAGCTCAAAGATGGTCTCGGATTTGGCATTGAGGGTTTTATTGGCAATATCAGCTGCCTGTTCCACAGACTTCACCCAAAAAGGAATCAATCCCCATTCCATTTCCTGAAGTTCGTCCGGTTTGTCATTGGCCAGAACCACCAACTTTGGATGGGCAAATCCATTCAGATGATATCCGGTATTTTTTATGGCAGTTTTCTTCCCCCTCTTCGCCTTAAATTCATCAGCAAAGTCAATTTCAAGTTGCTCCCCTTCCTGATTTACATTGTAGCACATGGCAAGGTTTTTAAGTGATATTTATTAATAAGATAAACAACAAAACCCAAAAACCATAAATACCCTAACAACTACTATCCAGTGAAACTGATGCTGCAAACACTCAGACCGGATCAGTCTTGGGAAACTCCTCTTCTTTCCCCGGAGGCAGTTCTTCCCCTTCCCCCGGAAATGTAGGATCTTCCACCTCTCCTGGTGGCTCTTCAACTGGCACTTCCTCTTCATCCGGCAGATATTCCTCCTCTTCCGGAATCTCCTTGTTAGGGTTGATCTCATCATCATCAAACAATGGGAAATCCTCTGTGGGAGGAATTGGTAAGTCCTCATCATCCTCATCAGGTTGGGCAAAAACTATAGTATCCCTGGAGAATGAAGTAAATAAAGCAGATGGGCCTGCCAAAAATTGTACAAATCTCCCCAGAGAATGTATCTCAGGAATTGAAGTGGTGTGGTTCATGATTTCTATCAGCTGGTTGATCCTTAACCGCATACAATACCCATGCAAATAAATTCCGTTGCTGCGTATCCCCCCGGGTACTGTGCCAGGGGAATAAAACCTGAACTACCTCAAAATTATATACTCCATTTGGGGTATTTAAAACCACATTCCGAGCATGGTAGAATCCTTTTTCTCTCCCCTATACCAGCCTCCTGTTTCAAACCGTCGCCTTCTTGTCCTTCAATCCCACTTTCTTCATAAAATTCACCTCCAAGGCATAAACCCCGAATTCCTGCACCACCTTGCCTTTTAACCGATAAAACCCCTTTCCCTGAAAAGGAAACCGCTTTAATGTATTGGGGAAATGGACTGTGTCCAGCCAGTCCCCTTTTGGATCCAAAAATGTCCCAAAAGCCATGTATTCCCTGTTGACCGTACGTACATCCTTAGTGGTAACCAGCTGTCCGAGCATTTCCACAGGTTTGCCTAGTATCCCTGGCAGATCGGCGGCCATCACTGTTCCCCGCCCATCGTCGGCACACAGTCGGAACATATCAGTCAGGGCAAAACCCAGCACATTGATTTCATCAATGGCATCTTCCAGAGGATAATCCGGAAAATCTGGAAGCACAAATTCCATTGGCGGTTCTCTAAACAGGGCTGGAGCATCCATTGGCTCTGTCTGCCTTTTCTGCAGAAAGTTCGCCTGCCACAGCAGTTTCTTCTTCCCCAGTCCTGTAAATCCAAATGCCCCTACACTGATCAGGATATTCAGCATTTCAGGGCCCGCATGGGTACGTTCGATAAAGTCATGAAGTCCCAGATAAGGGCCTGATCTTGCCCGCTCATCCAGCATCCTTTCACAGAGTGATTTTTCGAGTTGCTCTACGTGGATAAACCCCACAAACACATCATCCCCTGAAATATTGGTGAGGTAATCACTGCTGTTCACACAAGGTGGATGAACCTTAGCCCCTGTCCGCTTAAGCTCATGGAAATAAAACTCAGTACTGTAAAATCCACCGAAATTATTGATGACCGCCACCATAAACTCTTTAGGATAATAGGTCTTTAAGTACAGGCTTTGATAGCTTTCCACCGCAAAAGAGGCTGAATGTGCTTTGGAAAATGAATAGCCCCCAAAGGATTCTATCTGCCGCCAAACTTCTGCAGTCACTGCTTCTTCATAACCCAATCCCTTACAGTTTGCAAAGAACTTTTCCCTGATCTGTATAAATTTGTCATGCCCCCGGTATTTACCGGACATGGCACGCCTGAGTATATCCGCCTCCCCCATGTCCATGCCCGCAAAATGGTGGGCCACCTTGATCACATCCTCCTGGTACACCATCACCCCATACGTTTCCTCCAGCAGTTCCTTCATTTTCGGATGCAGGTAAACGATCTTTTCCGGATCATGGAACCGCTCGATGTATTGCTTCATCATGCCTGACTGGGACACTCCGGGTCGGATAATGGAGCTGGCAGCTACCAGCGTCAGGTAATCCTCACATTTTAGCTTAGTCAGCAGCTGACGCATTGCAGGGCTTTCTATGTAAAAGCATCCTATGGTGTCCGCCCGTTTAATCTGGTCAGCCACCTTGGGGTCTACCATAAACTGCTCCACCCGATGTATGTCAATATCGATTCCCCTATTCTGTTTTACCAAGCGGATCGCCTCCTTGATATGTCCCAACCCCCGCTGGCTGAGGATGTCCAGTTTAAAAAGACCGATCTTTTCAGCCAGAAACATATCGATCTGGGCGGTACAAAATCCCTTTGGTGGCATTTCATTGACTGTATATTGGTAGATCGGCTTTTCTGATATCAACATGCCCCCCGGATGGATGCTGTGGTGGTTCGGGAAATTCTCCAACAGCTTGCCGTACTTGAGGATGGTACGCTGGATCTTATCCTCGTTTAGGGGCTGGTCTTTGCCCCTGACCAGCTGGTCTATCTCCTCCTTGGGCAATCCAAACACCTTTCCGAGTTCCCTAATCACTGCCCTACGTTGAAATGTGCTGTACATACCCAACAGGGATACATGGTCTTTGCCGTAGCGCTTGAAGATGTAATCAATCACCTCGTCCCGGTCTTTCCATGAAAAATCAATATCAAAGTCCGGAGGGGAAGTCCGGTGCGGATTTAAAAAGCGTTCAAAGTACAGATCCAGTTTGATCGGATCCACATCCGTGATTTTCATGCAATAGGCCACGATGGAATTGGCTCCACTCCCCCTACCCACATGGTAAAATCCCCGGTTCTGTGCATAGCGGATCACGTCCCATACAATCAGAAAATAGGCATTGAAATTCAGCTGATTGATGATCTTCAGTTCCTTGAAGACACGTTGCCTGGCAACCGGGTTATTCCCATAACGGTAATCCAACCCTTCCATGGCGAGTTTTTCAAGTAAAATCCTGTCATCCTCCGGGGAGGCTGAAAAACACCGCTTGTTCTTGTCGGTATGCAACTCTGTATGGATACAGCAGGCATCGATCAACTGGAGGGTGTTGGTGATCATAACCGGGAAATTCCGGAATGCTGCCATCAGCTCCGCTTCCGGCACGAACATTTCATCAGGAGAGGCAAAGTCAGTTGCACCCAGCTTGGTGATCAGGGTGTTTTTACCGATAGCCCTAAGCAGCCGGTGTACATTGAAGTAGGTTTTGTCCTGGAACGTGACGGGGTGGCGGATTAGCCACTTCTTGGGAAATGCCTGGAGTTCCTGCTTTTTAATCCGGTTCAATTCGCCGGCGAGCACACCAATGAATTCATGATCCTTTAGTTCTTCTACTGCATATTTTCCTACTGGATAAATGATAAACACCTCTAAAAAGCAGTCTGGCCTAGCTGGAAACAAAAGTTCCTCCTGCAGGTGCATGGAAAGGAAACGGTTGATTTCAAGCAAACCTGCATCGTTCTTTGCCAGAAGCGTATAACAAAACTCATCCCCGTTTCTGATCTCGGTCCCGGCAATAGGCTTGATGTTTTTTTCCCGGCAGAACTCCACAAAATCCCATAGATCCGCCGTACTGTTGATATTGGTAAGGGCCAGAGCCTGAAATCCCAAATCCGCAGCCGTATACACCAGTTCCCTGGTAGAAAATGTACCGTAACGGTAACTGAACCATGTCTTGCAATTCAAAAACATATCATATGCCGCTTAAAGTGATAGCCCTGGTGATACTGTGTGCCCCGTAGCGGTTTTTAATCCAGTCTATGGCCTGGTAAAGGCTTACCTCTTCCTCGGTATGCTCAAAGAGATCGATCTGCTGGCTTCCCTGTACCAGATGGCTGAGTTTTACCCCTACCAACCGTACCAACATCCGTCTGTCGTAGAGCTTTGTAAAAAGCTCCTTGGCACGTTGCAGCAACACCTCATCCGAACTGTTGTAGGAAATCATACACTGCCTGCTTACCGTATCGAAATTCGAATAGCGGAGTTTCACGGTGATACAACCGCAAAGTTTCTGTTTCTGCCTCATTTCAAAGGCGACCTTCTCGGTCATGCGTACCAGCTGGGCATGCAGGAACTGCATATCAATCGTGTCCGATTCAAAGGTCGTCTCAGTTCCTATACTCTTCTGCTCGGTATAAGGAATCACAGGGGATTCATCAATTCCATTGGCTTTGCGTGAAAGGTCTATGCCAGATTTGCCAAGCAGATTCTGCATCATCCGAAGCGGGATCTCGGAAAGCAATTTGATATTTTCCACCCCCATCCGCTCAAGTAACGCTGAGGTTTTCTCCCCCACTCCCGGCATCCTGCGTATAGGCAACGGTGCCAGATAAGGCTTCTCATTACCAAAGGGGACGGTCATCTGCCCGTTGGGTTTGGCATCATGGGTGGCAACTTTTGACACCAGTTTGTTTACCGCCAGTGCATAGGAAATAGGCAGCCCGGATTCGTTGTAGATTTTGCTTTTAAGCTCAGCGGTAAACTTGCCACAACCAAAAAAACGGTCCATTCCTGTAAGGTCCAGGTAAAACTCATCAATGGAAGCTTTCTCCAACAGCGGAACCTGATCCTGAATCACTTCAGTCACCAGTCGGGAGTAGTGGGTGTAGCCGTCAAAATCCCCTTTGATGTAAAACGCATTGGGGCATAGCCTTCTTGCCAGCCGCATGGGCATGGCCGAATGTACCCCGAAGGTTCGTGCTTCATAACTGCAGGAGGACACTACCCCCCTGTCCGAGCTTCCACCGATGATGACGGGTTTATTGTTCAGGGCACTGTTTTTCAACCGCTCCACGGATACAAAAAAAGTATCCAAATCCATATGCACTATATGCCTTTCCATTTTCAATAATTTGTAGTATGTTTGATACGATTAGTATCAATAGTCAACTTCTAATTGTATCAAATAAAAATGAGAAGTCAAAAATATTTCTGGGCTGCCAATCTCAAATTCCTCAGAAAGAGAAGAAAATTCAGCCAGGATGAGCTTGCTGAAAAACTCGGGATGACCCGGGTGAAGCTCAATTCATTGGAAAACGGACACACTAAATCACCCTCCATCGATGATTTATTGTTGTGTGCGGACTTTTTCAGAATGAGCGTGGATACGCTGCTCAGGATAGAGCTATCCAGACTCAGCGAATTGAAAATCCGTGACCTGGAAGCGGGAAACGACATTTATATGGCAGGTTCCAAGATGCGGGTGCTTGCCACTACTGTTAACTTAACCAATGAGGACAACATAGAAATGGTACCCGTTAAAGCCAAAGCCGGGTACATGGAAGGTTATGGTGACCCGGAGTTTATCAGTACACTCCCGGTATTCAATCTACCTACTTTCCCCAAGGACAAAAAGTACAGAATGTTTCAGACAGAAGGTGACAGTATGCTTCCTATTCCTGACGGTGCATATGTAATCGGATCATTTTTGATGGACTGGAAACTAGCCAAGGAAACAGCCTGTGTGGTAGTAACTGAAAATGAAGGCATCAGTTTTAAGATGGTGAGCTTTAGTGAGGAAAAGAAAAGTTTCTCTTTGAGATCATTAAACCCGCTTTATTCAACCTATGAAGTAAATGCTGAAGAAGTACGGGAAATCTGGAAGTTTGAGGCAACACTTTCAAAAGAATTGCCGACAGAGACACTTACGCTACAGCAGATAGGATTGGGCATAGCTGAGATAAACAGAAAGCTGGAAGATTTAACCAATTGACGCGTCAAAGTGATCCATGCTTCTGGTCTTCAGTTTTCTGCTTAAATAAACTGGCTAAACATCCATATGAGAAATAAAATCCAACCTGTTAAAATAAAGACTGTCTATCTACCCATCTTTACCGGACGATTTAACTACAATGAAAAGATTACGCATACTCTGTACTAAAAAATTAACCCAAGGAACTTTTGAAGGAGACATTACCCATATCGGAGGTGTAAACGGAACAGGTGAGAAATGGAATATTTCAGTGAAGGAAGCGGTGGATGGAATCATGTCCGGAGCATTTGAATTCTACATCGTAGAGCAGTTTGAAGAAATAAACGTACAGGTCACCGGGGAAATCGAAAAATCACTGACTGCAAAAGGACAGGGATATCTTCATAATCTGTTGCTTGACCTTCCGGATTGTCCTTAGGTATCAACATATCAATTGGTTTAATAATTAAATCCGGGACTGTCATTCATTCCATCGCTCTACCTACTTCTTCAGTGTAGGCACATTTCAAATTTCCCGTCAAATTTGAGGAACGGAGACTACAGTAGTTTTGTCTCCAATTTGACATTGGTGAAAAACTATCTAACATGGGTAATTACAGCTTTGATGGGAATTTTTAACCATTGTAAGATGCATCACATCAATAAGGATAGTTACCGCACTTTTAAATAAGTCTCGGGACCAAGACAGTCACTTAAAACTTGCATTGAATCTATACAGGGATACGTTAACAGGAATGATTCATTGATTTTACCTAATACTAAAGAACCAGTAAATTCCTGATAGTAAGGATCTTTACTACTAATCAATTGATCCTTCCTAAAACAGTCACCAGACAATTCGATTGAGGGATCGGGGCCAAAAGCAGAAGTGAGAACCATTTTAAATACTTCTCCTCGGAGAGAATATGTCCCCTCGTTATAAGAACTCAGGCACCGCTCCTCAGTATCTGCCGGTGTGACAAAATTCTCAATTAACACATTGCCCGATCTGCTAAATGTCATTACAAGTACTTGCAGGTACCTTGGTGGATCAACATTAGATAAACGCGTATTTTCATAAACTCCCTCTAAGTAAATCTCCGGAAGATCATCTTCTTTTTTACATGAAAAAAATAAGGACATTAGTAAACTAAGAAGTGAAAAGAGTTTTTTCATAGTGTATTTAAATTGATAGTGCCAATTTATAAAACAAGCAGCTGTAAATGTAACAGCCATGACAAAAAAAAGGGGATCTCTCCCCTAGATCTAAAATGGAGGCTCCATCAGAATGTAATCCACCGCCTTTTGAGCTTTGCTCGCAGCCTCTATCAGTAAGTGCTTATCGTTTCGGAGTTCGTTCAGCCAGTGTTGGATGTAAGCTGCCGAGTTCTCCAGCAGATTCTGATCCAATATCCCCGTGAGGTTGTTCAGATACCCTGCGCCCATCTCAGCAATCAGCTCCTCCTTGCTGTAAAACTCAGAGGCAAACTGTTGGGGTTCTGAAACCCCTATCCTATTTAACCTGGAAGGGTGGCCTGTGCTGTGGACTAGCTCATGGTACAATACCCCAAAATATTGCTCAGCCGAGTCAAACAGGTTTCTCTCCGGCATCGTGATTTGATCCAGGTCTGCCCGGTAGTAAGCCGAGGAACCAGAATGAATCAACTCAGGAGCCCTTAACATTTCCTCATAAATCCTTTGGCATTGCTCATTTTCGGGTAGCGGCTCAGCTTTGCTTATTTCAGGAAATTCCCAGTCTATTCCCTCAATCTGTTCTATGGGAAACACTTTGAACTCCTTGAGAAAACCCGATTTACTCACCAGTTTGAGATCATATTCCCCTATCCTATCTTCTGGAATCACCTTTCCCGTCTTCTTATCCCGAAAGGCAAAGTTCCAGTAGCAGATGGGTAGTGCCTTTGCCCCTTTTTTGATTTTTCCTCCCAATCCATTTGCCTGTTTGAAAGTCAGGTAGTAAGGATACTGATGGCCACAGGATAGTAAAAGCCAAAGATTTATCCCTCTATAAGGCTTCTTGGTCAGGTAATTTGCCGGCATTCCCATCTCATGCCATGGTTGTCTCCAGGGAATCACTCCCTGCTCCAGTTTCTCAATAATCAGATCGGTAAACTTCCGGTAGATATCCGATGATCCTTTTGCGGGTTGTGTAGTGCATCCCTTGTTACTTGCAAAATCATTTCCCCCTTTTCTCTTAGTGGATGTCTTTGCTGATGTTTTTACTTGCGTCTTCATAGTCTTTTGTGTTTTGGTTTGACAAATACTTATGAAGCTGCACCAGCCTGAGACCGGCACTAAGTGCAAGAGGAAACGGAATAAACCAGCAAAGGCAAGAGCGCCGGCTTTATGCCGTAGTCTCTTGCCTCGTGTGACGGGATCAGGCTAAATTGGCGGAAGAAGGAATGGAAAAAATAATAAGTCCTATTATTGGCTTATTTGAAATTTCAAAAAGTCTGAATGATAGAATTGTATAAATTCCATTTGCAACGGCTAAAAATCACATACAAAAGGCTAGAGGATCATGAAATGCTCATTAGTAGAAATACCTATGTATAGAAATCTGGAATCAATCGCGATTTTACAATAATGAATACCTACGAATAGCTTCCATGGATTTTCCGAAACGGAAAGTTCATGGAAACTAAAAAAAGAAGAAGAGCCCTCGAGCTCCCCATAATCAGCAAAGGAATAAAATCCTTCCTCAGCAAGAATCAGATGATCCAGTACAGGGACATCTAAAATCCTGCCTGCTTCTTTAATTCTTTGAGTTAATCTCTTATCCTGTTCTGAAGGCATCAAGTTTCCACTCGGGTGATTATGGGCCAGTATTACAGAGCTTGCATTAGCCTTGATTGCAGCTGCAAAAACCAGTTTTACATCCACCACAGTCCCTGCGGTTCCTCCCGAGCTGATGGTTACTATTCCCAGTACCCTATTGGCTCTGGACAGCAGCATTACTTTGAAGTCTTCAGCAAAGCCAATCCTTTCCTGATCCCAGACTTTGGCAAACACTTCATGAACCTGTCTTGAACTTGCTACCCTAGGTCTTTGGGATGACTTTACCTTGGCACTGTAGCCCAGCTTGATCTCAGCTACTTCATACAAATCAATTTTTCTTTCCTGAGTCTCCATAATCTTTTTCGTTTTTGTGGAACAATGAATTATGAAGCTCCATCAGGCCTTGGGCGACAAAGACCGGAAGGAAAAGGAATAAAAAGCGCAGCGAAGCAAGCGGCTTTATGCCGGAAGCTTACGGTCGCCCAGAGCCCAGAGGACTAACTTTGTGAGGAATTCAGGGGTAAAAAAGTTCAGTTGAAATCTATTCAGCCAACGGCATAACAGGAAGCTCCTCATATTCTTCCCTAAGAATGACTTCGGGTACATTTGAGTCCTCAGTACGGGAGGCAAGCAGGCGGCTCACTGTATGAAAACCCATCCCACTCGCCCCAAAAGGCTTCATCAGGTTTTCAATGTCCGCCTTCTTGAGATCCGGAGAAATCCACGCCTTGGCATCAGCAACATTAAGGGTCGGTTGCCAGCACCAGCAGGTGGGGATGGGCAAATCCGTTCAGGTGGTATCCCATCTTCTCAATACTCCTTCTTTTTTTGGCTTAGCATTGAATTCCATACTTAAATCCAGCTCAATTTGCTCCCCTTTCTGATTGACATTGTAGCACATAGTATCCCCTACTTTTATACCTACCTAAAAGATAAACAACAAATTCCAAGAACGATAATGGCCCATGCATTTATACTAAACGAAATGATTCGCAGAACTCGATAATTCTTCCTCTTCATATTGTCAGACAGGATCAGTTTTCGGGAACTCATCCTTCTTTTCAGGAGGCAGTCCATCACCCTTCCTTGGAAAACAAGGATCTTCTTCAATTTGATCTGGTGGAATTGTATCGGGAAAGGGTCAGGGAGATCGGGAGGATTGAGTTGAATAGTAGCTTTCGGCCTGTTACTAAGGAAATAAAAAAACGTCGATGCCCCATGGAACATCGGAATTATCCATGCATGAATGTCCGAGACAAGATAGGCAGCTGTAGTCTTTCTAAACCAATCTTTATTTGACCCTGTTCCGTTTGTTTTCCCCGGGTTTTAATCGGCCACAGGATTGGCTGCCATAATAATAAGACGTATATTTACTCTGGCTTTAGGGGTATTCTGAGAAGAATTGAGATAGTCCCTTCGAACCTGATCCGGTTGACACCGGCGTAGGGAAAAGCAGACAAAGCACCGTCCGGTATGCTGTCTTTCTTTTTATCCAAAGGAATTCCTTTAGCCATTTTCACTTTCCAAAAGTAAAAAACAATGGCAAAAAATCTCTGGAAACACATTCAGAAGGTACGGCAAACCTCTCCCCTAGTCCACAATATCACCAATTTCGTGGTCATGAATAATTCGGCCAATGCTTTATTGGCTGTAGGAGCATCACCTATTATGTCTCACGCCCATTCCGAAGTTGAGGACATGGTAAATATCTGTCAGTCGCTGGTCATCAACATTGGTACATTGGATGAATATTTTGTGAAGTCCATGATTCTCGCCGCGCAAAAAGCCAATGAGTTAAACAAACCTTGGGTATTGGATCCTGTTGGTGCCGGTGCTTCTCCTTATCGAAATGAGGTTCTGATGCAACTTTTGGCCTATTCCCCCACGGTAATAAGAGGAAATGCTTCTGAAATTATGGCACTTGCCCAAGCTGACCGAGTCTCAACCAAAGGGGTTGACAGCACCGCCAAAAGTGATGAAGCGATTCACGCCGCGGAATACGTTCATCAAAAATATGGATCAATAATCTGCATATCGGGAGAAACAGACATCATCGTGGGCAATTCCCGGCAGACCTTCATCAGTAATGGTGATGGGTTGATGACAAAAGTAACCGGCTTAGGATGCTCTGCGACTGCGGTGATCGGTGCATTTATCGCCGTCATTGAAAACAGGGAAGAAGCGGTCTGTGCAGCAACCGCCCTGTTCAGCATCAGTGGTGAATTGGCAGCCCACCAAAGCAAAGGCCCGGGAACCCTACAGGCCAACCTATTGGATAAGTTGTATCACCTGACAGAAGATGAATTTGTCGCGGTCTTGAAAATCAGAAACAATGGATAGAAATCCATTCCCATATAAACTGTATTTGGTCGTCTCGGAGGCTGCTTGCAAAAAGGACTTTTTGCATGTGATTGGGCAGGCGATTCAGGGAGGTGTTGACATCGTACAGTATAGGGAAAAGGGACTAAACCCGGAAGAGTATGCATCCAAAGCTTTGCAGGTCAAAGAAATCACCGATAAGTATAATGTCCCTCTCATCATTAATGACAGCGTCTCAGTGGCGAAAAAAATCAACGCTTTTGGGATACATGTAGGCAATTCGGATATAGCCCCAACTGTAATTCGGGAAATATGGAAAGATTGTCAGTGTCTTGGATACTCCATCGAGTATATGAATCAATTGGAATCTAAAGAAACCGCAGCCGCGGACTATTTGGGGGTGAGCCCGGTATTCTCTACCCCGACGAAAATTGACACCATCACAGAATGGGGCATTGAGGGAATGAAAACCATCAGAAAACTCACTACGAAACCACTTGTTGCTATTGGTGGACTCAATCAAAGCAACGTCTCTGAAGTAATGAATGCGGGAGCGGACTCCATTGCCGTGGTCTCCGCGATCTGCGCTGCGGATGACCCACGGGAAGCTGCCTATTCACTGAAGGGGATATTAATGAATTCACTATGAAAAAATACAGTTATCCTTCTGTTTTGGCGATTGCCGGATTTGACGGAAGCGGAGGGGCGGGTATTCAGGCTGACATCAAGACCATCTCTGCCCTGGGGTGCTATGCTACCTCTGTTTTGACAGCTTTACCCGTTCAAAACACCCAGGGTGTGCGGTCTATTTTCCCCATTCCCATAGAGGCAGTGGCGGAGCAGATGGAAGCCGTCTTGGATGATATTTTCCCGCAGGCCATAAAAATAGGAATGGTGCATACGGGCGAGCTCGTGGATACGATTGTTGAAATACTGGCAAAATACCCCAAGGTACCGCTGGTTTTCGATCCTGTCATGGTGGCCACGAGTGGGCATAGATTGATTGAGGAGAAAACAAAGTCAGTGATTGTCGAAAAGTTGTTTCCCATTTCAACACTCATTACTCCCAATATGGATGAAGCCGGGATATTGGCCGGAATGAATGTAAACACGGTAGAAGACATGTACCTAGCAGGTGAGAAGATATTGAAGCTGGGCAGCAATGCCATATTGCTCAAAGGCGGACACCTGAATCTCCCGAAAATCACATCACTGTTTTTTGATGCGGACGGCAGTGTGAAGTCATTTGAACATGAAAAACTCAAAACCAACAACACGCACGGTTCGGGTTGTACTTTATCCTCAGCCATCGCTGGTTATTTAGCGCTGGGAAATGATTTACCAACAGCTATCCAACTTGGAAAGAACTATGTTCATCAGGCCATCTTTGCCGGCAAAGACGTGGTAACCGGCAAGGGGAACGGTCCGCTCAACCACTTTTTCAACCCTCAAAAACTTATAAAAAATGACATGGTCTGATTCAGCCTGGACGCAGATCCAGCCAATTTATCTGCGAATCCTGGACATGCCCTTTATCCAGGAATTGATTGATGGCTCATTGGGTGAAGAAAAATTCCAATTCTACATTGCCCAGGACTCAAACTATCTGGAACATTTTGGAAGGGCATTGGCAGTGATAGGGGCACGCTCCCATGAAACTGGTGATTCACTTGCCTTCATCAGATTTGCCGAAAATGCGATTATTGTAGAAAAGGCATTACACGAATCCTATTTTAATGAATTCGGGATCAAGGGCAAAGTAGCAGCCCAGCCTGCCTGTCACCATTACATTCATTTCTTAAAAAGCACCGCTGCTTTTGATGCGGTGGAAGTAGGTATGGCCAGCGTTCTTCCGTGTTTTTGGATCTACAAGGCAGTTGGGGATTACATTCTGGAGAATCAATCCTCCTCGACCAATCCCTATCAAAAATGGATCGATACCTATGGAGGGGAGGAATTTGCGCAAGCAGTAATGAAAGCGATTACTATCTGCGACAAGGCAGCTCTCGGTACAACGGAAAAAACAAGAAACGATATGATGGAAGCATTTGTCACAGCCACCCGATTAGAGTTTGACTTTTGGGATAACGCCTATCAGTTGAAAACTTGGGTTTAGTTGCGAAGTAAGAGAGAATGTTAAACCCGGATTCTAAGACTTTGAGAAAGTAACGTATAGTAGCTAACTTTTGGAGGCAGCATGAAAGCCTAGGCATTAAATGGTGATTTTATCCCTTCCCGGATTCTGGTAGAAATGCAAAACCCCAACCGATAAGGTCAGGATTTTGAAACGTTAATTGGTGACCATGCCTTGGTTGAACCAACAGTCCCTCATAAGGGCTTTCACTATCGTTTAGTCATGGATGTTCCGCCAGTTCCGCCCAGATCAGGAGAACAACTGTCGCTTGTCCTGTTCTGAAGTCATCAAGTTGCCAATCGGGTGATTATGGGCTTTATGTAAAACTTTACATAAGACCCATTATGCAAAGTATTTATTTATGTGAAGTAATATTGTTAACTCCTTCATATTCAGGTATCTGATAGTGATTTATTTTACAGTCAAATGGTTTGTGATAACTGGGCGGGATTTGTAATTCCACCCTAATATCCTTATCAATTTGAAATTGGCTTTTCTACCTCACCCCTGCCCTCTCCTGAAGAGAGAGGGTGATCGGCTCTGTTATCATTTTACTATCTGATTCAGAATTAAATGGTTTCCGGGTTTATGGCCGGATGGGTGATAAAAGTTGGTTGTTCTACCTCCTCCCATCCTTCCCGATATCGCTGTACTCATCCTTTATTTACAAATTATTGCCAACCGCCTCCCAGAGCCCTATAGAGGTCAATGGAAGCGTAAGGCTTAGATCTAGTTGGCTTTGGAGCAGAATGCCCTGTGCTGTTATAACTTCAAGGTAATTAGCGACCCCGTTTTCGAACAAAAGGGCAGCATTTTCCACGGTATGCTCAAGAGCCTCAACACGGGAAAAAGCAATATCCAGTCGCTGTGTGGTTTTTTCTATTCGCATCAGCGCATCTGACACTTCCTTGACAGCAGCCAGGGGGTGTTTCCTTGAATGGGTAAACTTGTTTCTCCCGCTGGATTTGTTCAACCAACTAGGTTTTCGTTGCGTGCGTAGCACGCAACGAAAACCTAGTTCTCAAGTTTGGCTAATTTCTAGCATGAAACAATGCGGAGAGGATAGGATTATCTGATTTTTTGAGGGTTTGCATTTTTTTCTGGATGTTTACGAAGTCGGAGAAATTGATTTTTGAAGTGTGGGCCCAGTTTATTGCCCTGAATTGGTTGAGGATGTCACCTGTTGTTGTACGGATCGATTTTTCTGATTTATACCACTTTGGACGGGGGAGGACTTGCGTTTTTGCAGTTTCTGAGGCCAGCAGAAGCATGGAATAGACGGCGGTGAGGAATGCGGGGACTTTTTCACAGGCCTGCTCGGTTCTGACCTGGGCTTCCCCGCATCCCAAAATAGTTTTCTCGTCTTTGAAGTTGACCTCTATGCCCCATCTCCAGAGATAGGCTTGCAGCAGTGTGCCCAGGTCCAGCTCCGGTTCGGTACAGACCAGATAGGCCGGATCCCGGTAGAGCAGGCGTGACTTGAGAGTTTTGCGGTAGGAAACCGGACGGATGATAACCAGTTTCAAATCTTTGTTTCCGGCTTTTCTCCAGCGGACAGTCGGGATAACTTTAAGCTGAAACCCGTGAACTTTTCCAGCCGCCCATGCCTGGACTTTTACCCAGGAATAGTCATCGGACTGGCGGATTTGCTCGGGAGTCGGAAGCGGTTCTCCGTAGACTTTTTTCCGTCCCTTACCGGATGTGGGAGGCTCTGGAGGCAGGTAGAGGCTACAGTCTTTCCGGATTCTGCCGATCAGAATGGTGTTGGCAGGGAGCTTTTTCAGAACCGCTTCGTTGGTATAGCTTCCGTCCACGCTGACCACCAGTTCCTTGTCGGTAAAGCCATCCTGATCGAGATTTTCACGCAAGAGCCTGATCCGTTGGGCACCGATGACGCTGAGCTTGGCTTTTTTCTGGGTTTCACGGAACAGTTGCCAATCCTGTTCCCCTGCCGCTTTACCGGGCTTTTTTACACTGGGGCAATGATGTAGATCAACGGGGATGGCCCGGGCCTGTACCGGGCCCATTTTTGAAAAACAGGATAATGAAAGCTGGATGAACCGCTGCCCCCAAACCAGATTAGTCTGGAAAGGTGGGCCAAGCGCATCCCTGAGCCAACGGGCACCAAACACGTTTCTTCCTTTTTTTGGTAACAAGGTGTCATCCATGTGGGCAAAAACATACCGCTGTACCGGATCGGCCAATGTGACAACTTTCCTTCGGATGACACCGAAAATCCCGGCAATATCCATCCTGTCCCCTTTGAAAAGGCGATAGGCGGCCGACCAGTCCTTAAACTGATCACCACTTGCGGTCAGCCAACCTGTAATGGTGGAACGCCCCATACAGGAAAGCACCCCGTTGACCAGCCTTGCGGCTCTTTGCCAGGTGCGAAACTGCTTGAAGCAGGATTGGCATTCTAAGAAAATCCCTTCCAGTACTCCCTTCAGATCTTCTCCGGGAGTTTTTTTTTAAGGTCCGCTACGGACTGGTCACTGCGCTGCAGAACCAGTCTCTGGTGGTCGTCGATGATCCACTCCACTACTTCTCCTTGATGAAATTCGATGGCCTGGGCAACGGCAGCAGGAAAATTGACATACCACTGTTCGCTTTTTGCTCTTTTGATGAGTTGTACTTTGGTTGGATATCCCATATCTAGTTTATTAACTAGATATAATAATCTCAAAAAAAGGCCATAAATCCAAATTATGGCCTTTTTATTTTAAGTATCTAGTAAATAGCCAAACGAAAACCTAGTTGTTACCTGCTGGCTTTTTTTAACTCATTTCTGATAATTTTAAGACTCGATTATCAACAAATATTTCGGGATCAACTTTTCTTTTGTATAAGCTTTCCGTTGTCCATTTCAATTTTTTCGATTTCGCTAATCATTTTTTTAGATTAACTGAGCGGTTTATTTTGTCTATTAAATAAAAATCGTCTTCGTAAAAATCCTCCTCTTTTAGAAGTGACCAAAAACTTGCAGCAATCATTACCCCTGCAGCAAATCCAAGCATTGAATTAAGAACCCTTTTGTTTATTGATTTGAAAAAGAAAACCATTGATGAGCCTGCTGCTGTAACAAACCATGTGAATAACGTAGCTACTAGTGCTAATAATACAGGATTATAATTTAATAATTCTTCCATATCCCATTCATCATGTTTTACCAATAGTAATCAAATATTATTTATCTATTGAGTTTATATTTAATGTAGGATTAGCCTTAATCATACTTTAAGATGATAAAATAGATTATCGGCAATAAAAGTTTACGGTCAACAAATTTCCATTTGTCGCATTTAGTCTTAATTCAGGATCAAAAGGTATCGATCATATCCGGATCTATGTCCGGAAGAATGGTAAAAGTTAGTGCAGTTCGCAGGTCCTTTCAGTCTCTGTACTTGAGGGTCTCAGGCGATAAAGAACAGGGGAAAGGAATAAAATTATATAATCCCATCACGCAGGCTGGCTACTTCACTAAAATAATTTGCCATGGAGTATTTTTATAAACACACCTCATTCCTTCCCAAAAGCCCTGTTTCCCGATACGCTTCGTAACAGCCCCTCCTTAGAAGTGTCCCCATGACATTATCTTAAGCACCGGTTCTAGGGTGTTTTTTGGCGAAAACCAGAAAGCTATCCACAATATAGGGATTTGCCATGGAAATGGCTGGAGTTAGGAGGAACCTGTCGATCTCTGTCACTGGTCAGTTGGAAAGGAAATTAAATACTATATCTGATTATTGATTGCTCATGGCGGCAGGAAGCAGCAACTCTTAAAGCTGGTTTTTTTCCCGCCGTACATTCAAAACCATTTCACAATTTCATCGGCAATCAGTTCGTGTCCCCGGCGGTTGGGATGATTCACATGCGACATGTAGGCTTTGATATTTCCTTCTTCCAGAGCCTTCTTTTGAAACTCCGCAAAGGGATCTGCCAGTCCTACGCTGTATTTGGCCGCTAGTTTTCTTATCTGCTCTGCATGCTGTTCGAGCTGATTGTCGTGTGCCAGGATATCGTGTCGCTGGTCAGGCGACGGTGTCACGAGAATCACCTTGAGGTTTGCTTCCAAAGCCTCCCCTATCATTTTTCCCCAGGCCACTTCGGCTCTTTCCAGGCCAATGCCCAGATCATTCAGCGCATAGTCGATAAACAACACATCAGGTTTATGTGGCAGCACATCCGTGGCCACACGCGGCTGCCCTTTCTCGGAATACTCTCCGCCAATGGCCGTCACGATGACGTTCACCACTGCATGCGGATACATTTCTTTCACTTTCCCAAGTACAATATTAGGGTAAGAATCAAGGGTATGGACCTCAGAATTGTGCCAGTACCCCGCCGGTACAGAATGCCCGTGAAAGACCAGATTGATCGTCCTGTTGTTCGGCCAGCGAGTGGTCAGTTCCTTTTTAAGGTCTGAAAGATAGGCGGCGGTATCTGCCCCTTTTTGGTCCTGCGACACAGAATATCCGGACATCAGGAAAATCAAAAACATGAAAATTATTGTTCTCATTTTAAAACTGTTTACCAAGATACCACCAGCTCGCCGGTCACACCTTCCACTACATAACTGTTGCCAAACTCTTTTTTACCTTTTTTCGATGATATCTTGCCTGTTTTCCAGGGATACCCACTATTCAGGTAGAAACTGATCTCATCTTCCTCGATTCCTTCGTCGGGATATATCCTCACAGTGGCATTTTCGAGTCCCGTAACCTGCAGCCTCCGGGTAACTCCCATTTCGCCGGAATGCATTTCTTTACAAGATACTATTCCGCTTTCTTGCCGCACAAAAACGCGGCACTCGCGGTTCCATGCCGTAGGAAAAGAGTAAGTCGCAAAACCATCTTCCAATTCCGTATCATAGCCCAACAATACAGGCGCTCCCTGACCAAATTTAAACCGGTGATCAACGGTAGTGTTAGGCACATATCCGGCAAAGAAAAAACCATTGTTGCTGCGTGAAATGCTCAACACCGGACTCTTTATCGCAGGATTAAGTTTGTCAACGGCATATTCCAACCCGAATTCTTTGAGCACATACCGCAAGTAAGCGGGCCCTGTGAAATATTTTGTCGGATCATCAGGCTTCAGCAGCCGCTCTCCTTCAAAATGGCTGGAGTTGGTTCCACGCAGGTAAACGATCCTCCCTTCTTTCCAATCGGGATCCTGCCTCACCCAGAGTACATCGCGCGAATGACTCCCCTGCGACATTTTTACCAAAACACGCGTATGCGGATCCTTGCTGTCATTTATCTTGCTTCGCAAACCGCCACCAGAAAACAAGGCATCGTGGCGGATCATTTTCGGAAATTCCTCTTTCAGAATATCATTTTCATAATTTCCTGAAATACCAAATTCTCCTTCGAGCGGGTTTTCATTCCTTAGATTGATCAGCGAAAGAAACTCCTGACCGGCAAAATCCGCCGGGCCATAGACGATTACCTTCCCACCGTTTTTCACAAATCCCATCAGTTGTTTTTCATACTCTGATCCTGCATCCGGGACAATGCTTATCAAAACCGATTCTTCGAATAACTTCGGCTGGTTTTGCAGAGCGGATTTGAAATTCCCGGTAGAGATCACGGTATTCAAAGGCAATCCGTTGTTAATGGCCTGGCGGATAAACCAATCGCCATAGTAAATTTCGGCTAGACGGCTTGGCTGCATATGTGTCCACTGATGATATTCTTCAAAGGGATATACCCAAACCAAGGGGCCTGGAGCCGTAGGTGCGTCATACCTTGCTTTCATGATATGCGAAATTACCTCGTCAGGAACCTGAGTTGGCATATTCCCAAAAGAATCATCTATTGTTAAAAAGTTCAAATGCGTAGGTAGTCCCACTTCCCCCTTACCGTTGATCCGGGCAACCGACATGGGCAGATAAATATCATGAGGCTCCCGGCCATAGCGATCGAGCCAAGGGCTGTTGAGCCACCAGGGATCGTGCGTGTAGTACCGGAAAATATAACGGTCATCCGGTAGCTCTGCCATCCGTGACAAGTATCCTACCAACTCCAGTCCAAAATCGCCGTCAAGTGCCGCCCAAGGGGAATTGGGAGGCGGTAATAGGTTAAAATCACCTTCATAAATCGCCTTTAGATCTACGCCGTCTTTCGCAAGGTCAACACCTGTGGAAAGATTTGTGCCGCGGGTCTCGATCCTGAAATCAGGACATTCCTTGCGAAACAAGCTCCAGAAGTCAATGATTTTTCTACGGGTATCTTCCAGCTTATCCGCATTGAAACCGTTACCTGTAAAAATTGTTCCTGTAGATGCCCATGGCTCCATGCCAAATCCAAACCCATTGCTGAACCAGATATAATCAAAGTCCAGGTCAGACAGGAAATGCTGACTTTGGCGCCCAAAGAAAGTACCAAAAGGCATACCTTCGGGAATGCCCTCCGGAAATCCGGCATAGGCAGCGTCATCGGCATTCAGTGTAGCATAACTGAACACAAATGACTTGTGACCCATCGCGCTACCTTCCAGTATTTCCGGATGCTTTTCATACTTGAAAGGTGATTTGGCAAATTCGGGTCCCGGATCAAAGGTAGCTCCGATCCTCACGGGTTTTCCGGTGATTGCCTCTCCTGTCTCTTTCAATGTTTTGACAATAAGTTTTAGATCTTTATAGGTGAAAGCCGGGGGATTTTCCATGTATAAATAGGCTCGCTCGTGAAGCGACAGCTCTTTTGGTCCTGACCCAACCTCATGTACCGTGTTCGGGTTTCCTATATATTTCGACCACTCGAGCGCCTGGTTAAGATCTCCAGAGTAATCGAGTATCTCCGAGCCATCTGACGTCCATAGCATCACTGAAACGGTATCGGCATGTCTGAGCAAAGAATGCCACTGTGTAAACATTTCCGCCGCCACTTTTTTAAAGTAGGCTTCATCGTTCTGCTTGAAAGGCTTTAGGGATGCTTCCAGTGTAATGTTGTGAAACGGAGTTCCTTTTAGAGATCCCTCTACCAGCGGAAGCGGATTCTGTGCAAAGGTTTTATTGGAAAGGCCGCCAAATCCCTCCAGCAGCAGTATACTCAACACTAATACTTTTACTTTTAACATAGGTACATTTACATTTATCTGCATTGCAAAAAAAGGTTTATTCAAGGGCTGTCAAAGCCGTTGAAGACATGGTATTTGCCACTGAAGATACCAGGGGCTTTGTTTCATTTCGGGATTGACCTCGATTTTCCGCTGCGAAAATGGAACTGATTTTCCTGATGGCGACAATACCGAAAAGCAAAGGGTTTTCCACTGCCATCCAAGGATTTTTTTTCTGTTCTTTATTAGTGACATAGCTTTATTGTAATCGGATCATGAACTTGCTACTTACCTTTTCTCCACTCCCGTAGTTATATAAAGTGACAACGTAAAATCCGGGAAGAGTACCTTCTAACCTTACTTCAACAGCTTGTAGACCTTTTGTAAATGAGCGGGACTCATCCCCCAGCCTTTTACCAAACATATCAGTAACCGTAATTCTGCCCCGGGTGTCTTCCGGGACATCTACTCCAATGGACATGAGTCCCCCTTCATTTTTGTAAACTGTCAATTTGCTTTCCATTCTGTCATTGAACATCGCCGTAATTATTGGATTCAAAAGCACACTGTCCTGAGCTATCTGCGGGCTGTCCGGTGACAAGGTGATGTAATCTATCTCTACCACATTACCAAAAGAAGCCTGACTCACCGGGCTGGGCACATCGAACCGGATAATCCTGATATGGCTTTTTCCCGTCCACGACGCTTCCTCGCTCAACTCTACGGTATATTCTTTATAATCTGAATGGTTAGCTAAAATATCAAACTCGACAAAATGGGCAACATTGTCACCTACCGGCCCCCACCAATAAAATCTGGCTTTCGAGTCACCGGTTACGTTTTTCATTTTAATGGTGGCATATTTATAGACACTTGGATCTATTGGTTCCGCATCTGGCACATCATACCGGATGTTGTGGTAGGTTTGAGCAGTAGTGAGCGAAAGAACACTGTTGGAGGTGCTTGCATTCGTATAATTCACAATATTCCAGCCCTCTACCTTGTTGTTTACCACGGGCTCCTCAAAATGCCAAGTGTAGGCTTGGATTTCTGGAATAGAAGAGAGTAATTTAACCTGATCGACACGGACGTTTTCACCTAGCGATGCGGTGCTTGCCATAGCAGGCAAATCAAAACGGATAATACGGATACTGGTCTTTCCAGTCCAATCGGTATTTTCGCTTAGATCTACAATGTATTCTTGGTAATCCGTATCGTTAGCCGAAATGTCGAACTCCACAAAATTGGCAACATTGTCACCAGCTGGCCCCCACCAGTAAAATCTAGCTTTGGTATCCGGCGTCTCATTTTTCAACTTGATAGAAGCATATTTACTGTGGGACGGATCGATCACATTGCTTGCGGGCACATCATATTTAATGTGTTGGTAGGTCTGGGAAACGGTTAAATTCAAAATTCCATCCGCTGAATTAGCATTGGTATAATTCACAATGGTCCAGCCATCGATGCGGTTATTTTCCACTGTTTCGTCAAATTCCCAGATGTGCGTCTGATAATCTCCCTGCCCTTCACATTCAGAGTTAGCTGTCTTATATAACTCCAAGGTGGCCATTTGCGGCCGATCAACACCACTGATAGGCTCTACCGCCAGCCTATAGCTTCCCCACCTCGGACCCGCCGCCCAATAGGTACCATTTATGCAATTTTCCTGCAAGTAGGCCAGCATGTTGTCGAGCGCAACCAGCCATCTCGGATCATCGTCCGGCACCCCATATTCTCCTATAAATCCTCTGAAACCGTTCTGTTTAATCCAATTTACAAATGGTGCGGTTCTGGTAATGCCTATGTTTGGGTTGGCCCCCTCACCGTCATAGTCTTGGTCGTATTTCCCCGAAGCATCATCGTCAAAATAGACATGCCCTTCAAAGATCAGGTTGTCGGAGGGGTCGTTCAGGTTTTTAAGGTTATCGCTTGCCGAAGGCCATCTTTCTGCCGAACTCCAGCTGTCTCCGGCCACAACTATGGTCGTTTCTGCATCTACATTCCGAATCTCGGTAATTATTGCCTGGGCAATGCCTGCCCAGGGAGTCGTGTGCAACATCCCGTGGGGCTCGTTCATGATGCCATAGCCCCATATGTTCTCTCTCGACTTAAATTCGCCGGCAATCTTTCCCCATACATCGGCAACGGCAGACACGGGCAACGCAGGATCTCCGATGATATATTCGGTGGTATCAATTTTCCTGCGGCCGTAATTGTGCATATCCAGCAATACCCACATTCCCCTGGCCCGTGCGGCGGTCACAAAAGTTTTCATCCTGCTCAGCTCCACGACATTCAATGGCCCATTCAGCTGCTGCTGAATCCGTTCCCATTTAAAGGGCAACCTTATCAGATTCAAGCCTTTAGATTTAAAATAATCCAGTTCTTCTTTTGTGGGATAGCTATAATCCGAGCCATAAACACCCGGCATATCATCTCCAAACTCGGCTCCGGCAAGGTTTACTCCGAACGGCGAGGGCAACAAAGGCGCCATGGGTTGCACAGGTTCCGGTTCCGGCTCCGGCAGCACTTCTGATGACATCTTTATGTAATCGATCTCGATCACCTTACCGTAAGACGAGGAATACAACGGGCTGGGCACGTCAAAGCGGATAGCACTGATAGTCCCTTCCCATCTCGTATCCCTGCTCAAATCGATTTTGTATTCCTTGTATATGGTATCATTGGCTGATATATCAAATTCTACAAAGGCAGCAGTGGCCTGGCTTCCCCACCAATAAAACCGCGCCTTGGTATCGGCAGTAGTGTTCTTCAACAGGATAATAGCTGTTTTACTTTCGGCAGGATCAATCGCATTCCCTGCAGGAACATCGTAGCGGATATGGTTGTAGGTCTGTGTACCCGTGAGATTTAATATTCCATTGTCTGTACCTGCATTGCCGTAGTTGACAATTGTCCAGCCTTCCACCTTATTGCTCACCACGGGGTCTTCAAACTCCCAGACATGGGTTATGCCTACATCGGGATCGTCCATTGCTCCGGTGCGTAGACGAAATTGGCGGGCGACAGGTTTATTGATGAGGTAAATTTCGTTTATAACGTTTACCAACTGTTGCTCAATAGTGCTTTCAGCAGGTTTGTTGATCAGGTAGCTATCAAAAAGATTTTTATTGTGCGTATATTTTAGATCATTTGTATTCTTCAGGGTTTCAATATAGGTTTCAATATCTTCAAAAGTGCCGTGTTTCACCGAATCAGGCAGGTAGTTAATCTCCACTCTTCTTATATCCCGCAGTTTTCGCTGGAGGGACCGGAAAAAGACCGTTTGTTCCCTGACCTGCTCGGCCTGTTTATATTGAGGTGTGTTTTTTTCCAGTGCCAGATTGACGCCGGTCGCCAGATCTTCATGGGAGTAATTGGCGATGAAGACATCGTCAATAGTCAGGGCATATTCGCCTACGGGCAATGCTTTTACCTTGAGAGTTTCGGCATTCAGTTCCTGCATAAAAGGAACCAGCTCCAATGCTGAACTTGCCTCCGGGGCAACCGGAAACGGAAGGCTGTTGGCCAGGTAGGAAAAAGAAATCAAACTATCAGAAGCCTGAAAGTTCTCAATACTGCAGTTTTTACATGGTTTTAATGTTGCTGCATCTATTCTGATAGATCCCACTGTTCTTGGAGCACCTGTTTGCTTGAGGAACTGGTATGCCATGATAAAATTCCCGGGAGTGCCGGGATGAATTCTGTCGTTGCTGATCAAAGTAGCTTGTGGGTTCCCTACCTGTATCTGCTGGTTCAGGGTGTTGAGGATACTCCAATAATCTACAGTCTTCAGGTTATATTCTGTCGCCAACTCATCGATGACATCGGCGCACTGCTTTAGGGCATCGTTTACACCATACATGTTTTGGGCAGGTAGGTCGCCTGTTTGGTCGTATATGGACGGCTTCTGCAAAATCACCTCTGTATTGGCCGCCAAAAGACGTTGGATCACCGTCTCCATATAACTCCGATAGTCGCTTATCGCCCGTTCCTTTTTTGTTTCAATATCAGGATCTCCCTGATTTTCTTCCGAGTACAGTGCCCGGTTCACATCGTTCATACCAGCCATTACGACCGAATAACCGGCCGGTTTGTCAAGGATATCCTCATCCATGCGACGCAGGAAACTGTTGGCATTGTCTCCCCAGATCCCGGAATTATAAAAGGTAACATTTGCCTCCGGAAACCGGGTTGCGTAGTAGAGCATGATGAAGTTGTGAAATTCACCTGAATGGGTGATGCTGTTGCCGACAAAGTTGACGTGATCACCATCCTGAAAGACTACTTCATCTGTACTCTGGGCGCAGCAGACGTGATAGCTTACCAGCATCGCCAGACTGGCCAATAAGGCTGCTTTTCTAAACATATACAGATTATTATGAGTTGAAACTAAATATATAATAATAAAGAAAAGAAGAGGAAGAAGACCAATCACATCATTTCACTGTCATTAGTCCTGTGGCCCTTGCTTTCCCCTTACTTATATTGCTATCAATTGCTCCTAGAAATGTCTTTATTTCTCTGTTGTGGCCTCGTATTCTCCCCAACCCTCCTGCAAAAGAAAGTACACTCGGCAGAAATGTTTTTTGCTCCAGTGTTCTCTTGCCAGTTCGAGATAAGGACCGCGCTTCCGGAAGCTTTCTTCTTTTTCCACCGCACGGTCTTCCATAGCTGTCAGTGACTTCTCGAGATCAGCCAGCCACTCTTTGTCCACTTTTACCTTGCCGCCGGAAATACCCTGAGGAGTGTCCGATGAACTGACAAATGTTCTTAGCTCATATGGAGCGAGCTTCAGATGTAAAGTTTTGGACTTTGCATAAACCTTATTTTTCGCAGGTTCCTGTATTTTTCCTGTTTCATTCAATCTTATGCTGATTTCCACAGCTGCAGGAATGGTATTCAGCACGTAGAAATACAATTTTCCATCAACAATCTTTTGTCGTACCCGCACCGGGTCAGCAAGACCGGGGATATCTTCAAATTTCGTCGCCGGCAAAGCCTGAAAAGCTTTCGAAAATTCCGACAGCTCTTTTTCCATCCCAAAAGTGCCCACCACATAGCCTCCTTTCACGATGCTTGCAGCATCGAGATTATTGAGTGCAATAACATAAGGCTCCAGACTATGGAAGCCGGAGGCATTCAAAGTTGATGCCCTCCAAACCATTTCACTTACCCCCATTTCAGTGAGTCCTTCCATCGGTTTTTCCCGTCCTATTGCATCTTCCCAATAACGATCATGGATCGTAACACGAATGTTTTCCAAGCCCTGCATGGAAGTCACCATCTCCGGGGCGGTCATTACCGTGCGGTCTATATTGGGAATGGCGGGAGGATAATGTGAACGCTTCCATCGAAGATCCGCCGGCACCAGCGTATGGTTGATGACGATGTTCTTTTCGTTTTTATATAGGGCGGGATCAATGCCCATTTCGCGCATTACTTCTACCGGAGGTTCATTGAGGTAGTCTGCAAGTCGCTGATTGTGCATCAGGTGAACAAAAACATTGAGCTTGAGTTTTAAATCCGGACGATAAGCGGCCAGTTTTCTGCCCATCGCAGCATAATGCTCATATAAGATTTGGCACCGCCAGTCGATCCAGGCTTTCTTGGCTTCAGCATTTCCCATAATCCATTCAGAGCTTTTCCTAAACCGACTGGTATCACCGGAAACGTACCCGGGAATTTCAATACCGGAAGCTTCTTGAAAGCGCTGTAAATTAGAATCGTTATAACCGGAAGCCAGAGAGCCAAAGGTGAAGAGTTTAGGCTTGGCCATTACAAGAGAAATTCCGTCAAAAGCAGGTTCCTTCGCATAGCGCTCCGCAATTTCCATGACAATAGTATCGACAGCATGCATTACCCTCGGATCTGCAGCATTGAAGTTGGGGTCGTTGCCATGCCAGTAGCCGTACCACAGTTTTCCGTCTTTGTTGATGTTGATGACCGTTTCTTCACCGCTGTTGATTCTTTCCCAATCAGCCAGTGCATATTTATTTAATCTGGGCAGGGTATGGATGTGCAGGCCGGCGGTAAATTTCATATTTTGTTCACCCAGACGCTTGATGAGGTATGCCGGGTAACCATCAGGATGTGGGCGTTGTCCGCCTTGCGCGCCATCAATATCTGGCTGGAAGGGCTCTACCGATGTCCCATATAACGGCCCTGCATACCACGCCAGCGGGTATTCAAACTCCTTCTGCCCCATGGAATGCAGGTATTGCATAAGGCGATCGGTAGCGATAACAAACCCCTGATGGTCTCTTCCCGACCCAAAGTTGTGGAACAGCACTGGGTCTTCATAATACAAGCCGCTGCTACGGGAAGGTACACTTCCGTGGAAATTGCTCTCCGAGGACGCGACTTTAAATTTATCAATCTTATAAATTTTGATGTCTTTCACTGCCGCCGGATACCCCTTTTCCGCTGTCATAAAGACAAACGCCTGTTTTTTCGAACGAGGCCAAAACACGATCTCAAATTCTTTATCAGCATTAGTCAACGGGTATTCTTCACCGGTTAAGACACCGGTATGCGATTGGAAGTCTATGGCGCCATTGAAATGCTGCAGCATAATTTCCATGGTCCGCGGTTTATCATCCGGATAAGTGACGATTGCCAGGTGCGGCTCTCCGACTGCATCTACTTCAAAATCCATTGCAAACCGGTCGTTGAAATGCTTTCCAGCCTCCCTATAACTGCCAAAAGAAGTTTCACAAACAAGGGTGCCTCCGGATTCTGCAATAGGCTCTTTTTCAGTAGCTTTTACATGAGAGACCAATTGATAGCTCCAATCCTGCGCCACCGCCTTTTCTTTACTTTCGAAGACATGAAGCGGCGTAACGGTTTGTTTTCTTTGGTTATTCTCAAGGTATGTGATGGTGAAAGAAAAAGTACCTGTTTTATCTGTTTTCACCGGAATCTGCAGGGTTGTATGACTCGATTTTTTCAGCGACTGCTCTTCCAAATCAGCCTTAAACAGTTCGTCCCCATTGTGATCGGTGAGCGTGCATACGATGTTCGTTAGTGCTACCGGATGATCCGAAGGGTTGACGAGTTCCGCAGTCAGAATATTCTCCTTGCCTGCCGGAATAAAGGGATCTTTAACCGAAATTTGGGCAGAGAAATGCCGGTATTTAAGGAATTCTTCTCCCGCTTCTACTTCTGTGAATTCTCGGTTGTAAATAGTAAATTCGTCGATGGCAACATGCGATGCTTCTTCTCCGCCGGCGTTACCTGCACCTATAAAAAAGCTGTCGTAGCTTTTGGGAATCCACCGTGGCATCCATCCGGTAGATGCGGCTTTTCCGTCCACATAGATAAAAGCGCCCTTCTTCACATTCCAGGTGATGGACAGGTGGTGCCATACATTTCCTTTCCAAGAGTCGATCTTGTGATAATAAATGAAGGAATCCCTGGAGTCTTTCAAGCTGAAACGAATAAAACGGCCTGGAAAAAGCTCAATCCGAAAATTGTTCTCACCTGCATCTTTTGGACCGTTTTCTGAAAATAGCGTCAGGGGCCCTTGCTCTGGCATTTTGTCGCCTGTCTTCAGCCAGAAGCTGATCGTTCCTTTTTCTTTATCCAGATTTTTCAGCGAAGGATATTGCAATACTTTGCCCGCTTCAAAAAAAGCAGCTTTGCCGTCCACACCAGAGATCAACTCCGGAAAATTTTTGTTCAACGGATCGTTTCCCCCCATTGCAAAGGGTGAAAAACCTTCTTCAAAATCAAGAAAAAACAGCTTTTGCAATGGTTTTTTCGCAATGCTATCGTCGGCGGCTATATTTCCGGAGAATATAATAAAGACTAAGAAAATAATTGTACGAACTGTGTTCATGTTCAGATGTTTTGATGTAGGAAGGCCAAAGCCTTCCTTGGAGGTGAGCTCTGCTCCGGCCTTAGGGATTGCTTTAGTCTTCACAATTTGCTATTCAACTATAACTGCTTCAATGTTTAAGTATTCAGCGATCTTCCTGATCGTCTTCGCATGGTGACCTACTCCCAATGCAAAATGATGGGTTGGTCCTTCCTTGACCCATTTCGTAAGAAAGGTCCTTACATCCGGTTTAAAGTAACCCCGGGTATTGGTATTTCCTGTTGGCGGTATTGGACCTTCCACCGATTCTCCTTCTGCGATAACAAATTTGAATTTGCCCTCATAAGTGGAGGTGATGCTCAACATCGTAATAGGGCCTTCCTTGATTTTAAATTCCACTCCTGCACCAAAACCCGGCTTTCCATGATATTTCTTCAAGCTTCTCAAAACCGGTTTACCTTCCGCAATGGAAATATTATGCGGGCCGTCGTGCCCTACAAGAATAAAATTCTCCTTAAAATCAACCGGGTGAAATTCTGCGAAGCTTCCGCCGATCCTGAGCCTGTCCATAATGAACATTGCCAGACAGCATTTCAAATCGGATTCGCCGCACATGGGAAAACCAGCGCTCGTCAGCAGGGAGTTGCCTACGATTAGATTAGACATTACCAACTGGGTGTCGCTGTTTTCCTCTCCATTATAATAATAGGCAAGCCCGTCCAGCTCCTTATCTTCCACAAATTTTTTCAAGGCTACCGATACGCTCGCCGCGACCTCCAGGTCTTCCTGCTTAAGTTTTTCCGAAATCGGGTCAGAAACCGGATCCGGCGTATCAAAAAATGCGAGTATGCGCTGCTCTTCAGTTTCTATTTCATTTTCATTTACTTCTCTCTGGTATTTGGTGACGATCTCATGGGCTTCACACTGCACAACGTGCACCCCAAAATGCGCTGTGAGCATGGTGGAATCAGAGTGCATATCGAGCATGGCTTCAATAGGATGTCCTATATGTCCGATGCGTGCTGTTTTTAATCCATTTAAAACCCTCGCAATGTTGCAATATTCTCTGATCTCCTTTTCCGACTGAGGATCATCGTGCAACGTACCAATGATGACTTCAGGGACTTTTTTTCCCATTCTCACCGCAACACCGGTAAACTCCGGCAAGGAGCAGACGTCATCGTTGTAAAGTTGCATATAAGTTGAGGCCTTTGAATAATCCATTGCCTTGTCTGGCTGTAAGGCCACCAATACGATGGGTACATCCAGGTTCTTGATGATGACACCGAATGTGCTGGAGGTGGCGTAGGTGAGCATGTCACAAAAAATGAGATCCAGATTGGCTGCTTTAAGCTTTGGCACAAGGTCGTAAGCGCTTTTTGCGTCGTCAACCAACCCAAATTCTATTATGTCTGCTTTATTTTTCTTTAATTTCTCTACAAATACGTTTTGTTTTTCCAGCAAATCTTCCAAGAGACCGTCGAATTGCGCCCAATATTTGAAATATCCGACCCCAAAAACACCTATTCTGGGAACAGTTTCCTCCCTTCTTACCACCTGTCCGTTCATGCCGACCTGTTCCCCTTTTAATAGTTCATTCATAATTCTTTGTTTAAGCTATTTTTATATTATTAACGCACTAAGTATTATTCTACATTCCAATCCAATTCCGTATTAGCCATGGTGTTTTCTTAAAACACCCCGTTTGCTTATTCTAAATTTCCCTTCCTATAGGTCAAAAAGATTACCCGGAAGAACTTTACCCGCTAGTACATTGGCGTTTTTCCTACTCAACCGTAATCGTAAACTGCCTGATCACCTCTTTATGGTCATCTACAGTGTAGTTTGATCCCATGAACGTCACGGTGTATGTTCCCGGAGTATTGTATACAAATTCATACCCTTCCAGCGCGTTCGAGCCAATGTTCTGAATAGGGAGGCCTGTATCCGGCGGAACCTTGGTGAAGTTCAGTGCTTTGGTGATCATCCAGTCTTCACTCTGCGGCGCATTGAAGCCTCCACCGATGATGTATGCTTGGGTATTGTTGTTTCTGAGGATCCATTGAGAGGCATCGTTGAGAATGCTAAACGTAGACCAGCTTGCAGAAGGCATCGTCACTACCGGCAGCGCATTGCCATCGTCCATAACCGTATTTGCCACAAAATCGTGGATTATCCAGTTGCCCGGAATATGAGTATCACTAGTCTCACCTATAAATTTGAATCCGAAATACAAGGGTTTTCCAGGGTCAATGTACCCGCTCAGATCCAGAACGCCCGAGGGAGTTATGGTGGTGTTAGAAGCAATATCGGCTTTCTCAGTAATATCTGTCCAAGTAGCATTTACCACACCGGCAGAATCCATGGAAGCCAGGTCGGCAGTCACCATAAGTCTTAGAGAACCGAGTTGGGTTCCCCCACCTCCGTACTGAGTCACCAGTTCAATCTGCGGAACGCCGTCCTTGATTTCCGTCCTGTTCCGGAATTCATAGTCTGCGCCAGGAAGACCGGAATAAAAGGTAATGTTACCGGCATAACCGGTAAAAGCGAACCTTACTGTATCTCCTGTTTTGTAGACAGGCCCCGCCTGCAATTTTACATCAAAGTCAGGAGCATCTACCTCTAATCTGTATTCACACGAGAACAAAATGATCATCAACGGTATAAATGTATTTAAGAACTTCATATCTGTCTGTTTTAATATCCCGGGTTTTGGGTTAATGCTTTGTTTAAAGCCATCTCCGCAGTTGGAATAGGCAGTAAATAATTTCTCTCAGAAATGTTGGTAGGAGCCAACACGTGTCCCTGGGCGGCATCATTCTCTAATGCCCACACTCTGTATTCTTTCATCCGTCCGACAAAAGTTCCCCAACGGATGTAATCAGGCCTTCTGGAGGCCTCGAAACAAAACTCCCTTGCGCGTTCATCAATTATTGCCTGGAAAAATTCCGCTTTGCTCATTCCTGAGGGTAATTCCGCGTCCACCTCCGGATTCGGGGGTACCGGAAGCAATAGGCCGTAGGCTCTCCTCCTCACCTGATTGATGGCATCATATGCAAGGCCGGTTGGGCCGTTCACTTCATTTTCAGCTTCTGCGATCATCAACAGCACATCAGAATACCGGAGAATAGGAAAATTTTGTGCCGACACTACCCTGTCTTTGGGAGTTAGGGTTTCGTACTCTCTTCTCCACTTACCCATTGTTCTTCTCCAAAGATCCGGATTGTAAGTCTGTACAGCAGGGACGCCTATATAAGTAAAAGGAGCAATGTTCCAGTCCCTTCGCAGATCCGGTGACTCTTCCGGTGACTCAGAATTTTCATCTCCGGTTTCATAAAGGTCATATAACCATCTGGTAGCCAGAACAGACCCTCCACTATAGCCTATCTGTTCATCTGCGCTTCTTATACCTCCACGCGCTCCGATGTAATAGGTATACTCTTGAGATCCCGAAGACAACAGGCCGTAGAATTCTACTTCCCAAATACTTTCCTTGTTGTCGTACTCATCCTTGGCGTATTTGATAAAAATGTCCTTATAGTCAGGGTTAAGTGCATGAAAATTCGATTCCTGCACTTTTTTAGCCCACTCCAACGCTTCGGCGTACTTGGGCTTATCTCCCAATGGGTAACCGGCCATGGTTAAACACACACGGGCAAGGATTCCCTGGACAGCCGAACGGGAAATCCTCCCTCCCCCGCTCAAGTTTTCCGCCTCTTCTACCAGACCCTCTGCTGCTTTCATATCTTGGAGTATATGTGCATATACCTCTTCGATAGATGATCTCGGGACGTTGACGTTACCGATATCCGGTTTTTCGGTAAGTAGCATGGGCACACCTCCATAGTTTTTTACCAACAAAAAGTAATAATACCCTCTGAGGAATAGCGCCTGGCCTTTGATTTTGTTCCTTGCATCCTCATCCAATTCGGGATTATCCACCTTGGCAAGTACAAGGTTCGCCCTGTATATACCCTGATAAAGGGTCTTCCAGAGATTGGTAATCTGGGCATCTGTAGGTGTATAAATGTATGCCGTGGTATTAAGTTGGCCGGTATTGGTGTATTCAATGTCCGTGCTGACATTTAGCCAATAGGGAATTACATCCCCATAGGTGGCCTGGCTTCCCAGCACGTCATAAACACCGGACAGACCCGTTTCGAGCTCCGCAATCGTGGAATATTCCGGAGCAATAAAATTGGTGGGCTCTGTGCTGAGGAAATCTTCGCAGGAGGTGCAGAAAATTCCCAATAGAAAGATTAATGTATATAATTTGAAATTCATGACCGTTCAATTTTAAGTTTAGAAAGTGGTGGATAATCCAACGGTGAATGTCCTAGCCAACGGGTACGCGGCAAAGTCAAATCCGGGTGTAAGTGCCGAATGCCGGGTCGAAACATCAGGGTTTGAACCCGAGTAGTTGGTCCAGGTATACAGATTTTGTGCTGACGCATAGAGCCTCATGCTTTTCAGCCAAACCTTATTGAGAAACAACTCGCTGAAGCTATAACCCAAAGAAACCGTTTTCAACCGCAAAAAAGAGCCATCTTCGACCACTCTGCTGGTGTACCAGGTATCCTTTTTCCCTGCGGTCCTGAAATACTCCTCGCTAGGATTTTCGGGGCTCCATCGGTTCTCATAGACGGCGTACTGGTTCAGGGAAATCAGGTTTCTTGCGTTACCTTCGAAAAACAAACGGTTGGCGTTTATAATATCATTGCCATAAGACCATTGGAAAAAAACATTGATATCAAAACCTCTATATTTTAAGCTGTTGTTAAACCCGCCGCTATGGAAGGGGATGCCCCTTCCTATTACCGTGAAATCCATTTCATTCACCAACAGGTCACCATTGATGTCACGGTATTTAATGTCGCCTGGTTGTATATTTGCCCGGGGTTGCCCATTGGTGGGAATGTTGTCTTTCAGAACATACTCGCCCAACACCTGATCGAAATCCCCGTACTGGTACACACCGTCCCAGATCAGTCCATACATTTGGCCGATAGGCTGTCCCACCTGTGCTATATAGGGATGGGTATTACTGAAATATTGGTCAAAGTTCACGTTTTCAAGCAACGAGGTCTGACCCTCGTTCAGCTCTATCACTTCATTGCGGTTAAAAGTGATATTGAAGTTGGTTCTCCACTCAAAATCTCCTTTTGCGATGTTTACGGTGTTTAGTGTAAGCTCTAGTCCCTCGTTCTTGATCTTACCGATATTCTTGTAGGCGGAAGCTGAATTATAAATATTCGTTAACCCTGTGGAATAAGGCAGATCAGCATTCAACAATACATTTTTGGTCATTTTACGATAAACATCCAGCGTAATCTCCAACCTGCCTTCCAGTACGGACAGGTCATAACCTATGTCCGTCTGCACGGTAGTTTCCCACTTAAGGTTTGGGTTGCCGTAATTTTCAAGTAATGCTCCTCTAATCGGTTCACTGTTGTTGAACGAGTACCCACCGGACCTTGGAATGGTTAGTGTCGACAAATAGGCGAAATCTGATACACGGTTGTTCCCGGTGGCACCATGGCTCAGCCTCAGTTTGGCATCGGTGATAAAGCTGATACCCTTCAGCAAATCCTCCTCCGACATGCGCCATGCCAACGCTGCCGAAGGAAAGAATCCCCAGCGATTTCCTGGTGCGAACTTTGACGATCCGTCATACCTCGCCGATGAAGTAAGCATGTATTTGGATTTATAACTATAATTAAGCCGCCCAAGAAAAGATGCCAGTGCCCAGCTCGATCTGCCTGAAGTCCCAAAATTCTCAGCAGCCTCATCTAGGCCATCAACCGCTGTACCTTCATTTAAGACCTGAATGGCAGAAAACCCATAATTCCCATCTTCCTGCTTTTGTATCGCCGTTCCGATGACAGCATTGAAGCTATGGATATTATTGTAGGTTTTCTTGAAGGTGAGTGTATTGGTATTGTTCCAGTTGTTTACCGGCCGGAAATAAATGAACCCATTTTGCTTTTGATCTCTTCTATCGTTCCCTGCGGTCGTCAAAGAATTGAAAAAACCTTCCCTCCTAACCATAATATTATTAATACCACCGGCCAGTTTCAGGGTAAGTTCGGGAATGATCGAGTATTCGAAGAACCCGTTGGCCCTGAGGTTGTTCACTGCCGTTACACGATGTTCGTTCTTTGCCGATAATATTGGGTTTACCCTGAAATCCGTAGAGGGAATGGTAGGGTCAAAAAGTTCATCCATGACGTTTTCATTTTCACCAGCCACCGGGCGGAATCCCCATACCGAAGCCATCAAGCTCAGATTTCCGTAAGTCAGGGAATTGGAAGAAGACTGCGTCATGATAGCACCGTATGTTTCCTCGCTGCTGTAGGCTATATCTGCGCCCACTTTAATTTTATTATTGATTTCCTGATCTAAGGTAATCCTTCCGGAATACCGTCTGAAGCCTGAATTGATGGCTATTCCTTCTTGGTTAAGTATATTTCCAGAAATAGAATAGTTTGTTTTACCATTTCCTCCCCGAATGGAAAGCTCATGGTTAAGTACGGGGGCATTTTGGTAAATCTGATCCTGCAGATCTATACTTTCAACGTTGCGATAATCTTCCAGCGATTTTCCGTTCGTGAAATAAATCTTGTCGGCTACTTCAGGATTTAGCTCACTTTGGTACTTCACGAATTGGTAAGCGTCCATCAGCTTGATGGGATTTGGGTTTTGTGAAATCCCGTAGTACATATTGTAAGAAATTTCCGGAGCTCCCATCTTTCCTCTCTTGGTTGTTATAATAATAACCCCGTTGGCTCCACGTGCACCATATATTGCCGTTGCAGAAGCATCCTTGAGAACCGTCATTGATTCTATATCATTAAGATTCAAAGAATTGGCATAGGAATCTTCCATTGGAAAACCGTCAACTACATATAGCGGTGCTGTAGAACCGGTAATGGAACCGACTCCCCGGATGATGATGTTGTTATTGGATCCCGGCTGGCCATCATTACCTGAAACCGTCACTCCCGCAACCCTTCCGGCAAGTGCCTCATCAAAGGACTTGACCGGTGCCTTTTGTACGTCTTCCATATCGACGGTTTCAATGGAGCCAGTCATGTCTTTTTTGGTCGTTGTCCCGTAACCAACCACTACTACCTCGGTTAGAGAGGTAATATCAACCTCCATAACCAGATCCACGACTTTCCGGTTGTCAATGGGTATTTCCTGGGTACGGTACCCAATAAATGAAAATACAAGTGTTCCGGGGCCATCAGGTACTTTTATTGTGTAGTTCCCCATGACATCCGTAACGGTACCGACAGCGGTACCTTTTAGCAGAATACTTACACCAGGAAGGCCTTCTCCGCTTTCTCCGTCGGAAACTGTACCCTTCAGGGTAATTTCCTGGCCAAATCCGGCTGATGCCCACATGAAGAACATCATCAGAAAGATTGGTTTGTAGAAATGTTTCATAGCTTCAATAATAAATTTCAACGTTAACGCACTAAGTAAAATGTCACTAAAATCCTTATGCTCCTATCTTAATAGAACTCGCACAGCTAAAGGGTTTAAGTTAGGGATGAAAATGAGCATAATGAGAAAAGTAAGAGGGTACATGATCCCTGCTACCAACCATAGCGGCCCATAGGAATAATTTTGCACGACCATTCCAATTAGAGGATTGACCAGCACTCCAGCCAATGCCCCGGCAGTTCCGGACAGTCCCACTACCGTTGAGGTCGCATATTTTCCAAATATATCCGAGATGGCAGTGATATAGTTGGTGATCCAAAATCCGTGGGCAAACATCATTATTGCCATAAACCCAACAGCAAGTTCCACCGACGAAACCCGGGAAATAAAAGGCGCAATCAGGGTGAGTAGGGCTGCAGACCCCATAACCCATTTCCGGGCAGCATTTACCGAAAGGTTGTTCGCAATCAATTTATCGGATATCCATCCCCCTATGATGTTGGAAACTCCAAGCGCCATGAACGGTATCCAGAAAAGCTCTCCAATCCTATCAAAGGATAGTCCACGTTCCTCACTTAAGTACTTGGGCACCCAAAACATGAGAAAATAGAACACCGGATCCAATAAAAAACGCATTAGGACTAAGACACGTGCCGATCTGTTTTTTATGATCTCACGAAATGATATTCCTTCTGCCCGTTCGACCGGGGCATTTACTTCTTGGTCCTGAGTGGCGCCGCCCTTGTTTCTCCATGAGATTGCTACCCATGCCAACACCCATAGAATGCCGAACAGCCCAGGAATAATGAAGGTCCAACGCCAGCCATAGGTGGAAGAAATAAGAATGGTAAGAGGCGGGGCCACTACTGCGCCGATTGCAGAACCGCCAATGGCAATCCCGTTTGCCAGTGCACGTTCTTTTCTTCCAAACCATTCATATACCGTTTTGGCAGCACCGGGAAAGCATCCCCCTTCCCCTATTCCGAGCAGAAACCTAAAAGCAAGTAAATGATAAAACCCGGTTATCACCCCATGTAAAACACTTGCTGTAGACCATATCCCAACCGAAAGTGCAAGCCCAAGTTTTCCTCCGATTTTATCAATCAACCGTCCACCGATAGTAAACATCAACGCATAGCTGATAAGGAAACTAGTATTAATTATGCCGTATTGCACATCAGTAATGTTCAGCTCATCCTGTATCTTAATAATGGTCATTGACAGCACCTGTCTGTCGAGAAAATTAAGACCTGTAGCTATGAAGACCAGGATAAGTATAAACCATCGTATTTTTGCTTTCATCAGCTTAACGCTCTAAGTATTATTTTTCAATAATAGAAGTTTGATTTATTAAAAACAAATAATCGAGATTTAATTTTCAATTTTTAGCGCAACCCCGATAATTATATCAATTAAATAGGTGTTTACGAAATTTATGGATGGCAGAAGAGCGTTCGGCAACAAAAAATATTAACGCACTAAGCATCAACAACGTAATTCCATTTGTAGGAAAAGTATTTATAAAAAAAACAGTGCCAAGCTATTTTTCACAATAGATAATCATTTGTCTGCATGGTTTGTTTCTGGAGTAGACGATTCGCTATAATATTCGGGATTGGCGACAATGGCAAATTTATATTTGTCTCCACGATAGTAAGATTTCTCAATTTCAACGACTGTATCTGAATAACACAGAACTACACTGTCAAGCACAAAGGCAGGCAAAGGATCCGAAACTTCAAAATTATTTCCTTCTGCTTGAGGCATCAGGATCATTGTGCTAAGGTTTTGTTTAATATCTGAGATCTTAAGATCGTACTTGTCTTCGTAGATTTTGAAATATGAAATCTCGGTAGACATCTTATTAATCTTGGGACAAAGCTTGAGAGAAATGTACTTAATTTCATCTTTCAGCACAATATCGTTGGCATAGCGCACTTGATGGATTTTGAGAATAGGGCCTTCCATGATATAGTGCTTTCCACTGATCTCAGAGGAAACCCCGTGATTTAATATTGTTTTTTCCAGTACAATATTTTTCGGATTAAAACCTTCTGCCTTCAAACTCTCATTGAACCCCCTCCGGGTAGAATCAATAGACCCCAGAGTGCGGAGAATGCGATGATCTTCGTTCCTGTTCAAAACAAAAGTCCCTTTTCCCTTTATTCGCTGGGCCCAACCTCTAGATTCGATTTCCAGAAGACTTTTGCGGGCTGTAGTATTGCTTACTTCATATCGTTTTATCAGTTCATTCTCAGAGGGCACCCTATCTCCCGGTTGTAATTCCCTGGATTTTATTTTCTCAATGATATCTTCACTAATAGATATGAATTTTGGTTTCATGTTATCGTTATTTTCAAAATGTTGCCCCACTTACTTGATATTTTTTACGGTTTGCCTTACTACGAAAGTAACGAATGTAAAGTAAAGTAGGGTGTTGGAGACAATACACATTGGGGTAATAGCCTTAAATTTTCAGAATTCTATCCTATAGACTATGCTTATTTCTGAAGCATTCCGAATGCATAGGACAGATCCAATCCGGAAGTCGTAAAAGATAATAACTTCCCGCTTATCCCCAGCTCATCATCTATGGCCGATATACGTAAAAAATGTTTGTGCATCACAAAAAATTGTCTGGCCAGGGATTCTGGGATCATAGGATGGTGGTGGATATAGAAATAACCACTAAAATTATCACTTCATTTCTCAATACGTAATGCCTCTTTTCACCCCAAAGGAAACCGATATGCTAACCGAAAAGGATGGAATTAATTTTGAATAAAGGGCTATTAAAGTGGGACTTTCGTCCCACTTCATTTTACCTGAGTGTAGTTAGGATCGACCTCAATTCCTGTGATTCAATGGATGAAAGTGGTTTTAATGGACTTCTTAAATTTCCACCTTCTTCTCCTATAATCGTTAACCCTGCTTTAATTGATCTGGGCAACCCTTTGTTTACAATAAACCTTAATAAATGAATCTGCTCGTAGAATATTTTTTGGGCTAATGGTAAATCGCTTTTTACCATGGCTTCATAAAGTCCTAAGTTCAGCTTGGGTATCAGATTAGGAGCTGCTGTGCACCACCCGGCTGCACCTGCTGCAAATGCAGCCAGAGCTAATGGATTTGAACCATTATAAAATGCTACATCTTCCCCCAGTTCTTTTCGTAGGTAGTGCATCCGCTGAACATCTCCGGTACTTTCCTTTATCATAGTGACATTGGGTATCTGAAGCAACCGTTTAAGCAATGCAGGAGACATATCCACTCCACCGGTGGCAGGATTATTATAAGCCATGATCGGGATAGAAACCTGTTCGGCAACAGCATCATAGTGCTTAACTATTTCATCATCGGTTAATTTCCAATAACTCATTGGAATAATCATTAAGGCAGTTGCCCCTGCTTTTTCCGCAAACCTGGCGTGGTAAACGGTGCGTTCTGTTGTCAGGTTGGAAACGCCCACCACTACAGGAACACGTGCATTTACTTGTTGGATAGTAGCTTCCGTAACCGCTTCTTTCTCTTCATCGGTAAGATATGGAAGAACTCCTGTGCTCCCCAGAGGCGCGATGCCGTGTGAACCGTTGGCAATAAGCCTTTCTACCATAGTCTTAAAAAGCGGAATATCAACTTTCTCATCTATGTCGAATGGTGTAATCGGATAGGCAATAATTCCTTTTAAAGGTATATTTTTCATCTATATATAATTTCTTTTAATGGTCAGATGGAATCTCGCAGGATTATAATCATCTCTGTGAGTGTCGTTTACGACATACTCGATTTCATCGTATGAATCAGTTTAGTTTGAAAAAATGTCCCTTTCCAGGAAGGGACATTTTTAATTTACAGGTCTCGGCCTTCTTCTTCTCGAAGGGCTACTCCCAAGTTTTGTAACTGTGGTGCATTTTCGCATGCAATGTATTTTGCTTCTTTTTTGCGGCTGCGGTTTCCGTGCCTGTGCCAAGCCCAGGAAGGAATATATACAGCATCACCTGCCTGCCATTCCACTTTTTCTCCTTCAATTTCTGTCCAGCCCTCCCCTTCAATTACATATAAAACTGTTTCGTAAGTGTGTCGGTGGCGGTTGGTGATTTGGTCATTTAAAAGTCCTCCGATTGTCATACTGACATTTTTGGTCGGTAAGTCAACAAAGAATACGGGATGCTTCCTTTCGGTGGAAAATTGGTCATGTTGGCCGGCCTGCTCCACATTTTTGTGGATGAGCTTAGTGGGTTTTACATACCTAGGACGGTCAAATGTTTCATGAAAATCCTTTGAGCTGAATTGCTTTTCTTCAAGTTTCATTTTCTGAAAATTTTAAGTTGTTGCGTTATTGCGAAACAAAAATCTGAAATATTTGGACTATCTTAGTGGCTCAGTTTTAAATAAAACAGATAGTCCAGATGCTTAGACCTTGGGAACTCCAAATCGACCTTGACTTGAAGGATACAAAAGCTGTTTATTTACAGATAGCTGATGCGATTATAGATGCCATCAAAAAGAACAAACTTAAAAGCGGTGATTGTCTGCCAGGTAGCCGTAAACTTGCCAGCCTATTAAAAGTTAACCGTAACACCGTAGTGCAAGCCCTTAATGTACTTTTGATCGAAGGTTGGTTGACTACGGTTGAGCGTAAAGGAATTTTTGTAGCGGAAATCCTTCCTGCCGGTTCAAGAGTTTTTTCTCAGGATATTGATTATCCGACGGAGAAGAATAGACCAAACCCCAAACCTTCTATCGTGTTTGACGATGGTTTTCCAGATAGCAAACTTGCCCCAATTGATGCGTTAGCCAAGGCTTACAGAGAAATTTTTAGCCGAAAAGGAAGAAGGCAACTGATGGGATACTCAGAGGCTCAAGGCGATTACCCATTTAGAGAAGCCATCAGCCAAATGCTGAATTTCAAACGAAATCTTACTACAGATCCAAGCCAAATTGTAGTTACACGTGGTAGCCAAATGGCGATGTTCCTGACTTCCCATTGTATAATTGATAAAGGTGATATGGTGATAATTGAGAATCCGGGCTATAAACCTGCTTGGCTAGCCTTTGAAAATGCCGGGGCAAAGTTGGTTCCCGTCGGGGTGGATGAGCAAGGCATCGTGGTAGAGGAAATAAGGGAGATCTTAAAAAAGCATACCATCAAAGCTATTTATATAACTCCACATCATCAGTTCCCCACTACGGTAACTCTTAGTATAAAGAGACGATATGAACTCATTGAGCTTAGTAATATCCATAATTTCTACCTGATTGAAGATGACTATGATCACGAGTTCCATTTTGCGGCCCGACCGGTTTTTCCTGTTGGAAGTTTGGCACATATAGACAACTATGTTTATATCGGAACAATGAGTAAAATTGTCGCTCCTGCACTGCGGATAGGATATTTATTCACAAATCAAACCTTGACAGATAAAATAGTGGCACTGCGTAAAATAATAGATGTCCAGGGAGATTCCATGATGGAACAGGCTGTATTAGAACTCATTAAAGAAGGGGCGATTAAGCGGCACTTGAAAAGGGTGAGTGCCATTTATTTGAAAAAAAGAGACTACTTTGAAAATCTGCTCACAGCACATCTGAATACCAGGGTGGATTTCCAAAAACCAAACGGAGGCCTTGCCTTTTGGCTGAAACCAAAAAAAGAGATCGATATTTTTGATCTGGCAGCCCGGTTGGAAAGAAAAGGGATTTTAATTTTAACCCCTGACAAATACAGTTATAGGGAGCCGATAATGGGGTTAAGGCTTGGTTTTGCTTCGTTGACAGAAGATCAACTGGAAACGGGAATAAAAACTCTTGTACCACTATTAGACTGATTCATATTCGGGGAAATCAACCTGCAAATCCGTTGTGGCAAACTTTTCCTGCAGGAATTTATACAATAGTTCTGTCCAATTGTTGCTTTTAATATGTGAACGGGTACCCTGCATTGTTCTTCATCAATAATAATCGGGGAATCACACTTGTTCGAGTTCTTCAATGATCGGTTCATTAAACTTCTGGAAGATACCGGATGATCCTTTCGCTTTTTGTAAGTTATCCCTTCCTCTTCAAAAGGAATACCCCCCATTTCTCTTAGCGACGTTTTTGTATGCCTTTTCATAGTCTTTTGTGTTTTGGTTTGACAAATACTTATGAAGCTGCGCCAGCCTGAGACCGGCACTAAGTGCAAGAGGAAACGGAATAAACCAGCAAGGGCAAGAGCGCAAGCTTTATGCCGTAGTCTCTTGCCTCGTGTGACGGGATCAGGCTAAATTGGCGGAAAAAGGAATGGAAAAATAGTATTGTTTTAAAATCATCTATTATAAGAAAATGATACAAGTAATATCATATTCTACTAGGTCTAACTCATCTTGTGATCCACCCGTAACCAGATGAACCTCAAATACAGAACTTGTATATAGTGAGCTGCGAAGCCCATACAAAAAAATTACCAGAAGATCATTTCTTCAAAACACCGCATTTACCTTATTAGCCATCAGATTGCTGGAAAGTATACCAATAGATGAAACCCCAAATGGAGATCGCCTTCATCTATCATATCGTGCATAGTACTTCTGCTCCTCCTTGCAATTTACTTTTTTCAGCAGCATCCATAAAGGCATAGATTTCCAAGGTTTCAGTAAAATCAACCGGTGAAACCTTGGTTCTGAAAAACCGGGCAATTTGCTTTGCCAAGGCTTCATAGCCGTCAAAGGAACCCAGCGTAAGATTGCCCCCTGTCCCGAAGGCAGTCCCACCATAGTCATGTACACCTGTACGCATTCCCCTAAAAGTCCCGATTCTTCCATCAGCCCATTTTCCTACTACTATGTCCGCATCATGGCTATAAATCCTCTTAACAGATTCACACCCGGGCCCCATCACAGTAAAAAGCATTTCCACCCCATGAATTCCATACCAAAACAGGTCGCTATGGCCTGGTTCTATTTCAGCAGGACTGAATGTATCACAGCCGATAATTTTGCCGAGTAAGTCCTCATTACGTATGGCATGTACATTTTGCTGATATCGCAGAGAAGAAGCAGAAAATAGTGGTACCCCGCTCTCCTGAGCCTCGGAATAAATCGCCTTGACTTCTTTGTAATTCGCCGCCACAGGCTTATCAATAAATAGAGGTTTATTCGCTTTAAAAACCTTTCTTGCCTGCTCTAGGTGAAGGTTGCCATCATTGGTTTCAAGAAGAACGACATCTATTTCTTCCAGAAGTTCCTCTATGGAATTTGAAATTCTTACTCCCATATCCTGGACAGCCTTTGTATATTCCGGAATCCTCTCCATACTCGATGAAATTTTCATACTGCCATAAGGAAAAGCAGATACCACTTTGAATCCCTCAAATTCTTTTAGGGGATTTTCAGCATTAAACAATTTTGTGAATGCTACTGCATGGGAAGTATCCAAGCCAATGATCCCAATCCTGATAGAAGCATTGCCGAAGTGGGGGATTGAACCTAAATCCAATCCCGCTCCAACCCCGAAAATCGCGGATTTCTTTAAAAACCTCCTTCTGGATAAATCCATGAAGTCATTATGCTGTACCATACGAGTAACTGATCTTAATTAGTATATGCATTAACCACTTGCTTATCACTTACGGCCTGAACGACCAAAGATCCGTACCCCTTCGGAAGAAAAGCGTTCCCTGATTATCCATGACCAGTAAACCTGCCTTATCAGACAGCTCGGTTAAGATCATTGACTTTGGGTCAATCCTGAAAAGCTTCTTGTTATCTGTTCCATATACATGACCATCTGGATGTAAGATAAGAAAAGAACTTCTCCAGATGTGGCTTTTAAACTCCGGAAATTCATACATTTTATGCGTATTGACAACCTTCCTGCCTATCGGGTCAAATTTAAAAAGAGTTCCATCTCCCATTCCCCATATATTACCGTCAGGACCTTTAATAAAACCTGTTAAGGCTGAGGCTCCTGGAATAGGAACAGTCTGAAAAAGCTTTTTGCCAGTTTCCGGATCCCATCCAACCAAAACCGCTTCTGTAGTTGTAGGCTTTATTCCTAGCCCACCGGAAATAGTAGTACCTACCAAAACGTATTCACCTGTATAGATAAGACCTGAAATAGCCTGTGAATCAACTGGACTTGGATGACCTTTTAGTTCGTCGCTGTTAAGATCGTAAGTGATTAAGGCACCCCCAAGTTTACCGTATTCAGGGATCATCCCAAAAACCACCATCTCTTTTTCAGGGATACTAACTTGCGCAAATGACCTGCTTTGGTTAGGGATTTGTCCAAGCATTCTTGGGTTTCCCCCTTTTGGATCCCATGGAATTCTGATGTCATATTCATAGAATTTACCTTTGGGATAGACTCCAAAATATATCTTATCCTCTTGATATGACATCCCCTCAGTCTGGTCAAGTCCCGGTAGGAATCTATGCTCTCCGGTTAAGGGATTATAGGTAGCATTTCCCCCTGCTAGGTAACCTCCCGACCAAATGTTTCCATCCGGACCATACATTAAAGACTGGATCGGTATAGGTTGGCCTGGTACGTTTAATTTAGTTTTATCAAACCGCCTGCTTTTCGGGTCATATTTAATCAGGTTTGCGCCAGAAGTCAACACATATACTTCACCTTCATTTCCCATGCTGAAGGCGTTGGCAGTACCAACTTCATCCTCCAAAACCTCAGCGTTAGCTTCTGAAAAGGCAGGGTCGAATCTTTTCAAAGAACCCCCAGAAGTATAATAAACAGCATCCCCGCTAGGTACTCCAGTAATAGAACGCATATCCATCCTTTCTATTTCCTGCTCGAATTCACCTGATTTCAGGTTATAAACCAGCGTCACACTGCCATTGGTCAGCAAGACGAACAAGCGGTCATTTCCATCTATCCCAGGAACAATTTCCAACCCATAAACAAATTCATAGCCTTGGTATTTTTCAGGAAGGATGTCCCTCTTTTCTCCTGTTTTGGGGTTGATTTCGATAAGGTGTGCTTTAGAACCCACTCCTGCATAAATCATTTCGGTTTTATGATAATAAGCTATGCTCCTCACGTAATTCTCATTTTCAACCAAAGGCCCCTTACCTACATCAGAAAATCCATCGGCAGGATGGTATCTAAACACCCTACATCCGGGGTAAGTAGCCCCAAAAACCTCAGCATCTTTTCCTGCTGTAAGATTCCACAGGTAAGTCTCTCCTTCGAGTGCCACCCCCAGATCAATCACTTCCGCACTTCCCGGCTTATGGGAAAACATCGTACCATCAGCTCCGGGGATATAAAGTGTACCATCTGAAGTCTGGGCCATATCCCAGGCACCATCTGCCTCACCCAAAGGAAGATCTACGAGTAGGTCTTTGGTTTCCACATCATAACCAAGCAGGTGCGCAGGTTCTCCCCTTACCACCGTATAGATCAATTCCCTGCCATTCCCATCCTTTAAAAAAGCACTGCCCTGTATCATTGAGGCAAATAATTGGGGGCCGTGATTATTGAATTGCACTGTATCCACTTGGGCAATCCCTGGGACACCGGAAATCAAAAAAATAAATACCGCCCCAAACTTTATTAGAAATTTCATAAATCTAGTATTTATCGTTGAGTAAAAACTCCCTTACAAATGAGTCATCATTCAGGTCGGGATATTCTTGGTGGACTCGTTGGATTTCTTCCAACTGACCGACAGATAATCGCTCATCTGGATTAAGACAATGTGTGGTCCCAAGTAAGTCTTGCTGTTTAAGCATGGTATGCATACCCGGAATACAGCCATGAAACTGATGGGATGGATCAAACATAGCCGCGTTTACATCCGTAATAGCGACTCCTTTGGAGAGTAGGCTTGCCCAGTCCTCTCCACTCCCTTGGGCCTTGCATTGCTTTACTTCCTCCAAGAGACTGACTGCCTTTTGTGTCCATACTGCCCAATGTCCCAGCAGTCCTCCCACAAAAGCTTTTTTAACCAGCTTTCCGGCAACGGTGAAACGATAGTCGGTCAACAAATCCGCTACGATATTATCATCATTGCCGGTGTACATAGCAATGCTATCTACCCTTGAACTGTTGCATACAGCCCGCATCACATCCAAGGTCTGATACCGGTTGAATGAAGCGCATTTTATCGCTACAACATTGCTGATTTCGGCGAACAGTCTCCAGAAGCCATAACTAAAAACCCTTCCTCCAACTGAAGGCTGCAGGTAAAATCCAAAAACAGGAATCACCGCGGCTACCTCTCTGACCCTATCCAATATTTCCTGTTCTGTCCACCCCTGTAATCCTCCCATACTGAGCAATCCTAATTCATAACCGTTTTCCAAAGCCAGTTTCGCCTCAGATACTGCCTGCAGGGTATCCCCACAGATGCCGGCAATTTTCAGGAAAGGACGACCCAGATTTGCTTCGTCAATCTCTTCTGATGCCCATTTTAGCACTGTTTCGTACAGGTTATGTCTGGGATCCCGTATTTCAAATTGTGTAGAGTGCACGCCTACGGCGATTCCCCCTGCCCCGCTGGCCATATAATACCTGGTTAGTTGCCTTTGCCTTTGCTCATCTATGGACCGGTTTTGGTCCAAAGCGAGTGGATGTGCAGGAATTACGGTTCCATTAAGCAGGTGTTGATACAGTTCTTTCCTTAATTCCTTCATCAAAACTTCCCCCCTCTCTGCTGAAAATGTGTAGGCTTGCCAAACTCATCACCCCCTTGAAGCAACCAATTGGCAGTGATTTCCACCATCTCCCTAGGGGTGGTTTTAGGATAACCGAATAAACGGTGACATTCGGAAGCATTGTTCAGTAATGCTGTACCGACAGGCTCATTGATGAACTTAGGCTCTTTGTTAAAAATTCTTCCAAATTCCGAGGCAATCCAGTGAATGGAAAGGATTTCCGGCCCGGTAACATTCAGCAGTTTTGCAGGTGCCGTGGTGTGTAAGAGGGCTCTTAATGCTATTTCATTGGCATCTTTTTGCCAGATTACATTCACATTAGATGTGCTCAGATCAATTTCCTTTTCGTGAAAAACAGCTTTAGCAATTTCCAGTAAAATACCATACCTAAAGTCCACCGCATAGTTAAGCCTATAGATCAACATGGGGGTCTGGTTTGTTTTTGAGAAGTACTCAAAAACCCTTTCCCTCCCTAAGCAGGACTGGGCATACTCCCCTATGGGCTCAGGTGCAGTATCCTCTGTTGCCCCTCCTGAAGAGAGAGGGACAAATGGCAGCACATTTCCTGATGAAAACACGACCAGTCTGGAATTTTTGAATTTTTCCGAAACCCTTCCCGGTAAATAGGCATTCATTGCCCAGGTAAACCCCTCATTTCCTGTAGTTCCAAACTTATGTCCAGCCAGGTAAATAATATTTTCCACCTGAGGCAAATTCTGCAGCTCACTGTCATTGAGCAGATCACAGGAAATTGTTTCAACGCCTGCCTCCTGTAATGATTTCATTGCACCAGCATCTGAAAACCTGGAAACCCCAAATACACGTTTGCCCAATCCTCCCGCTTTAATGGCATCTTTGGCAAGTTTACCCATGCTTGGCCCCATTTTTCCTCCTATCCCAAGCAACATGATATCCCCTTCTATCCGGGCCATATCTTCAATCAGTGCCTCTGATGGAACAGTCAGTTCTTTTTCTAATTCCTTTAAATTTTTCATTGATATCGGTTTATATTTTCATTCTAGTTCATAAAAAGTGCTTTGAAATTCCAGCTGGCCAAAGCGATCAGCAGCAGCAAGCCAACTGCTCCCGAGACCTTTACAAAAGGGTTATTCACTCGGTCACCCATCATCTTCTTGTCATTGGCTACTACGTACATGGCTCCCCCGATGAAAGGGACAAGAAAAATGGTCACACTTTGGGCAAAAATGATCAGCTCCAGCGGAAGCTTGCCAAAAGCCAACGAGATGCCTGCTCCGCAGACCATGACCAGAGCGATCAATCCCCTGACCTTGCCGGAGCTCAACCCGCTGCCAAATCCAACAGCGTCTCCCAATAGACTACCCCCGACTGTGGCATTTCCAATAAGTGATGAAAATGAAGCTCCGAACAGTCCTGCCAAAAACAAATAAGCCGCAGCTGAACCGAACAGTGGCTCCAGAGCTTTGGACATTTCAGACGCCGAATTGACCTGGATTCCCTGGGGGTACAAGACCGCGGCTGCGCAAATGATCACCACAGCACTCATCAACCCCAACAGGACAATTCCTGTGATACTGGTATTTTTGTCAGTATTTCCTCCTTTGCTCTTGTTTCTCTCCTGGACGAGATAGGTTTGATAAAATGCTCCTACAATTGAAAAGCATGAAGCAACAAAAGCAATCATAATAGCTTCCGAGCCAATAGGAACATTAGGAACCAATCCACTGCCGATGGCTGCAAAATCCGGTTTAATCATTACCACAGTGGTCAGGAATGAAAGTAGCATCAAACCGACCAGACCAATCATCAACTTTTCCAACGTCTTATAAAAACTCCTGAAGAACAGCAAGCTCATCCCGAGGAGATTAAAAACCAAAACCCAAACCCAGCTGGAAGTTCCGGTTGCTTCCGCAACAGCGATCCCCACTCCTATGGAGTTACCTGCCTGAAAGGAGGTAGTTACCAAGAACACTCCCATCCCTATGATGACCCCAACTGTCCTCCCCCACTTTTTTCTTATCTGGGACAGTAAGGTCTCCTGGCTACTCAGACCAATCCTTGCCCCCATATCGGTAAACACCAGCATAAAAAAGATGGCCACCACGACCAACCATAAGGTACTATACCCATATAAGGCACCCAATTTTGAAGTAATGGTCATTTTGCTTGGCCCAAAGACCAAGGCCGCGGTGATGATACCGGGACCAAGACTCTTGAGCCTGCTTATTATTATTTCTACCTGTTTGCTCATCTGTTTTGTTCAATAAAATCCGGATCGATTATTTGCGCATTCTCTGTCCATTCAGCCCTGATATAATTAAGGATATCAGCTACTTGCCTGTTGTCCAAAAACGCAAAGCTTGGCATCTGTTGCACGCTCCCGGATGCTTCTGAACCCTTCAGCACCAGTCCAATCAAAGCGGAAGGGTCTCCTGTGATCAATCGGGAGTCTTTTAAGGAAGGGAATACCTCAGGAATACCACTTCCATCCTCTTTATGGCAGGAAGCACAGTAACTTAAGTATAGATCACCGCCATTCAATATTGGCCCTTGTCGTGCTTTCTCCGGAATGAGTGGCGACGTAGACATTTCGTCCGAACGGCTTATTTTTAAGATTTTGTCATCCCCATCCAAAGGAAACCCCGGCTGGGGATTCCAGTCGAGGTTACTGGTGCTCAGATAGATTTCGCCCCCACTACCTGTCACGATATCCCGCAGCCTACCATAGCGGTTTTCAAACAGTATTTCTTCTGAGATGATATCATCCCCTTTTTCATTCAATGAAAGTATTCTGAGGCTCTTGCCCTTTAGGGTTGTCAACAGTAAAGAATTAGTCCATTCCGGAATAGCATTGCTCCCGTAATAGGTCAATCCTGAAGGCGCAATTACCGGAGTCCAGGAACGCAAGGGCTCTACCGTATTATTCTTGAGGGCAAAATCCAATTCCCCTTCAAGATCCTGTTTTCCCTCAATCTCAGGCCAGCCATAATTCCCTGACTTTTGGATGAGGTTTACCTCATCTTCAATTGCATCACCATGTTCAGAGGTATAAAGCATACCACTGGAAGAGAACACCAGTCCCTGCATATTCCTAAATCCCATCGCCCACACATAGCTTTCGGGATCAGGATTGTCCTTTGGAATGCTTCCATCTTGATTGATTCTAAGGATTTTCCCGTTCAGGGATTGGGGATTCTGTGCATTCGAGAAATCATGTATATCCCCGGTAGCCCAATACAATTTGTCATCTGGGCCGAAGTCCAGCCTGGAGCCATTGTGAGATGTCCCACCTTCGATTTCCAATAGTACAAATGGTTGGATTAGCGTATCGTTTTGGCAGGTATACCGGACGAGGCGACTAACAATTTTACTATTTTCCTTTAAAGTATAGTTAAGGTATACATAAGGAAATTCCCTAAAATCAGGATGTACAGTCATCCCCAATAAGCCTGAGGTCCTCTCTTGCCAAACATCAGAGAGTGTCAAAAGATGTTTTAAAGAACCTGTCTTTAGGTTCATCCGGGATACTTTGCCCTTTTGCTCAGCGATCCACAAATCCCCCAGTCCGTCAACTTCCAAGTCCCAAGGAACTTCCAGTCCAGAGGCCAGTATCTCTACTTTCAAGCTTGAAGAACTCAAATAGACCATATCAAGGAGATCCAGTTCAATCTCCTTTTCCTGCCTGCAGCCCGTTAATATGTACAAGCCTAGCAGTAAAAACCCCAGTACAGTCCTGTTACTTGCCATTGTTTCCAGAGATTAGTTCAGGTTTTGCAAACTGCCCGTCCATTTTGGCTGGAAGCCGATAGACATTCCCTGAACGGTCAGAAAAATAGAGTGCGGAAACTGATTTTTCCCGTCCGTGCCCGTCGGCCCAAAATGCATAAAAACCATCATTGGCATTCACTGGTTTTCGGGCATATGAGTGATTATAACTGCTGTCAAAAGTGAGCTTTCTACTTGTCCAGTTTTTACCTTGATCCAGACTGGTCCAGAGCACCATCTCGCCTCCAGTGTTGAATTTTTGGGGGCCTGCGTCAGTGGGCCCAATTACCCTCCACTTACCCTCACCATCAATGTAAAGGGATCCCATATCGTAATTATTGTCAGAGGACGTTACTGGCAGGATTTCCCACTCATTACCTGTAAATCTTGCTGTATGCCAGGTTCTGGGCCCATTTTCAGGTCCAGCTTCATACCCCTTACTGGTCAGGTATAGAATCACAGGCCTATTATGGCTGTCAAATTCCAGGTCATTGATGTAAACCAATAGACCCTCGGACTTATAATCCCTCACCAATGTCTTATTTTGAACATCCTTAAGAGGAATAGTTAGCCGATCACCACTTGCGTTTGTCCAGCTTTCCCCAAAGTCATCTGTCTGCAGGTAATATAAATTTGTTCTATAGTTGAGCCCGTTGCCCTCCTTGACAAAAGGGTGAAAATTAAAGGATGTTCCCAGCAGGTTTCCTGACTGTCCACTGGTCTGATAGTGCCCCTCCTCAATCCTGGCAATATCCTGCCACTCAGAATACGAGCTCCCATCCACACTGGTCATAAAACCAATCGTTCTTCTGGGCTTTTCCGGCTGTCCGGGTATCACTCCGGTCTGGTAATGGGTAAATAAATTGATGAATCCCTTGTTGGGTTGATACCAACTTTGGAGATAGGAAAAATTATCCATTGGGACTTTTTCACCCTGCTCGATTTTAGTGGCCAACACAGCTTCAAACTCAGAAATATCATAAGGTTGAGTACTCTTGTGAATATATGAAGGCCGTAATGTCCCATTAGAGGTAGAGAAAATCCAGATATAGCCCTCCTTATCAATGTTCATGACAGGGTTGTCATGGGCATTATCCGTTTGTTTATCCAAGACCAGTGTTGGTCTGGGAACCTGACCTGTTGTATGGTCAAAGTAGGACACCATGTGGTATAGGGTATTCCCCTCCGAATCTGCTCCCCCGTAGCAAAAAAAAGTCTTGTTTACCGCTTCTGCATACACTGAAAAGGGGTAATGGTTTGCCGGATAGGTAGCTAAACCGCCACCATATTTATAGACATACTCATTTTCAGAGGGCTCATTGCTGTACCAAATCCCTCTGTACCCCGTTTCCTTCCGGTTGGGCGTACTTATGGATTGGGCAAGTGAAGTGTTTACCAGGAGGATGGTAATAAGACAGCATATCCACGAACTGTGTAGTAGAGTTGACATTTGATAGTTTTCTTAATTCACTGATTTTCCTTATCTCAAATCAGCACATGGTAGCAAAGAGTCCCCAGCCACCCCAAAAAACTGGGGTGGTAGCTAGAGAATAGAGATATGGATAGTAGTTTTTCCGGATCAATATCCCGGATTCTGTACGATCAGACCGGGATTAATATCTATCTGACTTTGAGGTATCGGAAATAACAAGTTGTGGGCTTGGATACCTTTTGAGGAAAGTACATTCAATGCCTCATCGGTCCTGACCAGATCAAACCACCGATGTCCTTCAAAGGCAAGTTCCACTCTTCGCTCATTGGCAACTGCCGCTCTGAAATCCTGCTGGGTGGCCAACACGTATGCGGGGACTGGCCCTGAACTGCTCATCATAGGCAATCCTGCTCTTGACCGGATCTGGTTGAGCAGTAAAAAGGCCTCCCCATCCGGCTGAAAGGAGATCTCATTTAGCGCTTCGGCATACATCAGTAACACATCGGCATAGCGTAGAACAATCCAGTTATTGTCACTGTCCAGGTAAGCAGCAGGAGTTCCCGAATACTTTAGGATATAATTATGTGCCACTTCATTCCCGTTTAGCTGATAGGAAGTGGCCATTGAAAGTTCTTTTCTGGCATCCCCAACGCTGTAGGCAGCATTCATATCCTCCGTGGGAATATTCTGTCCCAGTGGATTGCCTACAGATACAACCGCTGTGCCTGATCCTATAGGAGCAAACTGGTTGGTAAAGGGACTTCCTTCTCCGTTTGAACTGCTACTAAATTGTACTTCAAAGATAGATTCAGCATTATTTTCATTCGTTGGCCCAAAAATATCCCCGTAAGAGTCCATAAGCCTATAGCCTGTCTGGCCTGAGGCATCGATCACTTCCTTGAGTTTTTGTGAAGCCTCAGTCCATTCTTTTCTGGTAAGGTAAATTTTAGCCAATAAAGTCATTGCCGCTCCTTTTGTTGCTCTTCCTGCTTCAGCACTGCTGTAAGTGAAAGGAAGACTTGCTTCGGCATCATTCAAATCAGTTATAATCTGTGTATAAACTTCCTCTTTTGGATTCCTTCCAAAAGTATAGCCTTGCTCAGGGCTGGAAATCATCTGTAACACTAAAGGAACATCCCCATATATTCTGACCAGGTTAAAATACAGCAAAGCTCTAAGGAATTTTGCCTCGCCCACGTAGCGTGTTTTGAGTGTTGCATCCATTTCTACAGTAGCGATTTTGTCTATTACAATATTCGCGGCCTGGATCCCCTGATAATGTGCATTCCAGGTAGTGCTGCTTATGGAATTGACAGCATCATTGGTGAAGTCATCCACAGCCTGTAGGTTTGCGCCAGCATTGGGGTTTGTAATTTCGGTATTGTCTGATCTGAGTTCCCCGATTATGTGCATGGAAGAATAGTAGGTTCCGCCATATTGAAGCGACCCGTAAACTGCCGTCAGGGCATTTTCCATATCAGAGGCGGTCTTGTAAAAATTAGTACTGTTTTCCTGGGAGATAGGAGCCAAATCCAGAAAATCACTGTTGCATGCGCTAAGTCCCATCATGAGCAAAGCACCAACCAATTTATATTTTAGTATGTTATTCATAAGATAATCCATTTAGAAGCCAATAGTTAAACCCAACATGTATGTCCTCGCCAGCGGATATCCTCCGGCATCAACACCAGGCACAAGTGGGTTTCCTCCCTGTGCCGAAACTTCCGGGTTGAATCCCTCATATTTGGTAAAGGTGTAGGCATTTTGAACGGTAAAATTCAACCGTGCATTGGAAACTTTTATACGCTCCAGGATAGTTGCCGGGAAGGTATATCCTAGAGTAATGTTTCTGATCCTTAAGAATGATCCGTCCTCTACAAACTGCGAAGTCACATTGTTTACCACATTGCTTCCTGCGTAAGCGTTGAAATTCCTGTCAATCATGGGAGAAGATCCATCTCCCCGGTCAGCTTCGGATTTCCATCCATTTGACGCACTTCGAAGTACATTGTAAGACCCGGCATAATTGCCATAATATCTTCTGGCCAAGTTGAGTACCTCAAATCCCTGTACTCCCTGCAGTGTAAAGGAAAAATCCACATTCCGGAACGAGAACCTATTTGTCATTCCATAGGTAAAATCAGGAAAAGGATCACCTAAAATCGTTCTGTCATCGGTATTGATAATCCCGTCACCATTGACATCGGCAAATTTCAATCTCCCTGGAATGGACTGAACAGTTCCATCGCCGTTCAATACTACCGCACTGTTTTCAACATCTTCCTGATTTTGATAAACGCCGACTACCTGATAACCATAAAAACTTCCGGGGACAGAACCGATCTGTGTAATATGTGTTGGTGAAGAGGAGGAAGTTGCCTGTCTGGAAATAATCGGTGACCCGTCCGGCCCCAATGCCATCACCTCAATCTGATTAAAAGCAATATTAAAATCTGTTGTCCAGGTAAAATCAGACACCAGGTTTCTGCTGGTCAGTGTAAATTCAATTCCTTTATTCTTAATCTCCCCTATATTCTGCAATGCATTGGTATAGCCAGTAAGAGTAGGCACCGGAACATTCAACAATAAATCAGAAGTACGTTTGATGTAATAATCTGCCGCCAGGTAAATCCTGTTTTGAAATACACCTAGTTCCAACCCAAAATCGAGTTGTTTGTTTTTCTCCCATCCCAACGTGGAGTTGGGAATATTCGCCAATCTCATGCCGTTGCTGATACTGGTACCCAGTGGATAATTCTCTATGGCGGTCAGACCGATTGCACCATAGTTAGAAATGAAATTATTACCTGTCAGACCGTAACTGGCACGTAGTCTAAGTTCCGACAACCAGCTTACCTGATTCAGGAAATTCTCTTCTGAAAGCCTCCATCCAAGTGATAGGGATGGAAATGCTCCCCATCGGTTATCAGATCCGAACCTGGACGAACCGTCCTGTCGGAAAGTTGCAGTTAAAAGATAACGATCATCATAATTGTAATTCAATCGTGCCAAATATGACAATATGGACCACTCTTCCTCAGTATTCAGTGCCCGGGTAATCAATCCTGCAGCATTTGTTGTTCTTATATTGTCATTTGCGAAATTTGTCCCAGTGATCTGACTGGCCTCTAGTTTCTCTTTTTGTACCGTATATCCAAGAACGGCATCAAATGTATGCTTGCCCAACGTCTTCCCATAGCTTAGCGTAAATTCGCCAAGCCAGTTTACCGTCTGTGCCGTATTATTGGATCCCACGGCGGGCCGGGTAAGATTGACACTGTTTGGATTGATAATGGAAGAACTGAAAATATCCTCTCTAAAGCTTCTGATATCTGTGCCTACCAAAGCTTTGAACATAAGGTTATCGACCAGACTAATCTCAGTAAAGGCTGTGCCCAGCAATCTCAGGTTTTTTTGCTGATGAAAATATTCCCTGGCAATTTTTACCGGATTATCTACCTCCGAGGTCCCAATTCCCTGTCCGGTTATCTTGGTATAGTTACCTTCTGAATCGTAGGGAGTCAAATGTGGGCCGGCCGTAATTGCGGATTGGATTATCCCACCCCCTTGCCAGTTTCCTTCGGCCAGTGACTGATTGGAAAAAGTATACGATGGAGTAATGTTCACACCCACTTTTACGCGATCGTTCATCTGGGATTCCACATTTACTCTAAAGGAATACCGTTTCAAATCCGAATTTATGATCACACCTTCCTGCTCCAAGTACCCTCCGGAAATAAAGTACCTGGTTTTAGCATTTCCTCCCGAAAAGTTAAGGCGGTAATCACTCATACGTGCGGTACGAAAAACAGCATCTTGCCAGTTTGTGCCTTTCCCCAAACTTTGTGGATTTTCAAACCCTTCAGGAATCAGGTACATGACATTCTGGATTCTATCAGCGTTGGGATCTGATGCAGATCTTCCTGGCCCAGAATTCACCCATGCATTATTTCTGGCTTCATTGATATAAGTTGCAAACTCAGATGCATTCAGCACATCCAATGTCTTTTCTACCTGCTGAAACCCTGAACTCACATTCAACTCAATTTTTGCCTGTCCTTCCTTGCCCGATTTTGTTGTGATCAGCACAACGCCATTGGAACCCCTAGAGCCATAAATAGCAGTGGCGGAAGCGTCTTTTAACACCTGGATATTATCAATGTCCGCAGGATTAATGGTGTTGAGCGGGTTGTTCCGCTGATCAAAATCATTCGTTACCGGAAATCCATCAACCACGTATAAAGGCTCGTTTCCGGCACTTAATGAACCTGCACCACGGATACGCACTGAAGCCCCTCCCCCAGGTGCCCCTGTTGCCTGGGTTACCACCACACCTGCCAATCTACCGGCGATTGCCTGATCAATACTGACAATTGGTTGATCCTTGAGCTCCTCAGATTCTATGGCGCTGACGGCCCCGGTGATGTCTTTCTTTTTGACCGTACCATATCCTACCACCACAAATTCATCAAGGGAATTCTCCTCCTCTTCCATCATCACCTGTAATACAAAATCAGAATCGATCAGGATTTCTTTTCGTTTATATCCGATAAATGAAAACAAGAGGGTCTGTCCAGGATTTGCGTCTATCGAAAAACTGCCGTCCAGTTCGGTCACTGTCCCTTCGCTTGTACCTTTTACCAAGACAGAGACACCCGGCATGGGCTCACCCAATGAATCTTTTACCGTTCCTGTGATATTTTCTTCATCTGATCTTTTGACCAACAAAGAATTATCCTGAGTTGGGTTCCTAATCACACTGATCGCATTATTGACCTGTTTAAACCTCAGTTCTGTTTGTGAGGCAATGTTAATTAGGTGATTTTCTACGCTTTCATATTCTTCAAGATAAGAAATAGCCGAGTCTGACTTGACCGCCACATAGGTATAAAAGAATTTGAACTCTGTCTTTTTCTCAATTTCATTAAAAAATTGAACCAAAGATTTGGGTTGTTTTTCCAGTTTAAGAAAAACCTCATCAATGCTTTTTACCTGGGCTTTAGAGGTATTGGCCAAAAGAGGATTGAGTGATATGCAGAGCATGAAAATTCCTCTGGCCACTAGCTTAATAGACATGACTATTAATGGTAATATTTTTTTCATATGTTTGAGGGTAAGTTGAAACATGATAATTCCCCAGACGACAGTTTGCAATGCTTCTGAACGGGGCAATGTGTTTTGATTTTAGCAGGAGCGTATTCGTAGTACGTTCCTGTTTTTTCCTTACTTGGATTTAATCATAGGCTAATCAGTTTAGTGTTATCATTACCTTTTTATCTTTTAATTCATAACTGAAATCCAAGGATCCGCTCAGAACTTCCAAGACATTCCTTAAGCTTTCATTTGAATCAAATGTCCCGCTTGCCAGCTTCTTACCGCTTCCCTGAAGAGTTATTTGCACATCATACCACCTTTCGAGAATTTTAGCGAGTTGATCAAAGTCAGTATCCTTGAATTTTAAAATCCCTTCAGTCCACAATATCCTATCCCGTGCATTTATCGCTGTCTTGCTCAGGTGTTCATCATTCCTGGACAGAACAGACCCTTCTCCGGGAACAAGCTGAATGGCATTCCCTTTACCCTCCTGTCTGAGCTCTACCTTTCCGGTAAGCAAGGTGACAGCTACTTTATCTTCTGTCCCAAAGGTGGATATATTAAAGGAGGTGCCTAAAGCGGTCGTCACTATGCCCTTGGATTCCACAGTAAAAGGATGTTCATGATCTTTGATCACCTCAAAAAAGCCTTCCCCTTCCAATGAAATGGACCTGTCCTGAAGAAAATCAGCCGGATAAGTCAACTTACTTGCTGAATTTAAAAACACAGTGGATCCATCAGGAAGAGTGATTTTGGTTTTTTTGCCGGCTGGATTGTAATGGGTAACTAGTTTGGTATCCAGTAACAACTCTTGTTCTTGATCAGGTCTATATTTTTCCCGGTTAACAAAAAACAGCGTTGAAAGACCAATTGCAATAAAAACCACTGCTGCCCTGGCCCAAGGAAGCCAATTTCTCCTTGAGTTGCTATCTCGCTGAACATAAGGACGTGCATAATTGGACTTGTTGTGGTTTAATTTTTCCCACAAAGCCATATGATCCCAATTATACTCCTTAGACTTAAACTTGCTGGACCATAACTGAATCAACTCTGCGGATAAGAATTCCTCTGCCTCCTGACTTTCTAAAAAGTCGAGAAATTCCTGGGCTTCTTCCCTAGTAAGCTTTCCTTCAAAAAAATCCTTAATTCTTTTATGATGATTCATCTTGCCTTTGTTCTATAGTATATACCCTCAGCAGATAATTTATACTCAAGACAAATTCAAAAAAAATTGGAAAATTTTAAATTCGACCAAAAATAGAATTGTTTTAGCCCGTCAAAAACAAATCAATTACTTCATTTAAAGCAATTATCCAAACACTTTTTGAAACAATTTCTAATTTATCGAGTCCTTCCTTAAAAAGTTTGGTGCTTCGGAATATGTGGTTTTCAACAGTTCGTCTGGAAAGATTCAATGCTTCTGATATTTCTGCTACTGATTTATTCTCAAGGTGCCGTAACTTAAATATCTGACGCTGCGCAGGGGGAAGTTTCTCAATAAGCTCCAATGATAGATTATGAAATTCAGCGTATATCAAATCACTGTCTGCGCTGAAGTTCGTGACCTGTTGTAAAAGTGGAATCTGATATTCCTGGAATGCAAAAAAACGTGCTTGTTTCTTTAACTGGTTTATAACCCTAGACCTTAAAATCGCAAATATATAAGCATTAATAGACAACTCTGGATCCAGTTTAGCCCTGTTTTTCCATATTTTCAAAAATACTTCCTGAACCACTCCTTCTGCATCCTCATGCCCAAGCCCCATTTTTCTGGTGATGTTGTAAACTTTTACAGAAAACAGCTCATAAAGATTTTTAAAGCATGCCTCATCACCGAGAACAAGTCCTTCCACAAGTTGCTTCAAATAAGTAGAATCTTTTACCTCCAAAACCGGATAGCTTAAGTTTGTTTCACCTGCAGTAAGAAAAGGAACTATTACACTAAGTTCTTTATCAAGTAATAATGATATGATAATATTTTTTTAAAGCCAAAAAGTCAGCAAAATTGAAATTAATTAGTGACATAGTTTTCCGGTTGGAAACATTCACATGAAATTAAAACAGCAGGCTCCGTCACCTTAAAATCAAATGCCCCAACTCAGGGGTATCAAACACCCGCTCCATTTCCATTCTGACTATCTCCTCGACATCTAGTTTGATTCTTCTATAATTCCCCTCAACCTCCTCAGAAGAAATGTCCCGTACTTTGGGGATGGCCTTATAACATTCTTCTTCTTTTTTAAGGGCAGCATGATCATTGATGATTTCAGAATGAAAAGCTTTTAACCCAATCTTCTGATCAGGCGTATCCGCCACCATGCCAACAAATTCTCCCGAAGAAAGTGAGGAGATGGTAGAAGGAGGAACCGCCTGATCCAGTTGGGTGGATTTACTCACTGATGTCTCCGAACTGTTGATTGATATACTTTCTCTGTTTTGGATAATCCTTCCAAACCGTTCGGAAAGTTGCTTCGCTGTATCCCCCAGCACCTGACCACTGATGAAATTACCCACCGTGTTCATGATTACCTCTGCTTGTTCACGTCCATAATCCTTTTTAAGCTGACTGTAATCCTGCACCCCCAAGCAGGTGGCTACCATATTGGATCGTGCAGTGGCTATCAGGTTATCAATTCCATTGAAATAGATCGTGGGAAACTCATCGAAAACCAGACTGGATTTCAGTTTTCCCTTTTTGTTAACAAGTTTGACAATCCTTGAAATATATAGTGATAAGACTGCTCCATAGACCTGCTGCTTTTGGGGATTGTTTCCCATGCAGATGATTTTAGGTGCATCGGGATTGTTCAGATCGAGCGTGAATTCACTTTCCGAAAGCACAAAATAAAGCTGTGGGGAAGACAATCGTGCCATGGTAACCTTGGCACTGGCCACCTGCCCTTCCAGCTGGTCAAATGCCTTTTTGACCAATGCGGAAACAAAGGGATTGATCAGCACTTCGATTTCAGGTTCGGTACGCAGTACCGTAAAGAGTTTCTCATATTCGACCTGCATCAACTCAATCACATGGGGAAGCGTACAGTACCTCCCCCTCCTATGCTTCTTCAAAAACCAGATAATCGCAGTCAGGAAGTTAATCGGGCTTTCCACAAAGAAATCGCCCTGCTTTCTTATCCACTCCCTGTTAAGACCCAACATAATAGTACGTGCGGCTTCAGAGGCATCGGTAATATCCAACATCGCATCAGGTTCCAGAGGATTACAGCGATGGGTATGTGACAAGCGGTCAAAATTGATCGTATAGAATTCTGGTTTTATGCTATAAGCAGAAAAATTCTTTTGAAGCGTATTGTAGGCAATTCGGGAGAGGTCATCGTACTTGAAATCATACACAAACATGGAAAAACCTTTACTGATGTGTTGGGTGATCACATGGCGGATCACAAAGTAACTTTTGCCGGAACCTGGAGTACCAGCCACCAATAATGCACGGAAGGGATTGATGATGTTGATCCAAGAGTTGCGGATCTTGCTTTTCAGTCTGTATCTAGCCGGAAGATTAACCGAGTATTCATTATCCAAATACCGCTCTTCCTGAGGGAAGGTCTCATTCAGATAATTAAAAACTTCCTGATTCTGCTGGTTCTTTAGCAACCTACTCAGCAATGATCCCCCCATCAGAATAAGGGAATACCCCAGTGCGGTGAGGGTCATATAGATAATACTTAACCTTTCCTCAGTAAAAGTCAGGTAAAAAGTAATATGGCTAGTTCCGTAAATAATAGCCCCACATATGAGTGGCCATAGAACCTGAGTGAGTTTAAGTTTATCGTCCTTCTTGCCTTTTGCACCGATCAATGAAATCAGCAATAACCCCAGCGCAAAAGCTTTGGAAATATGAAATGCGCTGAACAACCCTGTATTTCTGATATTTAACAGCAGTCTCTCCCCTATGTCATGGGTTAAACCCCACTTATCAAACGAGTGATAGCAGTAATAATAAAAATGAAGGCACAATACCCCTATACTCAACTTCCTCGTGAGGTCGATGATTTTTCTAAGTCCTTCCGTGCTCTCCCCTGTCTGCATAGGTTTAAGTGTGCAGCTTCTTGCGTCTCTTCTTTTTCTTTTGCCTCAATTCATAAGGTGTCGGATCATCCGGTTGGTAAGTATTAACAATGATCCTATTGCTAGGAACTGGCGGCTTTAACAATTCATCCGAAGGAAATTCCCTAAGGTCAGGAGCACTGAATGAAATGGTGGTTTTTCGGGAAAAATATGCAGAAAGAGCGTTGGCAGAAAGCCGTTTATCCAATGATGAACCGGTGAACACAGTGCGGCTCACATTGTCAACATAAGTAACTCCATAAAGTCTGCCGTCATCATTAATCCTGAATACCGGACGGATCCCTTTGCTTCTTAGTCTGTCTGAAAGCTCTTTCTGGGAACTGCATTTATCGACCGTCTCCAAGATTGTATTCCGGAGCTCCTCCTTATATGATTTTCGCTCCTCTTTATTCCTGACAAAACACTTTTCCAGATTGGATAACGTGGGTTTCGAATAAATAGAACTGGCTTTAATAGGCACCCCAATCCTATGACCGTTTGAATCCAGTACTGAATAGATTATCCCTCTATTCTTGTACATTTCACTTTCTTTTTCCCCACGGTAAGCGCAGACATTAAATTGTCCCAACACTGCATTCAATTCAGGAATGGAAGTAAACCGATAGGTTCTGATAACTTCCCTTGTAATATTGGAAATGGCTGCCTTTGTTTCAGTCTTGCTATACGAAGCTTTCTCCAACGACTGAAGAAAATTTACTTTTTGCTTCAGCTGCTCTTCCGCTTTTACAAGATGGTATCGCTCCTCAATTTCTTTCCGGGTCTGTTCTGACCATAACTTGCCGAGGTTATGCGTTTCAATCCGTTTTCCTGAACTTGAAATATTGGTTGTGACCAGGTGAATATGTGGATGGGCAGCATCAAAGTGCTGATATAGCAGGTAAGGTTGGTTTTCAAATCCAATTCCTTTCAAATAATCAGCTGCAATCTTTTGAAGCATAAACTCATCCACTTTATCCTTTGGAGAAAAATTCAGCGAAATATGGACGGCGTTTGTTTTCGTCCTTTTATTCAATTTCTGCAGCTTTTCAAATGATTGGATCTTATCAGCCACAGAAAGATTTTTAACCGCAAATCCTCCCATCTGTACCAGTTTTGCCTGTTCAGTTTTCACTTTCTGTTCATTGTATCGGATCACTCCTCCGATAGTCTTTCCTGTAATGATTTTAGCAACCAATTAGGTTAGATTTTTCAATCCTTCAATCAAGCTATGGAGCGCCTCTATTTTTGCTTTAGTCCGCTCAAAGTGAGGGAGCATTTCCTTCACAAAAAACAGACGCTCTTTTGGATCAGCCTGCATATGAAAATAGTGGGTAATCTGGTTGATATTCACTCCGATTTTATTCAGTTCATTTCTTAGCAGTCCCAATTCTTCAAGAGTGTTCTCCAAGGATTCGTTTCGTGTATTGAGGGTTAGTTTTCTTTTGAAAAGCACGTCTCTAACAAGCTCACTTATCGTCTGACAATAGGCGGCTTTTTCGAGTAAGGAATTGAGCTTTTGCTTTTCAAGGGCAGTCAGTCTTACCGTGAGCCATATGGATTTTTCCTTAGCTGATTGTTTCATATAGGCAACAGGACTATAAAATTCGACTTCGGAGAAATTTTATGCCCACCCGCAACTCCGGCAGCGGTGGGCAAGATCGGATTGTGGCACAATCCTACATCTTGCTCATTGCAAACACGCAATGCCAAGCTTGCCCTCAGCAGAAGGTCGAGTTGATCAAGTAAGAAATTATTATTCTTGGCAAAAGCCTCAGTTTTCCAAATTCCAGACCCAATCATCAGCGGCCATCACCCAATCTCGTATAGCGGAACCCATTTCATTTCGCCAGTCCATTCCCTGGTAATAGAAATAGAAAACTTCTGCTTCGGAAGCCGGAACTTGGAGGGAGTTAAAGTAGGCTTGTACCTGCTCCAGTGATGGCGGGACATTTCTGGAAAAGTTGAGATTCTGAGCTTCGAGATTCATAACGATTATCGTTTTTGATGAAGCTCAAAAATGTGGCAGGGATGGTTGAAAAGGTCACACTGAGATCAGAAGGGGGATGGGACAATTAATTGGGAATTGGAGGGAATTCTGTATTTTCCCAAAGGATTAAAGAATAAAAAATTAAGGTTTAGAATTTTTCATAAACAAATGGCTGCCGTATGATCAAATACACAAATTTAAGAAGGTTTAATGTTTCCTGAATTGTTTCAGCAATACTATTTCACTTTGAAAAGAAACACATCCAAATGTATGAGCTATTAAAGTTTCATTGTAGTAATTCGGTAGTTATTCTATATTCTAAAAAAATGGAAGTCCTGAAGTTATAAATCCGTTTTGGTTAGGCTAACCACAATTCTTACCTGATTGTATCAGAATTGCTAAAGGAAATCAAAATAAATGTAATGATAAAAATCCTCCACACCGCTGATTGGCATATTGGTCAGCTCTTCCACGAATATGACCGTACTTATGAGCACCAACAATTCTTGGATTGGCTGACAAAATCGTTACAAGACGAACAGGTGGATGTGCTGCTGATCAGTGGTGATGTATTTGATTTGTCTAATCCTTCTGCCGCTTCCATCAGGCTATTCTACACATTCCTTAACAGGGCCACAAGAGTCAACCCCGACCTGCAGGTGGTTATTACCGCAGGCAACCACGATTCCGCGTCACGCCTGGAATCACCCAAACCGCTTTTGGAGTCATCCAATATCCATATTGTCGGGCTGGTCGAAAAAGATGAAAACGGAGAGATTGATTATAGTCAACTAATCATTCCGCTGAAAGACAAACAAGGGAATGTGAAAGCCTGGTGCATGGCCGTTCCTTTCCTGCGCATGGGAGATTACCCGGCAATACCGGATAGTGATAATCCTTATTCGGAAGGAGTCGCCACCTTTTATAAAGAAGCGTATGCATACGCACTGGCTAAAAAGCAACCCGGGCAGGCCATCATTGCGATGGGACACCTACACGCCCAACAGGCAGAGGTAAGCGAAATGGACAAAGCTGAAAGGCTCATCATGGGCGGCGTGGAATGCATTTCCGCGTACGCATTTCACGAAGATATCCGCTATGTGGCACTGGGGCATATTCATAAAGCGCAGCGAATCGGCGGAAAAGAATATGTCCGCTACTGCGGTAGCCCAATACCCATGTCATTTTCAGAACTGAATTACAAACACCAAGTAATCGTCTTTGACGTGGATAGCGAAACCCTCGGCAAAATCAAATCAATAGAAGTACCCGTATCCATACCGCTTCAGCGCATCCCTGCCGTACATAGCACGCTGACGGAGGTGATTGCCGCCCTGACACAATTACCCGAAACGGGAGACGATCCGGCATTCGCCCCGTATCTTGAAGTACGCGTATTGCTCGATGGCCCTGAACCCGCACTCCGACATAAGGTAGAGACTGCCTTAAGTGGTAAACATGTACGGCTGGCAAAAATCGATGTGCGTTACACCACCTCATCGCCGCTGGCAAATAAAGACGAAATGGTGAGCCCGGATCAACTGAACGAACTACAACCGCTGGATGTGTTTAGTAAAGTCTACCAATCCCGGTATGGCCATGCGCTGCCGGAAGAACTGCTGCAATTGTTTCACCAGGTAACCCAGAAAGTTTCCCAAACCGAATAACGGCATGAAGATATTGGCCATACGCATCAAAAACCTAGCTTCGCTCGACGGAACCACGGAAATCGACTTCACGCAGGAGCCGCTACAGTCCGCCGGTATCTTTGCGATCACCGGTCCAACGGGCGCGGGCAAATCCACCATCCTCGATGCGCTTTGCCTTGCTTTATATGCCAGAACCCCAAGATACAAACTGGCCGAAACCGGCGTTGAAATCAAGGATGTGCAAGGGAGCACCATCCTTCAGGGCGACGTCCGGGGCATACTTCGTGATGGCACAGGAGAAGGGTTTGCGGGAGTAGATTTTGTTGGTGTAGACGGTTATCACTACCGGTCTACATGGAGTGTAAGAAGAGCCCGCAACAAAGCCGATGGCAACTTGCAGGCTTACGAGATAGCACTGAAAAACACCAGTACTAATCAGGATATCCCTGGCCGGAAAACAGAATTACTACAGGAGATAGAACGGTTGGTCGGATTGAACTTCGAGCAATTTACCCGTTCGGTGCTGCTGGCTCAGGGTGATTTTACCGCCTTTCTTAAAGCCGGCAGGGACGAAAAATCTTCCTTGCTGGAGAAGCTGACCGGTACGCACGTCTATTCCGAAATTTCAAGGCATGTTTTTGAAAAACACCGGGAACAGACTCAGCAACTTCGTGAGCTCAATGTACAACGGGAAGGTATCCCCACCCTGACTTCCGGAGAATTGGATGCCTTGGAGGTACAAAAAGAAGCCACCCAATCCGCGATAAAAACACAGGAAAAATCAGTGGCTGAGTTAGGCAAAGAAATCACCTGGCACGAACAATACGTGACATTACAGTCCCATCTGGAAACCGCACGGCTGCAATATGAGCAGGGCGCCGCTGCCAAAGAAGAAGCCTTGCCGCGAGAGCGCCGGTTGCAGCAAATCATACGGGTACAGCCTGTAAGACCAACAGTCGACAACCTGCACCACACGCAAAGTCTACTCACCGATAAATCAACACAATCAGAACAGCTTATTACCCGATTAGCGGCTTTGGATCAGCAAAAAGAAACGCTCGACCTTTCCCTGCAGCAGGCAGAATCCAACCTGAATACCAGGATTCAGGAGCAGGAAGCCGCCCAGTCCCTGCTCGATGCCGCAAAGAAACTGGATACGCAACTGACCGACAAGGAGACGCAAATCCGGCAGGCAGAAGATGAAGTAAACACCGCTCTTGAAAAGCTACAACAGCACCAGGAAAAATCAACACAAACCAAGCAGGAGGCAGACCAGTTGGAAAAGGCTTTACAACAGCTCAACCAATGGAAAGAAAAGCATGCATCGCACCAGCCCATTGCCGAACAACACCAATGGATCATATCCAAGCTCAGTGATGCCGAAACCCTGCTGGACACCCTACAGCACCGGTCTTCCCTCATGGATACTGCCGAAAAGGAGATCGGTCATAACCAACAGGAAAAAGAACGGCTAGATATTGAACAAGCTTCCTTACAAGCATCCCTGCAACAGGCACAACAGGACTTCGACAGCCTACAGGCGGCATTATCCGCCCTACCCATAGCCTCCCTGGTACAGGAAAAGTCCACCATTGATGCCTCCGTGGAAGACGCCATTGCAGCTGAGGCCCATTGGAAATTGCTTTATAGCGCGCAGACAGAACGAGACACCCTTCAACAACTACTCAAAGACAACAAAAAGCAACTGGAAGACAACCTGAATCAATTAACTGCTACTGCAAAGTCGCTCGAAACGACTAGGGCACAGCGGGACACTTCACTAAGCATGCTGGAAAAAGCCCGGCTGGCCGCCGCGAAAGATGTGGAAAGCCTGCGTGCGACGCTTGAGCCGGATGAACCCTGCCCGGTTTGCGGCAGCACCACCCACCCCTATGCGACGCACAATCCGCAGCTCGATTACGTGCTCCGCCAGCTCGAAGCCAGTCACCAGGAGATAGAAACCGACTATACACAACTCCTGACGACGCATAGTAGCCTGAATCAAGCTTGTGAGCAATTGCAAAAGTCCATCGGCACACAGGACAAAGACCTGACCTTTAAAGAAAAAGCTATTCAGCAATTGGAGGAAACATGGACTTTGTTTAAAATCCATACGGCTTGTATGAAGCAGCCTGTCGGAGATAGGGCCACATGGCTTCGGCAACAACTACAGCAACAGAAAGACAGGCAACACGAGTTGCGGGAACAAATCCGGGATTACGGCACCGGGAAAGAACAACTGGAAGCGCTGAAAAACCAACGGGATGCGTGGGATAAGCAACTCACCGAAACCGACAATGCTCTGAAAGACATAGAAAGAAATCTCAAATCCCTGCAGGAGCAATTTGCAAACCATACACAGGAACAACAGTTAGCCAATGCCAACCTCGACAAAACACAGCAAAGCCTGTCCCCCTATTTCACCTCCGAACAATGGTTCCGGCATTGGAAAACCGACCCTGAGGCCTTCATACAACGTATCCGGAAATTTGCAGAGGAATGGATAACCAATGAACAACAGCTGGAAGAAGGCGTACGGCAGCAAGGTGTGCTAACCGCAACCCTGAAGGGTATACAGGAACAAGGGGATAACTTTTCGGAAGCGGTAAAGCTAAAAGAGCAGAACCTGTCTCAGCTACAAGAACAATGGAATGATCTGACGGAAAAGCGAAAGACCATTTTCGATGGGGAGTCAATATCGAAAGTGGAAGCCAACCTGAAAGAATCGGTAACCCAGACCCGGCAGAAATTGGATGAGCGAAGAGCAGAAAAGGAGACACTACAGGCCGAGCTCACCCGCACCATCACTCAAAAAGAACAGACAGAAAAAGATATTTCCACCCTGAAGCAGCAGGAAACAAACCTTGAAGCCAAAATAAAAGAATGGCTTGATGCCCATAACCGGCAACATGCCACCACGTTGACAGAATCCGAATTAATACTACTATTGAATTTTACCCAGGATTGGATAGAGGCGGAACGGGCAGCCTTGCGTACTGTGGACGATGCGGTAACACTGACCAAATCAGTATGGAGCGAGCGGAGTCATACACTGGAAAAGCATATGCAGCAACGCCTGTCAGAACGGTCACTTGACGAACTGACAACATTGCAGGATGAAGCAACCTCCACATTACGTCAATACATGCAAACCGTCAATGAAATTGGCTTCCGCCTACGGGAAGATGCCTCCAACAAACAGCGCATCGGCCAGCTTTTGCAGGACATCGAGCGGCAGTCACTGGCAGTGGACAATTGGGCAAAGCTCAATGAGATCATCGGGTCTGCCGATGGCAAGAAATTCCGGCAGATCGCCCAGGAATATACCCTGGACGTATTGCTCAGCTATGCCAATGTCCATCTGGAAGTACTGAGTAAACGCTACATATTGCAGCGTATCCCCAACTCGTTGGGCCTACAGGTATTGGATCAGGACATGGGCGATGAAGTGCGTACCGTGTATTCCCTTTCAGGTGGAGAATCCTTCCTGGTATCATTGGCTTTGGCATTGGGGCTGGCCTCGCTTTCGTCCAGTCGCATGAAGGTGGAATCCCTGTTCATCGACGAGGGCTTCGGTTCGCTCGACCCCACCACGCTCAACATCGCCATGGATGCTTTAGAAAGGCTACATAACCAGGGCCGCAAGGTGGGTGTAATATCGCACGTGCAGGAAATGACGGAGCGCATACCCATGCAGATCAAAGTGAGTAAACAGCAGAGCGGGAGGAGTAAAGTGGAGGTGTTGGGGAATATTTAATATAAAAATATAAATACATAAAAATGCATTTAGCCAAGCTTATAATACTAAATTATAGAAGTTGCCAAAATGTTCAAATTGAATTTGACGAGCAAGAACCTAATGTTCTTATTGGCATTAATGATAGTGGAAAGTCTTCAATATTAAAAGCAGCCGATCTTTTATTTAGCGATAAACCCACTTTTAGTTTTGTAAAAGATAATAGTGCTAAAAATGATTTATCAAATACCACGTTAACGCAGGAAGAATTTGATCAAGTAATCAATGGAAATCAACTGCCGATTTTGCCATATGATAGGCGACAAAGTTTTGTGATTGGTAAATTAAATGTTGGGGAGAATGAATTAACACAAGAGTTTCTCCTAACCCTATCGCCTACTGCAAGATGGGCTTTGGAGTCAAACAATTCAAATTTCTTATGGATCGCAAAAGTCTTTGACACAAGCAATAATAGCTCAAAACCATTTGTCATCCTTAATGATTTTGATACAGGGGGTGCTTATCTCGAAGCATATTCATTGACAAATGCGCAGCTAAATAAATTGGTTGCTGATTTAGAAGTTCCGAAAGAACTTCTCCAAAATGAAAACAATGCCGGTCCTCTTTCAAATATCGAAAAAGTCAGAGCTGTATATCAAGTACGACAACCTGTTTTAATCTGGCGAGAATTTAAATTTGAAAAAGGCGATAAAGAATTATTACCAATATTTAGGTATTTAGATTGGAATTGTTCTTTAGAGGAAATAAAATCATTAGCTGCTGATGCGATGAGTGGATTGGTGGAACAGCACTTAACTCCTCTAAAAGCACAGGCCAGAAATACTGCGCAAACAGTAACAGAGGGAATTAATGAAAAGCTTCAGGAAATACAGGCGGTCATTGGGGTAGATTTTCCTAGTATAACAGCTATTAAAACAAAGGTTTATATTGACTTAAAAGAGTCTATAACTGATATCGTTATAAATAAAGCTAATGCAGACGGTGATATACATTTAGATGCTCAAGGCGAAGGAATAAAAAGACAAATATGGTTTGCAATGATCAAAGCTGCTGCCATAACAGCTCATGAACAAGGTTACACACACAACAAGTTCATTTGGGCATTTGATGAACCGGAAACTCACTTGTACCCAACAGCTCAAAGACAATTATTCGAAATTATGCGAAATATTTCTGCAGGAAATGTTCAAACTATTTTGAGCACTCATTCGACCATATTCATTGACAAAACCAAATTAGATTCTATTACAGGTGTCATACAAGGAACTAACGGCTATACTGAGCTTTACGGGATAGATAACATTGACGCCATTTTTCAAAACTTAGAAATCAGGAATAGTGATTTCTTGTTCTTCAATAAGTTTTTAATTATTGAAGGCGACACAGAAGCGTATTTAATTCCTAGGCTGTATAAAATCTGGAGAGGCCACTCTCATGAAGAAGACAATATCCAAATAATCAATATTAAGGGGAAAGATAAATGGATTGAAGCAAAGCAGATTTTGGAAAATATTTTTAGAGATTTTAGAAAAGATGTAAATAACCTAGCATTTCTGTTTGACAATGATGCGTCTTACAAAATTGGGCAAGCCGCAATTACAGAGAACATGTTTTTTGTTGGCAAACAAGATATTGAAGATAGCATAGACTCTGCTGTATGGGTAAATATTTGTAATAATAGACTAGAGCAATGGGAAATTACAGTCTCAATAGAAGAAATTAACGCAATAAAGGAAGCTATTCCTAATAATCGTTTTGCAAATAATAATGAAAAATTCTATCCACAATTACAAAGGCTTCTAAAAGAAAGAGTAAGTGTTCATATTGAAGAACCGTTGACCTATAGTCTATTATCTGATAAAGGAACAGATTCCGGAGACATGATCTTGAGTTATATATCTACTGCAGATATGATTGATTCACAGATTATTGCGGCATTTGAAAGATTAAACAATAACTAATCATAAAAAAATGAATTATGGAAAGATATGGAAATAAGAGCGGAGATTCAGGAGTTTATGCGTATGAAATTGACATGGATTATATTAGGGTACAGTTCTTCGTAACGTCCCGCACTTATACTTACAGTTATAGAAAATCCGGCAGTACACATGTTGAGAACATGAAGCAGTTGGCTCGCTATGGCAGTGGATTGAATAACTATATTAAGAGGCACACAAAATATTTGTATGACCAATTATTCGTTCAGGAGTAAAGATATACAGCTTACGTAAACCAGATTCAAAAACAATGGTAATCGCATATGAAAATAACCAACATTAAGCTCAAAGGCTTTAGAAACTTTAAAGACTCCACAATAAACGTTTCCGAGAAAACACTCATAATCGGCACAAACGATATTGGGAAATCCAATATGCTATATGCAATGCGCATACTGTTAGACAGAAGCCTCTCTGAGTGGGATATCGAACCAAAGGATTCCGATTTCTATTGTCATGAGGATACGAAGGAACTTAGCATTACAATTAAATTTGAAGAAGTAACAGAAGATTGTGTTCTTTCAAAACTTCCGGGAAAAATTAGTAATGCCGGTGTGTTATACCTTTCCTATAAAGCATGGAAAGAAAACCATGAGTACAAATTTTACGCCGGGTTCAAAGAAAACCAGCTAGAAGAAATACAGGAAAGATTCTATCGGAAAGTGCTTCATATAAAATATATAAGCAGCAACCGGGATTTACACAGCTATATAAAAAGAGAGAAGCGAAATCTCCTGAAAGATGCGCAGGAAAAGAGGTCCGATGCAGAGGTAACAACAGATGATAAAAGCCTGTTGGAAATTGAAAAAGGGTTACTTTCTACCAATGAAAAGGTATCTAAACTCTCCTATGTTAGCAGAGCAACCGAAGCTATCAATACAGAGCTGCAGGAACTATCCTTTCATCATGCAGGACAGGAGGTTATATTTGATGTGGGCAGTTCTGATGTAAACAGTTTCGTTGAAAATTTACATCTGGCTTCAAAAGTCAATAATGCAAATTTGGCAATAGGCGGAGATGGACGCAACAACCAAATCTTTTTGGCACTATGGGCAGCCAGAAATGAAATTCAGGAAGATAACCCTTTAGAAGTCACCTTTTACTGTATTGAAGAACCTGAAGCACATCTGCATCCGCACCAACAAAGGAAACTGGCTGAATACCTGATTAAGACACTAAAAGGACAAGTTTTCATTACCTCACACTCACCGCAAATTGCATCTGAGTTTTCGGCAAATTCAATTGTCCGGTTATTACAGAAGGGTAAGAGTACAAAAGCTGCCAGCGAAGGTTGCAGCCATATCATCGAAGAAGCTGTTTACAATTTTGGTTATAGACTAAATGTTATAGCGGCAGAAGCCTTTTTTGCCAATGCTGTACTTTTAGTGGAAGGGCCGTCTGAAATTCTATTTTATAAAGTCCTAGCGCGTGAATTGGGAATTGACCTGGACAGGCTTAACATCAGCATTCTAATGGCAGATGGCGTAGGATTTGAAACATTTGTAAAAATATTACACGCCTTGGAGATCGAATGGGTAATCAGGACAGATAATGATGTGTTTAAGATACCTAAAAAGGCAGAATATAGGCTTGCCGGAATTCAGCGCGCTTTATCAATTTATAAGAATAACTGTAAGAAAGCTCAAAACGTTGAGAAGCTCATTGTCTCTCATGAGAAGCTATTAAGTGGTTTTGCTATAGAAGTCCCACCAGCAAATAATTTAGATGCTGCCAATAAGTTCAGAATACAATTAGAAGGGTATGATATTTTTATTTCCCAGAAAGACTTGGAAAATGACATGTTGAGTCAAAGTCTTGAAGCCAGCATTCTGGCTCATCTTGGCGTAGATGATAAACAGGAAGCGTTAAAAGCTATGCAGAGAAGAAAGGCAACATTCATGTTTGAGTTTTTACGTAAACAATCCGGAAAATTAAAACTTTTGAGGAAATCAGAATTAGCCAAACCGCTATTTGCTTGTAAAAAACGTATTGAGAAAAATGTATGAAGCCGACAGCACAACAGGAAAAAATTATTGATGCGCCCGGTAGTCTAGTTATTGTCGCTAATCCAGGTAGTGGGAAAACATTTGTTCTATCTGAGAAAATAAAGAAAATACTCCCGGGCACAATCGAGATTAAAGGCGTAATAGCGATATCGTACACTAACAAGGCTTCTCATGAATTAAGAACTAGATGCTTAAAGGAAGGGCTGGCTCCTAAAGCATCATTTTTCGGAACTATGGACAAATTCTATTTGTCCGAAATTATTATTCCGTTTGCAAAACAGCTTTTTGGTATTCCCAAAATAGAAGTCGGTATTGTAAGAAGGAGTGATCTGAAAGACGATATTAAGGAAGAACTTAATTGGCTAGATAATGAGATTGATCCGGAGCATATGCCTCAAGAGCATATTGGCTTTTTAAAGAAGTTGTTTTTGCAGGGAAAAGTGGTGTTAGAATCAGTAGGCTTGTTGTCTATTTACATATTTAATAATAGCAAGGCTTGCCGCAACTACATTAAAGCCAGGTACACCTACATAATCATCGATGAATATCAGGATACAGGTAAGGAGCAACATCTGCTCTTTTTAAAAATTATGAAGCTGGGATTATCTGCAATTGCGGTAGGAGATGCCAATCAATCCATTTTTAAATTTTCAGGAAAAAGTTCAGAATACCTGATCAATTTAGCAAAGAGAAAAGAAGATTTTACGCTTTTTCCGCTTGATTACAATCACAGGTGTGATGCGTCTATCATTAACTATTCTCTCCTTTTACTGAACGAAGATGCTGAACTACTCCCGTATAAAGAAATCCATGTTTTTGAAAAGCAAGTACAGGGAAATGAAATTCAAATTGCTGAATGGCTAACAAAATCAATGGCTCAGTATATTAGAAAATATAATATTTACAAGGAAAACAAAATAGGCATCCTTGTTCGTAACAGCAGAACAGGAACACTGATACATAACAATATAAGACTTCCTCATAAGTATTTTGAAGCTACGCCATTAGATGAAGATTTTACAATATGGTCTGGACTTTTCAAAGAATTACTTTCCATCGTATTTGATAAAAAGCTATCGAAAACAGCATTTGTAGAAAATTATATCAGTGCCGATATAAACCGCTTTAAGGTAAAAGAAGTATTAAAACAGATCAGGAGGTTAGAAGCGGAATTGGCTGCTCCACATTTTGATGTGGTTTCAGCTATCAGCTTAGCGGATAGCATTGCGGCAAATCTTCATCCGACCGGAAAAAATGCTAATTCTATTGATCTATTGAAGGAAGTATTATCAGATTCCAGGTTGCTGGAGTCATATAAGCCTGCTGCTGATAACGAAATACAAATAATGACCTTGCATAAATCTAAGGGATTGGAGTTTGATATAGTTTTTCACTTAGATCTGTATGAGTGGATACTCCCTAAAAAGGAAATCCAAGATCATCAAAGCTTATTTTCAGATCTTACTCAGGATATTAATCTTCATTATGTGGGAATAACCCGGGCAAAAAAATGTTGTGTTTTATGTCATAGCACCAAAAGAACAAATTATAAGCAGGAGCAAAAAAACGGGAACTCATCGGAATTTTTACAATTCAATGCATTACAAAGTAAGAGAATCCCTTCACCTTTTTAAAAATTCCAGTAATCTTAAATATATACATAGATAAACCAACGTCAATAAAATCCGAAGACCGATTTCAACGCTACGAATCTTCAAAGCGTATAGCATCCGTTATTGCTAAGCCTAGGATCGATAAATCTCTAATTATAGGAATTTATGACAACGTATTTATCGAACTGTTCTGGGAAATCATAAGTGCGAAAAAATTCTATTTAAATTCTCCGGCTGACAGATTGGATCTAAATGCACAGGTAGCCAAATACTTCGGTTACTACAACCATCGCAGAAAACAAACTAGCCCAAGTGACGACACTCCATCGGGATCCTACCCTCTGATTATCATTAAGTTGATAAGTGAGAATAAATGGACAGATATTTCTCTTAAGTACTAATTCGAAGCAATTAATCGAATTTAGAAAAACCTGAACAACCTGCATAAAAGCTCCAGATCCTCCTCAAAAGAGTTCGACTTTTATACATTGTAGTGGAATTGTGGCGTACTATAGAGCGGAATATCCACCGCCAACTCCACCTGACGAGACACATACATTAAAATTATTTTTATAGGTGTCTAAGGCCATATTATGATTAATCATAATAATCAAATGATTTTGGGTTGGTGGAAACGCTTAAAGCAGAAGTCTCAGCCTACCTTGTTAGCCTACGGGTCCATAAAAACGTCCCAATGCCCATAAATCTTCTTTTAAATGGTTCGAAAACACTTTAGTTGCGTCCAAAATCCAAGCATTAACCCGGATTATCTAAAGCCTTATTTCTGAATCCAGTTTCAAAACTCTTTCAAAATCTTCCATAAATTGGTTCGATATAACTATGGCTTTGCCAGCTCCAAAATCCAAGCATTAACTCTAATTATCTAAAGTCTTATTTCTGAATCCAGCTTCAAAACCCTTTCAAAATCTTCCATAAATTGGTTCGATATAACTATGGCTTTGCCATAAAATGTAATTTGAAACCGTCACTGGATTTTGATAAAACCCTATTTTTAGAGATATATGAACATGTGAAATTTGAGCCAATGATTTTCTGTGCGAAATATTTTTCATCAAGTCTACATTTGATTAAAAGAAAAATTTAGATTCCTTTGTATAAGGTGCATCCTATATCCACGATTATAGCCCGGTTTCTACTTAGCATGTTCTGCTTGTTCATGCTGCATCAATTGGCACCCCACTCCCATCATCAGCATGGGATAAAGGATATTTCAGATCATCATCACAATAATAGTACGCATGATCATCATTCCGAAGAAAAGAGCTCTTTAGACTTTCTTTCTTTACTTTTTGCTTATCATGCACATTCACAACTGCCAGCTGATCACTCTCTTTCTCAGGTACAGCATTCCGAAAACCATGTAACTAAAAGCAAAGAGCAAAAAACGGTTCCGGAGTTTTACCGTTTATTGGTTGAGGGAGTAAGTCCTCCCTTAAAAACCAATGTCCCTGAATTGTTGGGGATAATTAAGAACACCTGCTTTTTTTCAACTGCCTTACGGGGCCCCCCTTCTTTAGGATAAATCAATCTTTGATAACCTATCAGAGTCAATGAAATAATTTCATTGAGAACAATTGATTCATTCTAAATCCAACTTCATGGTAAAAAACAATGTACTCGCTTTTTGCGTGTGCCTGTTTTCGTTTGTTGCTGTAGCCCAGTCTTCTAATCCAATGGAAGTTTTACAGCAAATCGAACAGAACAATGCCACACTAAAAGCTTTTTCTTCCTTTTTAGAAAGTAAAAAGCTATCGCAAAAAGCATCAAACAATCTTCCTGATCCACAGGCGGGGGTATATTACCTTCCTTTTGGCAATCACGCCTCGGGGGATTACACCGAGTTTCAGGTAACCCAGTCATTCGAATTTCCATCGGTATACAGTGTCCGTGGCGACCTCATTGAGATGCAAGAGGCACAGAATACTATGGAATACCAGCTGAAACGGCAGGAAGTATTACTTCCGGCTTTCAAACTATTAAACGAATTGATTTTCTTGGCCAAAAAAGAGAAAATAGAGCAACTCAGAGTCTTGCAGTCCAAGAAGATATTTGATCAGACCAATGAGCTGTTTGAGCTGGAACAAGCCGGTATCCTGGAACTCAACAAAGCCAAAATTGCCTGGATCCAAGAGCAGTTTAAGCTGGATATTTTGGAGTCAGACCGCAAAAAAATAATGATCCGTCTCAAAAATATGAATGGCGGAATTGAGTTGGACTTTGCTCCAAATGATTATATCGGATCATTGGCTATTAATGACCCGGAAACTCTGTGGCAGGAAAAAATGCAGGTTGATCCTGAATTTAAAATCCTCCTGGAACAAGAAAAAGTGGCTCAGCAGCAGATCAGGCTTTCCAAAAACAAGTCGCTTCCCAATCTAACAGCAGGGTATAATTACCAGGGTGTTTCGGGGTCTATCTATTCGGGTGTTTATGGCGGAGTTTCTATTCCCTTATGGAGCACCCGGAATACAGTAAAAGCCGCAGAGGCAAACTATGATTACCAAAAATCTTTTACCCAGGTTAAAACAGATCTGTTGCGCACAGAATTCTTGGGTGAATATGAGGTATATCAAGTGCTGCTGAAAAAATACCAGGAATACCAGTCCACCCTTGAATCTTTGGGCAGCGAAGAATTATTGCTTCAGGCCTTTGAATTGGGAGAACTTTCCTTTATGCAGTACTACATCGAATTGCAATTCTATCAAAATGCTTTGGATTCCATGCTGGTAATGGAAAACCAGTTGGTTCAATCCAAAGCCGAATTATTAAAACATCAATTATAACATTCAAACTTAACAATTATGAAAATTTCAACTATTCTATTCGCATTCCTATTCGTCGTTTCTGTTTCATGTGGCAACAAAAAAAACGTGGATGATCATGGCCACGAGCATACTACAGAAGAAGCCCACGGTCATCCGCATGAAGCAGAAGATGCAGATCATCATCAGGAAGAATTCAAGGTAGAGAAAGATACTACGGAGCATACCCATGATGACGGGACTACCCATTCTGACCATTAATATCTTCAAAGGATATTGATTATGCGATATGTAATACTAATGGTTACACTCATCCTTGCTTCCTGTCAGGCAAAGGAAGCGGAGGATCATGCACATGATGCACATGGTGCGCATCTAGTGGAAGGAGCAGAAATCCCATCTGTAGATGCCACGGTATGGACCGATAAAACGGAATTGTTCGTGGAATATCCTGCTTTGGTGGTAGGTGCTACCAGTCGATTTGCCGCTCACTTTACTATAATGGAAAGGCATCGGCCAGTCCGCGAGGGATCATTGACGGTCAGCCTGATCAAGGGTGAAAATGGAATCAGAAATACCGTTGATTCCCCGGATTCCCCGGGAATCTTTAAACCCTCTTTACAACCCAAAGAAGCGGGGCTATATCAACTGGTATTTGAACTCAAGACTTCTACAATTACAGATAAAATAGTGATTGAAGGAGTGACAGTTTACGCTTCGATGGAAGATGCTGCAAGTGACCTGAGCATGGCAGAAGGAGATGATGGTTCTATTACCTTTCTTAAAGAACAGGCTTGGAAAATAGATTTTCAGACTGCTAAAGTTGTAGAAAAAGAAATCTACCAAACCATCCCTACTTCAGGAAGGTGGAAAGTTTCTCCTTCGGATTACCAGACCCTTATTGCGCCAAACTCGGGGAAAGTGAATTTCAACAGCGGCAATCTCAACGAAGGGATGAAAGTACAAAAAGGTCAGGTACTCATGTCTGTAAGCAGTGCAGGATTGACCTCCAATAACCTTTCGGCAGAGATTCAAAAAGCGAAGGCGGCCTATGATCAGGCAAGCCTTGAATATGGGCGTAAGAAGCAGCTGTTTGAATCCAGGATTGTACCCAAGTCAGAATTCGAGCAGGTGGAGCAGAAGTATCTGGTTGCCAAGTCAACGTATGAAACTCTTAATGCCGGCTATACCTCTGATGGAAAGCAGATCCTGACACCATTTGAAGGCTATGTGAAATCAATAGCCGTGGATAATGGATCGTTTGTTTCGGAAGGTGCGAGTCTGGTGACAATTACAAGCCATAAAACCAGTCTTCTGGAAGTCCAGGTCAGCCCATCCTATGCGGTTCAGCTTCAGGATATCCACGATATCCACTATCAAAATAGATCTGATCATTGGTCTGGTCTGAAAGCCACGGCAGGTAAAGTATTATCTGTAGGGAAAGAGGTGGAAAGTGATCAGCCTCTGCTTTCAGTATTTGCTGAAATCAACGATGTGGTGGAAATGCCTGAAGGTAGTTTTACCGAGGTTCAGATAGCTTTTGGCCAGCCTAAAAAAACAGCTGTTGTTCCTGAGTCTGCACTGCTGGAAGACTACGGCATTTACTCTGTGATCGTGGAGCTTTCCGGAGAGAGTTTTGACAGGAGACCTGTTAGCATAGGCAGAAGAAATGGGCAAGAAGTAGAGATTTTAGAAGGAGTGCAGGTAGGTGAAGTGGTAGTTACACGTGGTGCTTACCAGGTGAAAATGGCTTCCATGTCAGGACAGGCACCGGCGCACGGCCATGAACATTAATGGATCGGGGCTATGCTAAATAAAATATTATCCATTTCACTTCACAATAGATTGTTGGTGCTTCTTGGGGCTGTAGTACTTAGTATCACAGGCTTGTATCTGGCACGGACGATGAATGTGGATGTGTTTCCGGATCTGACCGCACCTACTGTAACGATCCTGACAGAAGCCCATGGGATGGAATCAGAAGAAGTGGAAAAGCTGGTCACCTATCAGCTTGAAACAGCAATGAACGGTTCTCCCAATGTCAGAAGAATCCGTTCTTCATCGGCAGCGGGAATATCTATTGTATGGGTGGAATTTGACTGGGGTACCGATATCTATCGTGCCCGGCAGATTGTGGGTGAGCGGATCCCTATGGTTCAGGAAAACTTGCCTGAGGGAGTAAGTACCCCAACAATGGCTCCTATCTCATCTATTATGGGTGAAATCATGCTGTTGGGCGTTACCTCGGACAGCCTTTCTCCCATGGAATTACGTACCCTTGCAGACTGGACGGTCCGTCCACGTATCAAATCCATTGGCGGGGTTGCAAATGTGGTGGTGATAGGCGGTGATTTCAAACAATACCAGGTTTTCGCCAATCCTGAAAAGCTGAAATACTACGATGTCACGCTGGGAGAATTATTAGAAAAAGTAAGAGAGTCCAATAGGAATGCTCCGGGAGGCGTATTGAATGAGTTTGGAAATCAATACATCATCAAGGGAAGTGGCAGGGCATATGCTGTGGAAGACTTGGAAGAGGCGGTATTGAAACAGGTGAATGGGCAATCCATTAAAATAAAAGATGTAGCGACCGTGCAGATCGGGGCAGCAGACAAAATCGGAGACGGTTCATTGAATGCATCTTCGGCGGTAATTCTCACTGTTTCCAAGCAACCTGATGTAAACACCCTGGAACTTACTGAAAGTCTTGATGAGGCAATTGCAGATTTGCAGCATACCCTGCCGGCAGGTGTAGAAATCAAGAGCGAGATTTTCAGGCAGTCTAATTTCATTGATGCTTCCATTTCAAACCTGAACCGGACCTTACTAGAGGGAGCATTTTTCGTGGTGCTTGTGCTGTTTATCTTCCTGATGAACTGGCGTACTACGGTAATCTCATTAGTTGCCATCCCAATTTCCCTGCTTGTATCTGTGATTGTACTCAAGCTTTTAGGCTATACAATCAATACCATGAGCCTTGGAGGTATGGCCATTGCCATTGGTGCTTTGGTGGATGATGCAATTATCGATGTGGAGAATGTTTTCAAAAGATTAAGGGAAAACGTACGTAAGCCTGTTGGAGAGCGCCAGTCAGTGCTTCAGGTCGTTCAGGATGCATCGGTCGAAATTAGGAGCTCGATCATTATTGCCACACTGATTATCATCGTTTCATTTATTCCACTTTTCTTCTTAAGTGGTATGGAAGGACGGCTGTTGCAGCCATTGGGAATTGCATTTATCACCTCAGTCCTCACTTCATTGATCGTAGCTGTGACGGTGACTCCTGTACTTTGTTCCTATTTGTTGAAAAATAATAAGGTACTTGAAAAGCAAGCTGAAGGAACCAAAGTAGAACGTTGGCTGCAAAAGCACTATTCGGCAGTTCTGAGGAGAGCATTGGGGATCCCCAAACTAATCATCGGTATGACCGGTGCTGCATTCCTAGTAAGTCTGCTCCTTTTCTCGCAGCTCGGACGAAGCTTTCTTCCTGAATTCAACGAAGGTTCTTTGGTGATCAGCGTCGTGGGTGTTCCCGGAATGTCTTTGGAGGAAAGTAACAAAACAGGCCTGTTGGTAGAACAGCTTCTCTTAGACATGCCTGAGGTAAGTATCGTTACCAGAAGAACCGGACGGGCAGAGTTGGATGAACATGCGCAGGGAGTAAATGCCGCAGAAATAGACGTTCCTTTTGTGCTTTCTGATAAATCCAAAGAAGAGTTTTTCGAAGAAGTCCGTACCAGACTGAGCTTAGTTCCGGGCGCCAGCATTACTCTTGGTCAACCCATCGCACACAGAATCGACCATATGCTTTCCGGGACGCGTGCCAATATTGCGGTCAAAGTCTTTGGTACTGACCTGCAGCGCTTGTTTGAACTAGGCAAGAAAATCGAAACAAGTATCGAGTCAATTGATGGAATTGCAGATGTGGCAGTAGACCAGCAGGTAGAAGTCCCACAACTGAGGATTATTCCGAATCGGCAACTACTGGCTGCTAACGGAATGACAGTGTCTGACCTGATGGAACAGGTTGACATTGCCTTTGCAGGTGAAAAAGCAGGTGAAATCTATGAAGGACAACAGTATTTTGATCTGGTGGTAAGATTCAGACCCGAATCCAGAAGCACGAGGGCAAGTATAGAAAAAGCACTGATTTCACTTCCTGACGGAGGTCAGATACCGCTTGATCAGCTTGCAAGAGTAAACTCTGTAAGCAGTCCAAATTCCATAAGTAGGGAGAATGTGCAGCGTAAAATTGTGATTGCAGCAAATGTTCAGGGCAGGGATCTCCGAAGTGTTGTCAACGATATCCAACAAATCATCGGAGATCAGATTCAGCTTCCCGAAGGATACCGTGTGGAATATGACGGACAGTTTGAGAGTGAGGCCAAAGCCTCACAACTACTGTTGATCACAGCTGGTATGGCTATTATTGTCATTTTCCTTTTGCTGTATTACGAGTTTCAGGATGTCAACCTTTCCCTGGTTGTGTTACTTAACTTACCTCTAGCGCTGATCGGGGGGATCTTGCTTGTATATTTTACATCCGGTGTTATCAGTATCGCAGCTACAATTGGGTTTATCAGCCTGTTCGGTATTGCAACCAGAAACGGTATCCTGCTCGTATCGCGGTATGAAGACTTAAGAAAAGAAGGCAAAGTCGGAGCCGAACTCCTGCTTGGAGGTGCTATGGACCGGCTCAATCCAATTCTGATGACAGCGTTTACTACAGGGTTGGCATTGATCCCTTTAGCACTAAAAGGTGGTGAGGCCGGAAATGAGATTCAGAGTCCAATGGCGGTTGTGATTTTGGGGGGATTGCTGAGCGCAACCTTGCTAAATCTGATCGTAATACCCTGTGTATATGAACTGGTAACGAAGCGGAAGTAATACCTTCTCAACATTTATAAATGAAGCAAGCGTCCGGAAATTCCGGACGGTTGCTTCTTCAATAATTACCTATAAGGGTGCATATGGGCAAAGAGATGGTCTCAACCAAACTGTATAAGATTATCCCTCCCTATTGCCGGTTCCCGGATTATACATGCCATTTTTAGTGCACCTGATTACCGGGATTTCCCAATACCGGATGCCTGCTTGTCAATTAAGATCATTCCCTTCTTTGTGTATGGTCAAGTGCAGCCCTGAGCCCTTTTGCAAGTTTTTCCACCGGACCTGTACCCCAATAGTGCAAGAAGAATATCCGTGGTTCCTCATGAACCATGTGGTTGTGGACAGCAACTACTTCAATGCCGTTTTCTACCAACGTTTTGATGACAGGGGCTACTTCATCGGCAAGCATCGTGAAATCCCCTGCCACAGCTGCTTTTTCAGGAGTTCCCTGCCAGCTTGCCCACGTATTGAAGCCCATAAAAGTGCTGACAGGCGCGCCATGCTCTTTCAGAGCTACGTCTGGTCTGCCAATCGTCACCTTATAGACACCTCTGCCCATTTCTCCGCTTTGTCCCAGGGTCTTGGCAATCATAGCTGTATCTAAAGTATTGGTCACTTCTGCCTTAGGCCCATCTGCCGGATTTCCTCCACGTACCTCTTTTACTTTATCAAACACGGCTTTCACTTTGGCAGCCAGATTGGCTTCATCGCCCATCCCGCCGATGTGCATGTACATCACATTGGGGTTGTTCCTTACAAAGTGGTTGTGGATGGCTGTAATTGTAAGCCCCTGGCTGATCACTTCCTGCTGCACAGGCCACAAGTCATCCTCTGTAACCACTATATCGCCCATCAACATTACCCCTCCTTTCCCGGGAGCGAAGGCCGCCCAGCTTCCCAATCCCATAGGCGGGATGATCTGAAAACCATCGACTGTGATCTTCAGATCATTTTGGGCTACCACTACTTTATATTCCCCGTTATTTTCCGTTCCCTGCATGCCGATGGTGCTTTCAATAGCGGAGATATCCAGTGGATCAAGTTTTACTTCCTGATGCGATGGTGACGCAGGTTCTGTTTTGTGTTCCGCCTCATTTTTGGCACTAGGTTTACACGCAATGACTGAAAGTGTCATTGCCATTGCCAAACCAATAGTGTTTACGCTGAGTTTTTGCATGATTTTCATAATTTTTATGTTTAACATTAGCTAATCGAATTTCTTAATTTCAAAATCATCAAAATAAGTCACTGCATCCGCTTTTGTCCAAAAGCCCACTTTACCGGCTTCTGTAAAAGTGTTGTCCTGCACAGTAAACAGTTCTTTGTTATTGAGGAAAACCGAAAACAGATCGTCTTTTACCACTAATTTCAAGGTATTCCAGCCATTGCCCAACGGTTCCACATCCACTCCATAGGTTTTGCCCTTACCAACTAAGGGCAGATCGGTGCGCTTGCCGTTTTCCACCTTGTACAATACCACATTATCTTCCAGCGGATTGGCACGTACCACATAATAGTTGTCCTTATCGGAAAACCGCCATACAAAGCCGCCTCCCTGGTCGTGATTACCGGTAACGCCTTTCAGCCGGACAGAGAGTACCATGTCTTGGGCTGTAATGTTATTATTTACAGTAACATTAAAATGGTTGTTAGGATTATCGCTGTACAACTGTGCCATTACCTTGTTTCCAATATCTTCCACAATTTTCCATTCTGTACTGCCTGAGCCGGCATAATATTCCGACCAGTCCTCCGGGAGTTGACCGGCAGCATAATTCTCAAAATCGAATGTGATTGTTTCTTCCGGTTTGACGGAATCGGGAAATTGTGCCCGTTGATTGAACTTCTGGATTTCTTCACTCATCTGTCCTGATTTTGAGTTCGTACATGCAACCGTTATCAAAACGGATGCGATTATGGGTATTAAGTATTTTACCGCTCTTGTCATAATTCCTCCTTTTTAGGTTTTTATAAATGATTTTACAAATTCTGATGCTGAATGGCTTATTTCTTCTTTTGATCCGGCTGCTTCTACTTTTCCTGCATTCATGATAATTATCCTATCCCCTGTGTTTATGGCTTCACGGTAGTCGTGGGTTACATAAAGCATTGTGAATTTTTGCCGTTGGTGGATCCCTGACAGATGATTCAGAATATTCTCTTTTAAGTGCGTATCAATATTGGCCAGTGGTTCATCCATCAGAAGTATTTCAGGCTGCATGGCCAGGGAGCGTGCAATGGCCACCATTTGCTTCTGCCCGCCGGAAAGTTGATGCGGGTATTTGCGGGTTTTATCACTTATCCCGAATAAGTCCAGCCATTCAGCTACTTTCCCTTTCACATTCTTTTCTTTGTTTTCCTTTAATCCGAAGGCAATGTTATCATACACCGTAAAATGCGGCCAAAGGGCCAGATCCTGGAAAACGAAACCAATTTTGCGTTGGTGGGGCGGAATAAGAGTAGTCCCATTTTCACTTACCACCGTCCCGTTTATTTTTACCACACCTTTTGATGGCTTTTCCAATCCTGCCACAAGGCGCAGTACCGTAGTTTTACCACAGCCGGAAGGCCCCAGCAGACAAGTTATTTTTTCCTGCTCAAAAGAAAATGAGAAATCCTGCAAGACTTCTTTATCCTCATAGCTGTGCGTAATATGTTCGAGGGCGATCTTATACATACTGAAATTTTTTAACCATCCATTTCCCAAAAACAAAGAGCAAAAGGAGGAGAAATACTGTTACCCACAGGTTGATCAGTGTCATGCTGCTGGTAAGGGCCTGGGGCGCATTGGCGCTAATAGCAAAGGTTTTTACCTGCATCAGCTCCATACCGGGAGGATAAACCATCATCGTGGCCCCCAATTCTCCCAGGCATAAGATGAAGGACAAGACGAATGCGGTAAACAAGGACGGTATGAGCAAAGGCAGGCTGATCTTTAGAAATGTTTTCTTTGAAGAAATCCCCATTACGGACGCTGCTTCTTCAAAGGATACGGGAATTTGTTTGATACCATTGCCTATTATCCTGGATGCGATAAAGCCAAACTTTCCCAGGTACGCTATCAACAGGATGAGCGAAGTGCCATAGATGAAGTTCAGGGCAGGAAGGTTATAATACCGTATCAATGCTATTCCCAGCACGGTGGAAGGAACAATGAAAGTCAGCAAAAGCAACAAATCAGGTAGTTTGTGGTTCCTGCGTTCTTTTCCGTAAGCCGTCCATAACCCGGTGATGGTGGTGATACAGGCTCCTGCAAAGGCAAGTTTGACAGATTGAAAAGCAGCGGGGCGTATAAGCTCCCATGCCTGGGCAAAAAACAAGGTCCTCCCGGTTAAAGATTGTACAGTTAACATAAGTACAGGCAATAGCAAGGCAGAAATCAGCAAAACCCAGAAGAAGCCATGCACTATTATTTTGCGTTTTCCGGCATGATATTTTTTAGAAACACTTCCTTTTACCGATACGGAAAAGAAAGGTGCATCCGACAGATAACGGGCTTCTGACAGCATGAGCAGCAGACAGATAAGCAGCAGTATAACCGATTGCCCGATTGCCAGCGGGAAGTTATAAAGGGCGGAAAACTGTGTGAATATCTCGGTGGTAAAGGTACGTACACCAAAAAAGGCGGGAACGGAAAAATCGCTCATGCTGAATATCAGGATAAGCAAAAAAGAGATGGTCAGCGCAGGGCGAATGAGGGGGAATACGATCTTCACCATCATTTTCCTAAATGGGACGGTCATTAATCCGGCTTCCTCATATCCGGCATGAATTTGGGATAAAGCGCTTCCAATGATGAGCATCGCCAATGGAAAAAAGACAAAGGTCTGTACCAGGATCACCCCTGCTTCCGAATAGATAGCGGCTGTATTTCCCAATAGCCAAAAAAAACCGTCTTTCCAGGCCACTGCAAAAATGTAGGGAGAAATAAGCAGTGGCAATAGCAATGTCAACCTGTAAAATCCGCTGAATGGAAACTGGAACTTGTAAAGCAAAAAGGCACATATCGTTCCGGTAAAGGTTGCCAGCAACGCTACTATGGCAGACATCAGCAGACTTTTCCCGATAAGCAGCAGATTTTCCCGGTTGATAATGGAATACAGAACCGTGTCCTCTCCCGTTGTCCACCATTGCAGGAGCAGCATCAGCACCGGTAATCCCAGTACCAGGAACAGGAGAAGAAAAGGAACGGCCCCTTTGATATTTTTGACTATTGCAGTGTCCATTCTTTTAACCAAGATTGTATGGCTTCCAGTTTATCAGAAGTCTCTTTGAAATCAACTTTCATCGGATTGATGTTATCCAATGAGGGAACATTCTCCGGCACTTCCGTTCCTTTGATCAGCGGCATCTGCGCACAGGATTTGGCCAGTTTCGTTTCTGTTTCCCGTGTCAACAGGTAGTCCATTAACTTTTTCCCGTTTTCACTGTTTGGAGAACCTTTGATAAGACTAAGTGCATTGGGCATGATGAGCGTCCCGATGCCGTTTTCCTGTTGATCCAGAAAAATGTAATCCACGGCATCGCTTTCTTTTTTGGCCTCGAAAGCATCGTCGGTATCGGTAAGCCCAAAAGCCAGTTCCCCGTTCATCACCTGTTTTTTGACGTCCCCGTTGCTTGCAGTTACCACCACTCCATTTGCTTTGATATCGTTCATCCACTGTTTGGCTTGAGCATCGCCATGTGCAACAAACAGTGCTGCCATGTGAAAAGTAGTAGTGCCAAATAGCGGGTTGGCAATGGCAAATCCCCCTTTATAAGAAGGATTGGTGAAGTCAAAAACAGATTGGGGCAGGGAATCGGAAGCAATCAGATTTTTGTTATAGATCAACACCCTTGCCCTGGCCGAAAAACCAATCCAATGGTTATTTTTTTCTTTGAAGTGATCAGGGATAAGCCGGGTTTGCTCCGATTGATATGGTTCCGTAATATCCCTGGATTGCAACACGCTGTTGCGCACCGGATCGCCACTCCAGAACACATCACACTGTGGGTTGTCCTTTTCGGCTATCAGCCGGTTCATTACACCGGTAGACTTGGTCTCTTCGGTATCATACACCGCTTTTACTTTAATCCCGGTCTCTTTTTCAAAATCTTTCAGCACAGGTTCCGAAAATACCTGGTCAACGGTGCAGTAAACAGTTACTTCATCAGGTGAAGGGTTACATGCGGTAAGCAATAGCATGAATAGTACAATTATGGCAAGCAGGTGTTTCATGTCTTTTATTGTTAAATTACAAATCTCCATATCAGTTTGCCTAAAATGGTTGTTCTTTCCAGTTCCCAGTTATTCCCTGAAGTGTCGTAGGCCTGGTTGACTATGAAAAAGAAATCAGCCCCGATAATGGGAATCCATTGCAGGCGAAAATTGAGGATGGCTTCTTCATCTTCGCTGTTCCATTGGGAGAACAGGGAACCAAACAAATTCGGGTTGACTGCATATTCCATCCGGCTTCCGATCAGGTCGGTATCAAAACTTCCTTCCGGTAAGTCAATCCAGTTTTTCTCATAGTTAGCGCCAATTTTAAAATAGCGGCTTGTCCTCCATGAAAGTTCATAGGTGCTTTCTGTGCTTTTACCCAGAAAAAAATCTCCCCAGTTGATGCGGGTATAAACCGACCAGGTGCGTCCACTGAATGTAGCGGCTTGTATTTCCATCCGGTTGTACCAGTAATCGCCTTCAGGTATGGTAACTCCTTCTTTGATCTGAAAAGGTTCTCGCAAGCCTTCTGCCTTCCTTTGCAGGTTAAACTCAAAAAATTCCCCGCTGCGTGTCTCAAAGCCCAAAGGCCGTATCTCATAGGAAAAAGATTGTAATTCTCCGGTATCATCAAAGATAAAGTAATTCATATCAAACCCCTTAAAGCTGAACTGCCGAATCCATTTCAGAAAGTTTTTAGGCCGGGGTTTCCATTCTAGTTCAGCATAAAACTCCTGGAAATTGTCCCTGCGCAGGAATCCTACTTCCGGGTTGAAAGAGGGTGCGCTTCGTTGCCAGGACATGTCAAATTCCACTTTGTCGTTGGGATAGCTCAGATATATGCGATGCGCATTGGCTTTACGGTCAAAATCCCTGGAATCAATATTTTGGGTAAAAGCAGCCCCAATGTTCAGGTTTTTGTCTCCGAATAGTCTGGATATACTGTATAACCCGTAAGCACCTGTTGTGCTGTGCAGTCGGCCATTTTCGTATTTGTTGGCTGATAGCACGCCCACTGATGACTGTTCCAGGACATCCTGACGCCAACTCAATACGGAATAGTTGGCAGACGGAATGCTGTTACGGCTTGCTGTCTGCATAGACAATGCTCCCAGGGTAGATTTTTTTATCTTCCCCAAAACCCTCGCTCCGGCAATTATCGGAACGGTGGAGCGGTCTTCCGCCAGCCCTATTCTGCGGCTGTAAAAGGGGATGATTTTATCACCCATTCCCATATCGAAAAAGTCCTGCCCCTCCAGGAAAAACTCCCTGCGCTCCAGAAAGAACAGGGGAAAGCGCGTCAAGTTGATCTGCTGGCGGTCGGCCTCTACCTGGGCAAAATCGGTGTTAAAGGTCAGATTCATACGGAGGGTAGGTGTAATGAGGTAGTTGATGTCCCCGCCGGCATTCAGTTGGTTTTCGGTTTTACCGGGGACAAGTTCACTCCCGCCAATGGCATAGGGCTTTATCTCGATAAAATCCTTGCTGACGATGCTGTCCAGACCAGCCAGCGTGCCTGCCCTGTTCAGCAGTTCCAGTTCGGAATCCCTTGACCAGCCTTGCCAGAGCACTTGTTCACGCTTTCTGCGGATATTCCGCTCGAAGTTGATCCCCCATATGTGCCTATTAGTATCTGTGGGGAATTTTAGAGTGGAAAAAGGGATGGCTATTTCTGCAAACCAGCCTTCGTCAGTAATAGTGGTTTTGGCATCCCAAACCCCATTCCAGAACTCATTTTCGGATTCCCCGTTATTGATTACCTGCACGTCGGCCCTGGCACCATTGGGGTTGATTACAAAAAGAAATCCGTTACGGTCGTCATTATAGGTATCAATGATCACTTCGAAGTTGTCTTCCAGATCAAAATCAAAGTCCCGCTTCATCTCACGGGCCACCAGTTTTTGGGGCTCCCTGTCATATCCCCAAAAACCGATATAAAGAGTTTTAGCTGTATAGATAACGGCAACTTCTGTTCTTTCGGTGGCTGGTTCACCGATATTGAGTTCCCTTTGGGTAAAATTGCTGATCGGCATTGCCTGTTGCCAGACGGGTTCATTAAGCTGACCGTCCAGACGGATGGGTTCATTTGAGAATAATGCGTAAATCGTATCCGGTCTACTGGTCTGGGCCATGCAGGTAGCATTGCAAATGGCCCAAACTAGAAACGTGATAAGGAAACGGCTCATACCATACCCGAGTTAGTTGATGGACATTCCCTCAATCATTTCCTCATTGGGCTGCAAGAGGATGTGATCCCCGGCACCAAGTGCGCCAAACACCTCTATCGTGCTTTCGCTTTTCATGCCTGTTTTTACTTCTACCCATTTCAGCTTACCATCCACTATCTTTCCCACAGCTTTTCTGCGCAGGGTGGTCAATACCGCGCTGTGAGGTACCCATATACTTTCATCGGTACGCTGAACGTTCAACTGTACTTCGGCAAAAAGCCCGGCATTTAGCTCTCCTTTTTGATTGTTCACAATAAATTCCCACATCTCCGTGCGGGTGCCCGGATCGATGCTCCTGGCCCTCCTATAATAATCTGCTTTGAACCATCTCCCAGGGAAAGATTCTACATTAAACGTAGCAGAATCCTTTGCAAGGGAACTTCCGGTCAGTGCTTCCGGCACCGGTACTTTTAACCGTAATCTTTGATTGTTTTCGATCACCAGTAAAGATGCTTCCTTGTTTCCTCCCACAAGGTTTCCCGGGTCGGTAGTCCTTTGGGTGATCACTCCGTTGAAAGGTGCCCGGATAGTAAGATAATCCAGCAACTGCTGTTTTGCCCTTGCTGTATGTTCTGCCGCCACCAGCCGGGTGCTGTCTGCCATGGCTTTGTTCATTGCCCTGATAAGATCCGATTCTGAAACCGCCCCGGGCTTACCGGAGGCTTTCATCAGCCGCTCAAAGACATCTTTACTGCCCATGTAATCGGCACGGGCAGAAGCTGCCTCGCTTTGAGCCTCAGCGTAAGCAGCATCGATTTCCGGTGCCTGTATTTTCACCAGGACTGTTCCATTTGCTACTTGATCACCAATATCTACCAGCACCTCGCGTACGTACCCCTGCACTCTGGCATTAAGGTGCGCTTTCTCAAAAGCATGCAGCTCTGCGGGAAGAGTTAGGGCATATGGAGCATTTTCGTAACCCAGCGTTATGGTCTCCGCTTTTTGAGTAGGCCTCTCTTTACTTTCCGTACTCCTATTTTCAGCAGTGTTCGAACAGGCTGAGATAATGGCTACATATAAAATTGGCAGGATATATTTTTTCATGCATCTAAATTTTTACGCTTTGTCAGGTATCAAATAAATTTTTGCTATTGTCCGAAATAAGTACTTTGCTCATCATCCGGATCCAGTGATATACTTTTGTAGTGTTTATGGCCGATCAGTTGCCAGTAAATGGCAGGCAGTATAAACACAGTAGCAAATACGGAGAACAGCAATCCGCCAATCACGGCTATCCCCAGCGGAGCTGTCTGCTCGCCTCCTTCACCCAATCCAAGCGCCATGGGTGTCATACCGGCTATCATGGCAATGCTGGTCATCAGTATGGGTCTCAACCGGTCCTTTATTCCTTCCAGATGCGGGTTTTGTATCTGATCTTTCCTGTATTGCTCCACTATGGTAACAAATAATATGGCATTGGCCACTGCCACACCTATGGCCATGATACTCCCCATGAAAGATTGGATGTTCAGTGTGTTCCCACTTATCCAAATAAGAAGGAAGGAACCTACTATTACGGCCGGTACGGTAGAAAGCACTGCAAAGGAAAGCCGGAACGACTGAAAGCTGGCCGCCAGCAGCAGGAAAATCACTGCTACTGCCAGCAAGAGACCGATACTCAGTTCATTGAAGGTTTGGGTAAGGGTCTCTGCCAGTCCCCTGAATTTTACACTCATTCCAGCCGGTGGCCCTCCCAGAGCTGTTACTTCATGCCGGAGCACCTTAAGGGCACTACCCAGGTCTTTGTCATGAATGTTTCCGGTAACTGTAATGAACCGCTGCTGGTTGAGACGGTCGTATTCCCCGATCATGGTAGATGCTTCCCATTTGCTGACATCACCCACATAGACGGTTTTTCCGTTTTCCGATTTAAGCGGTACCTTTTCAATAGCATCAGGTTGATCTACCAGATATTGGGGAAACTCCACCTGCACCTGGTAGGCATTTCCCGAACTGGCATCCAGCCAGTAGTTGGGCTGAGTGAAACGACTGGAAGAGGTGGCGGCTGTTACCGAGCGGCTGATGTCTTCTATGGTAATTCCTAGCTGGCCGGCACGGACACGGTCATACTCCAGGTCAATAGAAGGGTAATTCAGTGGAATACCAAACTGAACATCCCGCATAAAAGATAACCCTTCAATTCTGTTCTTTATTTCTTCGGCAAATTTTCGCGATTCAGAAAGGTCCTTACCCTGCACGGCAATTTCCACCGACGTATTTGCCCCCTGGCTCATCACCTGATCTACCAGATCGGCAGGTTCGAAGGACAGGCGCATTTCAGGTAGGGTTTCCACCGTCCTTTTTCTGAGCTTTTCCTTGAGGTCGTCCAAGTCTTGTCCTGCTTCTTTCAGTTTGATCTTTACAACTGCTTCATGCGGACCGCTTGTCCATAAAAAAATGGTATTGACCGGATAACTGGGCGGTTGGATACCGACAAATGCGGAAGTGATCTCTACATTTTCTTTGCCGGCCACCTCATTTACGAGTTCCAGGAACTGCTTTGTTTTCTCTTCGGTGTTTTCAATACGGGTGCCATCTGGCAGCCTTAGCCGGACCTGTAACTGTCCTGAGTTGACCTTAGGAAATATTGCTGTTCCGGTAAACTGCCAGAGAGCCCCAAGCATGGCAATAATGACTACCAGATAGCTGCCAACAGTCCATGCTCTCTTATCTGTGATATTCTTTACATACCCTGTGATTCTATCACGAAACCGATGAAACTTTCCATTCTCATTTTGTGGGACATGATCTTTTAAAAACCAATTGGTAAGAATGGGCACCATCGTCTGGGAAAGCAGGAATGAGGCAATCATGGCGAAACCTACCGCCAGGGTAAGCGGCAAAAACATGGCCCGGGGCGTGCCACTCATAAAAAATGACGGAACAAATACAGCAAGGATACTGATCAGGATGAGGAGTTTGGGCAAGGCAATTTCCTTGCACGCATCCAAAATGGCCCGTGCTTTCTTCTTGCCCATTTCCTGATGTCGGTGTATGTTTTCAATCGTCACAGTCGATTCATCTACAAGAATACCTATCGCCAGTGCCAGTCCGCCCAATGTCATGATGTTGATTGTCTGTCCGGCCAGATAAAGGCACACTATTGCCGATAATATGGCAAGCGGTATGGTGAGGATCACTATAAGTGCACTGCGCCTGTCACCCAGGAACAGCAATACCATAAGGCCGGTAAACATTGCGCCCAGTACCCCTTCAAAGGACAGGGTTTTCAGCGAGTTGATCACATAGCCCGATTGATCAAATTCATAACTCACTTTGATATCATCAGGCACAGCGGCCTGCATGTCCGGAAGGTTGGCCTTGATCTGCTTTACCACATCCCAGGTGGAAGCGCTCGCCCGCTTGGTTACCGGGATATACACCGAACGGCTGCCATTGATCAGGGCATAGCCAGAGGCCACATCGGATCCGTTTTGAACCTCGGCAACATCCCGGACATAAACAGCCGGCCCGGAGCCTTTCTTCAATGGGATATTGGCCAGCTCCTGTATATCACTAACCACTGTATTCTGATTTGCGATCAAGAGCTTGTCCGCTGTCCGGATGTTTCCTGAGGGAGAAATGGTATTGCCCTTGGCAATGGCCATAACCAGTTCATCCGGACTGATGTTGTAACTGCGCAGTTTAGAGGGATCTGCCTTAATAAGAACGGTACGTTGGTTTCCACCAAAAGGAGGCGGTGCCGACACGCCTGGAATGGAGGCGAATTTGGGGCGTACTTTAAAGAGTGCAAGATCTTGTATTTCACCCAATGACCGGGTTTCACTGCTAAAAACCAGTTGGCCAACCGGTGCGCCCCCTCCGTCAAAACGGGTGATGAATGGCGGTACTGTACCGGGAGGCATAAATGCCCTGGACCGGTTGACCTGGGCCACTACTTCAGCCAGGGCCTGGGACATATCAGTCCCCTCATGAAAGGTGAGCTTCATCAAGGAAACGCCCTGGATCGTTTTGCTTTCTACTTCTTTTATACCATTGATGTACAGGAAATGATATTCGTAGTAGGAGGTCATAAAACCCTCTATTTGGTCGGGAGCCAAACCTCCGTACGTTTGGGCCACATATATAGTGGGCGTACCCAGCTTCGGGAATATATCGACCGACATGTTCCTGATGGCCAGCACAGCAAAAAATACGATCGCCAAAAGGGCCACCATGACTGTTACAGGTTTTCTTAATGCGGATATGATTAATTTGATCATCTCTTATAATTGGTTTAAAAAGATTTCCAGGTCAGCATTCACAGCAGCCATATACAGTAATGCTTGCCAGGCTTCCCAATAGGATTTTCGGAGTTCGATTTCTGCTGTTACCAGCTCATTGCGGGCTTCAATCAGCTCGGTAAAGGTGATGAGACCAGCCTGGTATTGGGATTGTATGGCTTCATAGGCAAACCTGGCATCCTGAAATTGGACAGGGGTTTTCCCGGCAACGGCCAGTGCCGTTTTTAATGTGTTATCAGTGACGGATTTTTGTTTATCAAGGGCCAGGCGGACCTCTTCCAGTTCCTGTTTACCGGCTTCAGCTTCCAGTTCCTTTGCTTTCCACTGGGTTTTGAAGCGGATGGTCTGGGTCAGCGGTATGGCCAGTTGTACGCCAATGCCATAATTGAACCGGTTGAGGCTAAGACCATCGGCAGGGTTTTCGACGAATGTGCTGCCGTTGTTATCCAGCTGCACACCGGAACCCCTGCCATAAGCAGTACCCCATACACTCAGGGTGGGCATCCAGCTTAATTTTTCTGCTTTAAACAGATATTGCGAGGTTTTCCACTCAGCCATGGCCACTTGTTCTCCCGGATGGACCATTTCTGAAGATCCTGCTAATCGAGGCAGTACGTTAAAAAAAGTAGAATCCATCAGGTTTTCAGGCAAATCAGCCGCAATCAGTTCCGATAACGTTGCCCTGTATTCATAAATAGTGTTCTGTTGCTGCAGGACCTTAATAGTTGTTTTGGAAAGTTCGGTATGAAAACGTGCCGTATCCACCCCCGAAACCAATCCGGAAGCAGCCAGGTTTACGGCCTGTCCATAATTTGCTTCGGCTCTTTCCTGATCACTTTCCAGTACATCCAGGATTTGCATGGCAAGCAGATAATTCAGGTAGGTGCCTGATAGTCGCACCTGGTGTTCCAGCAGGGTAAGGTTGTTCAGGGCTGAACTTGCCTCATAACTGCTTTCGGCTGCCTTTACCTTGTTGCCTCTGCGTCCGAAGGTGTAGGGCTCCCATTTCATGAGCAACCCGGCAGCCGATCCCCAGACCATATCGTTGAGATTCTCAGTAGATGGGGGACCGCTCACCGGTAAAATGTATTCGGGATAAAACATCCCGGTAAGATTGTTATAAGTCGAATAGTTGACCTGGGCAGAAGCGCTGATATCGGGTATCAATGTACGTCGGGCTGATTTGACCGTTTCTCCCGATGCCTGTTTCTGCGCCTCTGCGGCAAGAATTCCAGGATAGTTTTTTGTGGCCGTTTCCAATAGCTGTTTTATGGGTACTGCCGTCTGGGAGCGTACTCCCGTCCCGGCAAATGCCATAATGGCTATCAGCAGGGTGATCTTGAATATTCGAACCATTTTCAATTTTGTGATCAATTCATCACAAACCTATGATCAGATTCTGTAGAAATATGGGAATGGGGATGGAAGAGGAGAATCCTGAGTAGGAAGTTGGAAGAGGTGTCTTATGAAAAGGCGAAATGATACAGGATCCCGCATATTACACTGACCAGGATTGTTTTCAGCATGTCCCATTTCAGAATGAAATAAACAAAAGCGGCAATAAGTCCAATGACCAAGGAAGGGATGTCAATTGTAGCCCACTCCGGGATTAACCACCTTATCCCCAGGGAATGGTTTTCGTTTACTTTTCCAAAAAGCGTATGGATAGCGAACCACACCCCAAGATTGAGTACAACGCCTACTACGGCAGCTGTAATTCCGGACAAGGCAGTGGTCAGGTTTTTATTGCCCCTGAGGTATTCTATGTATGGCGCCCCTGTGAATATAAACAGGAAACTGGGAACAAAGGTAGTCCAGGTTACCAGTAAGGAAGCCAAGATTCCAGCCATCATGGGATCCAGGGAACCAGCAAAACGATAGGCACCCATAAACCCGACAAACTGTACGACCTGGATAAGTGGACCCGGTGTTGTTTCTGCCATACCCAGTCCGTCCAGCATTTCGCCGCTTTTCAACCAACCATAGTCTTCCACTGCTTTCTGAGCGATATAGGCCAATACGGAGTAGGCTCCACCAAAGGTAACCACTGCAGTTTTGCTGAAAAACAGGCCTTCCGAAAAGAAAATGTTCTCCATCCCTATCCACAGGGCGATCAGTACTAAGGGCAGTGCCCATAAACTTAAAAAGAGGAGTACGGTTTTCAGGGTCTTTACCGGGGACGGTTTTACCGGCCGTATGTAGCTGTCTATGAAGTAGCCACTATCTCCATCACTTTTTTCTCCATGTCCCTTGATCACATAAAATTTTTCTTCCCAAAGTTTTCCGCCTATAAAACCTGTTAAACCGGCTACCACAACGATATAGGGGAAATCGACCTGGAAGAAAAAAATGGCGACAAAAGCCAGTACTGCCATGGTCACCATGACCTCATTTTTTAGTGCCCTTTTCCCTATTTTGATGACTGCACCAATAACGATGGCCAAAACAGCGGGTTTAATGCCAAAAAATATGGCCGCTACAATTCCTATATCCCGGTATGCCGCATAAAGAATACTTAGTATTAATATGGAGATAAAACCGGGCAGGACAAACAATATCCCCGCAACCAGTCCACCCTTGCTTCTGTGGAGTAACCAGCCGATATAGGTAGCCAGTTGCTGTGCTTCTGGCCCCGGCAATAACATGCAGTAATTGAGAGCGTGCAGAAAGCGGTTCTCACTGATCCATTTTTTCTCCTCGACCAGGATTTTATGGATCACGGCAATCTGCCCGGCAGGTCCGCCAAAGCTATTGATAGCTACCCGGACCCAGACTTTGAAGGCTTCTTTAAAGGAGACCTGTTTATCGATCATATATTATGTCTATATACGTGGTAACAAAGGAACGGCCAAGTGATATTATTCTATATTCCAACAAAAGTTATCCGTGTAATTTTTTAGCAGGATAGTTACCCCACCTATGATTGCTGAGTTCCTCAAGGAAATTCTTTCTGTTCATCACTTAGGGGATTTTGATTAGGGTATACTAAATTTATCTTTCCGTCAAAAAAAAGGATCAAATCTGTAGAAATATGGGAAGATAATCAGGTTAACTGAAATCTATCTCAAAAGCATGTAGTCCCCGTTCATCTCTATAATGTAGCCCCCAGCCACTTGTTTCGGTAATCTTATGGGCAATTGCCAACCCCAACCCCCAGGTATCGGGATTACCGGATTGTTTGTAGAAGCGGTTGAACAATTTATCCTTTTCCAATACAGTTCCTGTTTCTTGCTTTTCATACCCTGTATTGGTAATTATGAGCTTCCGCCCCTTTATTTGAACGTTCACCAACCCATTCTCAATGTTATGCAAAAAAGCATTTTTAAGCAGGTTCTGTATCAATATCTCAGTAAGCATCACATTACCCTGAACGACCATATTCTCTTGGGTTTCCATTTCCACCGATATATTCAGGGCGGCTTTCTGTTCTTCATAATATTCCATGGATCGGCTGATAATTGTGTTGACATCAACCTGTTCTGAAAAGAGAAACTGACGGTTTTCTATTTTAGATAAGAGCAACAGGGTTTTACTCAGCTTTTTTAAACGTTGTGTAGAGCCGATAATGCCCTCTACAATTACTGCCTGCTCCTGTGTGAGTTCAGCCTGGCCGATGAGTGCTTCCAGCCTTGACTGGATAACAGACAAGGGCGTTTGCATTTCATGGGAAGCGTTTTCAATAAATTGCTTCTGGCTTTCAAAGACTTCCTTATTTTTCCGGGTCAGTTCATTCACCGCTTCATTCAGCATCCTGAATTCATCAATATCCGTAGATGGCAGTTCCGGCAAATCTTGCTTATCAAAGCGAAAGAGCCGGAGCTTTTCGAGTATTTCGAAAAACGGTTTCCATATTTTTTTGGAGATAGTACGCTGTGATAAGTAAAAAGAAAGTGCTAACCCCAGAAATAGGCCTCCGAGTGTAATGGCAATGGTCCCGATCATTTCTGCCGCTTCCAGGTGGGGCTTTACAATTTCCAGCCGGTAATGGTTGCCCCCTAATTTCGTAAAAGTGGTCAGCTTGCGGTATTCATCTAACTCATCATCAACACGCTCATAAATAAGAGTATCGGTGTAGCTTTCATAGCTTTCCTGAAATACCGCTTCTTCAACAGGATAAAAGGTAAAATCGTCCAGTGGGTTGTCTCCCTTAAACGGAGCTTGAGGGTTTTCTTCAAGATAAGCCAGCAGGTTGACTTTGCGGTTGTACAACACTTCATCAACATTTTGGAGTACATTCCAGCTTAATACCAGGTAAAACAAAATGGAAAAAAATCCAATCAGAACCAGGAAATAAATCAATTGAATGCGGGAGGTGTAGGTAAGCAGCTTCATAATGCCTGGATTTGATAACCTACCCCATAGATGTTGTTGATTTCTACCTGTACCCCGGCATCTTTCAGCTTTCTCTTGAGGTTCCTGATCTGCGAGAACAGAAAATCAAAACTTTGGGCCTCATCCACATAATCGCCCCAAATATATTCCGCCAGCGATACTTTGGTGATCACCCGTTTATGATTATTGATCAGGTACGTAAGAATAGCATACTCTTTTTTGGTGAATGAAATAGGATTTTCAAGGTCGTTTACCCCAATCATGTACTGATCAGGTTCGATAACCAGGTTAGCAAAGTGGACAAGCTTGTTGGTTTTGAATTGTTTTCGGCGGATGATGGCTTTTATCCGTGCATTGAGTTCGGAAAAATAGAATGGCTTGGTGAGGTAGTCATCAGCCCCAAGTCCCAGGCCTTTTAGTTTATCATCCAACGAGCCACGTGCTGAAAGGATGATCACCCCGTCTGTCTTACCTTCTTTATATAGTGTTTCAAGCAGGTCAAACCCGCTTCCATCAGGAAGATTGATGTCCAGGATTATGCAATCGTAGTTATACAGAGAAATACGTTCCAGAGCAGCTTCTAGGCCTGTTGTGGAATCACAAGTAAACCCTTCTTTGGAAGCAAAATCTTCCAAATCCAGCAAAAGCGTCTGTTCATCTTCGACAATTAACAGCTTCATATTTTCAAAATAACAACTTAAATCTGTAGAAATATTGGATTGTTGAATTAACCTCCCTTTAAACTGTAGGCCACTTTTTAGTTGAGATTTCCTCAAAGTGATTTATTAAGGAATTCTGTAAGGGGCTTAGCCAAAAAAGTGGTTGTTACTGACACTACTGAACTGCTAACAGAAGAAATGGAAAAAGGGAATGGCGTTCCAATACAAGAACAAAATTTTTGAGCAAAATTCTCCTGTCCATGACACAAGAATGTAAGTACAGGGCTTGGCTAGAAAATGAATTATCCTTCAGAAAGTTTGCTTGTAAATGAACTTTCCCAGATCATTGAGCATGGAAAAAGTTAAGCATCAGCTCAAGTCAATAGTATAATCACTATGGTTTATTGGCAAGTAGGATTCAAAATAAACACCTATATATTCGAATGTGACCGTGGAGCGTATGGCAAAACAGTGGTGGCAGATATATCTGATCAATTAACACCAAAATATGACAAAAGCTTTGATCTTAGGAATCTGCGAAGAATAAGGCAGTTTGCCGAGGTCTTTTCTGAATTTGAGATTGTGTGGCCAGTGGCGGCACAATTGAGTTGGTCACATTTTATAGAACTACTATCCATCAAATCTTCAGAAGCCCGGATGTTGTATGCTAGAAAGAACGCAGAAGAAACTTGGAGCAAACAAACTCTAAAGAGATTAAAACAACCTAGCCAATAGCTCCAAATCCTCTTCAAAATGGTTCGGCTTCTGTATTGTCCGCTCCTGCTGACGAGACATTAAATAGAACCAGAACACCAATCTTAATTAGCCATCACAATACAACTGAATAAGAAGTTTAGAGAGATGTTTAACTAAATCTAACGGTTTTGAGAACTCCTAAAAAGGATATTGATTTATTCTATTTTTGGCACCATTTCTAAAAAACCACAAATAATATAATTAACTTGCTGAAAATTAATCAATTACATTACTTAAAAATAATTTTGCCTTATTAGGTGACCTGAAGAAAAATTTAGCAGATAAAATATTGTATATCAGTAGATTATAAGCGTAGGTTCGAATCCTGCCACCCCGACGAAAGCCACTGATCAGTTTCAGTGGCTTTTCTGTTTTCAACCCAAACCAAGTTTTGGATATGGTGATGATCGCGTCCCGATTTTGATCGGGAAGGTCGTA